>CAIRLC010000022.1 GCA_903879335.1 uncultured Pseudomonadota bacterium
ACGTCCCGTCTGCGCGCCTACCGAGTAACTCACTCGATCCTTCTCGTTCCACTTCGCCGCCGGATTCTCTCCAGCCGCGACTCCCTCCACCGCCTGCGCAGCTCCCGCTACAACCAGCAGCGACACGCCGAGACAGAGGACACAGAAGGCTCTCAACGAAGTCAGTGATTTCTTAACGATCATGGGTTCACTCTTTGGTTAATCCAGTGGCCTACGGGCAGTACGGTCGGCGCCGAAGTCCGTTCGAGGCGACATATTGCATCGATTCGCACCCCCAAAATGTAGAGCGGAGTCGCAGTTTCAGCCCACAGTCGATCTGGCCATCGATCAAAACCGAAGGCGAGCGCGATCCGAAAGGCAATCGGCCGCGAGGGCTTGCGGTTGGCGCCACCGGCCCACGGGCGGTGAGTGAGGGCGGCCGTTGGTCAAGCGCACCATCGCGTCAGGACGCCAGGTCATCAGACTTTCGGGCCCTTGAGCTCAGGGACGTTAAAAATATCCGGAATAGCTCATCCAAGGCGTGACGTATCGCGCGCAAAGTCTTAATCTATCTGGATTGATTGACCTTCGGGGGTTACATGTCCCACCGCCGCTGCACCGCGATTCTCGTCCCCGTAACCGCCTTGGCGGTCTTGGTCAGCTTACCGGCGGCCGCAACGGTTGAGCATCACCGCGCGAAGGCGGGTCAAGCGGTCGGAACGTCGGTTCATGGCCATAAGGCCCGCGCCCACGCGATTGCCGCCGGCAGTGCGGAGCCGCTCGCCCATGAGCGCGCCGCAGCTACCCGCCATGCGGGCGGCCCGGACCTGAAGTCCAATTCGTTCTACGTATTAGATGAGGCCTCGCAGTCGGTCGTGCTGTCCCGCCAAGCCGACGTCGCCATGCCCATCGCCTCAATCACGAAGCTGATGACGGCACTGGTGGTCGTGGAAGCGCATCAGCCGATGGACGAGGTCATTACCGTCGTCCCTGACGATCGCGGCGATACCGCGAAGACGTCGACCTCGCGTTTAGAATTTGGGACCGCGCTCAGCCGTGGTGACCTGCTGCACCTCGCGCTGATGTCCTCGGAAAATCGCGCCGCGCATGCCCTAGGCCGGACCTACCCGGGTGGATTAGCGGCCTGCGTCGCCGCCATGAATGCCAAAGCCAAGGCGCTCGGCATGACCTCAGCGCACTTTGTTGAGCCCACCGGACTCGACAACGAAAATGTCGCGAGCCCTGAAGATCTGGCCAAACTGGTGCGCGCCGCGAGCACCCACCAGATCATTCAGGAGTACTCCACCGATCCGAGCTACTCCGTCTCCGTCAAACACCGCGGTGCGACCGAGTTCCACAACACCGATGCCTTGGTGAAAAATCCGGCTTGGAACATCATTGTTCAGAAAACCGGCTATATCGCTGAAGCAGGCCGCTGTTTGGTCATGCGAGCGGTGGTTGAAGGTCGTTCGGTCATCATTGTGCTCCTCGATTCCGCCGGTAAATACACCCGTGTAGCCGACGCCCAGCGGGTTCGACAGTGGTTGGAGCGCCAACTCGGCGACTCCGGACGAAGCAACGGCCGACACGGCAACTAAATCCGTCAGATTATCGGTCCTAGGGCGGGGTCAGGGTCACTGCGGGCGTACACACAGCGAAAATCGGTCTGAAGGTCGGTGCTCTTGACGGCGCCATCAGGCGGTCGCGGGAGACCCACGGCGCGATTCCGCGAACACCTTAGCCAATCCCAGGCAGGGGCTGCAGAAGCTGCAGCTCACCATTCGCCCAAGCGAGCGTTGGAATTACCCTAGCTGACTACCCGCCAGTCCTTTTTCGCGCGAGCACGGCAACACACCGATGAGTTCCCCTGAAAAACTCGGGCCTATCGCCTGTATCAACGAAGCACCGCCCATGCTGGCTCCGGCGATCCGGACCGCGCGTACACGTAGGTCTCCAAAGATTCTCCAACGATATGACGCGTGTTGCGCCACTTCGACATGACCCGGCGGATACTTTACGCTTGGGTCGATGGTCCCCGGCGCTGTGACGGTGAGCCGATTTACCCGTCTGCCTACCCGAGATCGGTGAGTAAAGAGTTCCACCCGGCCCGACGACTTGGCAGGGCGCCAAGCGACCCGTAGCATCCGCAAATCCTTGCTGATGCGAGCCCCCTCATGACCATGCGTTCACTGCTGATGAGTACTCTGACGGCCGCCGTCGTGGCCACCGCGCCCAATGCGATCGCCGCGCCGCCCGTTGATGCCATGACCATGGAGCGGATCGCCGACGCGGGCTTCAATCACGGCGAAGTGGTCAGCACGGTCGTCCATCTGAGCGATGCCATCGGCGGACGCCTGACCAACTCGCCCGCGATGCGCGAGGCCGAGCGTTGGACGCAGGGCGAACTACGCCGCTGGGGCCTCAAGAACGTCCATACCGAAGGCTTTGAGTTCGGTCGGGGTTGGTGGATTGAATCGTCCAGCGTCCGCATGCTGTCGCCGAGACCGCTCGCACTGCGCTCCATTCCTGTCGCGTGGACGCCGGCCACGCCGGGCGCCATCAGCGCCCGGATCAGGATTGCGCCGATGCGCACAGAAAAAGATTTCGCGGGCTATCAGGGACAACTGAAAGGTCGCATCGTGCTCATCAGTTGGCCTGATGACCCCAAAGACGATCTCGACGCCCCATTCCAGCGTTTCACGGACAGTGACATTTATAAGCAAGACCGCTACTCGATCCCACATACCGAGGCCGATTCCTTGGCAAAAACGCTGGAGCGGCACCGATTCGCCACAGCGCTGGATCATTTCCTCGCGCAAGAAGGCGCGTTGGCCTGGGTGCGCATGTCGCGGCTGCCAGGCAGTCTCGTCCATGGCGAAGGCTATGAATTCCGGGTGGGCCATACGCCTGAACTGCCGGGGTTTGAAATCTCCGCGGAGGACTATCGACGGCTCGCCCGTCTGGCGAAGAGTGGGGACGTGACCCTCGAATTAGACAGCCGCGTACATTTTGAAGATCAGGACACGAAAGCCTACAACGTACTCGCGGAGATTCCGGGCAAAGACGCCAAGAGTGGCTACGTCATGGCGGGCGCCCATCTGGACAGTTGGGTCGCGGCAGACGGTGCGGCAGACAACGGTGCCGGAAGCGCGGTCGTGATGGAAGCGGCACGCATCTTATCAAGTCTTGGAGTCACCCCTAAACGCACAATCCGGTTTGCGTTGTGGTCCGGTGAGGAACAAGGACTCCACGGCTCGGCCGCTTACGTGAACTCGCATCTGGCAAAGTGGCCAACACCTTCGGATCCAGAAATCGCTGCACTCGGTCCTTATTTTGCTGACGACCTGACGCCGAATGAATATTTACCGGGCTATTTAGAGCTCGGCGCTTATTTCAATATCGACAATGGCTCGGGCAAGATTCGCGGCATCCACGCCGAGGGCAATTTTGGCGCGGCGTCCATGTTGCGAGAATGGCTGGCGCCGTTTGCGAGCCTCGGCGCCAGCAGCGTCGTCGCTTCGCCCACGGGCGGGACCGACCACGTCATCATGAGCCGCATCGGCTTACCCGCCTTCCAGTTCGTGCAAGACCCTTTGGACTACGGCTCGCGTGTGCATCACACGAATATCGACACCTTCGATCACTTGCGTCCGGATGATCTACGCCAGGCTGCCGTGGTACTCGCGACGTTGCTGCTCGATGCGGCAAATTCTGACCTTCCGCTCCCGCACAAAGCGATCCCAACGAAACCGTCGGTGACCAATCCGTTCCACTACCCAGAGCCATCAAAACCCTGATTGGAAGGGACCAGGATTGGCTTTAAGCGTTCAACGCCTCCGCGTTGAGCGCTTCAGGGACGGATGACGAGCGATTTAGTCCGGTGTCGACTCCGTCGGCATCGCGTGGGCGGCGAGTGTGCCGATGTGGTGTCGCCCTTTGAGCGCAAACCATAAGAGCCCGGTGCCCAGAATCACAGCGATATACACAAAGGCACCCCAAGTGTTGTACCAGGGTAGGCCGTAGACGGATTCGCGTGGCCACGCCAGATTCAGCGCCATTCCGATCCCCCATACGACCGCAAGGATATTGACGGCAAGGCCCCAACGCCCCATCGAAAAGTAACCACCGGCCGCCAGATCTGGAGGTGGCCATTGACCCTGAAGACGCTTCTTCAGCATCGGCGCGGTCACCATCAAATACGCCAAATAAATCATGATGACGGCGATGGAGGTCAGCACCGTAAAGATCTTCGGTTGTCCGATGTTGATCACAAGAATGAGAGCGGCAATGGCGCCGATCACGACCGCCGGAACGATCGGTGTTTGCGTCTTGGCATTCACCCTGGCCAGACGCTCACCGAAGGGCAACGCGTTGTCGCGTGCCATGGCGAAGGCGAGCCGAATAGCCGCCGTGTGCACCGCCAGAGCGCAGACCGAAACGGCCACGACGATACAGACCAAGAACACCTTGGCCAGAGGCCCCCACATGACTTGTTCGACGATGTACTGCAAGCCGCCGTCGCTGCTCGAAATCTTCGGGTCATCGAGATGCGGCACCGAGAGCACGGCAAAGACCAGAATGGCGCCACCGATGACAAAGGACGCCAAGATGGCTCGCAAAATCGCCCGGGGCGCCGTCCGCCGCGGTTCCAGCGTTTCCTCGCCGAGCGAGCTTGCAGTATCAAAGCCGTACATCACGTAGCCCGACGCCAAGGACGCGATCAAGAAGGCGCCGAGATAGCCACCGTCCTTACCCAGACCAATGCCCTGAGTCGAGAAGAACACCTCAGGCCCGCGCGTCGTGTGCGCCGCAAGGATTACGGCGATCAGACAAGCTGCAATCAGCTCAATGAAGACGCCGGCGCTATTAATAATGGCCATCAAGCGAACGCCGAGCGCATTGATTAAGGTTGTTAGCGCGATCAGGCAGGTGCCTAACACCACGGCATTGGCCGCGAAGTCATGCGCGCCTGAGCCGTCTCCAACGATCTGGAATCCGCTCCAGAGTCGCGGCAAATTCAATTGCAAAGCCAGTACGACGGCGGCAAGACTCACGATCGACGCGGTCAGCATTAACCACCCCGATGACCAGCCGACCGCAGCACTGCCGAGTAATTTCGACCAGTTGTAGACGGAGCCGGCAATCGGATACTTGGCCGCCAATTCCATGAAACACAGCGCCACTGCCAACTGCCCAACCAAGACCATGGGCCAAGACCACAGATAGGCCGGTCCGGCAGTCCCAAAGCCGAAATAGAACAACTGGAAGGTGCCGGTGAGGATCGAGATATAGCTGACACCTGCCGCAAAACTACCGAATGCACCAATACTGCGATCGAGTGATTCGCGATAGCCAAAGTGCTCCATGCCACTGTCGGACTTGTTGGTCGCTGATGTACTCATAATGACTAGTGCCCTACCTAAACGAGTAATCCGAGGGCGATGCTACCGCGTCTATGCCGGCGATGCGCCATCGACTTTTCCGCCAATCCGTGAGGCCGCAACAGGCAGCGGCAAACAGATCTGCCGTTGGTCAACAGCGCGGCGGCAGTCTATTTCATGAGTCCCTCGACGGCGATCTGGGCGCAAGCTCAGATGAGGAAAGGACCCGAGCAGGCTGCAGAGCCGGCATATCGATCTGAGGAAGGGTGTCTGTCGCGTGTGCGCCGACGATCCCCGGCCCATTACCTCAGCGCTGTAACGACACGCGCTAAACCGCATTCGATCTAGCGGTCAGGAATGGCGCGCCCGGAAGGATTCGAACCTCCGACCACTTGGTTCGAAGCCAAGTACTCTATCCAGCTGAGCTACGGGCGCTTAACAGGCATGTCACATTAACGAATTAATCGCCGCATGGGAACGATCACTCGCCCTAGCAGGGACTTAAAAATAGGGAACAAGGGACCAGACCGACCGCTGCTCGGCGGTTTAACTGGGGTTAGGCGGCATCGATAGTTCGTCAAAAGCCATTCGACAGCCCGTCGACCATCGGGTTCATCGCAAGATCGTCATGACAGCAGCCTGACCGGTTGGCCTTGGCTCGCAATCAACGTGACGGCCTGTTTGTCACAAGAGACGAATGTCTCGCCCCCAAGCCACCGCCCTTCAAACGCGATCAATCCGTCGGCAAAATCTCCGCCGTGCTGCAGCACATCAAGTCCGGCTTCGACAGCCACGCGGTTCACCGTGACATTTTTCGAACCAATCAAAGTTTCTATGGCGGCTGAAATCTCCGCCACGGAGAGCGAATATACGCGCCGGAGCACCCAAGCGAATTCACACAAAACGGGCAAGGGCACCGCGATCAACTCAGCCTCCCGCAACATCTGAATCGCAGCCCGGCTCTGCTTTGCATCATCGCGGATGACCGCTCTGACAAGTATGTTGGTGTCGGCGATGATCTTCACGGACGACCGACCCATCCGGCGGCAGCTGCATCATTGATTTCATCAAGCGTCGCCACTTTCTCGGTCTTTCCAGAGTACATCCTGATGAAGTCGTCGATCTTTCCCTGAGGTGCAGCAGCGCTCAGCACGATACGACCGTTAGGAAGCTTGACCAATTCGATCTGCTGCCCCGGGTGAATCCGTAGGTGTTGCAACACGTCCCGTCGAAAGGTCACCTGCCCTTTCGCAGTCACCTTAAAGGTTGCCATGACTACCTCAATACCGATCCCAAAGAAGTAATGTTAATTTACATTACTCGCAATACTCGGTAAGCGCTGCACAGGCTGAGGTGTGCAGCCGGTGTACGAACGCGTTCGTCGACCGGATTGGCCGTGCCGGTTGCTAAAAAAGAACATTGGGAAATGGCGCGCCCGGAAGGATTCGAACCTCCGACCACCTGGTTCGTAGCCAGGTACTCTATCCAGCTGAGCTACGGGCGCGTGCTTGAGTAGCCGATGCGTTGTCGCATCCCGCCGATCGGATTGCCGAACGACGCTTGGGGCGCGCATTCTACACATAACTGTCAAGAAATAGGCAAATGATTCAGCGCCCGAAAAAAGGTCGGGTCCCGCCGCCCTCGCACCAAGATGGTGCGGGTTGGGCGAATGTGCGACGCTAAGCCATTGAAAGTGCTGACCCCCGCCTCGCTTGGCACGGAACGCGCATCAGTGGCTCCAGTCTGAGACAGGAAAATCCCACCGTGGCTGCATATGACGAGATGTTGACGGCGGACAAGACTCGCCGAAAACACTACCAACGCTATGGCGAATGGCTGGATACGCAAAGCGCGGATGTCATCAGCCGCCGCAGAGCGGAGGCCGATTCTCTGTTCCATCGGGTCGGCATCACGTTTGCGGTCTACGGTGAGGATGAAGGCACGGAACGGCTGATCCCCTTCGACGTCGTGCCGCGCGTCATGGCGGCCGATGAATGGCGGTTATTGGAGACCGGCCTGAAGCAACGCGTACGTGCACTGAACGCGTTCCTGCACGATGTCTACCACGAGCAGGAGATCCTCAAAGCCGGGGTCATTCCCGCCGAGGTCATCCTCTGCAATACACAGTATCGTCCGGAAATGCAGGACATTGACGTCCCAGGCGGC
The DNA here is from genome assembly GCA_903879335.1 of uncultured Pseudomonadota bacterium. Taxonomy (GTDB): domain Bacteria; phylum Pseudomonadota; class Gammaproteobacteria; order Steroidobacterales; family Steroidobacteraceae; genus CAIKZZ01. The sequence goes on from CAIRLC010000022.1 coordinate 7,527, forward strand.
ATTTACGCCCACATCGCGGGCGTCGACGTCGTCCGCGACGGTGCAGGTACCTTCCGCGTATTGGAAGACAATCTGCGAGTGCCCTCCGGCGTGTCCTACATGCTTGAGAATCGCAAAGTGATGATGCGACTCTTCCCGGAATTGTTCGCGGCGCACCCCGTCGCCCCGGTCGAACACTACCCGGATGTGCTCCTGGAAAACCTGCGCAGCGTCGCCCCGGTTGGCGTCAAAGAACCGGTCGTTGCTTTATTGACTCCGGGCGCCCACAACAGCGCTTACTTCGAGCATGCCTTTTTGGCCCAGCAGATGGGCATCGAGTTGGTGGAAGGTCAGGATCTGTTCGTGCGTGACGACTCCGTCTACATGCGAACCACGATGGGACCGCGCCGCGTCGACGTCATTTATCGGCGCATCGACGATGACTTTTTAGATCCGTTGGCGTTCCGGCCCGACTCGCTGCTGGGAGTTCCAGGTCTACTCTCGGCTTACCGGGCCGGGCGCGTCACGATTGCAAATGCGATTGGGACTGGGATTGCCGACGATAAATCAATCTATCCCTATGTGCCGGACATGGTTCGGTTCTATCTCGGCGAAGAAGCCTCGTTGAAAAACGTAGAGACTTATATATTGCGTCGCCCAGAGGATCTCGCCTACACGCTCGCTCATCTGCCGGAATTGGTGGTTAAAGAAGTCCATGGCGCCGGCGGCTACGGGATGCTCATCGGGCCCACATCCACAGCGGCAGAAATTGAGGAATTCCGCCACCGGATTCTCGCCAACCCATCGAACTACATCGCTCAGCCGACGCTGGCGCTCTCCACCTGCCCCACATTCGTTGAGCAAGGTCTTGCCCCTCGGCATATCGACTTGCGTCCTTACGTGCTCTCTGGCCGGGACATCACCATCGTCCCCGGGGGGCTTACCCGGGTGGCACTGCGCCAAGGGTCACTCGTGGTGAACTCCAGTCAAGGCGGCGGCACCAAAGACACCTGGGTGTTGGAACAATGATGCTATCCCGCACCGCCGACCATCTGTACTGGATGTCGCGCCAAACGGAGCGAGCGGAGAACCTCGCTCGCATGTTGGACGTGCACTATCGTCACTCCTTACTGCCACACACGCCGGAAGATTTTGAACGGCAATGGACGGCAACCCTGTCATCCCTTGGCCAACTTGAGTCGTTTCAAAGTGCGTATGGAACGCTCACTACAGCCAACGCGTTCAATTATTTGGCTTTTGATCGGGAAAACCCGGGCAGCATCGTGTCATGCCTCGGCGCCGCTCGCGAAAACGCCCGCGCTGTGCGTGGTTCGATCACGTCGGAAATGTGGGAAACCCTGAATACAACGTGGCTGGATATGCGCAAGTCCACCAGTCGCAGCGCACCCGCGATTGGCCCATTCCTCGAATGGGTCCGATACCGTGCTCACCTCTCTCGCGGCGTAACCCTCGGCACCATGTTGCGAGACGATGCGTTTCAGTTCACGCGCCTCGGCACATTCCTGGAGGGCGCCGACGGAACAGCGCGCATGCTACTGGCACGCGCCCAACCCGGGATGGAACTGATCGACAATGCGACCGTGCCTGATAGCTACGCTTGGACGCTGCTGTTGCGCTCGCTGTCTGCATTCGAGGTCTACCGAAAGGTCTATCGCGGTGCAGTGACCCCGCGTCGGGTCGCAGAATTGTTGATCTTGCGCGACGATCTACCGCGCTCGTTACACCGCTGTATGCAGGAATTGCATGCCAATCTAAAGCTGGTCGGCAATGAAGGCTCTGATGAGACTGCGCGACGCTGCGGCGCCCTGTATTCAAGTCTGCGCTACGGCCGCATTGACGATTTATCGGCTCAGGGCTTGAACGTCTACCTCAATCAGTTCCTCGTGACGCTCGCCGATTTATCGTGGCGAATTGCACGAGACTTCCTCCTCCCTGCCACTGTCTACTGAGCGCCGTATGCAACTCCATATTCGGCACGAGACGATCTACCAGTATGAAGAGCCGGTCAAATACTCGATCCAGACGCTCCGACTCACGCCCCGGCGTGACGCAGGACAGCACGCAATGTCTTGGCGAGTCAGCACGCCAGGTCGACGGATGGAACAGACCGACGCGTACGGCAATATCACGCACTTATTGACCTACGAGGAGCCGCATCGCGAAATTTCGGTCATTGTTCAAGGGGTTGTAGAAACCGGCACATCCGAAACCTTCGCCGATGAAGGGCCACTGGCGCCGCTCGCGTACCTTGCACCGACGCCACTCACGCGACCTGATCCTGAATTGCGCACTTTCGCCAGCCGCTACCTGGTCGGCGATGCATCGCTGAGAACGCGGGTAGAGCGACTCGCTGATGCCCTGCACAAGGCCATCCAATACCGACGCGGTGTCACGGTCGTCACAGACGCGGCTGCCACCGTGCTCGCGCGCGGCGAAGGCGTCTGCCAGGATCATGCCCATGCATTCGTGGCGTGCTGCCGCAGCGCGGGGATTCCCTCGCGCTATGTCAGTGGCTACGTGTATTCACCAGACGCCCCTGAAGTCGCCAGTCATGCGTGGGCAGATGTGTGGCTCGGGCCAAACAATGGCTGGATGTCGTTAGATATCACGCATCGGCAGACGGTTGGCGAAAGACACTGCCGACTGGCTGTGGGGCGAGACTACCTAGACGCTGCGCCTGTCCGCGGAGTACGCCAGGGGGGCGGTGGCGAATCCATGCAAGTCGCTGTCTTCGTGGCGACATCACCGCAACAGCAGCAACAGCAGCAACAGCAGTAAAACTTGGCGGCGACCGCGAGGCCGCCTAACATCCCGCATCCCATAACCCGAGGGGTTTTCTGTGACCTATTGTGTGGCGACGCTGCTCGAAGAGGGCATCGTCTTTCTGTCGGATTCACGCACCAACGCGGGAATCGACAACATCAGCACCTTCCGCAAAATGACCGTCTTTGAACGCAAAGGCGATCGCGTGCTCGTCCTCATGTCCGCCGGCAATCTAGCGATTTCCCAATCGGTCGTTAGCCTCCTCTGGGCAGACAGAGCCACGGGCGACGACGATGGCCCCTTCATTATGGACGCTGCAAACTTGTACGAAGCCGCTCAATGCGTTGGCCGGGCGATACGGACTGTCCACACGCGTGATGCGGCGGCCTTGAAGGAACACGGCATCGATTTCTCGGTGAGCTTCATTTTAGGCGGACAGATCCGTGGCGACCGACCGCGGCTATTCCAACTCTACAGCGCAGGCAACTTCATCGAGGCCTCGGCGGAAACCTGCTACTTCCAGATTGGAGAATCTAAGTACGGGAAGCCCATCATCGATCGCATGGTCAGACCTGAGACGACCCTACGCGATGCAGCCAAATGCGCGCTGATCTCGATGGATTCGACGATTCGGTCGAATCTGTCCGTCGGACTGCCCTTGGATCTCGCGATCTATCCACGGGATACCCTAGCGCTGACTCAACGGCGTACCATCGGCGCTGACGATGAATACTTCCAAATGGTCCGTTCGCGCTGGGGATCAGCGCTGCGGTCCGCATTCCAAGATCTGCCGGAGTCTCCTTGGGGATAACCGGCACCATTCAGGGGATCGGTCTTCATGCTCCATGCAGTTTGTCGTAATGGCATTGCCCTCGTGGTCCTCGCATTTTCAGCGAGCGCTTTAGCCGCGGGCCCGCGGGAGGTCACGCCAGCCTCGCTGGCTGACCGACAATTGCCCAGTCTCGTGGCCTACTACGAGGCTTTACATGCAGATCCGGAGCTGTCGCATTTGGAAGCGCACACCTCAGCAGATCTGGCGCGGGAGCTGCGCACCGCAGGTTTTGAGGTCACTGAGCGTTTCGGCCAGTACGACGTTGCGGGCCTACAGGCCTATGGGGTCGTCGGGGTATTGCGCAATGGTGCCGGACCGACGGTATTGATCCGAGCCGACATGGACGCGCTTCCCGTTGAAGAGCAAACCGGGCTGCCCTACGCCAGCCATAAACACATGTCCGGCAGCGCAGGCGGTAGTTACCCGGTCATGCATGCCTGCGGTCATGATATCCACGTCACCTCCATGGTTGGAGTTGCGCGCGTCCTCGCCGCGCTGCGCGATCGTTGGCATGGCACCTTGATGCTGGTGGGACAACCCGCGGAGGAGACCATTGACGGGGCTGGCGCGATGGTGCGTGGTGGCCTCTACGAGCGTTTTCCACGGCCAGATTACGCGCTTGCGCTGCACAGCACCGGAACCATCCCGGCGGGAACCGTTGGCGTCGTGAGTGGCTTTGCACTCGCCACATCAACATCAATGGATGTCATCGTACGCGGCGTCGGTGGACACGGCTCCCGACCGGAAGATGCACGGGATCCGGTTGTGCTGGCCGCCAATATCGTGATGCAACTCCAGACCGTCGTGAGTCGCGAGCTTTCGCCATTCGACCCGTCGGTACTGACGGTCGGTTCGATCCATGGCGGTACCAAGCGCAACATTATCCCCGACGAAGTGAAACTCGAGCTGACGATGCGTACCTACACGGAAGCCACGCGACAGCATATGATCCAGGCCGTCGCCCGAATCGCTCGAGCAGCCGCACTCGGCGCCGACTTGCCTGAAGATCGGCTACCGCTCGTCCGACTCATTGAGACCGAACAGGCACCAGCCCTCTACAACAACCCTGCCCTAGTGGCCCGGCTCCGACCGGCGCTTGAAAGCGCGCTCGGGCAAGCCAACGTCCGGGATTATCCACGCATCATGGGGAGTGAGGATTTCGGCCTATTAGGGCTCGATCGCCAAATCCCCGTGACCTTGTTCTGGCTTGGCGTGAGCGACCCAGTGAAGGTCGCAGCGGCTGAACAAGCACATGAATCGCTCCCCAATATCCACTCACCGCTGTATGCCCCGGTGCCCGGGCCGACACTACGCACCGGCGTTATCGCGATGAGTGCAGCGGCACTTGAATTGTTTGGACATTAACGATGAACCGTTTCGGTCCATGGCTGATCGCCGTCATGACGCTGCTCGGCGGCTGCACTCAAGCGCCGCCTAACGGTCACTGGCATGACCTTGTGACTGACTATGTCGAGTCCTATCTACGACACCACCCAGCATTTGCGGCAGCGCAGGGCCGGCATGAATTTGATGGCCAACTTCCTGATTGGTCGGAAGTCGGACTACGAGCTGAGGAAACTCGTATCGAGCGTTTTCGACACCGCGTCGAAGAGTTCCCCATCAATCAGTTGTCGCTGGCTGAGCGATTCGAGCGTGAACACCTGCTCACACGCATGGATCGAGAAATTTTCTGGACGCGAATTGCCGCGGCGCCCTTTCACAATCCGGCGTTTTATTTAGGCATGAGCGACGGCGGCGATTCTCTCGACCCCGCGACTTACGTGGTGAAACCTTACGCGCCGGTTGAGCAAAGAGCCCGCGCCATGATCGCGTATGCCCGCAACGTGGTTCGCGTGGCTCCAGACATTCGTCGCAATTTAGCCGGCCCAATGCCGCCGACCTATATCAAACTCGGTGTATCCGGGTTCAGGGGTCTCGCGTCGTTCTATCGCCATGATGCGCCACTCGCGTTTGCGGCAGTCAGGGATGAAGCCTTGCGTGCTGAATTAAGCGCAGCCCTGGAGCCCGCCGCAAAAGCCTTAGAAGCCATCGCCGCTGATCTTGAACGCCGCCCGTCGACAACGGCGTTCAGCGAGGCGCTTGGACCTGAAAAGTTTGCAGCGATGCTGAGGATGACTGAACGGGTCGACCTGCCGCTGTCTGCCTTGGAAGCGGCCCTTCAGGCGGATCTCGATCGAAACTTAGCGGCACTCGACGACGCCTGTCGACACTATGCGCCTCACGCGACGACGGCCGATTGCGTCGAGCAGATGAACGCTCATAAGCCGACTCACGGTCCGGTAAGCGCCGCGCGCCAGCAATTGCCGGCACTGAAGCGTTTTATCGTCGATCGTGACCTTGTCACGATCCCAGGCGATGAGGAAGCGCTCGTGGAGGCCTCGCCACCCTATAACCAGCAAAACGGCGCGTATATCGATCCGCCGGGCTACTTCGATCGCGGAGTCCCCGCCGTTTACTACCTATCGCCACCGGACCCGTCGTGGACGGCAGAGGAGCAAGCGGCCTACATTGAGTCGGACGCCAATTTACTTTTTGTCTCAACCCATGAAGTTTGGCCAGGTCACTTCCTACAATTCCAATGGTCGAACCGCACACCGTCAGTCATCGGTGGGCTCTGGGTCGGTTATGCCTTTGCCGAAGGATGGGGCCATTACGCAGAAGAAATGATGTGGGAAGCTGGGCTCGGCGACGGCGACCCTGAGACCCATATCGGTCAGATATTTAATGCGTTGGAGCGCAATGTGCGTGCGTTGTGTGCAATCGGCTTGCACGTGCACCACATGACCTTGGCTGAGGCCGAGCAACTGTTTCGGGAGAAAGCCTTCGCCAATCCCGGTGAGGCTCGACAGCAGGCCGCGCGCGGCACCTACGATCCGGGCTACATCAATTACACGCTCGGAAAACTGATGATCCGTAAGATGCGCGACGATTACTGCAGCAGTCGCGGCGGCCGCGCCTGCTGGAAAGGCTTCCACGACCGTCTGCTCGCAAAGGGCGGGCCACCGCTACCCCTCTTGCGGCACGAGTTGCTCCCCGACGACCCGGGCCCTGTCCTTTAGCGCCTCGATGGACCCACTCGCGCTCAAGCTGCGCGTGCATAATCTCATTTATATCAATAACTTAATTAACTAAGTCGGGTCCGTCACTCGTTTCATTTTGAGAAGCGCACACGCTTCGGCAGCCTCCACCAGGAGGTGGTCGCCACCCGCCTCATGATCCAAGAGGAGTGAGGTTCTAGGTGAAAAAGCCTGCTCCAGTCAGCACTTTGTCATGCGTTTCTGGCAGAATTCGCGCCCATTGAACCGTGGACGGACGCCCGGTTCGGCCGAAAAACGACCGAACCCGAGGCTCCCGGCCGTGGTTTTCTATTGACCGAATCAACCCAAACCGCACGGAACCAGCCATGCCCCGTACTACTCCGCTTTCCGATATCCGTAATATCGGAATTATCGCCCACGTCGACGCCGGCAAAACGACGACGACAGAGCGCATCCTGTATTACACGGGGCGCAAGCACACCATCGTCGACATTCATGACACCAAGGATCTGAAGTCTTCGACCACGACTGACTACCTCGAGCAGGAGCAGAAGCGCGGCATCACGATTCAGTCGGCTGCCGTGTCGGCGTTCTGGCGCAAGAAGAAGATCAACGTCATTGACACCCCGGGGCACGTGGACTTCACCATCGAAGTCAACCGTTCGCTGCGCGTGCTCGACGGCGCTGTCGTCGTGTTCGACGGCGTGGCCGGTGTTGAGCCGCAGTCGGAAACGAACTGGCGCTTGGCCGACAACTACGACGTGCCACGTATGTGCTACGTCAACAAGATGGACCGCAGCGGCGCGAACTACTTGCGCTGCGTGGACATGATCAAGAAGCGTCTGGGCGCCCGTCCGTTGCCCATCCATCTGCCGATCGGCTCGGAAGATAATTTCAAGGGCATGATCGACTTGGTCGACATGAAGGCCCTCGTCTGGGAATCCGATGACAAGGACGCCGAGTGGAAGGTCCTCGACATTTCGCCGACGATCGCCGATGACCTCGACATCACCGTGCCGAGCGACCGCGCCATCCTGGCTGACATTGCCAAGTACCGCACCGAACTCGTCGACACCTGCCTTGAGATGGACGACGCGGCGATGGAAGCCTACTTGGAAGGCAACGAGCCTTCGGTCGAGACCCTTCGCGCTTGCCTGCGCAAGGGCACGATCACCTCGTCGTTCACCCCAGTGTTGTGCGGTTCGTCGTACAAGAACAAGGGCGTTCAGCAGGTTCTCGACGCCGTGGTCGACTATCTGCCAGCGCCAACCGACGTCGCAGCGATCAAGACGGTGGACGCTGACGGCAACCCAATCGGCGAGCGCATTTGCTCGGACGACGAGCCGTTCTCGGCGCTCGCTTTTAAGGTCATCAACGATGCCTACGGCGCGCTGACCTTCATTCGCGTGTACTCGGGCGTTCTGACCAAGGGCATGTCGATCACGAACACGACCCGCGGCAAGCGTGAAAAGATCGGCCGCATGGTCGAAATGTTCGCCAAGGAAGCGAATGCGATTGAAGAAGCGCGCGCAGGCGACATCGTCGCACTCGTGTCGCTGGCCGAAACCGACACAGGAGACTCGCTGTGCGACAGCACGGCTCCAGTCGTGTTGGAGCGTATGCGCTTCCCTGAGCCGGTGATCAGCGTCTCGGTCAAGCCGAAGAACAAGGCTGAACTCGAGAAGTTTGGCGCAGCGCTCGGCAAGATGGTTCGCGCCGATCCATCACTCCGCCTCGAAACCGATCGTGAGACCAGCGAAACGATTCTGCGCGGCATGGGCGAGTTGCACCTTGAAGTGACGCTCGATCGTATGCGCACGGAGTTCAACGTCGAAGGCATCATGGGTCAGCCGCAGGTGGCGTACCGTGAAGCGTTCACGAAGTCGATCGAAGAGCACTACGTTCATAAGAAGCAGACGGGTGGCTCCGGTCAGTTCGCTGACGTGTGGATCAAGTTCGAGCCACTCGAGCGCGGTTCAGGCTTCGTGTTCGTCGACGAGACGGTCGGCGGCTCGGTGCCGCGTGAGTACGTACCATCGGTCGAAAAGGGTCTGCGTATGCAGCTCGAAGACGGCGTGTTGGCTCGCTTCCCGACGGTCGACTTCAAGGCGACGCTGTTCGACGGCAGCTACCACGACGTCGACTCGAACGCGCTGACCTTCGAAATCGCGGCCAAGGCGTGCTTCCGTGAAGGTATCCGCAAAGCGGGTCCAGTGCTCCTCGAGCCGGTGATGAAGGTTGAGACCGTGACCCCAGGTGATTACCTCGGCGACGTCATCGGTGACATCAACCGTCGTCGCGGCTCGATCCAGGATCAGCTGGAGCGTGGCACGAACATCGCGGTGGTGGCACACGTGCCACTCTCGGAAATGTTCGGCTACATCGGCCATCTGCGCGGCATGACCTCCGGTCGCGCCTCGTACACGATGGAGTTCTCGCACTACGATCAGGTCCCGCGCAACGTCGCGGATGCCGTGATCGAGGCCGTGAACAAGCCGGCGAAAGAAGGCTGATGAACGCAAGGTTTGGCTCACCCCAAACCGAGAGTTGAAAAAGGGCGCCTTCGGGCGCCCTTTTTTTACCTTCACGCATTGACCACATAAATCATGGCCACTGACCGTTGCCTCATGAAACTGAGTGACGGTCGATCAGGCGATCTTGCGTGGGCCGCACAGGGTCGCATCGCAACCATTGCGGCAGGTTAACACCAGCGCTGACGCAGCTTGGCCAGCCGATAATCCCAAGGCATCGCGCGCTCCAGCCAAGCAGCCATCGATAACAGTCGCGCGTCCATGCCCAGCGGAGCTGCCAATTGGATGCCGATCGGCAAGCCCGACCCGCTCTCTGCCAGCGGTAATGAGATCGCGGGCATACCCGTGATGTTGAATAACTCGGTATAGGGTGCGTAGGCATAGGCGGCTGCGCCCCAGGTCTCTAAGGACATCGCCCCTGTGCGACCATCAATCTCACCTGTCTTCGGCGGCAGAGTCGCGGTGGTCGGCAGGAGTAACAGATCAAGCCCAGTCATCGCGTCGACCAAAGCGCCGGTTGCGGCACTGCAAACCCGACGGGCGGCAACATAGTCCGAGGCGCGCCAGCGCAGACCCCGCTGCCACGATTCATAGGTGACAAAATCGAGGTCTTCGCGCTGAGGCGGCCGGCCAACCAGCGGAATGTGGTGCTCAATGTCCTCGCTGATTGCCGTCATCCAAATCAGGGCTGCAGCATCACCCACCGCGGTGCTCGCCGGGAACTCGAACGGCATCACGACATGCCCGGCGCGTGCAAGCTCACGCCCGACTGCCTCGACTGCAGCGCCAATGTCTGCATCGGGCAGACCACCACCGGGCTCACGCAGGGCCAGTCCGATTCTGAGCGGACGAGGAATCTGTTGCGTCGCGCGCCAGTAAGACCCTGGCTCCACGTGTAAAGGCATCCGTGAGAGCGCATCTGGGCCCGCAGTCAAATCCAACATCCGAGCGCTATCGCGCACCGAGCGGGTCAACACATGCTCGCAGTCAAAGCCCCCCGCCAGCTCGTCGTGCTGGGGCCCTACGGGAGCTAGGCCTCGGCTCGGTTTGAGACCGACCAATCCGCAGGCAGCCGCCGGAACCCGGATGGAGCCACCGGAATCCGTGCCATGCGCCATGGGCACGAGGCCTGCGGCGACGGCCGCCGCAGCTCCGCCGCTCGACCCGCCAGGCGAGCGCGTAACGTCCCAAGGATTATGCGTCGCACCGCGGAAAGTCGGCTCACAGACGAAATCGGCAGCGAACTCCGACAAGTTCGTTCGACCCAAAATGGACAAGCCAGCCGCCCGCCAACGGCGCGCTAAGGGCGCATCAGCGATCGCCGGCGGCAGATCAGCGAGCCAGCGAGAAGATTGCGTCAGTGGCAGGCCGCGCACCGCAATATTCATATCCTTAGCCAAGAAGGGCACCCCGAAAAAAGGAGCCTCACCGTCCAAAGACACTTGGTCGACTCGGGCCCCCTCTACGTTCAAGATCGTTACGGCGTTGAGCCGGGGATTGATGGCCTCAATTCGCTCCACAGCCACCTCCAACACTTCGGCAGCCGTGAACTCGCCACGGCCGATTCCCTCAGCCAGTGCCGTTGCATCTAATTCGGTGTAGTCGTGCACGTTCATTGATTTAGATCCGTCGAGAAGGCGATCACGCCGCCGAGCGGCTGACCCTACCCCACCGCATGCGCGCCGTATACGGCCAGCGTGTTGCCATCGGGGCCGTTCCGGTCAGCCCAAAGTGTTGAATCCGGACAAATCTTTACGGAGCAAGGACATCCGAACGGCGCTCGAGACTCACGGCTATAATTGAGGGCCTGTCTTTCTGCCGCATTCGCTTACCGGGATAACATTCCTAACCATGTGGATCGTCCACCTCGCACTACGCCGCCCGTACACGTTTATCGTTCTGGCACTGACGATCTTGCTGCTCGGCGTATTTGCGATTCTGCGAACGCCGACCGACATCTTTCCGAATATTCGTATTCCCGTTGTTGCCACCATCTGGAATTACTCCGGCTTGCCGCCGCAAGATATGGCGAACCGGATTGCTCTGACGCCGGAGCGTACCGCCCAGACAACCGTCAATGACGTGGAGCACACCGAGTCTCAGTCCTTGAACGGCATTTCGGTCGTGAAGTATTTCTTCCAACCGAATGCCAATGCGGATCTCGCCTATGCGCAGATTGGCGCCGTATCACAGACCCAATTACGACTCTTGCCCCTTGGCACAACGGCGCCATTCGTATTGGCGTTTAACGCTTCAACAGTGCCAATTCTGCAGTTGGCGGTCTCCAGTGACTCGCTCTCCGAGGCGCAGATCTTTGACGTTTCAAACACGATTTTGCGCACCGGACTCGCCACCGTGCAGGGCGCATCCACGCCCTATCCCTTCGGCGGTCAACAGCGCCAAATTCAGGTGGACCTCGACCCAGACGCTTTACGTGCCCGGGGACTCTCCGCAGCTGACGTCTCAACGGCGATTGGGGCGCAAAACCTGATTTTGCCCACAGGGACGCAGAAGATTGGCGACCTGGAGTACTACGTCGGTTTAAATGCCAATGCGCGCACGATGGAGGAACTGAACGCACTGCCGATTACGGTCCGTGACGGCAAAGTCATTTACATCCGTGACGTCGCTCATGTTCGTGACGGCTTTCCGCCGCAATCAAACATAGTCCGTAGAGATGGCAAACGCGCGGTCCTCATGAGCGTTCTGAAAACCGGCAATGCTTCAACGCTCGACATCATCAAAGGCATCAAGGATCGTCTGCCAGGTATCCTTGACACCTTGCCCAAGGAATTGACGATCAATCTCGTTGGCGACCAATCCGTTTTCGTTCGCGCGGCGATCAGCGGCGTCGTCCGCGAAGCCATCATTGCGGCAGCCCTCACGGCCTTGATGATCCTGCTCTTCCTCGGCAACTGGCGCAGCACGCTCATCATTGCCGTTTCGATTCCGCTATCGATCCTCGCGTCGATCATCTGTTTGTCCGCCCTCGGCGAGACCATCAACATCATGACGCTCGGCGGACTTGCCTTAGCCGTGGGCATTCTCGTCGACGATGCCACGGTGACGATCGAAAATATCGACACACACCTTGAGGCCGGCGCGCCCGTTGAAGCGGCCATCTTGAAGGGCGCGGAACAAATCGCCGTACCGGCTCTGGTCTCGACCTTGGCGATCTGTATCGTGTTTGTCCCGATGTTCCTCTTACCTGGCATCGCGAAGTTCCTCTTTGTGCCCTTGGCAGAGGCGGTCGTTTTCGCAATGCTGGCCTCCTATGTCCTGTCACGCACTCTCGTCCCAACACTGGCCAAATATTGGCTAACCGCCCATCACGTTGGACGCGAGAACGTAGCCCGTGGAATTTGGGGACGTTTCGAGCAACGGTTTCAAGACCGATTTGAAAAGATTCGTGAGGGTTACCGTGGCCTACTCGAATTAGCGCTACAAGCAGGCTGGAAGTTCGTCGGCCCATTCCTGCTCGCGACGGTTGCCACGGCATTACTCGCCTTTCCCATTGGGCCGCTGCCCGGCCTCGGTCAGGATTTTTTTCCGTCGGTGGATGGCGGGCAAATCAAGTTGCACGTGCGCGCGCGAACCGGAGCCCGTATCGACACCACAACTCGGCTGTGCGACGCCGTCGAGACCACGATTCGGCAGGTCATTCCGGCCGAGGAGATTGAGTCACTGGTCGACAACATCGGCTTGCCCAATAGCGGTATCAATCTCGCCTATTCAACATCAGCCCCCATTGGTCCCGGGGACGCTGACATTTACGTGATGCTAAAGCCAAGTCACGCGCCGACTGAGCGCTATGTCCATGAACTACGGGAGCGTCTGCGCACCGAGTTTCCGTCAGCGCAATTTGCATTTTTGTCAGCCGACATTGTCGGCCAGATCCTTAACTTCGGTCTCCCGACGCCGATTGATGTCCAAGTATCCGGATTTAATGTGCAGGGCAATCGCTCGTACACCAATGCCATCTATGATCGGTTGAAAACCATACCCGGAATCGTCGACTTAAGGATTCAGCAATCCTTTGATTATCCGACCCTCAATATCGATGTAGACCGGACGAAGGCGGCGACGCTGGGCTTGACCGAAAAAGATGTCGCCTCGAGCTTGCTGATCTCGCTTTCAGGCAGCGCGCAAACGGCGCCGTCGTTTTGGATGGATCCGAAGACCGGATCGACCTACTCCGTGACCACTCAGACGCCGCAATATCGGATGGGCTCATTGGCCGATCTGCGCGCCACTCCGGTCACCAGTGCAGCGACGACCGCGGCAGGTCAACAGTTGGGCAACCTCGCCGAATTTCACCGCAGCGCCTCGGCCGCGGTCGTGACGCACTACAACGCCAAGCCGGCTATCGATATTTTCGGGTCGGTCGAGGGGGTAGATCTTGGATTTGTCGCGGCCGAGATTAAGCGCGTTTTAGCTGAAGTGAAGGGTGACGCTCCGCGCGGCACCACGACCACGGTCAAAGGTCAGGTCGAGACGATGCGCTCATCTTTTAACGGCCTGCTGGTCGGCCTAGTCGGCGCGATCATCCTGATCTATCTGTTGATGGTGGTGAATTTCCAGTCTTGGCTCGACCCTTTCATTATTATCACCGGACTCCCCGCTGCCTTGGCTGGCATCGTGTGGATGCTATTCCTCACACACACCACCGTGAGCGTCCCCGCGTTAATCGGCGCGATTATGTGCATGGGCGTCGCCACGGCGAACAGCGTGCTCGTGGTCAGCTTTGCGCGCGATCGTATGCGCGCGGGTGATCGGCCTCTCGAAGCCGCTTGGTCCGCGGGCTTTATTCGATTCCGTCCTGTGATCATGACCGCATTGGCCATGGTGATTGGTATGGTGCCGATGGCGCTCGGTCTAGGCGAAGGCGGCGAGCAAAATGCGCCGCTTGGACGCGCCGTGATCGGCGGCTTGCTTTGTGCGACCGGCGCCACCCTGTTCTTCGTCCCCACAGTGTTTGCCATGATCCACGGTCATCGCAAGCCCCAGCCGTCGCACGGAGACGCGCATGTCTGATTCATTGCTCCCTGACGACTCCGCAGCGCAGTCGGCGATGCGCGCTCGGCGCATCCGATACGTTCTGCTGGCCAGTGCGGTGCTGATTGCCGCCTGGGGCATTGGTGGCCGGCTCAGCAGTCGACAGCAACTCGCCGCAGAGACTCTCCGCGCAGCGATCCCAATAGTGACCACCGTCACCGCAGCCCCAGCACCGGATGGGGAGTCGTTGGTGCTTGCTGGGAGCACGCAGGCCTTTTCTGAGGCGGCGATTTACGCCCGTACGAGCGGCTATGTGAAGTCTTGGTCAACAGATATCGGCGCTCATGTGCGTAAAGGCGCTGTGCTTGCGCAAATCGATACTCCCGATATCGATCAGCAATTTCGCCAAGCGCAAGCCGATCTGGAAAATGCACGAGCCGCTTATTTAATTACTAAGACAACGAATGATCGGTGGCAGGGCTTACTGGCTACGGACTCGGTATCAAAACAAGACGCTGAACAGAAGTCGGCTGAAGCCGCAATTAAAAAAGCCGCGCTCGAGTCGGCGGAAGCCAACCTCGCGCGATTACGGGAACTGCAAGGTTTTAAGCGCATTACAGCGCCATTCGACGGCGTCGTGACTCAACGGGCCGTCGACATTGGCGCCCTCGTGGCGGCTGGCCAGAATGCCGGCACTCCGCTGTTTCGGGTGGCCGATATCCATCGATTACGCATCTTTACCCAGGTGCCCGAATCCTATGCCACACAAGTAGGCGTCGGTCTCGCCGCCGAAGTCACCTTCGATGGGCGACCCGGACATTACAAAGCGGCGATCAGCTCGACGGCGCAGGCTATCGATCCACTCACGCGCACGCTGCAGATCGAGCTGCAGCTCGACAACGCGCATGGAATCCTCCTTTCCGGGGCTTACGCCCGCATTCATTTCAACCTCGGCGCGCAATCCACTCTGCCACGCATACCCGTCACCGCAGTCTTGTTTCGTCCCGATGGACTCTGGGTGGCTCTCGTGACTGACGGACATCATGCTCATTTAGAGAAGATCGTGCCCGGCCGCGACTTTGGTTCTGAGATGGAAGCGACAGAAGGCCTCAAATCCGGTGATGTGGTAATCGCGAACCCACCTGACTCATTGGCCGAAGGCGCCGAAGTCCGCATCGTGCCGGCAAAGGCGCACGGATGAAGCGCGTAGGGTGGATGGCGCTCTGGACGCTCTCGATTGGCGCTTGTACCTTGGCACCTGCCGGACAGCCGCCGACGATTGCAGTCGCTGAGTCCTATGCTGAAGCTGGGCAATGGGTTCAGGCGGAACCCGCTGATGCGGCACCAAAAGGCCGCTGGTGGCTGCGTTTTTCCGATCCAACCCTGGACCAGCTGCAGAGCGAACTGACTGCGGGCAACCCCACCATTAAAATTGCATTAGCCAGACTCGAGCAAGCCCGAGCGACTGCGCAATCGGCATCCGCGTCGTTGTGGCCTAGGTTGAGCGGGAGCGTCGCCAGTTCTCGGACGAAGAACTCAACTGTAGGACCGAATTATTCGCCATCCCGGGCAAATCCGTACACTGATTTTGTCGCCGCAGGCACCGTCACGTATGAGCTCGACATTTTCGGACGCGTCCGGGCAGCCGCGGACAGTGCTCACGCACTCGCCGACGCGGCAGCGGGTGACGCTGCCGCCGTTGAGCTTGCGATCCGGGCGGAACTCACGACGACCTATTTTCAGCTGCGCGCCATCGACGCGCAGCTTGAGACGCTGAGACACACGGTCGCTGACGACGAAAAAGCCCTGTCGATCACTGAACGTTTGTATGCCGCCGGCGCCGTCGCCATCAGTGACGTATCTCAGTCTCGCTCGCAGCTTGAGAATGCCCGTACGGCGCTTGAGGACTCGCAGTTACGTCGGGCACAGACCGAGCATGCGGTCGCGACACTGCTGGGTCAGGCGCCCTCGCAGTGGCATCTGCGCCCATCGCCGTTGCCGGGCACCGTACCGTTGCCGTCGATATCGACAGGCCTACCCTCATCGCTACTCCAGCGGCGACCGGACATCGCGGCGGCACAGCGCCGCGTACAAAGTGCGGGAGATGCGGTCGGCATCGCACGCAGCACTTATTTTCCAAGCTTCACGCTGGGCGCATCCTTAGGCCGCGAAAGCTTGCGTTCTTCACAATGGTTTGAAGCCCCGGCACGCTTTTGGAGTGTGGCGCCGAGCGCGGTAGTCACCCTGCTCGATGCCGGTCAGCGCCGAGCCCAGGTTCGCCTCGCGTCCGCCACTCTCGATGAGGCGACGCAAAACTATCGCCGCGTGGTTTTGACCGCTTACCAGGAAGTGGAAGATGGCCTCGCAGCAAGGCGCGCACTGGACGCCGAGCAACTGAGCGCCGACGCCAATGTGAGCGCTGCGCAAGTTTCATTGTCACAGGCGTTGAATCGCTATCAAGCGGGCGCCTCGAGCTATTTAGAGGTCGCGTCGGCCCAAAACAACTTCCTCGTCCTACGCCTATCAGCGATTACGATTGAGCAGCGGCGCATTGCTGCAACCACACAACTCATCCGTGCACTCGGTGGTGATTGGCAGTAGCAGCACCATTCAGATTCGCGACCAGCTAGCGGTGCCAGACTACCGAAAGCCCGATCGTTCGCGGCCGCAACGTATAGGCGTAGATGATAGGGGTTCCCGGCGCGTCGCCTGAGATCTGCAGCGTCGGATGCTGATTAAGCACGTTGTCGACGTATAAATTGACGTCGAGTTGCTGCTTCAGCAGCGCCGCGCTGATGTTCCATTGTTGGGTCGCAGGATCGGCGGCTTGCCTTGGATCATAGGTCGGAAAACGGGGGTTCAGCTCCGGGAATGGTCCGGGATGATGGCTCGTCAACAACCAACGTGAGCGAAACACGGCCTTGGTCTCAGCACTCAAGGGCCAAACGTATTCGGCCGTCAGCGTACCCGACCACGGCGCCGGCACATTGGGCAGTCCGGCGACGGTCGCGCCGCGCTCAGCCACGAGCAAACCGCCCAGACCATACACCGTACTGCGCGCACGAGCATCCACGAGACCCACGTGGCCGGTGAGCCGCCAGCGATCAGAGAGCGTGGCCCCCACCGAGAGCTCAAAGCCACGGCTCACGACGTTGCCGGCATTGGTCATATAAGCTTGCGCACAGGGGTCATACGTTTTCAGCTGCACGTCATGCCATTCGATGTCGTACACACTGGCCTGATAACTGATGTTTTGGTGCCACAGGGAACCTTTCGCACCGAGCTCGTAATTCCATAATGAATCCGTGCCGTAATACGCCTGCGTCCTCTCCCCATCGCACGTGTAGATCTGACCCTCACCACGACCGACACGCGCGCCGCGCGATGCGGCGCCGTAAAGCATCAGTTGGGGATTGGCTTCATAGGTGAGGTCAAGCCGTGGCGTGCGCGGTAGCCCGTCATGATTGCGCAGGGTGCTCAGACTGTCCCCGCCCGACTGCAAGAAGCCGCCACTGAGTGCGGTCCCTTTCATGCGATAAGCGCCCACCCGGACACCGGCACCCAGTTTCCAGTGCGAGGTGAGGGCATATCGCACCTGCCCGAATGCGCTGAGTTCAGTGGTGTGATCCCAATCATGCTCCGCAATCGCGGCCACCCTGGGCGCAGGGACGACATAATATTCATCAGACTGAGTGCGGACATAGTCCGCAAAATACAGGCCCGCTGACCATACCGCGCGCCGCGAGGGATCGTTTGATGCGAGACGCGCTTCTTGCGCAAACATGCGGACATGCGCTTGAGCCTGATCGGTGACGGCATCCATATACGATACCGGCACCTCAGGCCCGGCCGGGCTACCATAGCCATCCAGGTAGAAGACGCCCGCCTCATTCGTCACATCAATGACGGCATGGTCAGTGCGTTTGAGGTAAGACGTTACGCTGGTCAGCGTGATTGCCGGCCATCGACGCTCAACTTTCAGCGAACCCATGAGAAGTTCATCCTCATACGGTTGGGTCATCAATTTCCCGTTTTGAAATACGCCCTTGGCTGGGTTCGAAAAAGCCTGATAGTAGGTAGCCGTGTCATGAAGCCGGGATACTTGATACGTGAACGACGGCAAGATGACGAACGAATCGCTAGGCTCATACGCCAAGCTCAAGCGAGCAACCCGCCGAGTGCTCCGATTTGAATTGGGATCTACAATCGTGCCCGTGAACGGGTTGATGCGATCGATGAACCCGCCCTCTTCGCTGGTTTCGAAACCGACCCTGACTCCCAGAACATTGGGAATAATCGGCTGGCCGACGACAGCACTCAGCTCGGATACCCTTCCTCCGTGCTCGATCGTCCCCAACTCGGCCGTGTACGTCTCGAAGCTTTCAGAAACACTGGCTCGCTTCGGTATAAAACGAACCGCGCCACCTTCAGCACCGGCGCCAAATTCCACGCCTTGAGGTCCACGCAAAACTTCGATTCGATCCAAGTCGAAGATCACGGGGTACGGGATCGTAAACGCAGAGTGAGGCGTCAGCGCAGCGTACAACGACGTGTCGTCGAAATACACCACGGTGGTTGAACTTGCGCCATCCGCGACCACGCCACGCATTGCTAAGCGGTTGTATAGCCCTGCACCCCACTGGGGACTCGCGCTGTACTGAACGCCTGGCACTGCGGTCAGAACTTGATCAACGCTTCGCAAACCAAAGGGCGCGAGTTCTGCAGAATCGATTACACGTGCGCTGATCGGAACTGCTTGCAGGCGCTGCTCGCGGCTATTGGCGACCACAACGACCTCATCGAGTGCGGGTTCCGTGTTGTGAGGCGCTCGGGGCGCAGGCAGCACACGGAGCCGAACGGCTCGTTCATTCAGCCGTTCAAAGGTTAGACCAGAACCTTCGAGCAGACGCCGCAAAGCCTGCGTGGCGTCCAACCCCTTCGGCACTGCCTGACTGGTTTTACCTTGCGCAAGGTCGCTCACGTAGAGAATTTGCAGTCCGGTCTGTTCGGCCAAAGCCGTCAACGCCTGCGGCAAGGGTTCCGCCGCAATATTCTCTGCGAGAGATCCAAACGCCAGCGCGGCATCCGTGATCAGTAATCCGACGCACAATCCCAACAATATCCCGAACGACCGCCGGTGACTCATCACGGCAACTCGTCGGTTCTATGGCCACGTGTCTCGACTGATCGCTGTAGGGTCAGGCCATCCGTGGCACGGAGAACCTGCACCTGCTCTGTGGCGCGCAGAAAACTGATGAGCGTATTTGGGTCACGAGCATTGAAGACGCCACTGATCTGCATGTCCGCGAGGCGTCGATCAGCGATCCGCAGAGGCTGCACGCCGTATCGATTGAATTCGCGCACCACATCACCAAGCGGCATCCGGTCGGCAATCACCTCACCGGTCCGCCAGGCTTCCAGAACGCGCAAGTCGACGTCGGCAGGCGGCGAGACCCACCCCTGACGGATCTCGACCTGCTGACCGGCTCGCAAAGATCTCGCCGCGGCCATATCGCTGTTCGCAGGCTCGACCGAGGCGGTGGCATCGGCGTAGACGACGACATGCCCTTCAACCAACGTGACAACGCCACGATGGTCTTCAAGGTTGACATCGAATTCCGTACCGGTCGCCACCACACTGGCGCCGTCTGCAACCACGCGGAAGCGTCGGTGGTCACCCTTGGCGACCTTAAAAAAAGCGCGGCCGGACTCTAGTTTGATCAGCCGCTCCGCGGCGGTGTAGCTCACCTGCAGCGACGTCTCAGTCTGCAACTGAACGATGGATCCATCCGCTAAGGTCGAACGGCGTGATTCGCCATGACGAGTCATGAGGTGCTGACCCAACGGTTCAAGCGGCGCCTGCACTGGGCGCAGCCACAGCGCGGCGGCTGTCGCACCGAGCACCGCAACCGCACCGGCAGACCACCGTCGCCATCGCCCTGCGCCCCATACCCGCGATGGGGACTCGCCGTTGAAGGGGGTCAGTGTCGTGAGGGCGCTCGCTGATTCGGCGACGGGTAACGCACGGGCCTGCGATAAGGACCACTGCGCAGCGGGCGATTCCGGCGTAGCCATCGCCACCACGAGGTAGGCCTCCACATGGAGTGGGGAGGCCTGCAACCAGGTCATAAACTGCTGTTCGATCTCGGCGCCAGCGCCATTCTCGTGCAGCCGTGCCAACCACTCAGCCGCCTGATCAGCCGCAATCGCTTGAGGACTTTGGTTGGTCGCGTTCGTCAATTGATGAAACTTTTTCGAAGACGGAGGTGAGTGGCGCCGAAGTCCCGGATCTTAGGGTCCTCCGGCTACGCACGAAACTGCCAGGCTCAAAACCATAGCGGATTTCCCAGTAGATACCGCCCTTGAGCGCGACACCGCGATGCCTGAAACGGCACCCCCGCCCCGATCCGTGGCAATCTCGGCTCTAAAGGTGTACAGCAATTATACAATTAACAAATCGGCAAAGCGATGTCGTGATTTCGACCGCTCGTTTCGTTATCAAAATATATCAATATGCGCCTACTTATCCAACCTTAACGCTTTTATAGCCGCAGAGCGGGTTTTTAGGTATTGGACGTGTCGCCAAAACGCTGTCACGCTTTTGTACATATTGGTCGCCGGCGACGGCGCCCGAGATCATTTATGGTTGCTTGTTTTGAAAATGCCGAAACTTATCTGAATCGGCTTCGAGCAGTTCCGTCTGCGGCGGTCGTCGCCTTCGGATGGACGGCAATCGCCACGGCGGCCGGAACCGGCATTTTCGCGCAGGGTGCGACTGACCTGCTGGCTTTCTTCGGACCAATCATGACTGGGGAAGGGCTCACTAGACCCGCGGGCGGTCAATGAGCAGTTGTCGTTGGGTTGGTGAAGCCCCCCGACTCAATTCGATCTGGACAACGAAATTTCATTCGGCTTGGTTCAAAGCCCGTTTTGCAGAAGTCTGCAATTCCACGGCTCGGAACCAAGTCCGAAAACGTCATGAGGTTTTGAGACCCAAGGGGATTGAGACGGCTTTCCGTGGTTAATGCCAATATCGACAGTCAGGAGCCCAAAGCAAAAATCACCGCGTACTGCAGGGCCTTCGGCTGCCTCAAGGCCTGCTGAGCAGGTTTGAGGCTTTGTACTGGCGGAGAGTGAGGGATTCGAACCCTCGAGGGACTTTTGGTCCCTACGCCCTTAGCAGGGGCGCGCCTTCGACCACTCGGCCAACTCTCCGGACTGTCCCGGCGGCGGGGATGATACTGGCGAGGGAAACCCGGGTCAAAGGAAACCCCGATCTAAAGCTCAAATTTGCTGAAATCTCAGTCAGCCGAGTCCGACTCGATCGACTCATCACCCTCGCGGCGAATGCGATCGAAGATCTCTTCACGGTGCACGGCGACGTCGCGCGGCGCTTCAACACCGATACGCACCTGATTGCCCTTCACACCCAACACGGTCACCGTCACTTGGTCACCAATCATCAAGGTTTCCCCAACGCGGCGGGTCAGGATCAGCATGTCATTCTCGTGGTCTATACAACTCGCTAGAAGACCGGAACTGTACGACTCACCGCCCCACGACAACATGACATTTTGTTTAGGTTAAGCGCTTGGCTGAACACCCAAGCGATTAATAATTCTTAACTTTTTGACTCGGTTCAGAACTTTGCCTGCACCCATGCGGCGACACCGGCCAAAGCACCGGCCAAAGCGCCGATGTCCGTACCACCTGCCTGCGCAAAATCCGGACGGCCGCCACCCTTGCCACCCACTTGAGTCGCAACACTACCCACCAATTCGCCGGCTTTCACCCGACCCAAAAGATCCGCCGTGACGCCGGCAACCAAGGTGATTTTGCCGTCCTCACCGACACCGGCTAACACGATGACGGCCGAACCGAGCTTTTCCTTCAGCCCATCCACCGCCGCCCGCAGGGCTTTGGAGTCCAAGCCATCCAATCGCGCCGAGACGACCTTGGTGTCGCCCACGGTCACGGCTTGCGACGCAAGATCCGCGCCCTCGCCGCTGGCAAGACGCGCCTTCAGCGTATCGATCTCGCGCTCGAGCTTGCGAGCACGGTCGACCAGCGCCTGTACCTTCTCGGCGACATCGTCGCGAGTGGCGCGAACCAGCCCGCCAATCTCGCGCAGCGACGCCTCCCCGGCATTGAAGTAGGCCAATGCCCCGGCACCGGTCACGGCCTCGATACGGCGTACGCCCGCCGCCACGCCACCTTCGCTCGTGATCTTGAAAAGACCAATGTCGCCGGTGCGCTCCACGTGAGTACCGCCACACAGCTCGGTTGAAAAATCACCAAAACTGAGTACCCGAACCACGTCGCCATACTTTTCACCGAAGAGGGCCATCGCTCCGGCTGCGACAGCTTCGTCGTAGCTCATGAGGCGGGTGAGCGCTGCCCGGTTGGCTCGAATCTCGGCATTCACAATCATTTCGATGCGGGCAATCTCATCGGCCGTCACAGCCTGAAAATGCGAGAAGTCGAACCGCAACCGATCGGGCTCCACCAGAGAACCTTTCTGCTGCACGTGATCACCCAGCACGTGGCGCAGGGCCTCATGCATGAGATGGGTCGCCGAGTGATTACGGGCCGTGGCCGTTCGGCGATCTGCCAGCACCGTCGTCGCAACCAAATCGCCGACGCGCAGAGCGCCTGCGCTAACCCGGCCAACATGCGCAAACGCATCCCGGAGCTTTTGCGTATCAGTCACATCAAATGCACCGCCATCGGCCACTAGGGCGCCGGTGTCACCCACCTGGCCACCGCTCTCGGCGTAGAACGAGGTCTGATCCAGCACCACCCGACCCGTCGCCCCGGCCGCCAGCGTGTCAACCGCGGCACCGCTGTCATCAATCAGCGCTAGGATGCGTCCCTGCGCCTCGGTCTGACCGTAGCCGAGGAACTCAGTCCGCGCATCCAACTGCACGGTTTCGCGTAGATCGACACCAAAGCGGCTCGCCGCCCGGGCGCGCTCGCGCTGGGCCTGCATGGCGCTCTCAAAGCCTGCTTCATCAATCGCAAGCCCGCGCTCGCGCGCGATATCGGCCGTGAGATCGACCGGAAATCCATAGGTGTCATACAGCTTGAACACCGTCTCGCCCGGGATCGTCGCATCACCCGCCAAAGCTGTGATCGCCGTGTCGAGCATGGCCATACCGGCACTGATGGTCTCGGCAAAACGCGACTCTTCTTGGGCCAGCACACGGCGTGCGTGTTCCGCGCCCTTGACCAGTTCCGGGTAGGCCGCGCCCATTTGGTCGACCAACGCCTCAACCAACGTCGAGAAGAAGGGCCCGGTCTGACCGAGTTGATAACCGTGACGAATCGCACGCCGGATGATGCGTCGCAAGACGTAGCCGCGGCCCTCATTGGAGGGCAGTACGCCATCCACCACCAAGAAGGTACAGGCCCGGATGTGATCGGCGATGACGCGCAAGCTCGGCGAGGACAAATCAGTCGCCCCGGTGGCTTTCGCCGCCACGGCGATCAGATGACGGAAGAGATCGATGTCGTAGTTCGAGTGCACGCCCTGCATCACTGCAGCGATACGCTCAAGTCCCATGCCGGTATCAACTGAAGGCTTGGGCAACGGCGTGAGCGTGCCATCCTCGGACCGCTCGTACTGCATGAATACGAGGTTCCAAATTTCGACGAACCGATCGCCGTCTTCATCGGGAGAGCCCGGTGGTCCACCCGGAATGTCAGCGCCGTGATCGTAGAAGATTTCGGTGCACGGCCCACAGGGACCGGTATCGCCCATCGCCCAGAAATTGGACTTAGCACCCATGCGCGTGATTCGGTCCGCCGCTACGCCGGCCTCGCTGCGCCACAGGTCGAACGCCTCATCGTCGGTCTCAAACACGGTGACCCAGAGTCGGTCCTTCGGTACGCGCAGTTCCTCAGTGATGAACTGCCAAGCGAAGCGGATGGCATCACGCTTGAAGTAATCGCCGAAACTGAAATTGCCGAGCATCTCGAAGAATGTGTGATGGCGGGCGGTGTAGCCCACATTCTCGAGGTCATTGTGTTTTCCGCCAGCGCGCACACAGCGCTGCGAGGTCACCGCTCGCGAGTAACTGCGCTGTTCCTTACCTAAAAATAAGTCCTTGAACTGGACCATGCCGGCGTTGGTGAACAGCAGTGTCGGATCGTTACCCGGCACGAGCGTACTGGAGGCGACGACGGCATGTCCCTGGCGTCGGAAGTAATCCAGAAAAAGTTCACGGAGTTCGGTGCTGCCAAGATGGCGCGAGGGTGCGGTCATGGGCAAGGCCTTAAGCGGGTAAGTCATTGAAGGAGGCCGTGATTCTAGCCGACCCGATCCCGCCGTGCGCGGTCAATCCGCGGCATCATCCGCGTCAAAATCGACACTGTCGTCACCGAGGTCCAGATCCTCACTATCCCCGGCCGCCGCGAGCGCGGCACGGACTTGAGCGCTGGTAAAGCCGCGCTGCAGCAGGAATCGGACTTGCCGTGCTCGTTCTTTCGTTGGTCCCGGTGCGCCTCGACCAAATCGACGTTCCCGTAGCGCGGTCGCACTGTCCGACCAATGGGGGTCATCGCGGACGACGTACGCCTCAACCAGCTCTTTGGGACAACCCTGACGGATCAACTCTAGGGCGATACGAATCGGTCCCTGCCCACGGGCGGCGCGGCCGGCCACCGCCGACTCCACATAGCGCTCGTCATTGACGTAGCGCTGATCTTCCAAATCGGTCACTGCTTCTTCGACGGCGCCCGCTTCAAAGCCCGCTTCGCCGAGACGACTGCGCAGTAATTTTGACGGATAGTCTCGGCGGGCGAGGAGCCGCATCGCTTTGCCCCGTGCCGCCTCACCACTGGCTGGATCCTCCGGCGGCTTTGGGGCCCGCCGGCGAAAGCCGCCGCGCCACCCACCGCCGGAGTTCATCGGGCCTTAGTCCTCAGACGCCAACGGAGCGCCGGTCTGGCCGCGGCGCGGCGCTAGCAAACGCTTACGGATCTCCGCCTCAAGCTCTGCCGAGGCAGCCGGGTGATCCTTCAGGTAATTGCGTGCATTGTCCTTACCCTGACCGATACGCTCCCCGTTATAGGCGTACCAAGAGCCGGACTTCTCGACCAAGTTCTGCGAAACGGCAAGATCAATGATCTCGCCCTCGTGCGAGATACCCTCGCCGTAGATGATCTCAAACTCCGCCTCGCGGAACGGCGGTGCAACCTTGTTCTTCACAACCTTCACGCGAGTGGCGTTACCGATCACTTCCTCTCCGTTCTTGAGCGCGCCGGTGCGACGGATATCAAGACGGACCGAGGAGTAGAATTTCAGCGCGTTACCACCTGTGGTGGTTTCTGGGTTGCCGAACATCACGCCAATCTTCATACGAATCTGGTTAATGAAGATGACGATCGTATTCGAGCGCTTAATGTTGCCGGTGAGTTTACGCAGCGCCTGACTCATCAGACGCGCATGCAAGCCAACCTGCAACTCACCCATCTCACCTTCGATTTCTGCCTTCGGCGTCAGAGCGGCGACGGAGTCGACGACGACGATGTCTACAGCGCCTGAACGCACCAACATATCGGTGATCTCAAGCGCCTGTTCACCGGTATCCGGCTGCGAAACCAGGAGATCGTCAACCTTAACGCCCAATTTCTCGGCGTAGGTGGGGTCCAGCGCATGTTCAGCGTCGACGAATGCTGCCGTTCCGCCCAACTTCTGGCACTGCGCAATCACTTCGAGGGTGAGTGTCGTCTTACCCGAGGATTCAGGACCATAGATTTCAACCACACGACCGCGCGGTAAACCGCCAACGCCGAGTGCAATGTCAAGGCACAGCGAACCTGTCGGAATGACATCGAAATCCATCGCCGCGGAGGCGTCGCCCAACCGCATCACAGAACCCTTACCAAACTGCTTCTCGATCTGGCCCAGGGCGGCAGCGAGTGCCTTCTTGCGGTTGTCATCCATCGTGGCTAATCCTCATGTCAGTGAAAACGGATTATCGCACCCGCGACCGCTAGGTGTTAGCCGCATTTGTGACCAATCCACATCGAAATGGCGCGGTCAGGTCAGTTCATGAGCCCACAACTGGGCATAGCGCGCCGAGCCGACCACCGGAAGCGATTCAACCAGCCGCACATGTCGGACCGGCCAAGCGACGATCGGCGCGGGTATAGCCGAGCAGTCGACATCCACCGCACGGGCCATGGTCACGTGCGGTTGCCACGGTCGGGCATCCACCCGCAGCCCCGACGCCCGTAGGCGGTCACGCAAGCGCGCCTGAGCGGCGCTGAGCGCAGGCGGAACGCGAGTGGCCGAGAGAACCCAAGCCCGTGACTCCGGCCACCACTGCAGCCTGTCCAGTACCAACGGCTCATGGACCGCCGTAAAGTCCCGGGCAAGCGACTCAATGGTCGCGCGGGCCACTTCTGGAACGACGCCGAGGAAGTCCAGCGTGACGTGCCAGTCCGTAGACGCTGTACGCCGTGATGCCGACGGAATTGGCGCGGCCTCAAATGCTGACGCCAATTGCGAGCGCACGACATCATCCGGCCACAAGGCCAGAAAAAGGCGCCGCGTCTTCACGCAACTCAAGGAACCTGTACCGCACGCAGCGCCCGCGCCACAGTCTGACGTCGGACCGCTTCACGGTCACCTTTGAAATGACAACAGAAAGTGTCAACCGATACCCGCCGGCCTGCGCGGCGCGCGATGCCGAACCAGACCGTGCCGACCGGCTTTTCAGCCGTGCCGCCACCCGGACCCGCCACACCCGAGACCGCGATGGCCACATCCGCTTTGGCGGCGCGCAGCGCCCCCCGCGCCATGCGCTCAACCACGGGTGCACTCACCGCACCGTGACGCTGCAAGAGCGCAACCGGAACACCCAATAAGTCGGTCTTGGCGCGATTCGCATACGACACATACCCCGTCTGAAACCAGGCAGAGCTGCCCGGCACATCAGTCAGAACCTTCGCGATCCACCCGCCGGTACAGGATTCTGCGGTCGTGATTGTCGCCGCACGCGCGACCAGAGCGCGGCCCACACGGCGGGAATCGCGCAGCAACGATGCATCGCTCAGCTTCGTCATCATGCCCCCTTGAGCAAGGCCCGCAGACGCGCAAACCAACCGCGAGGCGGCTCAGGCAGCACGCCATTCGGCGTCATTTCATCAATGATTTGCGGCAGCACGTCCACCAACATATGCGCTAACTGCGCGTCATCGCGTCGTGTTGCCCGCGCCATCACCGCCAGCGAGTCGCCGAGCGCCGTGGAGACAGTCTCAGCATCAATCGGCAGATTAGGGCCGATGGCCACCCACGAATCAAAAACTGGACCCACTCCGGCGCGCACGAACCGAGCGCGCAACTCCAAAAGTCCACCACCGCCCAATTGAGTCGCGATGAACACCGCACGGCGCACGAGACGGTCATCGGGCATGGCGCTCATGGCGTCAGATTTTTATCCGCGCTGACCGGGCACACCACAACACGCGGCGACGGCTCACGCACCAACTGGCAGAGCGGCGCAGGCACCCCGGTGACGCCCTCGCCGCCACAAGCGCTGTAGCCAGACGTGTACTGATCGCAGACCAATAAAAATTGCGCAGATCGTCCCGCGGCATGTTGCCGGAGCTCACTCAGCGCCCGCCAAAGGTCACGATCGTCACCGCCAATCTCGACGTTGCGCACGGGTTGCCCGGCGCCAATTCGGAAGAGTACGGCTTGGTTAGAGGCCTGAAAGCCAATGTTAGGAGCGCGTGCGGCGTTGATCACCTGCGTATCAGCGGCCAGCTCTTGCCACCACTCCGTCGGCGCAGTTCCCACCACCCAAGCGTCGTACACTGACATGCCGAACATCAAGAGCATAAAAGCAAGCGCAGCCCGTCCAAAACGAGCCACCCACTGGGCACCAAAAACGATCGGGACGGACAGCGTTAAAGCAAAGGCCAGCGCCCACGTGTACTGCAGGGTATTGCGTTCATCAATCGTATTGCCCCATTCGTAACGGCTACGGGACGCAATCAGCAGCAACGCACCGCCCGCCGCATATCCGCCGAGCAGCAGCAGCAATGCGCGACGACGCGGATCCCCATGCAATTTCCAAAATCCAGTCGCAATCACCAGCAAAGCCACCGCGAGCACACACGGCGCGATCCAATGCGGCAGTGGCTCAGCCACCTGCCAGGGCACTCCCGCATCAGTAAAGCTCGCTCGCGCCCAATCGACCACATTTAAAAACCAGGCGCGCTGCGAGGGCGGCATCGCATAGGGCTGAAGCTGCCCAAAGGTGCGCAGGTTATAGAGCAGCAACGCGCCAAGCGGCGGAACGATACCCGCACTCACCGCCAATGCTTCGCGCCATGCCCATCGCCGCCAGAGGCTTTCCATGAGCATGACCGCCGTGATCGCGAGCACGGCAATCCCCGCGTTACGAATCCCATAGGCACAGCCAGCCGCGAGGCCGGCCAAGCAGCACCAGAGCAACGGCCGACGCGTGCTTGCAAGCAGCCCAAGCCCACGCGCCAACGCACCCAGCGCGAGCACTGAGACCAGCAAAGCTGATACATCGGAATACGCCAGATACTGCCAGCCTCGCACGCCCGGCGTCAGCAGCACATACATCGATAGCAAGGCCAACACGCGGGCATTGAGGGCGCCGGCGAACAAGGCCAACAGCACCACGGGCATGAGTATCGCTGCCAACCGACCGGGGAGCAGGGCGGCCGTGCGCGCAGATCCAGTGACCGGTATGAATGCGGCCACGAGCAGCGGATAACCCGGCGGAAAAAGCCGCTGTGGTATTTGGTCTGCCGATCCCTCGGCATAGTCCCAGGGCGTCACCCGTGGATGCCCCTGCTGATACAGCGAATCGGCCATCTCAATATAAGACGCGCTGTCGGCCGCGTAGGCGTAGCGCTTACCGCTCCACATGCCATCGAAACTCGACACGAATAAAATGGCGAACAGGAACACCGCAAGGTGTAAGGCCCGCGAGGCCGGAGCGTGAGTCACCACGGCAGCAACGCCGACATCCAAACCATCACCAGCAGCACGAGTGACGCCCAACTGGCGCGATCCTTCATGCTGTAGACAATCGGGTCGTGATGCATCTCGCCGCGAGCGGTGATGAGCCACAGGCGAGACAGCCAAAACCACATCGGCAGACAGAGCAACCAGAGGCGCTCCGGATGGCTATATGCGTGCTGGGCGGCCGTCGAATCGACGAATAGAGCCAAGACGAGCACCGACACCGTGGCCGTCGCGATCCCAAAACCCAACACGGCCGGTCGATCGCGACGACTGTACCCGCGTCCAGGCAATACATCCTCGAGTCCACCTGAGAATGCCTCGAGTTCCGCCAAGCGTTTGGCTAAAGACAAACTCAAAAAAAGGAAGGCGCCAAAACTCAGCAGCCACATCGACAGCGCTACACCAATGGCAGCGGCGCCGGCCACCAGGCGCAATACCCACAACGCGGCGAGCACCATCACATCCAATATCGCGACTCGTTTTGCTTGGCGGGTGTATATCGTGGTCAGCACGCCGTAAATGGCGACGATCGTCGTGAAATGAACGCTGACCGTCCACGCAATTCCAGCGCCCATCAGCGTCAAGATCGCCGCGACCGCAAGCGCCATCGGCACCGCGATCGCCCGGGAGGCCAGGGGACGATGTTGTTTAACGCGATGCGCGCGGTCGTGGCTGAGATCAGCCAAATCATTCAGGACATAGGTCGCTGAGGCAATCAGACACATCGACCACCACGCACGAGCGAGGGGGTCAAGTACATCGGACCGGTTCCATGCATGCGCGGTTAAATACGGCACTACCAGCAACAGGTTTTTGACCCAATGGTGTACGCGTAGCAAACGCAGCCAATGGCCGAACGTACTGCGCATGGCGGTCACGAAAGCACCCAGCCCGAAACAGGCTCTTCCTCGGCTCGGCTCGGAGCGGTGCGCGCGCGCATGATTCAGACCTACAGCTAGTCGGTGAGTACTCAGGGTCCAGCGGCCAGCGCCGCCGAACCCACCGCCAATTTACCGCAATCCGTGCCGAACCATTAAGCCAAAGGACGGCGGCTCGAGCCCCTAATGACGGTTCAGCGGAGCCGATACATAGATGAGCCATCAAGAGCACGCGGCCGTTTGCTACGATTTCCGGATGACGACCGCACCCCCACCCCAGCACACCCCAATGATGCAGCAGTACTTTGCCCTCAAAGCTGAGTGCCCGAACATTCTGCTGCTATACCGGATGGGCGATTTCTACGAGCTGTTCTACGACGATGCGCGAAAAGTCGCTCGGCTTTTGGACATTACGCTGACCGTGCGCGGCCAATCCGCCGGTGCGCCCATTCCAATGGCCGGGGTACCCGTCAGCACGCTGGAAAACTATCTGGCACGGTTGGTGCGCCTAGGCGAATCGGTAGCCATCTGCGAGCAGGTGGGAGAACCGGGCAAGTCCAAAGGGCCGGTCGAGCGACGAATCATCCGCATCGTGACCCCGGGGACAGTCACCGATGACGGGCTTTTGGAAGAACGTCGTGCCACATTTCTGGCCGCCTTGGCGCCGGTCGGTGATACCTACGGACTGGCCTGGCTCGAGTTATCTTCCGGCCGTTTTACCGTCATGCAGGTCGATAGTCGGGCAGCTGCCGATGCGGAATTAGCGCGCCTGCGCCCCGCGGAGCTGCTGATCCCGGAGGGCAGCCCCGTAGAGGATGCGCCCGGCGCCACCCGACGGGCTCCTTGGCATTTCGAGCGGTCGGTAGCCGAACGACTGCTGACCCAACAGTTCAATGTCAAAGACTTAGCCGGATTCGGCTGCGCCGAACTCGGAGCGGCGGTTACTGCGGCGGGGGCCCTGCTGCAGTACGTCCAAGAGACCCAACGAGCCGCTCTGCCCCATCTCACTGGGTTGGTGACGGAGCTACGGGACGACGCCGTCTTGCTGGACGCCGCCACCCGGCGCAATTTGGAGCTTGAACACAGCTTGGTTGGCCGCGAGCAAGCCACGCTCGCAGGCGTTTTAGACCGAACCTCGACCGCAATGGGTGGGCGTGAGCTGCGTCGCTGGCTCGGCCGCCCTTTGCGTGATCGAGTGCCGCTTGAGCGTCGCTTGCACGCCATCGGCCAACTCATAGGCTCCGGGCGCGCAGATGAATTGGCTGAACAGTTGGCCGGCATCGGCGACCTCGAGCGCATTCTTGCCAGAGTGGCCTTAAAAACAGCGCGCCCGCGGGATCTGGCGCAACTGCGCGAATCATTAGCGGCGTTACCGGCGGTCGGCGC
The DNA here is from genome assembly GCA_903879335.1 of uncultured Pseudomonadota bacterium. Lineage (GTDB taxonomy): Bacteria > Pseudomonadota > Gammaproteobacteria > Steroidobacterales > Steroidobacteraceae > CAIKZZ01. The sequence goes on from CAIRLC010000022.1 coordinate 38,984, forward strand.
CCTCGTTCAGGCGCATGACTCTCCGCTGCTCGGCGACGCGGCTCCCGCCTTGAGTGGACAGCCGGCACTCGCCGATCTCCTAGCACGCGCTATTGTGGAATCACCGCCACATTGGTTGCGCGAAGGCGGCGTGATCGCAGAGGGCTACGACGCCACCCTCGATGAACTGCGTCGCATCGCTACGGATACCGATAGCTATCTACTTGAACTGGAAGCGCGCGAGCGTGAACGGACGGGCTTACACAGCCTGAAATTAGCTTATAACCGCGTCTCCGGCTTCTACATCGAATTGAACCGCCGGGACGCAGACAACGTGCCGGCTGACTACGTGCGCCGCCAGACCGTTAAGAATGCCGAACGGTTTTTAACCCCGGAACTCAAGCAATTTGAGGACAAAGTCCTCGGCGCCCGTGAGCGCTCCCTCGCCCGCGAACGTGAACTCTACGACGGGTTGCTCGACACCTTGCTTCAAGCGCTGCCGGCGCTTCAACAGACGGCGCGAGCACTCGCTTTAGTCGATGTCTTAGGGAACCTCGCGCGCCGCGCTCGCGACCTCCGCTGGAGCGCACCGGAATATGCCGATCAGTCCTGCCTGAGAATCCAAGGCGGTCGACACCCGGTGGTCGAGTCACTGATCGACGCGCCCTTCGTGCCCAATGATCTTGAGTTAGATGATCGCCGTCGGATGCTCGTCATTACCGGCCCCAACATGGGTGGTAAATCGACGTATATGCGGCAGACGGCACTGATCGTCCTCATGGCGCGGATGGGCAGCTACGTACCGGCTGAGCGCGCCCTCATCGGCCCGATCGATCGAATCTACACACGCATCGGCGCAGCGGACGATTTGGCCGGCGGCCGCTCTACCTTTATGGTTGAGATGACTGAGACCGCCAATATCTTGAACAACGCAAGCGCTGACAGCCTCGTCCTGATGGATGAGATTGGTCGCGGCACCAGCACGTTCGACGGCTTATCGCTCGCCTATGCCGCTGCCGACCACATGGCGCGGAGCACCCGTGCATTTACGCTCTTTGCCACCCATTACTTCGAACTGACGGCGCTCGCTGAGCGCTGTCCGGGGGTGAGTAACGCGCATCTGGATGCGACCGAACACGCCGATGGACTCGTCTTTCTCCATGCCGTGCGGGAAGGCCCGGCCAATAAGAGCTATGGCTTGCAAGTGGCGCGGCTAGCCGGCGTACCGCGTGAAGTCATTGCGGCAGCTCGCCGTTACTTATCTGAACTGGAGAGCAAAAGCGCCGCCGTGGAGCGCAGTTCGCCGCAGGTGGAACTCGCCTTCACGGCCCCGTCAGCGCCGCAGGTCAGCGCCACTGCCTTAACTGCTGAAGCCGTGCTGGATGAGGTGCTCAGCCTTGATCCCGATAGCCTGACCCCGCGTGAGGCCTTAGATGCGCTGTATCGGTTGCGTGCGCTCAGTCGGAAAACTGACCTGAGCGAATAAATCCAGCGACGGCGCGGGCAACCGCCGCCGAGGCCAACAGCCCCATGTGATTCACGGGAAAGACGCGCTGCGCGCTCGCACCGTGCAATTGCGTCTCGGCAACGGTGACAGCGCCGTCATGAGGAAGCGGCAGATCAGCAATGACGGCGCCAAGACCAAACGGGACACTACCGGCGATCACCCCAAGCGGGGACTCCCGGGTCCAGACGCGCGGCCCGCCGGCCAGTAATTCGCGGGTAGCAGCCTCTCCCATCAGCCAACTGGCGCCCGGCAAGCGCGCGAGGCTTTGCGCGGATCGGCTGCCGTTGACCGGGGATCCCAACAGCACGACAGGACCGACCGCCAAATCCGGGTTGGCCGCTAAGCAGCGCAAAATCAGTAGGCCACCCAGACTATGCCCGAGCAGTGGAACTTCTGGCCCGAGCTCACGGATCACCGTCGCCAACCGAGAGACGACATCGGCGGCCGTCTCGGCGGTGGTGTCATACCGAAATGTGGTCAGCAACAATCCATAGCTGCTCAGCCGCTGCCGCAGCAGCATGCCCTCGACCCCCGTCATCCACAGGCCGTGGACGAAGAGGGTCGGGGTAGGATCAGCCACTGGTGACGGCTGGTCTCAGACGGATGTGCAGATCCTTGAGTTGTTGCTCACTGACTGGCGTCGGCGCCTCAGTCAGCGGACAGAAGGCTGTCTGTGTCTTGGGGAATGCGATGACTTCGCGAATCGAATCTGCGCCCGACATCAGCATGATCAAACGATCCAGTCCGAAGGCGATACCCCCGTGCGGCGGCGCGCCATAACGCAGCGCCTCGAGCAAGAAGCCAAACTTGCGCTGCGCCTCCTCGGCTTCGATGCCCAGCAGACCGAATACCGTGGACTGCAAATCCTCGCGGTAGATACGGACCGAACCGCCACCGATCTCGGAGCCATTCAGTACGCAGTCGTAGGCTTTAGCCAAGGCAGCACCCGGATCCGCTGCCAGGGCTTGCGGGTCCTCATTGACGGGCGAGGTGAACGGATGGTGCATGGCGACCCAGCGCTTCGCGTCCTCGTCACGCTCAAACATCGGGAAGTCGACGACCCACAACGGCCGCCAACCGGCTTCAACCAAATTCAGGTCTGCACCAACCTTCAGTCGCAGTGCGCCCAAGCTGTCGTTCACGACCTTGGTCTTGTCCGCGCCAAAGAAAATCAAATCGCCTGAGACCGCACCGGTGCGGCTCAGAATGCCATCGACTGCCGCGTCCGAGAGGAACTTAAGAATCGGTGACTGCAAACCGGCGCGACCCTGCGTGACGTCATTCACTTTCACGTACGCGAGGCCCTTTGCACCGTAGCGACCCACATAGGCGGTGTACTCATCAATCTGACTGCGCGGCATCGCATTGCCACCAGGCACTCGCAAGGCGGCTACGCGGCCATCCGCGGATGCTGCGGGGCCTGCGAAGACTTTGAATTCGCAGTCACGAACCAAATCAGCCACGTCGACCAGTTCCAACGGGATGCGCAGATCGGGCTTGTCCGACGCGTAACGACGCATCGCCTCGGCGTAGGTCATCCGCGGGAAGACCGGCAACTCAACGCCGAGCACGTCCTTGAACAGATGACGGATCAAGCCTTCCATCTGGACCATGATCTGGTCCTGAGTCAGGAAGGAGGTCTCGATATCGACCTGTGTAAAATCAGGTTGACGATCGGCGCGCAGATCCTCGTCGCGGAAGCAGCGCACGATTTGATAGTAACGGTCAAAGCCGCTCACCATCAGCAACTGCTTAAAGATTTGCGGCGATTGCGGCAGTGCGAAGAACGAGCCCGGGTGCGTCCGCGAAGGGACTAGATAGTCGCGGGCTCCTTCGGGCGTCGCCTTGGTGAGCATCGGCGTCTCAATGTCGACGAAGCGATGATCATCCAGATAGTTCCGCATCGCCCGCGTTGCCTTATGGCGCAGCAGCAAACGATCACGCATCACGTCGCGACGCAAGTCCAAGTAGCGATAGCGCAGCCGAATATCCTCACGCACTTCCTCATCCAGCTGGAACGGCAGTGGCTCGGAACGATTCAGGATCGTTAGCGTGCGGCACAACAATTCGACCTGGCCGGAGGCCAGGTTTGCATTGGCGGTGCCGGCAGGACGGGCACGCACCAAGCCCTCAATCGAGAGCACGAATTCAGAGCGGACGCGCTCGGCTGCCGCGAAGGCCTCGGCATTGTCCGGGTCGATAACGACCTGCAGAAGGCCGTCTCGATCACGCAGGTCGATAAAAATGACTCCGCCATGGTCACGGCGTCGATGGACCCAGCCGGCCACCTGTACCGTTTGACCCGTGAGTGACTCGTTGACCTGACCGCAATAATGAGAACGCATGGAAAGCCTCGACCCCGTCTGGGGAACCCATAATTTTACGGCCCCAAGTCCATACGTAGCAAGGCGGACCGCCCCGAATGGGGCGGTTCCGGCCTGATCAGGGCTTCCTCGGGCTCCGGGCAGCCGACTTAGGCTTCGTCGCTTTTTTCTTGGCCGGCACCTTGACCTGGGCTTTGGCCTTGAGTGCCACTTTTGCCTTGGACGGGGCCGCCGCCTTGGTCTTGGCCTTGGCCTTGGTCTTGGTCTTGATCTTGATCTTTGCCTCAGCCGTAGCCGTAGCCTTAGCGTTGGTCTTGCCAGCCGATTTCGTGGCACCACCCTTCTTCTCGGGCTTAGGAGCGGCCTTCGGCTTCACTGCAGCAGCATCAGCCTTTTTCGCGGCCTTGCGTCGGGTTGATGAGTCCGTGTCCCCCGCGGGCTTGTCTTCACCACCGGCCAAGTTGCGCTTTTTTTCCTTGTCAGACTTAAAGTCCGTTTCGTACCAGCCACCACCCTTCAGACGAAAGACGGGAGCGGAGATCAGGCGAACCAACTGCGGTTTGCCACACTCCGGACACTGCTTGAGCGGCGCTTCGCTCATTTTCTGCATGGCCTCATGGTGTACGCCACAGGCCTGACATTCATACTCGTAAAACGGCATCGGAACCTCCGCAAACTGGGGCGCCCCCTGCATGGGTCCGCCGCCCGCCCGCTTCAAGAGCGGGCGGCGGATAATAGCAGGGCCTCAGTGCACCGACCCGCGTCGCTTCTGGAAGTCGAGGCCTGCACGGGCCGCGCTGACCACAATCGTATCGCCAGGCAGGTATTCCCCCGCCAACAGCCGCTGCGCCAAGGGATTCTCGAGTTCTGCTTGGATGGCTCGCTTGAGAGGCCGTGCACCGTACACCGGATCAAAGCCAGCATCTCCGAGCCGGTCGAGGGCCGAGTCATCCAAGGCGAGGATGAGTTCGCGCTCAGCCAAGCGACGCCGCAAGCCATCGATCTGGATATCGACGATACGTCGAATCTCCCCACGACCGAGCGGATGGAACACGACAATTTCGTCGATCCGATTGATGAACTCTGGGCGGAAGTGGTCCGAGACGCTCTCTAACACCGCAGCTTTCATGCGCCCATACTCTTTGCCAGCCATCTCCTGAATGATCTGCGAGCCAAGGTTAGAGGTCATGATCACCACTGTGTTGCGGAAATCGACCGTCCGACCCTGACCGTCGGTCAACCGGCCGTCGTCCAACACCTGCAACAAGACGTTGAACACGTCCGGATGGGCTTTCTCAATTTCATCCAACAGGATGACCGAATAGGGCCGGCGACGAACCGCTTCCGTCAGGTATCCGCCCTCCTCGTAGCCGACGTAGCCCGGCGGCGCGCCGATCATGCGGGCGACTGAGTGCTTCTCCATAAACTCGCTCATGTCGATACGTACGAGGGCGTCTTCGGTATCAAACAGGAATTCCGCCAGCGCTTTCGACAACTCGGTCTTACCCACACCGGTGGGACCGAGGAATAGGAACGATCCGTTCGGTCGTTTCGGGTCGGACAAGCCGGCACGCGAGCGACGGATCGCATCCGCTACCGCTTTAACTGCCTCCGATTGACCGACGACTCGAGTGGCCAGCGCCGACTCCATTTTCAGCAATTTGTCTTTTTCGCCCTCCAACATCTTGGACACGGGGATGCCGGTCCACTTGGAGACAACTTCCGCGATTTCCTCTTCAGTGACCTTGTTACGCACCAGCGTCTGCGCCGACTGATCGACGATTTCAGCCTCATGCAGGCGTTTCTCAAGCGTTGGAATTCGGCCGTACTGAATCTCAGACATCTTCGCTAAATCGCCCTGGCGACGCGCTTCCTCAAAAGCCTGTCTGGCCTCTTCCAAGGCCTGCTTGATGTCCGCTTCACCCTGGGAGGCCGCCTTTTCGCGCTTCCAAATCTCGTCCAGATCTGCGTACTCCCGCTCCAACTGCTTGAGCGACAATTCAGCCTGCTCAAGCCGTTTGCGCGACGCCTCGTCCTTCTCCTTACGCAGCGCTTCGCGCTCCATTTTGAGTTGGATGATGCGCCGATCAAGCCGGTCCATTTCTTCTGGCTTGGAGTCGATCTCCATGCGGATGCGCGAAGCGGCCTCATCGATCAAATCGATGGCTTTGTCCGGTAATTGGCGGTCACTGATGTAGCGGTGCGAGAGCGTCGCCGCCGCTACAATCGCCGGATCAGTGATCTGTACCTTATGGTGCACGGCGTAGCGTTCTTTGAGACCGCGCAAAATCGCAATCGTGTCTTCAACCGAAGGCTCGTCGACGAGCACTTTCTGGAAACGACGCTCGAGTGCCGCGTCCTTTTCCAAGTACTTGCGATATTCGTCGAGCGTAGTCGCCCCCACGCAATGCAATTCGCCGCGTGCAAGCGCCGGCTTAAGCATGTTACCGGCGTCCATCGCGCCTTCTGCTTTGCCTGCACCCACCATTGTGTGCAATTCGTCAATGAATAGAATGACCTGGCCTTCCTGCTTGGCCAAATCATTCAGGACGCCCTTCAAGCGCTCCTCAAACTCGCCGCGGAACTTGGCGCCGGCGATCAGCGAGCCCATATCCAGAGCGAGAATTCGCTTACGCTTCAAGCCTTCGGGTACTTCGCCATTGATGATGCGTTGCGCGAGTCCTTCCACAATCGCCGTCTTACCGACACCCGGCTCACCGATCAAAACGGGGTTGTTCTTGGTGCGTCGCTGTAGAACCTGGATGGTGCGCCGGATCTCATCGTCACGCCCAATGACTGGATCAAGCTTGCCGCTGCGCGCGCGCTCAGTGAGATCGATGGTGTATTTATCCAGCGCTCCGCGGGACTGCTCCGCATTCGGGTCATCCACTGTGGCTCCGCCGCGCATCTCATCAATGGCCTTTTCTAGCGCGGCCTTCTGGCCGCCTGCGTCTTTGAGCAGACGCCCCAACTCACCACGGTCCTCCAGTGCCGCGAGGGCAAACAACTCTGACGAGATGAATTGATCTCCCCGTTTCTGAGCTGCCTTGTCACAGGCGTTGAGGAGTCGGGTGAGATCGTTGGAGACGTGCACGTCAGCACCATGCCCCTCCACTTTGGGCAGTCGATCTAAGGCCTCGGTCACCTTCGCCTTGAATTGCGAAACATTGACACCGGCCCGGTCCAGCAATGGACGAATCGTTCCGCCTTGCTGGTCGATCAGTGCAAGTCCGAGGTGCAAAGGCTCGATAAAGGCGTGATCACGGCCCAAAGCCAGTGACTGGGCATCGGCCAGCGCCAACTGAAAACTCGAGGTAAGTTTGTCCTGCCGCATACATCGGCTCCCGAAAGTAATGACTCTTGGGAGCGTAGTGGGGCTCGCTGGCTAGAATTCAACGGTGTATTAACCGAAGCCCGGCCCTTCGGTGTGCTGCGTGAACCAAATCACAGCAAGACCCGCCAGAATTAACAGGATCTGTTCAACCGATCGACGCGGGTTAACCTGACGGTGGAGGCCCGGGATCAGATCCGCGACCGCAACATATAAGAGCGATGCGCCGGCAACCGCCAATGCATACGGCAAAATCGTCAAAGCACGCCCCGCCAGCACGCACGCCAACAGGCCACCCAGCACGGCGCCCAGACTGCTGAGAAGATTCAACGCCAGCGCCCGCCAGCGGTGCACTCCCGCGTGGATGAGGATCGCGATGTTGCCGACTTCCTGCGGCAATTCGTGCGCAAAGACAGCCAGCGCAGTCGCCACGCCCAGTTCAGGCCGAGTCAGGTAAGCGGCTGCCACAATCACGCCGTCTAAGACGTTGTGGAAAGCCTCACCCACCAACAGCATGGGTCCCAATGCCACAGTACCGGCCTCGTGACCATGCCCACGATGGTGACCGTGGCTGCGACCATCGGTCGGGTGCCCCTCACACGGCTGCTCGTCATGGCAATGACGCCAGAGGACCAATTTCTCAAGCAGGAAAAACAGCAAAAGACCACCCACAATCGCCAAGCCAATGCGGCGAACGCCGCTCGGGCCGGCGCCGTCGATGGCGGCTGGAATGAGTCCTAACAGTGCGGCGCCGAGTAAAGCCCCCGTCGCGAAGCTCACCAAATGAGGCACCAGCGCCCGACGGGCTCGCTCGGGCAAGGCCACGAACACGGAGGCTACGGCCGCCGATGCCACGCCCACAGAGGCCGTCAGCAAGGCAACAGTGAAAAACGGCGTCTCGGTCATACGCAGAGTGTAGCGGGTCGTGGGGCGCGCCAAACCAAAGTTGCCATGCGACCGCTGCCCGGATCACGCCGATGCGAATAAAACCGATCGGAGTCCGTGTAGGTGCACGCCTGAATGGCACTGATGGCACTGACGCCTGCACGTTGCAGCCGACGCTGCGCCAATAATTGGAGGTCCGCCTGCCAACGCCCGCGCGCATTCGGCAGAAATCCGATGGCATCCCCGTCATGCACGGCCATGAACGCGTCACGCACCTCAGGGCCCACCTCAAAGGCCGCCGACCCGATGGCTGGGCCGAGCCAGGCCACCAGATCAGAGCCTAGATCACCCATCGCCGCCACAGTGGCCTCCAGGACCCCCGAGACCAGCCCTCGCCAACCGGCGTGGGCTACCCCCAATCGCTGCCCGTCGCGGCTGGCCAAAACAACCGGCAGACAGTCGGCCGTCAGCACCGCCAGCACGCGCCCAGGTCTGTCAGTGACTGCCGCATCACACGGCACAGCCGCCCCACCCTCGCCGATATCGCGATACACCGCCGTGCCGTGGACTTGTTGTAACCAGATCGGCTCAGCAGGCAAATCAAGCGAAGCGCGTAATCTCGCCCGGTTTTCGGTCACATGGTCAGCCTGATCGCCGACATGGGAGGCTAAGTTTAATGCCCCCAAGCTGCCGAGACTGACGCCGCCATGCCGGGTGGTCACGCCCGCGCACACCCCCGGTGGCGCGTCAAAGTCAGCCGGCATCCAGCCCACCCCACTCATCGACGGCGAGGGTCGACCGGATCCGCAGACTTGAGGTCGCGACGGAGGACCTCCAGCAGGTGAACGAAATCCGCATGCAAGGGCGCTTCGAACGAGACCTTCTTACCGGTGGCCGGATGTTTGAAGGTCAACCGGTGGGCATGCAGTGCCTGACGACGGAACGTATTGAGGGTGTCGGTCAGTTCTGGGGTCGCCCCGCGCGGGAAAGCTGGGCGGCGCCCGTATAAGGGGTCGCCGACCAATGGAAACCCGATATGGGCCATATGCACCCGAATTTGGTGCGTGCGGCCGGTCTCGAGCGTGACTTTGATGTGGGTCTGGGCGCGGAATCGCTCCACCACCCGGTAATGGCTAGTGGCCTCGCGGCCATTCTGTCGCACGGCCATGCGCAATCGATCGGTGGGGTGCCGGTCGATTGGCGCTTCGACGGTACCGCCGGCGGTCATCACACCTTGCGCGACAGCCTCGTACTCTCGCGCCACCTCATGCCCGGCTAGGGCGCGAGTCAGTTTGAGATGGGCCGCTGGGGTACGCGCCACCACCAACAGACCGCTGGTGTCTTTATCAAGGCGGTGCACAATCCCGGCTCGAGGGAGCTGCGCGAGCGCCTCATCGCGGCCCAAAAGCGCATTTTGCAGGGTTGAGCGCGGGTTGCCGGCACCTGGGTGGACGACGAGACCGGGCGGCTTAGCAATCACGATGATCGCTGAGTCCTCGTACACCACGTCCAGCGCGATGGCTTCGGGCGCGACCTCCACCACCGCTTCGGCCAGTGGCGTGACGCGAACCAATTCGCCGCCCCGAACCACATCGCGCGGTTTGGGGACAGCACCGTCCACAAGGACACGCCCCGCCTCGATCCACGCCTTCAGGCGGGTCCGAGAGTAGTCGGGGAACAGTTGGGCGAGCGTCAGGTCTAAGCGCTGACCCCGCTGCGCGTCAGGTACGCGCTCTTCGAGGAATCCAGTCATGACGAGAACATACGCTATACTCCGCCACCTTGCATTCGTTGGTACCAGTCCGTGACCCAGAAGACCGTAATTTCGTCTCTCTCCCACCGGTCCGGGCTGCGACTTCTCGCCGCTTGCGCCCTCATTGCGCTTAGCCTGACCGCTGGCGGCTGCAGATCTTTCCGCCACCGGGATGAGTCCGGCGCAAGCCCGGAATCCCTGGCTAAGCAGGCGCAGAAGTTTCTGGATGAGGGCAGTTACGGCGCAGCCGTTAAGACCTACGAGTCTTTGACCGCCCGTTACCCGTTCAGTGATCCGGCCAAACAGGCCCGACTCAACCTGATCTACGCCTACTACAAGCAGCACGAAAAAGAATCTGCGATCGACGCGGCAGATAGCTTTATCCGCGAAAACCCGACGCACCCTCGCCTCGACTACGCCTATTACATGAAGGGTCTGGTCTATTTTGAGCGTGACCTGAACTTCCTCGAGCGGTGGATGAAGGTTGACATCTCCGAACGCCCGCCACAGGACCTCGCCAAGTCCTTGGAAGCCTTCCAACACGTCATCCAGCAGTACCCGCAGAGCGAATACGCCGCGGATTCGCGTCAGCGCATGACGTACATCCGCAATCGTCTTGCCGACTACAACATCCACGTCGCCCGCTATTACGTGAAGCGCGGCGCATGGGTCGCGGCGCTCGCGCGCTCACGCGAAGTGATTGAGACCTACGAAGGGTCGCCGCGCACTCGCGACGCGCTGGAAATCGCAGCCGAGTGCTATGACCAACTCGGCATGAAGGATTTGGCTGCCGATTCCCGCAAGGTGCTCGCGGCAAATTTCGGCGCATCAAGCACCGAGACCGTCACCCGCAAAAAACACTGGTGGAAGCCGTTCTAACCGCCAACTCCGGCCCCGCAGCCTACCGGCTGCGGTAACCGGATGTAATCGGATAGCGCCAGTCGCGGCCAAAGGCGCGGCCACTGATACGGATCCCCGGCGGCGCTTGGCGCCGCTTGTACTCGTTGCGCTTGACCATTTCCAGCACTCGACCCACGGTAGCCCGGTCAAAGCCCCGAGCGGCGATTTCGTCGACGGATAAATCTTCCTCAATAAACGCCTCGAGAATTGGATCGAGGACGTCATATGGGGGCAGCGAGTCCGTATCCTTTTGATCTTCCCGCAATTCGGCGCTCGGTGGGCGCTCAATCACCCGCGCAGGGATCGCGGCGGATACGGCATTGCGGTAATTCGCCAAGCGGTACACCAGCAGCTTCGACAAATCTTTGATCGGCGCAAAGCCACCGGCCATGTCGCCATATAGGGTGGCGTAACCGACGGCCATTTCGCTTTTATTGCCCGTGGTGAGCAGCATGGCGCCGGTCTTGTTGGATATACCCATCAGCAACACGCCGCGACAGCGCGACTGGATATTCTCTTCACTGGCATCCCAAGGACGACCCGCGAATTGTTCCTTCAAGGCCTCTTGGGTGGTGGCAAACATATCTTCGATCGAAATGACGCTATATCGGACACCGAGGCCCTCAGCCTGCGCCTTCGCATCATCCAGACTCATCTGCGAGGTGTAGCGCGACGGCATCATGACGGCATGCACATGATCGGCACCCAGCGCATCGACCGCGATGGCCAGCGTCAGGGCGGAATCGATACCGCCAGATAGGCCCATGACCACGCCCGGGAATCGGTGCTTACCGACATAGTCGCGCACCCCCATCACCAGTGCCCCATAGACGCTGGCTTCTTCCGATAACTCCGGCGCGATCGGTCCCGGAACCGGGATCAATCGCCCCTCACGACGCACGACTTCAACGATTGCGCTCGCTTCAGTCCAAGCCGGCAGCCGTTGTGTCACCAGACCCTCGGCTGACATCACAAAACTGTTGCCGTCAAACACCAACTCGTCCTGACCGCCGACCAAATTGACATAAATCAGTGGCAAGCCGACTTCAGTGACCCGCTGACGAGCCACCGACTCACGCTCTTGTTGTTTGCGCATCTGGAACGGGGAGGCATTCACCACCAACAACGCCTCTGCGCCAGCGGCATGCGCTGCGCGGGCAGGTTCAGCTTCCCACAGGTCCTCGCAGACCAGCAGCGCGACCCGGGCACCTTGCACGTCTAAAAGTGTAGGCGCCGTACCAGCCTTGAAATAGCGTTTCTCGTCAAACACCCGGTAGTTGGGCAGGGCCTGTTTACGGTGGTTCGCGTAGACACGGCCGCCGCGGATCACCGCAGCCGAGTTATAGATCTCTTTATCCCGGTATTCCGGATAGCCCACCACGAGATCGACCGTTGGCGGCGCATCGGCACACAAGCGTTGCATGGCGGCCTGCACCTGCCGGCGGAAGCCCGAGTGGAACAGCAGGTCCTCAGGCGGATAGCCCGCAAGGGCCAACTCCGGCAACAGCACCACGTGTGCTCCGGCTGCGGCGGCCTCAGTGGCCGCCGCTAGAACTCGACGGCTGTTGCCATCAATGTCGCCGACGCAGAGGTCATATTGGGCAAGAAAGATCCGTAGGCTTTGTTCCACGTGCTACCTATTGCGACCGCGCGGCTTAGCGGCCGCGACGAGCCGCCTTTTGAGCCGGACGCTTTTGCGCTTTCACAACCGGCTTCACCTTGGCCTTCGCCTTGGCTGTGGCCTTGGTCTTGGTCTTGGTCTTGGTCTTGGCTGAAACCTTTGTCGCGGCCTTGGCCTTGGCCGACGATACCTTGGCCTTTGCTTTCGACTTGCTCTGAACCGCTATGGAAGCCTTAGGCTTAGCTTTGGGTTTCGCTTTCGCCTTGGCTCGCTTCGCCTTGGCCTTAGCCTTGCGCGCGGCAAGCAATTTAACCATCGCAGAGCCCAACTCAGCCGGTGAATGCACCGTCGTGACGCCGGCTGCTTCAAGCGCCGCGAACTTGTCCGCCGCAGTACCTTTACCACCGGCAATCACGGCGCCGGCATGACCCATGCGCTTACCCGGAGGGGCGGTAACACCGGCGATATAGGCCACGACCGGCTTAGTGACGTGCTTGCGGATGTACTCAGCACCCGCCTCCTCGTCGCTACCGCCGATCTCGCCGACCATGATGATGCCCTCAGTCTTCGGATCAGCCTCAAATAAGGCTAAAACATCGACGAAGTTGAGACCGCGCACGGGATCGCCACCGATGCCGACGCAGGTCGTCTGACCGAGCCCAAGTCGAGTGGTCTGGAATACCGCTTCGTAGGTGAGCGTGCCGGACCGGGACACAATCCCAATCTTGCCTGGCTTGTGAATAAAGCCAGGCATGATGCCGACCTTGGCCTCTCCCGGCGTAATCACACCCGGGCAATTGGGGCCGACGAGTCGGGCGTCGTAACCTTTGAGCGCTTCCTTGACGCGAATCATGTCGTTCACCGGAATACCTTCGGTGATGCACACGATGAGTTTGATGCCCGCATCGGCCGCTTCGAGGATCGCGTCGGCCGCGCCTGCGGCCGGCACATAGATCATGCTGACATCAGCGCCGGTAGCCTTGACCGCATCATGCGCGGTATTAAAGACCGGCAGGCCCAAATGGGTCTGACCCCCACGGCCCGGAGTCACGCCGCCAACAAGCTGGCTGCCATAGGCAATGCACTGCTCGGAATGGAAGGTGCCCTGCTTACCCGTGAAGCCCTGGACAATGATTCGGCTTTTCTTCGAAAGGAGAATACTCATGTCGGGAATTCCTAGTGGCCGGCGGCCAGACTAACGGCCTTGGTCGCAGCATCGGTGAGATCGCTCGCCGGAGTAATGGCGAGGCCGCTCGCGGCCAACTGGGCGCGCGCGAGTTCGGCGTTCGTGCCCTCGAGCCGGACAATGACCGGCACCTCAACGCCAACGGTCTTCACGGCCGCAATGATGCCCTCAGCGATGATGTCGCAGCGCACGATTCCGCCGAAGATGTTGACGAGAATCGCCTTCACATTGGGGTTCGAGAGGATCAGTTGGAACGCCGCCGTGACACGCTCTTTAGTCGCGCCACCACCCACATCCAAGAAGTTCGCCGGGCTGCCGCCGTGCAACTTGATCAGGTCCATCGTGGCCATCGCCAACCCTGCGCCATTGACCATGCAGGCAATGTCGCCGTCTAAGGAGACGTAGTTGAGGTCGTGCTTGGAGGCTTCAACCTCGCGCGCGTCCTCTTGGGTCGTATCCCTGTACTGAGCGACATCCGGCTGGCGATAGACCGCATTTGGATCGATATTGATCTTCGCGTCCAATGCCAGTACGTCCCCGGCTTCAGTCACGATCAGCGGATTGACCTCGACGAGGCTGGCGTCATGGGCGAGATAAAACGCCAAAATGCCACGCATGACCTTCTCAAAGGCCGCAATCTGGGGGCCTTCAAGTCCTAAGCCAAAGGCCAACTCGCGCGCCTGATAGCCCGACAATCCAACGGCTGGATGCAGCTCGACCCGCAAAATACGCTCAGGCGTATGTTCGGCCACTTCTTCAATGTCCATGCCGCCATCGGCCGACGCGATGAACGCGAGGCGACTCCGGTCCCGGTTCAGCAACAGGCTCAAATAGAGTTCGCGCTTAATCTTAGATCCGACTTCGACGTAGACTTGGTGGACCGGCAAGCCTTCTGGACCCGTCTGCTTGGTCACCAAGACGGTGCCCAGCATGGCCTCAGTCGCGGCTTTGACGTCCTCTAAGGTCTTGCAGACCTTAACGCCGCCCGCTTTGCCCCGTCCGCCGGCATGCACTTGGGCTTTCACCACCCAGATCGAGCCACCCAGCGCCTTTGCTGCGGCTACCGCCTCAGCAGGGGTCGAGGCCACATGACCCGCCGGAACGGCGACGCCAAAGCGCCGGAACAGTTCTTTTGCCTGATATTCGTGCAGATTCATCGTGCCTCTCGCGCGATCGCGCACTAGCGTTTTGTTGCAACGCATTATTGTGCGTCATGCGGCAGGGGGTGGCAAAAGGAAATTCGCATGGCCTCCGGGGAGGCGGTGGGGCCGGCCGGAGCGGCGCGATCTAGGCGCTCGGCTCACATTATGTTAAATAGTCGGCTCATTTCATTTGAAACTCTTGCGGCACTTCACAGTTTGCGTCGGCGCATTGGTCTAAGGTTCGCCCATCGCCACAACGGCATATCCATCGTTCAATTCAGACTCAGTCTCTAGGAGTAGTCACATGCGCAGTCATATTCAGAAAGGCTTTACGATGATCGAATTGATGATCGTGATTGCCATCATCGGCATCCTCGCAACCATCGCGATCCCCATGTACATGGACAGCACCGTCCGCGCTCAGGTCTCAGAAGCGGTCAACGTGGTCGGCCCGGCCGAGCAGCAATTGGCTGAGTACTATCAGACCAACGGCACCTTCGTCGGCGCAGACACTGCAAATGTAGTGACCACTTTCGCGGGTAAATACGTCGCCTCGGTCGCCCTCGGCACCGGCGTGACTCTGTCCGCAACCGCGGCTGACTTGGTTGTGACATTCGACAGCACGAACTCCAACACCAACATCCGCACCAAGAAGCTGGCCTTTACGGCTGATTCCTCGGGCGGTTCGGTTGCTTGGTACTGCGGTCTCAACGGCAAGGGCTCCACAAACGCCGACACCGACGTTCCAAGCAAGTATCTGCCATCGACCTGCAAGTAAGACATTTCGTCGATTGGCGACTGGCAAGGCCCCTCCTCGTGAGGGGCCTTTCTTTTTCCGGATGTGATTCTCATCACGGGTAGTACGGACACCGGCATGCCAGACTCACGCTATATTCTGTTATATAGACCTTCAACGACACGGCGGACCTACACCCCGCCCTGAGGCCTTCGGATTCCATGGCAGACACGGCACTATCGGTCACTTCGGCAATGTCCCGCGGCACGGGCGGCGGACTGCCTGAGCACCTGGTGCAAGCTGGCTTGCTCGACGAAAAATCGCTCGCCGAGGCCGTCAAAGGCGCGCGTGAAGCCCACCAGAACTTGGTGACCTACTTAGTGGGTCGAAATTTGGTCGATTCGCGTGAATTGGCCACGGCAGCGGCTGCCCTCTTTGGCACCCCAGTCATGGATTTGGACGCCCTGGTCGTTGATCTGGACGTCGTGCGCCTCGTCCCTGAAAAAGTCTTGGCGCAAAGCCGTACCTTGCCGTTGGCGCGACGCGGTCGGCGCCTGTTCGTCGCCATCTCCGATCCCACTAATCTGCATGGCTTGGACGAGATTCGATTCTCGACCGCGATGCAGGTTGAACCGATCGTCGTTGAGGACGACAAACTGCAGCGCGCCCTTGCCCGAGTGCTCGAACAGTTTGACACGTCGATGCGCTCGCTTGGCGAGGGTGATCTTGATCTTGATCTTGAGAAGCTCGATACGTCCGGTGGTGACGAGATTGATGCGGAATCCTCACCCCGCGACGAGGTTGAGGACGCGCCCATTGTCCGCTTCGTCAACAAGGTGATGCTGGATGCGATCCGCCGCGGCGCTTCGGACATCCACTTTGAGCCCTATGAGAAGACTTACCGAGTCCGTTTGCGTATCGACGGCGTGCTCAAGGAATTGGCCCAACCACCGGTCCAACTGGCGACCAAATTGTCCGCCCGTATCAAGGTGATGGCGCGGCTCGATATCGCCGAGCGCCGTGTCCCTCAGGATGGTCGCATCAAAATGCGACTGTCGAAAACACGCTCCATCGATTTTCGCGTGAGCTCGTGCCCAACGATCTTCGGCGAAAAGGTGGTGATGCGTATTCTGGATCCCTCGAGCGCTCAACTGGGCATCGATGCGCTTGGCTACGAGCCGTTCCAGAAAGAGCTGTACTTAGCCAACCTGAAAAAGCCTCAAGGCATGATTCTGGTGACGGGGCCTACCGGCTCGGGTAAGACGGTCTCGCTCTACACAGGGTTGAATATCCTCAATGTTGAGGACACCAATATTTCAACGGCCGAAGACCCGGCTGAAATCATTTTGCCCGGCGTGAATCAGGTCAACGTGAACCCCAAGGTGGGACTCACCTTCGCGGCGGCATTGCGCGCTTTCTTGCGGCAAGATCCCGACGTCGTCATGGTCGGCGAGATTCGTGACCTCGAAACAGCAGAAATCGCACTGAAAGCGGCTCAAACCGGCCATCTTGTTTTGTCGACATTGCACACGAACGATGCGCCGCAGACACTCACCCGTTTGGTGGATATGGGCGTAAAGCCCTATGCAATCGCCACCTCCGTCAGCTTAATCATTGCGCAGCGCTTAGCGAGGCGTCTGTGCCCGCACTGTAAGCAAACGCTCGACATCCCGGCAGATGCCTTATTGCGTGAGGGCTTCACGCAAGCCGATATCGACGCGGGCATGACCATCTTCGGGCCCACAGGCTGCAGCCACTGTACGGATGGTTATAAAGGCCGGGTCGGCATTTATCAGGTGATGCCGGTCACCGAAACCATCGGCAGACTCATCATGGAAGGCGGCAACGCTATCACCATCTCAGATCAAGCCCGGCGCGAGGGAGTGTGGGACCTGCGGACCTCAGGATTGAATAAAGTTCGAAACGGTCTCACCAGTCTCGCTGAAGTCAACAGCGTTACGATCGAATGAGTTGAGTCGATTCACGCATGGCCCGCATCAGCAAGAGCACCAAGAAAGACGTGTCCTTCCAATGGGAAGGTCGCGACCGCCGCGGCAATAAAATCCGTGGCAGAACGCTGGCGTCAAATAAGCACGCGGTCTGGCTAGACCTGCAAAAGCAGGGCATTGTACCGATCAAAGTGAAGCGCCAAACCATTGGCTTCGGTGGACAGAAAAAAGCAACGCAGGCCGATATCGCAATTTTCTTTCGTCAGCTATCGACCATGTTGGCCGCAGGCATCCCGCTCGTGCAGTCATTTGAAATCATCGGTAGCGGCCATGAAAAGCCAGCTATGCAATCGCTCATCCTCGACATTAAATCGCAGATTGAGAGCGGTCTGACGCTCGCTGAAGCATTGGGCAAACACCCACTGTACTTTGACAAATTATCCGTCAATCTCGTTCATGCCGGTGAGCACGCCGGTGCACTAGAAACGCTGCTAGACAAGATTGCCACCTATAAAGAAAAAACCGAAGCCATCAAGAAGAAGATCAAGAAGGCGCTGTTCTACCCGATCACCGTGCTTGCCATCGCAGTGATCGTGACGATCATCCTCCTCATCTTTGTGATCCCTCAATTCGAAGATCTCTTCAAAGGCTTTGGTGCCGCGCTTCCACCCTTCACACAGATGGTGGTGAATCTATCTCAGTTTGTTCAGCACAACGGGATCGCGATGGCGGCCGTCATCGGCGCTGCAGGCTGGTTCTTTGCGTACACATTAAAACGATCCCGCGCCTTGCAGGAGCGTATGGATCGACTGCTGCTGCATGTGCCGATCGTTGGATCGATCCTCGTAAAGGCGGCTATTGCGCGCTACGCGCGCACCTTGGCGACTACCTTTGCTGCGGGTGTCCCTTTGGTCGAGGCGCTCACGTCAGTGGCCGGCGCCACTGGCAATATCGTTTACGAGACCGCCGTACTCAAAATGAAGGACGAGGTCTCGACCGGCCAACGATTGCAACGCGCCATGGACAATACCCATCTCTTCCCGAACATGGTCGTGCAAATGATCGCTGTGGGCGAAGAATCCGGTTCCTTGGATCAGATGGCCAGCAAAGTGGCGGATTTCTATGAACTCGAAGTCGACTCGGCGGTTGACGCCATGTCGAGTTTGCTTGAACCCCTCATCATGGCCATTCTGGGCGTTCTGATCGGCGGACTCGTGATCGCCATGTATTTGCCCATCTTCAAGCTCGGTTCGGTGGTCTGAGTGTTGGATTTGATCGACGTATTGCGTGCATCAACACCCATTTTCGCGGCGACCTGCGCGGTGCTGGGCCTCGTGGTCGGCAGTTTTTTAAATGTCGTTATCTTCCGCCTACCCCTGATGCTGAAGGCTCGTTGGCGCACGGATTGTCAGTTACTCGACGCCCCAGAGGGCACTGAAGCGCCCAGTGCGCCGCGCTACGACTTAGCTTACCCGCCCTCAACTTGTCCCGGGTGTGGAAGCCGTATCCGAGCCATCGATAACATTCCCGTGCTCAGTTATGTATGGCTGCGCGGTCGCTGCCGACAGTGCCGCAGCCCGATCTCGCTGCGCTACCCCAGCGTAGAGCTGCTGTGCGGGCTCGCCTGCGGCGTGATCGGTTGGCAATTTGGCTTCGGTGTTGAGGCTGTGGTCGGCCTCATCTTGACCTGGTTCTTGATCGCCCTCGCCGGCATCGATCTGGATACCCAATATCTGCCGGACGAATTGACGCTACCGCTTTTATGGTGCGGACTTCTATTTTCGGTCTCATCGGGCCAGGGCATCGGGGCCTTCCCCGTATCCCCGACCGAGGCCATTATCGGTTCGGCGGCCGGCTACCTCTCGCTGTGGAGCGTGTACCACGCATTCCGCCTGCTGACCGGCCGCGAGGGCTTCGGCTACGGTGACTTCAAATTGCTGGCAGCGCTCGGTGCTTTCGGGGGCTGGACTATCCTGTTGCCTGTGATTCTGCTGTCAGCCATGGCAGGGGCCATCGTCGGGATCACATTGATCGCGCTCGGGCGACACGGTCGGCACCAACCGATCCCCTACGGCCCATTTCTCGCGATCGCCGGTTGGTTGGTACTCGTATTTCCCCACGCGCTGGTGAGCCCGTGGTGGCCGTTCGGGCACTGATCCGTGGTCTACCGGGTCGGCCTGACCGGCGGCATCGCCAGCGGTAAGTCCGCAGTCGGCGCCGCTTTCGAGCGACTTGGAATCCCTGTCATCGATACAGATCAACTGGCCCGAGAGGTGGTCCTGCCGGGCACGGACGGCTTGGCCGCCATAGTCACTCGCTTTGGGCCCTCGGTCTTACAGGCCAATGGCTCGCTCGACCGCCGCGCGTTACGCGGCCTGGTTTTTGCGGACGCTGGGGTCCGGAAAGACTTGGAAGCGCTGCTGCATCCACGGATACACGCTCTCTTGGCTGAACGGGTAGACCAGGTAGAAACCCCTTACTGCGTGCTCGCCATCCCCCTATTGGTTGAGGGCGGCCGAATTGCAGTCGACCGAGTTTTAGTCGTTGATTGCCCCCGCGAAACGCAACTCGCTCGCCTCCTCGCCCGCGACGGCGAAACGCTGAAAGGCGCCGTGGCCATCTTGGCTGCACAGGCGACCCGGGAGGCCCGCTTGGCTCGTGCGGACGACGTTATCGACAACACCGGCCCGTTGGACTTGCTCGATACCGCGGTAGCCGGACTGCACCGACGCTATCTAGAACTGGCGACATCGCACCCAAATGGTGCAAAAATATGATGAAAATGGTTTACCGGTGATTAAGACTCGGCGCAAAATAAGTGATGCAGTTGCCCCTGACTGAGGATCAGGCGCCCCCTCCACCCCCGAGGACGGTGACCTTTGAACAACCGCTCAATGAACGTTTGAGGATGTTCTTGCGCCTTGAGTTTCTCTATCAGCAAGTCATCCATTACCGCGACGTCCCGACAACTTGGGGCATGCGCGCAGCCATTCAAAGCTTACTTGAGATCTTCGCGATTACATCGCGCGGCGACCCGAAAGCGGACGTCATCAAAGAGTTAGAACGTCGTCTCGCGGTACTGCGTGAGTTCCAAAATCGCCCCGGTGTCGATGCCACCCGCTTACGCGCAGTGACGCATCAATTACTGCAACGGCGCGACGAATTGCAGGCGACCTCCACGACAGCCTTCGCCAAATTGCGCGACAATGAATTTCTCGCGGCGATCAAACATCGGAGCACGATCCCGGGTGGCACTTGCGAGTTTGACTTGCCGAGCTATACCCATTGGTTACGTCTCTCCGCAGAGACGCGACGCGCAGACTTCGACGCTTGGCTCGATGTGCTGCGCCCGTTGTGCGATGCGGTTCAGGACGTCTTGTGGCTCACGCGCGAAAACGTCCGCGTGCGTAACGAAGTGGCGCTCGCAGGCAATTTCCATCTCGTCTTTGAGCGTGATGTCCCTATTCAGATGCTTCGCATCACACTGCCAGCTGAAAGCGGACTGCATCCCGAAATCAGTGGCGGCGCACATCGCTGCAGCATCCGGTTTTTGCGCTGGATTGACGCTCAAACTCGGGCAGCCCAGTCGAGCGAAGATATTTCGTTCGTACTCGGTTGCTGTAACTGATCCGGTGAGTTCGACAGAGCGCCGTTGCCCGGGTTGTGGTCGCCGTTACACGGCGACTGCAGGCTGGCCATATAGACCATTTTGTAGTGAGCGCTGCCAGTTGATCGACCTTGGCGATTGGTTTTCGGAGAATCATCGCATCAAAGGCGAGGATCTGCCCAACACCGCGGCCGACGAGGATGAACTCGCGTGAAACTCTACACAAGTCCGCGCGCACCCAGTCCTCGACGCGTGCGCATGTATGCGGCCGAAAAGGGCATTGAACTCGAGTACATCGACGTCGATATCGCAACCAACGAAACTCGCTCCGCGGATTTTCTGGCGATCAATGATATCGGCGAGACTCCGGTCCTTGAATTATCCGATGGTCGCCGACTGACGGAATCGCTGGCCATATGCCGGTACTTGGACGAAACCCATGTTGGGCCTGATTTGTTTGGGTCCACGATCGATGAACGAGCGGAGATCAACCGCTGGATCGATCGCCTGATGTTCCGCCTGTATGTACCAACCACGCACGTATTTCGTCACACCCATGCGTTCTGGAAAGGGCGCATCCCGCAAGTACCGGCCTATGGCGAAGTCGCCCGAGCCCAAGTTCTTGAGGAAATCAGCGCTCTGGACCGCGCACTGGCGGGGCGTGAATGGGTTGCACGTTCAACGTTCAGCATGGCCGACATCGTCGGCTTCGTGGCTCTAGACTTCGGTAAGGTGGTCGGACTGCGGGTTGGCCCAGAATGGCCAGAGGTTTCCCGCTGGTACGATTCAGTTCGTAGCCGCCCCAGCGCCAAAGCCTGACGCCGGCGGTATATCCGGGCGACCTGCTACGATGCGGGCCCCAGACTGAGGCATCAATCTATGCGCCCGACAGCTCGGCAGGTACTCGCTTTAGTATCGCTCGCATGCATGGTTGCGGGCTGCGGTACGCCGCCCGCCCGCACGGGCGCCGTCCTCAGTGCAGTGCCGACAACGCCGACGGTTGATCACATTGATGTGTACCACGGCTTAGCGGTCAGCGACCCATACCGCTGGCTGGAACAACTCGATGCTCCTCAGGTGCATCAGTGGGTGGAGTCCGAAAACGCCTACACGAAACCGTTGCTTAACCAATTACCCAGCCGGGAAAGCTTCCGTAAACGCATGCTGGCGCTGTGGAACTATGAACGCTTCGGTGCATCCCTGTCAGGTGGGCACTCGTACGTCGTACCTGAGGAGCATGGCGGTCGCCTCTTTTACCTGCACAACGACGGCCCGCAGGATCAAAGCGTACTGACGGTCATTGATCGGACGGGCGCCTCACCTCGAGTACTCCTTGATCAGAACACGCTATCCTCGGATCACGCCACGGCACTGGCAAGCTACTCCGTCTCACCCGACGGCCGTCATTTGGCGTACTTGACCTCAGATGGCGGTACAGACTGGAAGAGCATCCGTATCCGCGATGTCCTCACCGGTGTCGACCTACCGGAGAGCATTGAGTTCATCAAGTTCACGGGCACCGCTTGGAGTCACGACGGGCGCGGTTTTTACTATTCGCGTTATCCGACTCGCGAAGACGGTCATGGCGGCGATGACACTCGCCAGGTCAGCATTTGGTATCACGTTCTCAGTACGCCGCAAGATTCGGATCAATTTATCTATGCCGTCAACAATCATGCGACGCGCAATCCTTATGCAACCGTCAGCGATGACGGGCATCGGTTAGTCATCCACGTCGCGGATGGCTACGCACAGAGCGGCGTTCTGCTCTTGGATCTTGATGACCCGGATGCTGATGCAATCCCTTTGCTTGGCGATTTTGATGCACGTTACGAGTATCTCGGTAACGACGGCAGCACCTATTTTTTCTTAACGACAGCAGATGCTCCCAACGGCCGCATCGTCGCAGTCGATCAGCGGCAGCCCGAGAGACGATCGTGGCGCACTGTCGTGGCAGAAGCGCCTGAAGCAATTGATGGCGTTCAATACTCATCGAGCCGCTTCGTGATCCGCTATCTAAAAGATGCGCATACGATAGTTCGAGTTGCCGACACCGACGGACATACACAAGATTTACCGTTACCAGGATTGGGTGAAGTTGTTGGATTTGATGGCGATCGCACCGCACCGGCCTTGTACTACGCCTACACAGATTATTTGACGCCACAATCGATTTATCGGGTTGACCTCAAGACACTCGCAACCGAAGCCTTTCGAACGCCAAGCATCGCTTTTGACTCGAAAGCGTACGTCACAGAACAGGTTTTCTATACATCTAAAGATGGCACGCGAGTACCGATGTATCTCACGCACCGCCGAGATCTACCGCGTGATGGCAAAAGACCCACCATGCTGTATGGGTATGGTGGGTTTAACTCGCCACAACTACCCGCCTTCAGCGTACCCGTAGCCGTTTGGTTAGAGAAGGGAGGCGTGTATGCAGTCGCCAATCTGCGTGGCGGCTCAGAATACGGCGAGGCTTGGCATACAGCCGGCACGAAACTGAATAAGCAAAACGTATTTGATGATTTCATTGCCGCTGCGGAATGGCTCCAAAAGAATGGGTGGACCAGTCGCGACCATCTCGTCATTCGTGGCCGGAGTAATGGCGGGTTACTCGTGGGCGCAACACTGACCCAGCGGCCGGACCTGTTTGCGGCGGCCCTGCCTGCAGTCGGCGTTATGGATATGTTGCGATATCACACGGCCAGCGCCAATGCCCGCAGCTGGTCATCCGATTTTGGTCTCTCTGAGAGTCCTGAGGAATTTCGTGCGTTAAGAGCTTACTCGCCCGTTCACAATGTGCGGTCTGGCGTCTGTTATCCAGCCACTCTGGTGACAACGGCAGAGCACGACGATCGAGTGGTACCTTGGCACAGCTATAAGTTTGCAGCTGCGCTGCAGAATGCTCAGGGCTCTCAATGTCATCGGCCGATTCTGTTACGAGTAGAAACACGAGCCGGACATGGAAACGATCGGCCGGTTTGGATGCAAGTCGAAGACTACGCCGAGCAATGGGCCTTTGCGGCCGCATATATCGGCTTTGAGGTTCAACCATGAAGAAGCCCACTGGCTTCCTCGAGATCGTGCGCGAAAAACGCGCTGCGCAAAACGTGCATTGGTCGCGGGGCCCTCTGCCCGAGCCTATTGATCTGAAGTCTTACTCGGACTTTAACCTCGGTACTTGGCATATCGACGTCAAAGGCTCGCGCATCATACGCGGCGAGCGCATTTTTGAAATCGATGCGCAAACGCTGCTTGCGATTGTGCTGATCCACGGAGCTGCCGCAGATGGTATTCGTCGCGACATCTTGTGTCTGCATCTCTATGGGCCTGTTCGGCCTGAAACACACCCCGGAAAACTTCGGCGTGTGACGAGCTTTTTGCGGCGAGTGCTAGGCGATGATGGCTCGGTCAAATTACTGAATACGGAGAATGACGGCTACGCCTTTGCGATCGGGGATCCGATTGAGGGACGTACTACGCTGGAAGATTATGACCATGACGCGCCGATGCGCGTACAGAGCGTTCAGCGCACCATCAACCCCGGACGAACGCGGCGACGCGGCGTAGCACTCGGCACCGCAGTCGGTGTGGTGATCGCTCTGGCTCTGGTTTTGGTTCTTTTGGTCGAGCGACGTGAGGGCATCCTCTATGGACGGGTGGTCAAAACCGTTTTGTTCGCACAGGAACCCGGTCGCCAACTGGCGCCGAGTTTCTCTCCAGATGGCGCGCAGATGGTGTTTAGCTGGATCAAGCCTGACGGCACGCAAAAACTCTACATCCGCAACATCGCCTCGGGGTCTCTCCGTCAGTTAACCGATGGTTCGGGCTTGGACGGAAATCCATTATGGGCACCCAAAGGCGGACAGATTGCCTTCACGCGCCGCGGCCCAGAGGGCTGCGCCGTCATGACCATTGCTGCCGGCGGTGGACCAGTACGCCAATTGGGTGATTGCGAGTTTCGTAGCGCAGGACAGATGGCTTGGTCTCGTGACGGCAGTGCGCTCACGTTTGCGCACCGCACCAGTTGGGAGGCCGCGGCACAGGTCGTACTCGTAAACCTCGCGGACGGAAAGCAATTCGCCGTCACGAATCCGAGCTCCGGCATGCCCGGCGATTCTCAACCGTCGCTCGCAACCACCGGGAGGCGATTAGCCTTTGTACGCACTCGCATCGCGGGCGCTGAAGATCTTCAGGTTCTCGAATTTGAATCGGGCAAGCCGGTTCGGATGACCTATGACCTCTCGCCGATTAACGGCACCGCGTGGGAACAAGGAGGTCACTCGATCATTTTGTCCTCCACCCGCCGCGGCCAAGACGCGTTGTGGCGAATCCGAATGGATGGCGAACCTGCTGAAAGACTCATTCCATCCGGCGATCCACAGCGACGTCCGGCTGTCACCGATGACGGCCGTCATCTGGCCTTCGAGCACTGGCGAGTGACCAGTCATTTCGCCCGTTACGGAGGCGCAGCGGACAGCGAGGGGCAGGAGTTTCGGCGCGGCGTGGCGTTAGAGCGGGGGCTATCCCTCTCGGCCAATGGTCTCGTGGCGGCCTACGTGTCCAACATCGGCGATCACGATGCAGTCTATTTGGCGAACGCACCGGATGGCGTGCCACACCCCGTCACCAAGGGTAGCTATGACGCGATTGAAACGCCAAAGGTCTCCCCGGACGGTAAGCGCGTCGTATTCGCCGCCGTCACTCACGGTCATCTCGATCTATACCTTCTCGATATTGGATCGGGCGCGGCGGAAACTCGCTTAACGACCGAGGGCGAGAGTCGCGCGCCATCCTGGTCACACGACGGCACGACGATCTATTTCAGCTCAACGCGTAATGGCAAACGCTGGCAACTTTATCGACAGCGCCTCCACGACGGGACTGCGGAACAATTGACTGAAGAAGGCGGCCTCGCGGCCCAAGAATCCACGGACGGACAGTGGCTCTACTTCGTGCGGCCAGATCGGAAAGGTCTGTGGCAACGCAGCACGGCTCCGGGCGGTGATGATCAGTTCCTGGTGGGCGACTTAGCACCCATCGACTGGCGCAACTTTCTCGTAGCAGGCGATGCAGTTTGGTTTATCAGTCGCCCGGCCGGTGACCCTACGCTGACTCGCTACGTGTTTGCAAAAGGCCGCGTTGAGCCCGGCCCCTTGGTTGTCGGGCTCCTCGGGGACTCGGGGTTAGCTCTACTCCCGTCTGGACGCGAAGTGGTCCTTGCGGAGGCGGTGGATACTCAGGTCGATATTGAACTCGCCACGCTTGAATAAGTACCCAGCCAGGAGCCAGTCGCTTCATTTGACGGGCAATGACCGCGGACGTACCAAGGCAAGCCGGCGCCAACGATTTCGGCCATCTGCTCTGGCGATGGCGCGACGTCTACTAGTAAAAAGTCCGCGCCGGCATTGCGGGCGATTAGCGCCTCGTTGAAATCCTTGAGGCGAACGCCCACCAATCCACGCGCAGAATTCGCGGCACGGATATCCGCACAACGCTCATAGATCATGCAATCGGCCATCGGAACATCAAAGTCGATGTGAGACCCAAGCCGCAGTGCAGTCACAATCGGGCGATCAGCTTCAAGAATATCGACGTCTGGCAATTCATCAGGCATGTGCCACGCCAACCGCTGACCTTCGCGCCCCATCGGCGTCCCTTCCCAGCCAGTCACCCGAAAAGCCTGAATATGTACCGCCCGCGCAGCCCCTGGGTAATGAAACGTTAGGCTATGGAAATGGACGCAATTTGAGGGCTGCGCGAGAATCCCGAGTTCTTCTTCCAATTCTCTCGTCAACGCCAACGTGGCGGTCTCACCCGGGTCAATTTTGCCTCCAGGAAACTCCCATCGCCCCGCAAAAGCTTTACCAGCCGGTCTCGCGGCCAACAAGACACGTCCTTCGGCATCAAATAACAAACCAGCCACGACCGATAAGGGAGTCAAGACTTGTGCGCTCATAGTGCTTGATTACCCAACACAGTAGAGTGATTCAAGAGGCTTTGCATGGATGACTCACGGCGTAATTAGACTATTTAAGACACCAGGCTTGAAGGACATTGCAACGATGTCCGCCAAATGGTCCAAGGCGTTATCCAGTGCTGGCACTGAAACTCCAAACATCGCATTCAGCACCGTTGGACTTTCTAAAAATCCGTGTAAGTAGAGCCCGAGTACACTGCCGCGATGCCAACCGATCGCCACACCGGCAGCATCAACCACCGCGACTTCGGTATCAAATTCCCCAGACGTCCGACCGATATGAATTTCATAGCCCTCAATGATCAGCCCGTTTAAACGCTCCCAAGGCCCCGGCGGGAGAATAAAAAATGCAGCCGTCTTCAGAATGCGCTTAGGTGACTCGAATCGTGTCTTGACCGACAAAAGACCCAATCCGTCGACCGTGACGGCGCCCGACCCTTCTAAGCCATAAGGGTCCTCCAAGCAGAGGCCTAATAATTGCAAACCACCACAAATTCCCAGCACGGGTCGGCCTTGCGCGGCATGGTCACGAATAACCTCATCCATGCCAGTGTGACGCAACCACTCCAGATCGACGCGCGTCTGCTTGGAGCCGGGCAATATGATCCAATCGGAACGGGTCAATCCTGCGCGATCGCGCACAAACTCAACGTGGATACCCGCACTCAACAAACATTCGAATTCATCCAAATTACTCGCGGCGGGACCCGCCACAATCGCGATCCTCGGCCCGAGGCCCGTTGACCGGCCGCGCGGAAGAGCGTCTTCCTCCGGCAGTCCGTGTTGGTGGATATAAGGCACGATAGCGACCGTCGGGACTCCTGTGAGTCGCTGCAGATCTTCTGGGGCCGGTGATAACAAGTCTGGATCGCCTCGGAACCGATTCAGGACGAATCCCGTCACTTGCGCGCGAACATCGGGAGGCATTAACGCATGGGTTCCATAGAGGTGAGCGAAGGACCCGCCGCGATCAATGTCTGACACCAAAAGACACCGTGCCTTGGACCATCGCGCTGTACTGAGATTAACGTAGTCCTCAGTCGCAAGGTTGATCTCGGCGGGCGAGCCCGCGCCTTCAATGACGATGACGTCATAATTCGCGGCCAAGCTTCGATAGGCAGTTTCCGCAACCGAAGACAACAGTTGACTCCGCTGGCGCCAACTCATTGCGGAAAGCGCTGCATTCGCCGCTCCCATCACAACGACCTGACTGCGTGTATCCGACTCGGGCTTCAACAGCACCGGGTTCATGCGTACGTCCGGAACCACTCGCGCGGCTAGGGCCTGAAAATACTGCGCGCTACCAATTTCGCCCAAACCACCGCCGGGGCTTGGGACGACCCGAGCGTGGTTGCTCATGTTTTGCGCCTTAAAGGGTGCGACACGCAATCCTTGGCCGCGCGTAATGGCGGCATAAAGCCGTGGCGAGCCAACTCTTGCCAGCACCACTTGTGCAGCCAAGCACCATGACCGCTCGCGCCGTCATCACAAGCGAGCCTCCGTCGACAGCGCGGACGGGCTACAGTAGTCTCTGAATATTAGTAGGTTCATCGTTATGCACCAAGACGGTTGCGGCAAGCACCGAGCTTAAGGAGTCGTCATGCAAGTTCGACCGATGGTAGCAACAGATCGCGCAGGTTGGGATCCGCTCTGGCAGGGTTATCTGACCTTCTATAAAGCGTCGGTTAATGACGCAACTACAGAACAGACCTTTGGGCGATTAACCGGTGGCGCTGAGCCCATGGGTGCGTTTCTCGCCATCGATGAGAATGGGCAGGCTGTCGGCGTGGTGCACTGGATCATGCATCGCTCATGCTGGACTCAGGGTGACTACTGCTACCTGCAGGATCTCTTCGTCGTCCCCGAATTACGGAATAAAGGCATTGGACGGCTATTGATCGATGCCGTGTACGAGAAGTCACGTGCATTGGGCGCCAGCCGAGTCTGGTGGCTCACGCATGAAACCAATACGGACGCCATGAAGCTATACGACAAAGTCGCCGATCGTTCTGGCTTCCTCCAATACCGAAAGATTTTGTAGGTCATTCCACTTCAGGCAACGGAGCTCTGACGTCCTGCGCCCAGTGATCATAAAAAAGCCCGGTTGTTTCCAACCGGGCTTTTTTTACATCTCCAGACCTTAAGCGTCTATTCAGCCAATGCCCCGTGGCAATGCTTGTATTTCTGCCCTGAGCCGCAAGGACATAGGTCGTTGCGCCCCACCGTCGGAAACGGGTCCGACTCATCGGCCTGCAACGCACCATGGCATTGCTTAAACTTGCGCCCTGAACCACACGGACAGACTTCGTTACGACCGATCTTGCGAACTTCTCGCTGGAACGGTACTGCCGCCTCCGGTTCTTGGGGGCTATCCGCAGGTGGCGCCGATCCGGTAAGCGACGGAGCCTCAGCGTGCTGGAACTGCATCATTCGCTCTAAGCGAGCCTGCCGTTCCAGTTCCTCACGCTCAAGTTCGGCCTCCGAACGGACTTGCATCCGCGCTAACAGCGACACGGCATCGTAGTTAATGCGGTCAAGCATTGAGGTGAAGAGCTCAAAGGCTTCACGCTTATATTCTTGTTTAGGATTCTTCTGGGCATAAGACCGCAGGAAGATGCCCTGGCGCATGTAGTCCATCGCCGCCAAATGCTCGCGCCACTGTGTATCCAACATCTGCAGCAAGAGCGTTCTCTCGACGCGGCGCAACTCGCCCGCTCCAAGAATTGCTTCCTTCTCAGCGTATGCGTGCTCGAATGCAGCGATGAGGAACTCCTCAACATCACGTGCACCTCGGGATTTGTCGGCATCCAGCCACGCCTTGGCGTCAAAGCCAACGCCGAAGTCACGAGCCAAGGTGTTCTGCAAGCCTTCGAGGTTCCAGTGCTCATCCACCGTCTCCGGTGGCATCGCCTGGGTCACGAGTCCAACAATGACGTCACGACGTAAATCGCGGATCGTATCGGCGATGTCATTCGAGGACATCAGGTCATTGCGATGACCATAAATAACCTTACGCTGATCATTTGCGACGTCATCATATTCAAGCAGGTTCTTGCGCAGATCGAAGTTATAAGCTTCAACCTTTCTCTGCGCCCGTTCGATTTGGCGGGACAGCAGAGGGCTTTCAATCGCTTCGCCAGCCTTCATACCGACGCGCGAGAGCATCGCCTTCATCCGCTCAGGATCGCCAAAGATCCGCATGAGATTGTCTTCGAGCGACAGATAGAAGCGAGACGAACCCGGATCACCCTGACGACCCGAACGGCCGCGTAACTGGTTATCGATACGGCGTGACTCGTGGCGTTCGGTACCAATGATGTGCAATCCGCCCGAGGCCAAAACCTGCTCGTGGCGAACTCGCCACTCCACTTGAGTCGCATCGACTGCCGCACTGTCCGCGTCAGCGTCCAACGTATCCGGCTTACCGCCTAATACAATGTCGGTACCACGGCCGGCCATGTTCGTCGCGATGGTAACAGCGCCCGGCCGACCCGCTTGGGCAACGATCTGCGCCTCACGCTCATGCTGTTTAGCGTTTAACACTTCATGCGCAATGCCTTCGGCACGAAGCGCATTCGACAGCAGCTCTGATGTTTCAATAGACGTCGTGCCCACCAGAACCGGCTGCTGCCGACCGATGCAGGCCCGAATGTCTTCAACGATTGCTTCGAATTTATCTTTTTGCGTTAGGTAGACCAAGTCCGATCGATCCTGACGCTGCATCGGCCGATGCGTCGGAATCACGACGACTTCAAGACCGTAAATTTGCTGGAACTCAAATGCCTCAGTGTCTGCAGTGCCGGTCATACCCGACAACTTCTTGTACATGCGGAAGAAATTCTGGAAGGTGATCGACGCGATGGTCTGATTTTCTTCGCGAACTTCTACGCCTTCCTTGGCTTCGACCGCTTGATGCAGTCCATCGGACCAACGGCGTCCCGGCATCGTCCGGCCGGTAAATTCATCAACGATAATCACCTCGCCATTGCGGACGATGTACTCAACATCCTTGTGATACAGGCCGTGCGCCCGCAGAGCCGCATTGAGGTGGTGCATCAATCGAATATGAGTGGCGTCATAAAGACTGCCGCCTTCTCGAACCAGTCCGGCTTCTTGGACAATCCGTTCCACAGTTTCATGACCGACTTCGGTCAAATGCACCTGCTTCTGCTTCTCATCGACCCAATAATCACCGCCGACACGCAGGTCGTAACGGGCCTCGTCCGACAAGTTAACCAATGAAAGTTCTTCGATCGCGGTAGCGGCCGGCATCGCTACAGACACCGTCTGACTACGAGCATCACGCCAGATTTCAAATTTTACTTTTGACGCCGACTTCATGCCGGCTAGAGCCGCCTTGACGTCCCTCGACTCAACAACCGGCGTCCCCGCGACCGAGAGCAGTACGTCATTCGCCTGCAGCGAACCGGCAAACGTCGCACCGTCTACAGCTGCAAGGAGCACTCCGCCCTCAACAGCCTCTTCCTTCGAGGCACGCGCGAGCTTTGGTAGCAGCGCATTAATCTTCAAATACAGTTCCGTGCTTTCATCGGCAGGACCGGAGATGATCAGTGGGGTGCGTGCCTCATCGATAAGAATTGAGTCCACTTCGTCGACAATCGCGAATTGCAACGTTCTCTGGACGCGATCCTCAAGCCGAAACGACAGATTGTCGCGCAGGTAATCAAAGCCATACTCATTATTGGTGCCGTAGGTGATATCGCAGGCATAGGCTGCGCGTTTTTCATCCTGCGATTGCCCGGAACGAATCACGCCAACCGTCATGCCTAGAAAGCGATAGACCGGCGCCATCCACTCAGCGTCACGAGTAGCCAGGTAGTCGTTGACAGTTACTACGTGCGCCCCGAGCCCTGGCAGCGCATTCAGGTAGGTGGGTAGAGTTGCGACAAGGGTCTTGCCCTCGCCGGTGCGCATTTCAGAAATTTTCCCCTGATGCAGCGCAATACCGCCAATCAACTGGACATCAAAGTGGCGCATGCCTAACGCGCGTCTTGCGGCCTCACGGACGGCAGCGAACGCTTCAGGCAGCAGGCTGTCGAGTGTTTCACCGTGGGCGAGTCGCTCACGGAATTTTGCTGTGATGCCGGGAAATGCATCATCCGGGAGCGCACGCATCTGGTCATCCAGCGCGTTGGTAGCGGAAACGAGGCGACCGTACTGGCGCAAGAGGCGCTGATTGCGGCTACCGAAGATCGACTTCAGAAACTTGAACACAGGTCAGAATCCTTGATGGCGGCCGGCGCGGGCCGGGGCCGGGGGAAAGTTGGCTATTGTACTGAGTCGAGATGACCATTACCCGCCCAAGGTCGCTAAGTGGGGTTCGGACCACAGAACCTCAAGGGGGCGCCCGCCAGAAGGTTTGCCACAGCCCCTTGCCCGACAGGGCGGTTGCGAGCATTCTGGCTGCGATCACCGCAGCGTCACATCGTCATTTATTTCCCAATGACCTCAAAAAAACCCTTTTCTATCAGTAGTTTACTTGAGCTTCACGGGAAGAGACTCGGCGCACTAAGGGCGGGCGCGGAACGGGCAAGATCGACGCTATCGCAGGTGGATGCAGTCCTGCCGGCCGAATTGGCCGGTACGGTTCACGCAGCCTCATTCGACGCCGAAGGGGTGCTGACCCTCGTGGTGGACAGTGGCGCGTTTGCAACCCGTCTCCGCTATGCCCTTCCAGAGCTGCTCCCCAAAGTACTCAGTGACGCCGGCACCCCGGCCGATCGTGGCCGCATTCAGGTGAGACCGCGCGCCACGCCGAGGGCTTAGCCGCTAAATGCTGCCGCGGTCACGAAACTAATCGGTGCGTCGCGTTGGTCGCGGAAGGTAACTTCTTCCCATGCCGTCTCATCAGCCAACAGTGCTCGCAGCAACTTGTTATTCAGGCCGTGACCGGACTTGAACCCGCTGAATTCACCAATCAACGTACGGCCCAATAGATAAAGATCGCCGATGGCATCGAGAATCTTGTGGCGCACAAACTCGTCTTCGTAGCGCAATCCATCCTCATTCAAAATCTTGAAGTCGTCCAAGACGATCGCATTATCCAAGGTGCCGCCTAACGCTAGATTGTGCGCTCGCAACTTCTCGAGATCGCGCATGAAACCGAACGTCCTAGCGCGACTAATTTCACGCATAAAAGACGTGGTTGAGAAATCCATAGAGGCCTTTTGCGAGTGGCGGCGAAAAATTGGATGGTCAAATTCGATTTCGAAATTGACCTTAAATCCGTCGAAGGGGTCAAAGCGGGCCCACTTGTCGCCTTCACGCACTTCGATCGTCTTTAAAATCCGGGCAAACCGTTTAGGCGCCGTCTGCTCCTCGATACCGGCCGACTGAAGCAAAAACACGAATGGCGCCGCGCTTCCGTCCATGATGGGGACTTCAGGAGCGCTGAGCTCAATGAATGCGTTATCGATACCCAGTCCTGCAAACGCCGACAACATGTGCTCAACCGTACAAACCCGGACATCGCCAATAATGATGTTCGTCCCCATCATCGTTTCGCCAACCAGATCAGCTCGCCCGGGCAGGTCTACCGGGGGATCAAGGTCGGTGCGACGGAATACCATCCCTGTATTCGGTGGCGCCGGGCGCAACGTCATATAAACCTTACGTCCGGAATGCAGCCCCACGCCGGTGGCGCGAACGGTGTTCTTGAGCGTGCGCTGGTTGATCATCCGAATTCAATATCCTGAAACAGCTGGAAAATATGATTCGCTGTGTAACACGCTAACACAGGCCAGAAATGCTGCTCAACCGATGCACGGGCGGGGCTAACCTGAATCAGGAAATCGTCTTCCTAGCCTCAAACTGCCCTCCCGCACGATCGTGCGGGAGGGCAAGCCCATCAGTCTGCCTGGCGACGCAGGAACGATGGAATATCCAGCATATCGGACCCCACTGAGCTCAGGCCATCGCCCGCAGCCCGCTTACGCGAGATCGCAGTGCTGTTCGCAATCGTATCCCAATCGTTACGAGCCGCCGCCGCGCTCGCGCCCTGAGCAGTCGCGCCTGTACGCACCGGAACGATACGCGGGCGCTGCGTATGGACCACCGGAGCGGGGACAACGGTCGATACTTCTGCGCGGCCGAGGCCGGTCGCCACGACGGTAACCCGCAATTCATCCTGCATATCTGGATCAATAACGGTACCGACGACGATCGTCGCATCATCGCTCGCAAACTGGCGCACGGTGTTGCCCACTTCATCGAGTTCACCGATCGCGAGATCGAGACCAGCCGTGACGTTAACGAGGATACCCTGGGCGCCGGCCAAGTTGATGTCCTCGAGTAACGGGCTGGAGATGGCCATTTCTGCAGCGGTACGGGCTCGGTCCTCACCGCTCCCACGCCCTGTTCCCATCATAGCCATACCTGTCTCGCTCATCACGGTGCGAACGTCAGCAAAGTCGACATTGATCAGACCTGGACGCGTGATCAACTCGGCGATACCTTGAACTGCGCCCTGGAGAACGCCATTTGCCGACGTGAAGGCGTCCAGTAGACGGGTGCGCGGGCCTAACACCGACAACAACTTCTCGTTCGGAATCGTGATCAGCGAGTCACAATGACGAGCGAGTTCAGCGATGCCTTGGTCAGCCAGCAACATGCGCTTTTGACCTTCCATTGCGAACGGCTTGGTCACCACAGCAACGGTCAGGATGTTCATTTCCTTAGCGAGCTGTGCCACGACCGGAGCCGCGCCGGTGCCTGTGCCACCGCCCATGCCAGCGGTGATGAAGAGCATGTCACAGCCTTCAATCAATTCCACGATGCGGTCGCGGTCTTCCATCGCAGCCTGCCGACCCACCTCAGGATTGGCGCCAGCGCCGAGACCCTTGGTGATCCCCGAACCGATTTGCAACGTCGTCTTCACTTTCGACTTGCTCAGCACCTGAGAGTCAGTGTTTAGACAGGCGAAATCGACGCCCTCTATGCCCGCTTCGACCATGTGGTCAACAGCATTGCAACCAGCACCACCAACACCGAGAACCTTAATCACGGCACTCTGACTGTAGGCATCCATTAGTTCGAACATGGCTGCGTCTCCTTAGACGTTGAAATCAAAACAAAACGAAACAAAAATCACTCAAAAATAGCTGTGTAACCAGTCTTTAACTTTGGCGAGGGCCGACTTGAGGTCTGATTTAACAGACGCAATGCCACCACCGCTTTCGGAAAACTGCGCTCGCGCATAGAGCAATAGTCCAACGCCCGTAGCGTTCATAGGATTGCGAACAACTTCCCCTAGTCCGGTAACGCCCTGTGGGATTCCGAGTCGCACAGGGACGTGGAATACTTCTTCAGCAAGCTCTACCGCACCTTCCATCCGCGAACTGCCACCGGTAAGCACAAGACCAGCTGCGATCGCTTCCTCAAATCCGGATCGACGCAACTCATCACGAATGAGTCCGAAAAGTTCTTCGTAACGCGGCTCGACGATCTCAGCAAGCGTCTGACGTGCAAGGCGACGAGATGGGCGATCGCCCACAGAAGGCACCTCGATCGTATCGTCGGAATTCGCAAGCTGGGATAGCGCGCAGGCGTAGCGAATCTTGATGTCTTCGGCGTATTGCGTGGGTGTACGCATTGAGACAGCAATGTCGTTTGTGACCTGATCACCAGCAATAGGAATCACTGCCGTGTGTCTAAGCGCGCCACCGGAAAACACAGCGATATCCGTGGTTCCCCCACCAATATCGACAAGACATACGCCTAGATCTTTTTCATCCTCTGTCAATACAGCAAAGCTAGACGCCCACTGCTCTAGGACAATGCCTTCGACCTCAAGACCACAGCGCTGTACGCATTTCTGGACATTTTGAGCTGCACTCTCGGCGCCGGTCACGATGTGCACACGGGCTTCTAAGCGCACACCCGACATGCCGATCGGCTCGCGAATCCCATCTTGATTGTCGATGACATATTCTTGCGGAATGACATGAATGATCCTCTGATCTGCAGGCAAAGCGACAGCCTGCGCTGCATCCATGACCCGAGAAATATCACCAGCAGTGACTTCTTTGTCTTTGATCGCAACAATGCCATGCGAGTTCAAACTTCGCACATGGCTACCAGCAATGCCGGTATACACCGCGTGTATATCAACACCAGCCATCAGTTCAGCTTGCTCTATCGCGCGCTGAATGGATTGCACCGTCGAATCAATGTTGACGACCACACCATGCTTCAGTCCGCGAGACGGCGCGGATCCAATGCCGATAACCTCAATGCTGTTATCGGCCTTCAGTTCACCAACCAAGGCTATGACTTTGGACGTGCCAATGTCGAGCCCGACGATGATATTTCGATCAGTACGCTTACCCATATTCAGCCTGTTCGTGATTGCGATGAGCGCCAGCCAACAGCAAAGCCGTTGGAATAACGCATGTCGATGTAGGCGATATCTGCAGCCCGACCGGTAACTAACGCAGCGCCAGACTTCAGGAATCGATCAATACGCTCTTGGACCTCACGGCGCCCAAGTCGAATGACGACCCCATTTGCGAGTTCAACTTCCCACGCCCCACGCTCATCTAACCTCAGGCCACCCAGTGAAAGTTCTGCAGATTCCAACTGTGCGCGGACTTGGAAGAATAGATCAGCGACTCGTCGTTCTGTCCCAGCGGGACCAACGAGATACGGCAATTCCGTCGGAACATGGCTCTCGTTTTGAACAAACAATTCGCCTCTCGAGTTCACGAGGCCGGCGTCACCCCATCGCGCGATTGCCTCTTGCTCGGTGATTTGGACGGATAAGGAGTCCGGCCAGCGGCGTTGTACCCTTGCGGTATCTACCCATGGCATAGACTCTAGCGCCGCTTGAACTTCGCTCAAGTTCGAACGCACAAATCCTCCATGCAATTTTTGCCGAACGACGTGCTCCACGTCGATGACTGTCACTCGCCGAAAAACTCCGACGGCATCCACATGCCGAATCGGTCTGTCTAAGGCGAAAACAACGAGAACCACCGACGCAGTCAAAGCGGCGCCAATGCCAATCGCGGGAATCCGACGCGCCCACTCTATTTTCGGCGACTGACGAGCAGCACGCTCAACGCGAGCGCGATTCCGAGACCGCGGCTTTTTAAGCTTCTTGAACCAGGCGCCGATCATTTGTCAGACGCCTCAATTGAGGTCTCTAAAATGCGCCAAACCAATTCTTCAAAACCAATGCCTGCTGCAGCAGCCGACTTTGGCACCAGCGAGTGGCTTGTCATGCCGGGCGTCGTATTGACTTCAAGCAACCAATTCTTGCCCACTGAGTCTTTCATGACGTCTACACGGCCCCAGCCTGAGGCGCCGGAACTGTCAAAAGCAGCCAAGGCCAATGCTCGAATCTGCTCTTCGTCCGTGCCGTTTAAGCCAGGACAGATATAGCGAGTGTCATCAGAAATATATTTAGCGTGGTAGTCGTAATACTCATTGGTCGGAACAATTTGGATCGACGGCAGAGCAACGCCGGCAAGAATCGATACGGTGTATTCGCCACCCTCGATCAATTGCTCCATGAGCAACTCTCGGCCGTACCGTGCAGCAAGTTCGATAGCAGCGTCGAGTTTTTCCGGTCCAAATACCCGGGTGACACCGACGCTAGATCCCTCCAGTGACGGCTTAACAATGAGTGGAAAGCCGATACGATCAGCCGCTTCGCGAACGTTCGCTCCTACTGCCAAACGCTCGTATCTCGGCGTCGGTAAATTGATCGACAGCCAGACCTGCTTTGTGCGGATTTTATCTAAGGTCAAAGCGGACCCAAGGACGCCGGAGCCTGTATAGGGGATCCCCAGACCCTCTAACACCCCCTGTACAACACCGTTTTCTCCTGATGAACCGTGCATGATGTTGAAAACGCGATCGATGACGCCACGCTGCGCTAATTCAATGAGTGCAGGAACACCGTCGACCGGGACCGCATTAACTCCTCGAGCGAGCAGGGCATCGAGAACGTTGCGGCCAGAATTCAGTGATACCTCACGCTCAGATGAGTCTCCACCCATCAAAACGGCAACTCGACCGAAAGCGGCGGGTTCCGAAAACCGGCAGGGAGGCATCAAAATCGTCATGCGGATTCCCCAAGAATGCGTACTTCGGTTGTCAACTGAACGCCATGCATTCGCTCAACCTCAACCCGAACGTAATCGATAAGGTTTTCGATATCTGCAGCCGTAGCGGCACCTTCATTCACGAGAAAATTGGCATGTTTTTCCGAGACCACGGCACCACCGATACGCTTGCCCTTGAGACCAGACACCTCAATCAGTCGTGCAGCATGGTCTCCCGGGGGATTTGTGAATGTAGATCCGCAGTTCCAAGTCCCAATCGGCTGCTTGGCTTTGCGAGCTACGAGCAAATCTCGAATCTTGTCTTGGCTAGCTTGAGCGTCGGGCTTAAATCGAAACCGCGCTGCTAAAAACCACTCTTCTTTTTCTGGCATATCGACATGACGATAGCCAAAACGATAATCACTCATAGGCCTTGTCTTGAACTCTCCGAATCGGTTCATGACATCGACATCAACGACATGTGTCCAGGTCTCTCCACCCCAGGCACCGGCGTTCATGGCCAGTGCCCCGCCGACAGTGCCAGGGATACCGGCAAAAAACTCGGCTTCCCCTAACGCCCAGCGCGCACACTGACGCGCAACTCGCGCACATGGGACGCCTGCGTCAGCATGAATGGTTGTTTCGGATACTCGGTCTAATCGACCTAAACCAAGATGAAGCGAAACGACTACGCCTCGAATACCGCCGTCACGAATCAGGCAATTACTTCCTAAGCCAATCCAGTACACCGGAATGTCTTTTGGTATGGCCGCCAAAAATTTGGATAACTCGTCGATCGAATGCGGCGTGTAGTAGACATCCGCTGGACCGCCCACGTGCCACGAAGTATGTCGCGACAATGGCTCGTCAAAGCGGATCGACGGGAGAAATTTCTCGGGAATGAATTGCCGAGTGGCGTTCATTGGATGCCACCGCTCGACAGTCGATTGGGCAACTCATGAGAGATAGCTCCAATATGCCCTGCCCCCATGGTAACGACCACGTCCCCGTCTCGAAGCAACCCGCTCAAGGTTTCGTGCAACGTCTCGACTTTGGCAACGAAGACTGGTTCGACGCGCCCGCGAGTACGCACGGCGCGACAAATAGCCCGCCCGTCTGCGTCGCGAATGGGCTCTTCGCCAGCAGCATAGACTTCAGTGATAAGAAGCGCATCGACACGCGAAAGCACATCGGCAAAATCATCTAGCAGATCGCGAGTCCGGGTATAGCGATGAGGCTGGAAAGCCAAAACGATTCGTCGACCTGGCCACCCCTGCCGTACCGCCTCAAGGGTCGCAGCGATTTCAGTGGGATGATGACCGTAATCGTCGATAACTGTGACATGGCCGCATGACAATTGCAGTTCGGCGACCACTTGCAGGCGGCGATCAATGCCCTGAAAATTTGCGAGCGCCCGCTGTATAGCACTGTCCTCGATCCCAACTTCGGTTGCGATGACGATTGCAGCCAAAGAATTGAGAATATTGTGGTGCCCGGGCACGGACAAAGTAACGGCGAGCGGATTACGGCCTTCGGGCCTTAGCACAGTGAACCGGGTCTTCGGTCCGGAACGATCAATGTTCACTGCACGAAAGTCAGCATCCTCGGAGACGCCATAGGTGACTATCGGCCGAGCGATTAATGCCATGAGCCCGGTTAACTCTGCATCGTCACGGCACAATACCGCGAGACCATAAAAAGGAAGGTTGTGCAGGAAATCGACGAAACTCTGTTTCAGTTTGGCGAAATCGCCGCCGTGAGTAATTAGATGATCATTGTCGACATTGGTGACGACCGCCATCATGGGCTGAAGATGCAAGAACGATGCGTCGCTCTCATCAGCCTCGGCTACCAAATAGGTGCCAGTCCCTAACCGAGCGTTCGCATCTGCACTTTTCAGTCGGCCGCCAATCACAAAGGTGGGGTCCTCACCACCCTCAGCCAAAATACTGGCGACGAGACTCGTGGTTGTCGTCTTTCCGTGCGATCCGGCGATCGCAATCCCACTGCGAAACCGCATGAGTTCAGCCAGCATCTGAGCTCGCTGCACAACCGGCACGCGAGCCGCATACGCCGCAACGACTTCTGGATTATCGGTCGCGACGGCACTTGAGACGACAACGACATCGGCCTGTGCAACATTTTCCGCCGAGTGTCCCAGATAAATCTGAGCCCCTAACGCAGCAAGACGGGCAGTGACTGCGTTGGCCTTGATATCAGAACCCTGAATCGCGTAGCCCAGATTAAGCAGTACCTCGGCGATACCACTCATGCCACTCCCGCCGATTCCGACAAAATGAATCCGGCGAATACGACGGAATTGCGCGTTCATGCCGCCCTCCGCGTTGCCTGCGCCAAGCATAATTCCGCCAAGATTCTTGCGGTGTCGAGCTTGGCTGCACTTGTTGCAGCGCGACGCATTTCGACAAGCTTGCTGCCGTCGGCGCTCGCCAGATTCAAGATGGTCGCAGCTAGGGATTGAGCGTTCAGTTCCCGCTCGGGCATCAGCAGGGCGGCGCTTCGATCAGTTAGATAGCGCGCATTGGCGGTCTGATGATCATCGACGGCGGCTGGGAATGGCACCAGCACCGCGGGAACACCGGCTGCCGCGAGTTCCGCCACAGTCAGAGCGCCGCTGCGTGTAATGGCAATATCCGCCCAACGATATGCAGCAGCCATGTCACCAATGAATTCTTGGACATCGGCCTGAACACCAAGCGCTGAGTAAGCTTCCCGGGTTGCTTCCAATCGGCCTCGGCCGGCTTGGTGAAACACTTGTGGACGCTCAGTCGGTGGAATTTCGGCTAACGCAGCAGGTACCACTCGATTCAATACAATCGCGCCTTGACTACCGCCGAACACCAGCAGATGCCGCGGTGTAGAGGGCGTATGTTGAGCATTCGAAATTTGCTCAATTTCGCTTCGAACAGGATTTCCGACATGCAAAGCTTGCGCAGACTGTGGGAATGCGCCGGAGTACGCCTCAGCAACCACACAGGCGAAGCGGGCCAAAATTCGGTTAGTAAGACCAGCAACTGCGTTTTGCTCATGAATGACTAACGGACAGCCGAGTAGTCGTGCCGCAATACCGCCTGGCCCTGAAGCGAATCCACCCATACCAAGCACAACATCCGGACGAATCCGACGGATCGCGGCGATAGCCTCGGCAACGGCCCGCAGCACCTTAAAGGGTGCATACAACCAGTTCAGAACGCCTTTCCCCCGGAGTCCAGCGACGTGAATCCACTCAATGGGATATCCCGCCTCGGGCACTAGGCGAGACTCAATGCCTTTTTGCGTACCCAGCCAGACCACCGAACAGTTACGCTCGGTTAGGACTCGCGCCACGGCGAGCGCAGGAAACACATGTCCCCCGGTACCACCCGCCATGACCAACACGGTTGTCATGCTGACGGCCCCCGCAGCGCAGCCGCTCGAGAACTCTGAGTCTCATGATGAACTCGAAGGACGATACCGACCCAGGCGAGCGTCACCAACAAACTTGACCGGCCGTAAGACAACAACGGCAGGGTCAGCCCCTTGGTTGGCAACGCGCCCATATTCACAGCCATATTGATAAAGGCTTGCAAGGCGAGCCAGACACCAAATGACGCTGCAATATACGACTGGAATTTCAGTCCGGCGTCTGCCGCATTGCGCGCGATCACTAAAGACCGGTATGCGAGCGCCAAGAACAACAAAATCAGCACGACGACGGCAACAAACCCCAACTCTTCGGCGTAAACCGAGAATACAAAGTCCGTATGGGCTTCAGGCAACCAGAGCAACTTCTGCACCGATCCGCCGAGCCCGACACCGAACCACTCCCCACGACCGATCGCCATTAAGGCTTGGGTCAACTGATAACCGGTGCGCTCAGGATCCTTCCAAGGATCCAGGAAACTAATGAACCTTTCCCAACGCCAAGGTGTTAACCGAATAATGGCCGCAATGGGCAGCGACACGGTGATGGCGATTCCAAAGATGTAGCGCAAGCGCGCGCCAGCCAAATACAGCATGAAGATGCCGGTGAACATGATCACAACGCCAGCACCCAAATCAGGCTCGGCAAGCAGCAACACACCCGCGACACCTAACATTCCAAGCGGCTTCAAAATACCGAACAACGTCGTGCGGATCTCTTGCTCTCGACGAACGAGGTAACTGCAAAGATAAATTAGGATCAAAACTCTGGAGGCCTCAGACGCTTGAAAATTTGCTCCAAAAAAATGGAGCCAGCGGCGACTGCCATTGACCTTGGCACCAAGGCCCGGAATGAGGACGATGACGAGGAGGAACAGCGAGATCCCGAGCAGCACATAAGCATGTCGCTGCCAATATTCGGTTGGAATCTTCATGACTGCGGCGGCCAACACAACGCCAGCAATACCAAACACGAACTGCTTGATTAAGAAAGAAAACTCGAATCCTTCTTTCGCAGCGAGCGCCACCGAAGCAGAACCAACCATAATGATGCCGAGCAACAGCAAAA
Organism: uncultured Pseudomonadota bacterium; assembly: GCA_903879335.1. Classification (GTDB taxonomy): domain Bacteria; phylum Pseudomonadota; class Gammaproteobacteria; order Steroidobacterales; family Steroidobacteraceae; genus CAIKZZ01. Next base: position 81,445 of record CAIRLC010000022.1, read on the forward strand.
TTCCGGTCAACATCACAACTGCCGGGTCAATCTGCAGCCGCGCTTTCTGCGACTTCGGCGCCATTGAGCTGTTGTTGATCACCGGTGCAGTCGCGCTCATGCCGACAGCCTCTGAGCGGCAATGGCAAATCGGTTACCCCGCTCCGCATAGTCCTTGTACATATCCAAACTGGCGCATGCCGGAGAGAGCAGCACAATATCGCCCGACTTTGCGACTCGCGATGCCGCAAGTACTGCACTATCCATATCCTCGGCAAACTCTACGGCACATACACTTGAAATCGAGCGCGCGAGAATTTCTTTATCTCGCCCAATCAAAATAGCGTGCTTAACACGCCCTCTGAATGCGGCTTGCAGCGGCGCAAAATCCTGGCCTTTACCATCACCGCCTGCAACGAGCACCACAGGCTCGGATAGACCTTCTACGGCAGCAACCGTTGCACCGACGTTTGTGCCCTTAGAATCATCCACGTAACGGACGCCGTAATGCTCAGCAACGACCTGCATGCGATGCGGCAGGCCTGAGAATGTCTGCAAAACCGAGGTCATCGCATTTCGTGGCAGGCCGATGGCAGAACCAAGCGCAAGTGCTGCCAACGCATTGGCGACATTGTGCAACCCGGGCAATCGGATATCGGCTACCCGAATGATCCTCTCGTTGTGATGCACAACCCACTCGTCGCGCACCGTGTAGTCCGCATCGGTGTCGATCAGCCCGAAGGTCACACGCTTTGCAGGATTGACGTCCATTTTTAGGACGATCGGATCGTCGGCATTCACCACCGCAACCGTAGACTTCCCATAAATCTTTGATTTAGCAGCGGCGTAATCATTTAGATCGGAATAGCGATCCATATGATCTGGGCTGACGTTCAGCACCACTGCTGCGGCCGTCGCCAAGCCACTGGTCGATTCCAGCTGATAACTCGAAAGCTCTAGCACATAAAAATCTGGCGTGGGCCGATCGAGCAAATCGAGAGCCGGCTCTCCAAGGTTTCCACCTGCGTAGACGCGATAGCCCGCGTTCCTAATCATCTCGGCGACGAGCGTTGTGACCGTGCTCTTACCGTTGGTTCCGGTCACTGCCACGACAGGTGCCGCAACGACCGAGGCAAACAGCTCGATATCACCGATGACGGGGATACCGCGCCGAACGGCCGCACGAATTATGGATTCGCTGCGTGAAATGCCCGGTGAAACAATGATCCGATTTACGTCGCCGAGGAGCGATTCCTGAAATCCACCAAAGTTAAATTGAACAGCGTCACCGTAATCTCGCAGAGCTTCAGTACCGGGAGGCTCTGATCGAGAGTCATTCACGGTCACCGATTCACCGCGCGCAGTTAACCAGCGCACGACGGACACTCCGGTCTTGCCTAGTCCGAGCACGAGGTTACGGTGATCGGTCATCAACGCACCTTCAGCGTCGCAAGACCGGCCAGCACGAGCACAACCGTGATAATCCAGAATCGGACAATCACTTTCGGCTCCGCCCATCCTTTCAGCTCAAAGTGATGGTGGATCGGTGCCATTCGAAAAATACGCTTGCCGGTCAGCTTAAAGGACGCCACCTGCAAAATGACGGAAACCGTCTCAAGGACGAAAACGCCGCCCATCACAAAGAGAACAATCTCCTGCCGAACGATAACGGCGGTCACACCGAGAGCTGCCCCGAGTGCGAGGGCCCCAACATCACCCATAAAGACCTGCGCCGGGTACGTGTTGAACCACAGAAATCCGAGGCCTGCTCCGACAAGGGTTGATGAAAAAATCAACATCTCACCAACTCCTGGTACGTGGGGTATCAGAAGGTAATTGGCAAAGATCGAGTTTCCTGCGGCATAGGCGAATACACCCAATGCCCCGGCAACCATGACGGACGGCATAATGGCCAATCCATCCAATCCGTCGGTCAGATTGACCGCGTTGCTGGACCCCACGATCACGAAATAGGTCAACGCGACAAAGCCTGCTGAACCCAATGGAATGGCGACGTCCTTAAATAGTGGGACATGCAAGTCGGTAGCAACGGGTGACGTGGCAATATTGAGCAACGCGAATGCCGCCCCGAAGCCAACGACAGATTGAGCGAGGTACTTCCAACGAGCAGCGAGCCCTTTCGAATTTCCGACCACAAGCTTTAGGTAGTCGTCATAGAAGCCAATCAATCCGAAAGCGATCGTGACGAGAACGGCAATCCACACGTATCGATTCGATAGGTCGGACCACAAGAGCGTGGCACCGATCATCGCCACCAAAATGAGCGTCCCGCCCATCGTCGGGGTGCCCTGTTTCTTCAGATGCGACTGCGGCCCGAAGTCCCGGACATTTTGACCGATCTGATTTTCAGTGAGCCGACGAATCATCCAGGGCCCAACAATCAACGAAATCACGAGAGCTGTCAGGGACGCGAGAATCGCCCTCAGCGTGAGATAGGAGAACACGCGAAAGAACGAGTGCTGCTGGGAAAGAATTTCGGCTAAACGGTAAAGCACTAACGTCAGCTCCGTTCGTTCGGCTGCGCGGCAATCGCGTCTACAACACGCTCAAGCCGATTAACGCGGGAGCCTTTGACTAGCACGGTAATACCGGGCGCGATCATTGGCTTTATATGTTGGGCCAGTTCATTGGCGTCGAAAAACTTCTCCGCCCCATCGCCGAACGCATCTGCCGCAAGCGCGGCTGAGTCCCCTAATGTGAACAATCGGCTTACGCCGGCGTTGCGGGCGAATAACCCAGCCTCACGGTGCGCGGCAACCTCGACTGATCCGAGCTCAGCCATATTTCCAAGCACAACCCATCGTTCGCCGGAAGCCGTCGCAAGGACTTTGATTCCAGCTTCAAAACTTGAAGGATTGGCGTTATACGAGTCGTCAATGACGCACCCACCGGCACTGGCAGACTTGACCACTAAACGCCCCTTGACGGCGCGCATATCGGCGAGACCGGACGCAATCTCCACGGCCGATATTCCCGCCGCGTGTGCCACTGCCGATGCCGCGAGAGCGTTCAAGACGTTGTGGGCACCGGCGAGCGGCAACTCAACAGCGGCAGTGCCGGTCGGCGTCACGAGCGTAAAGCGTTGACGCTCACCCGCAATCCCCGAAACATCGATTTCGCCACTGACGCAACAATCCGCTTGGCTCAATTGCCCGAAAGACACCACGGTGTCGGCGCGGTTCAATGCGCGCCACAAGTCGGCGAATTCGTCATCTGCGTTAATAATTGCCGCCGCTGAGCTGCCGAGCCCCTCAAACAACTCACCTTCCGCCCTCGCTGCACCGGCAAGGCTGCCGAACCCTTCGAGATGCTCAGCACCGGCATTGGTGACCACAGCGATGGACGGCTCTACAAGTTTCGTCAACGCAGCCACTTCACCCGGATGGTTTGCTCCAATTTCGATCACTGCAAAAGCGTGTCGCGCATCAATCGAGAGGAGCGTCAACGGCACACCGATATGGTTATTCAGGGTGCCCTGAGTCGCGAGGCACGCCCCCCGCTGCTCAAAAATTCGGGCAATCATTTCCTTGGTCGTAGTTTTACCATTGCTACCGGCCACTCCAATGACCGGAATCTGGAAATTTTTTCGCCAACCGGCGGCGGCGGCTTGAAGTGCGACCAGAGTGTCTTGAACAATGATTTGCGGCACACCCACATCACAACGATGATCAACAACGATTGCAGCGACGCCTCGCTGGGAAGCCGCCGCTACGAAGTCATGACCATCAAATCGCTCACCCTTCAACGCGAAGAACAAGCTGCCGGCTTCGCAGGTGCGCGAGTCAGTAGAGACAGCGGAGAAAGACGTATCAGGACCGATGAGTTGACCATTCATCGCCGAAGCGAATTCAGCTAGGCAACGCTTCACGCCGCTCTCCTTGTCAATTCCATCGCGATCTCTCGATCGCTGAAATGACGGGATTCGGCTCCATAGATCTGGTAATCCTCGTGACCTTTACCGGCAATGAGAACGATATCGCCAGGATTCGCCTGCGCGACTGCCGACCGAATCGCCAACTCACGATCGCGCTCAATGCGGACCGATACGCCCTCAGAGAATGCAGCAACGATCATGGCGATTATTTGATCTGGGTCTTCGGTACGTGGGTTGTCGTCCGTCACGATCACGTGATCGGCCAGCGCCTCGGCAACCTTCGCCATGAGCGGCCGTTTCCCGGTATCGCGATCTCCACCGCAGCCAAACACACAATATAAATGGCCGCTCACGTGCGACCGCAATGCCGTCAGGGCCTTATCTAAGGCATCAGGCGTGTGGGCGTAGTCCACAACAACTAACGGCCCACCGAGCGCCGAAAAGGCCTCCATTCTTCCGGGAGGGGCCGTCACGCCAGCAAGGCGGCCTGTGGCTTCGCGAAGCGGCAGCCCGGAGGCCAACAGCAGCCCCAACACAACCAGCAGATTTTCAGCATTGAAACGACCTACGAGCTGGGTGTCTACGGAGAATGCACCCAGATGACTATCCCCAACCACTCGAAGGCCCTTGTCACGGCATTCAATGCGGCTTGCCACGAGATACTGACCACGCTTCGGCGCATCAGTGCGTAGGCTGACGCAGAGCGACTCAACGCCTGCAGGCAAGCGGCCCAGAATTTCGAGTCCAAAGGCGTCATCAATATTGATAACGGCCTGTCGAACACCTGGGTGCGCAAACAAACTTTCCTTTGCCGCACCATAGGCCGCCATGGAACCGTGATAGTCCAGATGGTCTCGAGTTAAATTTGTGAAAGCCACAATTGGCAGCCGAACACCGCATACCCGCCCCTGATCTAGCGCGTGCGAAGATACTTCTAGTGCCGCATGAACTGCACCTTGGTCGCGGAATCTCGCCAGCATTCGATGAATCGACGCCACATCTGCCGTCGTGTGAGTGGTCGCCGTTAAGTGAGGCGGTCGGCCTGCCCCTAACGTGCCTAAATAGGCGGCGTTCGAATCCCTGCACATGGCATAGAGCCAAGCACAGGTGGTTTTTCCGTTAGTGCCGGTGATGCCCACAACCTCAATGGCAGCCGATGGCTCACCGTAGGCCGAGTCCGCAATTGGCCCCAGGCGGGCTGCCAGATTAGGCACCGGGATGACACAAACCGATTCGGGAAGATTGATTTCAAATCTGTCCGCTGGATCATGAAGTATCGCAATCGCGCCCCGAGCAATGGCTGACTCGACATGCTTCAAACCATGCGTAGATCTGCCAGATACAGCAACAAAGGCGTCACCGGGAGAAATATCGCGGCTATCAAGTCGCAAATCACCGACCATGACAGCCATGGCCGTCGCGACGTCGGGCAACACTCGCCCTAAGTCGATCGATCGGACGGCTGCGGCGGTCACCGCAGATCCTCCACAAGCGCAACTTGGGTCGAGATCGGCGCTAGATCGTCTGGGCGGACGGACAGAAGTCGTAGTGCGCCAGTCATGATGTTGGCAAAGACCGGAGCCGCCACGTCACCGCCACGGTGCAGCCCACTGGTAGGCTCGTCAATCACGACCAATGCAACAAGGCGAGGATCCGACGCTGGGACCATGCCGGCGAAGAGCCCGCGATAACGCTGCGAGTAGGTGTTGCCAATGAGCTTTTGGACAGTACCCGTCTTCCCGGCGATTTTGTAACCGCGAACCTGAGCTTTCTTGCCGGTGCCTTCGGTGATCACACTTTCCAACATTGTGGTCAATTCGCTGGCAGTTCGCTGGCTCATCACCTGAGTACCGGCCGGCGGGAGACCTTCAATTCGCCTGAACGTGAGCGGCCGACGAACGCCGCCAGCCGCGATAGTGGTGTAAGCAGACACCAATTGAAACGGCGTCACGGATACGCTATAGCCGTGAGCCATTGTGGCAACGTCAATGTCTTTCCAACGACTGAAGTGGATGAGTCGACCACCAGCCTCTGCGGGATATTGAGTCTCGGAAACCTTGCCGAATCCGAGATTACTGAGAAGCGTATATACACTCTCGCGATTCAACATCAGACCGATGTGCGCCAAGGCAACGTTCGACGACTTGGCCAACGCCATGGCTAAGGTCGCCTTGCCAATGGGGTGCTCATCTTTGAAAACCTTGTTGGCCACCTGAACATAGCCTTGCCCCGTGTCGATGATCGTATCGGTCTTTAGCTTTCCAGTTTCAAGACCGGCAGCTACCCAGAAAGACTTAAAGGTTGAGCCCGGCTCCAACGCATCAAGCATCGCGATATTGCGGAAATTTCGACCGCCGTGGATACGATCATTCGGATTGAACATGGGCTGAATCGCTTCCGCCAACACTTCGCCCGTCCGGGCATCAACCACGATAACCGACCCCGACTTTGCGCCGTATTCCTGGACCGCCGCTTTTAGCTCTCTGTAGGCAAGGTACTGAATACGCAGGTCTATGCTGGTGTAGAGATCTTGGCCTTGCCGGACGGTACGCTTACTTTCGATTTCGGAAATCGTTCGACCCTTGCCATCGGTGATGACCCGCTTCAGCCCATCCTCACCCGCAAGAATTGACTCGTAGCCGAATTCGAGGCCCTCTTGGCCCTTATCGTCAAAGTCAGTCATGCCGAGCAAGTGCCCAGTCACCTCACCCGCGGAGTAGTAACGCTTATACGCGCGCTCCGTACTGACGCCGGGAAAATGGAGCGCCATGACTCGCGCGGCATCATCAGGGTCCATGCGCGTTCTAAGCTGCACGTGGTGCGATGCCGCATTAGAACTCACCCGATTTTCGAGCCATTCCGGATCAACCTGAAGCACATGAGCCAGTGTCGGAAGGGAGTCCTCAACATCGGCTTTGCGCATCTCAGGCACGTCGATAACGACGGTATCCACGGGCACGCTGACAGCTAACGCTTCGCCATTGCGATCGAAAATTGTTCCACGCCGAGCCTTGACAGAGACAATCTTGCTCGTCGCGTTCATGCCCCGACGCTGCAGAAATTCATCTTCGTAGATCTGCAAAAAAGCAGCGCGAGCAATCAGTCCTACAGCCGTTGCCGCGAACACACCGACAACCACATAGCCCCGCATGCGGAACTGCCGCGCGCTGCTTTGAGCCTCAGTACGTCGGATCTTCACTTCTGAATCACCTTCACTTCTGAGGGTGTCGGCGCCGACATATGCAATTTATTAATTGCGACTTGCTCGACGAACCCGGGCGTTGTGTAGGTGCTCTGCTCAAGCTGCAGACGATTCCATTCAATATTGAGGCGATCGCGCTCTGCCAACTGACGGTCTAATTCAGCAAATTGCATTCGACCTTCGTAGCTGACGTATACGACTCCTGCGGATGTCGACAGGACTGTAAACCAGAGCACAACAATGGCCATTCGGCTAACTTTCGCGTTCATGCGCGAACCTTCGTCGCGATACGCAATATCGCGCTGCGAGCGCGCACGTTTTCAGCGACTTCATTGTCAGAAGCTCGAATAGCCTTGCCGACTAAAGCCATCCGGGGCTGAGCGGCTTCCGGGATATTAGGCATCCCGCGCCACATCGGATCCCCTTCGGACTCGCGACGCATAAAGCGCTTCACGATGCGATCTTCAAGCGAATGAAAGCTGATCACTGCCAATCGTCCGCCTACGGCAAGCACCTTGAGCGCCGCCTCTAATCCGGTTTCCAGCAATTCCAACTCACGATTCACGTGAATCCGAAAAGCCTGGAACGCTCTTGTTGCTGGATGCTTACCTGGTTCACGAAAGCGAGCAGGAATTGCGGATGCGACCACTTCAGCTAAGCGCGCGGTCGTGTCAATACGTGACTCAACGCGCGCGACTCCGATCGCTTGAGCGATACGACGGGCAAATCGATCTTCACCGTAAGCGGCAATCACTCGAGATATCTCCGACTCTTCGGCGGTAGCAATCCAATCTGCAGCGCTGTATCCAGAGGTCGGATCCATGCGCATATCGAGCGGGCCATCCCGCAAGAAGCTGAAGCCCCTGGCGGCGTCATCCAGTTGAGGGGAAGAAACGCCGAGATCAAAGAGAACACCGCGCGCGGAAGCCGCGTCCACGAAATCCGGCAGGCGATCGAAGGAGGCGTGACATATGCGCACGCGCGCCTCGTCTCCGACGTCGCGCCGCGCAGATGCAATGGCCTCAGGGTCCCTGTCGAAGACAACGAGCGCTCCCTTCTCTCCCAGTCCTTCGAGCACGCCTTTCGCGTGCCCGCCCCGTCCATAGGTGCCGTCGACGTACAGGCCTTCTGGTTGTACGTCGAGGCCCGCAATGACCTCGTCGAACAACACCGGCCGATGTGCCGGCGGTAACACCGTTACAGCGACAGTGACTCGAGGTCCGCTGGCAGATCCGAGGGCGTTGTATCGTCCTCTAACCATGCGTCGCGTTTCTCGGTCCACCGCGCCTCATCCCAAAGTTCAAACCGATTGCCCTGACCCAAGAGCACTGCGTCTCGCGTCAGCGACGCGAAGCTACGCAGCTCGCTCGGGAGCAGAAGCCGGCCATGGCCATCGAGCTCCAATTCAGTCGCGTAACCGACCATGAGCCGCTGCAAACGCCGAGCGTGCGGGTTCAAGGACGGCAATCGCATTAACTTGCGCTCGATTTCTTCCCAATCTGGAAGCGGATACAAAAGCAGGCAGTGATCTTTATCGACGGTCGCAATCAAGTGCCCAGCACAACGCTCAAGCAAACGCTCCCGGTACCGGGTTGGCATAACCATCCGGCCCTTAGCATCCAATGAGAGTTGAGTTGCGCCTCTAAACACGTTCACTTATGGGAGCAAATCCCATTCCTTCCCACTTTTTCCCACCTGTTGCGACTATAGGACGCACGCAACCTCAGGTCAACGCCCATTTGGGGAAATTTTTCCTTCGACGACAATTACTTACCGACGGCACTGGTGCCGGAAATCGGACCTTTGAAAGGTCAATTATCAGTGACTTACGCTCGCTTCTTGCGAATAGTCTTTAGGTGTCGTGGGCAAGACTGTGATTAATGCCCGTCACCCCCTCGCGGTAGCGAGGGGGCGTTCCCAACAGAATCAGAATGAGGTGGGAGTCGGCCGATAAGCCGGGTTCTGTCGTGGACAGTCATTCCTCTGGGATGCCCGTCGCCGGACACCTCAAGCAGCCTACCCGGAAACACGCACGGGCCGTGCGCTGTGGATCGAACGAATTCGTCCACTCGTTTCCCTATTTGGCCTTGCTCCGAGCGGGGTTTGCCATGCCGTTCCTGTTACCAGGCCCGCGGTGCGCTCTTACCGCACCGTTTCACCCTTACCAGCGTCAACCGAAGTCTTCGCTTTGGCGGTCTATTCTCTGTTGCACTTTCCGTGGACTCTCGCCCCCCAGGCGTTACCTGGCGCTCTGCCCTATGGAGCCCGGACTTTCCTCCCGCACCTTGCGGCACGAGCGACTGCCTAGCCAACTCCCACACGCACGATAGGCGTCTCTGTCCAGAACCTCAAGTTGGCTCTTCATCCGACAGCCTTTTTAGTAACAAAGCGCGCTCATAGACCGCATTCCGACGCAGTCCAGTGAGTTCGGACACCGTGTCCGCGACCACCGCCAAGGGCGCGTGCGCACATAAGCGGCGCAAGACGCCGTCATATCGGCTTAAATCAAGATCTTCGGTGCAGCTCGGCGCTCCCTCTATGACCAATACGCATTCCCCGCGAGCCATATTGGGGTCTTGGGTAGCCTGTAGAGTCATTTCGCCCAAAGTGCCGCGATAGATCGTTTCATGGAGCTTGGTGAGCTCACGAGCCAGGGCCGCACGTCGGTCGGCGCCGAAAACCTCTCGGCAATCGAGCAAAGCATCTTTTAAACGGTGCGGAGACTCATAGAAAACCAGGGTGCGAGCTTCGCTGACGAGTTCGGACAGTCGGGCCCTACGAGCAGCGGTTTTACTCGGTAAAAAGCCTTCAAATACAAATCTGTCAGTGGGCAAACCAGCCACTGACAAGGCGGCTATCGCCGCGCATGCGCCTGGCAATGGGACCACTCGCACACCTGCTGCGGCGGCAGCGGCAACCAAGCGGTAGCCCGGATCACTGACCAGCGGTGTGCCTGCGTCGGATACCAGAGCCACGTCCTCACCACCCACGAGACGTGCGACTAAGACGTCAGCACGATCAGCCTCGTTGTGCTCGTGCAGTGCAAACATCGGCACGGACACTCCATATTGGCTGAGCAATTGGCCGGTATGGCGGGTATCTTCCGCAGCAACCACCGCTACCCGGGCAAGCGTTTGACGTGCTCGTTCTGTGATGTCAGATAGATTGCCGATCGGCGTCGCGACGATAAATAAAGTTCCAGCCACAGGACGCGTTTCCTTCAAACGAATGCTGAATAATCCGCGGGAATCCTGCGCTCACCTAGATGCGGTTGCAACGGCAGCCACCTGAATCGATGGGCACGGGGTATCCTGAGTGTCCCCAGCCCCATGGACTTTCCATGCAGGACCATCCGCCCACCAAATCGAACAGCCAAATCGCACTTCTCTTGCCATTGAGCGGTCGCCTTTCCGATGCTGGCGAGACCATCCGAGATGGCTTTTTGGCCGCCTATTACGGACTGAACGAGTCCGTGCGCCCTTCCATCCGCGTGTACGACGCTGCCGCAGATGTCGCACCGGTATTCCATAAAGCGATCGACGACGGCGCGACCTTCATTGTCGGCCCTCTGGGCAAAGAGCAAGTGGCCAGCATTCGCGCGCTGGTGGACGGCAAGGTTCCGGTACTCGCGCTCAACCATCTCGCCGACGCAGAGACGGCACCGAAATCGTTTTACCAGCTCGCGCTGGCGCCCGAGGACGATGCGCGGCAAATCGCAGCCCGCGCGCTGGAGTTGGACCAAAAAACGGCAGCGGTTCTGGTGCCGAGCGGCGAATGGGGTCAGCGTGTACGGCAAGCCTTTGCAGCGGCGTTCACGGCTGGCGGTGGGCACATTGCAACCGCCGAGACCTACCCGATCGACACGACGGACTTCTCGGATGTGTTAACGCCGCTACTAGGTTTTGAGGAGAGCCAAAAGCGTTACCGCACCGTGAGCGGGCTGGTCGGTGGCAATTTAATCTTTACACCGCGCCGACGGGATGATTTGGATTTTGTTTTTTTCGCAGGACAACCCGTACACGCAAGACTTGTACGTCCGCAATTAAAGTTCCACTTCGCAGGCGATTTGCCACTCTATGCGACCTCGGACGTACATGACCCACGGGCCACATCAAATCAAGACCTCGAGGGTATCGCATTCGTCGACATCCCATGGCTCATATCTGACAGCGACGGCATTAACCGATTACGTGAAACGGTCGCCCAGTTATGGCCAGGAGATGCACGGCATGGTGGAAGATTGTTTGCGCTCGGACATGACGCTGCAACGCTCGCCATCCGACTGAAGAATGGCGAACCGATCGACGCCCTATCCGGTTTAACAGGATCACTGACCCTCGGCCCTAACGGGCGGTTTCGGCGAGCATTGCAATGGGCCACGTTTGCCGCAGATGGCAGCACACACACGCTCGTCCGCTAATTCCTTTTAACCGCGGACAAATCCTACGCAGAGATTGTTTGCCGGCATTTTGATCACCGTATCTCTCGAAAATCCGTGTTTCGCCGCTACTGAGGTGACCTCATCGAGGTCGCGCACGCCTGAACGGGAATCTCTTTGCTTCAACCACGCATCAAAGGTCTCGTTCGAAGGCGCGGTATGCAGCCCAGCCTCACGATAGGGTCCGTATAGCAGCACCCGCCCGCCGTCTGACTTTAGCGTCCGCGCGGCTCCAGCAAACAACGCGTCGGTGGCGGGCCATGGGGCGATGTGGATCATATTGATGCAGACGAGCACATCAAATGGCCCAACGCGGGGCCAGTCGGCTTGAACATCCAAAACCAGCGGCGAGCGAATATTCGATAAGCCCGCGGTGACCATGGCTACGACAAGCTCCGCCAGACCCGTGGTGTCTTTTTCGGTGGGCTGAAACTCAACTTGAGGCAACGCCCTGGCAAAATGAATGACGTGCTGAGCGGTGCCAGAAGCAACCTCGAGCACAGACATGCCGGGCGCCAAAAAAGGTGTCAAAACCTCAAGTATTGGCTCTTTATTGCGCTCAGCCGCCGCAGAATGGCCAGACACGGTTCAGCGCTACTTGACGACGGTTAGCCGCGGCCGCCGCGGTTCGTCTCCACCGCTTGGTGGTGACGAGGACGGGGGCGGCGGTGACGGTTCGTCACCCGGCGGCGGGAGATCATCTTCCGAGAAAATCATCCCTTGGCCGCTCTCACGAGAGTAAATGCCTAGGATTGCCTGCATTGGCAACTTCACTTCGTGCGCGACGCCGCCAAAACGCGCGCCGAAGGAAACCCAGTCATTCTTCAGCAGCAGCGCAGAGGTCGCTTCATAGCTGACGTTCAGTACGATCTTGCCATCACGTACAAATTGGCGAGGCACTTGCACACCCGTCACGCCGGCATCAACGACGACGTGAGGGGTCTGCATGTTGTCCGTGAGCCACTCATGCATCGCCCGTAACAAGTACGGGCGACGTGAGGTTAGCGAAGGAATGTCAGTCAAAGCGAAGGGTCAACGTGCTCAGTGCACGTCGCGCCAGTATTCCTTGTAGAGGAGATACGAGAAAGCACCGAACAACAGAAGGAACAGCGTCACCCAGACGCCGAGGTCCTGTCGCTTGGTCTGACTGGGCTCTCCAATGTACTCAAGGAAGTTCACGGTATCGCGCACGAAGGCGTCATATTCCGCCGGTGTCATCGAGCCCTTGTCGGTCAATTCGAACTTCTCGAATTCAGACTTTCCGTCTTCCGTTTTGAAGACGGCGGTCTGGACACCCTGCAATGTGCTCAAGACATGAGGCATCGCGGTACCCGGCAGCATGGTGTTGTTCACACCAGTCGGGCGCGAAGGGTCACGGTAGAAGCTGTGCAGGAACGCGTAGATGTACGACGTGCCGCGCGAACGAGCCATCAGCGACAAATCTGGCGGAACCACGCCGAACCACTTCTTGGCGTCAGCGGCTGGCAGCGCACTGACAATGGTGTCCGCCGTCTTCTCGGACGTGAACATCAAATTCTGCTTGAGCTCTGCCTCTCCAATGTGGAGATCGGCGGCAATCCGGTTGTACCGGATGTACTTCGCCGAGTGGCAACCCGAGCAATAATTGACGAAATTACGTGCGCCGCGCTGTAGCGATGCTTCGTTGCGAATGTCATTACCGGCTGACGGCAACGCTGGGCCCTCGTGCGCCTGCGACAAGACAGGCAACGCGAGTGCAAGGGCAGCGAGTGCCGGTGCGAACTTCTTAATGAGCATGGTAGGTGACCCTCTCAGGCACAGGCTTCACGGCATCGATGCGCGAGTACCACGGCATCAGCAGGAAGAACGCGAAGTACACAAACGTGAAAATACGACTCGTCAGCAGCAATGTCGTCGACGGGGGCTTCATGCCGCAGTACGCGAGTACGACGAATGAAATCGCGAACAGAGTCAGCGCGATCTTGGTGATCGGACCCTTGTAGCGGATCGACTTCACCGGGGACTTATCCAGCCACGGGAGGAAGAACAGCAGAGCGATCGCACCGAACATCACCAACACGCCCCACACCTGGGTGCCCGCAAACGACGGAACTGCGCGGAGCATTGCGTAGAACGGCGTGAAGTACCAGACGGGCGCGATGTGTGGCGGGGTCTGCATCGGGTTAGCCGGATCAAAATTCGGCGCCTCCAAGAACAGCCCACCAAAGGTCGGTGCGAAGAAAATGATCCCGCAGTAAACCAACAGGAACACCGAGATGCCCCATAAGTCCTTGATCGTCATATACGGGTGGAACGCGACGCCGTCCAGCGGGCGCCCACTCGAGTCCTTGTACTTCTTAATCTCCACGCCATCCGGATTGTTGGAGCCCACTTCGTGCAAGGCCAAAATATGGGCCACCACGAGGAAAACCAGGATCAGCGGGATCGCGATGACGTGCAGTGCAAAGAAGCGATTCAACGTGATGTCGGAGATGAAGTAGTCGCCTTTGATCCACTCAGAGAGGGAATCACCGATGACTGGAATCGTCCCGAACAACGACACGATAACCTGTGCGCCCCAGTAGGACATGTTGCCCCACGGCAGCAGATAGCCCATGAAGGCCTCTGCCATCAGGCACAAGTAGATCAACATGCCGAAAATCCACAGCAGTTCGCGCGGCGCACGGTACGACCCGTACATCAGGGCGCGGAACATGTGGAGGTAAACCACGATAAAGAAGGCGGAGGCACCGGTGGAGTGCATGTAGCGAATCAGCCAGCCCCACTCTACATCTCTCATGATGTACTCGACCGACGCAAACGCTTCCGTTGCGGCAGGCTTGTAATTCATCGTGAGGAATATGCCGGAGACCAACTGAATGACCAGCACGACCAGCGAGAGCACGCCGAACACGTACCAGTAATTGAAGTTTTTGGGCGCGTAGTACTCCGTCACGTGCTCTTTGAGCATCGTGTCGAGCGGAAAGCGCGCATTGATCCATCCCCACAGCCCTTTGGCTTGGCTCGTGGTCTGGTTGTCGTTACCCATCTAGAGGCTCCTTCGACTTTGCCGCGCTTCAGGCGGACTGCGAGGTATCGCTGCCGACCATCACGCGAGTGTCGGTCAGGAACGAATACGGCGGAACGGTCAAATTGGCCGGTGCCGGAACGCCCTTGAACACTCGACCAGAAAGGTCGAACTTCGAGCCGTGGCAGGGGCAATAGAAGCCACCTGGCCAATCCGCGGAAACGGTGACGTCCGCTGCATCGAATTTCGGTAGCGGGGAGCAACCGAGATGCGTGCATACACCGAGCACCACGAAGTACTCAGGGTTACGGGCGCGCGCTTCATTCTTGGCGTATTCCGGCTGGACCGAGCCTTCCGACTTCGGATCCAACAAGAACGGCGTAGCCTGCTCCAGCTGCTTGAGCATCTCAGGGGTACGACGGACCACCCAGACGGGTTTGCCGCGCCATTCCACCTTCAACATCGACCCCGGCTCGAGCTTGCTCAAGTCGATTTCGATGGGTGCGCCCATCGCTTTCGCCCGCGCGCTGGGCTTCCAGCTCGCAAGGAACGGCGTAGCCGTAAACACGACGCCAACGGCGCCAGTCAGTGCGGTCGCGGTCGTCAACAGACGACGTCGACCCAGATCAACCTCTTCGCTCATGACATCCCCTGTGGAGGTCCAACGCAAAGCAATACATAAATGTTCCCCGTTCCGCGCGTTCGCCGCATGACCGCGGAGTTTCGTCGGCTCGAGGGATTGCGCATTATACACATCGCATTGCAGCACGCACCGACCGTCGGCCAACCGGTTTAGGAGAAACCCCTTGCACCGTTTTTTTCGCCTTGTTCGCGACCTCTCGCCATGGATCGCCCTCGGGCTTGCCGGGGCCTTGGGAGCGGTCTACCTACGCCCGTCTCTGCTGCCACATCGAACGCAAGTATCGGACGCCGCGGTCAAAATAGGGCCTGCAGCCGCGCCCAGCAGCCCGGCCCCGGCCCGATCCGCAGCGACCGTGAGCTACGCCCAGACGATTGCGCGCGTGGCGCCGGCAGTCGTCAATATTTCGACTCGCAAGGTCATTTTGGAGCGCCAACTGCCAGAACAATTTGCGCCGTGGTTTCCGGATTTGCCGGAATTTCGGCGTCGCGAAGAATCAAGCCGTGGTTCAGGCGTCATTCTGGACGCCGAGGGCCACATCGCAACCAATTACCACGTGATTAAGGGTGTCGAGGAAATCATCGTCCAATTGCGTGACGGTCGCACCGCAAAGGCTCGCTTAGTGGGCACAGATCCGGATACGGATCTTGCCATTTTAAAGATTGGACTTGACCACCTACCAGTCATGCCGCTCGGTCGCTCAGATCAACTCCAGGTGGGCGACGTCGTCTTGGCGATTGGTAACTCACTGGGGCTTGGACAAACCGTCACCCTCGGCATTTGCAGCGCCACCGGACGATCACAATTGGGCTTAGCGCTACTGGAGAATTTCATTCAGACCGATGCCGCAATCAATCCCGGGAATTCGGGCGGGGCACTTGTCACTGCCGGTGGCGAATTGGTCGGTATTAATACGGCCATCCTTAGCCACGAGCAGGGCGCCGAAGGCATCGGCTTTGCCATTCCTGTCAATTTGGTTCGTGGCGTTGCCCAAGAAATAGAAGCTAAGGGTCGGGTCGTCCGAGGCTGGTCTGGGTTAGGTCTGAACGATCTAACTGACAACGCGGGTAATCCCATCGCCGGCGTCCAGATCGCCGGGTTCTACCGGGGCAGCCCAGCCCTTGGACTCGGGCTACGTCCCGGCGACGTACTGACCGCATTGGATGGCGCGCCAATCAGTGGCCGCCAAGACTTTTTCGGTCGTATTGCCCGGCTTGCGCCGGGCACGACGGTCAAACTCAAGGGCGTCCGGCCTGGCGCTGGGAGTTTTGACCTCAAACTAGGGATCGTTGCACGCCCCATTGAACGTTAACTTTCTCTGCGGATCTCCGCGCCTAGGCCTTGTAGCTTGCTCTCGATACGCTCGTATCCTCGATCGATATGGTAGATCCGCTCGATCCGAGTCCAGCCGTCGGCTACGAGCGCTGCGAGCACCAGGCTCGCCGAGGCGCGCAGATCGGTAGCCATGACCGGAGCAGCCGTCAGACCCGTGACTCCCCGAATAATAGCCGTATTGCCTTCGATCCGAATTTCGGCACCCAGGCGCCGCATTTCATCCATATGCATGAAACGATTCTCGAAAATGGTCTCGACGATCGTTGAGACACCGTCAGCCACGGTATTGAGAGCCGCGAACTGCGCCTGCATGTCGGTAGGAAACGCAGGATAGGGCGCAGTACGGATGTCGACTGCCTTCGGTCTTGAGCCCCTCATGTCGCACTCTACCCAGTCCTCTCCCACCGAAATCAGCGCACCAGCATCCCGCAATTTCGCCAAGATCGCATCCAAATGGCCGGGAACCACCCCGTTCACTCGAACTCTGCCCTGGGTGATTGCGCCGGCCACAAGATAGGTTCCCGCCTCGATACGATCAGGTACCACGGCGTAACTGCCGCCATGCAGCCGCGCTACACCCTCAATCAACAGCGTGTCGGTCCCGGCGCCGACAATCCGCGCGCCTAGTGCGTTGAGAAAGCAAGCCAAATCAGTGACTTCAGGCTCCCGCGCCGCGTTTTCGATGACCGTCGTTCCGTCCGCAAGACAGGCCGCCATCATTAAATTCTCGGTGCCCGTCACCGTCACGGTTTCCAGAACGATGCGTGCACCTTTCAAGCGCCCATTGACCCGGGCCTTAATAAATCCATTCTCAATGCGGACATCAGCGCCAAATTGCCGCATTCCGGAGACATGCAAATCAACTGGCCGTTCGCCAATCGCGCAACCACCAGGCAAAGAAACATCGGCAGAACCAAAGCGCGCCAAGAGCGGACCCAAAACCAAAATGGACGCCCGCATCGTCTTGACGAGTTCGTAGGGCGCGACGCATTCAGACACGCTTGCCGCATCCACAACGACGGTGCCGTCGTTACCAACGGTCACGCCAGCGCCCATATGCGCCAACAGCTGATTAGTCGTGGCCACGTCGCGCAGCGCCGTAGGCACATTGCTGACTCGAACCGTACCGTCAACCAAAAGACATCCCGCCAAAATCGGCAGCGCTGCATTTTTGGCGCCCGAAATTTGGACGGTACCGTCCAGCCGGCGGCCGCCTTTTACAAGCAACTTATCCACTAGGCCTCAGCCCCCGCTCTGCGCGGCCCATTCATCGGGCGAGTGGGCCTGGATCGACAACGCGTGGATCTCGCGCCCGACCGCCTCACCGAGAGTCGCATAGACCATCTGGTGGCGCTGAATAAGACGTTTGCCGGCAAATTGGGGCGCAACGACAAGCGCCTCAAAATGCGTATTGTCATCGGATTGGACACGGACCTGGGCACCGGGCAAACCGGCCAAGATGGCCTTTTCAATCTCAGCAGGATTCATGGCGTCTCACTTACAGGGGGGCGCCCGACTGGGCCGGCCCGGATCGGCAGTGTAGTGAATCAAGCTGCGGCGGAACAGCACCGGCCCTGCACTTGCTATCATCAGGGCGCCCTATCCAAGGAGACTCCCCGACGTGACCGAGCTTTCCCTGGTCGCCCACGACGACGCAACCCTGATCCGACTCGGGCGAGATGCGCTTGCCACGGAAGCTGCCGCGATTGTCGCTGTCTCTGACCGGCTAGGAGCCGATTTTGTCAGCGCATGCCGCGTTTGCCTGTCTGCTCGCGGTCGGGTGGTGGTGATCGGCATGGGCAAATCAGGCCATGTAGGCCGAAAGATTGCGGCCACGTTGGCCAGCACCGGCACCCCCTCATTCTTTGTCCACCCTGCGGAAGCGCAGCACGGCGACATCGGCATGGTGACCCACGACGATGTGGTGATCCTGCTCTCTAACTCTGGCGAAACCCACGAAGTTCTGGCGGTCGTTCCGGTCTTGAAGCGACTCGGGATCCCACTTGTAGCGCTGACTGGCAACCCGCAATCGGCGCTGGCGCGCGCCGCCGATGTTCACGTTGACGTCTCCGTACCGGCCGAGGCGTGCCCACTCAATCTGGCGCCCACGGCGTCTACGACAGCCGCTCTAGCCACGGGCGATGCGCTTGCGGTCGTCCTGCTGCACTTACGGGGCTTCACTGAGGCTGATTTTGCTCGATCCCATCCTGGCGGCAGCCTCGGCCGTCGGTTGCTGCTGCATGTCGATGAAGTGATGCACAGTGGCAGTGAAGTTCCCATCGTTGGCCCGACGGACACCGTCTCAGCAGGCTTGCTTGAAATGAGCAGAAAAGGCCTAGGCATGACTGCCGTCGCGGGGCCCGATGGCGAACTGCTCGGCGTATTTACGGACGGCGACTTGCGTCGTGCGCTGGACCGCCGTATCGATGTGCACGTGACATTGATGGATGAAGTCATGACTCGCCAATGCCGCACGATCGGGCCACGAGTCCTAGCCGTTGAGGCCGTCGTACTGATGGAGCGACATCGCATCACGAGTCTTGTGGTTGTCGATGATGATCAGCGCATCCGCGGCGCGCTGAATGTGCATGACTTGCTGCGCGCGGGGGTTATGTGAGCACTGCGCCGACTACCATCAAAATCCTCGTGCTGGACGTGGACGGCGTACTCACCGATGGCCGCTTGTACTACGCGGCTGATGGCGAAGCGCTCAAAGTGTTCCATGTCCGCGACGGACACGGCATTAAATCGCTGCTCTCAGCAGGCATTGAGATCGCGATTATTTCAGGCCGAAGCTCTACAGCGCTTGAACGCAGAGCCCGCGAACTGGGCATCCGCCATATTTGCCAAGGGATTGAAGATAAGGGCGTCGCTTTAGCTAATTTACTGCATGAATTAGGGTTCTCAGCCGCTCAAGCAGCCTGCTTGGTCGATGACACGCCAGATTTGCCCATGATGCACATAGTCGGATTGCCCGTTGCAGTCGCGGACGCGCACCCAAAGGTGCTCGCGGCAGCAAAACTCGTCACCCGTCTACCCGGCGGTGCTGGCGCCGTTCGTGAACTCGCCGATCAGATCTTGGGCGAATCCTAATGCGCCAAAGGACCTATTGGGTTATCGGCGCGGCGGCAATCGCGAGTTGGTGGATGGCTGCGCAGAGCACGAAACACAGCGTGCCCTCTGCCGCGAGCCGCCCGGCTCCTGGCTATTACTTTGAGGACGCGACGCTGACGGAGACGGATGCGGCCGGGCATACCGTGCTTCGCTTGCAGACCCGCCACGCGCTCCAAGACTTGGCTTCGAATACGATCCAACTGCAATCCATAGCAGTGAACTATGAGTCAGCGCCGGATTCGACATGGCTACTCCATGCGGATCACGGCGTAATGCCGATTGGAGCCGATGTAATCTCGTTGCGAGGTCACGTCGAATTGCGCGCCGGCACAGTCACCCGCGCCGCCGGAGCCATTGTGCATACCGAGCAGATGACGTTGGACAGACTGCATCACACCGCTTCGACGGCCGAGCCCGCGTTGATTGCTTGGCCTCCTCACGAATTGTCCGCTCGCGGGCTAAAACTTGATCTCACTCGCAGGACAATTGCACTTGAGAATTCGGTCCATGGCACGTTCCGCCGTTAGTCTCGTCGCGCTCCTGTCTTTCGCCGCCATCGCATTTGCAGGCGGTCCTCAGCTGGATGAGGACAAGCCGATCCAATTGGATGCACGCTCATCGGAGTTCGACTACAAAACCAGCTCACTGGTCTTTCGCGAAATCCACATCTCACAAGGCAGTCTTTGGATCGAGGCCGATGATGCTGCGGCTGACGGACTTGATTTCAAAGCAAGCGTGTGGCGCTTCAGCGGCCATGTGCGCGTCGGACTGGTTGACGGGACATTGCAAAGCGACGAGGCTCGTATCACTTTTTCTGACAATCAGGTCTCCGTGGCTCACATTACCGGGACGCCTGCAGCCTTTGAGCAAAAGCGTCCCAATGGCGCCGTGGCGCGCGGACATGCGAGCCAAATCGAATATCGACCGCTGCAAGGCACGGTTCGACTGACTGGCGAGGCCTGGCTATCGGACGGGACCAACGAAATATCTGGAGCAACGCTGGTCTATGACTTGTCCGGGCAGCGCGTTATCGCCAATCCGGACGATCAGGGAGATCAGCGCGTGCGACTAACCATTCAACCCAAAAAGAATGAGAAGAGCCCGACCTCTGGCGAGGCGAAGCCAAAACCATGAATCGACTGGTCGCCCAAGGTCTGTGTAAACGGTACAAAGATCGCTCTGTCGTCTCTGGTTTATCGCTAGAAGTCGCTGCGGGTGAAATCGTTGGGCTGCTGGGCCCAAACGGAGCAGGCAAGACAACAGCGTTCTACATGATTGTAGGGCTGGTCCCAGCAGACGGCGGCGCGATCGAACTCGATGGCCTCGACGTGACGCGACTCCCGATGCATCGAAGGGCGCGACTTGGGCTCGGTTATTTACCCCAGGAAGCGTCCGTCTTTCGCAAGTTGACTGTGGCGCAGAATATCCTTGCGGTACTTGAAACTCGGCCTGGCCTAAACCGGGAGACCCGACAAGCGCGCTTAGAGGGGCTGCTTGAGGAATTATCGATCGCGCATATCCGCGATGGGCTCGGCCAAAGCCTTTCTGGAGGCGAGCGGCGCCGCGTTGAGATCGCTCGAGCGCTAGCGGCTGAGCCTCGATATATCCTGTTAGACGAGCCATTTGCCGGGGTCGATCCGTTATCGGTTGCTGATATACAGAAAAGCATTAGCCACCTACGGGACCGAGGCATTGGTGTATTGATTACGGATCACAACGTTCGCGAAACCCTCGGGATTTGCGATCGAGCCTATATTGTGAACCGCGGTAGCGTGATCGCGTCAGGCACGGCCGAGGAGGTTCTTGCCCATCCGGAAGTGCGATCTGTGTATCTGGGAGAGGACTTCCGGATGTGACGACCTTGATCGACACCACCAACGGGGTCAACCGAAGCCGCACCAGACCATGCTGAAATCCGTCCTGCAATTAAAGCTTGGTCAGCGGCACGCCATGACTCCGCAACTCCAGCAAGCGATTCGGTTGCTGCAGTTGTCAGCCATCGAATTGCAGCAGTCCGTCCGTGAGACCTTGGCTGAGAACGTGATGCTTGAGCTTGAGGATGGGGGCGACGAACTTGAACTGCCCACGGTGACGGAAACCGCTGCAGTCAAGGAAGCGGCGGTGCAGCCAGAAATCGAAATCGATTCAGCTGAAGATCGATGGTCCGATACTCATGGCGAGTCCGGTGCCGCCGACCGGCCGTGGTCAGAAGACGATCGACTGCCAGAATTTGCCGACGAAACCGGCGGTAGTTTGCAGGAACACCTGCTAGAGCAGTTGCTTTTGGCGCGCCTGAGCCCCTTGGATCTAGCCATTGGACGGGTCATCATCGATTCGATCAATGACGATGGTTATTTGCTGGAGCCCTTGGAAACGCTCGCAGAGATCCTTCGACCAGCATTTGAGGTTTCGTTGACCCAAATTGAAGCGGTCCTTCGCACCATCCAGCTGTTTGATCCGGCGGGCGTGGCTGCGCGAACGGTCGGCGAATGCATCGAGCTTCAACTGGCGCAACTAGACCCGCGCACCCCGGGATTACTGACTGCAATTGAGGCCGTGCGCGACTATCTTCCGGCCATCGCTGCCGGGGATCATTCGGCACTACGCCGGCAACTGGCAGTCACCGCAGATGAATTAGCCAACGCCTTGGCGCTCATCCGAGCAAGCCACCCTCGCCCCGGCAGCGCCTTTCATAGGCGGCCGTCAGACTACGTCGTCCCCGATGTGGTGGTCCGGCGACGTGGCGCGAGTTGGGCCGTTGAACTCAATTCTGGAGCCGTACCCAAGCTGCGCGTGAACCCGGAATACGCGCCACTCGTCACTGCAGACCACCCGGCAATGAGGGCGCAGCTTCAGGAAGCTCGCTGGCTGATCAAAAGTATCGATATGCGCAACGAGACCCTACTCAAGGTCGCTCGGACAATCGTTAACCGCCAAACCGCATTTCTGGACCAAGGCGAGGAAGCCATGGTGCCACTCGTGCTCCGCGAGGTCGCCGAGACCGTTGAGATGCATGAATCGACGATATCTCGGGTGACGACGGGCAAATACATGCTCACGCCCCGTGGAATGTTTGAATTTCGTCACTTTTTTTCAAGCCATGTTGCGGCTGCGGATGGTACTGAGGTGTCATCGACCGCAATTAGGGCCAAGATAAAGAAACTGATCGCTGGAGAATCTGCGGATAACCCCCTATCAGACAGTCGGATCGCCGAATTATTGGCGACTGACGGGGCTAAGGTCGCAAGGCGAACCGTAGCCAAGTATCGCGAGGCGATGAAAATCGCCCCGTCGAGTGAGCGCCGAACGGTGCTCGGACGTTGATTGAAGAAGTTGGATTAAGGAGTACGACTATGCAGCTGACTCTGACCGGACACCATCTAGAAATCACCGAATCCTTGCGCAGCTACTTGGAAAAGAAGCTGGACAAAGTTGTTCGCCACTTTGATCAGGTCATAGACGTGCACTGCACTCTCACCGTCGAAAAGTTGACGCATCGTGCCGAAGCCACTCTGCATGTGCCTGGTGGTGCCATCCATGCTGATGCCGCCGAGGGCCACATGTATGCCGCGATTGACGCACTGACGGACAAGTTGGACCGGCTCGTCAAAAAGCATAAGGAAAAGAAGAACGACCACCACGCCTCGGAGGTCATTCGCGGGCAGTGAAGGCACCGGGGGACTCCCACCACCGGCTCTGAAACCTTACCATCGTGCTGGCGGGCATAGGGTCCGCCAGCACGACGGGCAGCGATATTCATGCGACTCATCATCGTCAGTGGACTCTCCGGGTCCGGCAAAAGCATTGCGCTTAACATGCTCGAGGACCTGGGCTGGTTCTGTACGGACAATATTCCTGCGGGTTTACTGAATTCATTTATCAGTCATGCATTGCAGCGTCCCGGCGATTTATACGAAAAAGTCGCCGTTGGACTGGACGCACGCAATGACCCTAAAGATATCGCCGAGGTTCCAGCCATGCTGCTCGGCCTGCGACGCAGCGGCATCCAATGTGAACTGATTTACCTGTCGGCGGATGCCGAGACCTTATTGCGCCGTTATGGAGAAACTCGGCGTCGACACCCTCTGGTGCGCGACGGCTTAGATTTGCGCGGCGCGATCGGCGAAGAGTTGACGTTGTTGGATCCGTTGACCGATGGCGCCGACTTGGTCATCGATACGACGCGATCCAGCGTTCACCAATTACGCGAACAAATCCGTGCCCGCGTAGAACCCCGCACGCGCGGGCGCTTGTCGATCATGTTCGAATCTTTCGGCTACAAGCATGGGATTCCTGGCGGCGCCGATTTCGTCTTTGACGCGCGTACCCTACCGAATCCTTACTGGGTACCGGCGCTTCGGACCCAAAATGGGCGGGATCCAGATGTGATCGCTTTTCTGTCGGCCGAGCCTGAAGTGCGCACGTTGCTGCAGGACATCACGCAGTTCATAGAACGACGCATTCCTCTGTACGAAACCAACAATAGGGCATACCTCACGGTTTCTGTCGGCTGCACAGGCGGCCAGCATCGGTCAGTCTACCTCGTCGAGCGATTGGCCGAGCATTTCCAAACCCGTCACCCAAGTGTTGTGGCGCGTCACTCGTCGTTAGACAAAAAGGACTGAATCGCCTGACGGTTGGCCATTGCATCCGCGTAGCCGAGCGCGATCAACTGACGGGCATAGCCGCCATCAAAAAGTAGGTAACTCAATAAGTGGCGGCCGCCGCGATTGGCGGCACCCAGAAACCGCATCAGCAGGCGTACCGCGAAGGGCATCGTGGCTGCATGATGCGAGACAAGCTCACTGGGATCCGTCGTTGGCTCGATGAGCAAGGTCCGAATTTGGCGTAACCCGCTTAAGGCTTCCCCGGCATTCTCGATGAGACGATTTTCACGGTCGATACGCGCGATTTCCTCGGGCAGCGATGTCATAAACAATGTGTCGAGCATGAATCCGAAGATTTGACCAAAGCTCGGCTGTGCAACGCCCCCGGAAATCCCTAATGAGGCTTGGGGCGGGTGTGCACGAACCCCAATGACCAACACCCGATCAGCGCCGAGATTGATTGCTGGCGCCAAAGGCTCGCTCTGGCGCATCGCACCATCCCCATAGTAGCCATCGTCCAACCAAATGGCGGGAAACAGAAACGGCACTGCCGAACTCGCCATAAGATGGTCGAAGCTCAGATCCGTGGGTGTTCCGCCTGACCACCCTGGGAACGTCGTCGTGGCGCCCTCCCGACTCATGTAATACGCGTGGGCCCGACTTCCACCGTAGGGAGAAGCCATCACTGCCAATGCATCCAGCCTATTGGATTGCAATGCCTGCTGCACACGCGCGAAATTGATGTGGGACTCGAGCGTGACTCGCAAGGGCTGATTATCGAATAAGGAACTGGGCGGTCGCGTCAATGCTCCACCTGTAAATAAGGCGCCAAGCCATCGCAGACCCGCGCCCATCACCGCCACCAAGTCGTTGCGCCACACTTGATCGACTTTGAAGTGGCTCCAGAAGCGTTCAAGCGTAGCGGCGCCTTCTCGAAAGCGGCCCGCATGGCCCGCCAAAATCGTTCCGATGATCGCGCCTGCAGATGTGCCGCAAATAATACGAAAGGGTAAAGGCGCATCGTCCGGCAGGAGTTCAGCGATCGCCTTGATCACGCCTACCTGATACGCGCCACGGGCACCGCCACCCGTGAGCACCAGTGCGCGCCGCGGTTGTCCAGTACGAAATTCGGCCTGACATGACGTCATGCTGCCATTATGCCTCTAGAGGCCGTACGATTAGTCCTCCAACTCCTCAAGGTCCATTCCCATGCGCACGTCCCTGATCGCGACCGGACTCCTCACCATTCTGGCCGCAACCGCATCGCTCGTGACTACGCGGACCCAAGCGGCGCCGCCCGCCGTCGGTGCTGCAGCGCCCGCGTTCTCCCTGGAGGACCAGAAAGGGGAAACGCATAAGCTGGCAGACTTCCGAGGCAGTTGGGTCGTCCTTTATTTTTATCCAAAAGATGGCACACCGGGCTGTACAACTGAGGCCTGTGCGCTGCGCGACAACATTTTTGCGTTTAAGCGCGCCGGCGCCACTATTCTCGGCATCAGCGTCGATGACGTCGCCTCACACAAGGCGTTCGCCGCCAAACATTCGTTGCCCTTTACCCTACTTGCGGACCCCACGAAGCAAACCGCGCGTGACTACGGCGTGTTGGTGAAAATGCTGGGCGTGTTCGAACTCGCGCAACGGGACACATTCCTCATTGACCCACAAGGCCGCATTGCCCGCCATTGGGCGAACGTGGACCCAAAGGACCATTCGGACATGGTGCTGAAAGAATTGCTCGCGCTGCAAGCACCGAAGCCAGCGGGCTAAAAGAGCTGCACTTTTAGGGCTGGTAGTGACCGGTTCCTCGCGCTGCGCCCGGCGCAGCGTGAGGTGGCAGTCAACTACAGCCGACCCGTCTCGCGTAAACGATCAACGGGCGTTCAATACTCGCGTGGCTCGCTCCAAGCCAGCTGGCGTCAGTGGATACATCCTCTGTTCGAGCAATTTCCGCACGATACCGACTGAAGAAGTCTGCTCCCAATACCTTTCAGGCTGAGGGTTTAACCACGCAAAGCGTGGGAATGCAGCCATTAATCGCCCCATCCAAACGGCTCCAGACTCTTCGTTCCAGTGCTCTACACTGCCGCCCGGCTGGATAATTTCATAAGGGCCCATGGTTGCATCGCCAACAAAAATCACTCGGTAATCCGGGCCATACGTTCGAAGAAGTTCTTGTGTTGGAATCCGTTGCTGGTGACGGCGTCGATTGTCTTTCCACAGGCTTTCATAAATAAAATTATGAAAGTAGTAATGCTCTAGATGCCTGAATTCAGTACGCGCCGCGCTGAATAGCTCTTCCGTCACTTTAACGTGATCATCCATCGAACCGCCGACATCCAAGAAAAGTAGAACTTTTACGGAATTGTGCCTTTCCGGCCTCAGCTTCAGATCCAACCAACCGGCATTACGTGCGGTAGCCTGAATCGTCCCATCAAGATCCAGTTCTTCAGCAGCGCCCTCGCGTGCGAAGCGACGCAAGCGCCGCAGCGCAATTTGCAGGTTGCGCGTTCCGAGCTCCAATGAATCATCGAAATTGCGGAATTCTCGCCGATCCCACACCTTGATAGCACTGCGCTGCCGAGAACTTTCCTGCCCAATACGCACGCCTTCGGGGTTATAGCCGTAGGCTCCGAAGGGCGACCGACCCGCAGTACCTACCCATTTATTACCGCCCTGATGCCGCTCTTTCTGATCTTTCAAGCGCTGCTTGAGCGCCTCCATGACTTGCTCTAAACCACCAAGCGCTTCAATCTTTGCTTTCTCTTCGGGTGAAATCTGTAATTCGGCTAGTTTTCTCAACCAATCTTCGGGAATGTCTGCCCCGACGAGCATATCGAGTAGCGACTCAAGACCGGAGAAATGGGCGGAAAACACGCGATCGAACCGATCGTAGAACCGCTCGTCTTTAACGAGAATGGTGCGAGCTAATCCGTAAAAATCGTCCACCGAGTGGTCAGCTATGCCCGCTTTGAGCGCTTCTAAAAGCGCAAGGTACTCCGTGACCGACACCGGTATACCGGCATCACGAAGTTGAGTGATGAAGCGAACAAGCACCAGACGAGGCTCTTAACGGGTCGTGCGTCGATGCATAAAGACCAACTGCTCAAACAAGTGAATGTCTTGTTCGTTTTTAAGGAGTGCGCCGTATAAAGGTGGGATTGTGGCTTTGCCATCAGTCGCGCGCAGAGCCTCCGGTGCGATATCTTCAGCCAGCAGCAACTTCAACCAATCAAGCAACTCAGAAGTCGATGGCTTTTTCTTGAGTCCCGGAACTTCACGAATTCGATAGAAAGCAGTGAGCGATTCGGCCAATAACTCTTTCTTGATGCCCGGAAAGTGTACGTCCACAATTTGCCGCATCGTCTGTTCGTCCGGAAATCGGATGTAATGGAAAAAACACCGGCGCAAAAATGCATCCGGCAATTCTTTTTCATTGTTACTGGTGATCACGATGATCGGTCGATGACGCGCACGCACCAACTCACGCGTCTCATAAACATAGAATTCCATACGATCGATTTCGCGTAATAAATCATTCGGAAACTCAATGTCGGCTTTATCAATCTCATCAATCAATAGAACTGGCTGGACTTCACTGCAAAACGCTTCCCAAAGACGTCCTTTCACAATGTAATTGCCGATGTCATGCACTCGCGCATCGCCTAATTGCGAATCCCGCAATCGCGAGACGGCATCGTATTCGTAGAGTCCTTGCTGAGCTTTTGTAGTCGACTTCACGTGCCATTCGTAAAGTGGGCGTCCTAGAAACCCAGCAATTTCCTCAGCCAATTGAGTCTTACCGGTTCCCGGCTCGCCTTTAATCAACAGCGGACGACCGAGCGTGACGGCGGCAGCAACCGCCATGGACAGGTCTTCAGTGGCTACATAGCGTTGGGTTCCGACAAAGCGTTCGTTCTGCATGACTACGGAATCCTTCAGGGCGCTAGAACAATTTTGTGTTCGGTCGGTCCAGGTAAAAAGGGCGCCGCCAATCCCTTCGTCCAATTCTCATGACCTGCTCGGTAATACGGGGACATCGGATGCCCGCTCTGTCCGGCAGGCATCATGAAGTAGCCTTCCGATTCGTGCCCCGGTGAAACCGCAAAGCGCTCGGATGCTCCGAAATGCTGGCCCTGAACCCTAGGCATGTCTTCATCACCCGGCAGTGATTCGGGTGGGATATCCGCCAAATCAGCTAGAGCGGGGACGGCAATCGATAGCGGATGTCTGATGTGCACTCGATTTGCTTTACCCCAAGTGCATTCAGCCAATTTGGCGCACTCGGCTGGTAATTCATTGAGCATGGCGTCGGCGGCGCTTAACAAGAATGCGCGCCAATCGCTTGAGCCGGTCGGCAGCAAGTGCGCGGGGCGTGTCGTCACCAAGGACCATAGGGGGCCCTCAAAAGATGGCGGTGCTCGGAACGCAAATCCGGCGTTTTTCTCCCGCGCGGGAGCGACGAGCGCTGCATATTCGCGTCGCTCAACCTCTTCTCGCCAACTACGTACCAAGCGATAAGCGGGATCGTCGACACCCGCCCGACCGGTCCACAGCTTCAAAGTTTTCAAAAGATCTGCGCGACGCGGCTGCCCTTCCAAGGCTGAATCGTCGAGGATCGTGATGAGCAGATCCTTCCATCGGGTCAGGAATCGGGCTTGGTCATCCAGCTGGACAGCCAACATGTCAGCGGGACGCAACCCATCCTGCTTCGCAGCCAAGTCGTCGAGGATTTGGCGAGCGCGGGCCCCGCGATCATAGCCTCCATCGCCAATCCTCAGCAGCGCCTCACCACCCACCACGCGCGTGTTCGCGGTCGCCAGGGCACCCGCAACTGGATCTTGAATACAAGGATGATCCGTCGGGTCGAGCCAACCTTCAAAGCCTGCCGCAGGATCGTTCGACAGGCGAACGTCTCGAACAACGTCTCGCCGCTTTGGAATTTGACCGGCAATCGTCCAGGCAATATGTCCGTCTCGATCTCCGACAACGAAATTTTGCGCCGGGATGCCCGCATGAACCGCAACATTAAGCGCAGCTTCAATATTCGGCGCGCGGTCCAATTCGATCATGCTGAAATTGACCGCAGATGGATCATGCGCCGTCCACTGCAGGGCCAATGCACGGCCCTTGCCGTCGTGACCAATGATGGGTCCCCAACGGGTGGTCTGTACGTCCAATTCCTCGGTCGGAGCGCCACGAACGACAATACGTTCCTTCGCGTGGCCGATCGGCTCAGATCCTTCGGCGGTTAGATAACGCGTTGCGTTTTGCGGATCTGGGACCAGCGTCACCAGTTCCTGATAGTCCCCATAACTATTCGTGAAGCCCCAAGCGACATGTCCATTGCTACCCGCCACGATCGCTGGCGCTCCAGGCAAGGTGACGCCCGTGATATCTGCGCTCGCGCCGTCGGGCGCGGTCCACCGTACTCGGGCGCGGTACCACGTATTCGGAACCCGTAAGCCAAGATGCATATCGTTGGCAATCAAGGCCGCCCCGTTAATCGTGCGCTGGCCAGACACGGCCCAATTATTACTTCCTGTGATCGGCGGACGACCTCTCGAGCGGCTCGCGTCATCCGAATCGGCCGGTACGGTATGCCGTAAATCAAACTCTTCTGCTGTAGGGATAGTCGGCGTCAGTGCCGGGGTATGGTCCAAGGTACCATCCCAATCCGGAGTTTCAGCCTTGAGAAAACGAACCACAGCCTCCGGTAGAGCATCCGCTAAAAGAGCGCGCTGTACCTTCGTGTGCGCGTCGGGGTCCTGCAACTGCAAGAACATCGCCAGAACGCACAACACGGAGTCTTCGGCCCGCCAAGGTTCCGGGTTTGCATTGAGCAGCAAATACTCAAAAGGTCGCGTTCTCAGTGAGCTCATCCCCGCGTTCACCCCAGCTGCATAGGCGTCCATGAGCAAGCGCTGCTCAACACTGGAGTGCGCAACCACGTTGCGGGCGACTGAACGCAGGCGATGGATACGAAGGGAACGATCCGTCTGAACGGTACCAGCACCGAGCAATGCCGACAGCTCGCCGGCCGCCGCGCGCCGCATCAGATCCATTTGAAAGAAACGGTCTTGTCCGTGCGCGTAGCCAAGTCCGTAGGCGACATCCGGGCGCGACGACCCTGTAATCGTCACGGCGCCCACCGCATCACGCTCAATCGACGTGGTCGAGAGAATACCCCGAGCACGAATGTGCCCATCGAGTGCCGGCAAACTTCCGCGCAACAACAGCGTGCCCGCGACCGAACTGGCTATGAGCACGCCTAAAACGATCAGCGCGACCCGGATGATGATCTTCTGCATAGATGCTCGACCGAAACAGGGGTCCCCATCCTCGCCGCTCCGGCCCCGGCGAGCAAGTCGTTGGGGCTCACGCCCCAACAATCAGTTCACTCAAAGTCGCACTTGGAGGATCTTCATCGAGTTCGTACCGCCGGCGACTCCCGAAAGTTCGCCCTTCGTGAGAATGATTCGGTCACCCTCAGACGCAAGGCCCAACTCGACCAGCTGCCGGAAAATCGCCCCATAAAGGCGCTCTGGCTCGGTATGCGTCACATCAAAAGCGACTGAATAGACGCCACGGAACAAGCAGACTCGACGACGGGTGGCCTCGGATCGCGTAAAGGCATAAATGGGTATGTCGGTACGAACGCGAGACATCCACAGCGTGGTGGAACCGGACTCCGTCAGCGCAACAATTGCCTTCACATCCATGTGGTTCGCGGTGTACATCACGGCCATGGCAATCGCTTCGTCCGTCGCGCTAAACTCACGGTCGGCTGTGTCATGGCCCACCAAACCGCCCTCGACGCGATACTTTTCCGCGCCGACAATAACCTCGGCCATCGACTCGACGGCTTTGACCGGATATTTCCCAACCGCGCTCTCCGCAGAGAGCATGACGGCGTCCGTGTCATCGAGGACCGCATTCGCGACGTCCGACACTTCCGCTCGGGTTGGAACCGGATTATGGATCATCGATTCCATCATCTGAGTCGCCGTTATGACGACACGGAAATGCTTACGTGCTGTAGCAATAATTCGCTTCTGTAGACCGGTCAATTCGGCATAGCCGACTTCAATACCGAGGTCGCCGCGCGCCACCATAACCGCATCACTGGCTACTACAATCTCGTCCAGACGGGCGATCGCCTCAGCACGTTCAATTTTGGCGACGACAAGGCCTACACCACCCGCTTCACGCAGAAGACGGCGTGCCTCATGCATGTCATCGGCCGAACGAGGAAATGAGACCGCCAGATAGTCGACGCCGAGCTTTGCTGCGGTCTTGATGTCAACGCGATCCTTGTCCGTCAGCGCGCCGGCTGAAAGCCCCCCACCTTTACGATTCAATCCCTTGTTATTCGATAGCTCACCGCCAACGACAACACGGGTCAGCACCTTAGGCCCTTCTACGGACGTGACCTCAAGAACGATCAAGCCGTCGTTGAGCAACAAAATATCGCCTGGCCCAACATCATTGGGCAACGCCTTGTAGGCGCATCCGACTGACTCAATGGTGCCGGCCTTGGGATCTAACGAGACGTCTAGCGTAAACGCTTCGCCCTCAATGAGATCAACCTTGCCATCAACAAAGCGTTCGATTCGAATTTTCGGACCAGACAAGTCGCCAAGGATGGCAACGTAACGGCTGACGCGATGCGAGGCCAGACGAACGCGCTCCACCCGCCTTGCGTGATCTTCAAAGCTGCCGTGGGAAAAGTTGATTCGCACGACATCACAACCCGCGCGGATAAGATCACTCAGCGTTTCAACGTCATCAGTCGCAGGACCGAGGGTTGCGACAATCTTGGCGCGACGGCGATTATGCAGAACAGCAGTCATGAGCGATTCTCCAAGGCTCGAGCTTCGAGCATTGCAACAGCAGGTAGTACCTTGCCTTCAACGAATTCAAGGAACGCCCCGCCGCCAGTGGAAACATAAGAAATGCCACTTTCCACACCAAACTTCTCAATCGCCGCCAGTGTGTCACCACCGCCTGCGAGTGAAAACGCCGTGGAGGTAGCGATGGCCGTAGCGATCGTGCGCGTGCCTTCGCCAAACTGATCAAATTCAAAAACTCCGACAGGCCCGTTCCAGAGAATGGTGCCAGCGGCTGCCAATAACTTTGCCAAGTGGTCCGCTGAATCCGGTCCAATGTCGAGGATTAGATCGTCCGCAGTCACCGCATCAACGGACTTCACGTCAGCCTCGGCTTGAGCGGAGAAAGATTTTGCGACCACGACGTCGGTCGGCAACGGCAACTGAATACCTTTCTCGGCAGCCCGAACCAACAAGCGACGTGCGATGTCGACCATATCGGGCTCGGCCAGACTCTTCCCAATCAGCTTGCCTTGCGCAAGCAGGAATGTATTGGCGATCCCGCCGCCGACTATGAGCATGTCGACTTTTTCGAGCAATGACTCGAGCACGGTTAATTTTGTGGATACTTTTGATCCAGCCACAATCGCAACGAGTGGGCGCTTCGGCGCATGTAACGCCGCGTCCAGTGCAACCAATTCATTCACGAGCAAAGGGCCCGCGCACGCAATCGGTGCAAATTTGCCTACGCCGTGCGTGCTCGCTTCCGCGCGGTGCGACGTGCCAAAAGCGTCCATCACATAGACATCACACAGCGCGGCCATGCGCTTTGATAGTGCCTCGTTGTCTTTTTTCTCGCCTTTGTTGAAACGCACATTCTCAACCAGCACGAGTGAACCGGGTTCGACCTCAACGCCATCTAACCAATCTTTAACGAGTGGAACTTCGCGATTGAGTAACTCACTCAGTCGCTTAGCCACAGGCGCCATACTCAGGTCGTCCGTTGGAACGCCCTCCTCCGGACGCCCCAGGTGAGACATAACGATCACCCGCCCGCCCGCAGCCAAGGCCGCCTGAATCGTGGGCAGTGCGGCGCGGATACGAGCGTCGCTCGTAACCACGCCGTCTTTGACAGGCACATTCAGATCTTCACGAATTAAGACCCGTCGTCCTTGCAAGGCGACGTCCTGCATCCGAATCACTCGGGTTGAGATACCCCCTGAAAGTGCCGATTCATTCACTTGGCGCGGCTCCAAGCAAGGGTCGTATCCAACATGCGGTTTGAGAAGCCCCACTCGTTGTCGTACCACGAGCACACCTTAACCAGCGTGCCATCGATGACCTTGGTCAGCGTTGAGTCGTAGGTGGACGATGCGGGGTCATGGTTGAAGTCAACCGAGACGAGCGGCCCCTCGTTGTAGGCTAGGACGCCTTTGAGCGGCCCTTCCGACGCTGCCTTAAGAATCTCATTGATCTCTTCAGCTGACGTCGCGCGCTTAGCCACAAATGCGAGATCAACCATCGACACATTGATGGTCGGAACACGTACAGCGAATCCGTCCAACTTACCCTTCAATTCCGGCAAGACGAGTCCAACGGCAGCAGCAGCGCCAGTCTTCGTTGGAATCATGGACATTGTCGCCGAACGGGCGCGACGCAAATCCTCGTGATAGACATCGGTCAACACTTGATCGTTCGTGTAGGCATGGATCGTGGTCATAATGCCGTGTTCGATGCCAATCACGTCGTGCAAGGGTTTAACCAGCGGTGCTAAGCAATTGGTCGTGCACGACGCATTGGAAATCACGGTCATCGCACTCGTCAGCACGTCATGATTGACGCCGTAAACGACGGTCGCGTCGACAGCGCCGCTTGCAGGCGCCGAAATAACCACTTTTTTCGCCCCACCGGCCAGATGCTTCGACGCTTTCTCGTGACTCGTGAAAAGGCCCGTGCACTCAAGCACAAAATCAACGCCCAGTTCACCCCAGGGCAGCTTGGCGGGATCTCGCTCGGCAAGAACCTTAATACGGTCACCATTCACGACAATCGAATCGCCCTCAACGGCAACGGTACCTGGGAAGCGGCCATGCGCCGTATCAAATCGTGTCAAGTGTGCATTGGTCTGGGGGTTACCCAGATCGTTAATGGCGACGACTTGGATTTCTTGGTTGCGGTTACTTTCATAAATCGCACGAAGTACGTTGCGCCCAATGCGACCGTAGCCATTAATGCCGATGCGAATAGCCATGAAGAAGTTTCCTTATCTCAGAAAATTGGTGAATAAATAACGTCAAATCTTGGAAATCAGCCGCCAATCGCGGCGAGCGCCGTTTCGACAACGCGTTCGGCCGTCACGCCGAAATGTTTAAAGAGATCCTTTGCTGGCGCCGAGGCGCCAAAGGTATCCATGCCGACTACGTTACCTAGGCAACCGGTATAGCGGCACCAACCATCCCGAACGCCCGCTTCTACCGCGACGCGTGGGACGCCCGGCGGTAGCACTGATGCTTGGTAAGCCGCATCTTGTCGGTCGAACACGGAGGTCGATGGCATCGACACAACTCGCACCCGACGTCCCGCTGCGGTCAAGGTTGCAGCGGCCTCCACCGCCAATTGGACTTCGGATCCGGTGCCGATTAAAACGACCTCCGGCGCCTCCGATGAATCGATGAGCACATAGCCGCCACGTCGGACCGCCTCCACCTGCTCTGGCGAGCGCGCCTGATGCGCTAAAGCTTGCCGAGTCAGAATGAGTGCCGTTGGTCCGTTCCGACGCTCAATCGCGTCGACCCATGCCACGTGCGCCTCCAACGCATCGCAGGGGCGCCACACGGTGAAATTCGGGATCAGACGCAACGAGGCCACCTGTTCAACCGGTTGGTGCGTCGGACCATCCTCGCCCAAGCCAATCGAATCATGTGTCCACACGTAGGTCACCGGAACCTGCATCAAGGCAGACATGCGGGCCGCATTACGGGCGTAATCGGAGAAGACTAAGAACGTACCACCGTATGGCAAGAAACCGCCATGCAGGGCGACACCATTCATGATGGCGGACATGCCGAATTCACGGACGCCGTACCAGACGTAATTTCCTGTAGCGTCGTCGCGGGTAATACCCTTGGAATTCTTGGCCCAAGTGTTGTTCGATCCGGTCAAATCAGCAGAACCTCCGAGCATCTCGGGAAGATGGGGGGAGAATACGTTCAAGGCTGATTGGGAGGACTGGCGAGTCGCCGTCGTCGGCGCCGCCGCCTGAACAGCGGCAACAGCAGCAGCAGAGAATGACGCCCAATCGCTCGGCAAGTCGCCGCGAACTCGACGATCCAACTCGGCCGCAGCCTCTGGATAGACCTTGCGATACTCCTTCATCAAACGCTGCCACTTGCTCTCAATCCGCTTGCCGCGGCCACGCGCATCCCACGCTTCACGCACGTCGTCAGGGACTTCGAATGGGGCATACGGCCAGTTCAGCGCTTCTCGCGCCGCCGCGATTTCTGCCGCACCGAGTGGAGCGCCATGGCAATGCTCCGTGCCCTGTTTGTTCGGCGCCCCGTATCCGATGATGGTCTTGCAGCAGATTAGCGTCGGCTTACTCGTCTCTTTCTTCGCCTTACGGATAGCGCGACTGATGGATTCAGCGTCATGTCCGTCGACATTGCGAATAACGTGCCACCCGTAGGCCTCAAAGCGTTTGGGGGTGTCGTCCGTAAACCAGCCTTGGACGTGGCCATCAATTGAAATACCGTTGTCGTCCCAGAAAGCGATCAACTTACCCAGGCCGAGCGTACCGGCGAGTGCGCAGGCCTCATGAGAGACGCCCTCCATTAAGCACCCGTCGCCCATGAACGCATAGGTGTGGTGGTCAATCAGGTCAAAGCCCGGCTGATTATAGGTCGCCGCCAGCACTTTCTCGGCCAGGGCCATACCGACTGCATTCGTGATCCCCTGACCGAGCGGGCCAGTGGTCGTCTCGATGCCGATATGTAAATCGCGCTCAGGGTGGCCGGCCGTATGCGAACCCAGTTGACGGAAGTTGCGCAGATCGTCAGTTGAAAGCGGATACCCCGTCAGGTGCAAAACGGAATACAGGAGCATCGAACCGTGCCCGTTCGAGAGCACGAATCGATCGCGATCGAGCCAACTCGGATTCCCGGGACTGTGCTTCATGTGGTCACGCCACAGCACTTCAGCAATGTCGGCCATACCCATCGGGGCGCCCGGGTGGCCTGAGTTGGCCCGTTGGACAGCGTCCATGCTGAGGGCACGAATGGCATTGGCGAGGTGGCGACGGTTTTGCATGTCCGATTTCCAAGGTGGCAGCTCTAATCCGCTATTGTCCCGTATGGGAGATGCAGGGGCAACGTCGGACTGAGACCTGTATACTCCCGCGCCGTAATGTCACGGAGACGCTTCGGCGCGTAGGGATCCCATGTCCACAAACAGCTACCTTTTCACTTCGGAATCGGTTTCTGAAGGCCATCCAGACAAAGTGGCCGACCAGGTCTCCGATGCGGTACTGGACGCGATCCTTGCCGAGGACAAAAAAGCCCGGGTCGCCTGCGAAACGCTGGTGAAAACGGGGTGTGCCATTGTCGCCGGTGAAATCACCACGACAGCCTCGATCGATTTTGAAGCGGTCGTCCGTCGCACAATCCTGCGCATTGGCTATAACAGCAGCGAAATGGGCTTCGATGGCGCGAGCTGTGCCGTGATCAACATCATCGGCAAGCAGTCTCCTGATATTGCCCAGGGCGTCGATCGTAAGGACCCGCGCAAGCAGGGTGCCGGTGACCAGGGCCTAATGTTCGGCTACGCCACCAACGAAACTGATGTGCTGATGCCGGCGCCGATCACCTATTCACACCGCTTGGTCCAGAAGCAGGCACAGGTCCGCAAGTCGAAAAAATTGCCGTGGCTGCGCCCGGACGCGAAGAGCCAGGTGACTTTCCGCTACGAACACGACCGCCCGGTCGGTATTGAGGCAGTGGTTCTTTCGACCCAGCACTCGCCCGAGATCACCCAGCGCAAGCTGCGCGAGGCGGTCATGGAGGAAATCATCCTCCCCGTGCTACCGGCGCGATGGATCGACAAGCGCACGAAGTTCCACATTAATCCGACGGGTAAATTTGTCGTGGGCGGCCCCGTCGGCGATTGCGGCCTTACGGGCCGCAAGATCATTGTCGACACCTATGGCGGCTACGCCCGCCATGGCGGCGGTGCCTTTTCGGGCAAAGACCCCTCCAAAGTGGACCGATCCGCGGCCTATGCGGCGCGCTATGTGGCCAAAAACATTGTGGCCGCCGGCCTAGCAGAACGCTGCGAAGTCCAGGTGTCCTATGCCATTGGCGTGGCCGAACCAACCTCAGTCATGGTCGAAACCTTCGGCACAAGCAAATTGTCACGCGAAACGCTGACTAAACTTGTCCGCAAGCACTTTGACCTCACCCCTTACGGGCTGCGCCAAATGTTGGATCTGGCCCGCCCAATCTACGAAGCCACCGCGTCTTATGGCCACTTTGGCCGGACAGAGTCGGAATTCACCTGGGAAAGGACCGACAAGGTGCGCGCCCTGAAGGCAGACGCCAAGTAATACGCAAATAACACCTTTCTGCCGAGGGGCGCTGCAGCGGGTTCCGGATCGCCGGAAGTCGTCAGGCTCGGTGGATGGG
Source organism: uncultured Pseudomonadota bacterium (assembly GCA_903879335.1). GTDB lineage: Bacteria > Pseudomonadota > Gammaproteobacteria > Steroidobacterales > Steroidobacteraceae > CAIKZZ01. The sequence goes on from CAIRLC010000022.1 coordinate 119,163, forward strand.
TCGACCTGACAACGGCGCCCATTCCCTCTGGAGAGAGAGAATGAGCGCTGTAACCCCCCTGAAGAATGACTTCCATGTCGCTGATCTGGGCTTAGCCGCCTGGGGACGCAAAGAAATCGCGATCGCTGAGACCGAAATGCCCGGTCTCATGGCGGTACGCGAAGAATACGCCGCTTTGCAGCCCCTGAAGGGCGCCCGCATTGCCGGCTCGTTGCACATGACGATCCAAACGGCCGTCCTCATCGAAACGCTGACGGCGCTCGGTGCAGACGTTCGCTGGGCGTCGTGCAACATTTATTCAACCCAAGACCATGCAGCGGCAGGCATCGTCGCCGCCGGCACCCCAGTGTTCGCCTATAAGGGCGAGTCACTGGAAGAATATTGGGAATACACCCATCGCATTTTCGAGTGGGCAGACGGCGGCACCCCGAACATGATTCTCGACGATGGCGGTGACGCCACGCTGTTGGTTCATCTTGGGCTCAAGGCCGAATCGGACGCCTCGGTGCTCGACAATCCGACCAACGAAGAGGAAACCATCCTCTACGCGGCTATTCGTCGTCGCCTCGCCACCAAGCCTGGGTTCTACGCCGCAATTGCCAAGAATATCAAGGGCGTTACGGAAGAAACCACCACGGGCGTGCACCGTCTTTACCAGATGGAAAAAGATGGCCGCCTGCTGTTCCCTGCCATCAACGTCAATGACTCGGTCACGAAATCGAAGTTCGATAACCTCTACGGTTGCCGCGAGTCACTCGTCGACGCGATCAAGCGCGCGACCGACGTCATGGTGGCTGGCAAAGTGGCCGTCGTCGCCGGCTACGGTGACGTCGGCAAGGGCAGTGCACAGGCGCTCAAGGCCTTGTCTGCTCAAGTGTGGGTAACCGAAATCGACCCGATCTGCGCATTGCAGGCGGCCATGGACGGTTACCGAGTGGTCACGATGGACTATGCGGCCGACAAGGCAGACATCTTTGTCACGGCGACCGGCAATTTGCATGTCATCGACCACCACCACATGGTCCAGATGAAGCACAACGCGATTGTCTGCAACATCGGCCACTTTGATTCTGAGATCAACATCGCCAGCCTCTCGGGCTATGTTTGGGACGAGATCAAGCCACAAGTTGATCATGTCGTTTTCCCGGACGGCAAGCGCATCATCGTGTTGGCCAAGGGCCGCTTGGTCAATCTGGGCTGCGGAACGGGGCACCCCTCGTTCGTGATGTCGAACTCGTTCGCCAACCAGACCCTGGCTCAGATCGAACTGTGGACGCACACAGATCGTTATGCGAAGCGCGTGTACACGCTGCCTAAGCATTTGGACGAGCACGTTGCGCGTCTGCATCTGGGCAAGCTCGGTGCCACACTGACCACCTTGTCGGACACCCAAGCGTCCTACATCGGCGTTTCAGTCAACGGGCCGTTCAAGCCCGATCACTACCGCTACTGAGGCCACAAGGGGGCCGGAGTCTGTACTCCGGCCCCTTTTCGGCTCGTGTATGACCATCGCTGCCAGAATTCTTCAGATCACGGATCTACACCTGCGGGACGACCCCCGCGGTCATCTGCGCGGCGCGATCACGCTGGAAACGCTCACCGCCTGTCTTGCCGAGACGGCCAATCAAGCGCCGTTTGATGCCATTTTGGTGACTGGCGATCTAGTTCAAGACGAACCGGCTGGTTACCGTCATCTGCAGCGTCTGTTGGACCAATCGACCGCACCCGTACTGTGCTTACCCGGTAATCACGATGATGCGGGGCGCCTGAGCGACGCGTTTAGCGCCTACCCATTCCAAACGTGTGGGCACCTGACGATCGGCCCATGGGTAGCGATCGGACTGGATTCAACGGTGCCCGGACAGGACGGCGGCGCGCTCTCGGACACTGAGCTGTCCCGCCTCGACGCCACCCTGAATCGGTACGCCGACCGGCCAGCCATTGTGGCTTTGCACCATCCACCGGTCACCCTCGGCTCGCGTTGGCTCGACACGCTCGGTCTGGCTGATTCGGAGCGCTTTTGGTCGGTGATTGACCGCCACTCTAATGTCCGCGCCGTGCTCTTTGGCCACGCCCATCAAGCCCACGAAAGCCGCCGAGGCCTAATCCAAATATTGGGAGCGCCCGCCACGAGCGCGCAGTTCCTGCCGGGCAGTGATGACTTCGCCATTGACGACCGTCCGCCCGGTTGGCGGGTGCTCAATCTGAGCCCAGACGGGCAACTCACGACCTCGATCGGTTGGCTGAGCGCCTACTGACGGGACCCTGCGGATTGTTCGGTACCCAGGGCCGAGCCATCGCCGTACACTGCGCGCCTTGACTGGAGGATGCTGTGACCACATCGCATGAATTGTTTCAAGAAGCCTGCCGGTATATCCCCGGCGGCGTGAACTCACCTGTCCGCGCCTTTCGTGGCGTGGGCGGCGAGCCGATTTTCTTCACCCGCGCCGCTGGACCCTACGTATGGTCCGCGGACGGCGATCGTTATATCGACTACATCGGCTCCTGGGGTCCGGCGGTTCTGGGGCACGCGGCACCGGCAGTCATCAACGCGGTCCAAGAGACGGCCGCCAACGGCCTATCATTTGGCGCTCCTACGCCCATCGAGACGGAGGTCGCTCGCCTCGTCTGCCAACTCGTGCCATCGATCGAACTGGTCCGTATGGTCAGCTCAGGCACTGAAGCCACGATGTCGGCGATTCGACTCGCGCGCGGCTACACCGGACGCGACAAGATTCTGAAATTTGAGGGCTGCTACCACGGCCACTCAGACTCGCTGTTGGTGAAGGCTGGGTCGGGACTGCTCACCCTGGGTGTCCCCACATCGCCCGGAGTGCCCGCAGCGTTTGCGGAACATACGCTGACTGTAGAGTTCAATAATATTGCGCAAGTCCGTGAAATTTTTGCCAGCCACGGCGACCAGATCGCCTGCGTAATCGTTGAGCCGATTGCCGGCAACATGAACTGCATCCCACCGGCCCCCGGGTTTCTCGAAAGCTTACGCGAGGAGTGCACGGGCCATGGTTCGGTGCTGATTTTCGATGAAGTGATGACTGGCTTTCGCGTCGCGCTCGGTGGCGCCCAAGCCCTCTATGGCATCGAGCCGGATCTCACGACGCTCGGCAAGATCGTTGGCGGCGGTATGCCGGTTGGCGCGTTTGGCGGCAAGCGGGAGATCATGCAGCACATTTCGCCTCTGGGGCCCGTCTATCAAGCCGGCACCTTATCGGGAAATCCCGTGGCCATGGCAGCGGGCCTGGCGACGCTAACCGCGCTGCAGGCACCTGGTTTTCATCAGAGACTGTTGGCGGGTACAGAGCGTTTAGTGGAAGGGCTTAAAGCCGCCGCCCATGACGCCGGAGTCCCTCTAGCGACGAACCACGTGTGCGGCATGTTCGGCTTCTTTTTCACGGATGCACCCACGGTGACCCGTTACGCCGAGGCCACTCGCTGCGATGTTGAAGCATTCAAACGCTTCTTCCACGCCATGCTGGCCGAGGGTGTGTATTTGGCACCATCCGCCTTCGAAGCTGGATTCATTTCCATCACGCACGGTCCCGACGAAATTGACGCGACGATTGCCGCTGCACGACGCGCCTTCGCGGTTGCCAAGGGCTGAGCTGAGCGATGGCATCTTCGCCACGCCCGCTGGTAATGAGATGCGGGGCGCTCGGTGACATGGTGCTCCTCACGCCGTTCATCCGGCGTCTGGCAGAGCGCCACGGTGACTTGGTTGACCTCGTGTCCTCTGGACCGTGGACGCAGCCTTTGTTGGCAGGACAGCCGGGTGTCGGTGAGATCCACCTGCTGGAGAGTCGGCGGCGCCCGTATTGGTTCGGGCCGGACCAATGGCGGGTCGTGCGGGCCTTAAAAGCCCGTGGTCCACGGCCCACTTGGTTTCTCGACACCGGGGGCGTTGGTCGTCACCTGCTGACGCGTGCTGGGATTGAAAATGAGTGGATCGTGGATGCCGATGACTATCCACGCTTAGGTGACGAGCACATTATCCAGCGCTTCGATCGTATTGCCGCCCGACTGCCTAAAGCGCTCGGTGGCACACAAGCGGCGCCCTATTCACTCCGCGGTACGGCACTGACCGTGGCCGATGCCGCCCGAAGCGATGTCGACCAGTGGCTGGCAGCACGCCAACTTCAGAATCGGCCGCTGTTGCTCATTCAGGCCGGCAACAAGCGCACGATGCGCCGCGGCGATCGCCGTCGCGCTAGCAATACCAAGTACTGGCCTGAAGATCGTTGGGCGGCAGTCATCGATAGACTCGCTGAACTCCATCCGAATCACGCCATTTTATTGCTCGGCGTGCCGAGCGAGGCGGCTCTGAACGACGAGATTTTGGCCCATGTCCGTTGCACGCAGGCTCAAAATGCTGCCGATGATCTCCCGATACCTCGACTTGCAGCGCTCATGCAGCGCGCCCAAGCCATGATCACCGTCGATACCGGGCCGGCCCACGTGGGCGCTGCGGTGGGTTTACCGATGCTGGTCTTGTTCGGCGCGATCGAACCGGCGCTCTACCAGCCTTGGGGCGCAGATTCGAGCCCTGTACGTTCTGTCTGCGCGACTCCAAGTGGGCCGCTTGAGGGCTTAGCGTTGGCCACTGTACTTGAGCGGCTCGTAGATCTACCGCTACGGAAGACCTGATCCGGTTGCACTGCGCCGGGCGCTCGGCTACGGTCTCAGCATGCGTGCTTTTTTCTGGTTCGTTGCCGCCATTGTGCTCTCGTTGCTCATTGCGACGGCCTTGGCATACCCCGCCTATGTGCTGATTCACCCGCTGCAAGGGGTCTGGCGGTTCGACAAAATTGCCTCCAGATTGTTCGACGTCCTCCTGCTGGGCCTCATCGTTCTCGTGCTCAAGAGATTGCAATTGCGTGGCGCCGCGGCTTGGGGCTGGCAAGTGCCCGCCGCCCGCGGACGTCGACAATTCACGTTCGGCGTGATTTTAGGCATCGCGTCTATGTTGCCGGTCTCACTGGCTATGGTGCTGCTCGGGGTGCGTCCGTTGGACCCTCAGTTGAATCTGCCCATGCTGGGTAACGCGCTGATCGCCGGGGTTGGCTCAGGTCTTGTTGTCGGCCTCGTAGAAGAAACGTTGTTTCGTGGCCTGATCCAAGGCGCAGTCATTCAACACTCAGGCCGGGTAATGGCCGGTGTGGTGTCGGTATCCGCCTTGTTTGCTGCGCTGCATTTTCTCGCTAGCGTGCACATCCCGCATGAAGCCGTTACTCCAGCGAGCGGACTGGTTCTTCTGACCGGCACATTGGCTGAGTTGAGCCATCCACTCAACATCGTGGACTCATTTCTGGCGCTATTCGGCGTCGGCCTCATCACCGGCATCGCGCGCCAGTGGACAGGCAACATCCTGCTCGCAGCCGGCTTGCATGCAGGCTGGGTCTTTGTGATGCGCACCACCATTGGCATCACCCTACTGCCAGAAAACAGCCCTCATGGTTGGCTATTAAGCCGACATGATGGCTATACCGGCTGGTTGGTCGTGTTTTTTGTCGTAGGCATGCTGATGATCGGCTACGCCGCCAAACACTCAATCCGTACGCTATTGCGCGCGACCTGACGACGACTGCATGCTCCCTGCGCCATCTAAACGCACGAGAGGAGCGAGGTAGCGCAGGCGAGTGATCGGATCATCCATCTCCAATAGTCCCTGCCGCACCGGCGGATCAAAAGGCGCCAGTTCGGCTAAGCGATTGCCCACCCAACGCGCATCGTCATAACGCGGTGTCAGCCACTGACCATAGACCGGCGGCAGTTGGGGGTATAGGTGGCGAAGTGCGGTCACAAGATGCTCACAATCCTCTGGGACTCCGACCACTGCTTCTTCCGAAACATCTTCCACATCTGCGACATGCAGACCATCGGCTTCGCGCCAGGTCTCAATAATCTTGACGCGCTCAGCACCGACACACGTGAGACCAAGCAAACCGTCTTCCAGCCGATCAAAGTCGACAATTCGCGCTTCGGTGCCAATCATCGCCGTACTGACAGAACTGCCACCAGCCTCACTGCCATTCATCAGCAACATCACGCCAAAACCCGTGCCGTCCCGCATGCAGCGACCCACCATGTCGACATAGCGCGGCTCGAATATTCTGAGCGCCAGCGGTCCGCCGGGAAAAAGCACTGTGCCGAGCGGGAAGAGTGGTAATCGCCGTTTCACAAAACAACTCCAAATCGTTGCAAGAGTCGCTGATGGATGCCGCCAAAACCGCCATTACTCATCACCAACACATGGTCACCCGGTTGCGCGATGCTGGCAATGGCGTCCACCATCGGTTCTATTCCATCGATGACTCGGGCACGATCACCCAAGGGGGCCATCGCGCTGTGCACGTCCCAGCCCAAGCCGCTCGGAGCATGAATGAAGATTGCGTCGGCGTCGCCTAGCGATCCAGCCAATGTCTCTCGGTGCACACCCAATTTCATTGTGGCTGAGCGCGGCTCCAACACCGCCAGCAAGCGGGCGCCACCGATTCGACCGCGCAGCGCCGCAATGGTTGCTGCTATCGCCGTGGGATGATGCGCGAAGTCGTCGTAGACCGTGACTCCACCCGCTTCCCCCAATCGTTCTAATCGACGTCGTGCGTTTCGAAACTCGCGAAGCGCCTGCAGCGAAATGCCGACAGGGACACCGGCATGACGGGCCGCCAGAATCGCCGCCAATGCATTCTCTGCATTATGAGCACCGATCAAGTCCCACTGCGTCTCCCCCACCTTCTCGCGACCGTCATAGACGGCGAATGAACTCCAATCGGCAGCAGACGCTTCGACCCGCCAGGCGTCCTGCGCTGAGGAACCAAACCGCTCGACCGGCGTCCATGCGCCGAGCGATAAGGCCGCATCCAGCTCCGCGTCGGGCGTACGCACGATGAGCTTTCCAGAACCGGGAATCGTTCGCACCAATTGATGGAACATCCGCCGAATGGCGGCAATATCCGGGTAGATATCTGCGTGGTCGAATTCGAGATTGTTCAGGATGGCAGTGCGTGGCCGGTAATGTACGAACTTAGCTCGCTTGTCGAAAAAAGCCGTGTCGTACTCATCCGCTTCAACGACGAAAAAAGAACCCGCGCCCTGTCGCGCAGAAAATGGAAAATTCCCAGGAACGCCGCCGATCAAGAACCCGGGTGAGAGTTGCGCATATTCGAGAATCCACGCCAACATTGAAGTCGTTGTGGTCTTGCCGTGAGTACCGGCAACTGCCAGCACCCACCGTCCCTGCAATACGTGCTCAGCCAACCATTGGGGACCTGAGACATAGGATAGTCCTCGATCCAACACAGCTTCGACAGCCGGATTTCCTCGCGACATTGCGTTACCGATGATCACCACATCAGGCGCTGTGTCCAACTGCTGTGGATCCCAGCCCTGGGTCAGCGTGATCCCCAACGCCTCCAACTGCGTACTCATCGGCGGATACACCTGGGCATCCGAACCCGTCACGGTATGACCAGCCTCGCGCGCCAAAGCGGCGATGCCACCCATAAACGTCCCGCAGATCCCTAGAATATGGACGTGCATCAGCTCAGCCAACGTGCAGGTAGAGCGACCAAGCAAAGATAGTCCGCCAAAAAGTACGTCATAGACACGGTCATTCCAGTAAAAAAATCGAGGTCGAGCGCATCTCTCATGATGCGCGCCACAGTCAATATCGACCAACACAGCATTGCCGCGAGCACTAACTCAGGCACCAATGGCATGCGCGCCGCCGAATCGGTCGGTGCACTGAGACTAACGCTCCAGTTGATCACAATGGAAGGCAGCGTCAGCCAAATCCCGACGCCGAGCATCGCGAGCACCGTTTGCTCAAGTCGATGCATCCGACGCCGAATCCAGAGACATAAGGCCGTCACCAATACCGTAAATGCCAGATCAGCCACCCCAAAGCCGAAGGCGCGGGCGTTATGGAATACCAGGGCCGCATCAACCGTACTGATCGCCGTGTAGAGCACCGCGGCCTCAACCAACGCGCGTACAGACGATGGCAATTCACGCGGCGTGGCGCGCCCGAAAAGCAGCGCATAAGAGGTGAGGATCCAAATAGGCATAGAATTCCAGTTGGGGCTCGCGGGCACAGGCCGCATAATCCCCACATTGTAACCGCCGAGCCTGTAACACCGTGACGCCAAGCCTATCTCCCCTCACTGAATCTGATGCTTTGGCGCCTATTGTTGCTCGATTGACAGAGGCCCCTCGGATTGCGCTGGATACTGAATTTATTCGGGAGCGGACCTACTACGCTGAACTGGCGCTCGTGCAGATTGCCGATGCCAACGGAATAGCCCTACTTGACCCCTTGGCCAAACTCAGTCGAGAAGACATCGGATCCGTGGTTCACCGGCCAGGACAGTGCAAGGTCCTGCATGCGGCGCGCCAAGACGTGGAAGTGCTATTACCTTGGACTGACGGCCCCATTGGGCCAATCTTTGACACCCAGATTGCGGCTGGACTGTGCGGCTATGCGCCACAAATTGGCTACGGGGAACTGGTCGCGAAGGAAATGGGTGTGGTGTTGGAGAAAGGCCACGCCCGCACCGACTGGATGCGCCGTCCGCTGTCTGACGCCCAACTTCAGTACGCCGCAGATGACGTCCGGTACTTGCTCCCGCTTGCGGCACAATTGGAAAGCAAATTGGCTGAATTAGGTCGGACTGACTGGCTAGCGGAAGATCTCGCACGCCTTGCTGATCCCAACTTATACCGGGTGGATCCCGCGGAAGCTTGGCAACGATTCAAGGGTATCGAGGCGCTGCCCGTCGCCGAGCAGATCCGGCTACGTGCATTAGCCGCTTGGCGCGAGGAACGTGCGATTCGACGGAACTTGCCGCGCGGCTGGGTACTGGCCGATGACGCAGCGCGCAGCATCGCACGTGACTGCCCCGCCACCATTGACGACCTGCGCAAACTCGACGTGATGGCGCCGGGCGCCGTCGATAAGATGGGTGACGGCATTTTGACTGCACTCGGGAGTGCCCAAGCGCATTCCGCCGAAGGCATCGTTCAACGCATCGAGGGACGGCCGGACCCCGTGGAGCGAGAACGACAAAAGCGGCTGTCACAAGCCGCTAAAGATGTCGCGACGTCGCTTGGACTTGCGCCTGAGTTGCTCGCGACCCAACGCGACTTGCGACGTTTATTACGCGGCGAGGCGATAGAAGCGGTATTCAGCGGTTGGCGGTTCAGCCATCTGGCTGAACCGCTCTCTGGTATCGCCACCGGCTAATCAGTGCGGTTAAGCGAGGGCGGCCTCGAGGCGCGCGGTAACGACGTCAATGTCACCCTCAGCATCCACCTCACGCAGCAGGCCCCGCGCCGAGTAGTACTCGACCAAGGGCCGCGTCTGGCCTTCGTAGACCTCAAGCCGCTTACCGATCGTCGCCTCGCTGTCATCCGGACGCTGGAACAGGTCTGGGGAATCACAACGACCACCACAGGGGGGCGGTACCGAAGGCGGCGCGGTGTAGACGTTAAATACCGCCCCGCAGGCCTTACAGGTACGACGGCCGGTCAGGCGGCGGAACAACTGCTCGGAATCAACGGCCATCAAGATGACAGCTTCGAGCGGGCAACCCAACTCCTCCAGCAATACGGTCAATGCGTCTGCTTGAGGAATCGTGCGCGGAAAACCGTCCAAAATGAAGCCGTTAGCGCAATCCGGCTCACCAAGACGCTCACGAATAATGCCTAACATGGTGCCATCGTCGACCAATTTACCGGCATCCATCGTGGCCTTGGCGTGCAGACCGAGTGGAGTGCCCGCTGCGACGGCCGCGCGCAATAAATCTCCAGTCGAAATTTGCGGGACCTGATAGCGGTTGATCAAACGTTGAGCCTGGGTGCCTTTCCCGGAACCCGGAGCGCCCAAAAGGACGATGCGCATGATTGTATTTCTCTAAATAAAGATTTGAGTGCGCCGCCGAGCCCTCTCCAGCCTCAAGCTGCGTCACATTCGGCGGCAATGCTGCCCCGACCGAGGCCTGCAGGTCAATCCGCGCGATGCCAGACCATTGCCGAAGCGCCCCAAGCGGTTATCCTCTACTCATTCATCACCGCGGAGCTTCCCGATGTCGAAGTTGAAGTCAAAGAATCCCCCTCGCAATGCTTTTTACGCACAATCCGGCGGCGTGACAGCTGTCATCAACGCCTCGGCCGCTGGCGTGATCGAAGCCTGCCGAAAGAACAAGAAACATATCGGCACGTTGTATGCGGGCCGCCACGGCATTGTCGGCGCGCTGAGCGAAGACCTCATCGACACGTCCAAGGAAAGCCCCGCTGCCATCAAAGCGCTGCGTCATACACCGTCAGGCGCCTTTGGCTCGGCACGGTACAAGCTTAAGAGCATTGAGCAAGATCGCGCGAAATACGAACGATTGATTGAGGTTTTTAAGGCCCACGACATCGGTTACTTCTTCTATAACGGCGGCAATGATTCAATGGATACCGCCCATAAGGTCTCCAAAATCGGTGCCGAACTCGGCTATCCCGTCGTCTGCGTCGGCGTCCCAAAGACCGTCGATAACGACCTACCCATCACCGACTGCTGCCCGGGCTTCGGCTCGGTTGCCAAATACGTGGCTGTTTCGACACGAGAAGCCGCTTTAGACGTCGCCTCAATGGCTCGCACGTCCACTAAGGTATTCATCCTAGAAGTCATGGGCCGCCATGCAGGTTGGATCGCGGCAGCTGCCGGCCTTGCCGGGAAAGGGGCGAAAGACGCGCCGCACATCATTCTGTTCCCAGAAATCACTTTCGATCGCGAGAAATTCCTCGCCAAAGTGAAATCGAGCGTCGATAAAGCGGGTTATTGCGTCATTGTGGTCTCAGAGGGCGTCAAAGATGCTGACGGCAAGTTCCTCGCTGACGCTGGAACAACCGATGCCTTCGGCCATACTCAGCTGGGCGGCGCAGCACCGGAAATTGCGCGGATCGTCAAAGACAGCCTTGGCTACAAATATCACTGGGCAGTGGCCGACTATCTGCAACGTGCAGCGCGCCACATCGCATCCAAGACTGACGTTGAACAAGCGTATGCAGTAGGTAAGGCCGCCGTTGAGTACGCGGTCAAGGGGCAGAATGCCGTCCTGCCGGTGATCATCCGTAAATCGTCCAAGCCCTACCGTTGGGAGATTCGGTCTGCGCCGATTGAAGCCGTCGCAAACGTCGAAAAGAAAGTGCCGCGTCACTTCGTCACTGCCGATGGCTTTGGGATCACCGCGGCATGCCGTCGTTATCTCGAACCCCTTATCGCTGGCGAGGATTACCCACCCTACGAGGGCGGACTGCCAGCCTACGTGAAACTGAAGAACACACCCGTACGGCGCAAGCTGAAGACCAACTTCAAGGTATAATCCGAAGCCGTTGAGACTCGTTGTAGCAAAGTTCAATGAATTCAAGGGCTTGAATAAAAAAACCCCGTTCATTGGACTACGCTGCAGCGCGATCGACTTATTTCATTACTCAAAAAGATAGACCGGGGAGAGACGCATGCTGAGCGTAAATGCTCTACCGCTCGCGATCAGCGCGGGCGTCGTGGCCATCATCTATGGCCTGCTCATGACTCGATGGATCGTTGCGCAGCCGGCAGGCAACGCGCGAATGCAGGAAATCGCAGCCGCTATCCAGGCGGGCGCGGCGGCCTACCTAAATCGCCAGTATTCAACGATCGCGATTGCGGGCGTCGTGCTCCTCGTCGTGCTGGGCCTTGCTTTGGATTGGGCGACCGCAGGCGGCTTCGCGGTCGGTGCAATTCTCTCCGGCGTCGCCGGATACATTGGTATGAACGTCTCGGTCCGAGCGAACGTCCGCACAGCCCAAGCGGCTAGCATTGGCCTCAATAACGCCCTGCAAGTGGCGTTCCGTGGCGGCGCAATCACCGGCATGCTGGTGGTCGGACTCGGACTGCTCGGTGTTGCCACGTACTACGGCGCAATGCTGAAGTTCTCGAACCAAGAAACCGCCCTGCACTCGCTGATCGGATTGGCCTTCGGTGGCTCACTGATCTCAATCTTCGCCCGCCTCGGTGGCGGCATCTTCACCAAGGGTGCGGACGTCGGCGCTGACCTCGTCGGCAAAGTCGAAGCAAATATCCCAGAGGATGACCCTCGCAACCCGGCCGTTATCGCTGACAACGTCGGCGACAACGTAGGCGATTGCGCGGGCATGGCCGCTGACCTTTTTGAAACTTATGCGGTAACCGTCGTTGCGACCATGGTCCTCGCGGGCCTCACGATGCAGGCGGCAGGCCCAGGCGCGGTGCTCTATCCGTTGGTCCTTGGCGCGGTATCCATCGTCGCCTCGATCGTTGGCACCTTCTTCGTCAGCGCCCGTGAAGGCGGAAAGATCATGAACGCGCTGTATCGGGGCGTCGGGGTTTCCGGCGCGATCGCAGCGATTGCCTTCTATTTCGTCTCGACTGACATGTTCGAAGGCGCAATGGGCATCACGATGTTCGAGTGCTCCCTGATCGGCCTCGCCCTGACGGCGGCGATGATCGTCATCACCGAGTACTACACCTCGACTGAATATGCGCCAGTGCGCTACGTCGCCGAAGCTTCTCAAACCGGCCACGGCACGAACGTCATTGCCGGTCTCGCCGTGTCAATGAAATCCACAGCCTTGCCAGTGCTTGCTGTCTGCGCAGCGATTTACGGCGCGCACACGCTTGCGGGCCTATACGGTATTGCGGTGGCGGCAACGGCAATGCTCTCGATGACCGGCATGGTCGTCGCGCTCGACGCCTACGGCCCAATCACGGACAACGGCGGCGGTATCGCCGAAATGGCCGGCCTCCCGAAGGAAGTGCGCAAGATCACCGACGCGCTCGATGCCGTGGGCAACACCACCAAGGCCGTGACCAAAGGCTACGCAATCGGCTCGGCCGGCCTCGCGGCCCTCGTGCTGTTCGCTGACTACACTCACAACCTGTCGGCGGTCGGCAAGTTGCAGGATTTCTCGCTGTCCGATCCAGCGGTCATCATTGGCTTGTTCATTGGCGGCTTGATTCCTTACCTGTTCGGTGCGATGGCGATGGAAGCCGTTGGCCGTGCTGCGGGTTCGGTGGTTGTTGAAGTGCGACGCCAGTTCAAGGAAATTGCCGGCATCATGGAAGGTACCGCAAAGCCAGAATACGGCCGCGCAGTCGACATGCTGACTCGTGCTGCGATCAAGGAAATGATCCTGCCATCGCTGCTCCCGATTCTTGCGCCAGTCATCATTGGCTTTGGCATGAACTACCTCATGGGTCCAGGCGCTGGCGTCAAAGCGCTGGGCGGCCTGCTCATTGGTACCATTGTGACCGGCCTGTTCGTTGCCATTTCGATGTGCACCGGCGGCGGCGCTTGGGATAACGCCAAGAAGTATGTTGAGGAAGGCAACTTCGGTGGCAAGGGCTCTGAAACCCACAAGGCCTCAGTCACCGGAGACACGGTCGGCGACCCGTACAAGGACACCGCAGGTCCGGCTATCAACCCGTTGATCAAGATCATCAACATTGTGGCCTTGCTGTTGGTGCCACTGCTCTAACTAAGCAGTCGCCATTCGGCATTGAAAAAGGCGCCTCCGGGCGCCTTTTTCTTATCTCGGTTTCGCGCAGCACTATTGCCGCTCGCTACGACGAGGGATAGGCTGTCATTTAAGCGCAGGACGAAGGAGTCATCATGCGAGGACAATTTATAGCAACGACCATCTTGGTTTGCCTCTGGGCCTCCGCGGGAGTCGCTGTGGCGGATGAGACGCCTTCCGCCGCGCCACCTGAGACGCCGGCTCCAAAAGTACTGGTCCTCCCACTGACGTTTACCGTCTATCAAGGTTCATTGGGCGCGGGAATAGAGGCTGTACCGGATTGGACCAATGATGCAAGGCGCCACCTAGAGGCGGCCATTGGCGCTACCTTTAAGTCCCATGGTGACTTTGAAGTAGTCCCGATGCCTGAACTGACCGAGGAAGAGAAGGCGAACCTGCGTGACGAAATCGGCTTAGTTCATCAAATTGTGGCGAGTGGCGTGCAGTTCGGGCGTGGCGAGTGGCATAAACACGTCGACAATTTCGATCCATCAATCGGTGACGGTTTAGACTTTTTGCGTCAAAAAGCTCAGGCCGACTACGCCGTCATCGTCGACGGTTCTGAAATCCGGCAATCCGGTGGTCAGATCTTCATGCAATTCGCGCTAGCTGCTGCGGGGGTCGGTGTCGTGGGTGGCGCTGGCGCTAATGTGAACATGGCGGTGTTGGACCTAGAGCATCAGGCTGTGCAATGGTTCAATTCAACGATAGGCATTGAGGCGTTTGGCGTATCGACAGTCGACGTGCGTACGGCAGAGTCGGCACAAAAAGTCATATCCCAACTCATGAAGGTTTATCCGACGGTACCTGCCCTGGCTAAGCCCGCAGATGCGCACGTACACGCACACTAAGATCGCGCGGCGGGACGTTTTTGGCCTAGTCGGTGGGCTTACGCTCGGAGCAATGTTCCCGCGCCCGGTCTTGGCGCTGACAGAAGAGGCTCAACGCGATCGGCTCCTCTTTGAGACGCGAGAAAACGAAGCCCGTCTGGCTGAACGTGGTTTCCTCGCGGGCGATACTCGCCTAGATGCCTATCTGCAGTCGGTGATGAATCGCCTTTATCCGGAGAATAAATTCAGCGTTCGCGCGATCAAAGATCTTGATGCGAATGCTTTTGCCGTTGCGACCGGTAACGTCTATGTGCACACGGGTCTGTTGCTGCGAGTCCGCAATGAGGCTGAGCTTGCGGCTATTCTTGGTCATGAAGGCGCGCACGTCCTGGGTGACCACGCCTACAAGGGGATTCGGGAAGCCAAAAATCTTGGAGTCCTTGTGGCCACCGTGCCGTTGGTCGGATTGGTCGCGGGATTAACGTCTATGGCGGGCTACTCTCGGGATTTGGAGCGGGAGGCTGACCGAGTGGGGCTACAGCGCATGGTAGCCGCCGGCTATGACCCCACCGCAGCCGCTCCACTTTTTGAACGGATGGCTGCAGAAATTGAGGCGCGCAAAATCAAGCAGCCGCCCTATTTCTTCGCCGATCATCCAAAGCTTTTGGAGCGAGTACAGAACTTTAGAGAGTTCGCCGGCGGGCAGAAAACCGGCATTGTCAGCACGGACGAATATCACTCAGCGACCCATGCGATGCAGCTGCAGTCACTGGATCTCATCCATGAACGCAAGGATGGCGCCACGTTAATTTGCCTGCTTGCAGATGCAGGCCGCACGGCACTATTTGCCCCATCGGGTAACTTTTTACTCGGCGAAGGATATCGATTCAGAAATGCCCCGGGGGACGCTGAATTGGCGATCGCTGCCTACACACAATCTACAAACGAACGCCCAGATTTCGCTGGCGCCTACGGGGCAAGAGCCCGTCTACGCGCCAAACAAGGCGACAACGCTGGCGCGCTGGAAGATCTTGAAGAGTTTATTCGCCTCGCGCCCGATGCGCGCGAGGCTAGCTTTGCACGCCAGACCATCGACCGCTTGCGCAAGGAAATCAATCCATGACCCGTGCCGGAATACTGTTTACCTCCCTTGTTATAGCCTCTCCCTCCGCGATGGCCTGGACCGCCGTCACCGATGAACAGATGCCGATTGCGGCGAAGCGAGGCAACTACTCGCTTCAATTACCCGCTAGCTGGCTCTATGACTTATCCGGATCCACTGTGCTCGCATCCCATGACGGCGTAGCGCTTGAGCAAATCAATGTCCAATTGATTCCTCACAAAGACGCATTCAAAGCGATTAAGCGGTCATCAAGCCCCGACATGCCAAACGAAGATTTGGCGGAGGCCTATCTGGCCAATCTGCAGGCAGATGGAAAATTGGCGGATTTCCAAATCATCTCATCGGATCCCGCCGAGGTGGCCGGCCGTGCAGGCTTTCGAGTCCATGTTCGTTTTCGCCTGCCTCCCGCGGCAGGCGATACGTTGATGGACTGTACCGCTGTGGGCACAGCGCTTCCCGATGGGCTACTGATCGCGTTCTATAGAGCGCCACGCATTCATTTCTACGATAAATGGCTGCCGGCCTTTGATCACGCAGTTTCGACGCTAACGGTGAGCACGCCGAGCAAGAAAACCTGACTGCCTTATTTCGCGGACGCGGTGCATTCAATCTCGACGCGCCCACCGAGCGCCAAGCCCGTCACGCCGAATGCGCTTCGGGCCGGATAGGGCTGCTGCAGCATTGACTGCCAAACTTCATTGAAGATCGGCCACTCGCCGATATCGGCGAGTATGACGGCGCACCGAATCAGGTCATGCAGAGACCTGCCGTTTGCTTGGAGCACTGATTCAATGTTCAAGATAGCCTGACGTGCCTGAGCGCGTATTCCGCCCTCAGGCAACGTTAGAGTCCCCGGCAGAACCCCAAGTTGTCCGGACAGATACAACACATCACCTTGCTGGACTGCAGCCGAGAACGGCATACCAGCCGGCAATGGACTGCCTATGTCGAGAAAAATTGGCGACGCCTCTGCGGGAATCGTTAACAATAAGATCCAAGATGCGAGCAAAAATATATGACGCATAGCGGGCTCCGAGTCATGTGCTGACATTGACCCAGCTCCTGCTCATGATGCAAGTACGTTCAGTGCTGTGACTGCATCGGCTCTGGGCGGGCGACCGCGTAACCCTGCACGTAATCAACCCCCATACGTTGCGCAGTCGACAACGTCGCTTGGTCCTCAACCTGTTCTGCGATCACGGCGAAATTCAGCGTGCGGGCCAACTTGATCATGGCACCGACCATCGCTTGATTAACGGTGTCGCGAGAAAGATTGTGCATGTATGCACCATCAATCTTCAGGTAATCCATCGGCAGGGTCTTGAGGTTAGTAAATGATCCAAGGCCGCTGCCAAAGTCATCCAGCGCAAATCCACAGCCCATCCCATGCAACACGCCGATGAATCGGCGCGCGTGATCGAGATTCGCGACGACTGAAGCCTCAGTCACCTCAAAGCAAACCTGGTGCGGTAACACGCCGGTGCTATCCAGACACTCAACGACGAATTCAAGAAAGCCGTTATCGCCTAAGGTCTGGCCTGAAATATTGATCGCGAGACTGCGCCCTGGGGGTATCCGCAGTCCGCCACGCCCAAGAGCAGCCAGCGCGGTCTGTACGACCCAACGATCAACCATTGGCATCAGTCGATATCGTTCAGCCGCCTTTAGAAACTCGCCGGGTGCGATGATTGCGCCATCGTCCCCGATCAAGCGCACTAAAATTTCTAAGGCAGGTCCGCGCTGAGATCCGGGTGGTGAGGCCAGAATCTGCTGCGTGTAGAGCAAAAAGCGACCTTCGCGCAAAGCGTGCTGCAATCGCTGTAACCATTGGATTTCGCCACGCTGTCGAGCGGCCACTTCATCGACCGCCGAGTAGATATGGACTTGGCCCGCTGCCTGATTCTTCGCCACATAGCAGGCCGAATCAGCGGCCGCGAGCACTTCTTCCGGACTCGTACACTCGCGGCCAATTTCTACTAAGCCGATAGATACGCCAACCTGGAATATTTTGTCTTTCCAGACAAACCTGAACTCGCGAATAACGCTGGCCACATCTTGGGAAATTTGAATGGCTTTTTCGAGCGGACACCCAGACAGCAGGATCGCAAACTCATCGCCGCCAATGCGGGCCACCGTGTCTGAATCTCGCACAGCGTCCTTCACCAGCGCAGCGACTTCACGCAGCATCGCGTCGCCAGCCATGTGTCCGCTGGTGTCGTTGACTGCTTTGAATCGGTCGAGATCGAGGTAACACAACACATGGGTCTGCCGACCTGAACGGGCGGTCTCTACACAATCCTGCAAGCGACGTTCGAATTCGCGGCGATTCACCAGCCCCGTTAGCGCATCGTGACTGGCCTGATAAGACATCTGTCGCGTGATGCCTCGTAACTCGGTCACGTCATGCAATAAGACGACCGCCCCCTCCACTTCGCCGCGCATGCCAAACAATGGAGAGGCGGACAGTTCGATGCTGCGCTCAGCGCCATCAGCACTGCGCAAAACAACCGCTCGACGCCCCATGGTGACGACCGTGCCGGAGGACAAACACTGCATGACCGGGTCGGCCAGCGCAAGGCGCTCGGCCTCGTCCACAACAGAGGCAACGTCGCTGAACATGCGACCGTCCGCCTCCTCAAACGAACGCCCCAGAAGATCAGAGGCCCGGCGATTCAGGAAGTCGATGCGCCCATGGATGTCGGTGGTTAATAAACCATCGCCGATGGACTCCAGTGCAGAAACGGCACGACTGCGATTAGGGTCGATGGATTCAACCGGGCGCACCGGTGTCGCCGTGATCACGGCGACGTCGGCGCCGTGATGTGCCATGGTGCAGTTGCTCAGCTCCAGCCGGAGCGTTCTACCCATCTCATCAATGACTTCGACCTCGTACACGTCCGCGGCCGGGTCACCAGAGAGTCGGCGACGCACATTGTCCCGAACAAGGTCCGCGTATTCTGGCAAAACGAATTCGGCCAAGTGTCGACCGATTAATTCCTCTGGATTGAGACCAAGCAGGGCTGCGAAGCGTGGATTCACCACAATCATTCGCGCGCCATGCAGCACGACGGGGTCGTGGATGACACGTAGTAGGTCTGCGAGCGAGTGCTCTCGTATTGGTTGCACGGCCGGGCGCGCCAGATCTGCAATCGCTTCGTCTCGCTCCGTTTCAGCCGCTTGGGCGCGACGCCGGGCCTGCGCAAACAGCACCACCAACGCGGCGATTAAGGCCACGCAAACAGCGACGACGGCAGTGTCGGCCAACGATTGCACGATCCAAAGATCCTCAGTCTACTCATCGGCGGCTCACTTGCCGCAGCATCTTGTTGTTTGGGCGGGACATTTTCCCCCCGGGAGGAGCATACCGGACGACCTCCCGCGCAAATCTGATATTCACCATAATGACCAACAGTCAGTAGTGGACCGTGTTGTCCGTCACAGGGAAACTCCGTAACCTCGCCTCCGTTGCCTGTTTTCCACTGAAACTGAGAGAACTGCTATGCGCGAAATGACCCCCCTCGAGTTTGTCGCCCTGACAAAAACTGGCGAGACCCCGTTTCTGTTGGATGTTCGGGAGGCTTGGGAGGTCGCGATCGCCTCGGTCGATGGTTCCGTTCACATCCCCATGGCCGATATTCCGGATCGTTTGGCGGAAATCCCCCAGGATCGTGAGGTCGTGGTGATGTGCAAGGTCGGTGGCCGCAGTCAGGCCGTGGCTCGATTTCTAGAAACGCACGGATATCCGCGGGTCGCCAACCTCACCGGGGGTATCCTGCTCTGGGCAGGACAGGTCGATCCCGCGGTTGCGACGTATTGAGGCCACTCCGCGACGGGGAGTTGGCGCAAATGAGCCATCCCCTCTAGAGTGCTAGTACTGGTTTAGATCGTCTTCAAGGAATTCCCAGCATGACTCGTCTCTGGCTTCGCGCGACGCTCGTCGCGGCCATGAGCCTCACATCGGTTGTTGCCTGCGCGACAGATTTTACCGAGGCTTACCATCGCGCTCAGCGTAGCGACCCGCAATTGCGCGAAGCGGATGCCAACCGTCTCGCCACGCGCGAAGCGCGGCCACAGGCCTTCGCAGCCTTACTGCCTCAGTTGCAGGCCACGGGGGCCTATACCCACGACTCGACCAGCGGGCTATCGAATTTCTTCACGTCTGGCGGACTTGCCTCGGCTAACGTGGAGACCACGACGACTGCAAAGCAGTGGGCGATTCAGTTGCGCCAAACTGTTTTCCACTGGGATCAGTTCGCGGCGATTCGGCAGGCTGGATCGCAAGTCGCCCAGGCTGAGGTGGATTATCACTCCGCGCAACAATCGCTGATCTTGCGAACGGCCACTGCCTATTTTGGCGTCCTGGAAGCACAAGACACGCTTGAGGCCGCACAGGCGGCCCACGAAGCGATTTCTCACCAGCTTGAGCAGGCTGAAAAGCGGTTTGAAGTGGGCTTGATTGCCGTTACTGACGTCGAAGAGGCGCGAGCAGCCAATGACCAAGCGGCTGCAACGGTGATTGCGGCGAAGCGCACGCTCGCCACTTCGCGCGACAAATTGCGCGAAGTCATCGGCGATTCTGTCGACATACTCTCGCGGCCAGGAGACGAGATGCCGCTGGTCGCACCGAATCCTATCGGCGAAGACCAATGGGTACGTGCCGCTCTGGATCAGAATTTAGAGCTTTCCTCAGCACGTCTCGGTGCAGAAATCGCCCGGGAGTCGGTGAACATCGCAGAGTCCGGCCACCTGCCGACCTTGGATTTGATCGCCCGTGAATCCAATAACGACATTAACGGCACCACGAGCTTTGTCGATCCAACAGCCGGTTCATTAAGCTACCCGGCAAACTCGTCAAGTCGCGACAAACAGATCAGTTTGCAAGTGACCGTCCCACTGTTCAGCGGCGGCGCTATCGCTTCACGCGTTCGTCAGGCGTCCTACCAACATCGAGCAGCCCACGAACGGCTTGAGAAAGTGGCTCGGGCGACCGAGCGTGGCACCCGAGATGCATATCTCGGTGTAATCAGCGAGATTTCACGCGTGAAGGCACTGCGCCAAGCGGTAGAGTCCAGCAAGATCGCCCTCACCGCGACCGAAGCCGGTTATGAGGTTGGAACACGCACCGCCGTGGACGTTCTTTTGGCGCGTCAACGTCTGTTTGATGCGCAAACAAACTATGCCAAGAGTCGCTACGACTATCTGCTCAACGTGCTGAGCCTAGAGCAGCAGGCAGGCACGTTGGACGACCGCTCGGTCGACAGGCTCAATGCGCTCCTCGACCATACGGTCAAAGTGCGCTGATTCGCTCTTCAAACGCTGCGGTCGATCAATGGCCGCAGGGTTTGGCAAAGCAGGTCAACGGCGCCTCGATTACTATCGAGTACGGTCGTTCCAGCGTCGACCGCCTTGCGACTGATTGCTGCATTCCCGAATCTTTCTGTCACGGCCCGAGCCAAATCTGCAGCATCAGACACCACTTCTATAGCGCCTACGGCTCGAAGCATACGAGCCGTCGGCGCATCGTTACTGTTTGAAGGTCCGGTCAGCACCGCACATCTCACCGACAAGGGCTCCAGCAGATTGTGACCGCCGATTGGCACCAGACTGCCGCCGACAAACGATAGGTCAGCCGCGGCGTAGTACCGCACCAATTCCCCGAGGGTGTCGAGCAGCAACACGTCGGTCTCGGCAGTGACCAATAGGTGTTTAGTACGCCGAACGTAGGTCATTCCAGACCGTTCAAGCAACTGCGCAACCGCTTCAAATCGCGGCGGATGGCGAGGCGCGAGGACGAGTAAAGCACTCGGACACTCGGCGCGTACCCGGCGATGCGCGTCCAAAACGGCGATCTCTTCACCGTCATGGGTGCTTCCAGCGACCCAAACCGGTCGTTCCGCCCCCAACAATCGCCGGAGGTCTCCCGCGGCACTCAACGCCGCAGGGTCAACCTTCTGGTCATATTTCACATTACCGCACACACGGGTACGCGTCGGATTGGCGCCCAAGGCGATAAAGCGTGCCGCGTCGTCCGCAGACTGGGCCATCACATGGACATGGGCCGCGCCAAGCACATCCCGGACCAAGCCACGGGCCCACTGAAATCGGCGCACGCTGCGCTCCGACAGCCGCGCACTGGCGATGACCAAAGGAATATCGTGCCGACCGCAGGCTTGATAGAGCGTCGGCCAAATCTCTGTCTCTAAGATAATGCCGATCTGGGGCTGAGCTCGCCTCAGGAACCGCCGCACACATCCCGGCAGGTCATAGGGCACATAGCGAATGTCCGCCAAACGGCCGTAGAGCGCGAGCGCCTGCCGCCGTCCGGTTGCCGTCGAGGTGGTCAACAGCAGTTGGCGCTGCGGATAATCCGCGGCTAGGCGGCGCAGGACGGGCCCCGCAGCAGCAACCTCGCCCACAGACACAGCATGTACCCAGAGGCTACCAGACGCGACGGTGCGCCCCCAACCGAGGCGGGATAAGAGTCCGGCACGGGTGTCCGCAAGCCGTTGGGCGCGCCAAACTTCGCGTAAAAACGCGATCGGTGCGAGACAGTAGCCTAGGCAGAGGTAGAGTAGACGCATATGGCCCGCCAGGGGGGTGAGGCTGAGATAATAGCGCCATGTCGACCACAAGCCCGTCCTTGATCGAAGATCCCACCTGCGGCGTCGAACTCGAGCCGTTCAGCCGCTACCTTGCGCCACGGTGGTGGCCAGCCTGGCTCGCTGCTGGAATCATCCGTTTGATCGGCGCTTTGCCCTTACGCGCGGTCAGGCCGCTGGCCTACGTGCTCGGTCGCCTTGGTTATCTATTGGCCGGTCGCGATCGTCGCACGACTCGCATCAACTTAGGCCTGGCCTTCCCCACGCTCCCGGATCGCGCAGTCCGCGAGCGGGTCATCGAGCATTTTGAATCCCTCATTTACTCGCTCTGGGAAACTGGCTTGGTCTGGTATGGCTCCCGTAAGCGGTTAGAGCGGCACTGCCGCCTTGAGGGGGCAGAACATTTGGACGCCGCGGTGGCTGCTGGCCGTGGAGTTCTGCTGCTGGGCGCGCATTTCACGACCAATGAAATTGCTGCTGCCATCCTACCGTTGACGGGCCATCAATGCGACGTGATGTATAAGCGCTCGCGCAATGCCTTGGTACAGCAACTGGCGCTTCATGGGCGGACCGGAAAAGGCGGCCGTATGATTCCCAGTGACAAATTTGTTGAGATGTTGAAGACGCTGAAGCGTGGCGGCATCGTGCTGTATGCGCCCGACCAGCGCTTTGACGGAGACGGCTACGTGGTGGTGCCTTTGTTTGGCGTACCCGCACTCTCTAATCCAGGCACGACCTTCGTGGTCCGCGCTACGCGCTGCGCGGTGCTGCCGTTCTTTCCAGAACGCCTAGCCGATGGCAGCGGCTATGTGATGCGTATCGGCGCGCCGCTAGAGAATTTCCCGTCAGGCGACGGTGCGCGCGACGTCGCCCGCTACCATGGATTGATCGAGGACGCCGTCGCCCACGCGCCAGCTCAATACCTCTGGAGCTACAAACGATTCAGGCCCGCCAAAGGCGAGCCCGACCCTTACCGAAAGGGCGCGCCGCGCGGCATCTCGTAACCGGACATCAGCGCCTGCCAGGCAGGCGACTGGACCTTAGGCCCGTCCAGCTTGGCCAATGAACGCGCCAGGCGAGCGAGGTTACTGCGCATCCACGGACCGGGCTTGCGCACTTGGCCGCGATCAAAATCAATGAGATGCACGCCATCTCGCGCATCGATCAGGATGTTATGCGCGTTCAGGTCGGCGTGACAAACGCCAGCCGCATGGAAAGCGGCGATCGTCGCGCCAACGCGCTGCCAGACCTCAAGATTGACGGCTCCAAACTGGCTGGATAAGGGTCGACCGCCACTGATACGCACGGTCAGTAGCGCTGCGCGATAGCTGAGCAGATCGACGCGCTCATAAAGGGCGCCCACCGGGCGAGCCGCAGGAAGCCCCAGATCCTCCAACAAGGCCAACAGCCGTAGCTCGCGAAAACAGCGGGTGGACTCCTCCCCAGACCACCAATAGCGGTCGTGGATCCATCGCGCGATCAGGCCGCCTCGGCGATAGTGCCGCAAAGCCAGCGCCACGCCGGCCGATGTTGTCGGCTCCAAAAACCAGGCGCTGCCCCGGCCCTTGGCCGCTCGCGTGACCCGGCCCGATTTTTCGAAGCTTTTGGGGTCGAAGTCATCGACATGCGGATGCGCGAGGCGCCGCGGGTCGTATAGGATCGCGCCTGTCTCGCTTGGGACGCGCTCGAGCCGCATGATGTCCACTTCTCCTTTGTCGGGGTCACCCCCGGCCACTGTGTGCCTGCTGCGCCTCTCGGCGATCGGCGACACCTGCCATGCGTTGGCCCTGCTACGAGCATTGCAGGCCGCGTGGCCTACGACGCGCTTCACTTGGATCATTGGGCGCATCGAACACAAGCTGATGTCGATCGTGCCGGATATTGAGTTTATCAGTTACGACAAACGGGGCGGTCTTGCTGCCCTCCGACACGTACGGCGCGCACTCGCCGGGCGTCAGTTCGATGTCCTGCTGCATACCCAATTAGCCTTCCGAGCGAGCGTACTCAGCGCGTTAGTAAACGCCAAAGTGCGGGTGGGATTCGATCGCGATCGCGCTCGAGAACTGCAATGGCTGTTCACCAATCGCCGGATTGCGCCGCGTCGCAACGAGCATGTTCTTGATTCTTTGCTGGGCTTTGCGGAGTCACTCGGTGTGGAGCGCGGCCCGCCACGCTGGGATGTGCCGCTGCCAGTGGGTGCGGTGCAATATGCCGAAGCACTACTACCAGAACGTGGGCGCGCCCTTGTGATCAGCGCCTGCTCAAGTCATCGACTGCGCAATTGGGCGCCCGAGCGCTATGCCGCTGTCGCGCGCTACGCGGTCGAACAATTAGGACTCAGTGTCGTTCTCTGTGGCGGCCCGGGGACCGTTGAACGCGAGATGGCAGACGCCATCCAAGCGTCGGCCGGCGTAGCCTTAGTGGATCGAGTCGGTCAAGACACGCTACCGGAAATGTTAGCGACACTCACGCGCGGCCTCGCATTGCTCAGTCCGGACTCGGGCCCGGCTCACATGGCAACGATGGTCGGATTACCCGTCATCGGGTTATACGCCGCGACCAACCCCGCCCGCAGCGGGCCCTATCTAAGCCAGGAGCACTGTGTCGACGCCTACGCCGAAGCGGCGCTGAAATTTCGCGGCCGACCTGCTGAATCATTGCCCTGGACTGAAAAAATTGAAGAACCCGGCGTGATGGACCTGATCGCCGTCGAGACGGTCATTGCGCGTCTCAAACACTTAGCGCAACAGGCGCGCTAGGCCCCAGTCGGGGTATCCTCAGGCCTCTGCGACGTTTCAGTCGCGCCCGCCACTGCCAGAGGTTCAGCATGTCCCGCTCTGCCTTTCGACTGCCGATTGCGCTTTTCACGTTGCTGACGGCGGTCAGCACCCATGCGAGCGTCCCGCCAGCGCCAGTCGCCTTTGCCCAAGAGAGGCCTTTAGGGTTTACCGCTACCCATGCGGCGGCCGAATTCGCTCTGGAATCTCGCTTCGACGCCGGTCTCAATGCGGGTGAGATGCGCGCGTGGCTCGAACGGATGGCATCGGAGCCGAACCATGTGAGTTCGCCGCACGACCGTGCCAATGCGGAATTCATGCGCGACTTGTTTCAGTCTTGGGGCTTCGATACCCGCATCGAAACCTTCAAAGTGCTGTATCCCATTCCCAAAAAGGTCGCGCTCGAACTCGTGGCGCCGCACAAAACCAAGGCGACGCTGATCGAACCAGCGCTCGCCAGCGATCGGACCTCGTCCCGGACGAAAGATGCTTTACCACCCTATAACGTATACGGGGCCGACGGTGACGTGACCGCTGAGGTGGTCTACGTGAACTACGGAATGCCCGACGACTACAAAGAACTCGCGCGGCGTGGCGTATCCGTCGAGGGCAAAATTGCACTGGCGCGCTATGGGCACGGCTGGCGGGGACTTAAACCCAAACTCGCGCAAGAACATGGCGCGATCGGCTGCCTGATCTACAGTGATCCGAAGGACGACGGTTACGGCGCTGCCGACCCCTACCCGGCAGGCCCGGGCCGCGCCGAGCACAGCGTGCAGCGCGGTTCGGTCGCCGACATGCCGCTCTATTCTGGCGACCCACTGACCCCCGGCGTCGGCGCCACGGACGATGCCCCGCGATTGTCTCGGGCAGAAGCGAAAAGTCTCCTGAAAATACCGGTGCTGCCGATTGCTTGGGCCGACGCCAAACCGATCCTGGAGGCCCTCGGCGGACCCTTGGCGCCGCGTTCATGGCGTGGCGGGCTACCCCTCGCGTATCACCTTGGCAGCGGACCGGCGCGCGCCCATCTCACCATCGATTCCGATTGGGCGCTGCGACCGGTGTACGACGTCATCGCAACGCTAAAAGGCAGCGAGTTCCCAGACGAGTGGATTATTCGAGGCAACCATCACGACGGTTGGGTCTTCGGCGCCGAGGATCCACTCTCCGGCAACGTCGCCATGATGGGTGAAATGAAAGCGATCGGCGCTCTGGCGGCAACCGGCTGGAGACCACGCCGTACGCTGGTCTATGCCAGTTGGGATGGCGAGGAGGCGGGTCTACTCGGATCTACCGAATGGGTCGAAACCCACGCACAAGAACTGGCCGCCAAGGCCGTCGCCTACGTGAACTCAGACTCAAACTCTGCAGGCTTTTTGGACATGGGTGGTAGCCACTCGCTGCAACGTCTGATGAACCAGATTGCCAATGGCGTCCGCGATCCCTCATCGGAGGCTACCGTACTGGCCAAAGCCCGGGCGCGTCAGATCGTGAACGGCCGCCACGGCGATGAGGAAGCTCGGCACATCTCGGAACTATTGCTCAAGGGTGGCGATTTGCCCCTAGAGGCCTTGGGGTCCGGTTCAGACTTCACGCCCTTCTTACAACATGCGGGGATCGCCTCCTTGAACCTCGGCTTCGGCGATGACGATCCAGGCGGCGTATACCATTCAATCTACGATTCCTTCGATCACTACATCCGCTACAACGACCCAGATTTTCGCTTCGGCGTCGCGTTGGCG
This sequence comes from uncultured Pseudomonadota bacterium, assembly GCA_903879335.1. Classification (GTDB taxonomy): domain Bacteria; phylum Pseudomonadota; class Gammaproteobacteria; order Steroidobacterales; family Steroidobacteraceae; genus CAIKZZ01. The sequence goes on from CAIRLC010000022.1 coordinate 145,827, forward strand.
CAGGTGGCCGGTCGTGCGATGCTGAGACTGGCGAATGCGGATGTCCTTCCGCTGCGCGCGGAAGACTTTGCATCGGCTGTTGCGCGCTATGTCGAGGAGATCGAGGCCACGGCCAATGCGATGCGCCGGGACAGTGAAGAAGAAGCAAAACTACAGCAACTCCAAGTCTACGATCTGGCTCGCAGTCATAATGATCCAGCCGCGCCGCCGGCCCCGGAAACCCCGGTGCCCTATCTGAACTTTGCCGCGCTACGTAATGCGGTGACCCAGTTGGCCCAAAGTGCCCGTCGCTTTGACGCCATGACGGCCGCCCTCGCCAATGCCGATGCGCCCGCCTCGAAAAATCAGTTAGGCATAGCCAACTCCACGCTGCGCACGTTGGAGCAGTCGCTGCTCGCTCATCCAGGATTGGCCGGACGCCCCTGGTACCGCCATGTGGTCTATGCCCCAGGAACTTTTACGGGTTATGGCGTAAAAACGCTGCCAGGCGTCCGCGAAGCGGTTGAGGAGCGCCAATTTGATGACGTCGCATCCGCCATTACGCAGGCAGAGTCAGCCTTGGAGGATTACCGGTCTAAACTTGACCGTGCGGTGATGACGCTCAGCCACCTCGGTGCAGAGTCGCAATCGTCTACAGGCATGCGAAACTAGTCGTCATGGCGCTGATGCCAAAGTTTTAAGGAGAGACTCAATGTCGGAAATGTTGGTTCCTGTTTCACCTGGTGAGGTGATGGACAAGATCACGATCTTGCGGATTAAGGCCGCCCGAATCAGTGACGCGAACAAACTCGCCAATGTGAAACGCGAACTCGAGATACTCGAGCGCACTTGGGCCGAATCCGTCTACGGCAGTCAAGACATATCGGCTGATACGGCCGCACTGCAGGCCGTTAATGAGCGACTCTGGGTCATCGAAGACGACATCCGTGATAAAGAACGGGCGAAGAGCTTTGATGCAGGCTTCATTGAGCTTGCCCGTTCTGTGTATATCGAAAATGACGAGCGAGCGGCCATTAAAAAGCGCATCAATACCGCGCTGGGCTCATCGATCGTTGAAGAGAAAAGCTACGCCGCCTACCGTTGAGGCTGCGATGGCCGCTGCCGCGTCCTAACCGACGCGGCGGTCGGCCAACACGTATTCCGCACCGCAATAAGGACACTTCGCCTCGCCGGTAACCGCGACGGGCAGAAAAACGCGCGGATGCGAATTCCACAAGTACATCGCCGGCATAGGACAGGACAGCGGTAAGTCGGCCTCTGTCACCACGTAGCGATGTTCGGCGTTCGGCTGAATCAACTTCGGGTCATTAATAATCGGTGCGCCCATGGCGATCTTCCCGGACTGTGGACTGGAGCCTGATTATACCGAAGGGTGGCAATTCGGGGGTTCAGGATCCCGCAGCATGACGGACTCCCAAATTGCGCTGACCGTGGCTCGAGTTTGGGCCTGATCGGCCTCGGGGACCACCCTTGACAGCCCCTCCAGCGAGCGCCGGTGAATCACAGCCCGGTAAGCGCGGTACGCGTTCACCAGTTGGTCAATCACGGCGTGATCCACCAGTGCCGCAGATCCGAGCGACTCGAGTTGTCGGATGGTATCGGGGAACATCGCCAAGGGCGGGTATTCCCGCACATGACGCAGCACCCAATACTGAGCCAGGAATTCAATGTCGGCGAGTCCACCCCGGTCCTGCTTAAGATCAAACTCCCCGGCGCGACTACGGCTCAATTCTCGGCGCATTCGCTCTCGCATATCGCGAACATCTGCGCGCAGCCGGTCTTGGCGAACTGCGCCGCGCAACACCTCTTCTCGGGCTTGCTCAAATCGCTGCATCAGTGCACTGCTACCAGCAACCGCACGCGAATGCAGAAGCGCTTGATGTTCCCACGTCCACGCTTCAGTGCATTGATACGCGACGAAAGCGTCAATCTGGGTCATCAGCAAACCACCCTTGCCGCTCGGCCTGAGTCGCGTATCCACATCGTAAAGCCGGCCCGCAGCAGAGTGGACCGTGAGCAGGTGGAGAATCTTTTGCCCAAATCGCAGGAAAAACACCTGGTTATCGATCACCTTGGGACCGGTGGTTTCCTGCACCTCGCCCGCGGAGTCGTGCAAAAAGACGAGATCAAGGTCAGATCCATAGCCGAGTTCACGACCACCGAACTTTCCGTAGCCAATCGCTGCTATTTGGCAAACTCGCATGTCGCCTGGTCGACCCGCCATGGGGGCACCGTAGAGCGCGACCATATCCCACCACGCATGCTGCATGGCATGCCCCAGTATCAACTCCGCCACATCAGTGAGCCGATCACTAACGTGCATCAACGGCAAACGTCCGGTCAAATCGAACAGTGCAATGCGAAACACGGCAGCGCGCTGCACGTCACGCATCGCGGCAATCGCTCGCTCAGTATCGTCAACACAGTCCTCGAGACGTAAGGCGAGCTCCTCTCCGACTTGTGCGCGACTGGGCGGAGACTCGAACAACCCCGTATCGATCAATTCATCCAACAACAGCGGATGCGCGGCTATTTGCGCCGCAAGAAAATTCCCATGTCGACACACATCCACAAGGCGGGAAAAGGCCAAAGGATTCTCATTAAGGAGCGCAAAATAGGCGGTCCGCGCACCGATAGCTTCAATGATCGCGAGCGCACGGCGCAAGACTGTATCCGGCTCGAGCTCGCTGCCCAATACCGAAACCAGGCGCGCAATTAATCCGTGTAATCGGTGGCGTCCGGTTTCGCCTAAACGTTTGTAATACCCAGAATGTCTAAGTACCGCCAGTTGGGCGGCGACCGCATCACGCCACTGCGATTCAATGCCGCCGAGGCTTGCGGCCAACGTCTGAACGTCAGCACCACTCGCATAGAGCGCCTCAAAGGCATCACGTTCAGCCAGCGGATCCCCCGCACCCGCCAACACCAACGAAGCGAAGCAATCGGAAACCCTCTGCCGCTGCTCATTCAACGCGCGAATCAAGGTCTCCCAATCGGGCTGACCAAGACCGAAAAGCAAGCGCGCCCGGCGAATCGGATCCTGCGGCAACACATGAGTTTGCTCATCGGCATACATCTGCAGCCGATTTTCGAGCTGGCGTAAATATTCATAAGCGGCAGACAACGCTGACACGTCGCCGTCTCCCAAGAGCTTATGGCCGACCAATCGCGGCAATACGGCAAGGAGACTGGGCGTACGCAGGCGCGCATCACCGCCACCACGGACGAGTTGCAAGGCTTGAACGACGAACTCGACTTCGCGGATACCCCCCCGACCCAGTTTGAGGTGCTCATCCAACTCTCGCCGAGCCACCTCGCGGGCGATCATGGACTTCATTTCACGTAAGGACTCAAAAACGCCGAAGTCGAGGTAGCGACGGTAGACAAAGGGCCGAACGACGTCGTTAAACACTTCGACATAGGCCTCACTGCCGGTGATGGCGCGGGCCTTAATCCAAGCGTAGCGCTCCCAGTCACGCCCATGCTGCTGCAAATAATCTTCCAAGGCCGCAAAACTGGTCACCAACGGACCTGAATCCCCGAAAGGCCGCAGGCGCATATCGACGCGATAGACGATGCCGTCGGCCGTCCTTGCATCTAACAGCTGGATCAGTTTTTGCCCGAGTCGGGTGAAATACTCAAAATGGTCGGCCGAACGCGCGCCATCCGTCTCGCCGCCCTCGGGATACAAGAAGATGAGATCTATGTCCGAGGAGAAGTTAAGTTCTCCGCCGCCTAATTTTCCCATTCCAAGCACGATGAGCGGCATTAATCGCCCATCGCGGAACCGGGGGTAGCCGAACCGAGGGGCGAGCAGTCGGCTGGCATGCCGAAGCGCCGTGTCAATCGCGGCGTCAGCCAGTCGGGACAAATCGATCAGTGTCTGCCGGGTTGTGGCGGCGCCCGTAATGTTCCGGATGGCGATGCGCGCTAATTCCCTACGCCGCGCGCGGCGCAGGCCACTGGATAGGGCGACCTCGTCGGCACTGTCCTCGATACCGGCGAACGGAGCGCCGGAGAGCGTCCAAGGATCAGCCCGCAACTGGTCATCCGCAACCAAGGCGTCCAGCACAAATTCGCTCGAAATGACTGCAGGTTCAAGGCGCTCATCCCACGCAGGGGTTACCGCGGCCAATCGCTCGCGAGCCCGCGTGAGCGTGGCTGCGGCCACCGCAGCGACCGTCAGCGCGCTCGAATTCATCGCGTCTGTCTGCATGCGCTCGAGTATACGGCAGCGCAAGCGGCGCCGACGGCGTTGGATATACTGAGCGCATGACCCGTCCCCTACCACCCCTTAAGCCGTCTCAGCGAGAGCCGTTGGGTGTCCGCCTATGTAATTGGGTGGGCGAGGTGGTGCTGATGCTGCCGACTCTGCGACGCTTAGATGCCGCAGGTTATGACCTTCATCTTGTTGGCCGCGGGTGGGCGGGCTCATTGCTCGAAGGGTGTGGTTGGCCCGTTTATCGACGCCCACCGGGACTGCTGGAGGCGCGCAGGACTTGGCGTGACTTACGCCGGTCTCTTAGCGTTGGCTCGCCTCCGGCGCTCCTGTTCACCAAATCGCTGTCATCGGCCCTTGAAACTCGTTTCGCGGGATGGCGCCCGATTGGTTATGCCCGGGACGGACGGACACCCCTACTCAGCGAGGCGTATCCATTAGCCCGCTATGCACATGCTTCCCATATGTATTGGGATCTCGCATCACATACGCTCGGCGAGTTCCTGCCCTATCCGACCGACATTCATTTATCGGCCAGCGCGCCGCAACAGCAGCGAGCAACCGCGCTACTCACGGCCAACGATCTGGATCGAGGCCGTTATGTACTCCTGTGTCCGTTTTCCGGCGCAGACGACCGAGAGAGTCGGAAAGTTTGGCCATACCACCGGGCATTAGGCCGGCGATTACATGAACAGGGCATTCGTACCGTGGTCTGCCCTGGTCCGGGGGAAGAGGCCCGTGCCGCGGAATTGCTACCCCACGCGGTACAACTGTTGGGCACCGACCTCGGCGTCTACGCCGCTCTGCTCGCGACAGCGCGCGCTGTCGTGGCCAATGACACTGGGCCCGGCCATCTCGCTGCCGCAGTGGGCGCGCCCCTCATCGCACTCTACGGACCGCAGTCAGTACGGGCCTGGGCCCCACTGGGCGAACGGGTCAGGCTTTTTGCCGATGCGCAGGGCTGGCCTTCTGTCGAAACCGTCGAATCCGCGGTCTTAGCCGCGTGATCCCTGCTGCGATAAGGGCGCTCGCTCGGTACACTTCGGACAGCAGATAACAGCGGAGTTGGGATGTGGCTACCGGTCGAGTCATTTGCGTTGGCGAGACGCTTTGGGATGTGTTGCCGCACGGCGAATTTCTCGGCGGTGCTCCGCTCAATGTCGCACTACACGCGACCCGCCTTGGACTGTCATCCGCCGTTGTCAGCCGGGTCGGCGCGGATGTCCGTGGAGAAAGAGCGTTAGCTCGAATTCGCGCACTCGGTGTCGACACCACTCTCGTGCAGGTCGACCCGTTACATCCAACCGGTATTGCTGAAGCGACGCTCGGCGCAGACGGTTCGGCGTCGTATCGGTTTCCGCACCCTTGCGCATGGGATGCGCTCGAGGCGACTGCAGAAGCACTCGTTGCCGCCACCGGAGCGACAGTCGTGTACGGAACGCTGGCTCAGCGCTCGGTCACGTCAAGCGCTGCCGTAGCGCAGCTTTTGGATGTCGCCGCTTGGCGGGTGTTCGACGCGAACCTGCGAGCCCCACACGATGATCAACACATCACGGTGGAGGGACTTAAGCGTGCTGACTTCGTCAAATTAAACGAACACGAAGTCATCGTCGTTGCAGGGTGGCTAGGAATAGAACCCACAGCAGAATCACTCTGGCAGGCGTTGAGAACCCGGTTCTTGATCCGTTCGTTTTGTGTGACAGAAGGCGAACAGGGTGCGCGCCTGTGGCATGAAGATGCCCATGTCGTGCAACCGGCGTTTCCAACCGTCGTTGCCGACACCATCGGCGCTGGCGATTCGTTTCTATCGATGCTTTTGGGCGAATTATTGAGAGGCAGCGCCCCCGTGGATGCGATGCGCCGCGCCGCCAAGCTCGCCGCTTTTGTCGCGTCGATGCCTGGCGCATCACCCGACTACGACCCGTCGCAATTTCGAAATGCCTAATTAGCCTGCTGTGCGGAGGCGTTCAGCAGCAATTTCCGGTGTGATATCTCGCTGTGGTCCGGCGAGCATTTCATAGCCAACCATAAATTTCCGCACGGTCGCGGATCGCAACAGCGGCGGATAAAAGTGCGCATGCATATGAAAACCCGCCCGCTCAATCCCATCGGTCGGTAGCTGATGCAATCCCATCGTGTATGGGAACGTCACTGCAAATAGCGCGTCATAGCGCTTGTTAATCGCTTTAAGGATCGCTGCGAAACCGTCTCGCCCCTCGCTATTGAGCGTTGAAACCGTTGGCTGATGGGATTTCGGCAATACGAGCGTTTCAAACGGCCAGGTGGCCCAGAATGGCACCACAGCCAAAAAATGCTCGTTCTCAACAACGACACGTTCACGTCGCTCTAATTCAATCTCCACATAGTCACATAACAGACAACGTCCGACGTCAGCAAAATGCGCGTCCTGAAATGCCACTTCGCGAGCCAACTCGTTCGGAATCGTTTGATTCGCCCAGACCTGACCATGTGGATGCGGGCTGCTGGCACCCATCATCGCGCCCCTGTTCTCAAAGATAGTAACAGCGTGAATATCAGGGCGGTCACCCAGCGTTTCATACTGCGAAGCCCATGTGTCGATGACGGCCCGAATTCCGGTTAAGGTCATCTGCCCCAGAGTTAGGTGGTGCGCGGGTGAATAGCAAATCACCCGACAGAGGCCGGATTCTGATTCAGCCTGCAGTAGACCGTGTTGAAGGGTCTGCGTGGAAGACTCTAGCCGCAAGGCGGCAAAATCATTATCGAAGACGAACGTCTCAGCGTAATTCGGATTCTTCACCCCCCCGGCTCGCGCATTCCCTGGACACAGGTAGCAACTCGGATCATGCGTTGGCAGGCTCGCCGCCTCATTCTTCTCAATTTGCCCCTGCCATGGCCGTTGAGTGCGGTGTGGCGAGACGAGTACCCACTCGCCGGTGAGCAGATTACGCCGCCGATGTACCCGCCAGAGCAGCGAAGTAGACTCAGTGCTCACGCACTTCCCCCGCACCATCGACCGCATCACAGACGTAGATCTCCGGTCGAACCCCAGTCATCCGTTCATAGTCGACCGATACGCCCTGACGGAATGCATCAACACACTCGGGCGCCACCAGATTCACCGTGCACCCGCCAAAACCGCCACCCGTCATGCGCGATCCGTAGACGCCTTTTTGCCGAGTTGCGATATCCACCATGGTGTCCAGTTCAAGGCAACTCACCGCGTAATCTTGAGTGAGGCTGTCATGGGAGGCCCGCATTAATTGTCCGACCGTGACGAGATCACCACGACGCAAGGCCGATGAGGCGAGCTCAACGCGGGCGTTCTCGGCGATCACGTGGCGGGCGCGCTTATAGATCACCGGATCCATCGCTTCCGCAACGGACCCCAACATCTCTGAGGTCACATCGCGCAATGCGGTCACTGCGGGATAGCGCGAGGCCAAGACTCCTACTGCAACACCGCATTCATCGCGCCGGCGATTGTATTCACCGCCAGCCAATTTATGCCGAACCATCGTATTACAAACAACGATCCTCGCCGGCGTCTGGGTAAACTCCAAGGGGACAAGCTCATGTTGAAGACTTCGGCAATCTAGGCGAATGGCGTGACCGGCGGCTCCATGTACCGCAGCGTATTGATCCATGATGCCGCAGCGAGCGCCAACGAAATCGTTTTCGGCGGACTGGCATATACGGGCGACATCCAAATCCGTCGGCGGTGAACTATCCAAATACGCGATCATTGCTGTCGCTACGGCCACCTCCAAAGCGGCAGATGAACTCAGGCCGGAACCTATAGGCACGTTGCCGTGGATGACCAAATCCATACCCCGCACGGCGTGCCCTGCAATGCGTAGACTCTCCGCCACACCGGCGACGTAACGACTCCAATGGCCGCTACTGGTTCCGTCACCCACATCGGCTCCGAGTCGATGGATACTGATAGCGTCAAAGTCCAGTGACTCCGCCACCACAAGGTCATCTTCACGTGGCTCAGCGAGAACCCACGTATCAAAGCCAATTGCGAGCGGCATCACAAAGCCATCGTTATAGTCCGTATGCTCACCGATCAAATTGACTCGGCCTGGCGCACGAAAAATACGCGCCGACGACGACAATGGGCCGCGTCGAGACTTAAGGCGTGTCCGCAATTGCTCGATGCGAGCCGCAGCCTTCGAATCGTCATTCATTGGCGGGCGACGGCATTTCGGGCGAGCCTAAGCATGACGGCGCCAAAGGCGCCAAGCACCGCACCCCAGATCACGTCGACATTCAAGCCTACTGACGGTTGGGGGTCTCCAAGCACGCCGTAAGTAAAGATGAGCATTCCGAAGACGGCAAATAAGAGCCCGATTGGCCAGCGTATATCGAGGTTCATCAGTGCGAACACCTCACCAGAAGATCCAATTCAGAATGATGGCTCCGCATAAAGCCAGCAGCCCGAGGGTTGCCGTTAGGCCGAGATGCGAGCCCGTTTCATCGGCAGCATGCGGGGTTTCCGAGTACACGAGGCCACGTAGACCGTGACGGTCCGGTGCAGCCGTCATTAAGCTGACCAAAACGGTGACCGTTAGGCAGCCTCCAAACGCAAATATCGCCGTCCAGAAGTTTTGGGCCATCTCACTGGGATAGACGTGATGCAGCGCAATCCAACCGCCCTTCACACCAGCCACAGCGTGCGCAGGCAGTGTCAGGCCATGATGCAATGCGGCGCATGCCGTTCCCGCGACGAGACCGGTAAAGGCACCGTGACCATTCGCGCGGTGCCAGAACATACCGAGCAGAAAGGTCGCGAATAGCGGAGCGTTAATGAATGCGAAGACGAGTTGCAGTACATCCATGATGTTGTTGAACGACGCCGCAAGATAGGCCGCGGCCAGCGACAATAGAACGCCGACCACAGTTGCCGCGCGCCCCATCCACAGGAGATGAGCATCATTCGCATTCGGTCGAATGTAAGGGCTATAAATATCGTTGGTCCAAACCGTATTAAACGCCGTGACATTGCCGGCCATTCCGGACATAAAGCTTGCGATCAAGGCCGTTAGACCAAGACCGAGAAGACCGTTCGGAAAGTAATGCCCCAGCATCATGGGAATCACCAAGTCGAAATTCGTTGAGCCGTCTGCTTTTGAGGGCAACGAGATGGGACTATGCCCCGAATGAACCATGGCTATTGCGATCATGCCCGGCACAATCACCAGAAATGGAAACAACATTTTAGGAACCGTCGCGACCAACGGCGCGCGACGAGCCGCCTGCATGGATTCAGCCGCCATCGCTCTTTGGACGATTAAAAAGTCAGTACACCAGTACCCAAACGACAGGACAAAACCTAGGCCCATCGCGAGCCCGAACCACTCAACGCCCATCGGATTCTCAGTGGTGGCTCCCATGAATTGCCACGAGTGGCTCCACACACCGGGGGCGAAACCTTGATCGGTCGCCACGCGGACAAGGCCGGTCTGTAGCCCATCCCAGCCGCCGATATCCCGCAATCCAAGCAGCACTAAGGGCGCAAACCCGAAAACAATCAAGAAAAACTGAAGAACCTCGTTATAGATCGCCGAGGTCAGGCCGCCCAAGAGGATATAAAGCAAAACGATACCGGCACAAATCCACATGCTGAGGTTGAAATCCCAGCCCAACAGTAGATTGAGCAGCAGTCCCATCGCGTACATCGAAATGCCGGAAGACATTACGGTCATCACGGCGAACGAAATCGCGTTGAATCCGCGTGTCTTTTCATCAAAGCGCAGGCGCAAATACTCTGGAACCGAGCGCGCCTTGGAGCCGTAATAGAACGGCATCATGAACACGGCCAAGAAGACCATCGCGGGAATAGCGCCGACCCAATAGAAGTGACTCGTCGCCATACCGTACTTCGCACCGGAGGCAGCCATACCGATCACTTCTTGGGCGCCGAGATTGGCCGACATAAACGCAAGCCCGGCAACCCACGCCGGAATCCGGCGGCCGGAGAGAAAAAAGTCGTCGCTCGTTCGAATGTCGCGCTTCAGCCACCATCCGATACCGAGAACGAAGGCGAAATAGATACCCAGCAACGCCCAGTCAATGAAAGCGAGTCTGATCACGGAGCCCCCTCTCTGGCCCTCTCTTGCGGACGGCCTCGTTTCGATTATGCAATCGTTTTCATTCGATCACCAGCGGACTACCCACGGGTTCACGCCTAATTCGACAGTAAATGGGGGAGCATTTTCAGGCGCGGGGTCGCTACAGGCACCGTCAACATCGTGCTGCCGACAGCCATCAACAGCAGTGCGGTGAAGGTAGGACTGGTGATCACCTGTTTATCGAGCAAGATATTGGCGAAGATAATCATGATCAGCGCTTTGGTCTGCAGCAACCAGCCAACCAATCCGCTCTCGCCCGGCGGCCAGCCCAGGACTCGCCCAGCAATCCGCGTCCCTAACAATTTGCCGGCGATTGATGCCACGAGCAACGCAGCCGCGAGCAAAAACACGCTCCCGCCGCCCATCGTCCACGCGGTCCTCAAGCCAGTGCTTAAAAAGAATACCGGCATCATCACAAGCAATACGTTGTGCCGTAACCCATCCATCTGCTCACGGTTGAACCACTGACCATCGAGGCTAGCACCCGCCAGAAATGCACCGACCATGAAGTGCAGCCCAGACCAATCCGCTCCGAATGCACACAATGCCAACCAAATGAGCGCCACATACCAGCGGTCACGCTCTGGAATTCGCCGCATAACGGTACGAACCACCATCGCCGCAATCACGAGTCCAACAATAAAGAAAAGCTGGCGCCCCAGTCGGCTCCAATCCATCAGAATGAGTGCCAACACGCCCCAAATCGCAATATCGTCGAGGCTGGCATAACGCAGGATGCGCTGGCCGATCGGCTGGCGCAAGATCCCTAACTTTTCCATCAGCAGCACTAAAATCGGCAATGCCGTGACTGCGCATGACATACCGACTCCGAGCACAAACTGCCAACTTTTAGCCTCAGTACCGCGCCAGCCATCCCACATCAGCGCAATCGCCGCAACCGCCGCACCAAAAATCAGCGGCACACTGAGCGCAAGCCCGGCCGTGATGCCTGTCTCGCGGCGATTGCGCCAGACCTGGGATACATCAAGTTCAAGGCCGGCGATCATCACGAACAACATGACCGCCCACCACGCGACGCCATTTAAGGACTGCACGACGGCAGGATTAAAGACGAAGGTGTAATAGTCAGGGAAGGCAGAGCCCAATACGCCAGGTCCGAGCAGAATGCCCGTGATGATCTGAACCACCACGAGCGGTGCGTAGTACTCCGTACGCCCAATGCGCCACAACAGATAGGGCACCGAAAATATGATCGCCATAGCGATCAGGAAAATTTCAGCCGTTTGCATGTGCATGGGTTGATCTTAGCAGTCCAGCCCCAAAACATAGAACGACCCGCCATGCGGCGGATCGTCCAATCCGCGAATTAGTGGGCTTTACCCATCGCGAGCAGTAAAACACCGTGCTCCGGCACGCTCGCTTTAAAGTCGGCTGCGAGCGGTTTTAGATCACGCTGACGCCAGACGTCACGCATCGCCGTCCCTATCGTTAAATCGGGAGTCAGGCCCGCAATGGCCAGTTGTCGGAAACGATCGCCCATATTGAAGATACCGACGGCCTTGCGACCATCCGCCAACTCACGCACCCAGATTTCCCAGTCGTCTTGCCGATAGACGCGCTGAGCCGCATGTCCGAGCGGATCCTGATCAATCGCGAGCACCTCGTCATTCGTCACGAGGTTCTTGGTGAATGGATCGAGATGGGTCAAATCGTTACCGAGCAAGAGCGGTGCCGCCAGCAAGGACCACAAACTGATGTGCGTGTACTGCTCATCAGGCGTCACGCGCGAGGGATGCAATTCACCACCCCAACCCACCTCTCCAACCACGAGCATGTCCGGATCGTTCCAGTGCCCAGGACCGGCATAGGGAGCGGACAAGTATTGGGAATTGATGATTTCTCGGACGATGCTCCAAGTGTCTTCAATGTCGCCGGTGGTCCGCCACAGATTTCCGCCCACTTCCGGCCCCCATTTCCAGACCTCTTTACTGCCGTATTGGCAGAGGCTGAAGACGATGTCGCGCGACTGCGCTGCAAGTGCGTCCCGCATGATCCGATAAGGCTTTTGATGATCAGCCACGGTCGGTTCTTTAGGCATCGTTAACTCGTATGAGCACAAATCGTACTTCAGGTAATCAACGCCCCACGCCGCCCAGACACGCGCGTCTTGGCGCTCGTGGTCCTTTGATCCTAGAAACTTTCCGCAGGTCTCGGGGCCGGGAGATGAATAAATGCCGAACCTCAATCCTTTCGCATGCAGATACTCAGACAACGCTTTCATGTCCGGAAATTTGGCGTTCGAGTGAATTTCGCCGCCTGCATCGCGCTGCGCGGATTCCCAACCGTCATCAATATTCACGTAGGTCCAGCCATGAGCCGCGAGGCCCGTAGAAACCAAGGCATCAGCAACCGCTCGGACCTTGTCCGCGTCGACCGTGAGCCCGTAGGCATTCCAACTGTTCCAGCCCATGGGCGGCGTCAAGGCCAACTCATCACCTACTTTTAGCGTCACTGACCGGTGGATAGATCCAATGGCATTTGTAGCCGTGACCTCAATGACATGTTGGCCGCGCTCCGCGACCGAACCGAAGATCACGCCGTTAACCGGATCAAACTGCAGACCGGACGGCAAGTGCTCGACATTGATCGACAGTGGCGCACGACCGGTAGCGGCAACACGGTAATAGATTGGAGATCCCGGACGTGCGCCAAGGACGCTTGCGCCGTTGATCTTTGGCGACGCAGAGTCGGCAGGCGTCAGCACATAGGGCGAATGATAGGTCTCATGGTGCACGACCCCCGTCGTCGCCTCTGTGAAATGGAAGCGCACCTCAATCCCGGCGCGTTGCGGCGCCTGAAGTGTCAAATCCGCGGTGCCATTTGCCGCAACTTTAAATGCCGTGCTGTGTTTGGACAGCACGCGGTCAGCTTGCGCGTCGAATACCTCGTAATCCAAGCGGCCCGCGAGGCCGACAGGAAACGCATTGGACCAGTGTATTTTGCCGCTCATCGTCGTGGCCGTGTAATTGACGTGGGTGCGGCCAAGGTCGATTTCCAGCCCGTCCGCAATTTCAGCCAGGCTGATTTTCGGCATGTCTCGGTAGAAGCCGCCACCACCCGATCCATCGTAGACCCGGACCGCAATTACATTGTCTGCATCCCAGCGGACTAGGCCCGAGGCCAAATCAACGTAATAGGTTCGTATGCCGTTCCATCGCGTGCTGTAGCCGCGGGGATCTTCGGGCATTTGGCCCATAGCGCCAATTTTTACACCGTTCAAAAAACTTTCGTCGACATCATCAATGCTGGACAAGTAGATCCGAAGACGGTGGTCCCACCGAACCGTCTTGCGCAGACTCGAGGGAATGTTCACATGGAAGCGGTACCACGAATATCCGTCATATCCGTCGAATCCCTGCTTCTCATAGTTCTTCAAGGTCGACAGTTTGACCCAAGCGCTGTCATCAAACTCGGGTCTAGCGCGCGCAGGATCATCACCCAGCGCAAATTTGGCTGTCGGCATTTCGATGACCGAACCGTTTTCTGCAAAGGCAGGTCCCGAACTTGCAAGCCAGAGCACGAACGCCAATCGAAGCCACTTTTTCATACCAATACCCCCCCCAATTCAGACGCGAGCGGCACTGACTCGAATCAGTTGGCCTTGCAGAATTTATTAATGAATTCCTGATGTGTCGGCAGTTGTCGGGCCGATGCATGTAAAGCTTCTGTGAGCTTCGCCAACCATTCCACACTATTCACCTGGCGATGGTGCAGGAGTGGATCCACTTGGTCTGGCCAATTCAATTGACCGATATGAACAGCAAGCCAAGACGCTTGACCGAACAAATCAAACTCGCGTTGAATTAAGCGACCGTAGCGCTTGAAGTGGTCAATTTTGTCTTGCAGTGAATCGGGCACCGACATTTGTGCGCAGTATCGCCACAACTCTCCCTCCTCACGCTGATTGAGATGGTAGTGAAGGATCAGGAAGTCTCGAATGCGCTCTACTTCACTGTTCGCGATCCGATTAAATTCATCCGAGACCATTGGATCGAAATCTCGGTCCGGGAAAAATGCCAAGAGTTTCGCAATGCCCGCTTGAATCAAGTGCAGGCTCGTCGATTCAAGCGGTTCGAGAAATCCACTGGCCAGCCCGATCGCAACCACATTTTTATTCCAGATCCGTTTACGTCGACCGGTCATGAATCGGAGGAAACGGGGCTCAGCCAATGCGGCACCGTCCAAGTTCGAAAGGAGGGTGCTTGCGGCCGCCTCTTCGCTGATGAATTGAGAGCAATAGACGTGGCCGTTTCCCGTTCGGTGTTGTAGCGGGATCCGCCACTGCCAGCCTGCCTCGCGCGCGGTTGATCGGGTGTATGGCGTAAATTCACCCGCTTTTGCGCAGGGCACGGCCACAGCGCGGTCGCACGGTAGCCAGTGTCTCCAGTCTTCGTAGCCGGTGTTTAAGGCGCCTTCAATGAGGAGTCCACGGAAGCCCGAACAATCAATAAACAGATCGCCCATAAATTCGCGGCCGTCGTCGAGGCGCACGCTTTCAACGAAACCCGTCGTTGACGCTAAGGTGACATCGGCAATCTTGCCTTCCACACGGATGACGCCACGCTTCTCGGCGTACTCCCTGAGGAAGGCTGCATATAGACCCGCGTCGAAGTGATAGGCGTAGTCGTAGGTCGATAGAACATGACGTGGATCTTGCATGGGCGGGGCGAATTTGCCAGCGGAGGCCGCCGCCCAAGCCATGCAATAGTCGTCTAACGGACCTGCGGTGTCCGCTTGCTTGGCCTGCAGCCAATAGTGATGGAGCCCGACGGTATCGAAATTACGGCCAAAGGTGCCAAAGGGATGAAAATACGCCTGCCCTTCCTTAGCCCAGTTAACGAACTGGATCCCTAACTTAAAAGAACCCTTGGTGCGCCGCATAAATTCAGCTTCGTCCAACCCAAGCATCTGGTTGAACGTCCGAATGGGTGGAATCGTGGCTTCACCGACGCCCACTGTCCCGATCTCATCCGACTCAATGAGCGTGATTTGGCATCCACGCGGCGCAGCATTCGCCAAAGCGGCCGCCGTCATCCAGCCGGCCGATCCACCGCCGACGATCACCACACTGCGGATTGATCGGACGTTCGTATCCATGGAGATCCCCTCAATAAGCAAGCCTGCGTGCGCACGCGAACCGGCTCAGACGCGGTTTGTGGCTACAACGCGCGGCGTGACCCAGCGCGCAGTATAGAAACGAAAAAGGGCGGCGTCTTGCGACACCGCCCTAGTTTTCGGTCTAGTCAGCGGCGGTAACGGTGGTCACCGCAGCTGAAGTTAGATCGATCGCTGCCTTAGAAGCTCAGCTTGACCGTACCCATGACCGTACGTCCCAGAGCAGCGCCTACGCTGGCAACTGCCGGCGTGACCGATGCGTCGGAAACACCACCCGATGCGCGAGCGTCGAACTTGTCGAACAGGTTGTAGCCCTGCAGACCGAATTCGAGGTTCTTCGCTGGACGATAGCGCACGAAGCCGGTGAAGACTTCTGAGCCCGGCCAGTTGGCATTGCCGCCGTCGGTGTAAGACGTGTTGCCAGTGACAGCAAGACCAACCGAGACTGCCTGGATCACGTTGTACTCGCTGGAGATGGTGTAGATCATCTTCGGCATGTACTGCGCCTGGAAGTAACCCGATGCGCCCGCTGGCTGCTGCTGCGCATTGGCGTAGGTCGCATTGGCAACCAACGAGAACGCACCCACTTCGTACGTACCGAAGAACTCGAAGCCAGACGACTTGAACGCGTTGTCCTTAACGCAGCCGCCCTTGCCGCCTGGGCAACGGGTTGCCGACAGCTCGTACGTGCTCTGCTTGAAGTCGCCGTTGAGAAGCGTCAACTCGACCGTGTAACGGCCGGTGCCCAGGTGACCACGAGCCTTCACACCCAGTTCGTACTGGTTAACGAAGTCGACCGAAGGGGTGACGCCGTCAGCCGAGCAACCACCGACGTGATTAGCCGCATCCGCTGAGGTGCAGAGCGCGCCATCAGCTCGGATCTTACCGCCAACCGTCTGACGGTCGCTGTTGAAACGACCACCGCGCGACGAGCGACCGAACAACGAAATGTCATCCGAGAGCTTGTACAACACGCCAACCGAGTAGTTGGTGTAGGTGCGGGTGTAGTCCAAGTACTCCTGCGGGCCGTTCGGCAGCAGCGTTGGGATCGCGACCGTCTGGTTCTGGCCCGAGACTGGGTTCAGTGCGATGATCGGTGTATTGAACGAATCGCCACCGACCTGAGTCCAGCCGCCTGCCTTGATGTTTTCAAAGCGAGCCGATGCATCGACGTCCCACTTGCCAGCTGACCAATCCAAGTTCAGGTACGGCGCCGTATCCGTGTAGGACAGGTCATAGGCGCGCGCACAGCACGAACCCCAGTTGTTGTTGAAGCCAGCGATACCGTTGGCGGTCAACAAGTTACCGGCCGAGTCGACCACGTTCAGCATCGCGCCGTTGTGGCCCGAGAGCTCCGAGTAGGTCGCGTTCGTGTGCCAGTCCATCGCAATGTGCTGGTTCATGTAGAACACACCACCGCGCGCGGTCACCGTGCCAGCACCATCCAAGTTGAACTTGTCCGACAGCGCCAAGTCATTGGCGAAGCTGCCGACATCATTGATGTTCGTGTGAACGTCGGTGTTGTTGTTCAAGTACCGGTTGGTGTAGAGCTGGCCCGCGTTCACGCCATTGGCGTAGTAAATCGCGCCGCCGGCCGGGGTCGCGCTCGAGGTCAGCGCAACGTTGAGGAACGGTGCCGAGAAGGCGCCGCTCATACGCGTCCAACGCATGTTGTTGTCGATCTTGATGCCGCCATCGAGCTCGTAGTGAACCTGATTCTGCAGCGCCAGGGCGCGGGTCGTGATGCCGTCGGTGTTGACCGACTGCAAGGCGCCGTTCGAGTTCACAATGTTGAAGTGCTGGTTCAGCGCCGAGTAGTTCGACTGGCTACGGCCGTCGAATCCCGGGAATGCGCTGATACCGTCCACTGAGTTGCCTGAAGCATTCACGAGAGCCGGCGAACCGGTGTAGTTCGGCTCCTTCGTGTCAGCAAACTTGGCCAAGAAACGGATGTAACCCTTGTTATCCGCCAAGTCCTTGGTGATGTTGGCCTTCAACTGGACGCTGTCCGACACGTTGTAGCCGGCGTTCAGCGGACCGCGACCCGTGTGCGCGTAGCCGCCAACGTGATAGTGCACAGAGTCGCTCGCGGCGCCGCCGTAACGGAAGTCGACGCGATTTTCGTCAAAGCCCAAGCCACGGTTGAACTGGACGTAACCGCCCTCTTCCTTGCCATAGTTCGAGATGTAGTTGATGACCGCGCCCGGAGCCTGCGAGGCGAAGGTCGACGACGAACCGCCGCGAACCGCTTCGATGCGGTCGACGCTGGCGTCGTAGTGGGTCCAGTAGTCGTTGTTACCGAACTGCATGTCGCCGAACAGGACGGTCGGCAAGCCATCTTCCTGAATCTGCACAAACGGCGAACCGCCGGTGGCCACAGGGAGACCGCGAACCGCGATGTTGGAGTTACCACCGGGACCCGAGGTGCCATTGACCTGAATACCGGGGATCATTCGGAACACTTCAGCCTCAGACGTCGGCTGGAAGTTCTTGACCAATTCGGCCGGAACGGAAGTTACCGAGACCGAGGTGTTCAGTACGCTCTTATCGCCACCCGAAGCCGTCACGACGATTTCGTCGAGCAGGCTGTCATTGCCCTTGGCCGAATCAGCAGCGACTGGCGCGGTATCAGCGTGAGCGCTAGCACCCGCTGCGAGAGCAGCCGAGATGAGCATGCGCAAGAAAAGCTTTTCGTTGGACGTTTTTTTCACAGTAAACCCCCTAAAAGAGACACAGAACTGAAATCGATTGGAATTGGGGGTTAAAACAGTCCCCCGAATTGCTGCATAAAAGTAAACCACACAGTGCAAACGATTTCAACAACCGATTGCATACAGATTATTGAGCAGATTGAAATATCGATGTTGCTAAAAAGCGACATTAGATTTCGTCTAGGACAATCCCTCTACCGAGAGGGTGTGCGCACATCGAAAGCGAGCACCAATCGCTCACCGGCCGCAAACGGGACGGTGTCGTGCCACATTGTTGATGGAAATAAGACCAGACGGCCCACGCGCGGCTCTACTTGAGCATAGGGCGCCAATCCCAAGCCGAGGTCAGCGGGTGGGGCGCCGAATCGGATCCAACCCGCTGGCGGCTTACCCATATCGTCCTTTGCTGGCAGCGACACGTAAAAGGCAGAACTCAGCCATCCCAGTGGGTGCGTGTGGGCGACGTTATAACCCTGCTGCAGTAGTCGCACCGACCAACTACCGGCATACAACACCTGATTACGCGGCGGCCCGAGCAAGGGGTGTCCAGCGACACGGGGCGGCAATAAATCGATGTACTCACGCACGGCCTCGCTGATCCTGGCCTTCGTGCGCTCAATGATCGGATCAGTACGGAAAAATAAAGGCCGCTCGGTCTGCGTTCCGCCACGCACTGACTGTTCAATGTACGGCGACTTTGCGGTGTGCAGACCACGAAGTAACTCAGCGAGTTCTTCAAGATCAGCCGCGCTAATACCAACCTCCATGGCACGGACAAACGGCGGCGCCCCATCTAACCATTCGGCACGGGGGTCGCCCGCGATACGCCAGATCAGCGACAAATAGGGCCAGGCAAGATTCGCGGATGGCGTGCGTAAGAGACGTAATGCGGTGGGCTCTGCTGCAGCGGCCCGTTGCGTACGCAAGCAGTAGCGAATCCACGCGAGATCTCTGACCTCGTCATTGAGTCCTTCAGTCTGCCGAAAAAGCGTCTCGGCTTGCGCGTACTCACCGGATTCGGCCGCCAGATAGGCGCGCGCCACGGGAAACACGGTTTGCGCCCCAAACATGCGCTCGGCATCCGCAAGAATGCGCCGGGCAGCCGGCCAGTCACGGGCTTGAGCCACAAACCGAAACCACGCGAGACGGAGCCGTAAGTTTTGCGGCTCCCGTAACGCCGCAGCCTCATAGCCGCGGGCGTAATTTAATTGATCGCCGTCCGTCCATCGCATTTCGGCGACGCGATACTGCCCCTCAAGCCACGAAGGATTACGCTCCAATTCCGCCGCCAGGGCGTCGATCGCATCGTCCTTACGCCCTTCAGCGGACAAGGCGCTCGCGAGCGTGAGTATCAGGCTTGGTGATGAAGGCGTCAGAGCTAAGGCACGACGCGCCGACTTAAGTGCCGTTAGGCCACATTGCACCTCTGTTTGGGCAATGGCCGTTGCCGTTAATGCATCCTCAGGCGCGAGCATTTCAGCGCGCCGAAACGCAGCCAATGCGTCGCCCATGCGCTGCTCTTCGCGTAATGCGAATCCATACAGTCGCCATGCGTGGGCGTTTTCATCCACCTGCTGGAGCATCAACTCCAATAAGTCGATAGCCCCCCGGGCGTCGCGACGCCCCATGGCGTCATGCGCTTCTTGATACAAGACATCGGCGGCGGGCGTCTGATCAGTCACTTCGGCCCCAGTGGCGGGTTTGCGCCTCGCGCCCGCGGCGTCAAGCATCTGCATGATTGGCAGCTCACCAACCTATCCTCAGCCGTCCTGCCTCGAAGACATGGAGGTCAGGTGGCAGCCTCATGCTGTGCAAGACGCGCGTGCGCCGGTTTACTCACGAAGTTAATCAAGGCTGCCACACAGAATATTCCGCAAAAGCCTGAAGCCAGTACAAAGCCAGCCCGAGCATTACCCGTGATGTCGCTGAGCACGCTCATGCCTATCGGCCCGAGGATCGCGCCCAGGCATGTAAAAAAGAGGATGACGCCAGCAACCGAGCCTTGATCGACGCCTTCGAAGCAGCCGATACCCTTAGAGTTGATCGTGGGATAGATGATCGACATAAAGAGCCCAGAAAGCGGCAGCAGGTAAAGCGCGACATGCAGCCCGCCAAATACACTACCGACAAAGCACAACAAGATGGACAAGGCGCAGAGCAGCAATGCGAGCGACCACTCAAATGTGCGTAGCAGCCAAGCACCGACAAATCGACCTAGCGCTCGCATCATGAAAAAGACGGGTAAGGCATAGCCGGCTTGCACCAACAGCGATCCTTGCAGGCCACTCAGCAGTGTGGGCATCCAGACGTAGATCGCACACTCAACGGCGACGTACAGAAAAGCAGCGAGGCTAAACCCCAATGCATACGGATTTTTGACCAGCCTCAATGCGGTCACGACCGAAGGCTGCTCTTCGCTCTGTGCGCGAGGCGCGTCCGGATAGCGCGCCGACAACGCGACCAAGAACAACAGCACACAAAGGCTTCCAGCGACCACGTAGAGCCACCGCCAAGATACGCCCTGCGCGGCAAGCATCGTCACAATCAGCGGTCCAATGATGGCGCCGACCCCAAAGAAGCCTTCCACCAAATTCATGGTCGACGTGAGTTCGGTCGTTGACACGGAGAGATCTCCGACCAAGGCCAGCGCGCCCGTTTTAAACACGCCAATCGACGCACCCGCCAAACAAATCAGCAGGAGTAGCACCAGAAAATTACCCGCGACCGGTACGCAAAAAGCAGTCACGGCGAAGACGGCCAAACCGGCCAAAATCGTCAGTTTGCGGCCCCAACGATCCGCCAAAAATCCAAGAAAAAGGCCCGCACCCATGATGCCGGCCATACTGCCGTAATGGAGGGCGCCGGCCGTGGTCTGGCTTAAGCCAAACTCAGCAATAACTTTAGGGATAATCACGCCGACGGCGTCGGTGGTCATCGCAAACATGAAGAACATCAGATACGTCAGCCAGCGCACGGCGGCAACGTGGCTCGGCGCCGAAGCGCTAGAATTTGCGATCATGCCCCCTCCATTCCACCCGCTGAAGGGGTGTTTATCCGATCAGAATAACGAAATCGGAACCGTTTGCAAACGATTGCAATCTGCCCACCGGCGGCCCTGACTCAATACGATAGTTTGGCGCCACACGATTCGCGGATGATTAGTTCAGCCGAGAGGGTGGCCGATGGCCCCTCCCCTCCGGACAACCGATCGAACAACCGGTCCACAATGGTCCGCGCACCCACGTCCAGATCCTGACGCACCGTGGTCAAAGACGGATTGCTGTGCGCTGCTAACGCAATATCGTCGAAGCCAACGACTGCAATGTCTTTCGGTACCGATTTTCCAGCCGCCGTTATCGCCTGGATGGCGCTAATGGCGATTAAGTCACTGGCCGCAAAGACAGCGTCGAACGCGACATTCTGTTGCAGTAACTCGGTCATCGCCGCGTAGGCGTTGTCCGGCGTCAGATGAGCCGGCACGATGTGCCTCGCCTCAAGTGGACGACTCGTATTCTCAAGCGCAGCCAGATAGCCCTCGTAGCGCAATCCAATTTCCGGCAGCGACGGGTCGCCAAAAAACACAATGCGCTTGCGGCCCAAGCGGATCAGATGCTCGACGGCTCGCTGTGCACCGACCGTGTTATCGGTGCCTACGGTGCAGTAACTCTGCGCAACCGATGGAGCGCCCCAGACGACCAAGGGCCGGTAATACGCAGACACCGCCTCTAAGACTTGGTGTTCAGTACTTTGACCAATCACGATGACACCATCCGAACGGCCAGACGCGACGAGATTCGGCAACCAATCGCCCATCGGGGGCACGATCTTTTGCAACAGCACTCCATATCCGCGCTGTGTAATGGCATCCGCAAGATAGCCGAGCATTTCGACAAAAAATGGATCGGTCAGGGGTTGGCTCACTTCATGGGCGAGCGGAATCACAACACTGATCGTTTCGGTCCGCTGCAGGCGTAGATTGCGCGCAGTGGTGTTCACGACGTAGCCGGCTTCACGAGCCAAACGCATGATTTCGTCGCGCTTTTTCTTCGCCACGAGCGAACTACCGGCCAAGGCACGGGAGACCGTCGATGCCGACACGCCCGCCAGGGCAGCAATGTCAGACATTTTCGCTGGGGCCCGATGGCCACCTTTGTTCTTCAAACTCCACCCCCATCCCGCCGGTCAGTGGTTGGACCGACCAATCCGATATTGTGTTCTCTTCTTAGAAGTGCGTGCAACTGCAGCGGGAATCGATTGCAAGAGCCTCAATTAGGCGGCATGTTTATTCCCCATCGCGGCGGGCACGTCGCCTTGGGCCCGACCCTAAGGACTAAAAATGAGTAGCCAAGCAATTCCGACCCCGATCAATCTGCGGATTTTTCTGTGGTCGATCACCTCTGCGCTAGCGGGATTCCTGTTCGGCTTTGATACGGTCGTGATCTCAGGCGCTGAGCAACGGATCCAAGCACTCTGGCACCTGTCGCCTGAATTGCATGGGGTCGCTATGGCTGCGGCCCTGTATGGCACCGTCATCGGCGCAGTCGCTGGCGGTTGGCCGACCGACCGGTTCGGACGCAAACGCACGTTGATTTTGATCGGCTTTCTCTACGTCCTCTCAGCGCTTTGGTCGGCGCTCGCCGACGGTGTGAGTGCGTTTATTGTGGCCCGCGCAATCGGCGGTCTCGGCATCGGAGTCTCCACGGTAGTCGCGCCGCTCTATATTTCGGAGATCGCACCGCCGTCGCGGCGAGGTCTGCTGGCTGGGCTGTTTCAATTCAATATTGTGTTTGGGATTGTCATCGCCTATTTGTCAAACGCACTGCTAGCTGATGCGGGCGACAACGCATGGCGCTGGATGCTCGGTGTAGCGGCATTCCCGTCCCTTATTTACGCAGTGCTGAGCTTTACCCTGCCCGAAAGCCCCCGCTGGCTACTCACCCGTAAGGGCGACCGCAATGCCGGCGAAGCCGTCTTGAAATTGATCGATCCAACCGCCAACCCGGAGGCCATTCGAACACGCGCGGCAGAAATCATCGAATCGGGTCAAGCGACAGAGTCACACCAGGGGTTCTGGACTCGCTCGCTTAGAACGCCGATTCTGTTGGCGTTCTTGATTGCATTTTTCAATCAACTCTCGGGCATCAACGCCATTTTGTACTTCGCGCCGCGCATTTTCGAAATGACCGGCCTCGGCGCACAAGCAGCTCTGCTGCAATCCGTGGGGATTGGCATCACCAATCTCATCTTTACCTTCGCGGGACTGTGGTTGATTGACCGTCTGGGCCGTCGGACGCTCCTGTACATCGGCTCTTTCGGTTACATCGTGTCCTTAGGCCTAGTCGCTTGGGCCTTTGCGAGCGGCCATGTCAGTATTGTGCCCGCCTGCATCTTTGCTTTTATCGCAGCGCACGCCATTGGCCAAGGCGCCGTAATCTGGGTATTTATCGCCGAAATATTCCCCAACCGTCATCGCGCACAGGGGCAAACGCTAGGCAGCTCCACGCACTGGATCTTCGCTGCGCTGTTAACCACCTTCTTTCCAAAGATGGTCACCGCATTACCACCGGCATTCGTTTTCTCGTTTTTCTGCGGGATGATGGTGGTGCAGTTGGTCTGGGTGCGCGTCATGGTGATGGAAACCAAAGGCGTTGCCTTAGAAGACATCCAGAAGCAGCTTCGCGCCACATGAGATCGATAGCGCAGGCGCAAAGGTCCGCGCCTTTTCAACACTGAGACTCTAAATAGACAAGGCCCCGCAAGCGGGGCCTTGTCGTTTGGACAACAAACCGGGCGCGCGAAGCGCCCGGTATGCGGGATTACATGTCCATCCCGCCCATGCCGCCCATACCGCCCATACCGCCCGGCGCGCCGTGCGAGTGGTCGTCATCCTTCGGAGCCTCGGCGATCATCACCTCGGTCGTCAGGAGCAAGCCAGCAACCGACGCCGCGTTCTGCAGCGCGAGACGCGTAACCTTGGTTGGATCCAAGATGCCCATCTCAATCATGTCGCCGTACTCACCGGTGCCTGCGTTGTAGCCAAAGTTGCCCTTGCCTTCACGCACCTTGTTGAGCACAACCGCTGCATCTTCACCGGCATTGGTGACGATCTGACGGAGTGGCTCTTCAATCGAACGCGCCAAGATACGAATGCCGAAATTACGGTCATCGTTATCTACGGTCAGCTTGTCGAGCGACTTGAGGACGCGGATCAGCGCAACGCCGCCGCCCGGGACCACGCCTTCTTCAACGGCCGCGCGCGTAGCGTGCAGCGCGTCTTCGACACGAGCCTTCTTTTCCTTCATTTCCATCTCGGTCGCAGCGCCGACCTTGATCACGGCGACACCGCCGGAGAGCTTAGCAACGCGCTCCTGCAGCTTCTCGCGATCGTAGTCAGACGTCGCTTCTTCGGCCTGCGCGCGGATCTGAGCAACACGTGCCTTGATCTCTGCACCCTTGCCGGCGCCGTCGATAATCGTGGTGTTCTCCTTCTCGACCACAATCTTCTTGGCTTCGCCAAGGTCGTTCAGTGTGGCTTTCTCGAGCGAGAGACCCACTTCTTCCGAAATGACGGTGCCGCCGGTGAGGATTGCGATGTCCTGCAACATCGCCTTGCGGCGGTCGCCGAAGCCCGGGGCCTTGACGGCTGCAACCTTGACGATGCCGCGGATGGTGTTGACGACCAACGTAGCCAGCGCCTCACCTTCCACATCCTCCGCCACGATCAACAGCGGACGGCCAGCCTTAGCAATCCCCTCGAGGATCGGCAGCATTTCGCGAATGTTTGAGACCTTCTTGTCATAAAGAAGGATCAGTGGCTTGTCGAGTTCTGCCGTCTGATTGGCCTGGTTGTTGATGAAGTAAGGCGACAGGTAGCCGCGATCAAACTGCATACCCTCGACGACATCGAGTTCGTTGTTGAGGCCCGAGCCTTCTTCAACGGTGATGACGCCTTCCTTACCAACCTTCTCCATCGCTTCTGCGATCGTGTTGCCGATGCTCTCGTCCGAATTGGCGGAGATCGTACCGACCTGAGCGATTGCCTTCGTGTCCTTGCAAGGCTTCGACAGCTTCTTCAGCTCATCGACTGCCGTCTGCACAGCGAGGTCAATACCGCGCTTCAGGTCCATCGGGTTGACGCCAGCGGCGACGCCCTTGAGACCTTCACGAACGATTGCCTGCGCGAGCACAGTGGCGGTCGTGGTGCCGTCGCCAGCTTCGTCGGAGGTCGCGCTAGCAACTTCCTTGACCATCTGGGCGCCCATGTTCTCGAACTTGTCCTTAAGCTCGATTTCCTTAGCGACCGAAACGCCGTCCTTCGTGACGGTTGGGGCGCCGAAGCTCTTGTCGAGCACCGCATTGCGACCCTTAGGACCGAGCGTGACCTTAACCGCATTTGCAAGGACGTTTACGCCCTTAACCATGCGGGAGCGTGCGTCATCGCCAAAACGTACTTCCTTAGCTGCCATGTTCTTTGTTCCTCTGAATTGAGTTGCGGGGATGGTGCGAATTACTTCTCGAGTACGGCGAGGATGTCTTCCTCACGCATCACGAGCACGTCATCACCATCGACCTTGACCTCGGTGCCGCTGTACTTGCCAAAGAGCACCTTGTCGCCGACCTTGACGTCGAGCGGGCGCACCTTGCCATCATCCAGGAGCTTGCCGGTGCCAACCGCGACAACGCGGCCTTTGCTCGGCTTCTCCGACGCAGAATCAGGGATCACAATGCCGCCGGGCGACTTGCGCTCGTCTTCTTCGCGTTTAACGATCACTCGGTCATGTAGCGGACGAATCTTTGACATTTTCGTTGTCCTCCTTCAGGAGCCAGTAGAATTTGAGGGGAGCCGTCTCGGCCCCCGCGGGGCGGCGCTGTTAGCACTCTCCCCTAACGGCTGCTAAATATAGCGACGAACTTGCGCATTTCAAGACCACCGAGCTGAAATTCCTGAACACTCGTCAAAGTCGACCTAGCCCCAACACCCGCTTCGGCGGCGCCGATAGGATGAAGGCAAGATTATGATTAATAAGATATTTATTTCAAAATCGTGGCGCCCAATAACGCTCATATTGGGCCTGATCTGCGCACTCTCAAGCTTCAGCGCGGAGACCACTTTCCTCAAAGCGGATGAGGCCTATCGGTCTGAAACGACCGCCGACGGACACGAAGTAGCGGTCACCTACCACATCCGTGATGGCTACTACCTGTATCGCAAGCGCTTCGGGTTCAGTACTGACACGCCCGGGGTGACCTTGGACCCGGCGGTGTTTCCAGCGGGGTTATCCCATAGCGATGAGTATTTCGGTGAGCAGGAAATCTACCGGGGCACCTTCACTGTGCGCGTGCCCTACCATCGATCAAACCCGGCGACGACCAGTCTGCAGCTGAAACTGCGCTTGCAGGGCTGCGCGGACGCGGGGCTGTGTTACCCCCCGCAAACTTGGGTAAGCGCGGTGCCGCTACCCGCCGCGGCCGCGCCAAAGCCAGCGCCGTCCGCCAACGCATCGGGCGGACTGCTCAACAAACTCATCAAGTCATCGACCCCAACGCAGAGTGATGCGGAGTTTTTGCCTGCTGAAAAAGCGTTTCGCCCGAGCGCCGGCCTAGAACGCGAGCAGTTGATGGTTCACGTGGCCATAGCGCCCGGCTATTACCTGTATCGAGATCGGATTCACCTCACCGTGGCGGCACCCACCACGGCGGGCAACCCGATCTGGCCGGCCGGGGAAATACATCACGATGAGTATTTCGGCGACCAAACGATCTTCAGAGGCGATCTGCAGTTCCAAGTTCCGTTTCAAGGACCCCACCCCACCCAATTAAAGATCACGTATCAAGGCTGCGCCGACGCGGGACTGTGTTACACCCCCCAAACACGACTGCTGACCGTAGAGACCAGCCCGGCACCATCGACTGCCCCCTCCGACGCCGCGAGCAGCAGTTCAGCGGGAGCGGAGCAGGATCGCTTAGCCAACTTGGTACGCTCAGGCCAGTGGTGGGCCGTGCTCGGAGCGTTCTGGTTCTTCGGCTTATTGCTGGCCTTCACCCCATGCGTCCTACCCATGGTGCCCATTCTGGCGGGCATCATCGCCGGTGATGGCGAAAAAACCTCGGCAGGACGCTCATTTGCGCTATCGCTGGCTTATGTCGGCGGTATGGCAATCACCTACACCAGCGTCGGCGTGGCCTTTGCGGCGGCCGGCGCACAAGCGCAGGCCGTTTTTCAACAACCGTGGATTCTGGTGCTCTTTGCCGCGCTGTTCGTGGCGTTAGCGTTTGCCATGTTCGGTTTCTATGAACTTGCGCTGCCCTCCGGGCTGCAGACGCGTTTTGCGACTGCAAGCAACCAGATCAAGGGTGGCCGAATGATTTCAAGCGCGGTGATGGGGGCGCTGTCCTCGCTGATCGTAACCGCCTGTGTAGCACCACCGTTGGTGGCCACTTTCATTGTGATCGGCCAAGCTGGCGCGATTGGACGCGGCGCGCTCGCGCTTGGCGCCCTGTCACTGGGGATGGGCACGCCATTGTTGCTGGTCGGCGCCTCAGCGGGCCGCTTATTGCCGAAGTCCGGACCATGGATGGAGACCGTGAAGGCCTTATTCGGCGTGGTCTTCCTCGGCGTGGCCGTCTGGATGTTGGACCGCTTGGTCGGACCCAGGATCACGATGACCGGTTGGGGCGTCGTGGCTGCATCTGCCGCATGGGTCGTGGCCCGCGTTGGCCGCCGGCCCACAGGCGGCATCACCACTCGCTCGGCGCTTGCGCTAGTCATCATCCTTTACGCACTAGCGCTCATATTAAGTGCCTCGCTCGGCGGCACTGACCCCCTGCGTCCGTTATCCGGTACGCGTTTTGGACAATCCGTTCCCCACGCGCTGGAATTCCGGCGCATCAAAACCAGTGCCGAACTGGACCGCGTACTCGCCGAAGCCCAGGCCGCGGGAAAGCCCACTTTGCTCGATTTCTCGGCCGATTGGTGCGTGTCTTGCAAGGAAATGGATGCACACACCTTCAATGTTGCTCGCGTGCAAGCCGTTTTGGCCCACTATCTCGTCCTGCGAGCCGATGTCACCGCCAACGATGCAGATGACCAAGCACTGCTGCACCGATTTGGTATTTTTGGCCCTCCGACGACGGCCTTTTTCAAGGCGGACGGCGCAGAACGGCGCCAGTTCCGGCTCGTAGGCTTCGTCGATGCCGACCATTTTCTGCAACATTTGTCCGATTTTGAGGCTGCTCCGTGAAAACACCTCCTGCGTTGCGTCTGGCCTACACCGGCTTTGCGTTGATCGGTATCGCTGTCGTCGCAGCCTTCATCTATAGCCGACTGCAGCCAACACCACTGACCCCGCTCACACCACCAACGGTGTCGGCAGTCGGCGCGCGCGCGGTGCCTGCCACGCAGCCGGAATTCACGTTATCGGGGCTTGATGGCAAGCGGCACCCCATCAGTGAGTGGAGCGGCCATCCGCAGATCGTGAACTTCTGGGCAACATGGTGCGTCCCGTGCCGCAAAGAAATCCCGTTACTGAACCTCATACAGGCCGAATACGCCGGCAAAGGCGTAAAAATCATTGGAATTGCCGTGGATTTTCCCGACGACGTGCAAAAATTCATCAAAGACACGCCGCTGACCTACGACGTCCTAATGGGCGAAGAAGACGCGCTGGAAGCGGCCAAAGCTTATGGCGTCGACAACATGGCGCTCCCGTTCAGCGCCTTCATTGACTCCCACGGCCGGATCCTAACCGTCCACTTGGGTGAACTGCATGAGCCCAACCTGCGAGCCACTCTCGACGTGTTACTGCAGTTTGATGCCAACGGAATCGACGCGTCGAAGGTACCCGCCGCAATCGATGCGCTCACGCAGCATTACACTACCTCAGAGGAGTCGAACCACTGACGCAAAAACGCAACAATTGGAGCGAGCGACTTAATTGCAGGATAGGCGTTGATCGGCGCAATTAGGAACGAATTGCGTAATTCCACTCTTTTTTGGTTAGACTCGTCCCTCACGAGGCGGGCTCCGGGGGGCCGATGACACGCATTTTGGTCCTCAATGGACCGAACCTGAACTTGCTAGGCACCCGGGAACCGGGCACTTACGGCAGCCAGACGCTAAAAGACATCCTCGGACGTCTTGAATCGATCGCGGCCGCACGGGGCGGGTTCGTGTCCGGCTTTCAGTCCAACGCAGAACATGAACTGATCGAGCAGATTCAGGGCGCCAAGACGCATGGATTTGACGCGATCATCATCAATGCGGGCGCCTATACGCACACCAGTATTGCGATACGCGACGCGTTTGCTGCGGTCAGCATCCCGTTTTACGAAGTGCACATCTCCAACGTTTACGCGCGCGAGTCGTTTCGACATCACTCACATTTATCGGCGCTAGCGTCCGGCGTGATCGTAGGGCTCGGGCCGCTTGGCTACGAACTCGCGCTCGAAGCCGCGCTGCGCGCCCATCCTTAATTTGCTGCCAGATCGACGAGGAAGAGTCATGGATATCCGCAAGGTCAAGAAACTCATCGAATTGCTCGAAGAGTCGGGCGTCGCCGAGATTGAGATCAAGGAAGGCGAAGAATCCGTACGCATCAGCCGTCATGGTTCGGCGCCGATGACCACCTACGTGTCCGCGCCAAGCCCGGCCCCGGTCGCCGCCGCCCCCGCTGCGCCGGTTGCAATCGCAGCGCCAGCCGCTGCGCCAGCTCCAGTGGCCGCGGCCCCATCGGCGGACTCTGCCGTCACGGCCCCTATGGTCGGCACGTATTACTCGTCGCCAGCACCCGGCGCGAAGGTGTTCGTGGAGCTTGGCTCGGAGGTCAAGGTGGGCCAGACGCTGTGCATCATCGAAGCGATGAAAATGATGAACCAGATCGAGTCCGACCGTGCCGGCAAGGTCGTATCGATACTCGTCAAGAATGGCGACCCGGTCGAGTTCGGCCAACCGCTGTTCATCATTGAATAAGCCCATGATTGACAAGGTCCTCATTGCCAATCGCGGCGAGATCGCGCTGCGCATCCTTAGGGCATGCCGCGAACTCGGCATCAAAACAGTCGCGGTCCATTCGACCG
Source organism: uncultured Pseudomonadota bacterium (assembly GCA_903879335.1). Classification (GTDB taxonomy): domain Bacteria; phylum Pseudomonadota; class Gammaproteobacteria; order Steroidobacterales; family Steroidobacteraceae; genus CAIKZZ01. Next base: position 176,084 of record CAIRLC010000022.1, read on the forward strand.
CGGATCGCAACCTCAAGCACGTGCTGTTGGCTGACGAAACTGTGTGTATCGGGCCGCCGTCCTCGAAGGACAGCTACCTGAACATGCCGGCCCTCATCGCCGCGGCTGAAGTGACCGACACCGTCGCAATCCACCCGGGTTACGGCTTCTTGTCGGAGAATGCTGATTTCGCCGAACGCGTTGAAAAGTCGGGTTTTATTTTCGTAGGGCCCAAAGCCGAAACCATCCGCATCATGGGCGACAAAGTGTCGGCCATCCGCACCATGAAGGCGGCGGGCGTGCCGTGTGTGCCCGGATCGGGCGATCCGCTCGGTGATGATCCAGAGGAAAATCGCAAGATTGCACACAAGATCGGATACCCGGTCATCATCAAAGCCTCCGGCGGCGGTGGCGGCCGCGGTATGCGCGTCGTGCATTCCGACGCGGCACTGGCAACCTCCATCAGTGTGACCAAAGCGGAAGCTCTCGCGGCCTTCAGCAACGATCAGGTCTATATGGAGAAGTTCCTCGAACGTCCGCGTCACGTGGAGTTCCAGGTGCTCGCCGACAACCACGGCAACGTGGTCGTATTGGGTGAGAGAGATTGCTCCTTGCAGCGTCGTCACCAGAAGATCGTCGAGGAAGCGCCCGCCCCGGGAATCACACCGGAAATGCGTGCCGAAATGATCACAAGCATCACGAAAGCGCTCAAAGCCGTCGGCTACCGCGGCGCGGGCACGCTCGAATTCTTGTTTGAAGACGGACGGTTCTATTTCATCGAGATGAACACCCGTATCCAGGTCGAACATCCCGTCACGGAACTGGTGACTGGCATCGACCTCGTCAAGATGCAACTGCGCATTGCCGGCGGCGAACCGTTGCCGATGAAGCAAGAGGACGTACGCATCACGGGGCATGCCATCGAGTGCCGAATCAATGCGGAGGACCCGAAAACGTTCATGCCAAGTCCGGGCCCGGTCAAACTCTGGCACGCGCCGGGCGGACCAGGCATTCGCGTCGACAGCCATCTATACAGTGGCTACGCCGTGCCGCCGTATTACGACTCGTTGGTGGCCAAAATCATTGCGCATGGCGAAGATCGGGATACCGCACTGGCGCGTATGCGCAACGCCTTGTCGGAGATGGTCGTTGAGGGCATCAAAACGAATGCGCCCTTGCATCAAGAAATCTTCGGGCATGCCGCCTTCCAACAGGGCGGCGTCGATATCCATTATCTCGAGCGACGTTTGGGCTTGAAGTAAAGTATGGTGTTCAGGGCGGTCGACCCGCCCTGAACCGTTTACTGAGGAGCCCCACCGGCCATGCCGTTCCTGCAGGTCCACGTCACCTTAGACGGCCTTGAACCCGAAATCGTCGAAGACGCCTGTTTCGCGAGCGGCGCGCTATCGGTCACGCTCGCCGACGCCGGTGATACGCCGATTCTCGAACCCCTGCCGGGCACAACCCCCCTGTGGCCTGCCACAGCAGTGTCCGCGCTCTACGAGGACGGCAGCGATCCTGAACTGATTGCCGCCTCGCTCACAGAGATCCTCGGGTGTGACATTGAGTTACGCCACGAAACGCTTGCCGATCGCGCTTGGGAACGCGAGTGGCTCAAGGATTTTCGTCCGATGCGTTTCGGCGAGCGCCTTTGGATTTGTCCCGGCGGCCAGTACCCTCCTGCGGATACGGCACCGGAACCAACCATTGTTTGGCTCGATCCTGGGCTTGCCTTCGGCACCGGAACGCACGCCACAACCGCCTTGTGCTTGGAATGGCTAGACCGCGAAAAGCCCGTGGATCACCGCGTACTCGACGTCGGCTGTGGGTCGGGGATTCTGGCCATCGCCGCATTACTGCTGGGCGCCAAGACCGCCCACGGTCTCGACATCGACCCGCAAGCACTGATCGCCTCCACCGACAATGCCAATCGCAACGGAGTGATGGATCGCCTGACGCTCGCGGACGCTGACGCGCCATGGGCGGCGGGTTACGACACGGTATTGGCAAACATCCTTGCGGAACCGTTAATTGCACTGGCACCGCGCATTGCCGCGGCCATTCGTCCCGGTGGCGGACTCGTGCTTGCGGGCTTGCTGAACGAGCAGGCTGAAGCAGTGACCGCGGCTTACCTTCCGTGGTTCCGCATGGACACGCCGAGGTCCAGAGACGGTTGGACGGGTCTCTCCGGAAGACGCCTCTGAGCTTGTCGCATGTATACCCAATGCCCTGAGTGTGACACCATCTTCCGCGTCAACGCGGCTGTTCTGCGCGCCGCTCAAGGGCAGGTTCGCTGTGGCGTCTGTGACGCAACGTTTGATGCGATCCGGACCCTTTCGGACGAGATTGAGGCCGGTGTCAACGCCGCGTCGGCATCACGGATCCATTACGATCCCCCTCCACCCCCAGCGCCTCTGCCGCCCGTTGAGGGTCCAGTGAGGGAGCCGGCAGAGAACGCGCACGCAGAACCTTTCAGGCCTAGCCCATCGCTGCCGCTAGTTGCTTTTGAGGTGGCCGAGGCCTCGAACGAATGGTGGGCGACCCCCGTAACGGAGTGGGAGCCTCCAGCAGCATCCGATCCGGCAGATTCCGCGGCCGACGAGCCATCCGACACCGACGAATGGACCGAGACCGTGGCACACGGTCCCGAGGAGCCGCTATCCGCCGCCACAGAGGCGGTCAGAATTGAGCCGATCGAGGACAGTACGCCGCGCGGCACGCTTGAGCGCATCACCGCGTTCGATGCCGAAATCGCGCCGACGATCGCGACCGAGCCGGATGAGCGAGAGGGGCCCTCGCGCGGCCCACGCTCAAAGCCTGCAGGCGCGATGCTCGCCGCCGTCCTCGCTCTACTGATCCTATTAACCGCCCAAGTCGTGGATCACTATCGCCAACAGTTAGCGACAATCCCGGCGTTAACACCCACACTCACGGCCGTATACAGCGCCTTCGGTCGCTCGTTGGAGCCGCAGTGGGATATCTCCGCCTATGACATCCGGGAGTGGGTGGCGGACCCAGACCCGCAGACGAAAGCCATTCACCTGCGCGCAAAGATTCTCAACCGGGGCCCGAGACCGCATCCATGGCCATTGCTCAGAGTCGTGTTTGAGGATAGGTACGGCGCGCTCGTTGCCCGTCGCGATTTCAGCCCGACCGAGTATCTGACGCACCCGGCAAACGACAAAGGCATGATTGCGCCAGGCGCCCGGATCGATGCAGACCTGACACTGGCCGATCCAGGTCCGCAGGTCGTCGGCTATGAAATCGACACCTGCCTGCCTCGCGCCAGCACCATCGGCTGCGGCAGCGATTACAAAGGAACGCACGCCGAGTGACTGCAATCGGCCCGTTTCAGTTCCAACGCCCCTTAGCGCTGGCTCCGATGGCTGGAGTGACCGATCGGCCGTTCCGTCTTTTGTGTCGTACTCTGGGTGCCGATTTGGCCGCGTCAGAAATGGTGACCTCAGACACACGGTTGTGGCACACCGCCAAGTCCCGCTTGCGCATGGATCATCGCGGCGAACCTGATCCGCGCATCGTACAAATCGCCGGCGGCGAACCGGAGATGATGGTGGAGGCGGCGCGCCGCAATCGGGATTTAGGCGCCCAGATCATCGACATCAACATGGGCTGCCCCGCCAAAAAGGTCTGCAATCGGGCGGCCGGCTCCGCGCTCCTGAAAGACGAGCCCCTCGTCGCCTCAATTTTGGCGGCCGTGGTGGCGGCCGTCGACATACCGGTCACGCTGAAGATGCGCACCGGCTGGGATCGGGACCATCGAAATGGACCGAGAATCGCCCGTATCGCCGAAGATGTTGGTATTGCCGCCTTGGCCATTCATGGCCGCACTCGGGCCGACCATTACCAAGGCGAGGCCGAATACGCGACGATCCGGACGATCAAAGAGTCGGTCCGGATTCCTGTTTTTGCCAACGGGGACATCCGTTCGGGCGAAAAAGCAGCCGCGGTTCTAGCCGCCACGGGTGCCGACGGGCTGATGATTGGTCGCGGCGCCCAAGGCAGGCCTTGGATTTTCCGAGAAATCCGTGCTTTTCTGGACGGTGCGGGCCCAGTCGGGCCGCCAGACGCCGAGGAAGTCCGTGATATCATGCTAGGCCACTTAGATCAGTTGTACGCCTTCTACGGCGAGCACGCCGGACTTCGCGTCGCTCGCAAGCATCTCGGTTGGTATCGCGATTCCACACTCGAGGATATCGGTGTGGTCGGCGAAGCTGTCGCAGACGCTGAGGAGAGTCTCTTCCGCGCCTTGCGCACGGTAGAAAGCGCACCAGCACAACGGGACTTGGTGGGTGAGTGGTTAGCGACGATCAATGCGCAATCGTCGTTTTCGGTATCGGATACGGAGCCGACGCCGGCGATGCCGCCCCAGAGCGAGCCACGTCGGACTACAACGGGATAGATCTTAACGATCGTCCCACCGGCGCAGTCGGTGCACGACGGGGATGTACGATGAGTATTGGTCGCAAGACAACGCCCAACGGGCGTGCCGGTTCCGCCGCCGCCAAATCTGAGCCGCAAGGCGCCGTTTCACTTCGCGCCCACGCGGAGTGCACGCTCACCAATTACTTTGAAAGTCTCAATGGCCATCGTCCAGCCGGTCTTTACCAACTGGTGATCCGAGAGGTGGAAGAACCGCTCTTCCGTGCAGTCTTGAAATACACCGACGGCAATCAAGTACGTGCGGCCGAGGTGCTCGGCATCAACCGCGGCACGCTACGTCGTAAATTAGAGGATTACGGCCTTGTCGACTGATATGCCCCCAAAGGTGCCTGTGCGTCGCGCGCTGTTAAGCGTGTCCGACAAGCAGGGAATCGTTGCATTAGCGCAGTCGCTCGCCGACCGCGGCGTTGAACTGCTCTCTACAGGAGGCACGGCCAAACTGCTCGCCGACGCCGGCCTCGCAGTGACTGAAGTCTCGCGGCACACGGGCTTTCCAGAAATCATGGACGGTCGTGTCAAAACGTTACATCCCAAAATTCACGGCGGCCTGCTAGGTCGCCGCGGGCAGGATGACGACGTCATGCTCGCTCACGGCATTGCGCCGATTGATCTACTGATCGTCAACTTGTACCCCTTCGCCGCTACGATCGCACGCAGTGACGCCACCTACGACGACGGGGTCGAAAACATTGATATTGGCGGACCCGCCATGTTGCGCGCCGCAGCCAAGAATCATGCGCATGTCGCGGTGGTCGTTGATCCGGCGCACTACCCCGAGTTGCTGGCGGCATTGGATGCCGGCGGCACTGATTTCGCTTTCCGTCAGCGTCTTGCGGCGCTGACGTATGCCCACACGGCCCGCTACGACACCATGGTGGCCGATTGGATGTTGCAGGCTGCCGGTCACGGCGAGCGCCACCCACAGACCTTAGAACTGCGTTTTACTAAAAAGCTCGAATTGCGCTACGGCGAGAACCCGCATCAGTCCGGAGCCTTTTATATCGACAGTTCCGGTGGCGCGAGCGTCGGCACGAGCCGTCAGGTGCAGGGCAAAGACCTGTCCTACAACAACATCGCCGATGCGGACACCGCACTGGAATGCGTGCGGCAATTTGATGAGCCTGCTTGCGTCATCGTGAAGCACGCGAATCCTTGCGGTGTAGCGCTAGCCTCATCGATACGAGGCGCTTATGAGCAGGCTTACCGCACGGATCCGACGTCTGCGTTTGGCGGAATCATCGCAATCAACCGTCCTCTGGACGAGGACACGGCGCGCGCGATACTGGATCGCCAGTTTGTGGAAGTCATCATCGCGCCCGGCGCCACTGACGCGGCTTTGGCGATCACAGCGGCTAAAACCAATGTGCGCGTGCTACTGACCACACCACTCGCTGGTCCAAGCCCAACTGCGAGTGAATACCGAAGCGTCAACGGTGGCTTGTTGGTGCAGGATCGAGATACGGGCATCCGGACGATCGCAGATCTGACGGTGGTCACGCAGCGAGCGCCCACCGACAGCGAACTGGCGGATCTACTGTTTGCATGGCGCGTATGCAAGTTCGTGAAGTCTAACGCGATCATTTACGCGAAAAATCAATTGACCTTAGGCATCGGCGCTGGACAAATGAGTCGCGTGGTCTCCAGTCGCATTGCGGCGATGAAAGCGGCTGATGCGGGATTTCAAGTAGCAGGTGCCGCTATGGCGTCCGACGCATTCTTCCCGTTCCGCGACGGACTCGATGTTGCCGCTGAGTACGGCATTACAGCGGTCATCCAACCCGGCGGATCGCTCCGTGACGACGAAGTTGTCGCAGCGGCCAATGAGCACGGCATGACCATGGTGTACACCAGCATGCGCCACTTCCGCCACTAACCAGGAACTCCCATGCGCGTTCTCATCATTGGATCAGGCGGTCGCGAGCATGCGCTCGCATGGAAAATCGCAGCCTCGCCGCGAGTCACTGACGTATTAGTCGCTCCGGGCAACGCGGGTACCGCGCTGGAACCCGGCTGTCGAAACGTGGCTGTCGCGGCCGACGACATTGACGGCTTGCTAGCACTGGCGCGGCGCGAGGCTGTCGACTTGACGGTGGTTGGACCCGAAGCACCGCTGGTGCTGGGCCTTGTCGACGCGTTCACCGCTGCGGGGCTGCGCTGCTTCGGCCCAAGCAAAGCCTGCGCACGACTGGAAGGTTCTAAGGCCTTCAGCAAGGAATTCCTCACCCGCCATCGCATTCCCACCGCCGCCTATGGCCGGTTCACGCGCGAGACCTTTGACCCGACCTTCGTGCAAAGCCAACGGCTACCGGTCGTGGTGAAGGCGGACGGCCTCGCGGCTGGCAAGGGCGTCGTTATCGCGCAAAGTCATCAAGAAGCGATCGACACCATCAACTCGATGTTCGATGGCACCTTCGGTATCGCCGGCGATACGGTGGTCGTCGAAGAGTTTCTCGAAGGCGAAGAGGCCAGTTTCATTGTCATGGTCGACGGCCAACATGTACTGCCGTTGGCGTCGTCCCAAGATCATAAACGCCTGCTCGATGCCGATCGCGGCCCAAATACGGGCGGCATGGGCGCCTACTCTCCAGCCCCCGTGGTCACGATGGATATGCATGACCGGATCATGCGCGAAGTGATCGCCCCCACTGTCGTGGGCTTAGCGGCTGAAGGCACGCCGTACACCGGCTTTTTGTATGCCGGCATCATGGTGGCGGCAGACGGCACACCGAACGTCCTTGAGTTTAATTGCCGCTTTGGCGATCCTGAGACTCAACCGGTCCTGATGCGTCTAGAGTCCGACCTGGTTGACTTGATTGAAGCGGCGTTAATGGGTCGCTTGGATGAAGTCGAAGCGCGCTGGGACCCTCGCCCCGCCGTGGGCGTCGTGCTCGCCGCAGAAGGTTATCCCGACGCGCCGCTTAAAGGCGCCGTCATCGAAGGGCTGGAAGCTGCCGCTGCACTGCCGGGCAAGGTTTTCCATGCCGGTACCGCAACGCGTGACGGAGAGGTGGTCGTGACCGGCGGCCGCGTTCTCTGCGCAGTCGGCCGCGGCTCAAGCGTGGCCAGTGCATGCCGTGAGGCCTACGCCCTCGTCGATGCAATTCACTGGCCGGGCATGCAAGCTCGCCGCGACATCGGGTATCGAGCGATCGCTCGAGAGCGAAGTTGAGCTCGTGAAGATCAGTCGGGTACGTGAGCATGCGCTCAGCGCGACTGATGCCCGTGCGCGCGTCGAACGGATCGCCGCAAAACTGGCCGAACGCTTTGGGGCTCGTTGTCGTTGGGATGGTGAGTGCCTGCGCGTCGAACACGCTGCGGTCAAAGGATCGCTCACGCTGGCGGCCAATGAAGTCCGCCTAGTGGCCGATTTGAGTTTTCCCGTGTCGCTCATGCGTGCTCAAATCGAAACAGAAATCGATCGGCTAATGGAGCGAGAACTAATCCCATGAACGTATCTTTCCGTCTTGCGACTCCGGACGATGCCCTTAACCTGAGCCGCTTCGGCGCTGAGGCATTCACGGATTGGTATCTACCGGACAATAATCCGGCGGATGTCCACCTGCACGTGCAGGAGACCTATAGTCCGACACGACAAGCTGCCGAAATCGCAGAAGCTGGCCAGGTCGCCATGCTGGCCGAAGTGGACGGCCAACTCGCCGGCTATAGCCTGTTGCGCACACAGTCGCCGTGTCCGGGCTTGGAAAGGCCGAACATGGCGGAAATTCGTCGTTTCTATGTGGCGCGCCCTTGGCATGGGACCGGGCTTGCCAAACGCCTTATGCAGGCAGTGACAACGCAGGCCGAGCGTATGGGCGCGTTTGGCGTGTGGTTGACTTGCTGGGAGCGCAATCCGCGCGCCCTCTCGTTCTATGCAAAGAGCGGGTTTGAACGGGTTGGGCTGACGACCTTTACTGTCGGTACTGACGTCCAAACGGATCACCTGTTGGCCCGAAATCTATCCTTAACGGCGGACCCCGCCCGGAGTTAAACCGATGCGTCTGACACCCTGGATTGTGCTCTCTGCCCTTCTGATAGGTACTCAAGTGAGTGCAGCTGTCGATCCAGCGCTCACGCGCTCGATCGCCGACCCCGCCCGCACGCCCGCCTTCATCGCTCGCGACTCCAGTCGGCATCCAGCCGAAGAACTGACCTTCTTTGGGGTCGAGCCGACGATGACCGTTGTGGAATTTTGGCCCGGAGGTGGTTACTGGACGGAAATTCTCGGCCCTTATCTCAAGGGGCACGGCCACTACATCGTAGCCTTCGAGCCGAGCACGAACGAACCCGACGTCGACGATGCTTGGCATGGTCGCGTACGCGCGCAGGCGGCTCGGCTTGGCCCGATTAAAGAAACGCTTGTCGGCCCAGGTCATTACGACTTCGCGCCGGCGAATAGCGTCGACCGAGTCCTGACCTTCCGTAATTTGCATAATTGGATGGAAGGCGGCTATGCGGAAGAAATGCTGCGCGCAGCATTCCACGCATTAAAACCCGGCGGCATCTTAGGCATCGAAGCCCATCGCGGTCGTACCGATCGCCCGCAAGATCCAAAGGCTGCGGATGGTTACGTGCGCGAGGACTTCGCCATTGCTTTGGCCGAGAAAGCCGGCTTTAAACTGGTCGGCAAAAGCGAGATCAACGCCAACCCTCGAGACACCAAGGACTGGGTCGACGGAGTCTGGACGCTTCCTCCTACACTCTCTCAAAAAGAGAAAGATCGTGACGTCTACTTAGCGATCGGGGAAGCCGACAATTTCGTCATTAAATTTGTGAAGCCGCGCCGCTGAGCGCGGCTGGCCCATCTGCCTTCGGAAACCACAAGCGGATCAGCAAGCCGCCACCCTCGCGGGATTCAGCGACGGCGTGGCCGCCGTGCAGTTGCATGACTCGGGCGGTAATGGCCAATCCAATGCCATCGCCGCCCGACTCGCGCTCTCGCGCGGCAGCAACACGATAGAAGGGCTCAAAGATTCGGATCAAGTCGGCCTCAGGCACGCCGCAACCTCGGTCTGCAACCTCAATCACTGTGCCGTCGGCACTGGCTCGCAGGTTTACCTCAACGACAGAATCGGCCTCCGAATACCGAACCGCATTACGCACGACATTTTCAACGGCGCTCGCTATCCAAGCCTCGCGACCGAGAATCACGATAGGCTCGTCTGGGTATTTCGCGGTCACGCTGACTCGGCGCGACTGCCCCTCGAATTCGGCATCTCGCGCAATGACATCGATGAGGTGGGTCAAATCGACGGGGTGCGCAATTGCTTCTCCGAGACTTGAATTTAGCCGCGCAAGGTTGAGTACCTGGCCGATCAGATGATCCAGCCTCGCGATCTCCGTCTCGAGTCTTTTCAAGATCAAGTCGGTATCAGCGTCGCTCGGGTTGACGAGCCCCAATGCCACTCGCATTCGGGCCAATGGTGAAAGCAGTTCGTGCGACACATCCCGAAGCAGTTGCTCACGGACCTGCACGAGTGACTGCAAGCGAGCCGCCATTGCGTTGAAATCTCGCGCTAGCTCACCAAGTTCATCACTGCGCTTTACGAGGTCACCGGTCACGCGCGTAGCTAGCGCTCCCGTCGAAAGGTGTCGAGCAGCTTGCCGTAAAGCATGGACCGGTCGTGTAATCGATCGCGTGAGCAGCGAACTCACGGTCGCGGTGATCACCAATGCCAACAGCACGACGAAGGATCGTGCCTGAATAGGTAACAACGGGAATAGATGCACACGCGACTGACGCTGCCATCCGCGTGTCACGACGGCGTAGTGATGGCCTTCAGGGTCAACCAATTCAGGAACCGGACGCGACGGCAGTACCGCGACAGTACCGGTATGCGAGTCACCGAGATCTGATGCCGCTAAGACTTTGGCCAATGAACTTGGAAGTTCACGACCCAGTAATTCACGGCCATCCGACCGAATCACGAGTAAGCGGGAGGAGTTGCGAGTCGATTGATTGGTGCGCAACCAGTTAACAAGCTCTTCCTCGCCTCCATGATCCAAAATTTGAGCGAGTTGGGTCAAAACCACGCGTGACTCCGCCTCGGTGTTATCCGCACGATCAGCGACTAAAAGCCACGTGAGTCCGATAGCGCCGCCAACAATCAGCGTCGTGATCGTCCATAACGATGCAAAAATTCGACCATATAGAGACTGCAGAAAGCGAATTGGCACAACAATCCTCTTGCGATTCCGCGATGGGCTAACGCATGCGCGCCCAGTATCCGTTGACGCTATTTTCGCGTCCGTTCGAATAAAAAATCGAACGGTCTATGACGGTTTCAAAGGTGACGCCGGACGGGCCAACTGATAGCCAACACCGCGAACACCTCGTATTTCGAAGCCGTGGACGCCGGTGAGGTTCATTTTCCGACGCAAGTTACTAACATGGGTATCGATACTGCGATCGTAAAGTTCTAATTTTCGGGCGAGCGCATGCTCTGTGAGATCGCTACGCGTGACCACTTGACCGAGATGCCGAGCCAAGAACTCCAGAATCCGAAACTCGGCCGCTGTAAGCATCATCGTGATACCCGCCAGTTGAGCCTCGATGCGCGCAGGATCAAGCGACAAAGATCCAACGACGAATGGCTCTTGGGATGGGCCAGCGGGCTCGGTAATCCGCCTCAGAATCGCACGCACTCGAGCCACCAACTCGCGCGGATTAAATGGCTTAGGCAAATAATCATCTGCACCGAGCTCTAGGCCCGCAATCCGGTCGTCGTCATCGCCGCGCGCAGTCAGCATCAGCACCGGTGGTGATGCGATGGAATCACGCATACCCTTTAGGACACCAAAGCCGTCCAAGCGCGGCAGCATGACGTCCAAAATCACAAGGTCCGGCCGAGTCGGTGAAGTCGTCATTGCGGTGAGGCCAGACACGCCGTCGTGATAAACATCGACCGAGAAACCCTCCCGATTCAAGTATGCCGAGAGCATTTCGGCCAGCTCAACATCATCATCGATGAGTAAAATGCGCACAGCGTCCGTTCCCATGATCATGTCACCGAGTGTGGAGGCGCCCTCATGACTTGTCATCCGGGACAACCGTGCTTGACGGAACTTTACTTGGAGCGTGTCTGCTGCCGCACGTGATCGACGTATCGCCACAGATACCAACTGGCTGTCGTACGGTAAGGCGCCCAGCGTTGGCCATACTCCGCCAGCGCGCGGGGCTTCGGCTGCTCTTTCAGACCGTATAACAGCTTGAATCCCTCGCGCACGCCGAAATCATCCACCGGAAGAATATCGGGCCGGTTGAGCGTGAACATCAGGAGCATTTCGGCCGTCCAACGCCCAACGCCGCGCACGGAGACCAATCTCTCAATGATCGCTTCATCCGTGAGACGGCGTAGCGTACGCCGATCGGCGACCGTGCCGTCTATCGCTTTAGCCGCCACATCGCGCATGGCCATCTGCTTAGAGGCGGATAACCCGCAGGCTCTCAAGGTCGCCTCGGGCACGTCGAGCAATTCTTGCGGCGTTGGATAACGCCCACCCTGGAGCGCTTTAAAGCGGCCTAAGATCGCCGCTGCTGCATTGCCATGGATCTGTTGATGAACGATGGCAGAGAGCAGTGACTCATAAGGCGAACCTCGGCCCCGCTTTAAGGTGCAGGGACCGAGGATCTTGATGGCCGATCCAAGCGTAGGGTCGGCACGAGACAGGGTCCTGAGCGCGTTTTCGGGCATCGGACCCCTCCGACTAGCGCTTCATCGACAGGAAGAAGTCGTCGTTGGTCTTCGTGTCCTTCATCTTATCGATGAGGAACTCGATGGCCGCCAACTCATCCATGGGGTGAAGCAACTTGCGCAGAATCCAAATCTTCTGCAGCTCTTCTGACGACGTGATCAGCTCTTCACGCCGCGTGCCTGAACGATTGATGTTGACTGCCGGGAAGATGCGCTTCTCGGCAATGCGGCGATCCAAATGGATTTCCGAGTTACCGGTTCCCTTGAATTCTTCGAAGATCACATCGTCCATGCGGGATCCCGTATCGATCAATGCCGTTGCAATGATCGTCAAAGATCCGCCTTCTTCCACATTGCGGGCCGCACCGAAAAACCGCTTTGGACGCTGCAACGCGTTAGCGTCGACACCGCCAGTTAACACCTTGCCGGAACTCGGTACAACCGTGTTGTAGGCGCGTGCCAAACGCGTAATCGAATCGAGCAGGATGACCACGTCACGCTTGTGCTCAACGAGGCGCTTTGCCTTCTCGATCACCATTTCAGCGACTTGGACGTGCCGGCTGGCCGGCTCGTCGAAGGTCGAGGCGACCACTTCGCCCTTGACCGTGCGCGACATTTCGGTGACTTCCTCGGGCCGCTCGTCGATGAGCAGCACGATCAGGTACACCTCAGGATGGTTGTACGTGATGCTGGTCGCAATGTTCTGCAACAGCATGGTCTTACCCGCCTTCGGTGGCGAGACGATCAGACCACGTTGCCCTTTACCGATTGGCGAACATAGGTCGATGACTCGGGCGGTCATGTCCTCGGTGCTACCCGTGCCGCGCTCAAGCTTGAGTCGCTTAGTGGGATGCAGTGGCGTCAAGTTCTCGAACAGCGATTTGTTACGCGAACTTTCGGGAGCATCGAAATTGATTTGCCCAAGTTTCACGAGCGCAAAGTAACGCTCACCTTCCTTAGGGGGACGAACGAGTCCGGAGATCGAGTCGCCGGTGCGCAGGTTGAACCGCCGAATTTGGCTCGGGCTGACGTAAATGTCGTCCGGGCCAGCGAGGTAAGAACCATCCGCTGAACGCAGGAAGCCGAAACCGTCCTGCAAGATCTCGAGGACGCCATCACCGTGTATCAACTCACCATTGCGGGCATGAGCCTTCAGCAGCGAGAAAATGACGTCCTGCTTGCGCTGGCGAGCCACATTTTCAATGCCGAGCCCCTCAGCCACCTGCAGCAACTCGTGAATTGGCTTTTTCTTCAGCTCAGTCAGGCTCATCGAGCGGCGTACCGCCTCGAGTTCAGCCATCGAAATCACACTGAGATCATCAATCTCGGGGAAATCGTCCTGCGGTTGATCTCGCGATCCACGCCAGTTCGGGTCGCGATTGCCGTCGACGTTACCGCCGCCGCCACCACCACCGCGATGCTTAGGGCCTTTCTGACGGTTACGGCCTTGACCGCCGCCACCGAGATAGCCCCTCACAGGTGGGCATCCAAGAAGGCCGCCAACTGTGCCTTAGAGACGACACCGACTTTCTGGGCCTCGACGACGCCGTTCTTGAACAGGATCAGTGTCGGGATACCACGAATGCCGAACTTCGGCGGTGTGCCGGGGTTCTCGTCGATATTGAGCTTGGCGATTTGGACTCGGCCGGCGTATTCGCCAGAAACGTCGTCCAGAATCGGCGCGATCGCTTTACAGGGCCCGCACCACTCGGCCCAAAAGTCGAGAAGTACAGGAACGGCCGACTTCAGGACGTCTCGTTCGAAGTTGGCATCGGTGGTGTGGATGATGTTGGAGCCGCTCACGCGGGGGACCCTCCTAAAGGGTTTGAGGTGGTTATGGAAACGCTGAAAGTCGCGGTTAGGTGAAAAAAGATTTTTGGTTTCAAGCAGGTTCGGGGGTTAAGTGCTGGGCCGGGTTAATCAAGCGGCCGTGACGGCGAGGGCTGCTTGCGGCAGAATGGGGGGGTTCGAGGAAGCCGGAACACGCCTAAAGGGCGGTTTGCTCCACGGGTAGACCGTTCGCGGTTAGCCTAAATTCTCCGAAGTGAGGCTTTGACGCCCTGGTGCTCGTCCGCTGCGGGATCCGTTCTGGACCGCTGTCTTGCGGTTCGACGGTCAACCCAGTGCGGCGGGGCTATCTGGTTAGTTTTTATTTTTAGCTGATCCTCGCCCGCTTCGCAAGTCTTGCGATGGATTAGCGCCCAATGTGAGTGTGAACTACGTGACGCAACAGACCCCGGTAACCGACATCAGCTACGCCAGCCTGCACCTTCCCGAGCCGCTTTTTCGCGGTATTGCGGATGCTGGCTTTGAGCGTTGCACGCCGATTCAGGCTGGCACCCTCCCCCGCGCGCTCGCCGGACTGGACGTCGCCGGACAGGCGCAGACCGGCACCGGCAAGACCGCAGCCTTCCTCGTGGCCATGTTTGCGCAGTTGCTGCGCAACCCGCCCCCGGCCGACCGGCCGCTCACCTCTCCGCGTGGCTTCATTCTCGCCCCGACTCGGGAATTGGCTGTCCAGATCCACCGCGATGCGGAGCTGCTGGGTCAATACACCGGACTGACGCTTGGACTGGCGTTCGGCGGGGTTGATTACGAAAAGCAGCGCCGGCAACTGGAATCCGGCGTCGACATCCTGATCGGCACGCCGGGCCGAATCATCGATTTCTACAAGCAGCATGTCTTTGATCTCAAACATGTACGCGTCATGGTGTTGGATGAAGCCGATCGGATGTTTGATCTCGGCTTCATCGCCGATATCCGCTATTTGATGCGGCGCTTGCCGGAACCGGCGGCCCGCCTATCCATGCTGTTCTCTGCAACCCTCTCGCAGCGGGTGTTAGAGCTCGCCTACGAGCATATGAATGATCCTGAGTTGGTTCGGATCGAACCCGACAAGGTCACCGCAGATCGCGTGAGCCAGGTGATCTATTACCCGGCCATGGAAGAAAAGGCGCGCCTGCTGGTCGGCCTCCTGCGCAAACACGAGGTATTGCGCAGCATCGTGTTCGTCAACATGAAGCGCACCGCCGAACGGCTCGAAGCCACGCTAAAGGCGAACGACATTCATGCCGAAGCGATGAGCGGCGATGTGCCGCAAAATAAACGCTTGCGCATGCTCCGCGACTTCCATGATGGTCGCCTGCCGGTGCTGATTGCGACCGACGTCGCGGCGCGCGGCTTGCACATTCCAGATGTGTCGCACGTCTTTAATTTCGACCTGCCGCAAGACCCTGAAGATTATGTCCATCGCATCGGGCGTACAGCACGAGCGGGCGCCACGGGCGCGGCCGTCAGTTTTGGTTGCGAAGACTACGTCCAGTCGCTACCGGACATTGAGGCGTATATCGGCAGCAAAATCCCTGTCGAGTCCGTGGACAGCACCCTACTCCCGGATATTGTGCGGCCTGCTTATCACAGCCACAGTCACGGCGGCGGCGATCGCGGTGGTCGCGGACGCGGCGGCCCAGGCGGTCGTCGCGATGGCGGACCTCGCGGCGGTCGCCGCGACAGCGGTCAGAGCGATGGCCAATCGAAGGATGATGCCCAAACCGCAACCGCCGACGTCCGACCGGCAGGAACCTCTGGCGCACGCGGACCACAGGGTCCACGTCGAGATCGCGGCCCACGCCGGCCTGACGGCGCGGCTCGGGATACCGCAACACCCGTCGCGGCAGCTCCGGCCGAGAACGTTCCTGCCACCGGTGATGAGGTTCAAAAGAAGCGGCGTCGCCGCCGTCGCCGTGGCGGTAAGGGACGGCAGCCGGAAGTCGGCGCAGCTCAAGTAGCCACGTCCAGCACAGTGACGCGGTGGACGGTGATCGGCGCCGTCGTCGCCGGAGCGGCGGCTCTCGCCGCGTGGCTCGCGCTGCACTAAGGCCATCTGCAACTAAAGGTCGGCGATCGTCTCAATCGAGGGGAAATCGCCGACCGGTCGAGCTGGCTGTCCCGAGTCTGGGCGCCGGATGGCCCGCAACCAGGCAATGCCATAGGCCCGGGCGGCTGTCAGGACCGGCAAGCTGTCATCCACAAACAGCGTACGTGCACGGTCAAACGGCTCGTGGCTCGCAAAGGCCGGCCAAAACGCGGCCACCTCTTTGGGCGCGCCGAACGCGTGCGTGGAGTAGACCGCATCGAGATGACCGATCAAGTCCGAATGAGCGTCCTTGATCGCGAGTGTCTCTGGATGCGCGTTCGTCACCAGCACCAAGCGCTTACCCAAGCCACGGAGACGGCCAAGGAGCGCTTCCGCGCCGGGGAGCCACGCGACGTTCTCACGGACGGCATTTTTGATCGCGCGCACGTCCAAGTTGAGCTCACGGCTCCAGAAATCAATGCAGTACCACTCCAAACTGCCGCGTGCAGCCTCAAATCGGGGCGCCAGCACACGCAGCGCATCCGCGATCGCCATCTGTTCTCGCTGCGCCCATAAAGAGGGCAAGTGCTCTTGCCAAAACCAGTTATCAAAACGCAAATCGAGCAATGTGCCGTCCATATCGAGCAGCACGGTATCGATTTGCGACCAATCAAGGGGCGGGGCAGGTGTAGTCACCGAGATATGATATACCGGCTCGCAGAGGATCGAACTTCATGAACTTATGTACACGCGCCACCCTAGACGCTCTGGTGGATTTGGCCCGCGAAGCGGGCCGGGTCATCCTTGAGGTCTATCATGGCCCTTTCGATGTGACCCTAAAGGGCGATTCGTCCCCACTGACGATCGCCGATCTGCGCTCACACACAGTCATTGCGGCCGGACTGAAGGCCCTCGCGCCCAACGTGCCCTTGATCTCCGAAGAGGCCGTAGTGCCGCCGCTGGCTGATCGCGCGGACTGGCCCCTGCTCTGGCTCGTCGATCCGCTGGATGGCACGAAGGAGTTCGTCAATCGAAATGGCGAATTCACGGTCAATATCGCCCTGATTGAACGTGGCATACCGGTTCTCGGGATTCTGCATGTGCCCTTGAGCGGCATCACCTATTTAGCCGCGGCCGGCGTCGGCGCGTATCGACGCGAAGCCGATGGCCAGGAAGCTCCGATTCAAGTCTGCTCAACGATCGCGGCGCAGCCGCGCGTCGTGGGCAGTCGATCGCATCGCGACGACCGCTTAACAGCCGTTCTAGAAGCGATTGGGCCGCATAACTTCCGCCCCCTGGGGAGCGCGTCTAAATTTGGACTGGTTGCCGAAGGCGCAGCGGATATTTACCCACGCGTGGGCCCCACGTCCGAATGGGACACGGCGGCCGGGCAAGCCATTGTTGAAGTGGCGGGCGGTCATGTGGTCGGCCGGGACGGCGCACCGTTGCGCTATAACCAGCGCGACACGCTGTTGAATGAAGACTTTATCGTCTACGGCGACGCCTCGCGCGCCTGGCACGAGCTGCTCTGAGTCCGCTATGGAAGAAGCCCTGTGGTTCGCGCTTGGCATGGGGGCCTTGGCCCTTTTGTGGCAAGCCAACGTCGAAGCTCGCACGACCGCCAATGACGCGGCCCTCGCAGCCTGCGCGGAGGCTGGCGCCCAATTACTCGATGGAACCGTAGCGTTCCGCTCCTGGCGCTTCACCCGCGGCAGTGATGACCGCCTTGGCCTGCGCCGTCAGTATGTCTTTGACTACAGCGATGATGGCGTTTCTCGACGCCAAGGCTTTGTTGTTTTGCGTGGGCGTGAAGTCGAACTGGTGGGCCTTGGGCCCACGCTCGTACGGACGACCCTCCATTGAACGACGCGGTCGATTTTCACCTGCATTCGACGGCTTCCGACGGCGTATTAACCCCCACCGCGCTCGCTCAGTGTGTCCACGCTGCGGGCGTGAAACTCTGCGCCTTAACGGATCACGACACCACGTCCGGCTTAGAAGAGATGGCCTGTGCGGCAACGGCGCTAGGCCTCTCGACAGTCACCGGAATTGAGTTGTCCTCCGGTTGGCACGGACGCGACATTCACATCGTCGGGCTCGGATTCGACCCAGCGCATGAAGCGATAGAGGCCGCCATCACGACGCGCGCTACCTTACGCCAAGCGCGGATGGGTGCGATCGCCGCTAGGCTTGATCGCGCTGGCGCACCCGGTAGCGAGGCGCTGGCTCGGCTTGACGGGGTGGCGAACCCTACGCGAACCCACCTTGCCCGGGCATTGGTCGATCTTGGCGCCGTCGCCAACCTCCCCGCGGCGTTTACCCGATGGCTCGGGCGCGGACGTCCTGGCCATATCCCCACGGAGTGGCCGAGCCTCGAGGCGACCGTGACCGCAATCGCACGCGCAGGCGGCGTTGCGGTGCTCGCGCATCCCATGCGGTATATGCTCTCGGCCGGCCAGCGCCGGACCCTCATGAAGCATTTCCGTGACCTTGGCGGCGGTGCTATCGAAGTGGTGACCGGTGGCATGGCACCGCACCAAATCGAGACCTCCGTCGGGCTCGCCTTACGGGCAGGGCTGGAGGGATCGGTTGGCTCTGATTGTCATGATCCATCGCTGCCATGGCATCGGCCCGGACGATTGGCTACCCTACCCAAGGCCGTCGCGCCGGTCTGGCACCGGTGGGGCGCGACTTGGGCTACAGCACGCGAACTATGACTGATACGCCGACCACCGAGAACGTCAACCAAGAGCTGCTCCAGCGACTGCAGAAGTTGCGCTCGCTACGAATTGAGCATCGCGACCTAGATGACGTCATTACTCGGCTACAGCTGGATTACAGTGTAGACGAGTTACAGCTCAAACGACTCAAGCGTCGCAAGCTCATGCTCAAGGACCAGATCGCTCGCTTGGAGAGCGAACTCATCCCGGACCTTAACGCCTAGACGACCGGGAACTACTGCGACCATGGACAATTGGCTCAACGCAATCTTCGACGCAGCAAAGAGTGGTCTTGAACCGCCCTACATCGCCGCGTTAGTGAGCGGCGTTGCCGCGTATATCGCAGGCTCAGTGACGGCCACCGTCCTCGCCGCCGTTATGCGCCACTCGCGCTCGCGCGAGGAACTGCGCCCGCGGGGATTCTTGCTAGCGGCGACGCCTTATGCGGTCGGCATTCTGACGTTACTCCTCATCCGGGTCGCGGTTGGACTGTTAGGGATTGATATCACCGCCGTCAGTATTGTGCTGCGACTCGCCGTCTCGCTCACCATTATTCGAGCGGCGGCCTATTTATTGCGACTCTCGTTTGGTCGAACTCCGCGCCTCCGTGCGTGGGAGGTTCGGGCTACCGTCGTGATCTGGTTCTTTGTCGCCATGCATCAGTTGGGATGGGGTGAAGACCTCGTCACATTCCTTGATGGCGTGACGGTCACCGCGGGCAAAAATGGCGAGGCCGGCGTGACGGTCTGGTCGCTGATTCGCGCCCTATTCACTGTCATTGCATTCATTATTGCCAGCGCATGGTTCGGTCGTTACATCGAACGGCATGTTGCCGATTTGAAGGCGCTAGCCCCGAATACCCGCATCGCGATCGGTAAGTTTGCCTACGCCTTCCTGATTTCAATCGGCGGATTACTCGGCTTATCCGCTTCTGGCTTCAACTTAGGGGCGCTCAGCATCTTCGGCGGCGCTCTTGGCCTGGGTCTCGGATTTGGCCTGCAGTCCATTGCCGCCAACTTTGTCAGTGGTTTTGTGCTCTTGATGGACAAGTCGATCAAGCCCGGCGACGTCATCAGCTTCACTGGCAGTATCGGCACCAGCACTGAAGGTTTCGGTTGGGTCCAGGAACTGCGCGGGCGCTACGTGGTCGTGCGGGACCGGGATGGCGTCGAAACGCTAGTGCCTAATCAAACACTGATTACGAACCAGGTCATCAACTGGAGCTATAGCGACAAACGGGTGCGTCTGAAACTCCCTGTGAGAGTCTCCTATAACGATGACCCGGAACATGCGATGGCCGTGCTACTGAAAGCGGCCACCTGCTCTGCGCGCATACTGCAGGACCCTACGCCGGTTGTCCGTCTCATGGGCTTTCATGATTATGGCCTTGATTTGGAACTGAGGTTTTGGATCGCCGACCCTGAAGCTGGCGTCAATAATGTCCGCTCCGACGTTAACCGGGCGATCTGGCGTTTATTCAAGGAAGCTGGGATCACCATCCCGCGCGCGCAGTTGGACGTGCGCATGTACGACGCAGCCGGCAAGATCATCGGTGGTGGCGCTCTACCTTCTGCTCAACACGAAGAACGAAGCAAGTCCGGCGGGCACTCGATCACTCCTAAGCCTTTCGGCACTTGATCTCGTGGACGTTGAGATCGCACCAGGCCTATTTCTTCCGGAGGCGGACGTCGTCCTTGAATTCATCCGCTCACCAGGGCCGGGCGGCCAAAACGTCAACAAGGTGGCTAGCGCTGTTCAGTTGCGGTTCAACACGGCCTGTGAACGACTGGATGACTGGACGCGTCAGCGCTTAGCCACATTGGCGGGACGGCGACTCACGAAGGACGGTTGGATTGTGATTGCCGCCCATCGATTGCGCACCCAGGAAGGCAACCGCCGCGATGCTTACGATCGCCTTGCCGAATTACTCATCGCCGCGCGTGAGCGCCCCAAAACACGGCGCCCCACTCGCCCGACCCGCGGCTCAAAAGAACGTCGGCTGGAAGGTAAGCGACAGCGAACCGAAACCAAATCGATGCGCCGCCGACCCAGTGACGACTGACCGTTCCGCAGTCAATTACACGCTGTGGAGTTAACGGGCCGAATTAGCCAATAGGCAAACACCGGGATCAACGTCATTGCGGCGAGCATATTCACCACGAACATGAACGTCAGCATCAGGCCAACATCCGCTTGAAACTGCAGTGGCGAAAACACCCAAGTCGCCACACCCAATGCAAGCGTGACACCCGTGAAAAACACACTCGCGCCCGTCACCCGCAATGCCTGATGGTAGGCCTCGCGCACCGTCGCTCCAGCGGCGAGCGCCACCTGCATTCGGCTATAGAGATAGATGCCGTAGTCAACACCGATGCCGGCGCCAAGGGCCACCATCGGCAATGTCGTGACTTTAAGACCAATGCCAACGATCGCCATCGTGGTGTAAGCGAGCACCGACACCAATATCAGCGGCAACATCACCACCACGGTGCCCACCACCGAACGGAAGGTCATCAAACACATTAAAGCGATCACCGCGAACAGGCCGAAAAGAATCGGCAGTTCTTTGGCCCGCACCTCAGCCATCTGCGCCGCCATCACACCGACGTTACCGGTCGCTAAACGCAGGCGAACACCCGCCACCGGATGTGGCGCGCGATAGTGCTGAACCTCGTTGATGACACGGTCTATCGTTTGGGCGCGATGATCGGCTAAAAAAAGCATGATTGGCATCACGCTGCAGTCGCCGTTGAGCAGCCCACTGCTGGTATCGACAAAGCCTTGAGCCTGTACGAGGCTGCGCTGGTCCCGCGGCAGGCTACGCCACTTTAAACTTCCCTCGCTCCAGCCAGCACTGATGATTTTGGCGACTCCAGGCAAGCTCATCACATTCCGCACGCCCTCGACATTCGCCATTTGGTAGGCGAAATCATCGATGTAACGCATCACGGCATGATCAACACAACCATTCGGTGACGTTTCCGCGATCACGTTCAGCACATCCGTACCGATAGAGAACTTATGCGTGATGACGTCCGTATCGACGTTGTAACGCGATTCAGGTCGTAGCTCGGGAACACCGGCCATGGTGTCTCCAACCGGAGTATGGCGCCCGATGGCAAAACCAACAATGCCGACGGCAATCGCGACTACGACGGCAATCGCTGCGGGACGCGGCTGCGCAATTCGGGCAAGCACTGACCATACCCGACTGAGCGCCAATTGCCGTGTGCGGACACACGCGGCGTATTCGGCGTGCGGACGCACATAAGACACGACAATCGGCAACAACACCAGGTCCGTCAGAATTACCACACCGACACCGACACTCGCGGTGACTGCCATTTCCCGGATCACGCCCACCGGAATAGCGAGAATCGTCACGAAGCCCATCAAGTCGGCCAGTAACGCCACGATGGCCGGTACAAAAAGGAGTCGGAATGTTCGTCGAGCAGCCTCTAAGGCATCGGCACCGTCCATCGCTGCATCGCCAACGGCGCTGATCTTCTGCACGCCATGCGATACGCCGATCGCAAAGATCACAAAAGGCACCAAGATCCCGATCGGGTCGACGCCGTACCCCAGCACAACCAGCAAGCCCAATTGCCAGATCACGGCGACGAGCGAACAGATCACCGGAACTAACGCAATTTTGATGGACTGAATGTAAATCCAAACTAGCAGTAGCGTCAGCGCTACAGTGATCACGGCAAACAGAATCACGGATAGCGCACCGGAGGCGATATCACTGACGACCTTTGCGTAGCCGATAACTCGCACGTCGATCAGGTGGGGCGGAATGCCGAGTTGAACGTCGCCTTCCTCAATATGCGCGCGTACGGCTTCAAGCGCATTGCCGATCGCGATCAGATCAACTGGTTTTCCTGTCGCTGGATCCTTCTCTAGCAATTGGGCCGACACGATTGCGCCACTGAAGTCATTAGCGACAAGTCGACCGACGACGTTGGCTTTGAGGACGTTCTCACGAACTTGCGCGAGCCCGTCTACGGTCGGGCTGAAGCCTGACGGAATGACGTCCCCTGCTCTAATCCCGCCCTCAACCACTTCACTGAAACGCGTATTCGGCGTCCAGAGTGACTGCACGCGAGCACGATCGACGCCAGGGATGAAAAAAACCTCATCCGTCGCTTTCTTTAATGCCGCGAGAAATGCGGGTGTGTAGATGGTGCCGTCACGGACCATCAAGGCGATCAGTACACGATTGGCTCCACCGAATTCGTCGTAATGCGCCAAATAGGTCTGCATATACGGGTGTTGTAGCGGCAATTGTTTGGTGAAGCGCGTGTCGATGTGCAGGCCGCGCATGGCCAAGCCGGCAAACAATACGGTCAAGAGCGCAAACACCGCCAACACGGTCCGCCGCGCCCCAAACACAAAGTGCTCCAAAGGACGCACAAATCGCGGTTCTCGTGGCGCGTGCACGGTCTACTCCCGAGAATTAAGGGATAGCCGTCGCACCCCATTCTCACCGACGATGATAGGCCCTGCAGGGCCCGCAACGACGGCAGCCATCCCTTTTCGATCAGCCATGCGCGAGGAACTAAAGGTCTGCGCGCCGTCCGTGCTAATGAGGACGACGCCTGCCAGCCCCACAATCACGACCCGCCCGTCCGGCAAGATGGTTGCACCATCCAGCAAGGCATCCACTCCGGAGCGGATATCCACCCAGTGTTGGCCGCGGTCTGCCGAGCGAAATAGGTGGCCACGCAAGCCGGCAGCAATCACCCCTGCCTCCCCGATAGGCTGAACGGCGAAGAAGGATCCGGCATACGGCGATGGTAAGGCCACCCACTGGTGACCGTGATCATCGGACCGATAGAGGTGCCCTGCTTCACCGGCAATATAGACGGTGCCGTCTGATGATCTCGCGATTGCATTGAGGTGCGGTTGCTCAAGATCTGCATCGTCATCCATGCGCGCAGGACGTTTTTTTTCTTTTAAGGGTGCCGCACTGAGCTCAGTGATGGCAAAGGTCTGGCCATGATCTGTGGAGCGTGCGAGCGTGGCGTACGCACCCACGGCGATGACATCCCCTGAGCGATCGCAGGCGACACTCAAGAAGGGCTGCGCCGTATCTGGCGCAAAGTGAGCGATACGCCAGTGCGAACCACCATCAGCAGTCGCCAAAATAGTCTCATCATGACCCACGACATAACCGACTTGGTCGTCCACGAAACAGGCCGCCGTCAATAACGCATCGACCGGAACGCTGGATTGCCTCCAATGCGCTCCCCCGTCTCGACTCAAGAGGATGTGACCTCGCTCACCTGCCGCCAGCAATTGACCTGACGGGGAAACCGCCAACGCCGTCAGTAACGATCGTGCTGCGAGCGCCGCCACCCTTGCTGGCACGGGCGCCTCGGCCGCTCCGACCGACGCAACACTCGCGAGGCTCCAATAGACGAACGCCCAACCGACAAAACGGTTGGGCGTCCGCGACCTAGTCATTTTCACACGCACTCAGTCAGTCAAATCAACGCGTACCGCGGGTGCGCAGGGCTGCGGCAGTGTAATCCGTCAGGCTACGCTTGATGCCAAAGTCGTAGGAGCGATCGGCATGGTCCTCAAAGCCCAGCGCAAGATAACGACGTGACTGCAGATCGTAGGTCAGTTCCATCGTGGTCCAGAACGTCGGCACATTAAAGTAATTGATGCCGTGCCCTTCCTGGACGCGCCAGAGTTGGTCGCGTGCGTCATAGCAGTCGACCGCGACGATCTGCCACGAGTCTTCATCAATGTAGAGCGTGCGGCGCTTGTAGATGTGGCGCTGACCGGGCTTTAAGACCGAGTCCACAACCCAAACGCGATGCAATTCATAGCGCGCGAGATCTTGGTTGATGTGTAGCGGCCGGATGACGTCATCCGGCTTTACTTTCGCCTGATGGAGCCGATAAGCGTTGTACGGAACGTAGATCTCTTTTTTGCCGACCAATTTCCAGTCATAGCGCTCTGGACTGCCGTTGTACATATCAAACTGATCCGATGTCCGCAGCCCGTCAGCGGCCGTGCCTGGATTATCGAATGCCACATCCGGCGCACGGCGTACCCGTCTCTGGCCCGCGTTATAAATCCACGCGCGGCGATTTTCTTTGGACTGATCAAGGGTCTCGTGCACCAGCAGAATGTCACCGGCAAGGCGGGCTGGTGCGACTGTTTCTTCAATGAAATACAAAATCACATTATCGAGATCAGCTTCTTTCACATTCGGCTGCGAGTAGGCAACGTAAAACTCATCGTGGAATTTCACCATGTTGTACGTGCCAGACGGAGACACCGCGGCTTGTCCGATCTCGCGCGCAGCGGCATCGGCACGATAGCGCAAAACGTGATTCCAAAAGGCTTCTACGCCCGATTTCGGGATCGGGAACGGAATACCCTCAGTGGCCCCATTAACGCCGTTCCCGCCTGCCGCTAACTGCGCGCTCGTGGCATTACGCTTAGTGGCGTCGTAAATACGTTGTGGTGATGAGGCGCTTCGATGAGTCGGGTACACATTCATGAAGAACGTGTCTTTGTACTGCTTGAGAAGCGCCTTATCGCCTTCCGTGAGGTGATCGGCGTATTGAGCCATATTGGCTGCGGTGATTTTCAACGTCGGCTTGTCAGTCGCGTACGGATCGGGAGCTCGACCCGGCGAAGCAAAGCTCGGAAACCCTGCCTTGGCTGGCGATGACAAACCGCCGTCCCAAGCAGGAATGGTACCGGCGGCATTGCCCGCCTTTTCACCGCCCAACGGCGTCAAATCGACGCCTAGTCGAGCTGCGTCTTGCGCACTCACGCCGGCAATGACAAGACCAAACGGTGCCAGCGCCAAGCTGAACGCCGCGATGGCCGCTATTTTTTTAATGTTCATGTCCGCTACCCCTCAGGACAATCGTTCGATCAGAACGAGTATTTCAGCGCTGCCGCCACCCAGTCACGGTCGATGAGATCGTTGAATCGGCCGGCGCCTGCATACTTTGTATAGGTCAGGTCGATCTGCCAACGGTTCTGAAGACTGGCCCCAACTCCCAGACCCAGAGCTTCGCGACCCTCAACGAAGTTACCGCCAGGACCCGGAGTCGTGCCTTTGACGTCCTGTTGCCAGGTGAGCTTCGGACTTACCGTCCAAGAGCCCAGTAAGTTCGGGTATTCAAGTTTCGCCGCGACGCGATAGCCCCACGAGAATGGATCGGCAAATCGGTTCTGCGGCTCGACCTCCCCGTAATGGAGATAAGACAACGCGGTGTTGCCGGAGACCGATGTGCCCGGCCCGTTGAAGCGCAGCCCTTGGCCGTTAGGGCCGCCAGTCGTCTTATCGGGCATACCAACCACGTTGGTCGCACCGACTTCAGCCAAGAAAACCAACTGTTGCGCACCCAGAATCTGGGAGAAGGCCTTCGTGGCGGTCAGTTGCTCCTGCCAAACGTTATAGCGTCCCCAGCCATGAACCGTTCCGCCCGGAATGGTGGCGCCGAGTTGACCGCAGCGCGACAGCGTCGGCACCGCCGGGTTGCAGCTACCCGGAAATGGCGCACCGGGATACTGAAGACCATAAAGCGCCTGTTCCAATGGCGTGAGTGCAGAGAACAGCAGTTCCACGTCATCAAATTGCAGTGGCGTATCTTTGCGGTATTCAACCTGCCCCTGCAAGGCGACGCCCGAGGTGCCGATTTGCGTATTAAAGGCGACAGCAAAAGTTTGGAGATTATCTGGATATTCAACGAAGTAGGACGCCGTCTGGGCGAACTCGTGAGTGGCAAAGTTATTGACCTGACTGGCGAGGTTGCCGCCACCCAGGTAGGTATTGGCCCCAACCGTCGCGTAGCTTGCCAAGGTAGCCGGGGTAATCGTGCCGCCTGATGCGTGCGCGGCTTGATAGCCGGCCGCCGTGCCTACTTGGATGGCTGCGGCTTCCGGCAGACCCGCCACTAAGGCTTGGGCGGTCGCTTCCATCGCGGTCGCCGTCGCAGCCGCATTTGCAATGCCGGTCGTTGTGCCGGCCCGACCACTGATTAACGGCAGATGGCTCGCGTAATTCGTGAAATAGAAGCTGAGCTCAGTGCCGCTACCTAAGTTGGGCAGGAACCACCGCAATGCAAAACCGAACTGACCGCTGTCCTTCGGATCAATGCGCGGACCTTGTGGGACACCTTGGAAGTTCGGAATTAGAGGACCGCCCAACGACCGGAAATCCACGCCTTGATCCGAAAACCCGCCAAAGCCGAGGAAGACCTGCTTGCCGCCAGCAGAAACGTAATCATTCGTCGAAAAATACGTTCCAGCCGGTTCCGGCTCGGTACGGCGCCAGCCCAACAAGTAGAAAGCCTCGATTGAGGTATTTTCCGAAATGCCGAGAGATCCCTTCACCATCTGTTGCGGCGTAAACGCCTCTTTCAGCTCAGATCCGGGAATTCGAAGTGCTGACACGTCGACCGGATTCACGCCGGACAAGCCACCCTGAATGAAGGTGCTCTCGCCCCAACTGACGATCTGTTTACCGACACGCAGTTCGACCGGATGTCCCTGACCTATGTCCCATTTACCGTAGGCAAACGCGTCCAACAGTCGCACGTAATGGCCAGCGAGATCCTTAGCTGCGGCACTCAGCGGCGTGCGACGCGTGGCCATATCCATGACGGCAACGTCGTACAAACCCGATCCACGGGCGAAAAAGCCGTAATTCTTATACTTCAGAGACAACTCACTGGTGATCTTGAAGGCTTCACTGAACTGGTCATTCTTCTGATAGTTCGCATCGCCATCATCAATATTGACGGAACGCCCAGTGCCGCCGTCGGCAACACCGACCAAGGCTGGGTTCTGCGCGGCCACGCGCCATGCGCCACCGAGCGAAATAGTGGTGTCCAAGTTCCCGGTGAGACCGCCGTCACTACCAAAGTCGAACGCTATTGCGTTCGATGACGTTGCTAGCGCTGCAGCGGCCAATACTCCGCTGATTGCTGCGCTCAGAAAGGAGGCCCGGTGTTTTAATTGAGTCTTCATTTCCGCTCCCTAGAAGTCAGGACACCCGCGTGAGATTCGCTGGTGCTTCCGCCAATCAATCTAATCAACTTGTCGATCAATTGCGCGCTCGATCCCGAGTATAGCCGGGACGGCTCATTGCGCACGTCCCTACACTCATCTGCAGTTGTGCGCCGCAACATAAACGGCTGGATTCGCTCATCCGTGCGTGACCTGCAGGACCGAGTGTCGGATCTGTTCCGACAACACCAGCCGCGCATCAGCCGCTACGGCCAGTAAAGCCGTCTCATAGGTGAGGCGCCCTGCCGAATCAGTGCCGATTACCCCACGACGGCGTAACAAGTCTAAAAACTGACGGAACATACCTTTATCGAAAAACTCTGGCGAGCGCAGTTCGTAGAGCAAAGCCATTCGGCTCGCCATGAGGTGGCAACGCCGCTCTAAGGCGTCTTGGGTAATCTGCCCAGAACCCGACTGGAGCAGTAACGCGATCGCCAGGTAGTAGCGCTCTACCACCTCAAGCGTTGTGTGGGCGAGCACCGACAATTGCACCGCCTCACTCGATCCGGTCGCCGGTCGACGCCAGACATCGCCAGCAGAGTCTCTCTCCAGCAGTCTTAACTCGCCTAAGGTTGCCAAGACCCCATCGACGGCGGCCGATAACTCGTCTTCGCCCCAACGCAGAAAAAGATCCTGAGCCACATAGGGATAGATTCGCCACGCTAATCGCTGCACATCCTCCCGACTGATGGCTGCGTTATTTAAGAACGCGCAGGCGATCAACGAAGGCAACGCATAGGCATGCAAAATACTATTGCGATAATAGGCCGATGTGACGGCCGTTCCGGCTGTGAAGCGAACCACATCGCCCAACGCATGCGGCGCAGTTTCGATCATGCCCAAATCACGGGCGTGAGCCAAAATTTGCGCCCCATCGAGCGCCGTACAAGTCGAGTCTGGGGCATACGGCAATTTCGCCGCTAAAGCTCGACATAAATCCAACTGGCGAATCAGATCTGACTCAACCATGGCTTGTCGCGGCGTGGCCAGCAACACCATGCTGACCAGGCCAGCCGGGGAAATCGCAACGGCGGAATTCACGCGTCTTTGAATAGACTCAGCCAACGTGTCAACGGCGTGATTCAACCAGTCAGGCTTTCCATCGCCGGAGGCCGCGCGCCACTCCGGCGCAACTTGATCTAAATGGGTCGATAGGTCCAGAGGTTCGCCAAAACTGACGTACACACGGCCATAGCGCCGACGCAAAATCCGCAGCGCGCCAACCAAACCACGGACGCTCTCAGTCTGTTTGGGACGACCGGACAATTCACCGACATAGGTATCGGCTTCCACTAATTTTTCGTAGCCGAAATAGACTGGTACAAAAACAACGGGTCTAGATGAGTCCTGTAAGTACGAGCGCATCGTCATCGACAGCATTCCCGTCTTCGGCTTCAGCAAGCGCCCTGTGCGACTGCGTCCGCCTTCGATGAAATACTCAATGGGGTGACCGCGTCGCATCATCACGCTGAGATAACTCATGAATACGACCGGATACAGCGGATGACCTTTAAAGCTGCGCCGCAAATAAAACGCGCCGCACTTGCGCAATACTCGACCAATCAATGGCAAATTGAGGTTGATACCCGCTGCGATGTGCGGAACCGCGAAACCTCGGCCATAAATCACATACGACAGCAGCAGATAATCCATGTGGCTGCGATGGGACGGCACGTAAACCAATTGCGCCCCGCCGGCCGCCAATTCGAGTCGCTCGCCATGCAAAACTTCAACGCCGTCGTACAAGCGATTCCATAACCAAGTGAAGGGATTCCACATCAGCGCAACTGCGCGTGGCGAGTAATCCGCCGCAATCTCCAAAGCGTAGCGACGCGCAGTCAATAGTGCTTCTCGTCGAGACTTCTTGCCGTCGCGAATTTCCAAAGCCACTGCGGACCGTACCGAACGCCGCGCGAGAACGGCCGCGACAATGCTACGACGCAAAGCCAAATCAGGGCCAAGCACGGCGGCCCGTGAATTACGAAACTCCTGTCGCATCTGACGAACCAAGCGACGGACAAGCCGGATGGGATCTCCTTCGTGCGAAAATCCCGCTGGCGCTATCGGCTCACCGAAGCGAACGAGTGTTTGCCGCCCGTTCACCAGCGTGGCAAAGAAACGTCTAAGCGGGCCCGCGATCGTCCAACCTTCGCCGAAAAGTAGACCAAGACGAGTCGACTCTTTACCCGGTGCGCGCCCCCAGTAGACTGAAACTGGGATGAGATCCACGTGGTCGCCTTGCGTCGCAAGCGTTGCATCAATCACTCGCGTCAGACGGCCGGGAAGGCGCCGGTCTCGCCGGGATCGCAGCCAGCCCTGGCGCCGCTCAAGTGCGACAGAGGATCGCAATTCACTGGCATCACCAACCTTAAAGCGGCGTACCGGTGACGGCAAACCCAATGCGCGACAGACGCGCATCAGCGCAAGTAAATCAGTCAACGCTGCGTGCTCAAGCACATACAGAACTTGGCGACCACGACCACGCAATTGTTCTGCCGTATCAATCGGCAAGGCCCGTGGCCTAACCCACAGAGAGAGGATCCCAGATAGGGCGGACAGCGTCAGACGATCCAGACCGAGCAGGAGATTCATGGAGCCAGGGCTCGTTGGGCAGCTATTAAGGCAAGCTTACGCGTTCGAGCGAAGCGCTTGATCTCAGCTTCACGGCGCAATGCGCCGCCTCGATCAGCAGCAACTTCAACATAGACCAGATCTCTAGGTGACTGCGTACGAAAAAAGCGAGCACCACGACCACGAAGTCCCGAATGTTCCGCCCAACGACGAGCCACCGACGTCGTAATCCCGGTGTAGAGCGCCCCGCGCTCTCCTTCAACAATATAGACGGTCCAGCCAAGCATGCGCGAATCAAGCCTCCGGTGACCCAATATCCAACAAGAACAGTCGGAACAAATCACACAATGCACTCAATTGGTCCTGCATCCGATGGTCTGTATCCAAAATATGCAGCGTTGCCCGACAGGCCCGCGCCCAGCGGATACTGTTCTCAATCGGCACGATCTCATCGCCCCAACCATGTGCGATATGCATCGGGCAAGCGTGCGGCGTGGGCGTCAGGTGTTCATAGCCCGGCATGTAGAAGGCGGGCGCCATCAAAAATAGACCGCCGCACGCCAAAACTTTCGATGCAGCGGTCGCTACATGCCCACCCATACTTGAACCCACAAGCACAGGCGCTCTCCCTATGAAGGGACCAGCGGCGACTAATTTGCTCACCCGCTCAGCCGGATCGTCCAGTCCTTGATAATCAATAGACTCGACCTGCCAGCCTAACTCGCGAGCCACTTCCGCCAACGCGACAATCTTTGTCCCCCACGGGCCTGATTCCTTACCGTGGGAAAAAACTACATACCGGGTCATCGGTTCCTGCTCTTGGCACTCAGCGACATCTTATCAGCGCTCGGCGCACCCCAAAGCAGCGCATCCAGATTGTCCGCGATCGGCATTTGCACCCGTTGCCCAGTCACCTGCACCCCCTCCATAGCCAATAACGTTGCCTGGCGGGATGCCGCATCACTCCCGGCAGGAAAGACGATTCTGCCGCCGGCGCCCACTACACGGTGCCATGGCAGATTAAGCCCGTCGGGTGCCGTGCGAAGCGCTAGCCCGACAAGGCGCGCACGCCCGGGGAGCCCCGCCCGAGCGGCAACATGCCCATAGGTCGAGACCTCTCCGGGACGCAGCGCGGCTACAACGGATCGGATAGCCATCAAATGAGGGTCCCCGTCGTGCTCTTTGGCTGTGTTCATCCTCTAATTGTGCACCAACGGGCTGGCACAACGCCTAGGCGTAGGCAGATGTTAATCTGTACTTTCTTCAGAATGCATTAGACGGCGCAGCAGACTCAATGGATAGCGGGCAAGGGTGGCAGTTTTGGGTGGATCGTGGCGGCACATTCACCGACGTCGTCGGGCGGGCACCCGACGGCACGCTACACGCACACAAACTACTGTCCTTTGTGCCGGGCCGGTATGAAGATGCTACGAAGCCCGGCATTGAAGCGGTCTTGCGGCGAGCGAATGCCGAGCGTGCAACCATTGAGCGAGTTCGGGTAGGCACCACCGTTGCGACCAACGCGCTACTTGAGCGCCGGGGCGCGCGCACCCTGCTTGTGACCAACCGCGGGCTTGGTGACGCTCTGGCGATTGGCACGCAGGAGCGACCAGAATTATTTCGGCGCCGGATAGATTTGCCGAAACCGCTGTATGACCGGGTCATTGAATGTGGGGGTCGTATTAGCGTCGGCGGGGATGTCCTCGAGCCGCTCGATGAATCGGCGCTTCGGGAAGCGCTCGCTGCCGCTCGGGCAGATGGCTATACCAGTGTTGCCATCATATTTATGCACGGATGGCGGTACACCGAGCATGAGCGATGCGCCGCCGAAATAGCGCGCGAACTGGGTTACTCGGCCGTGGCCGTTTCTCACGACATTAGTCCGACTCAGGGGTATGTCAGCCGCGGCCAAACCACCGCTGCTGACGGCTATCTTGCGCCGCTCATTGGCCGCTACATAGCCAACTTAGTCGCGGATCTCGAGACTTTAGGTCGAAACATTCAACTCGAGCTCATGCAAAGTCACGGCGGTCTCGCTCCAGCGCGATCTTTCCGCGGCACCAATGGCGTGCTGTCCGGTCCCGCCGGAGGCCTCGTTGGCATGGTCAAAACCGGCCTCGAAGCGGGCTTCAATCGCTTGATTGGCTTTGACATGGGCGGCACCTCAACGGATGTGTCGCTTTACGATGGCGCATATCCTCGCCGTAATGAGTTGAAGATTGCGGGCGTCAGGCTCGTCGTTCCCTCCCTTGATGTGCACACTGTGGCCGCCGGCGGAGGCTCCGTATTGCGTTACCGAGATGGCCGTTTTTCCGTTGGCCCAGACTCCGCGGGCGCCGCGCCCGGCCCGGCCAGTTACGGCCGTGGGGGTCCACTGGCCGTCACGGATTGCCATGTCGCTCTCGGTAGGCTTGCGGCAGATTTTTTGCCGGCGGTTTTTGGCCCGGAAGGCAACCAATCACTCAATCACTCGGCGGCATTGTCGGGGTTTAGCGATCTCGCTCAGCAATTGAGCGCTGACGGATCGCCCATATCGGCTGAAAATATCGCCGAGGGATTCCTAACGGTCGCGGTCGACACGATGGCCAACGCGATCAAACAAGTCAGCTTGCGCATTGGCCTTGATCCAGCCGACTTTGCACTCGCGAGTTTCGGCGGCGCTGCCGGCCAAGTCGCTTGTCGAGTGGCTGACGCGCTTGGCATTCAGTCCGTTCTCATTCATCCCTTGGGCGGCGTTCTCTCCGCGCTCGGGATTGGCCTCGCGGAAGCACGCGCGTTACGACGGGGCACTTTGAGCGTTGCGCTGAATGAGAACGGCCTGCAAGCCGCACGCGCTCTAGCCGAGACGCTGGCAACAGCGGCTCGAATTAGTGTGTCGGAGGACGAGCTCTGCCATGTCGAATATATCGCAGAGATCCGCACAGCCCGTTCCGAGGTGGCGTTGAGCGTAGCACTGGCTGATTTAACGACGATGCGCGGGCAATTCATCGCGCAATACCGTCGACGTTTTGGCTACGACCCAGAGGCAGGCTGCGAATGGATCATCGCCGCGGTCACAGCAGAAGCCATAGGACCATCCCCCCCGCTCGGCATTGCAACGCAACCCGCTTTTGCGGCGGAGATTCCGCAATCGGTGCGCGCTTGGTTTGACGGTGAATGGCAAGAAGTGCCGGCCCGTCGCCGCGATCAGCTATCGCCCGACGCGATTGTGGAGGGGCCAGCACTGATCGTTGAGCACACGGCAACAACCGTCATCGAGCCTGGCTGGCAAGGGCATCATCAACCCGATGGAATCCTCATTCTGCAGCGTTCAACCACGAAGCCGCCCGCTCGCACGGCAAACCTCCAACAGGCTGATCCGGTGCTACTGGAGGTCTTCAATGGACTCTATATGCACGTCGCGGAACAAATGGGATCTGTACTGCAGCAATCCGCTAGCTCGGTGAATATCCGCGAGCGACTCGATTACTCGTGCGCCATTTTCGACGCGAAGGGCCGCCTCGTGGCTAACGCCCCGCACATGCCGGTACATTTGGGATCGATGGGCGCGAGCGTACGAGCGGTCATGACGCGCCACGCTGGACGCGTAACGCCCGGCGACGCTTATCTCGTCAATTCGCCTTACGCGGGTGGCACTCATCTACCCGATCTCACGGTCGTCAGTCCGGTGTATATGCCGAATACATCCGAACCAAAATTCTGGGTAGCATCCCGCGCGCATCACGCCGACATTGGCGGCGTCACACCTGGCTCTATGCCGCCTTTCAGTCGATCCATCGATCAGGAGGGAGCGTTATTTGACGGCGAACGCATTGTCCGTCACGGCGTTCTTGACCGATCCTTGATCGAAGGAATGCTGAGCAGCGGCCCTTACCCAGCTCGTAACATCCCACAAAACCTTGCAGACCTGTCGGCCCAACTAGCCGCCAATGTGCGCGGCAGCGCGGAACTGGCACGATTGGTCGATCAGCATGGTGCGCCGGTGGTGGAAGCCTACCTCGACCATGTCCAACGCCACGCAGAAGATCGAGTCCGTGCTGCCCTAAGGGCGCTGCCAATCGCGGGTCGAGGCCCTATTCATCAAGTCGTCGAAATGGACGGCGGCGAGCAGATCGCTGTCGAAGTCGACGTCAATGCAGACACCGGCACCGTCAGAATCGATTTCTCAGGTACGTCTGGTCAATCGGCAACCAATTTCAACGCGCCGCGCGCGGTGTGTACCGCCGCCGTCCTATATGTACTCAGAACACTCGTCGAGGACGACATACCGCTTAATGAAGGGTGCATGGCACCGCTCGAACTGATTGTTCCGGTGGGTTCTTTACTCGACCCTCAATTTCCAGCCGCTGTGGTGGCCGGTAACGTTGAGACTTCTCAGGTGATCGTCGACTTGTTATTCGGTGCGCTCGGCGTACTCGCGGACTCCCAAGGCACCATGAACAATCTCACCTTCGGGGACGAGGAATATCAGTATTACGAGACCATTGCTGGCGGCGCCGGTGCAGGCCCTGGATTCAGTGGAGCCAGCGGTGTGCAAACTCACATGACCAATTCGCGGCTCACCGATCCCGAGATTTTGGAGGCGAGGCTTCCGGTGCGTTTGGATGCATTCCGCTATCGGCTCGACTCAGGCGGCTTAGGCATATACGGCGGCGGCAATGGCCTCGTTCGTCGGATTCGCTTCTTGCGCCCCCTCCAAGTTGCCATTTTATCTAACCACCGTCGTTTTGCGCCACGCGGCCTAAACGGCGGTGGCGACGCAGCACGAGGAATCACTCGCATCCTGCGAGCCAATGGACACGTTGAGGTGTTGGCCGCTGCGGATTCAGCCTTCGTGTCGGTGGGGGATGCCGTAGAAGTCGAAACGCCTGGCGGCGGTGGTTGGGGAATACCGCAACATTAGGCCTTGAAGTGTTCATGCAACAGTGTCGCCACATCGAAGTCCGGATCGAGCGGCGGCTTTCCACCGGCAGACTGCAGCTGATTGAGGCTGGTCTGTTGCACGGTTGTACCGGCAGCCTCGTGCGTTAGAAGCCAGCAGATCCAAACGCCATCGCGGCCCACGTTATAGCCAAACAATACGCTCGTGCTCGGAGTCTGCCGCGGCGGATTGACGCGCTCATCGCAGACAACGAACCAGGCCGAGCCCGGTGCGGCGTCCGGGAAGGCGCCATCGATCTCGTACTGAGCGAGGAATTGACCTATCTGACGGGCTAGCCGCCGCCAGACCACCGGCACGGAGGCCTCAAATAATACCCAGCGGGTACCACGGACAATGCTGTCCACCATCTGCAGCGCGAGTCGACGGCGGGCAAGGTAACGCCATTCTGGAATGGTGGCGCGGGCAGCCGCCAGCGTACGGGCCGAGGTAGGTCGCGCTTGCCGCACAGATTGCAATACATTAACGCCTGCAACAGCCAAGCGAATGCGCTGCTCTTCCGTCACCGTACAGGCTGGCCTAAAGCCTGGCCTTAGAGGCGCATCACCTTCGGTAGTCGGCGACCAGGGCTCGCTTGAAGCCGCCAGCCGCGACAACACGCCAAGCGCGGCGGGGCCTGGTGGAAATTGCTCAATACGGCCCCGAAGTCGGTCGTAGACCTGCACCCAAGGAAAGTACATCACCGCTTGATCACTCGAGTACGGTGTTTCACGGACGCCAGTCAACGCTGCCATCGGCGTAGTCCATTCGACTGGTGGATCAACCATCAACATCGCATGGCGCGCTCGACACAACCGCGCCGCCACGAGCAATGCGCTTGCCCCAACCGCATGGTCACGGGAAAGCGCCGGCAAATACAGGAAGTGGAATGAATCTTGTTCGCCAAAAGCAAACAAGCCCGTCGATTCCGTCGCAGAACCAATCAGGTCATAGTCAGATAATGGACGGCCGTCATCGCCATCCGGATTCGATGCGACGTAGGCTGCGAATGAGCGGAGATCTCCGCGCTCAGTCTGCAGGGGCCGCAATCGAGGCACCGGTCCACGCAACCGGACTAATGATGACTCCGCCAAAAGCACACCGATGTTCCGAGGGGACTCCGGATGCACGGACGCCGCCGAGAATATCTCCTGATCCTCAACGTGCTCAGAACCGGGCGAGCGCAAACGATGAACGACGAGATTAAAACTCGGCGTCTCTGCGCCGTTGTTGGGAATATTGTCGTAATCGACCGAAGCCCGCAGAAATTCGCGCGTCCCGGGACTGCGCGCTTCGAGCACTAAGGCCCCGCCATCGATCGTCGGCAATTGGATTGTCGCCGGTTTAGCGGCATTGGCAACTCGCACCACTCGTGCCGCGCGGCCGCCATTTTCGAAATATTGTTCTATGGCATACGACAAGGCGCTGGGCTGCCACAGGCCACCGAATACCGCCTGATATTCGGCAAAACTTTTAACGCAGACTGGGCGATTGAGAGGGCCGCGTAGAGTGCGCCCTATAAAGGCAACCACGCCGGTACCGACACGGACTATCGGATCAGTTGCACCAGTTTCACTGGCGACCTGTATGCCCTGTAACGACGATGTGAGCAACCGGCCCCCTCCAATCATTCCTCAAGGAGCGTAGCACAGAGCGATCTGGGGATCAGCGAGACTGGGACCGATGGATTGCTTTGAGCTGCGAAGCCTCTTGATCCCGTCGCGCAGATTCCACACGCGCTTCAGCCGCATCACGACGTTTACGCTCGATCTCCTCGAGCATGAGCTGAATCCATGCCGTTGTACCCATAAAAGCCCTCTCGAGCGCAGTTTGCGCTCTCGCTCATACTATATCGCTCTCTAGGCTTTCAAGCTTGCGTACAACTTTACTAATCGTTCGGCCATCGCGAGTGCAGACCAAGACTGCGCATCGGCCGGCGCTTTTGCCGCCAGTTCAGATCGCAACTGAGGCGTATGCAATACGCGAATGACGGCTTCGGCGAATGCCGCCTCGTTCTCTTCAACTACCAGTGCACCTTGCGCATCCTTTAAGACATCGGCGGTACCCATCACCGCCGTCGAAATCACGGGCGTTCCTAAGGCCAGCGCCTCCAGGAGGACCAGGCCTTGCGTTTCTGTGCGGGAAGCGAAGACGAAGGCATGTCCGGCCCGATAGCAATCCAGCAGTGTCGTACTGCGATCTAGATAACCCACGAACTGTACGTTTGCCCGCAGACCGAGCCGCCCGACCATCGCCTTTAAGTGACCCAGTGCCGGCCCCTCACCTGCGATCACCAGCAAAACATCGGGTACCGTACGCACCACATGACTCAACATGCGCAGAATAAAGTCGATGTTCTTTTCGTGGGCGACTCGAGAGATGTGGACCAGCATCGGCCGATCTGCCGGGATGCCATGTGCCGCACGGAATCGTGCCCCATCACCACCCCGGAAACGGGCCGCGTCAATGCCCGTTGGCAGCACCTCAGCCGGCGTCTCTACGCCGTACTCGCGCAATTTGCTCAGCATCTGGGGAGAAGGCACGACCAGCGAGTCCACCGCACGGCATTGCGAGACCGTCATCGAGCGAGCGATCCGCCGCGTCAACCAGCCCGGCAAGAACGGCGCGTAATGGTGAAAATACTCTTCGAAGAACGTGTGATAGGTCTCTATGACTGGCAAGCCTAAACGTCGCGCTAAGGCCACCCCCGCATAATGGGCGACAAAGGGGGTGTGGATATGCACGACGTCATAACTCCCCTCCCGCAAGGTGGCCTCGAGCCGACGCAACGCGCGACTGCTCATCAATCGGTCTTCGGGGTCTAAGGGGACGGCCCGGGCGGGTATCCGGAGGATGTCGGCAGGGTCCGGAGCGGTGCCTCGGTATTCGGGGGCGATCAACGTGGATGGATGGCCGAGCTCACTTAGAGTTTGGCGAAACGTTGCGATCGACGTAGAGACACCATTGACGCGCGGAAACGACACGTCCGAAACCATCAAAATACGCACGCTAGCGCCCCACCGATGTCTTGGAGAATCGTCACGATATTGCAGTCAGGTGACGCTTCTGTGACAGTCAGTGGCTATTCGTACCCGGTTCCTGCTCGTGAAGCATTTCGGCGTATTGCCGCTCGTCGTCTAACGAACCGCCGCGCCCGTCCCAAGTTGCGCCATTCGGCAAGGCATTGGCGACTCTTGGCGCTGCAGCGATCGAAGCCCATAAGCTTGCGTCGCGACCCGCACTGACGGGCAACGGCAAACCCGAGGCCGCGACCGATTCGTGCGCGATTTGAGACCAACTCAGCGCCACACCCCGCGCGTCAAATCGCGCCTTGAATGTATCTTGCATGGCCGCCGCCGACGGCACCGGTCTTGACGCGGCTTTTTGGTCATCTTCCAGATGTCCAAAAGATTGCACATAGGCGACACCGCCGCGCCATCCCAACACAGTGGGCTGATTCACGACCTGCACTTTGGTGCCGATCGGTATCAGATCGAACAGTACCTTGATGTCCTCAGGATATAGACGCAGGCACCCATGGCTTGACCGCATCCCAACTCCGTAGGGCTTATTCGTGCCGTGAATCAGATAGGTGGGCCAGCCGAGTCGAAACAAATGAGCGCCGAGCGGATTATCGGGACCGGCGGCGACCGTTGCCGGCAATGGGTCGCCGTTCTCCGCATGCTCACGGCGCACCGAATCTGGAGGGATCCAGACAGGATCTTTTTGCCGGGCAACGATGCGAGTCACACCTTCAGGCGTCTTCCAACCGACCTTGCCGATACCGATCGGATGGGTAATGACAACCTTGGGCGCGCCCTTGGGCACAATCGGGTAGTAATAGAGCCGCATCGCGGCAATATTCACCACCACACCTTCTCGGGGGGCATTCGGCAGCACGAAAGCGGTCGGGACTACGATTTCCCTACCCCGGCCAGGCAACCAGGGGTCGACCGAGGGATTGGCCCGAACGATCTCCTCGTAGCCGACGTTAAAACGTCGCGCGATATCAGGCAGCGTATCCTCGGCACTGGCCGCCACAACGACTACCCGCCCAACAACGCTATCACCCGCGGATAAGACAAAACGGTCGGAGGCTTGCGTACGCACCAAAACCGGCGGCGCAGGCGCAAAGGGCACTTCGGGAACAGTGGCCACCGGAATGGACGGTTGCACCGAAGAACACGCGGCAACAATAACCGCAGCGATGAGCGTGATAAGCCTAGAGCAATAACGGACGATCAGACAATTCATTCGATTCCGCCGTACGCGCCGGGAAATGGCGATCCAGCAGTCTACCGATTGCTTGGACTCCCGACACGGCTCCAGCATGCCACGCGCCTGCTGCAAAAGCCGTTTCCATCCCCTGACTGACGTCGCCCCATTCGGCTGCGGTGACAACGTCATTGAAGCCACGATCCGCAATGATCTCAACAGCGCGGTCTGCCCAGAGGACATACACGAGCACACCATTATTGTCGGCGGTATCCCAGACTCGATTCATTGCAAATAATTCGATCGCCCGTTCACGCGGAGTGCGCCGACTCCAAAGTGCTGCGATTGATAAATCGGTCTCTACAATGAAACGAATCTCACATCGATGTCCACGCTCCGCTTCCGCGACCGCTGCCTCAATGGATTGCAAGACTGCGGCGTTAAAACGCCTTCGAACAGCCATCGGGCTCTGCAGCAGATGTCGCAAGAGTCTGCGCATGAACGCCATGTCACCAACTCCCCGACGAACCGCCGCCACTGAATCCACCGCCGCCACCACCAAACCCTCCACCACCGAAGCCACCGCCACCCATCCCACCGCGATACGCTCCGCGCCCAATGCTCCCGCCCACGAACCCCCATAACCCACCAATACCGGCCAACAACGTGAGCACAAATGAGAGAACTGCCGCGGCAGTCGACAGGCTCCAGAGGCCGATCGTCACCTGAGCGATGACGCCAGCAAGCACGGCGCCGGTCACGGCACCGCCTAATCGCCCTAAAAAAGTGCGAACAAAAATACCGGCAAAGACAGCGAAAGCCAGTACGCCGAGTAATCCATGGATGGCATCCATCGAGTCGCTGCTGGATGACTCCGGCGGCGGTGGCAGCGGCTCGCCATCAATCAATCCAATTAATTTATCCAGCGCGCGATCAATGCCGCCGTAGTAATCTTTTTCGCGAAAAGCACGGCGGAGATATTCATCCGAGATTCGCGCGGAACCCAAATCGGTAATCGCCCCCTCTAAACCGCGCCCAACTTCCCAGCGAAAGCGGTGATCCTCGGTGGCAATAATCAGCAACGCGCCGTCATCAATGCCTTTGCGCCCGAGTTTCCAAGAATCTGCGAGCCGAATACCAAATTGTTCGATCGCCTCCGGCTCGGTGGTCCGCACAATGACCACCGCAACCTGACTGCCTTTTCGCATCTCCAACGCCGCTAACTTGTCGTTCAGCGCTGCAGCCTGGGGCGGCGTCAGTAGTCCGGCCTCATCAACGACTCGAGCAATGACTGGCAGCGCGCGTGGCGCAAGACGGTCTTCGGCACCACCGGCCACCCCGCTGCCAATCATCATCATGCCGAGAAATACGGCGACGAGGATTCGGGCGAAAAGACCGCACATGTTATTTGGCCGGTGCGGAGCCGAAATCTACGACTGGAGGCTTCTCGAGGACGGCTTCATTCTCGACCGTAAAATTTGGCTTGATTGATGCGTGGAACATCATCGCCGTCAAATTCGTCGGGAACTGACGAATCGTAGTGTTGTATTCCTGAACAGACTGAATATAGCGATTACGCGCCACAGTAATACGATTTTCCGTGCCTTCGAGCTGCACCTGCAGGTCGCGGAAATTCTGGTCCGACTTCAATTGTGGGTAATTCTCCGACACGACTAGAAGTCGCGACAAAGCGCTGGATACCTCACCTTGAGCGCGCTGAAAGCTGCGCAGTGACGCCTCATCGTCCGGCTTTACCGTGATTGAGGTCGCCTTAGCCCGAGCCTCGGTCACGCCAATCAGCACAGCTTGCTCCTGCTGCGCATAGCCTTTTACCGTGTTCACCAAATTCGGGATCAGATCTGCGCGACGCTGATACTGATTGAGCACTTCAGACCAATTGGCTTTGGTCTGCTCGTCTAAAGATTGGATCTGGTTATAACCGCAACCGGCTAGTGGCGCTAACAACAGCAACATGCACAGACGAACAATCATTCGGGACGCGGTAAACATGAGGACTCCTTCCTGCCATGAATTACAGTCACACCGAGTATATGCGTCCACCGGTACGGCAACACAAGAGCCACGAATCGAAAGCTTTGGGCCGGGTTCCTTTCGCGTTGGGAACCGTCGTGGTCAATTTGCAGCCTACTGGATGGATCACCCTGCGCAATCGCCTT
Source organism: uncultured Pseudomonadota bacterium (assembly GCA_903879335.1). Classification (GTDB taxonomy): domain Bacteria; phylum Pseudomonadota; class Gammaproteobacteria; order Steroidobacterales; family Steroidobacteraceae; genus CAIKZZ01. The sequence continues at coordinate 217,717 of CAIRLC010000022.1, forward strand.
TAACCATGAACATTTTGGGCAAGGCCCGGACGACGAAGAACGAGCTTGCGTAAGAACGCACCAATGCAGCGCAGCGGACACTGCATAGGAAGTCGTAGCAAGTGCATTCGGTCAAAAAAAAACCCCGGATCTTAGATCCGAGGTTCAGAAAGCGGACTCCGATTACGTGAGGACAGTCCGCCAGGGGATTCAGTGCAACCTTGACCAGTGCGTGACCTGTACCGATTCCGCGTCCAAAGAAAGTTCCCGCGCGATTAATCGACCCAGTGAGTTCGGGCTAGTGGTCTCCCGATCCTTGCCATTCAGTTCAATAATCCCGCCGTATTCGCATTGGCCTCGATTTTCGAGATCAGCGATGAAGCGGGCGTATAACTTCAGGCTCATGGGATTAGGTTAAGGCCGCCACGGCGTAGAATCTGTGATCTAGATCGCAAAGTCAGATGGAGACCATCATGGGTCGTTGGCGACCACCCCAGCCTCAGGGTTCTCAATACAGCACGCCGGCGGGCGCAGAGCGGATGCGGATGGAGCTAGACATGCTTTGGCGAGTTGAGCGCCCGCAGGTGACGCAAGCGGTATCTGAGGCCGCCGCCCAGGGCGATCGCTCAGAGAACGCCGAGTACACCTATGGGAAGAAGCGTTTGCGCGAGATTGATCGTCGAGTTCGTTTCCTACGCAAACGGTTAGATGGACTCGTCATTGTCGACGCCCCGCCGTCGAATCGTAGCCGGGTTTATTTCGGCGCATGGATCGATCTGGAGGATTCCGCAGGGGCCTTTCACACCTATCGGATCGTCGGTCCCGATGAATTCGATATGGATCCTTGCTTCATCAGCATGGATGCCCCATTGGCCCGCGCCTTGCTTGGGAAGCAGCTCGACGACGAAATCGAGGTTCCCATTGCAGGTCGGCCGCGCTACACCATCGTTGATGTGCGCTATACCGAACCTGGGACCTGAAAAGCAAAACGGCCGCCATGGCAATGACCATGGCGGCCGTCTGGACTCGGTTCAGATCAAACGCGAACGTTCTTGAACTGCCACGGATCCGAGGTGTCCAACTCCTCCGGGAAGAGCCGCGCGCGATCCACCAATGGATTCCAGTCAGTGTATTCGCCGACCACTTTTCCGAGGTAAGGCAAGCAAATCTCAAGGTTCCGCTTGTAGTCCATCTCGTCTGGCTCGACGAGGCCACGCTGCGGATTCTCGATTGCCCAGACCATACCGGACAAGACGGCAACGGTAACTTGCAGGCTAGTTGCGTTGTTATACGGCGCGAGTTCGCGGGCCTCATCGATCGACAACTGTGATCCATACCAGTAGGCATTTTTGGCATGGCCGGCGACCAGCACACCTAACTCATCCATGCCGCCTGGCAAGATCTCGTTGAGGAGAATCCGCTTTTCCGGCTGGTCGCGCCAGTTGCGCCCGGCAAACTCATGGATCGACATGACCGCAGAATCGGACGGGTGATAGGAATAGTGGCAGGTTGGACGATAAACGACCTGCTCTCCATCCCGCACGGTGTAGTAATCGGAGATGGAGATGGCTTCGCTGTGCGTAATCAGAAAGCCATGAATGTGTCCGGCCTTCGGCGCCCACGTGCGCACCTTGGTCGCAGCGCCCGGCTGCATCAAATAAATGGCCGCGCCGGTCCCGAAGTTATGGGTACGTCCATCGGGCGGCAGGCTCTTCTCGTGCGTGCCCCACCCCAGTTCGGCGGGCTGGCTACCTTCGCTGATGAAGCCGTCGACCGACCAGGTGTTGACGAACTCGCCAACCTTTTTCGGGATGCTCGGCACTTGAGTGTCGCGTTCGGCCACATGCACGACTTTGACGCCCAGCTTATGCGCCAAATTCGCCCAATCCTCACGACTGGTCGGCTCACCGGCCTCAACCCCCGTGTCGCGGGCAATATTCAGCAGCGCCTGCTTCAGGAAGTGTGAGACCAACCCGGGGTTCGCACCATGGGTGAGCACCGCCGTCGGATGCGAGGCGGTGTCTGCACCGTCGTGTCGCAACTGCAGGGCGGCATGGCGCATGGCGTAGTTGCTACGGGCGGCCGGATCGACCGCGGTATCCACGTAACCGCCGGCCCAAGGCTCGATGCAGGTGTCGAGATATAGAGCGCCGCGCTCACGCGCGAACTTCACCAACTCGATCGAGGACACATCCACCGACAGGTTCAGCAAGAAGTCACCCGGACCCAGCAGCGGCTCCAATACAGCGCGGTAATTGTCCGGCTTGATGGGCTGAACGACGTATTTCACGCCGAAATCAGCGGCGCAGCCGATACCTGCTTCATCAGCAGTCACGATCGTAATTCGATCCGACGTGAGGCCGCCGATATGGCGAAGGATAAGCGGCAATACGCCACGCCCGATGCTGCCGAAACCGACGAATACAAGACGACCACTAAACTGTGTATGGACCGTGTGGTTGGTCATAATTGTGTGAACCCTACCTAGACTGTGCAAAGGCGCCAAAACGGAGACCCGGACGTGCCGGCGCAATCCCGCAGGGGCGCTGCCGCCCAAGGGGGGCGTCACTGTACCTGATTAGTGCGGGTGATGCCGACCTCAAGCAGCGCTTCAGGCTACACTGGGTCGTTGAGCTCGTGGAGGCCCAAATGGACTATCAAACGCTGATCGACGTCGCAACGCTGCGCGGCAGGCTTGCGCAGCCGCTGACCCGGGTCATTGATTGCCGCTTTGAACTCGGTCAACCCGAGGTCGGACTCAGTTTGTACCTCGGCGGACACATCCCCGGCGCGCTGTATGCGCACTTGGACGAAGATCTCGCGGGGCCACGAACGCCATGGAGCGGACGTCATCCGCTACCGGATCCATCTCAACTGGCCGCCACATTTTGCCGTTTTGGCATCGATGCGGACGTCCAAGTGGTGGCGTACGATGATTCGGGCGGCGCCTACGCGGCCCGCCTTTGGTGGCTTTTGCGCTGGCTAGGACACCGCCGAGTGGCCGTGCTCGATGGCGGTTTCGGCGCATGGAAAACGGCGGGACTGCCCACTTCGGTACCCGCCCCAACGGTAGCGGCCAGGAATTTTCAGGCGCAGCCCAGCACGGTCGCGCACGTCACGGGCGACGAGTTAGCGGAATTACTGGCGGAGCAACGCTGCACTTTGCTGGATGCTCGCTCGGCAGAGCGGTTTGAAGGCCGCGTGGAGCCCTTAGATCCTCGCGCCGGACACATCCCGGGCGCCCAGAGCTTCCACTTCGCCCGCAATCTGGACGGCGCAGGGCATTTCCTGCCGGCCAATGAGTTGGCAGAACGATTTCGTCGCGCTCTTCGAGGCCGACCCGCCGAATCCGTGGTCGCCATGTGCGGATCGGGGGTGACTGCTTGTCACAATCTATTAGCCCTCGAGATTGCCGGGCTCGGCGGCGGCAGGCTGTACGCCGGCAGCTTCAGCGAATGGTCACGCGATGCCGCACGCCCGGTGGCCACTGGCCCTTAGCTCACGGCATGGAATTTTAAGTGTTCATTGCAGTCTCGGCAGTGGCGAGGCCCACTTAACCCGACGGGGGTCTTGTGCAGCGCACGAAAAAAGTCATTGACTTTTTGATCAAAAATTGCGCGCCGGAAATTCCCGGCGTAGGATCAGGTGCGGTTGTATTCGCGACGTCTGATTCTGGAGGGGGGTTCGGGCTAGCTGATTGGGCGAAATCACGCTCAGTGCGGCAGGCCTTGCACGATTCCCCCGCACGAGTTAAACCAGCGCACGACCTACGGTTCGGGCAAAGCCGGCTTGCTGGCAAGTCCGTGTGAAGAGGGACGCGATGCGGCTGGGCTCACGCCCGAGCCCACGCCTGCAAGTGAGTGAGAAGACTCGATGACGACCATTTACGTGGGTAATCTTCCGTTCTCAGCGACCGAAGATGAAGTGCGCTCGCTGTTCGAGGGTCACGGGAAAGTAGAATCGGTGAAGATCATCATGGATCGCGAAACAGGCCGCCCCCGCGGCTTCGCGTTCGTAGAGATGTCGAGCACCGACGCGCAAACCGCGATCGCTCAAACTAACGGCTTCAACATGGGCGGCCGCCCGCTGCGCGTGAACGAAGCGCAAGAACGGCCTCGTGGTCCACGCCCCGGTGGTGGCGGCGGCGGTCGTGGTGGCTATGGCGGCGGCGGCTACGGTGGTGGCGGCGGCGGTGGCGGCTACGGTGGCGGTGGCGGCTACGGTGGCGGCAACAGCTACTGACCTCCTCGGGCCACGCAGCAAAAAAACCCCGCACTTTGGCGGGGTTTTTTTATATCAGAATCCCAAAAATCTTATGGACACGCGGCCCAGAACGATATGGGGCCCAATACAGTGCGTCGCCGGCCTAGAATCTACAGAGTCCTCCGGAGTCTGACCATGCGAACCCTACCGATTCGTCTTGCCATCGCCACCGCCGCCCTAGCGGTCGCTGCCTGCACTCATACCCCTGCACCCTCGCAATCCACCACCGCCACGCCGACGGCTTTACCGTCGCCCGTTAAGCGCAGCCAGGCACCTGCTGTGAGCGACGCAGAGACACTGACGGCGCTGGATAGAGCCATCAGTAGCCCATCGCGATCGGAAAATAACCGCGCGCGGGACGGGGCCCGACATCCGCGCGAAACCTTGCAGTTTTTTGGACTGCGCGCGGATATGACGGTGATGGAAGTCTGGCCCGGTGGCAGTGGCTGGTATGCAGAGATCCTCGCGCCGGTCTTGCGCGATCACGGTCACTACATCGCCGCCGAGCACGACCCGCAAAGCAGCGCGTATGCACAAGAAAATGTGCGCGCCCTACGCGCAAAGTTTGATGCCACTCCGGAGATCTACGGAAAAGCCACGATCGTGGCGCTGCAGGCACCGAATGCGCTAACACCCGTGCCGGCGGGGTCCGTCGATCTCGTACTAACCTTCCGCAATTTACACAACTGGCTATGGAAAGCGGATGCCACGCCCGCCATGCTCAAGGCCATGTATACGGCACTCAAGCCCGGCGGCATTTTAGGTATCGTCGATCATCGCGCGGATCCAATGGCCCCCGTCGATGTCACTGCCAAACTCGGCTACGTCAACGAACACTTAGCGATCGAACTGGCTGAACAAGCGGGCTTCGAATTCTTGGGATCGTCTGAAGTGAACGCCAATCCGCGAGATACGCGGGACTATGATCAAGGTGTGTGGACACTGCCACCCACGTATCGACTCGGCGACAAAGATCGAGAACGCTACACAGCCATCGGTGAGTCGGATAGATTCACTTTACGCTTCCGAAAGCCGTTAACTGCAAAATAAAACAAGTCCAGCTTCAGTCCCAGAAACTGCGCAATTTAGCAGCAACGTCTACGACTACGGCCGCCCCACTCGCATCAGTGGGTTCGGCCAGCAGCGGCGCTGATGCGATGCCTGCATTAATGCACTCCAAGGTTTCCAATACCGGCGCGGTTAAGAAACGGCTGCGAGCTCCATACACATGAGCATCGCCATATTTAGGCTGCTGAGTCACGTAGTACTTCAGTGGAGCAACCAGATGCAGCGACTCTCGGGCTCTAGTCATCGCGACATACAGTAAGCGACGCTCCTCATCGATTAACTCACTCGAGGCACCGGCGAATTCAGATGGGAAATTGCCGTCGTTTACGTTGAGAACAAAAACATCATTCCATTCCTGCCCTTTGGCAGAATGAACCGTTGATAGCACCAGATAATCTTCATCCAGCAAGGGCGGACCTGACTCGTCGCCGCTGGCTTGTGGCGGATCGAGCGCCAATTCCGTCAGAAATTTCTCGCGTGAAGTATAGCCTCCAGCAATACGCGTCAATTGTTCTAAGTCACCGGCGCGCACGGCAGCTGCGTCATACAAACGCTCAAGATGCGGCCGATACCAATCACGCACGGCTTCCACCTGACCGAGCCAAGGCGTCCGTGGGTCCGCCAGTCTCTCGAGGAGTAGGCAGAAGATTTGCCAATACGCCCGCGCGGCAGGAGGCGCTGAAAATGTTGCGAGTGCTTCATGCAAAGTGCGGCCGGCCGCGATCGGCTCTAGACAGCGCGCGCTGTATCCAGGACCCATGCCCGGCAATAACTGTAAGGCGCGAAAAGCTGCAATCTGATGGCGGGGGTTATCGGCCCAGCGAAGCACTGAGAGTAGATCTTTGACGTGCGCGGCCTCGAGAAATTTAAGACCCCCATATTTGACGAAGGGGATATTCCTTCGAGTCAGTTCCAGCTCCAGCAGGTCACTGTGATGACTAGAACGGAATAAAACAGCTTGTCGCTTGAGGGGTATGCCGGCTTCCCGGGATGCGAGCACTGAGTCGATGACATAGTCCGCTTGCGCCCGATCATCCATCACTGTGACCAGGCGCGGCCGAGCCTGACCGAGCCGATGTGCTCGCAGCGACTTATCATGCCGACGCTCGGCTTCGCGTAACAAAGCATTGGCGGCATCGAGAATGGGCTGCGTGGATCGGTAGTTCTCCTCCAAGGCGACCACTCGGGCAGGAGGACTGAAACGGTTCGGGAAGTCGAGAATGTTCTCCACAGTGGCCGCACGAAACGAGTAGATCGACTGGGCATCATCGCCGACGACCGTCAACCCTCGACCGTCGGGGCGCAGCGCATGCAAGATTTCGGCTTGCAGGCGGTTTGTATCCTGATATTCGTCAACCAAGACATGGTCAAAGCGAGCCGCCATGTCACGAGCGAGTGCGGGCTCAGTCACGAGCCCATGCCAGTAGAGCAATAGGTCGTCGTAGTCGAGCACTTGGTCGGCTTGTTTGCGTGCCACATAGGCACGGAACAAGCGCAGCAAGTCATCTTCATAGGGCAAGCACCACGGCCATTGCGTCTGCAGCGTGTTTGTCAGCGAGCCTTGCGTATTGACCCGATGCGAGTAGATGGCGAGACATGTGTCTTTACGTGGGAAGCGTTTATCCTTACCGGCAAAACCCAACTCATGGCGGACGACATCAAGCAAATCTGCGCTATCGGCCCGGTCCATGACACTGAAGGCTGGATCCAATCCCACCGAGCGCCCGTGTAAGCGCAGCAATCGATTACCCATCGCGTGGAAGGTACCCGCCCAAGGCAACCGCACCGGACCAGCCCCCAAGCCTGATCCAATCCGCTCAACCCGTCGCGTCATCTCCTGAGCCGCCCGGCGGGAAAAAGTCAGCAACAGAATCCGGCCGGGGTCGACGCCAGACAAAACCAAGTGCGCGACACGGTGGGCCAGTGTCGCAGTCTTTCCAGTGCCTGCGCCCGCAATCACCAGGAGGGGCCCTGCCTCGACGGCACGACCAACGACCCGGCCATGGGTCGCAGCCGCTCTTTGCGCTAGGTTCAGTGCGTCAAAAGGATCTACCGCCATAGTCGTGATTATCCCGTCGAACTGTATACTTATCCAGTTATTCTCCACTGATACACTGCGCCTGCGGCATTTGGCCGCCTGCTCCCGGATTCCTGACGATGGAACGCCTAACCTTCACTGGATTTCTATTGCGATTGGCGAGCTCATTATTGCTGGTCGGCCTGACGTGGAACCCCACCGGAACCAGTTATCTGCACTGGCTCGCCTCAACATTCCCGCACATCGAGCCAACGGAAGCCGTCGTCGGACTGATTCTCATCGGTGGCTGGACCTTCTCGATTCATGCCACTTGGCGCTCGCTTGGCCAATTCGGCGTGCTCCTTGGCATCGCGTTTTTTGGCGCTCTCGTCTGGCTACTGGCCAGTTATGACTGGATCGATCTGTCGCACGGCGGCGTGATTGAATGGTTAATGGTGGTGTTGCTGGGTTCCTTGCTCGCCGTTGGCCTGTCATGGTCTCTGGTGCAGCGACGCATCACCGGCCAAGTTGACGTCGAAGAAGCGGGCGGACGCTAATTCGCATGACTAAGCCAACTCGGCTGTACACCGGACGCATCATCACACTAGACGTGGAACAGGTGACGCTCCCCAATGGCGCGAATGCACGTTTCGAAATCGTAGGCCACCCTGGAGGTGCCGCCGTTGTACCGGTTGATGACCGAGGTCGCGTCTGCATGGTTCGCCAGTATCGCCACGTGACTGGCGGCTGGCTCTGGGAAGTGCCGGCGGGCAAGTTGGATGGCCGGGAACCGATTGATACAGCGATCAATGAACTCGCTGAAGAAGCAGGGTTGGTTGCCGGCCACCTTGAGCCACTCGGTCCGATGTGGGCATCACCCGGAATATTTACGGAAATCGTGCATCTATTTTTAGCGACGGATTTGCATGCGGTCACCGCCCGACCCGAGTACGACGAAGTCATCGAAGTACACTGGATGCCCATGCAAACAGCGATCGCCGCGGCACTCGACGGCTCCTTTTGCGATGCTAAAACAGTGATCGCGATCTTACGCGCCGCTCATCACCTCGGTTTCAGTCGCTAGAGCGCAGACTCCACGCGAGAGACCAAATCGTTCATGTCCTTGATTTCGATATCGGGCTTAGCAAATTCGCGCGGCCACTGGGCTTCGGTTCGGTTCATCCAGACCGATACAAGGCCCGCCCGTTGGGCGCCCACAACGTCCGCCTCCGGATCATCTCCGACATGCCAAATCTCAGCTGGCGCAACACCCGCAGCCGCGACAAGCGCCGAAAAGATCCGCGGATCTGGCTTTGCATACCCGATGGCTGCAGGCTCGAAGGACCCCACGAAATGCTCCCCTAAACCGACCCGATGCACACAGGCATTTCCATTCGTGAGGGCATAGACCGGCAACCGGCGCGCCAGCCAAGCTAGCGCGCCCGGAACTTCGGCAAACGGATCGATTCGATTGCGCGCGGCTATAAAGACCTCGAAGGCATCGGACGCCAGCGATTCTGGATAGCCCAGATCCATCGCCACCCGCCGCAAAGATTCAGTGCGAATAAAGGTGAAATCGTGGGATCGATGCGGCAACTCCGCGACCACCGCAGCCCGCAACTGAGCCAATGAGGCCCGATCATGCCGCTCGGCGATACGCGGGGCATGCGCCTCCAACCAGCGCTGCAAGCTGGCTTCGGCCTGCTCCAGTACAGGCGGGGTATCCCAGAGGGTATTGTCTAAGTCGAGCGAAATAGCCCGTGGCGGTCGTGTCATGGAGGGATTATCCTGCCCCCGCATGACTACCGCCATCTCTATCCGCAAGTCCCCGATCGTCATCGCACACCGCGGCGCCTCGGGCTACCTTCCTGAACACACCTTGGTTGCCAAAGCGTATGCCCACGCCGCCGGCGCAGACTATCTTGAACAGGACGTCGTACTGACACGGGACGACATTCCCGTGGTATTCCACGACCTCGTTCTCGAAGAAGTCACAAACGTCGCCGAGCGCTTTGCGGACCGGCGTAGGGCCGATGGTCACTGGTATGTCATTGACCTCGATTTTGCGGAACTGCAAACGTTGCAAGTCCACGAACGGGTGATCCCATCAACCGGGGACGCGGTATACCTGAAACGATTTCATGAACGTCTAGACCTTCGTATCCGCTCACTGGCGGAAGAATTAAGTTTCATCCGCGGCTTGAACGCGGCAACGGGCCGCCACGCGGGGATCTACACGGAAGTTAAAAGTCCCGCTTGGCACCGCGCTGAGGGTAAAGACTCGAGCCCAATCATTCTCAAGACTCTCGCAGAATTCGGCTACGTTGGTCCCGACGATGACGTATGGCTGCAGTGCTTCGATGCCAAAGAACTCTTACGCATCAAACATGAACTCGGATGCCGTCTGAAGCTGGTGCAACTGATCGGCGAAAATGACTGGCTTGAGTCAGACAATGATTACGATGCAATGCGCTCACCTGCCGGGCTTGCCGACATTGCCCGCTATGCCAGCGGCATCGGCCCGTGGATCCCCCATATCGTCACCTGGGCACAGAGCGGCGCGCAGCCTGAATACTCGACGTTGGTCCGCGATGCCCATGGGGTCGGTCTTGAAGTCCATCCGTATACGTTCCGCATCGATGATTTGCCGGAAGGTGCGCCCGATGTTGAATCGGCACATCGATCGCTATTCGATGTGGCGGGCATCGATGGACTCTTTACCGATTTCAGTGATGTCACGCTGCGCTTGTTAGGACGCTGACGATGAGTGACCGTCCATTACTGGTCATCGGCAATCGCAATTACAGTTCGTGGTCGTTGCGCCCTTGGATTTTGGCGCAGCATCTCGAGTTGGCGCTTGATGTCCATCGAATCGAACTGGACACACCGAACTTCCGCTCGGAGGCCTTAAGGCACTCACCAACCGGACGCGTACCTGTGCTCATCCACGGCGATCTGGTCATCCCTGAATCGATTGCGATCATGGAGTACTTGTCCGAACTTGCCGAAGCAAGGGGCTGGCCCGCATCTCGTGTGCAACGTGCCGAAGCACGATCGGTGGCTGCAGAAATGCACGGCGGCTTTGCCGCACTCCGCGCAAGCTATCCGATGAATATCAGGGCTCCCCAACGACGGATCGCGATGACCCCAGCACTTGCAAAAGACATCTCGCGCGTGAGCGAGATCCTTGAGCGCGCCAACTTAGGGCATGACGAGGCGCCCTGGCTATTCGGTCGCTACTGTGCCGCCGATGCCATGTTCTTACCCGTGGCTTTCCGTTTTAAAACCTATGGAATGAACGGGCTGTCCGCCGAGGCGGCGGCCTATGTCGAACAGGCCACCGCTGACCCAAGGGCAGCTGAATGGGTCGCAATGGCTCACGCTGAAGTGGAAACACTAGAGCAGGAAGAAGTCGGGTGCTAATCGAGCACCTGCACCGAATCACCCAGCGCCAATCGTGACGCTGATTGGCCTAAGACTAACGCGTTCACGCCGAACGTGACGCCCTTCAAGGTTCGATCGTAACGAAAAGACTTCAAGACCGGCGTTGGATCAAGCGCCCACTCGCCACTCAAATGATCGCGCGCTGGGATGCTACAGCGTGTGCACGGCTTCACCAATAACAGTTCCACCTCACCACAACGAATGTGGCGGATATCGTCCTCGGCAAAGGCCGGCCAGCCCTCGATCACAAGATTCGGTCGGAAGCGCGCCATCGGAATCGGAGACGGCAGTCGTTGGTTCAAATCGTCGAGCGAGGCCTGATTCGCGATCAATATTGGGAAGCCATCGGCAAAAGAAATCGGCAGGTCTTCACGACTTGCATAGGTCGGATCGACCGGTCGGATCGTTTCAGGCGGCATCCAAACCAGGCGCAATTGAGCCTTAAGTGCAGCCGAAAGGAAGCGTGCTGCGACATCACCGGCATCCCGGGCTCGCACGGGATCTCCCCAAACGTCGACATCGCACCAATCGCCGAATTGCGGGATGGCCACCTCTATAGAACCGTGGCCGTCGAACGTCAGGGCGAGACCTTTAAGCGTGTAGACAGCGATCAATTGTGCCATCTGCGGCAACGTGCGCTGCGATGCGAAACGACCTCGCGTGTCGACCAGCATCCAATCGCGATCACCCATGAGCCCCCGCTGCCCGACCGCGCTCGTTTTCAGCGCAATAGCACGGGCAGATTTAACTGGGTAAATCGACAGCTCCGTGAGACGCGCGATAGCCATCAGATCGACAATACGGATTGAATTCGACGGCCAGGCAATCGAGAGCGTCCGTCCAAAAACACCAATTCCAATAAGAAAGCACAACCCACGACTTCACCGCCCAGTTTTTCAATCAACTCAAGCGCGGCGGACGCGGTCCCTCCAGTAGCCAGTACGTCGTCGACAACCAGAATGCGCCGTTTCCCTTTAAACGCGTCCCGGTGCGCTTCGAGAGTCGCGTGACCGTATTCCAAGTCGTAACTGACCGCTGCCGTCGCACCGGGTAACTTGCCCGGCTTACGGAGCGGCACAAAACCGCAAGCCAACTCTTTGGCGGCTAAGGCGCCGAAGATAAACCCGCGCGCCTCCATCCCAGCGACCAGGTCGATTGGTTCGCCACGAAACGGCGCGACCAGGCGCGCAATAGAGTCATCCAGGGCCGCCGGATCGGCCATCAAGGGCGTCAGATCCTTGAACATGACCCCGGGCTTCGGGAAGTCCGGCACATCACGAATGTATTCGAATAACTTCATTGATCAATCTCCGCCCACCCGCCAGGTGGCCTGATAACCCATCCCTAAAGACAGGATCCGCGCCAGCAGCGCATCGTAACTGAGCCCCGCCGTTTGGGCAGCGCGTGCATAAACCTCTTCCTGCGACAAAATCGGATTGGCATTCGCCTCCAGGGCAAAAATTCGGCCGTCACGACGCACTCGAAAATCGACTCGTGCGTAGCCCGTCAGATGCAAAGCACGACAAATTCGTCGCGCAAGCCGATGTAGTTCCGCAATCACCGAATCCGGAAGATCTTGCGCCGCTTCCGTGAAAATTCCGTGACGAGCCTGATACCGTCGATCCCACTTCACGCGTCGTGTCGCGATCGGGGCGCGGCCATCACTCAATAGGCCGAATTTCAGCTCCCAAATGGGAAGCGTTGTCAGCCGATCGTTCCCTAGAACGCCGACATAGATCTCACGACCCTCTATGTATTCCTCAACCAATGCATCACTTGAGTTCTGCTCGTGCACAAATTCGATGCGCTGGCGCAAACTCGATGCGTCATGACAGATTGATGCTTGCGCGATGCCGAGTGACGCATCATCAGTCGCCGATTTTACAAAAAGGGGATAGCGCAACTTCGCCGGCACTTGGATGCGCTTACCACGCGGAAAGATCGCGAACTTTGGACTTGGAATACGGTGATAAGACAGGAGCTGTTTCGTCAGCACCTTGTCGCGTGAGAGCATCAGTCCGCGCGGATTGCAGCCGGTGTAGGGCTGCCTCATCAGCTCAAGAAATGAGACGACATGATGATCTTGTTCGACCAACCCGTCGAATTCCTCAAGCAAGTTAAAAACCACGTCTGGACGCCACTCCTGAATAGTGGATTTCAACGAGGTCAGACTGTCATATACTCCCAAACACCGCACATCATGCCCCGCAGCTTTTAGGTGCGTCACGACGTCGTATTCCGTTCGCCATTCGTCAACCACTCGCTGCGCCAGCCCATCAATCGAGTCGGGGGGCACGAGACTTTCGTGCATGATCATCAGGATTTTTTGTTTTTTCATAAGCTCGGCGTGCGCAGTAGCGTGCACGACGGGCCTATCGAAAGGCCATGGCCGAGATCAATCATCGCGAAACCTCCAAAGACTCATCGAGTAGCCGAGTCAATGAAGACACGAGCAGACGATCCGCAATGACTTCGATGCGCTCCCGCTCAAACAACGCGTCCAGCCAATGCGATGGAAGTGAACGTGCTCCGTACAAGGCGCCAGCCAGTGCGCCCGTCGCGGCGCCTTGGATGTCGGACTGGCCACCGGTATTAATGGCGGCGAGTAAGTGCGCTTTGAATGACGATCCCGCGGTGAGCGATCCACAGACGACCCAATACGTGCCCACGGCGTCCCCGCGCGCACTTCCGGCTTGAACGGGATCCACCTGCTGACGCCACTGTTGCAGCGGGCTTTCCGCTTTTTCACCCACGGCAGATTGAGCGTCGATGGTGTCAGAGGACGTGAGCGGCGGCGCCAACAACCGATCATGCGACACGCCGTCTAAAGCATTCAAAATTAAACTCATATAGGCATCGGCCGCGTGTAGCACTAAGGCGGATGGGTGCGTCAGCCGAGTCAAGTCACCGACCATGTGGCGCGCAGACTCAGCATCACCCAGACCAAAGGCCGCAGCAATGGCTACTCGCGGGAACGGCTCTCCATCCATCGCATTGATGTCGGCCATTCCAGGCCGCCGGGATAGCGCAGAGGCAAGTGCAGCTGAGATTCCCAAGCATTGCGCAGTAGCCGCTCCCTCCCCTGACTGTCGCCAGCGAGTCCATCGAGCCCCAATATCCTCCACGCTAAATCGACCCATAGCGATGAAGGACTCTGCGCAGTGCAAGGCCGTCGCTGCGTCATCAGTCCACGCTCCTCGAGGTATATCGAAGGGCCCACCTCCCAAGAGGTCCGCCACCCGATTAAAGGTCCCCGGTCGTCGATGCTGCAGCGTAGATCCTAATGCATCCCCTAAGGCCAAGCCGAGAAGCAGGCCGCGGAACCGGTCGCGAAGCTGCTCGGCCGCTTCGTGATCGGACAACGACGTGGCAAGGCTCATAACGGCTCAGCCGCCTCACGCCGGGCATCAAGCCCGAGGAAATCAAACAGATTGGGATCTGCCAACTGGGACGGCTGCACATCACGTAAAGCTGCGAAGATCGATTCGATTCGGCCCGGAAATTCGCGCTCCCAAGATGTCAGCATGCGCCCAATCACCTCACGCTGTAAGTTGGTTTGTGAACCACACAGCGTGCATGGAATGATCGGAAATTCGCGCGCTCGTGCGTATCGGGCGATGTCGCGCTCAGGCACATAAGCCATTGGCCGGATCACGATGTGACGCCCGTCGTCGGAGAGCAACTTGGGCGGCATCGCTTTAAGCTTGCCGCCGTGAAAGAGATTGAGGAATAGCGTTTCGAGAATGTCATCGCGATGATGACCGAGCGCGATTTTCGTAATCCCGTTTTCATCAGCCCACCGGTATAAGGCGCCACGACGCATTCGTGAGCAAAGGCTGCACATCGTGCGCCCCTCAGGGATGAGTCGCTTCACGACAGAATAGGTGTCTTGCTCGATGACGTGCCATGACACCCCAAGCGAGGTGAGGTAGTCGGGCAAAACATGCTCCGGGAAGCCGGGCTGCTTTTGATCGAGATTGACCGCAATCAAGTCGAACTTAACCGGCGCACTGCGCTGCAGCGACAGCAAAAGATCCAGCATCGTGTACGAGTCTTTGCCGCCCGAGAGACAGACCATCACTCGGTCGCCGTCTTGAATCATGCCGTACTCTGAAATGGCCTTACCCACGAGACCGCGCAATTCGGCTTGGAGCTTTTTGAAGGTTTTCGATGGACGGGTCTCGACGGCTGGACCCTTCTGCGAATCGTCTTGCGCTCGTATATCCACGATCGGCATCAGCGTGGCTCGAGGTACTTTGCTTCGAGATAGCGCAGCGCCGGTAGCGCCGACAACGGCTGCCCCGTCGCGTCCTTCACCAGATCTTGTACGTTAGAGCGAGCGCCGACGCCATGGACGTTCATGCGCAACCATTGATTGAGTGCCGTGAAATCGCCGCAGGCAATGGCGGCATCCAAATCGTCTACATCGTTGCGGATCGCCTCCCATAATTGCATGGCGATCAGTCCGCCGAGCGCGTGGGCTGGGAAGTATGCGAATTGGCCGACGGCCCAATGGTCGTCCTGCAGGCATCCGTCGCCGTCGTCTTTAGGCCGCACGCCTAAGCGCGATTCTGCTGCCGTGTTCCAAGCCTCGGCCAGGTGCGCCACATCCAACTTCCCAGAAATCAAATCCCGCTCTAAATCGCAACGCAGCAGCACATGTGGCAAGTAAGTCAACTCATCGGCATCGATTCGCAACGGACTCGCATGAACGCGCGTTAAGTGTCGGTACAGATTGTCGACTTCCCACGCCGCGCCGCTGGCACCGAGATGTCGGTCGATCATTGGTTTGAGGAAAGTCAGAAATGGGCGGCCGCGGACCACACACATTTCAAGCAGCAGAGACTGGCTCTCCTCCAGCGCCAAGCCGCGACTTCGTCCCACCGGCTGATCGCGCCATTCAGGAGGGAGTCCCAGTTGGTATAGCGCATGGCCAGTCTCATGTAGCGCGGCCAGCAAGCCGTGAAACGGATCGGCCAACTCAAAATGCGTCGTGACCCGCAGGTCACCGGACACGCCTTCGGTGAATGAATGCTCGGACTCATCCAACCGGCCGCGCTCAAATGGGAACCCAAGCGCCTTCATGGCTTCGACGCACAGCGCTCGCTGGCGACTTGAGCTGAACCGGCCTTCGATTGGCAGCGGTGCAGCGTTTGTTTGGAGCTGAAGACTCTCTTGGATCAAGGCGGGTAGCCGACGCCCGAGGGTCTTGAATAAGGGGTCGATGGCCGCTGTTAGAACGCCAGGACTGAACTCATCCAATAAGGCGTCGTACGGATCAAGCCCAAGATGCTGTCCAAGGAGAGCGGCTCTGTCGCGCGTCAGCGCAACGACTTCCGCGAGATACGGCGCGACCTCAGCGTATCGGCGATTGCGGCGAGCTTCTGCCCAGTGCACTTCGGCGCGCGCCGTCGCCTTGGCGAGGCGTGAGATCAGCGCGTTCGGCATGGCCAAGGAGTGGTCTCGTTGGCGCCGCATCTCGCGCAAGTTCGCCACCTGCCAATCCTCAAGCCCATCGACGCTGGCCTGCGCCCGGTCAATCAACCGAGACACTTTGGGGGAGGTGAGGATGAGGTGACACTCAGTCTCAAGAGCGGCTAACTGTTCACCGCGGACATCAGCGCTCCCACTCGGCATGACGACCGCCGCATCCCAGCGCAGGATAGCGAGTGCGCCCCGAAAGGCGTGTAGGCGTCTGAACTCGTCCTCGAGTTGCTGATAGGGACTGGCAGCCATGATTCCTCGTCATCCAATCACTCGCCCATCGGGGGCACCGCCCCTCGCGGGAGGGTTTCGGCTGGATTGAAGACCCAGAGAGTCTACCTCAAGCGCCGCAAAAACGCCCCCTGCACACACTCAATAGACTGTTTTTTATAAAGAATTGTGCGTTGCGCCCGCTTATCGCGGACGCAAGCCAGACATCAATACGGACACTTCAGAAGTAGTAGCGCATCAGAATTTCAGCGATGCACGCCGGCTTACGCTCTCCCTCGATCTCCATCGTGAATTCTTCAGTGAGCATGAAACCACCCTTAAAATCGTCGATGGCCACCAACTTAGAGCGACCACGAACTCGAGCGCCCACTTTGACGGCGTTCGTGAAGCGCAGTTTATTCAGACCGTAGTTGATCACTTGCCGAAGTCCCGGAAAGGCCGGGCGGCCTTCTTCAACAATCCCGCGAATCATCGGATAAAGCGACAGCGTGAGATAGCCGTGCGCGATCGTTGTCTGCCAAGGCGACTCAGCCGCAGCACGGACCGGATCGGTATGAATCCATTGATGGTCGTCCGTCGCAGTCGCAAAGGCATTCACCCGCTCTTGGGTAATCTCAACCCAGTCGCTGACATGCAGATCGTGCCCAATTTGATGGTCCAGTTCTGCTCGCACGGTTTCTAGGGACATGAGACACCTCCAACAAATAAGGCGTGGATCATAGCCGATGCCTTTGATCAGCGCCGCGCCAGCCAGTGTGCGATGCGCTCAGGCAACCCAACCGCCCGTGTGCTCACGAACACACCAATGTGGCCGGTCGGCACGGCAATTTCCTCGTAACGCCTAGAGGCGGTCAGGCCGGCTAAAGCCTGGGAAGACCTCGGGGGCACAATATGGTCCTCCAGCCCATAAATATTGAGGATCGGCATGGTGAGTTTGCTCAATTCCACTGGCCGGCCGTCCAACAGCAAGCCTCCTCGCATGAAGCGATTGTCCAGGTAAAAGGCACGGGTAAAGTCAACCAACAACTGCCTCGGCTGGTCAGGACCGTCGTGCACCCAGCGCTCCATACGTCGAAATCGCGCGACCCATGCTGGATCTGCCGCATGATCGAGCAGGTCGACGTATTTACCCAAGACCAGCCGATAGGGCGCAAGTAATTGAAATATATAACCTAAAACCTCACCCGAAATGATTGTGTCAGACGCTTCCAACAGGCCTACGTCGAGACGCCGCGCCCACTGCGACAGCAAATCGTCATCCGTCTGGAAGTCGACGGGGGTGACCATGGTGATGAGCCTACGAATACGCCTTGGCTCAAGCGCGGCGTAGAGCAGCGAGAAGACTCCGCCCTGACAGACGCCCAAGACATCTATAGCCCGACGCCCGCCAACGACCTTCACCACCTGGTGGAGCGTCCCGCAAATCAATTCCGCCAAGCCGCGCGCCTGTTCGGCAGGACCCGGATCGCCCCAATCAAGCAGGTATACCTCACGCCCACTTTCCACCAATCCACGAATCAGCGATCGCTCAGGCTCCAAATCTAAAATCGTTGGCCGGTTCACCATCGCATAGACCACAAGCAGTGGCACCCCACGGGTGGAACCGGCCTTGCCATAGCGATATAGCCGAGCGGCACCGATCTCGGTCACGAGCGTGCGTGCTAATCCCTCGGCCGGAAGCCCAAGCGCCCCCAAGGCGGCCGCTCTCGGACCGAAGCTGCCGAGCAGTTCGGCTGGGAGTTGCGCCGCCGCTGCCGTCCAATGCCGAGCAAGCGTCGTCACGAGCCCAGCAGCCACCGGTGACCTCGCCCATTGCTGATAAGCCGATTCCGCCGCCACGAGCCATGGTCCAAGGAGGTCGCGCAAACGGCCGGCCGCTAGCCCCTCAGGCGACGGCGTAAGTCCCTGCGCCGTGGCGATTGCGCTAGCAGCCAACAGACGCATGAGATCGTCAGCCAATGGGCCGCTCGCCTGTGCGAGTTCGCCGGTACAGACCCGCTCGACAAAGCGCGCATAGAACACCGCAAAGGCGTCAGCGCCCGGGAGGTCAGCAAAAGCCGTCACTGAGGCGTCCGCCTTAACGTCACTACGGCAAAGGACTGCTCGACCAAATCACAACTCACTGTTTAATAAAGGTATAAAAGAGGATTAGGATTTTGTTGCAATGCAAAATAAAGTGTTTATACTGCACTGCAACAAGACCGTAGGAGTATCCACGATGACGAACCCCACCGCTGAAATCAATGCCCTCATCGAGCAGAGCAAGAAGTTTGCCGAGCCGATGACTCGCCTCACGGCTTTCTCGGTTGCATCGTTCGAAAAACTCGCACGTCACAGCTACGGCGTCGCCGGCGATGCGTTGGAGTACTCGCTCGCGGCGATGCAGACGTCGGCCGCTTCGCGCGAAGCGCCGGAGGCCTTTAAATCACAGACCGCACTGGCGCAGCATTTTGTCGAGCGCCAGACGCAGCGCACGCATGAGTTCAGCAAGTTGGCTGAAGAAATCCGCGCCGGCTACACCGCGTGGTTCGAGCAAGCTTCGACTGATTTCAAGAGCAAGAGCCACAAGGTCGCAGACGCCGCTTAAGGCGCAGCACCGGGTCGGTCGATGGGACCGACGGCTAAGCTACAGACCCCCTCGGGACGGGTTCGCCGCGTGCGACCCGTCCTTTTTTAATGGCGGGGCCGCAACAGCCGGCAAAGGCCAGTTTTGCAGTGCGAGAAAACCGGGCCAGAACCCGCTAGACTCTAGGGATGAGCCAGCCTGAACGACTGATCAAGAAGTACGCAAACCGGCGACTTTATGATGCCTCACAGTCGCGACATGTCACGTTGGAGGACATTCGCGAATTCATCGTGCAAGGCGAGAAGGTCCGGGTCGTTGAAGATAAGACGGGTGATGACATCACTCGACTGATTCTGTTGCAGGTCATTGCTGAACAAGAGCAGTTTGGTAAACCCATCCTGTCGACTCAGGTCTTGGAGTCGATCATCCGCTTCTACGGCAACGGACTGCAGGAATTGATGACCCGCTACCTTGAAAACAGCGTCGAGGCGTTTTCGAGTCAACAGGAAAAACTGCAGTCTCAGGTCGCGAAAATCCTGGCCCAGTCGCCCGTCGGCTCACTTGCCGAAATCGCGAAGCAGAATCTCGACTACTGGACCAAGATGCAGGAGCAAATGCTCTCCGCGTTTGTCCCCAGCAACCGTCGGCCATCGTCCACAGCCGCGCCCGGCGCGCCGACTGAAAAGACAGCCTCCAAGTCCGCGGAGTGACGAACGATGTCGATACCTGCGATCGTTACTTTCTCGGCAGGCGGCCACGCTGAAGCCTCGCCGATCGATCCATCGCGGATCGTCCATGGGCAGCCGTCGGCTACAGTCGATAATCGTTACTCGTCGTCCGACGGCCGCTTTCACGCCGGTCTATGGACGAGCACCCCCGGGCGTTGGCGGGTGCATTACACCGAGCAGGAATACTGCACGCTCGTCAAAGGACGCGTTCGACTCGAAGCCGATGATGGAGCAACCGCAACATTCACCGCCGGTGACGCATTTGTGATCCCCGCTGGCTTTGTCGGCACCTGGGAAACCATCGAAGATTGCGTGAAGCACTACGTCATCTACGATCCGGCCTAAGACCACCGTCACGACAGGACGGCTGCCATCTTCCGTCGCTATACTCCATAGATGCCCTATCGAGTTCTTTTTATCTCCGCTGAATACGCCCCTCTCGCCAAAACAGGTGGATTGGGTGACGTCAGCTCGGCCCTGTGCGAATACTTGCACTCGCAGGGCCATGACGTGCGGGTCTTTCTGCCGTGGTACCGCGACCTCAACCGCGAGGGGCTCGACGTCAGCCCAGTGCCGGGGTTAGAAGACCTCTTTCTCGACATCGGGCCTCACCGATACGAGTACCGCATTTTAGTCGGGACCCCACTGGGCTACCGCCAACCTGTACATTTTATCGACTGCCCGGCGCTCTATGATCGGCCCGGCATTTACGGCCATGCCGATGACCATCGACGCTTTCTACTGCTGACGAGAGCGGCGTTTGAAGTCGCGCAGCGGATGGCTTTTGCGCCACATATTCTGCATTGCAACGACTGGCATACCGCCTTTGCGCCGCTTTACTTGCGCACCAACTACGCGTGGGACCGCTTGTTCGCCGCCACTCGGTCGGTGCTGACGATCCATAATATTGGCTATCAAGGCGTGTTCTGGTCGATGGAAGTTGGTGACCTCTCGCTTGGGGATGCGCAGTGGATGCTGCACCAAGATGATCTGCGCGAAGGACGCGTCAATCCCATGTTGCATGGGATCATGTATGCAGATCTGGTATCGACGGTCAGTCCGACCTACGCCCGCGAGATTTGCACACCGGAGTATGGGGCAGGACTCGATCCGTTCCTGCGCCGCCGCGGAGCGCAATTGATCGGCATCCTCAACGGCGTGGACTACGACGAGTGGGACCCGCGCCACGATCGACATCTGGGCTTCGAGTACTCGGCTGACGATTTATCGGGCAAAGCCTTGGCGAAACGGACGCTAGCCAGCGAATTCTCGCTCTCAGTCGGACCACGTACGCTCTTATTGGGCATTGCCTCGCGCTTGGTGGCGCAAAAAGGTATCGACCTACTCGAAACCGTCTTGCCTGATCTGCTGAGCCAAGCCGATTGTGCGCTGGTTGCCGTCGGTTCAGGCGAACCTCGGTACGAACAGTTTCTGACCCGCCTCGCGGTAGAGTTTCCGGGCCGAGTTCATTTTACACGCGGCTACAGCGAGAGACTCGCCCACTGGATTGAAGCCGCAGCAGACGCGTTTCTCATGCCGTCACGCTATGAACCCTGCGGGCTCAACCAGATGTACAGCCTGCGCTATGGAACGGTGCCTATCGTTCGACATACCGGCGGCTTGGCCGATTCAGTGACGCCGTATTCCAAAACCGACCGCACAGGGGATGGATTCGTTTTCCATGAGTATTCGCCGGGAGCTTTGCGCGCGGCCATTGATCAAGCACTCGCGCTCTACGGCACAGCACACTGGGCGCGCATGATTCAAAATGGCATGGCGCAAGACTACTCATGGAAGAATCAAGGCCAACTCTATCTGGACGCCTACCGCGATCTCGTGGGCTCAGCCTGAGCGTGGGCTAAAATTTACCGCGCTCATCGAACGGAAATTCTGAGAAAAACGCGAGCCGCGTTTGGACCTTGCCCGTCACTCGATATTCTAGTCCACGCCCCCCATCCTTCAAGCGCGGAAGCAACTTGAGCACGATGGGTCCTAGATGGGTTGTGACCGTCATCGAAAAATCAGCATCGCCCCGCCCAGGCACCACAAATACCGCATCGGTCTGGCCATGCCCGAGCGACTCGCCACCGACCTCAAGGTCGTAATCAATCGAGCGAATCGGCAAATCAGTCGCGTTCGGGTTATGCGCACGCACCCGGACGCGCACATGCTGTTCGACAAAATTTCCGTCGACCAGATCAACTCCCGCGACGGTCAGGGTGGGCTTCTCGAAGTGAGGCGCGATGGCGCATCCACTCGCCAACAGCGCGACGAGCGACAGACTCAGCATTGGGGGGTAGAGGCGCTTCATGTGCGACCGTACAACTGATTCCAACGCAAACAGCGCGCAGCCAGCCAATGGGGCACCTCATGCCACGAGAACTTCCATAGCCAATTACCGACAACGGTGCCTGGCAGATTCATGCGTGCTTCAGTGCCGAGTATCAATAAGTCCTGCATGGGAACGATCGCCAACTGCGCGACCGAGCCGAGCACCGCACGCGTTAAGCCGACCACCACCTCGTCCTGAATGGAACCGACATAGTCCGCTACAAACTGCCGCGCACCGTCGTCCAGATGATGGAACCACCCTAAGGTCGTGTCGTTGTCGTGCGTGCCGGTATATCCCACGGAGTGCGCGGTCCAGTTGTGTAAAACATGGACGTTCGTATCGGCGCCATCAAATCCAAATTGAGCGATTCGCATACCCGGCAAGTGGTATCCATCGCGCAGCGCTTCAACCGCGGGCGTGATCACGCCGAGATCTTCGGCGACAACCTCCAGTCGGCCAAAAGCCTTACGCGCGGCCGCGAGCAAGGCCTCGCCTGGCGCTTTGCGCCACTCGCCCGTAGCAGCCGTAGGAGCGTCCGCCGGAACTGCCCAATAGGCTTCAAGGCCCCTGAAATGATCGATTCGAACCAAGTCGAACAAGGCGAACTGCGCGCGCAGGCGTTCGATCCACCACTGGTAGCGCGTGCGCTGGTGCTCTTCCCAGCGATAGAGCGGGTTGCCCCAGAGCTGTCCATCAACGGAAAAATAATCGGGCGGTACGCCAGCGACGGCGGTTGGGCGGCCGGCATCGTCCAATTGAAATAGCTTGCGATGCGCCCAGACTTCGACGCTATCTGGAGCGAGATAGATGGGGACGTCGCCGAATAACAACACGCCACGCTCGGACGCATATTTGCGCAGTTCGCCCCATTGGGCATAGAAGAAATACTGGCAGGCCTCGATGCGCGCGATGTCAATCGCAAGTTCCTTGCGCGCCTTACGCATGGCTGATGCATTGCGGTCGCGCAGCGGTTCGGGCCACTCCCACCAGGGTCGTCCGGATTCCCGAGCCTGAATCGCCATAAACAACGAATAGTCCGGCAACCAGTGAGCGGACTCGTCGCGAAACTTCTCATAGGCCTCGTGGCGAGGTCCCGGCTGACTCAATCGCAGGGCCGCTTCAGCGAGATGTTCTTCGCGGCCGAGTTGTTCCAAGCGGGTAGCGTCGATCAGTCCCTCATGGGCTAAGGTCACCAAGTCCACGAGCCCGGGATCACCGGCATGATTGGAGCGAGCAAAATACGGCGAGCGATCTGACCCTACAGGGCCCAAGGGCAGAAACTGCCATACGCTAAAACCACCGACGTGTAACCAGTCGACAAAACTGCGTGCCGCTTGACCCAGCGCACCATGGTCGGCATCAGGCAATGATGTCGGGTGGAGTAAAACTCCTGCACGGCGACGATCAAACACCTTCGACTTCACATTCGTCATTCACACTTCCTCAACTCTTCGTACTCGGCGCAGGATCCATCCATCGGGATAACAGCGATATCGCTACCGATAGAGGCGCCCGTTCGGCTTCAGACCAGCGCTTGCAGCATCTGGGCAGTGACCAGCACTACCCCTTTCTCGGTGACCTCAAAACGACTCGCATCGGTGTAGGCGTCTACTCCGATCTGCATATCATCGGGAACGATACAGCCTTCATCGAGAATCGCGCGCCGGATCACGCAACCGCGACCGATCGAGACCCGCGGCAACAGGACAGATTGCTCAACGACCGAGCATTCTTCGACCCGAACATCCGAGAACAGCAGCGATGAGCGAACACTCGCGCCGGAAATGATGCAGCCCGCCGAAACCATCGAGTTGAGCGCCGAACCGACGCGACCGGTTGACGGGTCATCCAAAATGAACTTAGCCGGAGGACGCTGCAGTTGATACGTCCAGATCGGCCATTCGTCATCGTAAATGTTTAACTCAGGGCGCACATGGACCAATTCCATGTTGGCTTCGTAGTAAGCGTCCAATGTTCCGACATCGCGCCAGTAGGCCTGCGCTTTTGTGCGCACATCCTGAAAGGCGTACGCATAGACGGCTCTAGTTTCGAGCGCTACGGGAATAATGTTCTTACCAAAATCGTGCGCTGAGTCGGTCTTCGCCGCGTCACTGGTCAGCATGCT
>CAIRLC010000023.1 GCA_903879335.1 uncultured Pseudomonadota bacterium
AGCCCGGGCTGACGGCGCAAGACGCGGCGGCGGCCCGTCACTGAGGATCCGCATCCTGCTCTCGCGCGGCCGGTATGACGGCCGCGCGTGCGGCCAGCCCCCGGCAGTGGTCACAGGATCGCGTCGAGAAACTCGCCGCTCGTCGTGAGATACCGATCGACATCGGCCTCGGTATGCGCGATCGAGGCTTGCGGTCCGGCTGAGGCGACGGCGTCCCAAATGCCTCGGTTCGCCATGTAGACGCGGCGGGCATCAATCAGTTCGATATCCAGGGACTGATAGCCTTCATCCCCCGTGCGCGGCAGGACGGGCGCCAGGCAATAGCCAGAACGTGGGCCACAGCGAAACGCCGTCCAGGGTAAGGCGCGATGCTGAAATGCCGCCTCTAATCCATCCGCTAAGCGCCGGCCCAACTCATTCAAGCGGGCGTGCGCGACGGGCGTCATGATGTCCTCGAGCATGGCGCGGGCGACGGCGAGGGCCAGCGCGCTGCCGTAGGTGGTGCCGCCCAAGGCGATACCCCGCGGTCCTGCGTCGCCATCGAGATTGGCACTCACGCTCAAGGCGACGGCCTCACTCATGCCGTACATCGAAAAGGCGATCCCGCTGCCGAGGCCTTTGCCGAGCACGATAAAATCAGGCTCAAGCGCCCACTCTCGACTGAGTCCGCCGTACGCGAACTGAAAGGTGTGCGCCTCATCGATGCACAGCAAGGTGCCGTGTCGTCGCGTGAGGGCACGCATGCCCTCATGAAAGCCTGGGTCGGGCAAGATGACGTTGCAATTCGTCATCGCCGGCTCCGTCAGCACCAACGCGACGTCACCGACCGCGAGCACCCGCGCTAAGGCATCGAGGTCATTGAAGGGCAGAATGATCGTGTGGGCGGCCGACCCGGGTGAAAGACCCGCAGTCTCGGCGACGGTGCGGCCATGGTCATCCCGCACCAACGTTTCTTCGATATGCCCATGATAATGGCCACCAAAAATCACGATTTTGGGCCGCCGGGTGATGAAGCGTGCGATCCGAATCACTTCGGTATTCGAGTCAGACGCCGACAGCGTGTACTGCCAGAACGCTAAGCGCATGCGCGCGGCTAAGTGCTCGCTCACGACACTCGCGTCTTCGGTGGGCGCGAGAAAGGTCGCACCACGGCGCGCCTGACGATCGGAGGCCTCAGCGACGACGGCATTTCCGTAACCGACGGTCATGCTGAGGTCGCACAAGTTGAAATCCAGATACCGGTTGCCGTCGATATCGGTGAAGTAGGGGCCAGCGCCGCTGTCGATGTAAATCGGCGGCGTCCGCCAAAGACCGGCCATCCAGGTCATCGGTACGCCATTCGGCATGTGTGCGCGCGCACGCTCATGCGCCGCCGCTGATTTTGGTGTCCGGTCACGGAAGGCCACATCTTCCGATTGGCGCAGTGCGGCGAGCCGTTCGCGATCAATGACAGTCGGTTTGAGCCTGTTGATCGTCACGGTCTAGCGCCTCGGCCCTAAGGCTTCGTTGAGCGGCGGTCCGCCGCATGCGGCCTGCGTGCGCGGCATGGGTCTGCAAGATCCACGCCGTCGCCCCGAGCGCCCTGCGCTCGGCTTAATTGAACTTGATGCTGAGCGGATCCAAATACAGCCACTTGCCATCTTTACGTTCGAAGCGGCTGATCTCGTGCAAGCGCATTCGACGTCCACGCTGCTGACTGAACGCCACAAATTCAACGGTCGCGCGCGTCTCGTCGATCTGATCGACACGACGCACTTCCAAGCGCAGCCAACGCACGCGCGGCTCGTTCAGGTCCATGGTGGCCGGTCGAGTCGAGGGGTCCCACGTATCCATCAGGTAATCGCCGAGGCCGAGCACAAAGGCGCTATAGCGCGAGCGCATTAATTTCTCGGCGTCCGGGGCCATCAATCGCTCAGGCCCCGAGTGCCAGCGTCCGCAGCACTCCTCGTAGGCAACAGAAAGGCCGCAGTAGCAGCGGACCGGCTCCGCTGTTGGGGCGGCGCTGGCGGTGGGTTCTTCAGGTGGGTTTGGCGGTGTCGTTTCCATAGCGTGATGTTGGATGAGGCGGCGTCGAACGGCAAGACCCCAGCGTTTAAAACCCGGTGTCGGGTAGCGCTTGAGGTTGACCTGCGCGGCATTGGGGGGTGCGCGTCGGTCGCACACCCCGACTTGGCCACACAAGCCGGTATAGTGCCAGCGACGAGGAGAGCGGTAGATGTGCACGAAGTATCTAAGCCCTGACGAGCGAGCACTGGAGCACTATTTCAGAGTGGCGACGCCGGCGGGCTGGTCTGGCGCATCAATGTATCCGCGCGCGCCCGGTGTTTTGCTGCGGCCCTTGCGGACTGCCGCGGGCTTGGAGTGTCTGATCGGTCGCTGGGGACTGATCCCGTCTTTTGCCAAGGACGCCGACGTCCGTTTTGCGACCTACAACGCACGCTATGAGGAACTGCTCGACAAGCCTTCTTATCGGCAACCGTGGCTGCGCGGACAGCGGTGCCTTATTCCGGCAACTTCTTTCGATGAACCCTGTTGGGAGACGGGTCGCAATGTCTGGTGGCGTTTCCATCGCCGTGACGGCGCGCCGTGGGCGCTTGCGGGTCTTTGGAATGCGTGGCTCGACCGAGCGACGGGCGAACTGGTTGAGAGTTATACGATGCTGACAGTCAATGCAGATCACCACCCGCTGATGCGGCGCATGCATAAACCCGATCCAAATTTCGGCCCTGAGGCGCAAGACAAACGGTCGGTGGTCGCTATCGAAAAAGATGACTATGAACGATGGCTGACCGGCTCGCTGGATGAGGTCAAGCGGCTGGTGGTAGCACCCGCGATGGACGTCTTGGTGGGTGAACCCGTCGCCAAAGCCTCCTAAACCGGAGCCGGCTTTAGATTGAAGAGACTGCTGGCCAAGAGCGAGAGCACTTTCGTACCTGCTTGGGTGTGCACTTCCCAGCGCCAGCGCACGATGCCGTACTCCCCGGACGAGGAGATCCGCGTCTCAAGCACATGCAGTGTCAGGTGCAATATATCGCCGGCCCGCACCGGGGCATGCCAGCGCAATTCATCGATGCCGGGCGATGCGCTGGCATTGGACCCGTTCAACACGTTATCGACCGCCAGTCGCATGGCGATGACGCAGGTGTGCCAACCCGACGCGATGAGTCCCTTCCAACGCGAGGCCTCAGCCGCTTCACGATCGATATGGAACGGTTGGGGGTCCCACTGCTGAGCAAATTCAACGAGGGCGGCCTCTGTGACGGGCGCAGAACCGCCGTCAATCACCAACCCAGGCGTGAAGTCTTCAAATTTCATGTCGGCACCCCCCAACCCTTGAACTCGCGGACGGCTGGGATCATCGGCCGTGATCCCAGGCAATGACGCGGTGTTGCTGCCGACCCAGTCCGTCGATGCCGAGTGTCACGACGTCGTCTTCGCGCAGGAACCGCGGCGGCGACTTGGCCATCCCGACGCCCGGTGGGGTACCGGTGGTGATGATGTCACCCGGCAGCAGTTGCATGAATTGACTGACGTAACTCACGAGCGACGCGCAATCGAAAATCATGTTTGCGGTATTGCCGGTCTGCATCCGCTCGCCATTCACGTCAAGCCACAGACCCAAGGACTGAACGTCGGCGATTTCATCGGGGGTGACGAGCCAAGGACCTACCGGACCGAAGGTCTCACAGCCTTTACCCTTGTCCCAGGTACCGCCGCGCTCTGTCTGGAATTCGCGTTCGGATAGATCATCGACGATGACGTAACCGGCCACATGATCAAGCGCCGTATCGACATCGACGTAGTGGGTGTGCTGACCGATCACGATACCGAGCTCAACTTCCCAGTCCATCTTCTGCGAATGACGGGGTCGGCGTACGTCGTCGTTGGGGCCTTGTAAACAAGAAATCGCCTTCGTAAACAGAATCGGTTCTTTAGGCACGCGCATGCCGGCTTCCGCGGCGTGATCTGAATAATTTAGGCCCACCGCAATAAACTGCCGAGTGCCTGTAAACGGGACACCGAGCCGTGGATTGCCCTCGACGATCGGCAGTTCCTCGACGACCAATGCCCGCAGCGTGGCCAACGCGGTGGGCGTCAGATTGTCGATGGTGAGATCCGTGAGATGGGCACTCAGATCACGGATGCGACCGGCGGCGTCGCACAGTCCGGGCCGTTCCGCGCCGCTTGGGCCGTAGCGCAACAGTTTCATTTGGATTCTCCGCAGACGGTGGCGTGCATTTAAAGAACGACGCTGCTGGGCGGGCGCAATGTGCCATCAGCAAACAGCGAATCAGCCGTCGCAACGTGGCGGGTCCATTCATAGACGAGGCCCTTGATGCGCACCACTTCGAAACCGAAGGAGCGAACGCGATCGAGGCCGAAGGCATGTTCTGGGGTCGGCGAGGCCGTGGCGTCGGCGACGACGACGGGGCGGAAGCCCAGTTGCGCCAATCCGACTGCAGATTGCATCACGCAGACATCCGTTTCGAGACCGATGAGGACCGCAGTGCGCCGCGCCTGCGCGAGCAGGGCCGCACGGATCTCTTCATCGTCCGTGATGCTGAATGACATTTTTGCATGCTCGACCGTGCCGGGCGCGAGCGATGCCAATAAGGAGGGTAGCGTCGGTCCATGTTTGACGGGCTCCTCGACAGTTACAAGGCTTGGGATGCCGAGTCGGGTGGCGACGTTGATGACGAAATCGAGGCTTGCGATCACCATGTCACGGCGCTGCGGTTCCAGCTTTTTCAAGAAGCCATCCTGACAGTCGACGACGAGCAATAACGAGTCATCACGCTGAATCAGCTGAGTGGGGTGCTGCATGGAGGTCCTTAGCCGGCTTTGACGGCTTTGATATGCGCGGGTCGCAATTCACCGCGACGCACGACGAGAGCGAGTTGTTGCCAGTTCACGATGAAGTGGTCAGTCCGTTCTAAGCCAATGCGTTCGATCAACATCTGGCGCATCGGTCCGCTTAAGGACTGGGCCTCCGCCTCGGCGATGGGCAAGTACCAGGCGTTGCGGTCACGCACCTCGACAGGGGCAAAGCCGACGGACTCTAAGACGCGGGCTGTTTCATCGAGCGTGGCCATGTTGTAGGTGATGCCTTCAAGGCGGAAATATTCCAGCATCTCGGGCGAATAGTCGCCGTTACCACCCCGTAACCAGTCACTGGCGATGAATCGACCGCCCGGACGCAGCACGCGATGGACTTCAGCAAAGAAGCCCGGTTTGTTGGGGATCTGAACGATGGAATCTTTGGAGAAGACCACATCAAATCGGCCATCGGCGAAGGGCAGAGGGCCGGGCTCCACCAATTGGCTCTGCACCCGATCCGTCAGGCCCGCTTTACTGATGCGCGCGTCCATGCGCGCCAACATGACCGGATCAATGTCGATGCCGGTGACATGCCCGGCGCCGTGACCCTCCACCAACAGTTGGTCGACCGCGCCTAGCGCCGCGCCGACGTCGAGGACCTGGCAACCTCGGATATCGCTGCCCGTGAGTAACTCCGCGACTTCGGCCGGACCCCCGGGGGACAGAAAACCGTCCCCCCAGAGCAGTTGCAAGAGCAACAGCATCGATTCATCGTATTCGCCAACCTCACTCGGTTGGTCGATTTTGATCGACACAGTCGAACTCCAATCCGATTACTGGATCGCGCCCAAGTAATCGCCCTTACCGATTGAGACGCCGTTGGCGCGCAGAATGGCGTAGGCCGTGGTGACGTGAAAGTACAGGTTCGGTAAGACGAACTTCGTGACGTAGTCGCGGCCGATGAAACGCAACGTGATCGATGGGTAAACGATTTCGATGGATTTTTCTTCCGCGGCGGCGATCGCCGCCGCGTTGGCGGTGTCAATGAACTCGAGCGTCTTGTGGACGCGGGCCTTGAGTTCCTCGAGGGTGGATTCATTGTCCTCAAACTTCGGCATGTCAACGCCGGAGAGGCGGGCCACCGCGCCCTTGGCGGTGTCACAGGCGATTTGTACCTGCTTGGTCAGCGGCAGCATGTCGATGACGAGGCGCGTGCTGGCGACGACCGTGGAGTCGACTTTCTTGGCTTCAGCGTGGGCAATGGCCTTGTCCAGAATGCCCGCGAGATTTGTCAAGGCGAGCTTAAAGGCCGGAACCGAGGCGTCATAAAGTGTGAAAGACATGGCAAGCTCCGATCGGGTGGTGAGGGGAAAGACCGCCAGTGTAGCGCGGTCTAGTTAAGCATCAATCGCCATCGCGTATGATTCGGCGGATACCTTGAGGAACCCCGCATGCCCGCTTGGAACGATGTCGCTGTTCGTGCCGCTTTTCCCGCCCTGGCCTTGACGGATGGCGGGCTACCCCGTCTGTATGGCGATGCCCCAGGGGGCACCCAAGTCTGTGAGCGCGCCGTCACCCGGATGCGTGAAGCCTTGGTGGAGCACTGCGCCAATGAGGGCGGCCTTTTTCGCACCTCGCAAGCCACCGACGAGTGGATGCTGCGCGTGCATGCGGCGGCGGGCGAGTTTTTCAATGCCGATGGCGACGAAGTCGTTTTTGGGCTGAACACCACGACGCTGGTCTTCCACTTCTCGCGCATGATCGCGCGCCAGTGGTCGAGGGGCGATAACATCGTGCTGACGCGGATGGATCACGACTCCAACGTCGGGCCCTGGATCTTGGCCGCTGAGGAGCGCGGCGTTGAGGTCCGCCTGCTTGATTTCGATCCGCTGACGTATCGCTACCAGTATGACGAGCTCGACCACTTGATCGATGCGCGCACACGACTCGTGGCGTGTAATCACGCCTCGAACTTTCTGGGCACGATCAATGATGTGCAGCGCATAGTCGCCGCGGGCCGCGCGGTCGGCGCGGTGACCGTGGTCGATGGCGTCCAATCCGCCCCGCATTTGCCTTTGGATGCGCGCGCCATTGGCTGCGACATCCTATCGACGTCGCCGTACAAATATTTCGGGCCGCACGCCGGTTTAATGTACGTGCGTCGTGACTTCGCGAATGCCATGGTGCCCCCGCTCAAGGTGCGACCATCGCCGATGACCATGCCACATCGTCATGCGCCCGGCACCCCGTCCTTCGAAGCCCAGTTGGCCACCTACGGATGCTTCGAACACCTGGCTTGGCTCGGTGAGCAATTTGGCGGGGCGCCTGAGCAGGCCTCGCTGCGGCAGAAAATGGTCGCTGGACTGACGGCCGCGACGGTCCATGAGACCGCCTTGTCCGTGCAGTTTCTCAACGGTGTCTCGGCGCTGCCCCACGTCAAGCTGCATGGCATCACCAACATTCAGGACGTCGCTGAGCGTGTGCCGACGTTCAGCTTTTCGGTGCAAGGGCGGTCGCCCGAGGCCGTGGCGCAGCAGTTCGCGGCTCGCAACCAGTTCGTGTGGGCCGGTTCGTTCTATGCGATGGAAGTGGCCCAACGCTTAGGCGTATGGGAGTCGGGCGTGGTTCGTTTTGGCCTCGCGCACTACAACACCGCCGCAGAAGT
This sequence comes from uncultured Pseudomonadota bacterium, assembly GCA_903879335.1. Classification (GTDB taxonomy): domain Bacteria; phylum Pseudomonadota; class Gammaproteobacteria; order Steroidobacterales; family Steroidobacteraceae; genus CAIKZZ01. Next base: position 7,484 of record CAIRLC010000023.1, read on the forward strand.
CGATGCGTTGCTCGACACCTTGGAGAGTTTGCGCTGAGTCAGACGTTGCTGGCTTTGGGGCCGAAGAAACGCCAGCCGAGCAGCAAAGTCGACAACATTAAGCTGTAGGCATACAGACCGTAGCCGCCCAACCCCGGCAGTACCCAGAACAGCAACACGTCGTTGCCGCCCGGGATACAACGGGCTGCGCTTTCCATGACAAAACCGCCGCCCAAGCAGCGCGCTGCCCCGATCCAAGTGGGCGCCGCGGGAGCCCACGTCCCTGCGGCGATGCAGCTGGCGACCGCACCGATCAAGAGGGCGAGTGCTGGACCCACCAAGGCCCAATCGAAGGGCTTGAGGCCGAGCAAGCCCACGGCGTTCAACACATGGGCATAGGCCCAGCCTGGTGCGTGGATCATGAGCGCCCCGGCCCAAATGCCGGCCAGCAGCGTCTGGCCAAGTCGGGCGTTGACGGCGTCATTGTGCTGTCGACGCAGTGCCCAGGCCGCACTCACGGCTAACAGTGCGAACACCATCGTCCCGCCCGCGAGAATTGGATTACTGGGTTGTGGCCGCAGAATGGCATGGGCCGCGACACCGAAGTGCTCGGGTAAATTAAACCGCGCCGCGAGCGCAATGCCGATCAGTGAGAACAGAAAATTCGCTTTGCCGCGTCCCAAGTACATGATGCTGCCCAAATAGCAGCCACCGTTCAAAAAGGCGCCAAGCGCCATGGCGATCGATGCGATCAATACGGTCAGCCGAGTGCCCCCATCGCCCGGCAGTCGACCCATGTCGCCAATCCACCACGACAGACCGAGCAAGACGACACCCGTCGTGGTTAAGGCCAGCACCTGCATGTAGAGGCCGGTCGGGCGCTGCGCTTGGATGGCTTCTTGGGTCGCAGCCACCGCACACAAGGCAGCCCGAGCCAAGCTCCAGCCGAGGCAGGCGGCGATGACATAGATAAAGAGTTCCGTCATGGCCGGACTCCGAGTCGGCTAGGGGACAGATGTTCTACCCGAATCCCGGCTGACTGCAGGGCTTCCGGCAAGGGATGGCCAAAAATTTGGGCCGCGGCAAAGGCCCCGAGCGCCGCACTGGTCTGGATCCCGTAGCCGCCCAACGCACCATGCCAGTAGAAGCCGGGCAGGTCGGGATCAAAGCCCGAAATCGGGTCGCGATCGGCGACAAAACTGCGCAGTCCCGTCCACGCCCGCACCAGTTTTTTAATTTCGAAGTTGATGACCTGCTCGATGCGATCGACCGCGATGGCCACATCCAGATCCTCCGGCTGTGGATCGCACGGTGTGGTGGGGTTCTCTTCGGCGAGGCAGCCGAGCAGTCGGCCCGCTTCGGGCTTGAAGTAGAAGGACTCGTGCCCCCAAATGGTCATCGGGCAGCGGGATAGATCGGTGCCTGCGGGAACATCACACACAAAGGCCGTGCGCCGATGGGGGATGACGCCCAAAGGCCGCGCGCCGGCAAGTGCGCCCAGCGGATCCGCCCAAGCGCCGGCCGCGTTCACGACAACCGCTGCTCGCACATCGAGACCGATTCCACGGATGCGCCATTCGGCGCCCTCGCGAGCGAACTCGGCGATCTCAACATCCGTTTTCATCACCGCGCCGTGTAGGCGCGCGCCGCGCAGATATCCTTGCAGCATCGCCTCGACATCCATGTCCTCGGCGAGGGTATCGAGTAGACCCCACGTGACCGCCTCCGCCTTCAAGAACGGGATGCGGGCCCGAATTTCGGCAGGCGTGAGCGTCACTAAGGTCTCACCGGTGGCCGCCGCGTCGGCCAACGCCGATGCGCGAGCACAGAGGTCGTTGTCGTCACCAATCGTCAGAAAGCCACGCGGTGAGAGCAAGGGCGTGGCGGTAAACCCTGCCGGTGGATGCTGCAAGAACGGGCCTGCGACCCGGGTCAGGCGCCGATTCAGCAGGCTGCCGTACTGCGGCGAATACACGGCGGCGGAGCGCCCCGTGCTGTGGTAACCGACCTGAGTCTCCCGTTCGAGCACGAGCACGCGGGCGTGCGGTGCGGCGTGGTAGGCCACCGAGGCTCCTGCGATGCCCCCGCCCACGATGCAGACGTCGAACTGCTCCACTCGGTCTCCCCTCGGTACTGCGCTCATCCCAGCATTATCCGGGGTCTGGCGCGCGACGCCAATGCGCGTGTTAACGTGGCCGCGATGGGCTGTGGAGAGACCTCGTGATGGGACGTGTTCGGCTTGCGCTCGCGCTCGGCGTGCTGATGGTCGGTGGTACCGCAGCCGCGGAGTCCGCCGTCCGCGTGCTTTTTGTGGGTAATAGTTTTTTCTTCGGGGCGGTGTCCAGTGCGGAGCATTACCGCCCCGACTCGGTTCACGATCTCAATGCAACGGACTATGGCGGAGTTCCAGCGATCTTCAAACGCTTCGCCGAGCAAGCGGGTTTTGATGTCGACGTGTCGCTCGAAACCGTCCCTGGTGCTGGTTTTGATGAACATTACGACCATCATCAGCAGCAACTCGACGCGCCGTGGGATGTGGTGATCATGAGCACCTACAGCACCTTGGATCGAGTACATCCAGGTAATCCGGCCTCTTTGCTGCACTACACGCCCTTACTCGCGCAACTCTTTGTCTGCCGCAACCCTGCGGTCCAGCTCTACCTCAATGCGACGTGGACGCGTGCGGATGAAACCTATCTGCCGAGTGGGCATTGGGTGGGGCAGCCGGTCGAAGCCATGGCTTCGGATGTGCTGAAAGGGTATGAGGCGGCGCAAAGCGCAGAGTCCCTAATCCGCGATGTCATTCCCACGGGGTCGGCTTGGATACGAGCCATGCACGAGGGGATTGCGGATCCGAATCCCTATGATGGGCTGACGCCGGGTCTGGTTGACCTGTGGGCCACTGACCACTACCACGCCAGTGTTGCCGGCTATTATCTGGAAGCGTTGATGATCTACGGCGTGATCACGGGCAACGATCCAGCAGCGCTAGGCGCCTCCGAACGCGCGGCTGGGGAGTTGGCATTGAGTGCAACGCTTGCCGTCGCCCTACAGCGGGTCGCGCATGCCGAAATCGCGGCTCATGCACGACCGGAGCGCGGCACGTCCTCGCAGAGCGGGTGCGCAGCGCCTAGTCAGGCTTCAGAAGCGACTCACTAAGGCCACGAGGCCTGCCACGGCCATCACGAAGCTCGTTGCTAAAATTGCGACATCCGCGATCGATCCGATTTGACGTGCCATGAGTCCACTCCCTTCGGCGCAACCGCGCGCCGCCCTTGGTGGATAGAATGCTAAAAGTCGGCGTCCAGTACGATCAGGTCGATGCCCTAAGCGGGTCGGCGGGGCTAACCCTACCTTGATGCGGGTTAACCCTACCTGACCATGGCAAAAGCGAGATTAGCGTGCCGAATAGACGGTTTTGCCACCCACCACCGTCGCCAAGACCTTCACTTGGGCGATGTCATGGGGGTCGATCGTCAAGGGATTGCGGTCCAGTATCGCAAGGTCGGCTAATTTGCCGACTTCGAGCGACCCCACCGCGTCGTCGCAATGCAATTGCCGCGCGGCCATGATCGTAATGGCCCGCAAGGCCTCAATCCGCGTCAGGCCCGGATCATCGCCCAAGCGGCCAGCATAGGCGGCGCCGGCGGAGGGGTCGTTTTCGCGGGTGATACCGACTTTCACGGCAAACCATTCATTCAGCGCGTCGACGGGCCAATCGCTGCCGAACGCAATTTGCGCACCTGCCTTGGCTAAAAATCCAGCGGGCTCGAGGATCGCGAAGCGCGTCGGGCCGAGGTATTCCTTGGACTGATCAATCGTATCGGGCGCCGGCTTTTCCCACTGAAAGGACAGTACCGGGGTGACCCCGAGGGTTTTAAAGCGGGGGTAGTCGTCCGGGTGCACGATTTCATCGTGCGCGAACGCGACCCGTACGTCACGACCGGGCAAGCGCTGACGCATGAGCGCGACGGCATCCAAGCCCGTGCGCACGGCACGGTCACCGTCCACGTGCAAATGCGGGTCAATGCCCGCTTGCCCTAAGCGCGTCAGTAAATCCGCCAGGGGCGCGGTTGCGAAATACGGCTCCGGTCCACGGCTCGGCCCGGGTCCCCACTGGGGGGCCTCTGAGCTGCCATGATTGACGAGGTAGGGCTCCAGCATCGCGCCGGTGAAGGCAGGGCCTGAGATCACGCCATCGATGTAGAACTTGGCATTGCGCAAGGTCAGGCCAGCGGCGACACCGGTCGGACCGCCGTCGTAAGTCTTGCGCAAGGCCAGTACCCGACGGATCGCTGCATCTGGCGCTTTCATGTCCTCGATCTCGATCTGCGGCGCAAAGTGCACACGGGCCGTCAAGCCGCCGTGTTTCTGCACACTTTGAAAGGCCTTCATCGCATATTCCGGGGTGTCGGCATCCAGCACCGTGGTCAGTCCCTGAGTTGCCATTTCGGCCAGCGCTGCTCGCGCTGCAGCACTGTTTTCTTGCGCGCTCTTCGGCGGAATGATGTTTCCATAGACGGCATAGGCGCTGTCTTCCAGTAGGCCATTCGGCTCGCCGGCGGCATCCCGATTGATGCGGCCGCCTGGTGGGTCGATCGAGGCGCGTGTGATCTTGGCCGCGGCGAGCGCGCGCGAGTTGGCGAGCACGGTATGACCGAAGGCATCGCGGACAAGTATTGGGCGTCGGGTTTTTAGGCCATCGAGCATCGCTTTGTTTGTGACCGTGCCGCTTGGCAGCATCGCCTGTTGAAACCAATTCGTGGCCTCAAGCCAACCATCGGGTTCATGTTTGACGTCAGCATCCAGGCAGCGCTGCAGTCGCGCCTGAAACTCAGCCACCGTGAACGACTCGTAGTTGAGGTTGCAACCGATCGCGCGCACACCGCCTTCCATCGGATGCATGTGACCATCGACGAGGCCCGGCATCGCGAAGCCACCGTGCAGGTCATGCACCTGCGTTTTCGCACCGATGTACGCGTTCACGCCTGCATCGGTTCCGGTGTAGACGATGCGTCCGGCACGGATGGCCAAGGCATCGACGACATGATCATCCTGATCGGCCGTGTAAATACGCCCCTGCGTGTAGACCGTGTCCGCCGGCACTGTACTTGCGATCGCACCCGCCGTGGAGAGCATCATTACAAAAGAGAGTCCTAACGGTAAACTGCGCATGAGGGCCTCGGGCAAGATTCGTGAAACCGCCATCATACGGCGACCAAGCGGCTGGGCGACAGGAGTATTGCGATGCGTCTTTGGATAATGCTGATGGCATTCGTCGTCTCAGGCGCGGCATGGGCGGCGCCAATCGCGGACGACATCTACCTCAAGGGTCGTATCTACACGGCCGACGCCCAGCGTGAAGTGACTGCGGTGGCGGTGACGGCCGGCACAATCACCTATGTGGGCGATGATGCGGGCGCTCGAGCCTTGCGAGGACCACGGACGCGAGTACACAACTTACAGGGACACCGCGTCATCCCGGGACTCGTCGATGCACATATCCATCCCATTGACGTGGTGGACTTGGGCTATTGCGAATTGGGTGCACAAGCGCGGTCACTTCAAGAGATCGTTAGGCTGGGTAGAGCCTGTGTGCGGCGTCATCCGCCAGCGCCCGGCGAATGGATCTCGATCCGCCAATGGGCGGCGACCTCGGGCAATGCGCCGAGTGCCGAGTGGCCGACCTTGCGCGCGGCGCTGGATGCGATATCGAGTGACCATCCGGTTGAAATCTTGGGCGACGATGGTCACCACAATGCCTACAACAGTGTTGCACTCGCGGGGGCGCGCGATCCGCAGGGTCATGTCGTTGGCTTGAGTCGCACGACGCTGCAGAGTGCCTTCGCGAATCGAGCATTATTCATTGGCGTCGATGCTAGCGGCGAACCGGATGGTCGCGTCGACGAGGACGCGCGCCTGGCGGTGTCGGATCGCCACGCGCATTACGACAATGACGTGAACGCGGTGCTGAACCAAGCGCACTTGTTACCCGAAGCGCTGAACGCCGCGGGCATTACCGTTGCCTTGGAGGCCGCGTTCTCGCCGTCCGCGCTCCCGGTCTATGAGCGCCTGGTGCAGCAGCAACGCCTCTCGCTGCACCTGACGTTGGCGCAACACCATGATCCCGCGCATGTGCTCAAAGCCGATGGCAGCCCGGACTGGGATCTGATGGTGGCCCGAGCGGTGGAGATGCGCGATCGTTTCGCCCACCATCCGTTGATCCGGGCTGACTTTGTCAAAATGTTTGCGGATGGCGAAGTCGAAGGCAATCCCTTCGCTGATCCACCGTTGCATGGCAATGCCGCGATGCTGAATCCATATCGATCCCCTCGCTTCGCTCGGTCGGCTGATGGTCATGCCGAGGTCGTGGGCTACGGCCCGCCGGCCTGCGATGTGGGCGGCGACGCCGCCGATGAGCGCTGCCCGGGTTCACGCGGCGTGTTGCAATATCCTCGCGCGATTGAGCTGGAGTGGGCGCGGCGGATGCATATAGCCGGTTTGAATTTGCATATCCACGTCATTGGCGATCGGGCGACACGTACGGCAATCGATGCGATTGAGGCGGCTCGCGCTGCCGACGGCAATGCCGCCACCCATGATTCATTGGCCCATATTCAATTCGCGCACCCGGATGATGTGGAGCGCATGGGTCGCGATCATTTGTATTTGGCTTACACCTACTCGTGGGCGTCTCACGACCCGGACTATGACCCGTCAGCCTTTCCTTTTTTGTCGGAGTCAGCGTCTGATCCCTACTTCGAAGAGCAGATGTACCCAGTACGCGCGAGCCGCGATGCCGGGGCGATTCTGGTGGCAGGCTCCGATGCCCCGGTGGCGAGTCGGGATCCGCGGCCCTTCATGAATATGGCCATGGCCGTCACGCGACGATTACCCGGCAAGCCGGTCTTATCGGCACACCAAACCATCCCCATTCGTGATGTGCTGGATGCGTACACCATCAATGGCGCCAGAATGCTGGATCGCGAGTCTGAATGCGGTTCAATCGCGGTTGGTAAGAGTGCCGATTTCGTGGTGGTCGATCGCGATTTTCTGGCGCTCGGCGACGCGGGACGCGGCGATGATATTGCCAAGACGCGCGTGTTAGAGACCTGGTTTGCGGGTCGTCGCGTCTACCATCGATAATGATCGATTCTGTCTGTGGGCGCTTAGGCTCATTCCCTTGACCTGAATTGTCCACCGGCGTAACCGGGGACTGTGGTGAGTATTCATGCCGTTTTCTCCTCTCTGGACGGTTCGCGTCGGCATCTCTTTACTGCTGCTGACGCCGGTCGCCATTGCACAAACCTCGACCCCTACGCCCAGTATGGAGGTGACAGTGACCCGCACGGCGGAGCCGGTTGATGAGGTCCCGGCCTCAGTCACCATCCTCTCTGGCGCAGACCTTGAGGCAAGGGGCGTGCGCGACCTGCGTGGTGCATTGTCCATGGCCGCTGGGGTCGAAGGTACGCCCGGGGGTGATCTCGGTGGCGCAGGCAGCGTCCCCGCGCTCTGGGGCTTGCGAGAAGCTGACGCGTTTTTACTCGTGGTCGATGGAGTGCCATGGGGCGGCGCTTTTAATCCAGCCACTACCACCGTCAACCTCACCAACGTCGATCGAATCGAAGTCTTGCGAGGACCCGCACCGGTGATGTTTGGTGCGACCGCCTTCGTCGGCGTGATACACATCATTCATCGCGCGGCAGCGCAGACGGTGAACCAGGGTTCACTGGCGCTTGGGAGTGCGGGCAGTTATCTCGCGACTGCGGTAGCGCGGTTACCCAGTATGGGGGATTGGCAGCAGTCGCTGACCGCGGACCTCGAACACCGCGGCTATCGCGAAGATCGAACGGACTGGCGCCGTGCCCACGCCTTATACCGAGGCGATGGTCAATACGGCGGTACGCATGTGCGCCTCGATGTCGACTTGAGTGCGGTACCTCAACAACCGCCCGGCAACTTATTGTTGGCGGATAACGGTGTCCTGCAATCGGAACTGTCACCGACGGTCAATTTCAATCCCGCGGGCGCTAAATTGAATGGTGAGCGCTATCACGCCGTCTTAGCGTTGGACGGACACAGCCCATGGGGCGCGTGGACGGTCACGATGGCGGCAACGCGCAGCCTCGATACTATCCTGCGGGGCTACCTGCGAGGGGATGCGTTCAATGCGCCTCCGGACGCGGGTGTCGGTGATGGCTTGCAAGCCGATGGCTATAGCCAGCATCGCGGCATCACCGATCTCTATTTGGACGCATACCTCGTACACGCAGTTGATGGTGGCACATTGACGCTTGGTGCGTCCCACCTGCACGGCGCAGGCCAAGAACACGCGATCAATTTTGGGTATTGCATCAATACGCTGGGCGTCGAAATCGACTGTGACGGCGCACGACATGACGACGAGATCGTGCAATCGAGCAACACCCGCGACTTCAGCAGTCTCTATGCACAGCGGGATTGGTCCATCGGTCCGCTGGATGTGCTCGCCGGTTTACGAGTCGATCACACGATTGAGCGAGCCGCAGGGCGCGCCATCGACAACACCGGCGCCGAACCGGTCATCGCATTTAATGGGCGTGATCGTGGTGATCACACGCGTCTGTCGGGTTCGCTGGGTGGCAGTTGGCATCTCTGGCGGGCAGGGGTGGATGAGACCACGCTGTATGCTGACGCACGCACGAGCTTCAAACCCTTGGCCACCGACTTCGGCCCTGAAGCCGAGGTGTCGGTCTTAAAACCGGAAACCGGTCGCAGCTTCGAGATCGGATTTAAATCCAAAACCCATGGGGGTCGACTCAGCGTCGATGTCAGTGTGTTTCGATTGGACTTGTCCAATGGACTGACCTTTGCGACGACCGCGACGGGATACGGGCCGACCAACGGCGGCGAAAATCGCTATCAGGGTGCGGAAGTCGAGACGCGCTGGATCGTCGGCGATGGATTGACCGTGAACGCGCATTACGCTTACCACGACGCCCGAGTTCGTGTGCGCGCCGATGGCAGCGGCATCGATCTTGCTGGCAAAGCGGTCGAGCTATCGCCGCGGCATCTCGGCGGTGTAGGGCTTATCTGGACCAACCGGCACGGCTGGTCGGCGTCGCTCGAGGAGCAGATGGTGGGTGCACGATGGCTCGATCCGCTCAATACGCTAAAGGCTGGCGCCTATCAGACGCTGGACGCCAGCGTGTCGATGTCATTATCCCGCGGGCGACTTCGACTGAGCGGCAGTAATTTGACCGACCGGCGTGATCCTGTCGCTGCGAGTGAGTTGCAGCATTCGGTCACCGTGACCGGGACGTCGGGGTGGTATCGTATGCCGTCGCGCCAAGTACTGCTCAGCCTCGAGTGGCCTTGGTGATGGGTTGCGTGCGGAGTGCCTCATGAAGATCACGCCTTTTGCCGTCGAACAGTGGATGAACGAGTTTGAGACGCGATGCGCGTACAACTTGGCCGAAACCTGCGTCGCTTCACTGACGGTTTCTGAGTTACTTGAACTGGCCGGTGCGGGTGATCAGGCGCTCAGCGCAATCCTGCCGATGAAATTGACCTATGGCGCCATCGAGGGCAGTCAGCGGTTGCGGACAGCCATTGCCAGCCTGTATGCGGGCAAGGGGCCTGGCGATATTCTGGTCGCGCACGGCGCCATCGGCGCCAATGCCTTGGTTTACCAGGCGATGGTCAGCGCTGGTGATCACGTGGTGTCTGTGGTGCCCACCTATCAGCAGCACTACTCCATCCCAGAGAGTCTCGGGGCGCACGTGAGTCGCTTAGCGCTCAAAGCTGAGGATGGCTACTTGCCGGATGTCGACGCCTTGCGCGACCTCGTGACGCCAAAAACTCGTGTGATTGCCTTCTCGAATCCGAATAATCCAACGGGCGCGCTGATGGATCGCGCACGACTTGAGGCCGTCGCTGCGGTGGCTGATCGCGTCGGAGCCTACGTGCTCTGTGACGAGGTCTATCGCGGCACGACACAAAGTGGTGATGAACTGACGCCGTCCATTGCCGATCTCTACGAGCGTGGTATCGCGATCGGATCGATGTCGAAAGCCTTTTCACTGGCTGGATTGCGCTTGGGTTGGATGTGCGCGCCAGTTGCGGTGCTCAAAGCCGCCGAAATCCATCGCGACTACAATACGATCAGCGTCGGCATGATCGACGACTTTCTCGCCACCCTCGCGATTGAGCATGCAGCAAAAATTCTGGCCCGCAGTCGCCGTATTGTGCGGACAAATTTAGCGGTCCTGGCACAGTGGGTGGCCACCGAGCCCTCGATTTCGTGGGTCAAGCCGACGGCGGGTACCACGACCTTGCTGCATTATGCGCACGACATTTCGTCACGGGATTTCTGCATTCGACTGTTGGATCAGACGGGCGTGATGTTCACGCCTGGTAGCGCCTTCGAATTAGAGGGCTGCGTGCGGATTGGCTACGCCAACAGCCCGTCCATTCTGGCGGAGGGCCTCGAACGCGCCCGGCCCTTCCTCAAATCATTGGGCGCCTGAACGGGTCGCGATCAACGGCTGACGCGACCGGCAAGATAGGTCCACGCGAAGTGCGCCGCTGCATTGGCGGTCAATTGCGCGTGGTCATAGGGCGGGGAGACTTCGCTTAAATCCATGCCCACCCAATTCAGATCTACCCATTCCTCGAGCAGCGTGAGCACTTGTGCTGAACTCAAGCCGCCTGGCTCCGGCGTGCCGGTGCCAGGTGCATAGGCCGGATCTAAGCAATCGATATCCAGGGTCAAGTAAACCGGATGGCCGGAGAGCCGCTCACGCACCTCGCTGATCACGGATGACAGCTGCTGCCGATTGATGAGCCCCCGGAGGTCTCGCGCGGTATAAATCAAGCCGCCGCGGTCTTTGACATACTCGGCCGTCTCGCGTTCTGCGGACGAACGGATACCGACTTGTACCGTCAGTGCTGGGTCGATCAATCCTTCCACGATAGCCTCGTGTACCCACGTGCCGTGGCCCGAGGGTTCGCCGAAATGATCCGTCCACGTATCGCAGTGGGCGTCAAAATGAACGATCGCTAACGGTCGACCGTGATGGGCCCGATAGGCGCGCAGCAGCGGCAAGGTGATCGAGTGATCGCCGCCGAGCCACACCATGTGATGCCGGGCGATCAGTTCAGCCGCCTGCGGCATCAGCGATTCGCGCATGCGCTCAAGCGCCGTATTCGGCATCGTCAAATCCCCAGCATCGGCAAATTGGCCGAGCGGTGAGACGGGCCACAACGTGTGCGTGCCGTCGCACAACATGTGACTGGCGCGACGAATCTCATAAGGCCCAAAGCGCGTGCCGGGGCGATTGGTGACTGAGCCGTCCCAGGGTATGCCGGCGACGACATAAGGCGCATCCGGGAAGGCCTGTAGCGACGGCGCCTTCAAAAAGCCCGCGTGTGTGGTCGACGTTTGAAACGCAAAGGTGTAATCGGCCATGGTCAGTCCTCTACAGCAGGCAGCAAGGCTAACAGGTCAGGTGGTTGACTCAGTGTTCGACGTCGCTTAGCACTTGCAACACTGGGCTTTCGGATTTTAACGAAGCCGAGACCGCTTCGGCACGGGTCATCACGCGCAGGATGTTTTCACCGGCAAGCTTCGCCAGATTCTCATCGCTCCAACCACGTCGGGCGAGTTCTGCGAGCAAGGCTGGATAGCAGCTGACGTTCGTCAGGCCCACCGGGGTGTCCTCAATCCCGTCAAAGTCGGAGCCTAGACCCACGTGATCGACACCGGCTACAGCGCGGATGTGTTCGATGTGATCCGCCACTTGCGCCAAGGTCGCTTTCGGCTGCGGGTGCTTGCGATGCCACTCAGCCAATGCCGCCGCTGCACGCTCAGGCTGTCCAATGTAAAGACCGGCATAGGGCGGGCTGTTGTAGCGAGTTTTCTCCGCTTGCTCATCCGCATCCCAATGGAACAGGTCTTCTGAGACGTAGCCTGGGGCGAAATTCACCATGACGACGCCGTCGTGCGCCGCCACGAGCTGCAGGACGTCATCCGGCACATTGCGTGGATGATCATCCAAGGCCCGCGCGGAGGAATGCGAGAACATCACTGGCGCCTTGGATGCCGCGATGGCTTGGCGCATCACATCCGGCGAGACATGGCTGATATCCACCAGCATGCCGAGCCGATTCATCTCATGGATGACCTCAAGGCCAAAGGGCGATAATCCATGATTTTTCGGCACGTCGGTCGCCGCATCGGCCCACGGAATCGTCGATGTGTGCGTCAAGGTCATGTACCGCGCGCCGAGCGCGTAGTACTCGCGTAAAGTCGCCAGTGAGCCATTGATCTGGTGTCCGCCTTCGACGCCAATCATCGAAGCTATCTTGCCGGCGCGATGAATTCGCCGCACATCTGCCGCCGTGAATGCACTCTCCAAGTCTTTGGGGTAAGCCGCAATCAGCCGCTTCGCAATATCGATCTCATCGAGTGTGAGTTGCACGGCTTCCGCTCCGGTGATGGACGCGGGTATCCATACGGACCAGAACTGGCCGCCGACTAGGCCGCGGTGCAACCGCGGCATGTCAGTCATGAGAGGCGCACGATCTTTATTCACGGGTAAGGTCGACTGATCGATCTCCAGATGGGCCGCGATCGGATCACCGCCGGAACGCACACGCAGTTCATACGGAAGGTCGTTATGACCATCGATCAGTGGTGTGCCGGCGAGCACGCGGGCGACGCGCGCTTCGGGCGAGAGATCCAAGGCTGGCTTCGGGCTTGCCAACGAAAGCGGCGCTGCGGCAATTAGAGCGAGGCTAATGCTTCGGGATAGGCGCGTAGGCGTCATGGCAGGTCTCCAGATCGATGAGACCCGCAGTGTGGCAGATCGGCAGTGCTCCCGACCACGCCTCCGGGGCCTTGGGGCAGATTCGGTCAGAATCAGTCAGAATCAGGACTTACAGGAGTCGATCGACCCGATCCAGAGCACCCGACACCGCGATCAAGTCGGCAGCGCATCCCGGTGCGATGCGACCGTGGGTGGCCGACAGGCCAAGAAAGTCGGCGGGGTATTGGCTGCTCATCCGAAATACTGTGGCGAGCGGCAGTCCAAGTGTCCGCGCGGCTGTCCTGACGCAAGTCAGCATATCGGCGGCACTTCCGGCCAATGTCCCATCCTCGGCTCGACAGGCACCATCGCGGACGTGGATCGTCTGACCCTGCAGGTCAAAGGTGGTGAGCGCAGTGCCGACGCACTGCATGGCATCCGTCACTAGCATGAATCGGTCGTGCGGTCGGGCCCGTAGGGCAATGCGCAGGCTGAGTGGGTCGACATGATGGCCATCGACGATCAGACCACACCATGGGCGCGGATCGGCAAGGCTCGCGCCGACGACACCCGGCGCCCGACCGTGTAGGGGCGACATCGCATTGTACAAATGGGTCACACCTGTCGCGCCGGCATCAAAGGCGCTCAGCGCTTCGCTGGCACTTGCGTTGGTGTGTCCCAGTGCCACGATGACCCCGCGCGTGGTCAAGGCGTGGATGCGTTCTGGTGTTGTGCATTCAGGGGCCAAGGTCACGACCGTTCGGCCGCCAGTGGGCCGACTGATGAGGGCCA
>CAIRLC010000024.1 GCA_903879335.1 uncultured Pseudomonadota bacterium
ATCCGTGATGGGCTTCGCACCCTATTAGTGAGAGATCAAGTCATCAATCAGTGGCTGATCTCCGAGGTGGGACCCGCGGTAGACGCGCTGGCGGAAGACCCCGCGCGTGTTGTCTTGGCTGCCGAGATTCGAGCGCGAATTGCTACTGAACACGCACAGGCGACAGCCAAATCTAAATGACTTACCGCGTTGTCTTCACGCCAGAAGCCGAAGAACAACTCAGCGCAGTTTATCGATATTTGGCGACTGAAGCCTCACCTGCGATTGCATATCGTTATACCCACAACATCATCGAACATTGTGAAGGTTTCAATGAATTTCCCTATCGCGCCGTGCGCCGGGACGATATTCGCCAAGGTCTTCGCCTGCCTCATTTCAAGGGCAGAGTTGTGATCGCGTTTGCGCTCGATACTGATCAGGTCGTGATCGTGGGTGTTTTCTATGGTGGGCAAAACTATGTCAATCAGTTACAGCCCCCCGTCGATTAGCCTGTATCCGTCGGCACCTCAACACTCACGCGTCATCGCCAATATCACGATGACCTAATATCCAGTCGCGCACCAGGGCCGTGGCAGGCGTGAGGGCCGTGGCCGACGACCAGACGAGATAGAAGCCTGCCGATGACGTATAGGTCCAATGGCCTACAGACGTGAGAACTCCCTGCGCAATCGGCCGCTCACAGATGTGTTGCCAACCGATCGCGATCCCTTCACCCGCCATCGCCGCCTGCAGCACGAGCGCATAGTCATTCAGGCGCAGCCCATCGCCGCGATCCCGGAACGGCACGCCGAAGTGCTCAAAGAACTCCCGCCAGCTCGGCCGATAGCGATGCGGCTCATCAAGATAGATGAGCGGTAAGGTGGCGAGCGTCTTGAGGTCACGGATCGGCCCATGCCGCTGAAGGAAGCTCGGACTTGCGACCGCCGTGATGCGCTCAGGGGTGAGGAGGGCGCTTTGATAACCTGACCATGTGCCATCACCTCGTCGGATGGCGAGGCTCGTCGCCTCCGCGGCAATCTCCACATCTTTATCGAGCGTCTCCAGACGCAGATCAACGGCCGGGTGCAGGGCACGGAATTCCGCCAGCCGCGGCACCATCCACCAGGTCGCGAAAGCGGTTGAGACAAGGAGGGTGACGTGCTCGCTCTGTGCGGCGCGACCGATCTGGCGGGCGGTAGCAAGGATGCGGCTGAAGCCGTCGGCCACGTCCGCATACAACCGGTTCCCCGAATCCGTGAGCGCGATGGCGCGATGGTTTCGATGGAAAAGGCGCGTCCCGATGGCCGACTCGAGCCGGCGGATCGCCTGACTCACTGCCGGTTGGGTCAGCCCCAGTTCCGTGGCGGCGCGGGAGAACGACGAGAGGCGCGCCACCGCCTCGAAGATCACGAGGTTGTGCACGGAGCCGACGTGCCGGAGAAGTTCTCTCATAATCTCAATTTATACTGACCGTAAGAATTTCGCACCATTTTCGCGTCTGCCGGTTATCTATACTTCGCTCATCATCGGCAGCCACTCGGACATTCATGCGCACCACGGAACCTCGCGGACGACGCCAGCGACCCGCCTCTGCCGCGGTTGAGAGTGGTCCGGCTTATGTGACCAGGCGCATTCCGTACTACGCGTTTCTCGACGACGAGGCACTCGAGCGGATCGAGAACCAGGCCTTTCACCTGCTCGAGACCACCGGCGTGGAATTTCGGGAAGCACCGGATGCGCTCGCACGGTGGCGTGCGCTCGGCGCCCACGTGACCGACACACGGGTGCGCACGGATCGGGGGCTCATCCGCCAGTTGCTGTCGACCGCACCGGCCGAATTCACCCAGCGCGCCCGCAACCCGGCGCGCAGCGTGCGCATCGGCGGACCGCATCAGGTCTTTGCACCCGTCTATGGCTCGCCCTTCGTGCGCGACCTCGAGGGCGGTCGGCGCTACGGCACGCTCGCCGACTTCGAGCGCCTCGTCAAACTCACCCACGCGCTGGCGCCATTGCACCATTCCGGGTTCGTCACCTGCGAGCCGTGCGACATCCCGGTATCCAAGCGCCACCTCGACATGCTGCTCGCGCACATGACGCTCACCGACAAGCCGCACCTCGGCGCCATCACCGAAAAGAGCCGGGCCGAGGACAGCATCGCGATGGCGCGCCTCCTGCACGGCGCGGACACGCTCGATCAGCACTGCGTGATCATGGGCAACGTCAACACAAACTCACCGCTCTTGGTCGACCGCGTCGTAACCGATGCTGCCGCTGTCTATTGCGGGGCAGGGCAGGGACTCATCGTCGTCCCGTTCATCCTGAGCGGCGCCATGGGCCCCGTGACGACAGCAGGCGCCATTGCCCAGGCGCTGGCCGAGGCCATGATGGTGGGCGCGTACACGCAGGCCGTGCGACCCGGCGCGCCGTTCATCCTCGGCAACTTTCTCTCCTCGATGAACCTGCGCTCCGGTGCGCCAACCTTCGGGATGCCCGAGCCCCTGATGTCGAACCTCGCGATCGGCCAGTTAGCCCGCCGCCTCAACCTGCCACTGCGCTGCGGCGGCGCACTGACCGCCTCCAAACTCCCGGACGCACAGGCCGCGGCTGAAAGCGCGGACTCGATGCTCTCCACCGTCCTAGGCGGCGCCCACTTCGTGCTGCACGCCGCCGGCTGGCTCGAAGGAGGCCTCGCCACCGGCTATGAAAAACTCGTCCTCGATGCCGACCGACTCGGGGCTTATGAGACGGTTCTGCGTGGCTTTGCCACCGATGACGATGCACTCGGCCGCGATGCCTACTCGGACGTCGAGCCGGGCGCTCATTTCCTTGGCAGTGCTCACACCCTCTCGCACTACCGCACCGCGTTCTACGAAGCGCCGCTGTCGGACTCGAACAGCGTCGAGCAGTGGGAAGAGCAGGGCGGCAAGGACGCCGCCCGGCGCGCCTATGACCGCTGGAACCAGTTGCTGCATGACTACGCACCACCGCCCATGGATCCGGCGGTGCGCGAGTCGCTCGATGATTACGTGGCACGCCGCAAGCGTGAATTGCCCGACGCCTGGTACTGAACGGAGCCGCTGATGACCTCTGACAATCTGACTCACCCACTGCCGAGCCAAGCCCGCGTCGTCGTCATCGGCGGCGGCGTCGTCGGCTGCTCCATCCTCTTTCACCTCGCGAAGCTCGGCTGGAAGGATGTCGTGCTCCTGGAGCGCTCGGAACTCACGAGCGGCTCGAGCTGGCATGCGGCAGGGCAGATTCATACGATCAGCTCGGACCCCAACATCAGTCGCATGCAAGGCTATACGATCAATCTATACAAGGAGATCGAAGCC
>CAIRLC010000025.1 GCA_903879335.1 uncultured Pseudomonadota bacterium
CGACTGGTGCGACTGCGCGACACGCACGGCTTCACGGCCTTCAAATGGCGCGTGGCGGCGGAATGCGGCCGTGATGTCGATGAATGGCCGGGGCGTACGGAAGCGGTGATCCCCACCGTGGCACGCGCCTTAGGAGCGGGCATCGATAAGCTCGTCGATGCGAACAGCGGCTTTACACCCGCACGGGCGATTGCGGTCGGACGCTTGCTGGAGTCAGAAGGTATCGGTCACTTCGAAGAGCCGTGCCCATACTGGCATTTCGATCAGACCAAACAAGTCACCGAGGCCTTGGCGCTTGACGTGACCGGTGGCGAGCAAGATTGGGACCTGCCAACCTGGCAGCGCATGATCGATGAGCGCGTTGTGGATATTGTGCAGCCCGATGTCATGTACATGGGCGGTATCGGCCGGACGCTGAAAGTGTGCGAAATGGCAGCCGCAGCCGGCATACCCGTCACGCCGCACAGCGCCAATCTCTCGCTCGTGACCCTCTGCACCATGCACCTGCTCGGCGCCATACCGAATCGCGGTCAGTACTTGGAGTTGTCGATTGAAGGCGCGGATTACTACCCCTGGCAGCAGGACTTGTTCCTCGGCGATCCGTACGCGGTCACCGACGGACACGTCACGATTCCATCGTCACCGGGGTGGGGCGTCGAGATCAATCCGCGATGGCTGGAACGGGCGACGTATCAGGTGAGTGAGCGGCGCTAAGCCTCACCGCAGGGCCGCTGGAGGGCGGCTATCGACTCAAGGCTCGCGTCAGGCTCGCAAATCCTCGAGGACGAGGGCCATCGACGCCGAGTAGTCGACCAGCATCATCGCGTTGCACCTTCGCCTCATCGAGGCATCTTCCCTGAGGCTCCGTGCCAATACTCGGGCCGTGTATAGCGGTGACGTAGAAATTCGATAAACGCGTGCACCTTGGCCGGCACATAACGCTGCGCAGGATAGACCGCTTGGATCGGATACTCGCCCACCGAATAGTCGTCCAGCACACTGACCAGCGAACCCTTGGCCAAGGCAGCACTCACCTCCCAACTGGAGCGCCACCCTAAACCCAGACCCTGGACCATCCAATCCGTGAGCAATTCGCCGTCGCTGCACGACAAGCTGCCGCGGACCGGCAGGGCGACGATCTCCTCACCGACTTGAAAGCGCCAGCCCCGTTGCTGACCGCCGGCCGCAGCCAGCGTCAAACAATTGTGCGTCAGTAAGTCCGCGGGCCGGGTCGGGACGCCGGCCTGTGCAAGGTAAGACGGCGCGCCACAGACCAGGCGCCGAGTGGCGTGCAGCTTGGCCACGACCAGATTCGGATCGCTCACGGGACCGATGCGGATGGCGAGGTCAATTCGATCGGCCACCAAGTCCACCATCGAATCCGTCAAATGCAAGGTGATCTCGACGCCGGGATGAGCCGCCAAAAAGGCCGGCGCGTGGGCGGCGACGTGATGACGACCGAAACCGGCCGGCGCCGACACGACCAGCCGGCCGGTGACGGCCCGCCGCGTCGCGGCGATGCTCTGCTCCAAATC
>CAIRLC010000026.1 GCA_903879335.1 uncultured Pseudomonadota bacterium
AGATCCTTCATCCGCTTGGCCTGATCAATCCGCAGACCGCCATGGCTTTTGCGCCACCGGAAGTAGGTCTTGTCGGTCACCCCCAGCTGCTTGCAGACCTGCGCCACCGTCTGACCTTGACCGGACAGCACGTCCGCCTCACGCAGCTTGTGAATAATCTCTTCCGTCGTAAACCGTTGTTTCGGCATGATTCCCAACCCTCCGTTCCACCATTCTAGGGAACATCAGGCTGGATCAGGAATTGCAGGTCAGGTCATTCGCAGACACCGTTCCGATGGCGCGTCGTGTCCGCCGTGCTCTCCACAGACTGCGTCCGGTGACGAGGCTTCTAAGAGCAGGGAGTCCGGATCCTTGAGTCGCCCGGTAGGCTGGCTTAAATCCTCCCCAGTGCTATCGAGGACGCAAATCAACCCGATGTTCTGCGGCGACACTAAGGCCCGCGCTCCCTTCGAAACGCCGGTACGCTCCAGCCTTTTTGGGCCTGAGGGAGATAATCCGCCATGCTGTCTACTTAATATTTCTGATTAAACTTGTGAGAATTAATAACGCGCCGTTAGTCTTTGTTTGTATTGAGTTTTTACGCATTGAGAAATAATGCATAATAATGTATTATTATTTCATGAAATCAAACAACGTCACGGTTCAACGCAGACAACTTTTGTCTGGTTCGACAAAGGCCTCGCGCCTCGGTGAGGCAGCGTCTGCTGCCGCCGCTTGCTGACGTCCTGACTGTCCTTTGACTGACGCCCACAAGGGGGCCATGTCTCCCTGACGGGATCCGTTTGCCTGAATTTCAGCGACCTCATTCGGTCGTGACGGGATCGTTTTGTCTATTTACCGCTAAGGAGACCCTCAATGACCCTCAAGAAGATCCTTCGCTGCGACATTGCCAATAACCGTTCCAAGGGAGGTGACATGAACAATTGCCACGCCAACGCACCGCAACTACCGAACAGGAAGTGGGCTTACTTTCCGGGCAGCCACGCCCTGCAGGCCTGGGCGTCTGAAGTCCGTGCCGCCGTGACGGCCGGTAGTCCGAACACGGCTGTCTGGACGATGGCGGGCACCGCTATCGTCATTGAGTTACCAGACGCCGATGATACGAATCTGTTGCTGGAGGCGCTCAGCGCGGCCCTTGGCTTTGGCTACGAAGTCTGGATCCCTGGCGTGCGCGAAGTGGCGGAGTGCCCGGAGGGTCCAGCAGGCTTACCGCGACTGCTCTATGTACCGCCCGGGGAATGGCAGGCTTGCGCCCAACTGCCCGAATTTCATCCGGTCGCTGGTGACATCTTGTCGCGCATCGGCCTCTTTGACCCCGATAGCCCTGAAATTGTGGTCACCACCGTGGCTTCCTTCGACCGCTTCGCACCCTCTTTGCTCGGAACCGGGCGTTTCAGTCGCGCTCTGCGGGTCGTCGAAGCGACAGCGGAAGAATACGGTCGCCTATTTCTGGACGCGGTAGGTTCTTCGGTTCTGTCCGGCGACCTTCAGGATCAGTCCGCCCGCATCGGACATCTGCTGAAACTGAACCATTCCAGCATCACGGCCTTACAGATGTCGGCCCTCAAGGTACAGCGTGGTCTCGCGGGCACCGGGCGTCGCGCCGAGTGGCGCGATCTCATCAATCTCAGTCTGCAGGGCCTCATCGACAGTGGTCCGGCGGTGGCCAATGCCGGCAGTGACCTCGAGTCTGTTGCGTGGCATGAAGCCGGTCACGCGCTGATGGCCTACCTCGATTCGGCGGGTGCCAATTTGCCCGAACTCGTCACTATTACACCAACCTCGGATTACGCCGGCGTCATGTTCGGTTCGGTGGAATTCCATCGTTTCGCGAGTGAGCGCATGCGTTACAGCGATTTTCGCCACAAGATTCGCGTAGCACTCGCAGGACGCGCGGCGGAAGAACTGGCTTACGGTCCGGAAGGCATTTCTGCCGGTTGCAGCAGCGATCTGGAATCCGCTTCGCGCTTAACCCACGTCGCCTTTTCGCGATGGGGATTTTCGCCGGACATGGACCTGTCCGGAACGTCGACGAGAAATCTCTTTACGGTGATTGGTGACCACACCGACAGCGAATTCCAGCACGTCGAGTCGCTATGCCGAGACTTTCTTGAGAATCAATATCGACACGTGCTTCAACAACTCACGTTGCACCGCCAATCGCTCGCGGACATCAAGAATGCCTTGTTAGCCGAAATGGCCCTCGACACACCCGCGGTCCTCCGCCTCTTGCCGCCGCTGCAGGCGGCGTAGGGGGGGCAAGCGTCTATCAGCCCTACAGACTGCTCCCCACGAACTGACTTATGAACGCAGGATTGAAGCGGACTGCGCAATTCGCTCGTACAGTTGGCCTGCTGTACGCTCCGACACAACACACACTAATTTCATGGTCGCGCGGGTGGCGCCGACAAAGATCCGCCGAATCGTCTCGTCGGTGAGCGCCTCAAAATCCATCTCGGTCAGGATCACACAAGGGGCAGCGCGCCCTTTGAAGCGGTGCACCGAGTCTATGATCAGTTCACCCTCAGAATAGAGTGCGTTCCCCAATAGGTCATACGCCCCGGTGGGGGATTTCAGTTTCAGATTCCCCAGTTCGTCGAGGCGGTTGAACACGGAACTGCTCCAGCCACGGCACGTCCCAATCGCGATCTGCGTCGACTTGAAACCCTCATTCCGGCATTTAAAAACCGCCGATCGGGTTTTCCCTAACAGTTCCCCCTCGCCGTAGGTAATGAAATCTACCGGCGCATCGACCAGCGGGCTGCCGCTTTGAACCTGTTCTTCCCGCGGCAAGAGACGATTCACAAATCTAACTATTTCGCGCGGACTGCGGTAATTGATGTCGGCGCGCAGGCGCACCCAGCCTTCGAGCAGCACGGGGTCGCGTTGATAGAGCTTCTGCATCGGATCCTCAAGCCACCACGCCTTCCCGTGGGGTTTCAAAAAGCGCAGCAGATTGTCGGCCCACTCGGGTTGAAAATCCTGACCTTCGTCAACTATCAGCGTATCCACCAACTCGTCATCGGCCGGGGCATACGCGGTCATGGCTTCCTCCAGACGCGTATAGACCCCGTCGGCCGTGAAATCGGGCGCCGTGCCGTGTTGTTGCCGATAGACCCGGTCGGCCAGATGGTGATAGCTCGTGGTGGTTCCGCCGGGCGGGGCAATGACGCCAATGTGATCGGCCAGCGGCCGGTTGAAGCAGACGTACAGCACCGTCTCGACTCGCCGCAGGGCATCCGCATAGACGGCCATGGCGAGCTGCGTCTTTCCTGAGCCTGCCGTACCCACGACGCGCAATCGGAAAGGGGACATCTCGACTCGACGCCCCCAATGGGCGAGTCCGCCCGACAGTCGGGTCTGCAATCGGTGGACGCCATCCACATTGGCATTGACGTTCGGGATCAGGTCGAACAGCTCACCGATGAAATGGTGAATGGGCGCGTGCTCAGGAATCAGGTCTCCCTCGGTCGGCAAGATTTCCCGAATGATGGCCAGTAGCTCCCGGCGCCGCGTACTGTCGACGATGCGCCTGGGATCGACGCCTGCCGTGCCCGGCAGACGCAGCCGATGATCCGGACAGTAGAGCAGGGCATCCACCCCAATGGATTCGCCCTTGGGGAGCTTTCTTAAGCGGTTGGTAAAATTGTCCCGATTCCGATTGAGCTGCATCGGCACAGACTTCTCTTCGTTGATGTAAGTCTTGGTGAGCCCATCGGATGTTTCGTTCAAAAACCCGTTCTTTTGCTCGATCAGCAGCACCCTTGGGCCAGGTCCGACAATGATGAAATCGATCTCCCCGACAGACAGACCGTTGTAGCCGTTGACGCGGGACCAGTGCACCGAATGGTAAACGGTGTAAGTATCACCCAGTCCCTCCGCCAACAGCGCGAGTGTGTCGATTTCCGGTGAATGAATGCCGGACGCCTTGAGTTCCCGCCACCCCTCAGGCACAACCTTCGCCATCAACTTCTCTCCTTGTGTTGCGGTGGACGGTGAATGGCCGAGAAACCGTCTCGATACTGCGCAGCTTCCGAATCTCCCCTCGATTATCGCCGCAAGCAACCGGAAGGAGGACGCTTCGTCCTGCTGTCAGGAAGAAACCAAGTAACCCTTCCGCCGTCCCAATCGGCCCCCTATTTAGTCGTTGACAAAACGCGATGGGAGGACTTACCGATCCTGCTATCTCTAAATTTAATCAGACTTGAGCGGTATTGTGGGTTCCTGAACGCTTTTTGGCGCGGTGTCGGGCCTTAGGGAAGCTGTGGCGATAGCCACCGGTACGATTATGTCGACTACTACGACCCGCGAATCCCGCTGTCCCGATCGCTTCATCAGTTCAATCCAAATACGCATATTTCGGGAGATTCGCTGTACATTCTGGAAGGTTTATCGGCTTGTCACCTAGCGACATCTCCGCAAACAGTTGTGGAACCTTTTCGTCCCATTCCAACTAGCCACGATCCTTCGAAAAAAGTTTCACGAAGCCGGGTCAATACCAAAACACGACGGCCTCAGCTTAATTTATCTCCTTGTATCGGATCGCGAAAATGGGTTATACGTCAATCATATCAGCCCTATTTTTATTCCAAGCGGAACTTGGAGACCGCACATGACTATAGAGATATCGGGGAGCGCCACGTTTTACTATTTTCTGTTTCGTGAAATAACAGACGAACAGCTGGCCGAGCTTCGTGCGCACGGTTTAGATCTCAATGGACTTTTTTTGTGTGATTTCGATGACTCGCCATTTCAGGGCTTCGATGAAATGGAAATGGAGCTCGACAACAGCGATACCGGCAATTCGAAGGCCATTTTGCTGAAGCCTAAAAAGAAAGGCGCCGAGGTCCATGACTTCCGCGGCAAGCATGTCATCGTTGGCACGAGCACGGACAAGCACTATTCGTGGAATGCCAGTGTAGAGACTCACTCAATGTCCGCGAAGGACTTCTCGTATTCGTCGCAGCGGATTTTGTTGTCGGGCGGGGAATCTTATGCACTGATGAATAATGTCGAGCTCTCCACAGGAGACGAACTGGACTTTGATGGTGGTAGCGGTGGTTGGAACGAATTCGAACTCATTCAGGCGGATGGGAGACGTTTTTCCCTTGAGGCAGAGGAACTCGAAGACCAAGGTCTGACTCGACTTGTCATAATGGGCGGCACGCCTACAAGCGATTAGGCTGAGGGCAATTTCGACGATTCGAAATTGGTTGCAGAGGAACCAGCTGATGAGTCGCTGAAGGTACTAAAAGGGCACACCGAGGGTAATCCCCCCATTTTGCGGGGATTTGATAGGTAGATTTATGCGGCCATGGCCAACCGCTGTTTCGGCGTGATGCCGCCCAAGGCCATGTTTGGGCGCTCGTGATTGTAGTTCCAGATCCATCTTGTTGCGTAGTCCTGGACCTGACCCAGAGATTCGAACACGTACTGTGCGAGCCATTCGTAGCGGACAGTGCGATTAAATCGTTCGACGTAGGCGTTCTGTTGAGGCTTGCCAGGTTGGATATATTCGATCCGGATCCCTTTCTTTTCTGCCCATTCAATCATGATCGCAGAGACGTATTCAGGACCGTTGTCACAGCGTAGAACCTGGGGAGGGTAAACCTCGACTTCTTCATGTAGAACTCCTCAGTGAGAAAATTCTACTTATCAGACCGCCACTTTTGTGGGGGGATTACGCGCCCTGCACCCCTGACCGCTCTACTCGTGCTGTTGACTGCGTGTGGGAGCGGTGGAGGCCCTGGCGCAACCGCACCCGCGGCGCCGCCCAGTTGCGGGACGGCCCCCGCAGCGCCGAGCACGCTGAAGGCGGCGAGCGTGACGGCGTCGGGCCTTGTGCTGGATTGGACGGCAACAAGCCCCGCGAACTGCATCTCGACTTACACCGTCTTGCAAGATGACCAAGCGATCGCGACCGGACTCGCCACGCCATCGCTATCGGTCAGCGGATTGATTGCCAATCACACGTACCAGTACACCGTCACGGCCACCGATGCGGTGGGCACGTCAGCCACCAGCACAGCGCTCAGCGTCACCACCGCAACAACGGGGACGATCCTGCAGGGAATCACGATTACCGGACGATTGATTTGGCACTCCTACGACACGTATGGATTTAGTGGCGTGCGCTCTTGGATGGCAGATTTTGATACGGGCACCGTAACGGACATTACGCCGTCCCGCTTGGCCGGCGCGATGAACTATCACTTCAGCCCCGACGGACAGGTCGTGGTCGTAATGGCCGATGACAACGTTGAGACGACGCAGACGGGTCGACCGGCATGGGATCTCTTTGTCGCGTCGGTGACGCCGTCCGGCCTCACTAACCTCACGAAATTGACCCATGGACAAGCCGACGGCAGTCGTAACGAAGACCCGAAGTTTAGTGCCGACGGCAGCCGCATTATCTTCAAACACAACCTGACTCAAATTGCGTCGATTGACGTCAGCACCGTGGCGGTGAACGGCGTCGACCAGACGCCTGCTCAGACCGTACTTTTGCAAAGCACGACAGAAGTGGGCATGCCTTACTTTTTGCAAGGCTCTAACCGCGACTTTCTTTACGCCGATAGCGTCACCAACGCCATCTGGCTCGATACGGCAGGACAGCCCCGTTCGCTCTATGCGGTCGGTAGTCATGCGTACTACCCGATCGCGTTGGATACGACCCGGTTTTACTTTGCTGCTGGCCAAGCCAATGACTGGATCTACCGTGGCGACACCGCTGGATCCAGCGCCGTACCCGCGGCCTTCATCACCGCTGCCGTGCAGTCGGCGGAGTTCGCCGACCCGTTCCCCGTCACAAGCGATTGGTTGGTCTATACATCGACCGCGCCGGGCGGCAGCGGCACCTACGACTTGTGGATAGGCAACTTTACGGCCGGCATCGCTTACAACCTCAATGGCTGGATCCGCGGAGCCAATCATTCCAATAGCGATTTGGGTCCCACCTTTCACGGGACCTTAAGCGGACCCTGACCTAGGCCCTTGCCAAAGGCCCGCGAGCGGGGTTAGCCGCACGTCATGTGTTTGGGTATGCGCTGAGGTAAAGTGACGGCCCGGACCGCACGTACCCCTCACGCAGCTTGTGAATAATCTCTTCCGTCGTAAACCGTTGTTTCGGCATGACTCCCAACCCTCCGTTCCACCATTCTAGGGAACATCAGGCTGGACCAGGAATCGCGGGTCAGGTTGGCATTCGCTCATTATTCCAACACGATCGGTCCACATTGCATTGTTTTCGGGCTCGAGTGACGGCATCGTCGTGTCGAACCACGGTGGCCGCCAACTCGATGGCGCGCCGTCGACCGTCAGTGCCTTGCCCGCTATTGCTGCGGCGGTTGGCGAGCAACTCAC
>CAIRLC010000027.1 GCA_903879335.1 uncultured Pseudomonadota bacterium
CTTCACCCGCCCGAATCCCTTTATGATGCCGATCGGCACCCACACGGTGTCGAATACAGGCATCGCATGCCTTTCTATGACGTGTTTGGTTGGAAAAATCTCTCATGATTGAACGTCCCGTCCTTGTGGCTGGAGCTGGTATTGGTGGGTTGGCGACGGCGCTGACGCTGCATCAGATCGGTGTACCCTGCCAGATGGTCGAAGCGGTTCAGGAGATGCGACCTTTAGGTGTCGGTATTAATCTGCAACCCAATGCGGTTCGTGAGTTGATTGACCTCGGCATTTCCGAAGCTGAGCTTGACCAGATCGGTGTTGCGACCGACGAGTGGACCTTGGTGGGCTTGAACGGCAATGACATCTATGCAGAGCCACGCGGGCGGCGAGCCGGCTATCGTTGGCCGCAATACTCCGTGCACCGCGGCAAGCTACAGATGCTGCTATACAGCAAAGTTCAGGAACGCCTCGGCCCGACCGCCGTCCACTTGGGCGCACGGGCTATTGGATACACGCGTTCGCTTGATGGTGACGGCGTTACGCTGCAAGTGGCTCATCGAGATGACACGACCTCGGAAATGCCGGGCGCGCTATTGATCGCTGCGGATGGGATTCATTCGGCGATCCGTGCCCAGATGCACCCTACCCAACCACCCATCCATTGGGGCGGTTGTTTGATGTGGCGCGGTGTGACGTGGGCCAAGCCGATCCGCACTGGTGCCTCTTTTGTGGGCCTAGGCACGCACCGGCAACGCATGGTGATCTACCCAATCTCCGCGCCCGATCCGCAGACGGGTCTCGCCCTGATCAATTGGATTGCCGAGATCACCCTTCCTGAATTCGATGTGCAGCAACTGGCCGGTTGGTTCCGCGAAGTGTCGATCGATTCGTTCCTGCCGCATTTTTCGGATTGGAACTGGAATTGGTTCGATGCACCGGCGCTACTCCGAGGGGCTGATGCGGCCTTTGAAAATCCGATGATCGATCGCGATCCAGTAACGACCTGGATTGATGGCCCGGTGGCGCTCCTTGGGGATGCGGCCCATGCCATGTACCCGACGGGCTCTAATGGGGCCTCGCAGGCGATCATCGACGGCCGCGTGCTCGGGGCCCACATGGTGAAGCTCGGAGTCACTGCAGCGGCGCTGCAAGCCTACAACGACCAGCTCTGTGATCCGATGTCGGCGCTGGTGCTGCGTAATCGAGGCGATGGTCCGTTTGGGCTGCTCAAACGGGTCGATGAGCGCTGCGGCGGCACATTCGACGACATCGATGAGGTGATTTCCCCGGCGGAACGTGCCGCGTTCATGGCCGATTACAAAGCTGCAGCCGGCTTCGCCATGGAAGCGCTGAATGCGGCGCCGGCGACGATCGCGCCGGGCAGTCGCGCCTTCGGTGTCCCCGTGCCGGGTTGATTAGGTCAGCCGGTAAATGTCGATCTCGACTGCGTCGGGGCAGCGCTGACCGACACCAATAAAGATTGACTCCGTCAGCCACTGGTAGGGCCCTGCGCACACTTGAAACTGCGCGACGGTTCTAAAATAGTAACTGTCGGGTGCGACGCGCTCACCCGCCGCTAACCTTGCCATGACCTCGGCGGGTCCACGGCGCAGTCCGGTATTGTGGATGCCGATGACGGAGCCGTCGGACGCGCGCAGGGTATAGCGAGCATCGATTTGTGCCACACCATCGCTGATCCCGACTGACTGCCAATCGGCGCCCCCGGCCAAGATATCCCCATTCAGGCGAGGTCCAGTCACCGTGCCGCCCATGATCGGGATCGTGCGATGGTGCTGCCCATGCCACGGTCCCTGCTCGATGGGTTTGCCGACATGAATTCGTAATTGAAATTCGAAGACGGACTGCGGAATAAAGCCTATGGGTCCTGGTGATTTCTGCATAGAGGGATCCTTGCGTGTGCTTGTAGTGTAAACGCTCGTTGGCGGGTGCGTGCGCTCGCTCTCGCGTTATGGGTGCAACGTCACCCCGCTTCAGTAGCGGATTGATCTAGAGACTTCCGACAGTGTGAGCGGCGAGTTGCCGATTTGTGATTTACAGTCGGCGTCCGAACACGCCATCAGATTGAGTTTCCCCGTGGCGGTTCCGGCGCCGAAGCTTTCGTCCGCGGATACGACTGCGGTCGCTGTCGGGTCGCTGACGGTGATCGGAATCAATGCGGCGATTATCCGATTCGTCGCTATCCGAAGCGGCTCCATAATTCCCGAGTGATGACTCCGATCACGAACAAAACTTGAACAGTCAGGATGCTGCGTTGCCACAGTGCGCGTTGGGGGAACGGTACGTTTGGGTCAAAGGGGTCAAAGGCGAGACTGAGGCCTAATCCCACCACCGCGGTGATGGTGTCTGAGCGCGCAAGCCCGGTCAGACCGAGAGCCAGCAACACGGCATACAGCGTAATGTTCATCAGGCGTGGATTATTCACAGGCAACACTCCGCGGATTCGATGTTCAATTGACGTACCGGTCAATCACAGCGGACGTATCTGCCCGTGTCAATGATCATGCTTCCCATCCGTTGATCGTTTCGCGCGACACGGGTCCGCGTCGTGCGGTTGACGCCTCCGCAACTGCGGTTCAGCGGCATGGCCAAGTTTTCAGTGCATCGAACCCCAGCGGGATTGTCCCTCGGCGCAGGTGAGAGCGGCGTTTAAAGTCATCAACTTTCGCTATCCTGTGGCCGACAGACCGAGTCGATAAACGCACGGAGTTGCGCATGGTACAGATCCCAGATTGGCTTGAACGCGCGCGTGCGCACTGGCAGTGGCGAGGCGAGGGCAGACCGCCTTTTGCCGAGCCTACAGGCCCCGGTCAGGTCTCCGTCTGGGACTTCCCGCGCCCACCAAGGATAGAGCCCGAGCCGAGGGAGGTGGTCATCTCCTGGGGCGACTTACCTCTGGCTCAGACGACCCGCGCCTTACGGGTGTTGGAAACATCCCATCCGCCAACCGTCTATGTCCCTTGGAGCGATGTGAATCGTTCACTCTGCGTCGATGCCGGTGGCGGATCGCTGTGTGAATGGAAAGGAGAGGCGCGCTATTGGTCTTTGGTGCATGGCACTGCGCGCCTTGAGCGCGTGGGTTGGAGTTACCCGAAGCCTTTTGCCGGTGCGCGAGCGTTGACGGACTATGTCGCGTTTTATCCGGCGCAGCTGAACTGCACGGTCGCCGGGAACACCGTCCGGCCGCAGCCCGGCGGTTTTTATGGCGGTTGGATCACACCTGAGTTGGTGGGTCCGTTCAAAGGTGCACCCGGCAGTCAGGGATGGTGACTCGCGCGGACTTGGGATCAGAAGCTTTGTGACCGGTTGAATGCCCTCGCATGGTACCGAGCACCGTACTGCGCGATACCCGACCACCGGTTCGGCGTATAGGATCGAGGAGTGACGCCGCGGGATTCTGATGCCAGATCGGCTTGAAGAGCCTCAACAATTGGCTCGTCGGTGATCCGCGACCTGGCGGTCATGGAATGGAATTTCGGGGCTGCGAAGCGCACGGTGCTTCGTGACGCGGCCCTTCATTCGCTGACGCCACAACCGAAACGAGTTCGGTCGCAGTGCGTGACGCATCAGGCGAATGACATCGGCCTCTGCCCATCCCGTGCGTTCCTGAATCGTCTCAAAGCTCGTCCTATCCTCCCAAGCCATCTGGATGATGGCCGAAAGATCACCGGTGGTTAGGGTGGACAGACGTTCAGTAAAGGGGGCCGCCACGGGGATGCTCCTGGAAATACACGCAAGGTTCTGGTCGGTCGACGATGTAGGGGTCACACGCGACGTGTTCTAAATTCTCGTCGCAAAGGCCTCGATACGCCAAGTGAATTATCAGCGCTCAGGCGTCTTGTACTGTACGGCATATACAAAAGAACCGTCGTTCGAGCGGTCAAAACCCGTCAGACTGGGTCTGCTCAGACGCAGGCCGTGGTCGGCATTGTGTGTGAGCGGGCGGGCAGTGTACGCATGGCTCCGCGCGTTGATCATGTTCCATATCCCAAAGGCAGAGGTATGACGGCAGCGAGTTCAGCAGTCATTGAGTTGCGTGATTTGCCGCTCAAAACAGAGATCGGCACCTACGGCCCTCGTGACGTGGTGCCTGACGAACACCTGCTCGATCTCACGCTCGGGATCGCCGTCGAGCAACTTTTGATCGCGCGCGACGGCATGGAGCACGTATTTGATTACGACCCACTGATCGTCGACATCGACCGACTCGCCGCCGACGGACATTATGAAACGCAGGAGCGACTCCTTACGCGGATAGCCATCGCTTGCGTGGCCTATCCCGCTATTGCGCGTATCGACATATGTCTGAAAAAGCGCCCCGTGCGGCGTGGCGGCGGGTCGCTCGGGGTACGCCTCACGATCGATGAGCAGGCGACGGATGCGCTCCGCGCGAATGCCACGAAAACGCTCGCATAGAAGGCAGTTCGAATGTTAGACCTTTACCTGCATCGGCTAACGCTGTTGACCGTGGCCTTACTGTTCGGTGGCATGCTTCTCTTCTCGGCCAGTTTTGCCGCGTTTTTGTTTCGGTATCTGCGACCCGAGGAGGCGCGGATGCTGATCCGCAAAGCGTTTCCACCGTTTTATCTGTTCGTGATTGGGTCGTCAGCGTTGGCTGGGATGTTATCGGTTCAAGCCGATGCGCTGACTGCGGCATGGATGGGTGTCGTGATGGTGTCCGCAGTGCTCGCTCGCCAGATCTTGATGCCATCGATTAATCGGGCAACCGATCGTGGTGACCACGTGCGCTTTCGCGGGTTACACGGATGCTCAGTCGTGATCACCCTGGCGCATATCGTGATTGCGGCCGGCATTGTGGTGCATTTGTCCCGGTGAGATGCTCCAAGAGCGGGTCGTACACAGAGCGAGTTCCCCCTGCGTTCAGTAGCCGATTGACCTCAGGTCTGCAGGCATTGCTTCAGTAGGAGAAGCGTCTCTATCAACGACAGCGTCTTCAGTACCGAGCACGCGGCGTTGACCGGGCTCTAGGGCGCGGCAGATCGCTGGTGGAGGTCGGATAGTTCTGACAGCGGCGGCAGAAATAAATGCCCCGGCCACTCACGTCTACGCGCTCAATGAGGTGTCCGCACCGCCAGCACGCCTCGCTTGCGCGGTCGAACACATGATGGCGATAGCGCCCAAAGGAGAGTCCCTCTGCCTTGAGGGTGGCGGCTCGCGCCAAATCGTTGGTCACCCCGCGGTGGCGATAGGCTTGATGGGTGAGTTTGTAGGCCGTCTCGCCCAGGCGAGTCCGCGCCTGCGATGAAAGGTGTCCAAGCACATCACTGTGCCGCAATCCTGCGACATAGAGAATTTCGCTGCGCAGATAGTTGCCTAGACCCGCGTAAAAGCGTTGATCGAGCAGCAAGCCTGCCAGCGCGCGGCGCTGGAACGGTGCGGCATGGGCCTGATGCACCGCATCCTCGACCGTCGTGGTTCCATCGAGGAGCTCAAGACCGAGTTGCGCCACATAGGGATGCGTCGCGAGTGATGCCTCGTCCAGCAATTCAATATCGGTCGCCGAGTAAAGTCGTGCGACGTGGTCTTTGGTGAAGATTGAGACTCGCAACGCACGCCGCGGATCAGGTGATTTTGACGCGCGATCGACACTCCAGCGACCGTACAGTTGGTTGTGCGAGTACAGGACGACACCGGTCGAGAAGCGGATTAAGAGCGCCTTCGAGCGCGGGGTGACGGAGACGACGTGCGCGCCCGACAGTGCTTGACCCTGTCGTGCGAGATCCGGGATGGAGAATTCGACCGAGAGTACACGCCGCCCGGTGAGCACGCGGGCGATGCGGTCGGCGGCTCGGCGGATTTCAGGGCCTTCGGGCATGAGCAGGACTCGGTGGGCGTTCGGTGGTCACGGATGTTCCGATATTCTGGCGAGTAAGTTAAGCGGCAGAACGGGCTGGGTGGATGCACGGTGACCATCGCCCCTAGAACGGATAGCAATTGATCTCCTGATATAACGTGTGGTCCCATGGCGTCGGGTCGCAAGGCCTGAGACCCTCTAACAACAGCGACTTGAATCTCACGGCGGCCACTCCGGTGGCGTGTGCTATTCCGGTGTCAGCCGTCAGTGACGTCTCCTTCAGCGGTATCGATTGGGGTCCAAGTTGCTGTCCATGGCCTATATGTTGAGGAATTGCGCCGGCTTTCTGATGAAGCGTGCGCCTATCCTATTGGCCTCAATGGTGAGCGTGTCTTCCGCGGTAGGCGCGACGTTGAACGCCAGCGTGGATCATGGAGACACGGCCTGGCTGCTGGTGTCGATCGCGCTTGTGCTGTTCATGTGTTTGCCAGGGTTGGCCATTTTTTATGGCGGGATGGTTCGTCGTAAGAATGTGCTGTCGGTACTCGCGCAATGTTTCGCCGTGACCTGCGTGGTTTCACTGACATGGACCTTAATCGGCTACCCCGTGGTCTTCGGCCAGTGGGCCCACTGCGGCGATTGGCAATGTGCATGGCAGGCTACTGGACGCTTCGCGGTGTTGCGCGGCTCGATCCGTGGCACCGTTCCTGAAGCTGCCTTTCTGATGTTCCAAATGACTTTCGCGGTGATTGCGCCAGTGCTGGCTCTGGGCGGATTCGCCGAACGAATGCGTTTTTCCGCCATCCTCATCTACAGTTCTCTCTGGTCGGTCTTCGTGTATGTGCCGGTCGTCCATTGGATCTGGGCAGACGGTTGGCTTGCGCACCTCGGTCTGATGGATTTTTCGGGTGGGCTTGTGGTCCACGTGACATCGGGTGTGTCTGCCTTGGTGGGTGCTTACGTGCTCGGTGACCGTGAGTTGCGACACCCGCAGCCAGCGCCACACTCATTGCCGCTGGTGGCGATCGGTGGGGCCATGCTGTGGGTCGGTTGGTTCGGCTTCAATGGGGGCTCCGCACTGGCGGCCAACGAGGACGCCGCTGTGGCCATTCTGGCGACTCAGATCGCAGGCTGTGCGGGTGCATTGACGTGGCTGACCGTTGAGTCACTGCGCTTTCGCAAGCCCTCGGTCACTGGCCTGTTGATGGGGGCAGTTGCCGGGCTGGTCACTATCACGCCGGCGTGTGCCTACGTGTCACCCTTGGGCAGCGCCGTGATGGGTGCGCTCGGCAGTCTCATCGCGTTCGGAACCCTGCGATTCGTTCGCGCCTTCGTCCCCGTCGACGATGCGCTTGATGTGTCGTCGATACACGGCATGGCCGGCGTGGCCGGCGCTGTGTTGACCGGAATTTTCGCCAGCACCCTATTGGGCGGGGAGGGCTTCCCGGCCGGTCATACCGTGACCCAGCAACTGAGCGTACAAGGCATCGGAGTCCTCGTCGTCGTGCTTTGGACGGCCACCGTCAGTTACGGCCTCTTGCGGCTCACCGATCGCTGGGTGGGATTGCGTGTCGATGACCTCGAAGAGCAAGCCGGACTCGATATCGCGGAATTTGGCGAGAGCGGCTACGCTGATTAAGCGGCACTCGCCGTGTCGACGCCACCGTCGCACGGCGATGGATCGCAGCGCTCACGATCGGCGTCCCCGTTTTCGGCGACCTTAATGAGACAGTGCCGACTCGATGGCCTTGCTCAATAGGTCGGACTCGGGCGTCACCGTGCTATCGAAGTGTTGCACCGAAGTCCCGTCAGCACTCACCAGGTACTTATTGAAGTTCCACGAGGGTTCGACGGTACGGCGATTGAGTTCTTTGAAGACGGCATTGGCCGAAGGGCCGCGCACGGGCGAGGCGGAGAGCATGGTGAAGGTCACGCCGTAATTCACGAAGCAGACCTCAGCGGTCTCGTCGGCATTTTGTGCTTCCTGATGAAAGTCATCGGATGGGAATCCGACCACGACCAGACCTTTCGCGCTATAGGCCTGGTGTAAGGCCTCGAGGCCTTTGAATTGCGGCGTATAGCCGCAGTGGCTGGCTGTATTGACAATCAACAGGGGCTTTCCATCGGCCAAGCGGCAGAGATTGACCGAGTCATGAGAGCGCAATTTCTTGAAGTCGTGATTGAGAAATGCCGGGCAACCGGCGGTTGCGGTTGTCGCTGCGAGGGCCAACAGGATCGTCGTGGCGAAGCGGGTGTACATGACGGGCTCTCCAAGGGCAAATTGAAACGGACGGGTTTAAACGCAGAAAGGATACAAGACGGGTCGTGCATCCACGCGGGCTTGCGGTGAGTATGCGCAATGGCGCCGCAAGATGGGCTGCGATAGCGAACGGACCCTTGCGCGAGGGGTTTTTTCGGCACACTAGAGGACCGGAGGGCCCGATGTTTGTGGTGAAGAGCCAGCGATGTTCAGTGGAGCCGACAATTGCGATGCTGAAGCCCATTAAGCATCAGATGACGGTAGCGGATGCCATCCGTGGGCTGGGTCTCGCGGTGCTGCTCGGTGCGAGCGTCGGATCCGCCGCGATGGCCGATACGTCCGACGAGGCCTTAGCGGAGGTGGTCGTCACCGCACAACGCTATGCGTCGACGGTGCAGGACACGCCCCTCAGTATTTCCGCGCTGAGTGGCGCCCAGCTGCTAGCGGCGGGTCTGAGTCGACTGACCGACGTGGTCCGCGAAATTCCGGGCCTCTCGATGCGTTCGGCCGGTCCCGGCCTCACGGAGTTCGAGGCGCGGGGACTCGCCTCGACCGGTGGTGCTGCACCGACCGTCGGGTTTTATCTGGATGAAGCCCCGCTCTCGCCACCGGCTCTGTCGCAGTCCGGCAAGGTCGTGATTGACCCGAACCTGTATGACCTCGAGCGCGTCGAGGTGCTGCGTGGGCCGCAGGGCACCTTGTATGGCTCGGGCTCCATGGGGGGCACCCTCAAGATTGTGACCCACGCCCCGACGTCGGACCGCACGGAAGGCAGCGTCCAAGTCACGGGCTCGCTGACCGGCGGGCGCAGCAACGGCAGTGTCGACGGCATGCTCAACCTGCCGGTCAACGGTTCACTCGCGATTCGTGTGGTGGGCTCCGACCTGTATCGCGCCGGCTGGATTGATCGCGTGGTGGTGTCACCGTTTCCAGAAGAAATCGACCGCACCCGCGGCGATGTGCTCGCGTCCCCGGTGGCGAGTCGTGGGACGGACGTCAACACGGAACACCTCAGGAGCGAGCGATTGAGCATCCGCTACGCGCCGACGGGCGGCTGGGTCTGGTTGGGGAGCATGCTCAGCCAGAACCTCAGCATGGGCGGTTATGACCTGATCGATGTGCCGCCCGGGTCGACGGTGAAAGCGCATTTCGCGGCCTTCGACACGCCAGAGCCCGTTACCGATGCGGTGCGGCTCTACAGCCTCACGGTCAAGGGACCCTTCGCGGGGGCGGAGCTGACGAGTGCGACCTCCTACTGGAACCGTGCCGTCGTTCAGACGCAGGATGCGGCCGAATCGCTCGCCGTCACGATTGGTGCCGCGCCCGTCGCCTTGGCGTTTCAGCAGACCGATGCGTCGCACCAGTTCAGTCAGGAGCTCCGGCTGATGTCGGCGGGGCCCGGACGTCTGCGCTGGACGGTCGGGGCGTTCTTCAGCGACATGACCTCAGTCTGGCGCGAGTACGGCGCGAATCCCGCCAATCACGCAGTACCGGGCGGAGTCTATTTCGCCGCCGATAATTCCTACCGCATCCAAGAGAGGGCACTGTATGCCGATGGTTCCTATGCACTCACGGCGGCGTGGACTTTGTCGGCGGGGCTGCGCGGGTACAGCTACACGAGCACCGTCGCGGTCTCACAGTGGGGGGTGTTGACGCCGGATTCGGTGCGACCGGTGCGCCCCGCCATCACTCGAGCGTCCGACACGGGCTACACCCCGCGCATCAATCTGGCCTACGCGCCGTCCGATGACCTCACCCTCTACCTGAGCGCAGCGCGGGGTTTTCGTCCGGGCGGCGCCAACATCCTTGTGCCGCCGCCGAACCAGGTGCCCTATTGTGCGGCGGGGACGCCCGACACGTTCGGACCGGATTCCGTCTGGAACGCCGAAGTGGGCGAGAAGGCGCGCTTCTTCGGCGGCCGCTTGTCCTTGCATAGCGACGTCTATTACTTGCGCTGGTACGGTGTGCAGCAGTCGGTGCCGCTCGCCTGCGGGTTTGTCTACAACACGAACGCGGGTGATGCGCGGTCGTATGGCTCGGAACTCGAACTGAACGCGCGGCTCAGCGGCCAATGGTCGATCGCGCTCAGCGGCACCGTAACCCGGGCTCAGATCGATGCGCCGACCGCGGCCTATGCGTCCTCCCTTGTCGGCGTGAACGGACAGTCCTACTGCGGTGGCGCGGCTCGCTGTCCGATTCCCATCTTGAACGTGCCGGCGACGACCGCGGCACTGTCAGTCGTTTACACGACGCGCATCGGTCCGGACTTGCATCTGACGATACGCGCGAGTGACACGTACACAGGCGCCGCCACCGACGAGGCGTACGCCTTTGGGGTGCATCTGCCGCCCTATGCGATCGGGGCGATCCGGCTGACCCTCGCCAAGGGGGTGTGGTCGGTTGATGCATACGCCGACAATATCGCTGACCGCACGGCGCTCATGACGGCGAACAACACGCAGTTTCAGTACAACATCGCGCAGTTGACGCGCTACACGACCAATCAGCCGCGCACGGTCGGCCTGCGGCTACGCTTGAATTTCTAAATCGCTGTCGATATCGCGACCGACGAGCGGGTGTCGATCGACAGCACCGTGCCCGAAGTCAGTCCCGCTGCGCGCGCCGTTCCACGCGCTCGTGGCCGTTGGCGCCGAACGCTGACCGAGCAGCATCGGCTCAAAAGCCCGGCGGACGCTCGGCCGCGACCTTCAGGTGACGCTCGAGGGCGAGCCCAACGCGACCGATCGTGCCTTCGTCGAACAAGCGGCCGATCAGCGTGATGCCATGCGGGACCCGCCGCGGCGGCGAGTAGTTCGTCACGTGGCGCGTCGGTCCCGGTGCCCAGTCGCTGCGCGTGGCCGCGATATCGATGAAGCCCGCGCGCTGCGTCAGCGATGGATGCCCTGTGTGGTTCGTAATCGTGAGAATCTCGTCGCGCAGTGACGGCACGAGCAGGAGGTCGACCGAGCCAAACAGCTCGGCCATCATCTCGCACACCCGCCGGCGCAGCCGATCGGCCTGCACGAAATCCACCGCCGAGATGAAGCGTGACTGGCGGAAGGTGTTCGGCCAGGCGTCGTCCGTCTGTTCGCGCAGCGTGTCGATCGCGTGGTTGAGTGTGATGTCCTCAAACGCCGCGGCGCTCTCGGCAAAAAGAATCGTGTTCAGCGATCCGTAGGGCCAGTCAGGCAGCGTCACGGGCACGGGCCTAAGGCCAAGTCCACGCAGCGTCTCGAGCGCCGCACGGTCGACGTGGGTCGCGGGGCTCTCCTGCATCCACGCGTCGATGTAGCCCACCCGCAGGCCCGCCACGGGCGCGGTCGCATCGAAGTCGAGGTGCGCCTCGATGCTCTGGCGGTCACCCGTGTCCGGGCCCCGAATCGCGTCAAGCACGATCAC
The DNA here is from genome assembly GCA_903879335.1 of uncultured Pseudomonadota bacterium. Classification (GTDB taxonomy): domain Bacteria; phylum Pseudomonadota; class Gammaproteobacteria; order Steroidobacterales; family Steroidobacteraceae; genus CAIKZZ01. The sequence goes on from CAIRLC010000027.1 coordinate 11,487, forward strand.
GGCATCCTCGACGGTGCGCGTCATCGGGCCAAGCTTATCGAGCGACCAGCACAAGGTCATCGCGCCCGTGCGCGGGACGCGCCCGAAAGTCGGCCGAAGGCCGGTGATGCCGCAGCGCATCGTCGGCGAGACGATGCTGCCGCCGGTCTCGCTGCCGATCGAGAAGGCGACGAGACCCGCTGCGGTCGCGGCGCCCGGCCCCGCGCTCGAGCCGGATGCGCCCTCCTCGAGCGCCCACGGGTTCTTCGTTATACCGCCGAACCAGATGTCATTGAGGGCGAGCGCGCCGAGCGATAACTTTGCGATCAGCACGGCGCCTGCCGCCTCAAGCCGGCGGACGACTGTCGCATCCTCGGTCGGGATCCGGTGGCGGAACGGCTCGGCGCCCCAGGTGGTTGCAAGGCCCGCGGTGTCGAGCAGGTCCTTCGCCCCCCACGGGATGCCGTGCAAGGGTCCGCGGTAACGCCCTTGGGCGAGTTCCGCATCCAGCGCGCGTGCCCGCTCAAGCGCTGCCGGGTTCAGGTTGATGATGCAGTGAAGCTTGGGGTCGAAGCGCGCGATACGGTCAAGGTAGACCCGCGTCAGCTGCTCACAGCTGATCGCGCGCGTGCGAATCCAGTGCGAGAGTTCGCTGAGCGTTGCGAAGGCGATGTCGGCCTCGTTGGAAGGCAGTGCCCCCACCGGCGCGCCGCTCGCCACAAAGCGCGAGCGGGCGGGTCCCCCATCTGCGGGCGACAGTCGCGGGTCCCAGGTCGAATAGGGTGCGTTTTTCTCGCTGAGCGGGACGGATTTCGTGCCGGTGCGCCGTTCGTAGAGCGCCGACATGCTGGCGCGCCAACTGTGCGCCGCCTGCGCACGCTCCGCGGCCGTGAGCGTGACCTGCATGAGTTTTTCGGCTTCGAGGAAGGTGTGCGCCGAGACGGCCGGCCCCATGCCGGCGCCGGTGCCGAAGGCCGGCGGCGTGCCCGGCGGTGGATCGGCGGGCGTGCCGGCGATCGCCGTGGTGCCGGCGGCAGCGCCCAATCCGAGGGCGGCTTGGGTGAGGAAGTCACGGCGGGTGGTGCTCATGGGGTCTCTCGAGGGGCGTGAGAAGAAGAATCCTAGTGAAGCGACGGCACAACTCGGCGGCGTGCCGTGCCAAGTCACCGCTTGATCCTCTCGGCGGCGGTCTCAGGGCTGCATCGCCCGAAACGCGTCGGGCGGCTTGCGGTGGTGGGTCGCCTGCTCGTAGGCGTAGGCGTAGCGCAGCAAGCGTCCCTCGCTGTAGGCGGGTCCGAGGAACGTGAGGCCCGCGGGCAGAACCGCGTGCGTGTAACCCATGGGTACCGTGATCGCAGGCCATCCGGTTTGTGGTGAGAGGATCTGGCTGTTGTCGCCCGGGGGGCTATCGAGATCACCGACCCGGCGCGGCGGGTTCGACCAGGTGGGATACACGATCACATCGACGTGGGCTGAGGTCATCGCCGCGGTGAGGGCCTCCCGAAAAGCGATCTTTGGCGCATCGCTCCACACGTCCGTGCAGGGCGAGCGCCGCTCGTCCGCCGCCGGCGGCGCGAGCGCGGCCTTGAGTTCGCCGTCGATGTGCGGCAGGTAGAGGCCTAACCGCTGCACCTCAGCGAGCGTGTGCACGGGTGCCTTCGGATGACCCGCGAGATAACGGTTCAGATCACTCTCGAAGTCGCCGCACCAGAGGTTCTGGGTCAGCGCATCGAAGTCTTCGACATCGAAGGGGTCGACGATCTCGGCGCCGGCCGTGCGCAGATCGTTGAGCGCGCGTCCTGTGAGCGCGTGGATCTCAGGATCCCCCATGGGCGCATCGACGTAGCGACGAAACACCCCGATCCGCACGCCCTTCAAGCCGTCGCGGTCGAGGAAGCGCCGGTAGTCCGGAGGAATGTGGCCGGCGGAACGGGCGGTCAAGGGGTCGCCGGTTTCAGCGCCGGCGACGATGTTGAGCACGGCCGCGGCGTCGGCGACCGTGCGCGTCATCGGGCCACCGACGTCGTTGTGGACAAAGAGTGGGACTATGCCGTGACGACTGGTGAGCCCGAGCGTAGGGCGCAGCCCCACGAGCGCATTGTGCGAGGACGGACCTCTGATGGAGTTGCCGGTGTCGGTGCCAAGCCCGACGAGACCCAAGTTTGCGGCGATTGCGGCGGCCGTGCCGCCCGAGGAGCCGGCCGGGACCCGTTCGAGGTCGTAGGGGTTTCGGGTGATGCCGGCAATGGAACTCTCGGTGAGGTAGGGCGAGAACGCCCACTCCGCCATGTTGGATTTGGCGAGCACGATCGCGCCCGCGGCGCGCAGCCGCGCGACCATGTCGGCATCGGTGTCGGGCAGCCAGCCCTTCAATGCGAGCGAGCCGGCGGTCGTCTGGAGGCCACGTGTCTCGTAGTTGTCCTTGACGATCACCGGCACGCAGTGCAGGGGCTTGAGGCTGCCGGTGCGCCTGTAGTCGTTGTCGAGATGATCTGCGTCAAGGCTGGCTTCGGGGTTGATCATGACGATGGCGTTCAACCGCATCGGCTGGTCAAGCGCGCGGATGCGGGTGAGATACTGATCGACGAGTGTCCTGCAGGAGAGTTCGCCGCTGCGCAGCGCCGCGTGTACGGTGTCGATCGACGCTTCCTGCAGGTCGAAGGAGGCTGCCGTCGCGGCGCCGGCAACGAGGAGGCTGGCGATTGGGGCAAGCAACAGGCGGGTGGTCGGTGTCATGGCGAACCTTAGCGGCAAGTGCCGATCATAGGTTAGGACGAGCATGGGAGGGTGCCCGTTGTCGGTGGGTAGACTCTCGATGGCTCTGCTTGTAGTCCATGGGATGACCTCGGGTTGGCCGCAACCTCGCTCGCTCGGGTGGGGACTCTTGCAACCGTACGGCGTTGTCCCCAACTACAGAGTTTGACTGAATTCTTTTTCCGCGGGAGTCCATCATGGGTATCGTCTATTGCGCTCGAAGGTGGTGGGCTCTGTGCGCCTTGCTGTTCGTGCTCGGGGGCTGTGCAAGCGCGCCGCATGGGCCGTTGCCGCCAGCGCCCACCGTCGATTTGCCGCGCTTCATGGGTGACTGGTACGTGATCGCCTGCATCCCCACGCTTCTCGAGCGCGATGCCGTTGACGCTGTTGAGTCCTATCGCCTGGATCCCGATGGTACCGTCGCGACGACCTTCCACTACCGCAAGGGCACGAGCAGTGGGCCGCTCAAGGTCTATCACCCGCGGGGGTTCGTCCGTGCAGGGACAGGCAATGCCGTGTGGGGTATGCAATTCCTGTGGCCGATCGAGGCCGATTACCGAATTCTCGCGGTATCCCCAAGCTACGAGTGGACGGTGATCGGTCGCTCCGCACGGGACTACGCGTGGATCATGGCCCGGCAGCCGGAGATGTCGCCGGCCGATTATGCGGCGGCTGAGCAGGTGATGACGTTGGCGGGCTACCGGTTGGAGAACCTTAGGCAAATCCCGCAGACGCCATTAGCCGCGCGTCAGCCCTGAGTCGTTGCCCGGCGCTGCGCGGGTGAAGGTCGACATCTCCCGGCACGGGCCGCCGGGTCCGACCCGGTTTGGGTTACCGGGTTACTCCCGCTGGTCGAAGCGGCCATGTCCAACGGTTCCGTTGCCATCCAGACTTCATCGACCCGGATCAACGCAGCAACTCTCGTAGCCACACCACACACGCCGCAGGATGAGTGGTTGATCGTGACTTCAGTTGAACCTTGGCGCAACTGGATACGGATCGGCGGGTCACTCGTGATCGCCGGTGACGTCTTCGAGATCTCGACCGGAACGAACGATCGCATGACAGGCAGCTTCGCTGCCGGACGCGCTGCGC
>CAIRLC010000028.1 GCA_903879335.1 uncultured Pseudomonadota bacterium
ACAGACGACATCCACATCATCCCGAATGAACCGATCCTGTGTCTGTGCACGGTCCTCGGCACTCATCCCCCCGTGATAAGCCGCCGCACGGATGCCGCGTGAGACGAGGAATTCAGCCGTCGAGTCGGCACTCTTGCGCGAGAGGCAATAGACGACACCGGGTTCCCGTCGCCTCGCCTTCACGAGCGTGAGAATGGATTCGCGCACCCCCGTGCCCTGGCCTTTCTTGATCACGTGCAGTGTCAGATTGGGGCGGTAGAACGACCCGCGCACCAGCAACGGATCTTTCAGTGCCAGCTGGTGGACGATGTCATCCTTGACCCGATGCGTCGCGGTCGCGGTCAACGCCAATACGGGTATCCGACCAAAGCGTTCTTTTAAGCCGGCCAGGTTGCGGTATGACGGTCGAAAGTCATGTCCCCATTCGCTGATGCAGTGGGCTTCATCGACCGCGATGAGTTTGAGATCCACGGATTCCAGGATCCGGCCGATCGACCCGTCGATGCCTTCGGGGGCGGCATAGACGAGCTCATAAACCCCCGCCCGCAGCGCCTGAATCCGGCGCGCGCGCTCTGTCGCGTCGAGGGATGAGTTGAGATAGGTGGCGCGGATGCCCACTTCGGACATCGCGTCCACCTGATCCTTCATGAGCGAGATCAAGGGCGACACGACGAGCGTCACTCCGCCGAGCAATCGCGCCGGGATCTGATAGGTCACCGATTTGCCGGCGCCCGTGGGCATGACCCCGAGACAATCGCGTCCCCCTAAGATCGCTTCGATGATCTCGGCCTGTCCGGGCCGAAACGACGGATAACCATAGACGTCGTTCAGGACAGCGAGCGCCCGTTCCCGCTGCTGGATCGCCTCACGACGTTTGAGCGCTTCGCTCGCTTGGCGTAACTGCTCCCGTGTGGTCGCCGTGAAGCGCGTCGGATCGAGGCGGTACAACTGCCGCAGTTCGGCGAGACGCGTCCGTAAAGTGTTGTCAGGCAGATCGGCGAGGCTGGCGCTTTCAAGTTCGAGCGCCGCCGCGTCCGGGAAGGTCGGCCTGGGGCAGAGACGTCTGATCAAAGGTGGCGCATGGTAGCGCGTCAGACGGACCCTGGCGTGCCCATACACGCCTCATTCATACCTCGCTGTTGGGAGCGTCTGCGGTACGCGCCCCGTCTCACGACACCCCGCGGTGCCCCTTGGCAATCCACACCGAGGCCGGCATCCGCACCCCCTCGGGCGTCACATAGCGCGCCAACACGGCACGCACGAGCGGCACGACCACAGGCGTGAGTGCCGGCGCTTCTCGCAACGCAGATCCCAACGGCCCCACCCGTAAGGTGAGGGCGAGCGACTCCTCCAGATTGCCTGCACCGATCGCGGCATCCAACCGCGTCAGCGTCACGTCTTGAAAGCCTGCCGAGGTCAAGAGCGTGCTCAGCCGCTCGGGGTCCGCGAAGGCAAACGGCCCGGGCGCCGTGGGATCGGCCGCCACGCGCGGCGGCAGATGGGGCTGCGCTGCGGCGAGCGGCTCTGCCATCCATGCGTTGTCCGCGAGCGGCCGCCAACACACGAAAGCAAAGCGGCCTGCCGGCTTTAAAGCGTGATAGAGATTGGCGAACGCGGCCGCGGGATCATCAAAGAACATCACGCCGAAGCGCGAATAAAACCCGTCCCAGGCACCCGGCGCGAAGTCATCGATCTGCGCATCGGCCTGCCGAAAATGGATCTCTCCGGCACCCGGTGGGCGCGGCCGGGCGTTGGCAATGTCGAGCATGGGACGTGACAGATCGACCCCTTCGACGACGCCGGTTGGCCCCACCGCTGCCGCGAGTTCGAGCGTCGTGTCGCCACAGCCGCAGCCGATGTCGAGCAGCCGCTCGCCGGGACGAGGAGCGAGCGCTGCGAGTGCCGCGTCACCGAGCGGACGGATCTGCCGGTCGAGCGGCGCGTGGCACTCCGCCCACGTATGTCCCACGTGGGCGTTCCAGTAGTCCAGCTGCGCGGCGTTGGCATCCTGCGTCATGGGCGGCTCCTCGACAGTCTTCCGTGCACGTGCGCGGTCCCCTCATTGGAACCGCAGGTCACCGCCCTTGGCAATGTCGGCATGCCGCAGCGCGGTGATCGGCACTGCGCGGCCGTTCAACACCGGGTGCATGCCGTGACCTTCGATATGCAGTCGTCGCGCGGCACCGACGTCGATGTCGGCAGACGCCACCATGGGCGACCCGGTCACGTACTGACCGCTGAAGGGTTCGGCCGGATAAAATCCCAGCATTGGAAAGACCAACCCAGCGCTCATCCTCCGATCCGCACCGTAGAAGCCGCTCGCCGATGACACGTCTCACCGGCCGATTTCAGTCATGCCTTCAAACGGCTGGTCGGCAACCCCTTCAGTGTCTATCTCAATGACCTGCGCGTCGCGGATGCCTGTCTGGCCTTGAACCAATCCGACCGGCCCATCGCCGACATCGCGCAGCGCAGTGGATTTGCCACGCTGTCGAACTTCAATCAGCAATTCAGGGCGCGGACGGGCCTGACGCCGCGCCAATACCGAGCCCGACTCGGGTGACCTGGAGGCGGTTGCCCACCCTCACGGGGAATCGAAACACTCGGCGACCGCCGTCACCGCGTTGCGGGCAAGGGTGAGAAAGCGGACGATAGCCCGCGATTCGAGGACCGCCCGCGCGGCCATGCCATCCATCCCGGACCTTGAGACCTCAACCCCGATGCGTAAACGAACCCTGGCACTGTCGATCCTCCTCGTGACTGTGACGGCCGCAGGCGTGGGGTTCAGCACGCTCGACAAAGAGACGCGCGGATTCCTCGAAACCTTTCCCACCAACACCGATTTACTCACCTGGCCACAGGCCCAGCGGGATGCCGCCTTTCGGGCGATGGACCGACTGCCCATCCTGATCCGGTCACGCGAGATCGCGCCGTCCTCAATCCCCTTGGCGCTGCCCGTCGGCAAGCCCCTGAACCTGCCCGGGATCGATGACTATCTTGCCGCGCAACACGCCGCCGGCATCGTGATCCTGCAAGATGGCCAGGTGCGCCTGGAGCGCTACGGCCTCGGCTTCGATGCTGCCGGACGGTGGAGCAGCTTTTCCGTCGCCAAATCCTTCACCTCCACGCTGGTGGGTGCCGCCATCCAGGACGGGTACATCCAAAGCTTAGAGGACAAAGTCAGCCGCTACATCCCCGACCTGCGTGGGTCCGCCTACGATGAGGTTTCCATCCGTCAGTTGCTGACCATGAGTTCCGGTGTGCGCTGGAATGAAGACTACGAGGATGTGAATTCCGATGTGTCTCGCTTCGTCGATGCACCACCCGATCCGGGTGTCGACGCGACCGTCAGTTACATGCGCAAGCTTCCGCGCGCCCATCCGCCGGGCGAGTTCTGGAACTACAACACCGGTGAAACGAATCTCGTCGGGGTACTGATTGCCTCGGCGACGGGTAAGTCCCTGTCCCAATACTTGAACGAGAAGATCTGGCGGCCCGCGGGGATGGAAGGCAAGGCGACCTGGCTCTTGAGCAAAACGAATCAGGAGATTGCCGGGTGTTGTCTCCAGGCGAGCACACGTGACTACGCGCGATTTGGTCTTTTTGTACTGGCGAATGGAAATATCCACGGCCAGCCGATCGTTCCGGCGGACTGGTTTGCGCAAGCCACGCGCAAGCATCAAGACATTGGCGTCAAGGGGATGGGATACGGCTTTTTCTGGTGGACGTACGACGATGGGTCGGTCGCCGCCCAGGGCATCTACGGCCAAGGCATTTTTATCGACCCGTCGCGACATCTCGTGATCGCCTCAAATGCCGATTGGGCAAGGGCTGACAACGGGCCGGAACCTGCCGCACGGGAAGCCTTCTACCGTCGTGTGCAAGCCGCCATTGATGCGGAGAAGTAGGGTTCGCGATCAGCGAGGGTTCGCTTTGGGGATCGGTCTTGTGATTGCGCCACCGGATCATGGATCCGCCCACATCGGCGGATGAATGCGAGTCGCGTACCGATTGATCCACCCGGATTGCCAGGCACGAAAGGTCTTAGCCGCCCCTGACCTCCCGCAATAAGTCCGGGTGACGATCCAGCAACTTGAACAACTTCACCAGCGCGACAGGCGGTTTTGTCTTGCCGGTCTCGTAGCGGGAGAAGGCATTGACGCCGCCACCGAAGATCTCTGCGGCCTCACGTTGATCTAATTCCAGTTTTTTACGGACACGGGTGATGAACACAGGGTCCACCATCGAGGCGTTCACCTGTTTGGCAAATGCACTCATTTCCCGCATCACGCGCGTCGACTCCGCGGCATCCAGCATCGATTCGCCGCAGGCAGGACAAAAATCCCCCGTCACCGCCGCGATCGCCGTGGTTTCGCTTTTATAGGTATAGGGCAATTCACGGGTATCGCGGATGAGATTCGCCTCACCGCACAAGGGACATTTCATGCTCACAGCTCCTTAAACGAGACGATCAGTACGTCGTCAATTACGGTCAGCTTGAGATACACAGCGCCGACTTGAGTGGTCGGACGGTACACGTCCCGCCACACCGGTTGATCCGTATGCGCCGTCATGCTCTTCATCAACATCCGCAGGAACCTTTGACGCGCAGCATCACCGGACCGCGGGTGCTGAAGTGGTAAGATGACCGACCGATCGGTAGTCTGTTCAGATCTTAAGACGAGCGAGGCTTGCGCGGATCCACTCGATGGGGACTGCCGACGGGTCAAAATCCTTTCCAGCCCATTTCCGCATGTCCGAGTGTTCGGGATGCGCGGGGTCGGCCATGGCCGCCAGAAAGTCCGCATAGCCCGGCGCCCCGCCCACGTTTTCAGGCGGCACACGGTGCACCGCCTCCAGGAGCGCCACCTGACCTACCGGGCCGTCCCACGTCCCCCCCAGTTTCTCGACCGTCACCACGTGCTGCCAGTGGTCCCCGAAGTCGTAGATGTACTCGAATACGCGGGTCGTACGCCGAATCGCGTCCATGAGCGCGACACGCCCGGAGTCAATCATCGGCTCACCCATGGCCTCATCAGCGGGCACCCCGTATCCGCGACCGGCGATCTTAAACTCATAGAGATGCGAGTTCGTCCAACCGAGTGCGGTTTGCAGCGCAGCATGCAAGTCCGACAGGCGGATATCGTGGGGAACCACCAGACGGCGCAGGACCTTGGGTTCCACATCCAACAACTCAACGCGAAGCAGCAGGGGGAAACGGGAGACCGGCGGGCGGGAGCGGCGTGGCGGACTGGGCATGGCAGTTATTCGGGGAGTCGGGGATCTCGAGTGTAGCCGCAGCAGCGTCGGATAGCAGCGGCGACCCGGGAGTGGCAAGATCGAGACTTCATCCAGCGGCCTAACTGACCTGGGGTTCTCATGCTGCGTCGACTCGTCGGACCGATTGTCCTGTCGTTGGTTTCCGTGGCGGCGTTCGCCGCGCCTCGCGTGCTGGAGAGTCGCGATCTCTTCAAACTGAATTGGGCGAGCGATGTCGCCATCAGCCGTGATAGCAGCCAGATTGCCTACGCGCGCAACTTCAGCGACATCACGACCGATGAGGTGCGGCAGTCACTGTGGCTGATTGATCCAGCCACCGGTGCCCAGCGACCGATCACCTCCGCCCCGGGACACTACGGCTCACCGCGCTTCTCACCGGATGGCAGTCGGATCGCCTATCTGGCACCCGATGAGGCGGGGCATACCCAGATCGTCGTGCACTGGCTGCACGGGGACACGGCGGTACTGACCCATCTCACCGAATCTCCTACTGACATCACCTGGTCACCGGACGGCAAGCAAATCGCCTTCATCATGCTGGACCCGGCGCCGGCACCGTCGATCGGTCAGGCGCTGGAGAAACCCGCCGGCGCCACCTGGGGCGCAGGACCGGTCGTCATCGACCGACTCAACTTCCGCGCCGACGGGCAGGGCCTCGATCGGACCGGCTTTCGGCAT
>CAIRLC010000029.1 GCA_903879335.1 uncultured Pseudomonadota bacterium
CGGACCTGATGCCGCGTGGCGGTGGGGGTGATGAACTGCCAGATACCGGCGGCGCGCGCGCGCGAGTAGGCGTAGGGGTTGTAGGCGCTCTCGATGATCGGCAGCAGGGCGAGTTCGAGCGGCATATGCCGTGCCTCAAGCTCCTGCACCACGTAGTAAAAATAACGTTCACCGCGCGCGAAGGTGCGGTCGAGATACTGCGGTTTGCTGGCGTAAAACCGAAGCTGCCGATCGATCGCTGGGTCATCGACGTCGGGCAGGCTGTATCCGTCCCGTAGGCGCGCGACGAGGTCCGTGTAGTTCGTCAGGATCGGCGCCGAGTGCAAATCCGCCGTCGTCGTCGAGGCGGTGTCCGACTCAGCGGCCGGTATGGGCGCAGGCTCGGGCGGATGCGGTCTGACGGCCGTGGCCGCCTGTTTTGAGGGCACCATCGGGAACTGTGCGGCAGACGGCGCCCCATGCTCGATCGTCGCACAGCCACTCAAGACGGTTGCAATGACGAAGGCCAGTGTAGAGCGACGAATCAGCACGTGGGGCAGGTTCCTGGTGACGCCTAGCGAGGCCGATGATGGACCGGAACCCCCTATCTTACCCGGATTAGGCGCTGTCCGACACCGCGTCGGCGCGAGCGGTATGAAACCCCCTTCGGTGCCTTTAACTATTTATAAAGACTGTTCTTTTAGGGGTCGCCGGTCAGGCCGATCCGAGATCAAGATCAGGCCCGTCGTGGCGGTGCCCGGCGGGATTGAGGGTAGGGTCCTCGTTCTGGCGGTCGAGCGATGCCGGCGCATTTTCCCGCGCTCGCAGCCTTTGCCACGCCTCGATGGCTTGCCGCTCGGTGCCCGCGTGGTCGAAGTTCTGCCGCGACCGCCAGACGAGCCAGCCCGCAAAGTCGACCGGCATGGGCTCGGGTTCAGGGGCGGTGTCGTGACGCTCGGCCGCGTGTCCGGCCGACGCGGCAGCCGGGGCTTGGCTGGGATTGGGTATCGGTGCGCGCGCCGCGCGCAGCCGGTCGAGGCGCGCCTCCATTTCCAGGGCTTTGATCTCGAGTTCCCGGCGCCTCAACTCAAAGTCATAGCGCTTGAGTTCAGCATCGGCCACCGCGCTGTCCTTGCCGGCCCGGACGAGCCCTTCCACCGCCCGACTCCAACCGGGCTTGGTCGGGATGCGCAGGCCAAAGTCGTCCACTTGGGCATTTGAGAGGCGTGCGCCGAGGCCCGCGGCCCTCAAGGCGTCATTCGCGTACTCGACCCAGGTGTCGCGCCAGCCGTACAACTGCTTGATGGTGCTCTCGACCCCGCGGGCCTGCAGCGCGGCCCACGGCTGATTGAAGTCGGTTTTGCGGCCAAAGTCCTCGCCACGCACCTCGCGCGTGGTGACGAGCAGATGGGCGTGATGATTGCGGTGATCGCCCTCGGGCCTGGGTTCGTGAACAACCAGGTCCACCGCACTGCCGTAGCGCTGCACCAACGCCTCGGCGTAGCGCACGGCGAGGGCGATGCGGGCCGCTTGCGGCAGTTCATGGGGGAGCGCGAGCATCCACTCGTGGGCGTAGCGGGCGCGTTTGCCGAGATCCGCCTCCTGCACCCGGTTCCAGAGTTCCTGTCGATCGAGCGCCCAAGCAGCCCCGGCCTCGACCGCGCCCTCAGCCAGCAAGATCCGCTGATGCACGACATCGCTGCGGTCTCGGTGATCGAAGGCCTCGTGTTGGCGGCGATCGACGAGTCGCTCGCCGGCGCGATAGGCGGCGAGGGCGACGATACTGGGGTGTTTCGATCGCCCGAGGGGCGACATGCGGACGAAGTTGGAGGCCATGGATGCTCCCGAAGCGGTGAGCGGCCAACTTAACCGGCTGCGGATGCGCACCGTGAGCGGAGAAAGTGACGGGTTTATCGAGAAATTCGAGGGTCCGTCCCCAGTGCCCACCGAGGCTTCCCGGCGGCCTGGGCCGATGCCCGGCAAAAATCCGCCGGCGTGTCACGGCGGGGCGATAAACTGGTGGTTTAATGAATGGCACTGGGCGACCTTAGGCCCCAATCGGACCCTGAAAACACATGACTAAACGCGCATTAGTGACCGGCATTACCGGCCAGGATGGATCCTATTTGGCTGAGCTCCTGTTGGCCAAAGGCTATGAGGTCCACGGCATCAAGCGCCGGGCGTCGTCCTTCAATACGGATCGCATCGATCACATTTATCAGGATATCCACGAAGCGAACCTGCGCTTCCGACTGCATTACGGTGATCTGACGGATTCAACGAACCTGATCCGTATTCTGCAGGAGGTCCAGCCGGACGAGATTTATAACCTCGGCGCCCAAAGCCACGTGGCCGTGTCCTTTGAGACGCCCGAGTACACCGCCAATGCCGACGCGCTCGGCACGCTGCGTCTCCTGGAAGCCATCCGTATCCTCAAGATGGAACACAAGGTGCGCTTCTACCAGGCCGGCACGTCCGAGATGTTTGGCAAGGTGCAAGAGATCCCGCAAAAAGAATCCACGCCCTTTTACCCGCGCTCGCCCTATGGCGTTGCCAAGGTCTACGGTTACTGGATCACCGTGAACTACCGGGAGTCCTATGGGATGTACGCCACCAACGGCATCCTCTTTAACCACGAGTCGCCGCGCCGCGGCGAGACCTTCGTGTCGCGCAAGATCACGCGCGCGCTGTCGCGCATCCATGTGGGTTTGGAGGACTGCCTGTATCTGGGCAACCTCGACGCGCGCCGCGACTGGGGCCATGCCAAGGACTACGTTGAAGCGCAGTGGCTGATGCTGCAGCAGGACCGGCCGGATGATTACGTCATCGCGACCGGGGTGCAGTATTCGGTGCGGGACTGCGTGCAGGTCGCCGCGGACAATCTCGGTATGCGCATTGAGTTCAGCGGCCAGGGTCTCGAGGAGCAGGGCATCGATGTCGCCACCGGCAAGGTGGTTGTTCGCGTGGATTCCCGTTATTTCCGGCCTGCCGAAGTGGAGACCTTGCTCGGGGACCCGAGCAAAGCGAAGGCGCAGCTTGGCTGGGCACCCCAAATCACCTTCCAGGCGTTGATTGCCGAGATGGTGGCTTCGGACCTTGAGGACGCTAAACGGGAGGGCACCCTGCGCCGTGCCGGCTATAAGGTCGTCGCACCCCATGAGTAAGCCCGAGAAGATCTTTGTTGCTGGGCACCGTGGCCTCGTCGGATCGGCGATCGTGCGCCGCCTGGAAGCCACGGGCCGGCGTGGGAGCGTCGTGCGCGCCCGCACGGAACTCGACCTCACCGACGCCGCGGCGGTCGATGCGTTTTTTACCGATGAGCAGCCGACGCACGTGATTTTGGCGGCCGCGAAGGTCGGCGGCATCAAGGCGAACGACGCCTACCCGGCCGAATTTCTGCGTGAGAACCTCGCGATCCAGACCAACGTCATTCATGCCGCCTGGGTGCACGGTGTACAGAAGCTCGTCTTCTTGGGGTCTTCCTGCATTTACCCGCGGCTCGCGCCGCAGCCGATGCAGGAGGAGCACCTGCTCACCGGTGCTCTGGAACCGACCAACGAGTGGTACGCGATCGCGAAAATTGCCGGCATCAAGATGTGTCAAGCCTATCGTCGCCAATACGGCTTCAACGCCATCTCCTTGATGCCGACGAACCTGTACGGGCCGGGTGACAATTTTTCGATCGAAGGCTCACACGTATTACCGGCGCTGATCCGTCGCTTCCACGAAGCGAAGGTGAATCAAGTCCCTGAAGTCGTGATTTGGGGAACGGGGACGCCGATGCGGGAGTTCCTGCACGTCGATGATCTGGCCGCCGCGACCGTGTTCCTGATGGATCATTACACGGGTGAGTCGATCGTGAACGTGGGCACGGGCACCGACGTGACGATCGGCCAGTTGGCGCAACTCATTCGGGAGGTCGTCGGCTACACGGGCACACTCTCCTTTGACGCCACCAAACCGGATGGGACACCGCGCAAGCTCTTGGACGTGTCGAAAGCCACGGCCTTGGGGTGGACGGCGTCCATTGAACTTAGAGCAGGGATCGAATCCACCTATCAGTGGTTTTTGACCCATCAAGCGGAGTTCCGTCGGTAAACCGGCGGACCCTGAAGCCTATTCGTGGTCGAGCGACGGAAAGACCACTGAGCACGCGGGTTTTCGAGGAGCGGGCGCAGGCATGCATCTGAAGGGCTGAGTTACTCTGCGAATTCGAGCGGCCCAAAAAAGGTCTGAGCGTTCGGTTTGAACGACAGTCGATTGCGAAGGAGCGCGACGTATGGCAACGGCCGATTTTGTGATTTCTTTGTACCGAATTATCTTGGGCCGTGAGCCTGAAAATGACGATATCGTTCAGCGATACGTTCAATCTGGACACGATGAATCAACGTTGCTCCGGGCCTTCTTCGCAAGCCCAGAATTTCAAGAGCGCCGCGCAGAATGGCAACCCGCACGCCTCAAGTATCCCGCCCATCTTCCGGTTCAAGACTCGGCCACGCCGCAACAACTCGAGGACATGTGGGCCGGTATCGCGCGCGAATGGCAAAAGTTTGGAGAAACCGAGCCCTATTGGTCTGTCTTGACCAATGACATCTACCGCACGGCATCCATTGCAACGAGCCGGGATGGATTCTATGCAACGGGTCGCAATGACATTGAGCCAGCGCTTGCTGCCGTTCGTCGAGCAGGCCTAGATCCTGCCCTGTTTCGCACAGCGATCGATTTTGGCTGCGGCGTCGGTCGCCTCACGCTGTCCTTGTCCAAACATGTCGAATTTGTCACCGGCGTAGACGTCTCCCAACACCACCTCCGGCACGCGACCCAGCGTGCACTCGAGACATCAGTCAATAACGTGGCATTCAAATGCATCGCGAGCATCGCGGAGTTGTCGGCGATGCCGCCGGTGGACTTCGTGGTGAGCATTATTGTGCTGCAACACAATCCGCCGCCGATCATGGCCGATCTTTTCGCGCGATTGTTGCGCTTGTTGAACGCCGGGGGCGTCGCCTATATCCAGTTGCCGACCTACATCGTCGGCTATGCCTTTGACATCGACTCCTATCTAAAGAGCGATAAAGTTGCGATGGAGATGAACTATCTCCCGCAAAAAAAGGTATTTGAGATCATCAGAGACGAGAGATGTCAGGTACTTGAGATACGTGAGGATGGGCATACGGGAAACTCACGCATCATTTCCCAGACCTTTGTCGTCCAAAAAAGCTAGCGATCAAGCTGCTTTGAACGGATTTCCGGGAGCCCCGATTGGTCGCGCGATCGAACTCCCGAAGGTTGGTGCTGTCGCTGCAGTAATCCACGCGTAACGGCTACACCGCAGGTGCAGATTCGACCGACCCTTCTGCGGATCCTCGAGTTCGTTATACTGCGGCGCGGCCGCACCTGATGACTGTGGTAGTCCGACTGGCCGAAGGGGAATGCGCTTCATGACAGGGATGGTCCAAGTGATCCGTAGCCGACAGCGCCTGGCCTTTGCTAGTGCGCTGATCATCGCTGTGCCGATCCTCGCCGCCTGCTCTTTTGGTGGTCTCGTCGCGAGTTCAGGACCTACGGTGTCCGCGGTCACGGCATCCCCTAATCCCGCAGTTCGCGTGGTGACGGTTGACGCCGGTGTGGCGGCAGTACTGGAGTCGGCTGAGCATCGCTCGACATTGGCTCCTGTGTTCGGTAACGGTGTGCCGCCGCCCCCTCTATTAGGCCTAGGCGATCGGGTGGAAGTGTCGATCTGGGAGGCGCCGCCGGCGGTGCTGTTCGCGCCGTCGACGGAACTGGTTGCGGCGAGCGAATCACCCACGCGGATGGCAGGCCTCAAACCGGCCGCCGCAGTCCATTTGCCGGGTCAAACGATCGCGATCGATGGTTCTATTGGCCTGCCTTTTGTGGGGCGTATTCAGGTGGCTGGACTGAATGAAGCGGCCGCAGCCGCGCTCATTCGAGATCGATTGCAGGGCTTGGCGCATGAACCACAAGTCTTGGTCACGGTGATTGACAACGTCTCGGCCACCGTAACCGTGGTGGGTAGCGTTAATCAAAGCCAACGGCTGCCGTTAACAGCCCGTGGCGAGCGGATTTTGGATGCGGTGGCTGCAGCCGGCGGTCCACGTGAGCGCCTTGATCGAACTACGCTGCAATTAAGTCGCGGCGACCGCAACGCGCGTATTGCGCTTGAGGCGATTGTTCGAGACCCCAGCCAAAACGTGTACCTGCAGCCGGGCGATGTTGTCTCGCTGTACTACCAGCCCTTGAGCTTCACCGCGTTGGGCGCGACGGGCCGGAACGACGAAATCGCTTTTGAAGCGACAGGCCTGACCTTGGCGCAGGCGCTCGGCCGCGTCAATGGCCTCGCTGATCAAAGGGCTGCGCCCAAGGGAGTGTTCGTCTTCCGACTCGAGGCGACTGCAGAAGGTGAGACCCATCCGGTCGTGTATCGGGTGGACCTGACCGATCCGATGACCTTCTGGGCGATCCAACACTTCCCCATGCATGACCGGGATCTTTTGTACGTCGCCAATGCACCATCGGTAGAGTTCGAGAAGTTCCTATCGATTGTGGCGACGGCTGCTTATTCGTTGACGAACTTTGGAATTAAGCCGTGAGCGCGCGCAGTGTGGGCGCACCGAGGGTGCTTGACGTCACGCGGCTGCTGGGCCGGGTTTGGCGCCGATACCCCGCGACGGGCATTGATCGGGTTGGATTGGCGTATGTTCAACGCTATGCCCACGAAGCTCACGCGTTGGTCCGGATCGGGCCCTGGTGGACGGTGTTGAGTCCTTCAGACTCGGCCGTGCTTTTCAGCACACTCGCGCGGTGGCAAGCCCCAAGCGTGTGGCAATTCCTCCGCGCGATGCTCCGGGCGTCCATTAGGCGCGATACTACTCCGGCGTGGCTGTTCAATGTCGTGCACAGCGGCACAGAGTCGTCGAGCTACAGTACGCGTGCGATCGCTCGTGGATTTACGCCCTGTTATCTACTGCATGATTTGATTCCACTGACGCACCCTGAGCACTGCCGCGCGGGTGAAGACCGGCGACACGCGGCACGCCTGCGCACAATGGTGCACAGTGGCGCGTTATTGATAACCAACTCACGCCATACCGCTACCCAACTTCAGGACTACGCCTCGCGTCAACAGTGGTCGCTACCGCCCGTGCTGACCGCGCCGCTTGGTCTAACGCAACTGCC
Organism: uncultured Pseudomonadota bacterium; assembly: GCA_903879335.1. GTDB lineage: Bacteria > Pseudomonadota > Gammaproteobacteria > Steroidobacterales > Steroidobacteraceae > CAIKZZ01. The sequence continues at coordinate 7,177 of CAIRLC010000029.1, forward strand.
GATCCCAGGTGCTCGCCCGTCGGAGCGCCCTTATTTTCTGATGCTTGCAACCATTGAGTCGCGCAAGAACCATGCACTGTTACTTGATGTGTGGTTACGCCTCATCGAGCAGCACGGAGCAGCAGCACCCACGCTCGTCGTGATCGGCCGACGCGGTTGGTCGGCCGACGGTGTGTTGGCACGACTCGATCATTGTCCGATCCTCAAACCTCATCTGCGCGTGGTGCATGACTGCGATGATGTGATGCTCGCCAGTTGGATGGCTCATGCCGAGGCCTTGCTCTATCCGTCACTGGTGGAAGGTTGGGGGCTGCCCATTGCCGAAGCTCTCTCGCTCGGTGTTTCCGTTCTGGCTTCAGATCTCCCAGTCTTCCGAGAAGTGGCCGGACATGTGCCGGACTATCTCAGTCCGACGGATCCGCAGGCCTGGCAGGCCATGGTCGAGGACTATATGGGCTCGGATTCGAATCGCACCAAGCAAGCGCTCCGTCTTGCAACGTGGCGCGCCTCGACCTGGGAGGATCACTTCCGCACGGTCGACGGCGCGCTCGGTCACGGACGTTTGAGTGAATCGAGTGCTCACCGCGCTGAAGGACTGGCTGATGCCGCCTAAGATCGGTCTACCGCGTCGGTTTGAGCCTCTTGTTGGGCCGCTCTACGTGCACGGCTTCTCCCCGGTGAAATGGCCGCTCTTGCGGCAGTGTTTTGCTGGACGGACGCTTAAGCCCTTGCCCATGCGGGGCCCAATCGATGTCATGGCCACGGTCCTGCTGTGGGGCGCGACCGAACTGCCCGTCTACGCCGTGGGCTGCCGCTGCCTGCGCATTGAGGACGGTTTTTTACGCTCGGTCGGCTTGGGTGTGGATCTCACGTGGCCGTTGTCTTGGTCGATTGATGAGCGCGGCGTGCATTTTGATGACAGTCGGCCTTCCGATCTCGAAGTGATCTTGGCGGAGGGCGCGTGGTCCCCGACTGCGTTACAGCGTGCGGCTGTACTGCGACAGCGCATCGTCGCGGCAGGCCTCACCAAATACAACACCGGCGGTAAGCCCTGGGCGCCGCCGGTGACCGAACGGCCGATACACCTCGTGGTCGGGCAGGTGCCGACGGATGCTGCCGTTCGCTTAGCGGGGCCCTCCGTTCCGTACAACCTGGCGTTATTGAAAACGGTGCGTGCTGCTCATCCCGAGGCTTATATTGTCTATAAGATTCATCCCGACGTGGTGGCCGGTATGCGGCGGAATGATGACGCGCTTGCGGATCTTGAAGCGTCCTGCGATGAAATCATCACGAGCGCGGATTTGATTACCGTGTTCGCCCAGGTGGATGTGGTCCACGTCGCCACCTCATTGGCCGGCTTTGAGGCACTGCTCCGGGGTGTCACGGTCCACTGTTACGGTCGGCCTTTTTATGCCGGGTGGGGTTTGACGGTGGATCATGCGCCACCGATCGAGCGGCGCAGTCGCCGACTGGAGCTCGATGCGTTGGTGCATGGTGCACTGATTGATTACCCCGTGTACTTCGCGCGTGGGTTCTCCGGGCTCACTACCGTCGAGGAGGCTGTCGGGCGACTGAGTCGGCCAGCACCGAGTGATCGTCATAACAATCCGATGGCGCGGCGAGTGATGCGTGCTGTCTTGCGACGGGTGGTGGGTGTTCGATGAATGGATCTGCGATGGGCGGTGTTGATCGTCTGCGGCGTTGGCTGGCCGATCCCTTATTTGTCTTGCTCGTTCTGCTCCCCGGCCTGTTGGCGGTGGTGTACGAAGGGGTGATCGCCTCGGACGTCTATATCGCCGAAGCCACGTTCGTTGTGCATAACGAAGACCCTCACGCCCCGGGCCGTTTTGCCGGCCTGTTGGCGGGTGTGGGCTTGCCGCCGGCCGACGAGACCTCATCGGCGGTGGTGGCCTTCGTGCAGTCTCGTGAAGCATTGAAGGTTCTCGACCAAGACCTCGGTTACGGCCGGGCCATGGCCTCAGCGTCAGTTGATCCGCTCTCTCGCTTTGGTGTTTTGCCTTGGCGTCGTGGCTTTGAATATTTGTTGCTCTATTACCGTGACCGGATCGCCTTTGCCGAAGGGGGGGCGGCTAACGTGCTGACCCTCACGGTGCGAGCCTACGAACCCGGGCAGACCCTTTCAATCGCGTCCCGGTTGGTGGATTTGGCGGAAGCAAAGGTGAACGCATTGGATCGGTCTGTCCGAGACGACATCGTCCATTTTGCCGAAACTGACCTTGCAGACGCACATCGTCTCTCGCTCGAAGCGGATAAAGTATTGGCGCAGGCGCGTGCGGGCCGGGGCGTTTATGACCCAGACCGCCAAGTGGCCGTACCGCTGGTTGTGTTGGGCAAGCTCGAGGAGGAACTCGCCTCCGCGAGAACGCTATTGGGATCACTCGAGCAGATTGCGCCGAAGAACCCCCAAGTGGAGGTCTTGCGTCGTCAGATAGAGGGTATAGAGACCCAGTTGGCCCGTGAGCGCCGCAGCGTCGCCGGCCAAGATGGTTCGCTGTCGAATCTGGCCGAGACTCTTGATGCCTTGAACGTCGAACATGTGGCCGCAGCCCATGTGGTCGGCGCGGCGATCCAGTCGCTCACCGTCGCCCGGGCAGACGCGCGCCGACGGCGTATTTATCTGGAACGTATTGCTGATCCGATCCGACCGGACGTGGCCCTTGAGCCTTATCGCTTACGGGGCGTGTTGGCGGTACTCGGACTTGGGCTCCTATTGTGGGCGGTAATCCGCTTGTTAGTGTCTGCGGTCCGTGAGCATCAGCACTGACATTCGCGTGACATCATTCGCCGAGTCGCTCACGATTCAGCGACGAGTCGTGTATGCGCTGGTTTTGCGTGAAATCTTGACGCGCTACGGGCGTCACGGACTCGGATTTTTGTGGCTATTTTTGGAGCCGATGTTGTTTTCGGTCGGTGTACTCGCCGTCTGGAAGCTCTTTCACGCGACCCATCTTGTATTGCCCTTAGCCCCGTTCACGCTGTCTGGCTATGCCACGGTACTCGTTTGGCGAAATACCATCGGTCGAGTCATCGCTGCCGTTGAGCCGAATCGCGCCCTGTTGCATCACCGCAATGTTCGCGTCATCGATCTATTTTTGGCACGCATTATTTTAGAATTGGGTTCAACGACGACGTCATTCCTGGTGATGTACGGGGCATTGATGGCACTCGACCTAGCCCCGTGGCCAGCGGATCTTTCCGCGATGCTGATGGGTTGGGGGGCACTTTCACTTCTGTCGGCCTCGTTGGCCTTGCTGGTCGGGCCACTGGCGACTTTGAATGATTCGGTCGAGCGAGTGTGGCACGTCTTCTCCTATCTTTTTTTGCCGGCGTCGGGCGCGTTCTTCGTCGTCTCGGCGTTGCCGATGCGATTGCAGTCGATTGCGCTATGGGTGCCGACGGTGCACTGCGTAGAGTTGTTGCGACAGGGAATATTTGGCCGCGCATACCACGGCCACTATGATCTTGGCTTTGTCTTTACGGTCTGCCTTGCGGTCCTCGTGCCGGGCCTGTACCTGGTGCGCTATGTGCAGTCACAGGTCGAAGGCGAATGATTCGCATCGAGCACATCTCGAAGCGATATCGGATGCGTTTCGGCTTCCATGAGGTCTTTCAGGACCTCTCGCTGACCATCCACCGAGGCGAAAAAATAGGAATTCTTGGACGCAACGGCTCCGGTAAGTCAACGCTCATCCGACTGCTGGGCGGATCAGAACTCCCCACCACCGGCAAGATCACCCGCTCTATGTCGGTCTCTTGGCCACTCGCACTCTCAAGTGCCTTCCAAGGTTCCTTGACGGGTCTCGATAATCTGCATTTCATCTGTCGCGTCTACGGGCGTGAGCCGGCGCCGACGGTGGGCTACGTCGCAGAGTTTGCCGGGCTGGGTCGATTCATGCGTGAGCCCGTCCACAGTTATTCGGCCGGTATGCGCGCGCGTCTTGCATTCGCGCTGTCGATGGTGATCGAGTTCGATTGTTATTTGATCGATGAAGTGATCGCCGTCGGCGACGCACAGTTCCAGCAGCGCTGTCGAGAGGAACTGTTCGGTCGACGTGGCGACCGCGCCATGATCATTGTGTCGCACATGCCCCACATCGTGGCTGAACATTGTGAACGGGCTGCGATTCTCGAGGCCGGCCAATTGTCTGAGCCCTTACCCGTTGCTGAGGCGCTCGATCGATATGCTGAGCTCAGTCAAGTTTAAGGTGTAAGTCAATGATCAAAGTTCTGATTGATTTACGGCCAGCTCTGGACGGTTTCGCTGGAATTCCGCAAGAGTCCCGCTTACTGTTTCGATGGCTCGCAACGCTGAACAGTATTGACGTGGAAGGTCTGCTGCAAGACTCGAATCGACGTCTTGCGCGCGGTCTGCCGGACATTCAACCGAGTTACTTGCGAAACTCACCAGCTCGGCGAATCAATCGTTTTTCGCGCGTGGTTATTTCGTTAGGAGACACCCCGTACCACAACGCATTCGACACGGCCGTTGACTTTATTGCGAAACGGGCGGAACGATTGTTTTTGAGTATCGGCACCATTTTCGGTATCAAGAGTGTTTCGCTGACACGTTTTGAATCTGCAGGATTTGAAGACTTCCTCTGGAGGTCATTGTTTGCGAAAACATTGCCGTCCGATGATTTTTTGGGGGTCGTTTCCAGGGGTTTTCGCGTGTGCTCAACACCTTGGACCAGTTTGCATTGGGCCGGTTTGCGCACACTCAACGTCTTGCATACGCCGCTTTATCCGATTTTGGATGCGCGTCAGTGCGATATTTTAATCGCCCAGACCCCGTATCCTGGCCGCCTTCGTGGCAAGACGAAGTTGGTCGTTCGATATCACGATGCGTTACCGGTGTTCATGCCGCATACCATTGATGACCGGGCGCACCACCAAGCGAAGCACTTTTTTGCGCTGGCCGCGAATGTTCGCGACGGGGCGTATTTCGCGTGTGTGTCGGAGGCAACGCGGCAAGATCTGTTGCGGCTTTTCCCCCACGTCACAGATCGGGCGGTGACGATCCACAACATGGTTTCACACCACTATTTTCGCGAAGATTCTGACCGCGCGTTAGTGGCCGGAATTATTAGAACGCGCATCTACGACACCGAAGATCCCAATAACGTAGACCTCAAGATTGATTTCATGGGAGTTCGTGAAAAAGAAGTGTTCTATAAAAAGGCGATTGGCGACGGAAATTTCCCTTACCTGTTGATGGTGTCTACAGTTGAGCCGCGTAAGAATCACGCCCGACTACTCGCGGCTTGGGAAGTGCTCAAAGCGGAGATTGACCCTTCACTCAAGCTCGTCATCGTGGGTACCTTGGGTTGGGGCGTTGATTCGTTGATTCCGAACTTTAGAACGTGGTTGGCTCGAGGTGAGATCTTCATGCTCGAAAAGATACCGGCACCAGACCTGCGTGTCCTCTATCGTCACGCCGCCGTTACGATATGCCCAAGCGTTGGGGAAGGCTTCGACTATTCCGGCGTTGAAGCCATGCTATCGGGCGGTATCGTGGCATCTTCGGATATTCCCGTGCATCGCGAAATATTTGACGATGCATCGGAGTATTTTGATCCGTACTCCACAGGCAGTTTGGTCGCAGTCATCAAAAGGATGCTTTACTCGGTGGATTCGGCGCGCTTACGGGATGCATTAAAATCGCGCGGTGCGGAAGTCGGCGCCCGTTATGCACCTCAAAAAGTCCTCGGTCGTTGGCGTGCCTTTTTGAGTGGCGTTGCAGCAGGCAGGGTATTTAAAAATGGTGTACTCGAAACCGACACGCTGGAGTTCCAATCGCTGTCGCAAACCGAATAAGCGCCCAGATTCAACGTCGTACCAAGGCTTCGCGATACAGGATGGCATCGAGTTCTGTGTACTCTAGGATTCGCTCCTCGGTAAGCGGCGAGGATTCGGCGCTGAGCTGACTGGGCTCATCCTGGCGTCGATCTTTGTGCTCGATATCCCGCAATCGGTTCAGGTGTGGGATCGGGCCATTGATCGGTTTGCCGATCGACTGGAGTAAGTCGTGCACGTCTGACTCGAAGTGCTCGTACACACCGACAAAATAAAAACGATTGAGGCATGCCCTTAACTGAGGCGCGACATGTTCCTCGCAATAGCCACGGCGCTCCTCACCTTGGAGTGCTGAAAGTGTCTGAGCCCAATCGCGCCACTGCGACTCCCCAGCGATCGTCCAAGTCTGGTGGTTCCAGACATCAGGCGCCTCCTGTACGACGGGGTCGTTGAGAAATCCCGTCAGGCCCGACGTGGAATGTGCGATTTTGACCAAGGCGTGCCCGTGGGCGTCGCTAGGATGGAGTGCACGAAAGTACTGGTAGGCCGAATGCAATCGACTCACAGGCTCTCGTAAAAATGCAATCGGCCGGGCGGTCGGTGGCAGCACCCGCAGCGTGTCCGCATTCATATGGCCGAAGTAGCAGTCGATATAACGCTTCTCACGCGCAGATAAGCCGACGATTTTTGCATCGTCTCCGGTGATTGAGCGGGCTGGTCGGAACGCCTTGCCTAAGAGCTCATTGAGGCTGGATCCACCGGATTTCTGAATGTGCAAGTGTACGATTGGGTCTGAGACGGGTGCGCTTGCGCTGCTGGGAACTTGGTCCAGCATTTCTTCGTCACAGAGCACCTCGGCCATAGATTCGAGCAAGTCACGGGATGGCGTTTGTGGGGCGCTCATATAGTGCGCTCGAAAAGCCGCCATGACGTGGTCCACACCAGCCTCGTTCACGTTGCGCGCATCCGCCGCAAAGTAGGCTCCACGAGTCCAAGGACCCGTAATCATTTCATACGACGGGAAGTAGTAGCAGTTCGTCTCCGAGCGGACAACGGAGCGAACCGCTGCTCGAAGAATGGCTTTGCTCGCCTGGGAGGCGACCGCGACGTGTTCTGACTCAAAAGTGGCCACCAGTGCGACTGGAGAAACCGTGTAGATCACTCGAGCTGCAGGATTCACGCGCAATAGGCGCTCTTGGAAACCTTTGAGGTCCGCGACGATTTCCGCGTAGCTGAAGTTGACGAACTCATAACGGTGCGCGTCGAATGCTCCGCCATGTGCGCCGGGTACAAGGGGAAATACCGCACCGTCCAACCGTGATCGCCAGGCTTCCGTTAAACCCAACGTAAAAATAAAGACATCGACTTGCTCGAACAGTGCCCTAACGGCCAGCAAATGTTTTGCACGATCCTGAGTTGCACTCTCCACGCTCGCAAAATCATCCGGCTCTATTGTCGGCCTAAATGGGTCGACGACACCGCCATGGGGTCCATCCCACCACGGTTCCTGTGGAGTCCATTGGCCGAATGCCCGATCGAAAAGTTGGACCAACTGTCGGGGCGTGTAGAGATTGCCGTAGCGTGCAGAAAACGTCCTGTAATGTCGGCGCCGGGCTTCGTTGGCCGGGAGGTCTGCGCCCTGCTCGGTCACGAAATAACGTTGGCCTGCGTGCTGCAAGGCACGCGCAATATGCTGAGCGAAACATGAACCTGCGGAGGCCACCTTGCTGGCGGGATGAATAATCCGAGGGCTCGTGACCATGAGGTCCACGTCAGTAGGCGCCACGCGGGAGACGCTGCGGGCCCAATAGTGACTGTCCGACAGTGAATCGTAGGGCGTGCTTGTTTGCACGGTCGCAAGCTCCAAGCGCACTTCGGGCGGCAGAGCTGCTGGCTGACCCAGAGAGTCTGAAGCCGGAACAATCGAATGAGGGCGAGCTCGCGTATCGAGAAAGACCTGTAAGCCTGTGAAGGGTGTTTCATCGATGCGGGCGCATCGCGGCGGTTCTGCTAGACGGTCGTAGTGATCGAACGAAGCTGCAATAAATTCAGCGAGTGTGAGCCGTCGAACGGGTTGCCGATAGCACGAGAGATTGGCCGGCACCTTGAAGATATAGTCGCCACGAACGCCCAAGACCTCAGCCAGCGGCGGATAGACGGGCCACACCGGTCCGTCCAAAAAACGGTCGTGTCCGTAACTGGCCGCCGCGCGATCGACCGATAAGCCGTCAAGTTCCAGCAATTGGGAAAGATACTCGGTCAGAAACCGTTGATTCGGATGATTGACCGAGTGCATGAAGATACCTGTTTCATCGGTATTCCTCACCCAAGAAGCGAGCTGCGTGCCGGACAATCGATCCACGTTTTCGATCAACTGCAGTGATGTCGCGCCGAACTCGAAATATCCAAGGTATTGAAAGACATCGGTATTGAACAGGGAGACCGTCTCATCCAGCCCAAGCCGTTCTCGATAGGCCCATAAAGCAAGCGCTGAGTGATAGCGTCCAATGGGGCCGAGGATCAGTTGACCGGAGGAGGGATATTCAGCAAAGGCGATGTCGGGATGGAAAGCGGCGTAGATCAGTGATTCAACGGCTCGAGTGATATTTGGCAGCAAGACGCCGTGATTCGCGAGCAATTCTGAAACGTAGGGTTGTACATAGACGTAGGCTGCCGTTTCGGCGTGCTCTTGCAGTATGGGTATGTAATCTTCGAGCTTTGGTCTCAGCGCAGTGTGAACGACCTCGATGGCCGTGGTATGGACGCTCGGGCAGATTAAGGCGGCGATCTCGGCCATGCGCGTGGCCTGACAGTTCCCAATGATCAGCAATCGGGGTCGTTCATCATCCGGCGTGTCTGCTCCGATCTTGCGGTTCAAGAAATCTTTGAAAAGATGATTGTTCCGAAACTCTTCACTCGAGAGTAACGCAGTGCCCAGATCCTCGATTGAGGCAACATGGATGTGATCAGTGATCGCCTGTTCAGATTCCGGATCACGACCTAAGAAGAACCGATAACCCCAGATTACTGCATCGCGTGTAATGCCCATTCATGCCGTCCGGCTGGCGAATTTGATCAGGGTTGGCGGGGTCTGACCTTGGATACGAAAAATCATAGGAAGCCGTGTTCGGTCGAAAGCGCGGACGATATCGCGAAGGCTAGTCCTTCTTCGTCTCGGCCTTCGGCGCTGAGCTCATGGAGCGCAAAAACATCTCCTGCATCTGGCCCCAGCGTTGGAAGTTTTCCTGCGCCATTTGCGTCATCGCACTCATCGGATCAAGGCCGACCATGGACCGCACACGGTCGCGGATTTGATTCTGCTGAGCCGTGAAGAGTTTCAAACTCTGCTCTAGATAGTCTCCGACCATGCCCTGCATCGTGCCGCCATAGGAACGGATAATCTGCGATAAGAAGTCCTGACTCATCAAAGGATCGCTGCTGGTTTCTTGCTCGGCGATCACCTGCAGCAGGATGCTGCGGGTGATGTCTTCGCCGGTCTTCTTATCGACCACAACGAATTCAATCTTCTCATTCACCAGCCTGCGGATGTCGGCCAGCGTGATGTAACGACTCTCGACCGTGTCGTAGAGGCGACGATTCGGGTACTTCTTGATGATGCGCGGCTCAGTCATCGGGTTCCCCAAGATCAGGATACGGGCAGAAGTGTGCGTCCTGATGATACCGCTTTGCTGC
>CAIRLC010000030.1 GCA_903879335.1 uncultured Pseudomonadota bacterium
AAGGATGACTTCACCGGCAGGGCCGACAGCTTGCCGAGGGATACTTCCGTGAACAGTTCGGCGTTGAGGGCGGTGAGACGCCGACTCTTGCCGCCGCGAGCCACGGTGACTTCCGGCAGATCATCCGCCTGACCGCCGGTGTAGACGACAGTCCCCTCCTCCGCCACCGCGAATTGACCGCCGGTGTACGGCAGCTGGACCGGACCGTAGCCCTCGGCGAGGGAATCTGCGACCGGTTCGAGGCGACCGTCCAGTCCTATGCGCGCAACCTTGGTGATGGCCTGATCGACGTACTGCACGTAAAGACTGCGTCCATCTCCCGCCCAGCGCGCGGCCATGATGGAGCGGTCGAGACCGCTGCTGATGACGCGCGAATGACTGCCATCGGCGTCCATCACGTGGAGTCGCACGTTCTGATTGGCAATGTGGCGATCGGGGTAGCCTAGGTACGCGATCAGCTGGCCGTCCGGAGAGACGGCAGGCGCGTGATAGGGTCCCACCTCATGGGTTAACTCGGTGAGCGCACGGTCGGCGAGGTTCACCCGGTAGATCGAGAGCACCATCGAGGTGTGACGCGCCCAGTCCTCGGGGTCGCGCATCCAGTCGGCGTGACGATTGCCGGCGAAGTACAGCGACTGGCCATCCTTCGACCACGCCAGCGGGCCCGCATCGCTGTAAGGCCCTTCGGTGAGCGGCCGCGGCGTCCCCCCGCCATCGACGCTCACCACATAGAGATGCCGAAAGCCGGTCCGATCGAGGCCCTGCCCGTCGGCGCGGAAGTTGAGTCGGTCGATGACGACCGGTCCTGCGCCCCAGGTGGCGCCGGCGGGTTTCTCCAGCGCCTGACCGATGGCCGGTGCCGGTGTCGGGTCCAGCATGATGAAGGCGATTTGCTTGCCGTCCGGTGACCAGGTGATGTCAGTGGGGGATTCGGTGAGATGAGTCAGTACTGCGGAGTCTCCGTGCAGCCAGCGCACGACGATCTGGGTATGCCCCGCCTCATCGGGCGCCAGATAGGCAATCCGACTGCCGTCCGGTGAAAAGCGCGGTGAGCCGTAGTGTCCTGGGGCCGCGGTGATCGGTCGCTGGGCGCCGCTGGCTGGATCGATCAGCCAGAGTGACTGCCGCACCTCATCGGTCATGATGTCGCTGAAGTTGCGCGCGTAGGCAATCTGGCTGCCGTCGCGGCTGATGGCGACATCGCTCGCCCAATTCAGTTTGAAGAGATCGCGACTCTCCAGCACGCTAGGCGCCGCGAACGCCGCCACGGAAACCAACGACAGGACAACCGGTCCGACGAGTCGACGCAGCATGAGAACCCCAGGTCAGTTAGACCGCTGGATGAAGTCTCGATCTTGCCACTTCCGGGCCTGGCTGGTCATCCAGATATACTGGGACGATCAGGGGAACCCCGCTCGCTGAATGATCGTCATGCCAAAAGCTCCTTCCCGTCCGCGTGCCTCGACGACCCGGTTTCCTATGCAGCTGCGGGTGGAATTGCTCGATGTCACGCCGCAGGTGCTGCGCCGGCTCATCGTACCGCATGACATCCGCCTGTCCGACTTGCACACGGTCCTGCAGCTAGCGCTCGGTTGGGAGAATGCCCACCTGTACGAGTTTCGCATCAACGGGGTCGGATACGGCGTCCCGGATGCCGACGACCCGGGCGAATCGACGGTCGATGCAGCAGGCACCCCCCTCATGGAAGCGACGCGACGGCGGACGCGCGCGTTTGAGTACCTCTACGACTTCGGCGATGGCTGGCAGCACGTGATCACCGTCGAATCGCTCGGTGGGCGCTGGGAGGATCCGGCCGGTCAGGTGCGTCTGCTCGATGCACAGCATCGCGTACCGCCCGAAGATGTCGGCGGCGCCCTCGGCTATGCGGCGTTTCTGGCGGCCATGGCGGACCCCGCGCATCCCGAACACTCGGCCATGCGGAAATGGGCTGGCAAGGATTTTGACCCGTCGGCAGTCCCCATCGAGTGGATCCGCGCGAGCCTTGCTCGTCTTAAGATCTGAATAAAATACTGATCGGACGGTAATCTTCTCACTTTGAAACCCGCGGTTAGGTAAAGCTGCGCCTAGAAGCGATGGCCATGGATGACCTCGATAACATCATTGCGCGCATGCGGAACCATGCGGCGTCTTCGCCTGCGTTGTCTCAGTTACTCGCGGACTTGGATGCCGGAAGTTATTTGCGGGCTCACCGATTTCAGCTCTGGTGCCGCAGCGCGCTGTCGGAAGTCCCGCGGCGTCCGCTGGCGTGGCTATGGGCTTTCTTGCGGCCCCAAAAGGCACCCGTCTGGACTGTTTTGGGCATCCTGCGAAAGCGAAAAGCATTTCGTGATGCGGCCAACCAGTACATCGTTGCGACGGTGTTGGCGCGCGAGGCAGCCTTTTTCGAAAGGGTCGAAAAAAAACCCCTGACGGAGCGTCAGCGGGAAGCCTGCGCGGTGGATGAATCCGCCAATCTCGTCATCGCGGGC
>CAIRLC010000031.1 GCA_903879335.1 uncultured Pseudomonadota bacterium
CCGATGTCGTCTAGGATCAGCACGTCAGGTTTGGCAAGCCGGTCGCGGTACCGCAAGTAGGTACCGGTCGCGCGGGCGAGTGCGAGGTTTTCAAGCCACGTCGTGACGCTGAGGTATAACGCCGACTTGCCGTGCTGGCAGTCTCTCGTCGAGGCGAGGCAATATCATCCCAAGCTGATTCGCCTTGAGATTGGAAATTTGACCAACGATCACGTGTTAGACGTGTTGTTGACGTCAGCTGAGCGATTGGAAGCCGCGCTTGGACAATCGGATATCGGTGTCGTGGTGATCAGTGCTTGATGGCCGACTGCGGATGGGGCGCTCTCGGCCGCATTAATGCGCCTTGTGCAGGAGAGGGTGATTGAGGGATTCGCCCTCTCCCTAACTCCTGAGTAGATTGGTTGGCGGTGCAGGGCTTGAACCTGTGACCCTGCTGTGTGAAGGGCTCGCCTGAAGCAGGCTTGATGCAAAGGTGAAGCAAATTAGGCACAAATTCAAGCAATTCGCCAGGAAGGACCCGTTTCGCCTGGGGCAGCCGATCGGGCCGCGAAACGAGAGGGCACCAGCGTCCCCGCAGGCCAACCGTCACGTATCGCCAGGTTCCCGCATCCAAGCTGGGATATCGCGCTGCCCATGCAGCACACGCCAGACGTCGACGTGGTCGGGGTGCTCGACGTAGAAGACCAGATAGGGATACCGAGTCAGCGGCCAGGAGCGAAGGCCCGGCAGGTTCAACTCATGAGCGTATCGTGGCGAGCCCGCGGCCGGATGCCGGCCGATGTGACGGTACGCGTTCTCCAGGGCGTCGATGAATCCCAGCGCGGCAGCCCCGGCGTCTTCGGCCCTGTAGTACGCGAGTGCGTCCTCGATATCCTGCTGCGCCTGCTCGCGGGGGGCAACGGGCTTGGTCTTCACGACCGGTTGCGTGTCTTGCTCGCCACCTGCGCCGCGCCGCGTACCCGCTCGCGCAAGCCTTCGAAGTAGGCCTCGGTCACCGGCGCCGTGGGAACTGAAGACGCGCCCGCCAGCAGCAGGTTGCGCAACTGCAGCCGGTCCTGATCACGGCGAATCAGCTCGCGCACGTATTCGCTGCTGGTGCCATAGCCACGCTGGCTGACCTGTTCATCCACGAAGGACTTCAAGGTGTCGGGCAGGGAAATGTTCATCGTGCTCATACCGACAGACTAGATGGTTTGGCAAAATTTGGCAATCCCGTCCCGCAGAGGTGCCCCATCAGACGCGAGGGAGGTGAGGGTTCCCGATGCCGCCCGCGGGAGAAAGCATCCTGGCGTTGCCCCCGTTACGCCGGACAGGTCGCGGGTTGAAATCATGTATGTCGCACGCGTGTCTGAGCCCCCCGCCTTGGGCGCATTGACCTATGTCTACCCTGCCATTGAAACAGCGGGAGCAGTGGAGTTACCTAAGCCCGGCGGCGGACGGCTATTGCATGGAGCCATAGCGCCCTCTTCAATGACGAAAGCTTCAGTGATCTGACCTGTGAAGAAACCGGAGGGTCATTTCAGAATCACACCGATGGACTATGAGCGCCAAGGTCAGTTAGCTAAAGGTGATTTCCACTGAACCGGGTGCAGCCCACGTCGAGGTATCTCTTGGTACTAAAGAAACAGAGGTTGGATCCCGCTCTCGGTGCCGGAATGGCTGCTGGCGATCCTTCGGCCAGCTTGTCCGATTGGTAATTGCTCTAGCGACCGAACGCCGTTATCGCAGTACGTTTGCTCAAGATGCAATCTGGTAACCAACAGTGGCCTTGTCAGGTCGTTCTAGAAACAACCTGATGTCGTAGCAGTGAGCTGCTGATGGAGCCAGCTATCAGGGTACTGTCGTGAGCAGGTAGGGCATTGACTGAGCCCAAATCGCCCTGCGGAAAAACCGATTTTTCACACGGTTTTCACACGAAATGTTTTGGTGTTTCTATATCTCCCTAAGTACTTAAATTCCTTAGGGTATTTGGTGGGCGGTACAGGGCTTGAACCTGTGACCCCTGCCGTGTGAAAGCAGTGCTCTACCGCTGAGCTAACCGCCCGCCATGTGCGGAGAAGCCCGCGAGTTTACGGATCTTCGATCTCAACCGCAATCACTGTGTGCAGGGTCACGATCCACGGCCGTAGCGGGTCTGGTAAAGTCTTCTCCCCTTTTGAATTGAGCCTCACCGTGACCGTCAGAACCCGTTTTGCCCCAAGTCCTACCGGCATGCTGCATATTGGCGGCGTACGGACCGCTCTATTTTCTTGGCTGTATGCCCGGCGCCATGGGGGCGAATTCATCCTACGCGTTGAGGATACCGATCGAGAACGGTCAACCGATGAGGCTGTCCAAGTCATATTAGACGGCATGGAATGGCTCGGACTCACACCTGACGAGGGTCCGTTCTATCAGACCAAACGATACGACCGTTATCACGAGGTGATTGGTCACTTTCTTGCCGCCGGTCACGCTTATCACTGCTATTGCTCAAAGGCAGAGCTGGATGACATGCGGGCGCAGCAGATGGCCCGTAAGGAAAAGCCGCGTTACGACGGTCGCTGCCGTCATCGCCCCGCACCGCTGGAGGGCGTGACGCCGGTCGTGCGTTTTCGCAATCCGGATGAGGGACAGGTCGTCGTGAATGATGTCGTGCACGGGCCGATCGTGTTCGACAGTCAGGAGCTCGATGATCTGATCATTCTGCGCTCCGACGGTAATCCGACCTACAATTTCTGCGTGGCGGTCGATGACTGGGATATGGGCATCACCCACGTGATCCGCGGCGACGATCACATCAATAACACGCCGCGCCAGATCAACATGCTACGCGCCATGGGCGCTACGCCACCGGTGTATGCGCATCTACCCATGATTTTAGGTCCGGATGGCACCAAGCTGTCGAAGCGCCACGGCGCGGTGAGCGTGCTCGAATATAAGAACGCGGGTTTCCTGCCGGAAGCGCTGCTCAATTATCTGGGACGCCTGGGCTGGTCGCACGGCGATCAAGAACTCTTCAGCATCGACGAGTTGATTCAGTTCTTCGATCTGGATGCCGTGAACAAGTCCGCATCGGCGCTCAACCCAGACAAGCTGGCGTGGACCAACCAACAGCACATGATGCGGCGCAGCGGCAGTGAACTCGCGCCACGGCTGGCCACAGTGCTGGCGGAGCGGGGCGTATCGGTGGGTGCGATGGATCTGGCGGCGATTGCTGATTGCCTTAAGGAGCGTGCCAAGACTTTGGTCGAGATGGCCGACGGTGCCGCCTTCTTCTTCGCGGATCCAACAACCTATGATGCGAAGGCTGCGGCGAAGAACCTGAATGCTGAAACTGCTCCGGTACTCGTTGAGGCTCGATCGGCGCTGGCCGCGTTGGAGGAGCCTTGGACGGCGGCTTCGGTACACGGGGTTTTGGATGCACTCGTGGCCAAGCTCGGCGTGGGCTTGGGTAAGGTGGCGCAGCCGCTACGCGTGTCGGTGGCCGGAAGCGGCGTGTCGCCGCCGATCGACGCGACGCTTGCGATTTTGGGTGCGGAGGCGACCCTGCGGCGCATCGATCGCGCGATTGGTTTTGCCGTCACGAATTAGTTGCGTCGGGTAATTGACAGGAGGCTCGGATCCGATCAAGATTCGCGGCCTCTCGCGTGGGGCTATAGCTCAGCTGGGAGAGCGCTTGCATGGCATGCAAGAGGTCGTCGGTTCGATCCCGACTAGCTCCACCACGTTTAGAGAGACATTGCTGGTTGCCTCGTCCCCATCGTCTAGAGGCCTAGGACACGACCCTTTCACGGTTGTAACAGGGGTTCGAATCCCCTTGGGGACGCCACTCCGTGGCGTACACGGACGCCATTTAGGCGTCTAATTGTGTAGAGTGCTTGCGGCCGGGAGAGTGTCGCTCCCAAGACTGCGGTGTTACTCATGACGAAGATGACCGTTCCGCTGCTCGACTTGCGTCGTCAGTACCACACATTCAAATCGGATGTTTTGCCGGTACTTGAGCGGGTCTGCGAAAGCCAGATGTTCATTCTAGGCCCCGAGGTGTCTCGTCTCGAGGTGGCAATCGCCGCGTATTGCCATTCGGATCATGGCATCGGCGTGTCGTCCGGTACCGATGCCTTGTTACTGGCACTCATGGGCTTGGATATCGGCCCTGGAGACGCCGTCGTGACGTCGCCGTATACGTTTTTCGCCACTGGCGGAACGATTGCGCGCACCGGTGCCCGTCCTATTTATCTCGACATCGATCCGGTCAGTTTCAATCTCTGCCCAGTCATACTCGCCCGCTACTTGGCCGAATCGTGCGATCAGCGTGACGGCGCCTTGTTTGATCGAGTCAGTGGTGCGCGCGTGCGGGCCATCATGCCAGTCCATCTATACGGACAAATGGCGGACATGGATCCGATCATGGACTTGGCCAAGCAGTATGGTCTCGCGGTCGTCGAAGACGCAGCGCAGGCGATAGGTGCGGAGTACGGTGGCCGCCGAGCGGGCAGCATCGGCGACATTGGGTGCTTTTCGTTCTTTCCCACCAAGAATCTCGGTGCCTTTGGAGACGCGGGCCTTGTGACCGCTCGAGATGCCGAACTGGCTGAGCGCCTGCGGGTCATGCGCGTTCATGGCGGTAAGCCCAAGTATTACCACGCGCTGATCGGCGGCAACTTCCGCATCGACGAGCTGCAGGCAGCCGTTTTGAACGTGAAACTGCCGCTGCTCGAGTCTTGGAGCGAGGGACGTCGCCGCAACGCGGTGCGTTACGGTGAGCTTTTTGCGGCTGCCGGACTGACTGACACTATAGGACTACCGGTGGCTTTGGCCGGGCGCCGTCACATTTACAATCAGTACGTGGTGCGGGTTCCTGACCGTGATCGCCTGCGGACGTTCCTGGCACAGGAAGGTATCGGGACGGAGATTTACTACCCGGTATCGCTGCATCAGCAGGCGTGCTTTGCATACCTGGGTTATCAGACCGGTGATTGTCGGGAGTCGGAGCGGGCAGCAGCTGAAACAGTGGCGCTGCCGATCTTTGCGGAACTTGAGGCTGCCGAGATTGAATATGTAGTCGATGCGATCCGCCGCTTCTACGCCTGATCGTTTATGAAGGCCGTGCTGTCGCGTGTCCTCGGCCTACTCGTGGGTATCGCCATCGGTGGTGTGCTGCTGACCTTGGCGTTTCGGAATACCGACTGGGCCAGCGTGAGCGCGGCATTGCGGGCTGGCAACTGGGGCTGGCCTGCGCTGGGTGTGCTGTGCGGGACCACGCTCTTCGTGGTCGCCAAAGCGGTTCGTTGGCGTTGGCTGTTGGGTGCTGATCAAGTCCTGACGATTGCGGAACTGGTACGACCCGTCACCGCTGGGCTTGCGTTAAACGCGCTGATACCGCACGCCGGTGAATTTGTTCGAGCGTTTTCCCTGAATCGACGCCGGGGTTTCGTGGCGTCCGCGGTGCTGTCGTCCATTGTGGCCGAGCGTGTGTTTGATCTCTTCGCGGTGCTGTTGCTCGCGGCGTGCGCCCTGGCCCTTGTACCCGTTCCTGAGGCGGTGGCAGCGGCTGTACGTTCGATCGGGTTCGTCGCCATCGTCGGCTCCGTGGGCATTGTTGCGATACTCGCGTGGCCCAAGCCTTTTTACCGGTTGGCCGAGGTGGTGGTTCGCCCCTTGCCTGATCGACTTGCACACGCACTACTGCGCGAGGTCAATGCGGCCATTGCCGGTTTTAGGCCAGTACGCTCATTGAGGACCAGTGCCTTCGTGCTCGTCTGGTCTTTGGTGCAGTGGCTTGCCATCGCACTGTGTGCCGGATGCTCGGCGTGGGTCATCGGTGACGCCGTGGGCGTCGGTGGCTCGTTACTGGTTGTCGTTGGGATCGTCGTGGCCTTTCTACTGCCCAATGCGCCCGGTTATGCAGGTTCTGCGCAGTTAGCGTTTCTGCTTGCGCTCGGTGCGAGTGGTGTGACTCCCTCGCACGCGCTTGCTGCCTCCGTCGTGTATCAATTGCTGATGATTTTGCCGGTAGTTCTACTCGGTCTGTATTGGCTGCGTGGCAGTTTTAGTCCGACGATCGAGACTTAAAGTCCTCTGGCGACAGTTGGTGCCGGTTCAGCAATTTGTAGAAATCCGTACGGTTTCGCTTCGCCAAGCGCGCCGCTTGGCTGACATTGCCACCCGTAATTTGCAGCAGTTGTACGAGATAATTACGCGTGAATTCTTCACGCGCATCATCGTAGGAGGGCAGGGCGCTCGCCCCTTCGCCAACGGCGCTTTTCGCGATTTCACGACTGATCACCGGTGATGGTGTGAGCGCTGCGTTTTGTCGCACCACGGTTTCCAGTTGCCGCACGTTGCCTGGCCATTCGGCGGTGGCCAGAAACTCAATGGCATCCGGTGCGTAACTGAGGCGCCGACCCATTGGATCCTGTACGAGCTCAAGGAAATGGGCGACCAGCAGCGGTATGTCCTCCCGATGCCGCGCGAGTGTCGGTACTTCAATCTGCAGCGTATTCAGAAGATATAAGAGGTCTTCGCGGAATAAGCCTTGGGCCACTAGATGCGCTAAGTCCGAACGACTCGTTGCGATCACACGGGCATCGAAATGGGTGCCCTGACCATTGGCTTCATCCGGCAAGCGATGGTCGGCGAGCGCACGGGCCAAACGGGCCTGCACCGACAGCGGTAGGTCGGCGACCTCATCCAAGACGAGTGTCCCACCATTGGCCGCGTTGACGAGACCGCGGCCGCCCGATTCGATCGTCCCGAACAGGTCATGCTCGATATCGCTACCGGTAAATTCAGCACAGGCCGCAATGACTAGGGGGCCATCACGGCGACTACTGGCCGCATGGATGGCGGCCGCAAAAGCTTTCTTGCCCGTGCCGGCTTCACCCGTAATCAACACTCGAGCATCACTCGCCGCTGCCATCTGCGCTTGGCCTAAGCGCTGCTCGATCACTGGCGAGCGGGTGACGATGCCGGCGCGCCACGCTTCATCGATGGCGGCAAACCCCGAGACTTTCAGGGCCTTTTGGACTTGGTCCAACAGTTGCTGTTTTTCAACCGGCTTGGTCAAGAAGCTGAAGGCGCCGCTTTGCGTGGCGCGCACCGCGTCTGGGATGCTGCCATGTGCGGTCAGCAGAATGACTTTAAGACCCGGGCGTCGGATCTGGATTTCTTCCAGCAAGGCGATGCCGTCCATACGATCCATGCGTAGGTCAGTGACGACGAGGTCCGGTCGGAATTGATCGAGTTGGGCTAGGGCGTCGTGCCCATTACTGACCGGCAAGACTTCGTAGTTTTCTGAGCGCAGTCGGATAGACAGTAGGCGGAGTAGTCCTGGGTCATCATCGACGGCCAATATTCGTGGCGGACGCTTTTGCTTCGCTTTGCGGGTATATAAGGCCACGGTGTCCTCTTCAATATCACGGCTTCGGCGGGTTCCCCCTGCCTAGCATTGAGCGCTCAACTTGAGTGACGGCGTCCAGCTTGCGCTGCGCATCATCCAGCGCCCGTTTCAAGCGGGCAATTTCTTCAACATCGCCCGGTACGCGTTTCGGCGCCGGAGCGGCTTGACGTTCTTTGTCGCGGTTGGCGAGATCTAGCCGGAGACGATCCGCTTCAGCCTGCAAGACCAGTCGATCATCGACCTCGTCAAGCAGTATAGCGGCAAGGATCCGGTCAGCCGGACGCAGTAATTCTGGCTGCGCCAGAATTTCTGACAACTGTCTTCGCGCGGCGACAGGGTCTGCCGTCGGTTGTCGCGGCAGGGCAAGGTAAGCGGCATAGCGCAGGCGGTTCGTCACGCTGGGGTCCGACTGCGCCGTATCTTTCGCGGCCGACGCCAACTCTGCTTGGGTCGAGGCTGAATCCACCTGCATTAAGGCAAGGGCGTCGATGAGTGTGCGGCTACTGTCGCTATCCCGGTCGTTGCGATTGGCAGCCGTACCTTTAGCGCCACCGCCGGGGACCCAGGTGTGCAGGGTGCCGCAAGCACCGACGAGGACGGTGCTTGCGATGACAGTGAGCAGGGCAGTCAGGAGGCGGCTTCGGCTCATTCGTGGTCTGCGATCGTCGTTCGTCTGACTGCCCGGGGATAGGCAGGTAAAAGTAGCCGAAAATGGGCTCCTGTGCCTTCCTTATCCACTAAATCGATACGTCCGCCGTGCGCTTCTGTGAACTCCAGCACGACTGATAGCCCGATCCCGGTGCCTCGCAATGGCCCCATGGCTTGGGAGCGGCCGGTATAGAACGCCTCAAATAGTCGCGGCCGGTCCTCAGGGGCAATGCCTGGGCCCGTGTCGATCACTTCCATGATCAGTCCCGAGCCATCGGACGTCGCTTTGACCGTGATGGAGCCATCATGCGGCGTGTACTTCACGGCATTGGAGACCAAGTTATCCAGGATCAAGCGCAATTTAGCCCGATCAGCGGTCACGGTGAAATCGCCGACCTCGATTGAAAGCCGCAACCGGTGCGCCAAGATGGTCATCCGGTGAGCTTCGATGACGCCCCGGACTAAGTCTCGGATCGGGAACTCTTCCAGATCGAGTCCTACCGTTTTCGCCTCCCACGCACTGTAGGAGAGCAGGTTTTCGATATGTCGCTGCAGGTGAATGCCGTTGTCACGCAGGATGCCGACAACCTCCCGCTGTTCAGGTTGCAGTGTGCCTACCGCCCCCTCCAATAATAACTCTGTGCCTTCGCGGATACTGGCTAAGGGCGTTTTGAGTTCGTGCGACATGTGGCGCAGAAATCTGTTTTTTGCTTCGGCGACCTCGATCAGGCGCAGTCTTAACCACTCCAGTTGCTCGCCTAATTTGACGAGATCGGTAGGCCCGCGGATTGCGATGGGCGACTCATAGCGACCACGGCCGAGCGCATCAATGGCCGCGTCGATCCGTCGTAGAGGTCGACTGAGTGCGGAGAGGAAGCCGATCACGACGAGGATGGTCATCGGCAGCAAGACGGACAACTCTTTGAACAGTCGCGACTCGGTTTGGGCCGTCGAGGCTTGTATCTCCTCCAGCGCGGCCGCTGTGCGTTGCGCCAATCGTTGATTGATTCGATTGATGAGGTCGGTGAGGTCAGCCAATTTGCCGATGGCTGCGCTCAACGCGGGATCTCCGACTTTGGCGTGCCGTGCACTAGCCGCTTGATCCGCCTCATTCAGATCCTTGATCTGCGCTCGAATGCGGGCGCAGTCGTCGGCAATTTCGCGACCTCCGATCGCGATAACCGCATCCACGGCGTCCAGCGTACGGGACACATTATCCGCCAAAAGGTCATCGTAAGCCGGGTCGACCGCGCGCAACTTGGCTGCCCGTTCGAGGGCGTTGGCGGCGCGCTCGAGCTCATCGCCGGCGCGCGTGGTCTCAGCGGTGTGGGCGATCAGCGCGGCGCTGCGTTTCGACAGGGCCCGCGTTTGCACCATGGAGTTCCCGAGCGCAATCAGCATCGGTATCGCCAGAAGCAGCGTGCCGAGCACAATGAGACCGCGTAGCGAGGCGAGGCGTGGAAATCGCATGGCTAATCATAGCAGCGCTGGCGTCTCGGCCGTCAGCACTGACGACGGCCGGTCAGGCCGTTCGGCGGCTCGCCAAAACGCGCTCCCAGCGCAGCGCATCGCTGACCAGTTGCTCGAGTTGATCGTGCTGTGGCACCCAGTCGAGTACGCCACGAATCCGATCGGCTTTGGCGACGAGCATCGACGGATCGCCCGCCCGACGCGGCTCTTCCCGGATCACGAGCCGTTGACCTGCGACGCGCTCCACCGTGTCCAAGACCTCCCGAACGCTTGCGCCACGCCCATAACCGACGTTGAGAACGATGGGTCGTCCACCACCGCGCAGGTAGCGTAGGGCTGAGAGATGGGCCGACGCCAGATCCTCGACATGGATGTAGTCGCGCACGCCCGTACCATCTGGGGTGTCGTAGTCGGTGCCGAAGATCGATACGTGGGATCGAAGGCCCACGACGTGTTCTGCGGCCACTTTGGTGAGCAGGGTAGCTTGGGGGGTCGATTGGCCGATCCGACCGCTCGGATCCGAGCCGCCCACGTTAAAGTATCGGAGCATCACTGGCCGAAGCCGGCTGGCCGCAGCCACATCGCGCAGCATCCATTCACTCATCAGTTTCGACGTTCCATACGGATTGATCGGAACTGTGGGGGAGTCCTCGGCCGCGATCCCACCGGGAGGGAGTCCGTATACGGCGGCGCTGGACGAAAAGACGAATTCATCAACGCCCTCGGCCAAGGCCGCATCAATCAGTGCGCGGGTGCCGAGAACGTTGTTATCGTAATACTTCAGCGGTTCGGCAACCGATTCGGGCACGATCGTGAATGCCGCAAAATGCATGATTGTGCCGACATCGTGTTCGCGCAAGACCCGGCGCACCAGCTGTTGATCAGCGATATCTCCGACCACCAGTGGCCCGTAGGTCACCGCATCCGCAAAGCCGCGCGACAAGTTGTCCAAGGTCACCACACGCCAACCTTCGCGGCCCAGTTGCTGAACCACGTGGCTGCCGATGTAGCCGGCTCCGCCGGTTACTAGGATGGCCTTTGCTTGCGACATGATAGAAGCCCTTACTGCAAACGATTGCAGTCTGATGATTCCTAGATACTCGCGGCGTTCGGGAGTGGATGCAAGCGCATAATGCTCATATGTCGACATCGCGCACAGTTCGCTCCTCTGAAGTTCCCTACGACCGTCTTTCCCCGGATCTGATGATGGCCTCACTGGAGGCGCTCGGGTTGGTGCCTGACGGCCGGATGCTGGCCTTGAATAGCTACGAAAACCGCGTCTACCAGATGGGCCTTGAGGATGCCGCGCCGATCGTCGTGAAGTTTTACCGCCCCGGCCGATGGACGGTCGCAGCCCTTGAGGAAGAGCATGCCTTCGCAACGGAGTTAGCCGCTGCGGATATCCCGGTGGTGGCGCCGCTCGCCCTTGCCGGGGCGACCTTGCATCAGTACGAAGGTTATTTTTACGCGATTTATCCCCGCCGCGGCGGACGTTGGCCCGATCTCGACACCCGCGAGGACCGCGAGCTCATGGGGCGGTTTCTCGGTCGTATCCACCGCGTCGGCGCGACCCGCCGCTTTGAGCACCGCGTTCGTTTTGACCCCATTGGGCAGACGGAAGCGGCCATTGAGACGATTGAGGCCGGCGAGTGGTTGCCGGACTATCAGCAGGACCGCTATGCCGAGGTCGCTCGCGAGATCGGCGAGCGAGTGGCGGATGCCTTCGAGGCCGTCATGCCGCGGACCTTGCGTATTCACGGGGACTGTCATCGCGGCAACATCCTTTGGACGGATTCAGGGGCACATATCGTCGATCTGGATGACTGCGCGACCGGGCCTGCAGTTCAGGACCTGTGGATGCTGTGCGCTGGAACTCCCGATGAACGTCGTCGCCAGTGGCTTGATGTGCTCGAAGGTTACGAGCAGTTCGCTGTGTTTGACCGGTCCGAATTGGCCCTCGTTGAGCCGCTGCGCGCGTTTCGGATGCTGAACTACGCGGCGTGGCTGGCGCGGCGCTGGCAAGACCCGGCCTTCCCACGGGCCTTTCCGTGGTTCGGTGCTGCGCGCTATTGGGAGGACCACGTGCGTGAGCTTTCGGACCAGCTGGAATTGCTCGATGAGCCCACGCTGCGGTTATAGTGGAGGTCAGGGAGGGCTGAGAGCAGGGAGGTCAGCATGCAGCGGTCGAACCAAGGTCAAAGAGCGTCCGGATGGGTCGCGGCGGGGCTGATGGTCGCTGTTGCGCTATTGGTCGCTTGCCATAGCGGCAACTCCGGGAGTACATCCCATGCGGTGCAGTCCGCGACTCGGACCCCACCGGCCGCTTCGAACTTAACCGCTGCAGTCAGCGGTGATGGCGCCTTACCCGTTGAGGTCAGATTCGGAATCGGGTCACTGCCCGTGGTGGGGCAGCCCATTCCTGTCAAAGTCGTGGTGTCGACCAATCAGGCCCAACCGGCGCTGTGGGTCCACCTGCATGGCGACGAGGGGCTCGACGTGAAGGAGCCCCTAGACCGGCGGCTCGAGCGAATTGATGCGGGTGAAGCCGAGGTCTTGGACCTCGCGCTCACCGCAAGCAGTCCCGGTGCGCACCTCGTGACGGTGGATGTCGTCTTGGATTTGCCGACCGCCGCCCCGGACAGAACCTTCCAGTTTCCGGTACTTGTCACCGCGCGGTAAGACGTTTGCAATGCCAAAAGAGGGCTTACCCGGTATAATGGGCGGCTAACCAGTGGGCCCGCTCCAAGGGTCCTGAGTACTCCCTCTGTGATTTCCAATCTTCGTAATATCGCCATTATCGCCCACGTCGACCATGGCAAGACCACGCTCGTTGACCAATTGCTCAAGCAGTCGAACACGCTTGATGCGCGCGCCATCATGCCTGAGCGTGTCATGGACTCGAATGATTTGGAAAAGGAGCGCGGTATCACGATTTTGGCCAAGAACACGGCCATCCGATGGAATGACTATCGCATTAACATCGTGGATACGCCGGGGCACGCTGACTTCGGTGGTGAAGTCGAGCGCGTGCTTTCGATGGTCGATTCGGTGCTTTTGCTCGTCGACGCCGTTGACGGACCCATGCCGCAAACGCGCTTTGTGACGCAGAAGGCATTCAAGCACGGCCTGCGCCCAATCGTTGTGATCAACAAGGTCGATCGCGATGAGGCTCGCCCAGGTTGGGTGCTGGATCAGACCTTTGATCTCTTTGATCGCCTGGGTGCGACTCACGAACAACTCGATTTCCCAGTGGTTTATGCGTCGGCCATCAAGGGCTACGCATCGCTCGATCCTGCGCATCGCGGCGGCGATATGTCGGCCCTGTATGAAGCGATCGTTAAGCATTGCCCGCCGCCTAACGTCGATCCGGAAGGCACCTTCCAGCTGCAAGTCAGTCAGCTGGATTACTCACCCTACGTGGGCACGATCGGCATCGGTCGTATCGCTCGCGGCAAGATGCGCCGCGGCATGCAAGTGGCCGTGGTTGATCGTGATGGCGCGGTGCGTCAGGAGCGCATCGGTCAGGTGCTCGGCTTCCTCGGTCTAGACCGAGTCGAGATAGAAGAAGCGCAGGCCGGTGACATTGTGGCGTTCTCCGGTATTGCGGCACCGAAAATTTCCGACACGATCTGTCTGCCGGATGCGATTGATCCGTTGCCGCGACTCGTGGTCGACGAACCGACGATCAACATGACCTTTGAAACCAACACGTCGCCGTTCTTCGGCCGTGAAGGTAAGTTCGTGACCAGCCGACAAGTGCGTGAACGTCTGGAGCGTGAGATGCTTCACAACGTCGCCTTGCGAGTCGAGGATACTGAAGATCCTGACAAGTTCCGCGTCTACGGACGTGGCGAGTTGCATCTCGGCGTGCTGATCGAAAACATGCGTCGCGAAGGCTATGAGCTCGCGGTCTCGCGCGCACAGGTCGTTGTCCGCGTTGTGGATGGTGAACGCCAGGAGCCATGGGAACAAGTCACCATTGATATCGAAGAACGTTCGCAGGGTGGCGTTATGCAAGCCCTTGGCGAGCGTGGCGGTCAGATGACGAATATGACGCACGACGGTCGTGGTCGTGTTCGCATCGAATACATGATGCCGTCGCGTGGTCTGATTGGTTTCCAGACGGATTTCCGTACGCTGACCTCGGGCACCGGCCTGCTGTATCACGTCTTTGATCACTACGGCCCGGTCGTCGACAAGAAGTTGGCGCAGCGCCAGTTGGGTGTTTTGATTTCGAACGGCGAGGGCCAAGCGTTGGCCTACTCTCTGTTCGCGCTGCAGGAGCGGGGTCGTTTGTTCATCGGTCACGGTGACGAGGTGTATGAAGGCCAAGTCATCGGCATCCATACGCGCGACAACGACCTCGTGGTCAACCCGCTCAAGGGTAAGAAGCTGACGAATATGCGCGCAGCGGGTAAGGACGAGAACATGGTGTTGAGTCCGCCCATTCGCTTCTCGTTGGAGCAGGCGATGGAGTTCATCGACGAAGACGAACTCGTTGAGGTCACGCCTGACAATATCCGTATACGCAAACGTCACCTCAAGGAAGGTGACCGCCGTCGCGCTGAGCGCGCCGACGACTAAAACGGCAATAGCCGGCGCGAGTGCTGCACCTTGGGCATGACACCACACGGGCTGCTCGCGCCGGATGAACCGGCGCCCGCGCGCCTCATTGGGGCCGACACCAAGGGCCGCGCCTTATTGATTTGCGATCATGCGTCGCCACGGATCCCGCAATCACTGGCGGGTTTAGGCCTGCCCGTTGAGGCGATGGCTCGGCATATCGCTTGGGATATTGGTGCTGCCGCTCTCACCAAGGCGCTTTCCGAGCGTTTGACGACGCCGGCCTTTCTGGCGAATTACTCACGCCTCGTCGTCGATTGCAACCGGGCCTTAACGGCGGAAGACCTGATCACGACTGACGGTGATGGCCACCGGATCGCGGGCAATGAGGCACTGGACCCGGCCGGACGGGATTTGCGAGTGACGGCCATCCATCACCCATATCATGCGGCTTTGAGTGCTTTGATCGATCGCTTGGCGCATTCCGGCCCAGTGGCATTGATTGCCATCCATTCGTTCACGCCGGTGTTTAGGCGACGAGCTCGGCCGTGGGTGGCGGGTGTGCTGTACGGGGACGATGATCGACTGGCGATACCGCTGCTTGGGGCCTTGCGCCAACAAAAAGACGGCGCGATCGGCGACAACGAGCCGTACAGTGGGCGTAATCCTGGCGCTTACACGCTGCATCGGCATGGGTCCGCTCGCTTAATTCCTCACGTGAGTTTGGAAATCCGGCAAGACGAATTGGTCACGCCGAACGGGGTACGGCGTTGGGCCGATCGATTATCGCGGGCACTGCGTCCTCTGCTCGGCACCGCAGGCATCTCTCCATGATGGATTTTCCGAATTTTACGATTGGGGTTGAGGAAGAGTATCTCCTGATCAACCGAGACACCCGGTCGCTGCGGGAGGATCCAGATCCCCGCTTCTTTGCCGATTGCGAAACGCTCGGCGAAGGCTGTGTCGGCCATGAGTTTCTTCGCTCTCAAGTCGAAGTGGGTACGCGTGTATGCCAAAGTGCAGCGGAAGTGCGCACAGAACTGGTGCGACTGCGAGGCCTCGTCCATGGTGTGGCGCAAAAATATGGATTGGCCATTATGGCCGCATCGACCCACCCATTCGCGCGAGTCATTGACCAAAAGCACACGGCTAAAGCGCGTTATTTTGCGTTAGCTGAGGAGATGCAGGCAGCTGCGCGGCGGATGCTGATCTGCGGTATGCACGTGCACGTGGGCGTAGGCGATGACGATACGCGTATCGACCTGATGAATCAGGTGGCCTATTTCCTGCCGCATCTCTTGGCGTTGTCCGCCTCGTCGCCCTATTGGGAGGGGGAGGATACGGGCTTTCGCTCCTTCCGCACGTCTGTGGTGAGCGGGTTGCCGCGCTCGGGCTTGCCGGCGCGTTTTGCGAGTTGGGGTGAATATCGGCGGCACGTCGATATGCTGATCCGCAATGGCTTAATCGAAGATACGTCAAAGATTTGGTGGGACATCCGTCCAAGTTGGCGCTATCCGACCCTTGAAGTGCGCGTGATGGATTGCTGCACGTCGTTGGACGACGCCGTGTGTATTGCTGCGCTGGTACAGTCTTTGCTGCGGGCTCTGTGGCGATTGCGGGCGGGTAACCGCCAGTGGCGAACCCATGCCGATCTGTTGATCCAGGAAAATCGTTGGCGAGCGATGCGTTACGGGCTTGAGGCTGGATTATTGGACTTGGCCCGCGGTGAAATCGTCTCATGCCAACAGTTGGTGGATGAGTTGATCGACTTTGTGCGGGAGGATGCGCTCGAGCTCAATTGCCTCGCCGAGGTGAGTCATGCCCGCACAATTTTGGGTCGAGGCACGAGCGCCATGCGCCAGCGCGCCGTGTACGCCGCAGCGCGGTCGGAACATGCTGATCATGAAAACGCGTTGGCCCACGTTGTGGATTGGTTGGTGGCTGAAACGATTGCCGCATTGCCGGAGCGCGCATGACGACGTCGGCTTCGAGGATAGAGCGTCGTCTCAGTGTGGTGCCGATGATGGACTGGACCGACGATAACTAAAATACTCCGTGCTTCAATGGGTTGGCGCTACCCTGGAATGCGTGTCTCCTTTACGTCTCCTCAATTCAAACTCACAAGCCATTCCACGGCACTACGTGGACGCCGCTGCGAACCAAAGCCTCGGTGCCGCCGTACACCAGCTGCTTTTCGATCTTCTCGCTCGCACCCCTGTCTACCAGCAATTTCTCCAACGCGTGCATGCCCTGGAAGTAGTCGCTCCCCAGGGTTTCGCCGGACTTGGCTTCCACCAGCAGCAATCGATCTGTCTGGGGTTCGATGAAATCCACTTCGATTCCGCGCGATTCCCTGAAATGAAACAGCTGCGGCACTTCGCCGCGGTGAATTTTCATCTTATAGAGCTCGGAAAATACCCAGGTTTCAAACACCGCTCCGCGTAGCGGATGGTGCCGCAATTGCGCTGGCTCCTTGATTCCCAGCAGGTAGCAGACCAGGCCGGTGTCGAAGAAATGCAGCTTCGGTGCTTTCACGATCTGTTTCTTGATGTTTCGATGCCATGCCGGCAATCGACAACACAGGAAGCTCGATTCCAGTACCGACAGCCACGCATTGGCGGTGTTATGCGAGATGCCCGCATCGGCACCCAATGCAGACAAACTCAGCTCTTGAGCGGTGTGCGCTGCGCACAGCCGCAGGAAGGTGGTGAAGCGGCCCAGATCGCCGACGTTGAGGATCTGCCGCACGTCACGCTGAACGTAGGTAGCCACGTAGTCGGCCAGCCACTGCTGTGCTGGAATGCTGCGATCGTAAATGCGCGGGTAGCAGCCGCTCCACAGCAGCTCAAACAGATCCTTGGGCGCATTCGAAAAGCCGGCAAGCTCCGCGCGGCTGAAGGGCAATAGATGCAGTATTCCGGCCCGCCCCGCTAGCGATTGCGATACGGCGTGGGAAATCGCCAGGTTCTGCGAGCCCGTCAGAATGAATCGTCCCGGCGTGGGATCGCGATCGACTTCATCCTGGAGATAGCTCAATAGGTCCGGTGCGTGCTGCACTTCGTCGATGATCGCGCCGGCGCGGTATTCCGACAGGAAGCCCCGCGGGTCGGTGCGGGCAAAGTCCCGGGTATCCAGGGGTTCCAGCGTCACGTAGGCCTTGTCGGGGAAAGCGGCCCTGGTCAGCGTCGTCTTGCCTGATTGGCGCGGTCCGTCCAGCAGCACAACCGGGTAATACCCAGACGTAATAGTCAGCTTATTCAATAAGGTACGTGGGTTCACAATACCGCCCGAAGTAGTCTGCATAAATTGTAAATGCGATTGACAAGTTATGCAAGGCGCCTGCCGAGAACCGAGGCGGCCCAAACCCTCAACGCGTCGTCCCTTACCGATTTGCCTCAACAGCGCCCGGCCGGTCAATCGCTCATGTTGCGCTTCGCAGGTGTCAATGCGAACTGCCGGCGTTCAGCAACCTGATCCAAACGATGGTCGCGCCCGGCATCAATACTCGGCGAACGGCTGTTAGGTTTTGGGCTGTTTTAGCATGTATGCAGGATAGCCTCGCGGCTGCCGTTTATAACAACATGGTTGCCGTGAACGGCGGCCCGCGGGACGACGCCGATCCAGATGAGGTCGTTGATGACGGTCGCTGGGCCGGCGCCGTCGGCGCGGCGCGCCTGAACGTGCCGAATAAGCTCACCGGAGGTCAGCTTGACGGCATCGGCCTTGCCGAGCGCGTGGCGCTCTAGGAATTCCAGATGGGTCTGCTTGCAGCGCTGCCAGCGCGCGACCGTCTCGAATGTATCGATGTACCAGCGGATCAACTCGGCGACGGTGGGCGTGCCGTGTTGTACGCGAACCAGGGCTGCCGGGTCTTCAAGCGCGACTTCGCGGTGTTTTGCCCATCTCTGGGCCGCGGTGCGATGATTGAACGTTTTGCTTTCCTGGTGCAGCACCATTGCTCCGCGACGAAGACGGACCACATCCGTATAGCGCGTGACACCATTCGCTTGCCGGCGTGCTTTGATCGTGGGCCTGATGAATCCTTGAGGGGACAAGCGGTGCGCAAGGCATTCTTGTCCCCTTTATGTCCCCTCGGCAACCTGTAAACTCCCCGGAATCCGCAGAAATAGCGCAGCAACTACACAAGTGGAAAACGCTGAGAAAATAGGCATTTCCTCCGGGAAAAGCGGCGCCGGACTCGACCGGCGGCTGTCGGTCGCCCCCATGTTGGACTGGACGGATCGCCACTATCGGCATTTCGTACGGCTCATTGCGCCACGCACGCTGCTGTATTCGGAGATGATCGTCGCGGAAGCGATTCTGCGTGGGGATCCGGCCCGGCTCTTGGGTTATTCAGCGCAGGAGCATCCGCTCGCACTTCAATTAGGGGGCAGTGATCCGCAGCGCTTGGCTATGGCAGCGCGTGTTGGCGAAGAGTTCGGTTATGACGAGATCAACCTCAACGTGGGTTGTCCGAGCGAACGCGTCCAAAATGCAACCTTCGGCGCCTGTCTGATGGCGGCTCCACAACGAGTCGCCGAGTGCGTCGCAGCCATCCAGCACGCCGTAGCAGTTCCGGTCACGGTGAAGTGTCGGATCGGGATTGATGACCAAGATCAGTACGAATTTCTATTGCGCTTTGTGGAGTCGGTGGCGGAGGCGGGCTGTAAGCATTTTATTGTGCACGCGCGTAAAGCCATCCTGTCGGGACTCACGCCGCGCCAGAATCGCGACATTCCACCCTTGCGTTATGAGGTGGTTTACCAATTAAAGCGCGAGCGACCGGACCTACACATTGCGATCAATGGCGGCATCCGCTCGGTGGCAGAAGCAACGGAGCATGTTCGGGTGGTTGATGGCGTGATGGTCGGGCGTGAGGCCTACCACAACCCTTACGTGCTGGCGGACTTGGAAGCTGCGCTCTTGGGCAATGTGGCGACTCCGCCCATGGAACCCGCGTTATTGGTTGAAACAATTCGCGGATATGTTGAGACAGAACTAAAGGCTGGCGTCCGTCTGCACTCCATGACCCGACATTTATTGGGCCTGTACGCCCACCGTTCAGGCGCCCGATCGTTTCGGCGAGTAATCTCCGAATTTGCGACACGTCCCGGCGTGGGATTTGAAGTACTGGACGCAGCGGTCCGAGCAGCCGAGGGTCAAACCGGAATTCCGAGCGTTATTTCCTAGTGACCGGACTATACTCAGTCTGATGCGCACGGATGTACAACTCGCAGTGCTCTTCGCCGACGTCGTTGGATCGACCCGACTGTATGAACGCTTGGGTGATGCGGCTGCCCGTGAACTGATTGCGGCGTCCTTGGACTTAATGAAAGACGCCACGAGCCATCACGGCGGCACCGTCGTGAAGACCATGGGCGATGAGATCATGGCCACCTTCGCTCACGCCAGTGATGCGATTTCGGCAGCCGCGCGAATGCAGCGGCAAATCGGCGAAGATTCTAAATTCACCGCCGCTCAATCACGGATCGCGCTGCGAATTGGTTGTCATTTCGGGCCCGTTGTGTGGGAGCAACACGACGTGTTCGGTTCCACGGTTCACACGGCTAATCGCCTGACGAGCCAAGCCAAGGCCGGTCAGATTATGGTCACTGAGGCGGTGGTCTCTCGACTGCCGCCCGATTGGCGCTCTTCCATCCGCCACGTTGATGTCGCGACGCTGCGAGGTTTTCAGGACGAAGTCGAATTATATGAGGTGATTTGGCACGCTGAGGATGTCACCAACGTCTTGCGGCTGCCCGCAGCCTTCGGATCTGGGCGTACCCGGGCAACGCGATTACGGCTCAGCGTCAACGGGACGGAGATCGAGCTCTGTGAGGAGGGTGGCGCCATTCAGATGGGCCGAGCCGATACCTGCGAATTGGTGGTGCAGGGCAGCCTAGTTTCTCGATTGCATGCGCGAATCGACGTTTCCAAAGGCGGTTTCCGGTTCGTCGATCAGTCCACGAACGGGAGTTTTGTGCAGGTAGACGGTGGCGACCCCGTCTTTGTCCGCCGTGATTCAATGACCCTTGAAGGTAACGGCTGGATTGGACTCGGCCGGGAGCCTGATGACCAGGATCCCGGCAGTATCCGTTATGCCTGCGAGGACTGAGCACCTAAGCGTGTGATGGCCATGTCGATCCGCGCATGAAACTCGGCCGGTACGCGATCGCCGTAACTATTGAATTCCCGCCGCAGATCCTCGAACTCAGCGCGCCAATCGTCCGCATCTACGGCGAGCAGTTCCTCGATGCTTGCAGGATCGATCGGGAGGCCCTCAAGTGGCAGATCATCGGGTGTGGGCATTCGACCGATAGGCGTTTCGATCGCGCCGGCGCGTCCAGCAACACGTTCTAAAATCCAGGCTAAAACCCGCAAGTTCTCGCCGAAGCCGGGCCAGATGAAGCGGCCATTGGCGTCCCGCCGGAACCAATTGACGTGATATACGCGCGGCGGGTTCGCCAGCTTGGCTCCGACATTCATCCAATGCTGCCAGTAATCACCAAAGTGATACCCACAGAACGGCTTCATGGCCATAGGATCGCGACGGAGCACACCAACGGCACCGGTCGCGGCGGCGGTGGTTTCAGAGGCGACGCTGGCGCCGAGCAGAACGCCATGCGTCCAGTCGGCAGCTTCACAGACGAGTGGCGCGAGTGAACGGCGGCGACCACCAAATATGATGGCTGACAAAGGTACGCCACCGGCTTGATGCGCTTCGTTCGCATAGACCGGATTGTTCAATGCGGAGACGGTGAAGCGTGCGTTTGGATGCGCAGCAGGACCCTTCTCTGCATCGTAAGGTTGACCTCGCCAGTCGATGGCGGGTGTTCCCTCTAAGCCTTCCCACCACGGCTTACGGTCTTCAGTCAGCGCGACGTTGGTGAAGAGGGTGTCGCTGCGCACCATGTCATGGGCATTGCGATTGCTGCTCGCATTTGTGCCGGGTGCGACGCCAAAATATCCGGCTTCCGGATTGATAGCCCACAGGCGGCCATCCGTGCCGGGGTGGAGCCACGCGATATCGTCCCCTAAGGTTCGGACGGTCCAGCCCGGCATGGAGGCGGGTGGAATCAGCATGGCTAAATTCGTTTTGCCGCACGCAGACGGAAAGGCCGCTGCAACGTAATGAGTCTCTCCAGCCGGGTTGGTGATTGCGACCAGCAACATGTGCTCAGCGAGCCAACCTTCATCACGCGCTTGCCAACTGGCGATACGCAGAGCGTGGCATTTCTTACCGAGCAGCGCGTTGCCGCCGTAGCCGGAGCCGAAGCTCTTGATGGACAGCTCCTCCGGGAAATGCATGATGAAGCGGCGGTCGGGATCAAGATCGCCGGTGGAGTGCAGGCCCCGCACGAACTTGGATTCCCGCCGAATGCGGTTTAGGGCGGCTGCCCCCATACGTGTCATGAGCCGCATATTCAGGACGACATAGGGGCTGTCCGTGATTTCGACGCCGCACCGTGCGAAGGGTGAATCGATCGGTCCCATGCAATACGGCACGACATAGAGGGTGCGCCCACGCATACAGCCTTTGAAAAGACTGTCCATGCGGGCGTGGGCTTCGGCCGGGGGCAGCCAGTGATTGTTGGGTCCGGCATCAGCTTGCGATTGCGTGCAGACGAAGGTGAGATGTTCGACGCGAGCCACATCGTTTGGATGCGAACGGTAGAGATGGCAGCCTGGATAGTCCGCATGCAGCGTTTCCAGATCTCCGGCGGCTAAGAGCGCCGAGGTCAAGGCCTGAGCCTCTTCAGCGGTGCCGTCGCACCAATGGACGGCGGTGGGCTCGGTGAGAGCCGTGACTTCGCTCACCCATTGATCAAGATCGGTGGGGGAATTAAAGGGACTCGATTGCTGATTCACTGGAAGACTACTCATGTAGTGCCGGACTCCGTGCTGGACAGGTAAATAATACGGAAAAAATAACAAATTGACGCAATGCGGGATTAAAAATGTAGTGACTTCTGTAGTGCTTTAAATAATAATAAAAACAGGGGATTAGACGATTCATTTGGCAACCGAAAAGGTTGTTTTTCTTGTTCATCGACTGAAATCGTTTGCATGCCCAGAAAGGCAGTGCGCATCGCTTGCGTCGGTTGATGGTGACGGGGATGATGCTGCGGCGCCGCAGGTGTACCTTTTGCGGTTGGAGCGTTGATTCTCGTGATCTCGGCATGGCGATCGCTCCTCTTACCCGATAGCCCTTTGGCCGATGTGCTTCCGGGGTACCAACCGCGTGTCGAGCAACAGGTCATGGCCGAGGCCGTCACTGAGGCGATCGAACAACGGACGCATCTCGTGGTTGAAGCGGGAACGGGAACCGGCAAAACCTTTGCCTATCTGATCCCGGTGCTCCTGAGCGGCGCCAAAGTGTTGGTTTCGACCGGTACGCGAAATCTTCAGGACCAATTATTTCACCGCGATTTGCCGATGCTATGCGGGCTCGTGGGTCGACCGGTTCGGATTGCCGTGCTCAAAGGCCGCTCCAACTACCTCTGTCGTCATCGCCTGTCGCTTGAGGTGGCCGCGCCGCCACTGCCGGGATTTGAACGCGGCCGCCAGCGGGCCCTCGGCCGAATCGTTCGCTGGTCGGAGTCGACCGAGACGGGCGATATTGCAGAAGTGGATTCGATTGCCGATAACGATCCGATTTGGCCCGCCGTGACGTCGACTCGTGACAATTGCCTCGGCCAGGATTGCCCTGAATTCCGACGCTGTCATGTCTTGCTGGCCCGGCGCGAGGCGCAAGCGGCCGATGTGGTGGTCGTGAACCATCATCTTCTGTTAGCGGACATGGCCTTGCGTGAAGAGGGTTTTGGCGAGCTCTTGCCCGGCGCCCAAGCGGTGATTCTGGACGAGGCACATCAGTTTCCAGAGGTGGCCGCACAGTTTTTTGGTACCCGGTTTGGTTCCCGAGCAGCGCTAGGGCTCGTGCGTGATGCTGAGCTTGAAGTGACGCGTGCCGGTTTGTTGGACGGTGCAGCCCGGGCGCAATTGGCTGAGATAGAGACGGCCGTATCGGCGATTAGTCTCGCGTTATCCGGTTTGGGCGACCGAATTGAGTGGGGGCGCTTACCAGACGCGGTGCTTGAAGCTGCGGAGGAGCTCGCCCTTGGCTTAGAGACCATTGCCGAGCGCTACGATGATCCGGCGATCGAAGTGCCGGCGGTCCGACAATGTGGGCGACGCGCCTTTGAGGCGGCGGGTCGATTGCGCGGTCTACTCACGCTTGATGAATCGACCGGGCTCCAGTGGGTCGATAATGCGGCTCGATATTTTAGTTTCGAGTTTATTCCTTTTGAGGTGGCCGATCGTTTGAGGCTACAAACGCAAGAGCGACCGTGCGCCTGGGTGCACACCTCGGCAACCTTGGCGGTCGGCGACAACTTCGGCCACTACGTGCAACGCGTGGGGGCAGATAACGCCCGTACCTTGCAGATCGCGAGTCCCTTCAACTACGCCGATCAAGCCCGCTTGTATTTGCCACCTGATATGCCGGACCCTGCGGATCGCGCTTTCAATCGGGCGTTGATCGAGGCGGCAATGCCGCTCTTGCGGGCTGCAGGTGGGCGCGCGTTTTTGCTGTTCACGAGTCACCGAGCCTTAAGCGAAGCCGCTTATTTATTGCGAGAGGCCATGCAGGGTGACGACCCGTTTCCGTTGCTGGTGCAGGGCGACATGCCACGAGATGCCCTGGTCAAGCGGTTCCGGGAGATCGGTCACGCGGTGCTCTTGGGAACGTCCAGTTTTTGGGAGGGTGTTGATGTGCGAGGTCCCGCACTGTCAATTGTAGTGATCGACAAGCTGCCATTCGCATCCCCAGACGATCCATTGCTGAAGGCGAGGCTGGAGGGCTTGCGGCGCGCCGGTCGCAATGGCTTCGCGGAGCATCAAATTCCGCAAGCGGTGCTGACCCTCAAACAGGGGGTCGGGCGCCTGATCCGTGATCCAACCGATTTCGGGGTGGTGATGATCGGTGATCCGCGGTTGCGCTCCAGAAGTTATGGCCGGACTTTTCTCAAGAGTCTGCCGGCAATGCCGGTCACGACCAAGGTTGAGGAGGCCACGGCTTTTCTCAGGCATCATTTAGACGGACTGATTGAATAGGCAATCCATGCGATTACTGGCTCTTGATACGGCAACCGAGGCGCTGAGCGTCGCCCTCATGGACGAGTCCGGCGTGATCGCCGATCGCTTCGAGGTCATCGGTCGCGGGCATGCGGAGCGCGTATTGCCTTGGGTTCAGGCACTCATGACCGATGCTGATTGGCCGATGAGTTCTCTAGATGCGATTGCCGTCGGTCGGGGGCCGGGCGCGTTTACTGGGGTCAGGATCGGCGTCAGCGCGGCGCAGGGCCTTGCGTTCGGGCTGAACGTGCCCTTACTCGGGGTGTCTGATCTGGCGGCGGTCGCGGCGGGCGCTGCGGCTCGAGCCACGCAGGCTCGGATGTCCTTTGGCGGCGTGTTGGTGGCACTCGACGCACGGATGGGTGAAGTCTACGCGGCCCTAACACGTCATGACCAAGGCCGAGTCATATTGGAATGGGAAGCTTTGTTGTCACCTCCGGCGCTACACGCCCGAGTCGGCGGACTGGAATCGCTGGTGTTGGCCGGTCACGGGTTTTCCGCGCATCCGACCCTGGCCGAGGCCTTTTCGGGGTCGGTGGCGTGTTACGTGGATGAATTGCCCAGCGCTCGGCTTGTCGCCCGGTTGGCGGCTGCGGACTATGCGGCGGGTCATCGCCCGGCGGCTGAGGCGCTTGAGCCAGTGTATTTGCGTGACGATGTGGCCAACCGCGCGACGCCTAAGACATGAATCTGTAGTCTGTTATGTGTCAATCACATCACGCGGTAATCTAAGTGTCACATTACTTAGGTCTAATGATGTCAACCACTTGAAGGGATGTGACACATGACCGCACGTCGAATTTTGATCGTTGAAGACGAAAAGCCGATCCGCGATATGATCGCTTTCGGTCTGCGGCGTGCAGGATTTGACGTCACCGAAGCCGAGGATACCCGGGCGGCTCGTACCGCGATTGCGGACGCCCGTCCGGATCTGATTTTGGTTGATTGGATGCTGCCCGATGCCAGTGGTCTCGAACTCACCCGCGCGATCAAGAAGGACAAGGACACCAAAGAGGTGCCGGTCATCATGCTTACCGCCCGGGCCGAGGAGCAGGATAAAGTGGCGGGGCTGGAGGGAGGCGCAGATGACTACGTCACCAAGCCGTTCTCACCGCGCGAGTTACTGGCCCGCATTAACGCTGTGCTGCGTCGCTCATCGACGGTCAGCACTGAGGAAGTCATTGACGCGGGCCAACTGCGCTTGGATGCCGCCGGTCACCGGGTGCTGTGTGGTGAGGCCACGGTTGCGCTCGGACCGACCGAATACCGGCTGTTGTCATTTTTCATCACTCACGCCGAACGGGTCTATACGCGCAGTCAGTTGTTGGACCGCGTTTGGGGTGGCAATGTCTATGTGGAAGAGCGCACGGTGGATGTGCATATCCGCCGCCTGCGTAAAGCCTTGGAGGCATTTGGCTGCGACGCTTATGTTCAGACTGTTCGCGGCTCCGGGTATCGATTCTCGACCCGTTCACTCTAAGGCGATAGGTTTGAGCGCGTGACCACTGCCGTCTGGAAGTCCGCGCTGCCGAGGTTGCTGACGGTTATTCTGATCGCCCTGCTGGTCGGCTTGGCGACCGGCTATGCCGCCGTGGCAATCGGCGTGGCGTTGGCCGGCACACTGGGCCTTAACTACTACCGCCTGCATTTACTGGAGCAATGGCTGCGACATCGTCGCCAGCTCGATCCGCCCGATTTATCGGGTCCTTGGGGCGATGTCGTCGCGCTGATTGTCCGCATCTATCAGCGTAAGAAGTACCACAAGAAGCGGATGTTGGAGGTGGTACGAGAGTTCAGGGAACTCACCTCTGCCTTGCCGGACGGCATTGTGGTGTTGACCGGCGATCGGGTGATTCAGTGGTTTAACCCGCGCGCGGGCCGAATGTTAGGGTTGCGGCGCAAGGTCGATTTCGGTCATCGGATCGATAACTTGGTGCGCAATCCTGATTTTCAAAATTACCTCGATAAAGGCGATTACTCCTATCCGGTCGTGATTCGGAAGTTGACCAGCACGGACGTGCATTTGTCGCTGCAAATGGTCGACTACGGAAAGGGGCAGAAGTTACTGGCCGTGCGCGATGTGAGTCGCGAGATCTTGGTCGAAGCGATGCGCAAGGATTTCGTTGCGAACGCATCTCATGAATTACGCTCGCCACTGACGGTCATCGTCGGATATGTGGATACGCTGGCCGATGATCCGCTCTTGGATTCTGATGTGCGACTCGCGTTGCAGGAAATGCGACGTCAGTCGGCGCGGATGCAGGCTGTGGTGGACGATCTCATCGAATTGTCTCGTCTCGAGTCCGGCGCGTCCGAAGCGCCTTACGTCTTTGTGGACGTGGCAGGCTTACTCAGTCTCATGAAGCGCGATGTGTTGGCTAGACCTCAGCGGACTTGTGAATTTATCTATGAGGAGGAGTCGGAAGAGGGGCTCTTGGGCGCCGAATCTGAGCTGCACTCCATCTTCTCCAACTTGATTGGTAATGCGATCAAGTACACGCCAGCGATCGGTGGTCGCGTGATCGCTCGTTGGTGGACCGACGCGACGGGCGGACATTTCTCCGTGTCGGATTCGGGCGTTGGGATCGCGCCGGAGCACATTCCACGACTCACCGAACGTTTCTACCGAGTGGATCCTGGTCGCTCAAGAGACTCTGGCGGTTCGGGTCTTGGGCTGTCGATCGTGAAGCATGCGCTACAGCGTCACGGCGGCACTTTGCATATTGAAAGCACGGAAGGAGTGGGCAGTCGCTTTCAGTGTGATTTCCCTGAGTCCCGCTTGGCCCGACGAGGCTGATGTCCGTCCTTCGCGTAAGAAATCTGAAGCATTAGCGTCATAGTCGTGTCAACCCGGCACGGCAGCATAGGTCATCCAAGCTGCTCGAAAGAGGACACGATGACACGCAGAGCTTCTCCTAAGGGTCGCGTACGTACGGTTTTTATTTCCGACGTTCACTTGGGCTTTCGCGGTTGCCAAGCAGAACTGCTCCTCGATTTCCTTCGTGGGGTAGATACAGAAAAATTAGTGCTGGTTGGCGACATTGTCGATTTATGGAGCTTGAAGCGTAGTTTTTTCTGGCCCTCCCAGCACCAAGAGGTTTTGCGTGAGATTTTGCGCATGGCTCGCAGCGGGATTGAGGTGATCTACGTGCCTGGGAACCACGATGAGGGTTTTCGAGAACTCTGTGGCGGTCGCCTTGAAGGCATTGATATCCGTCGTGACTTTATCCACGAAACGGCGAACGGCCAGCGCTACTTGGTGGTGCATGGCGATGAGTTCGATGGCAACGTTAAATTTGCCGGCTGGTTGAAGTGGATTGGCGAGCACCTCTACGATTTTATCCTCTGGCTCAGCCGCTCGGTCCAAGACATCAGGCATCGGTTCGGCTACGGCTATTGGTCGTTATCAAATTGGATCAAAGACCAAGTGCCGGATGCCCGCCGCTACATCAGCCGCTTCGAGCACGCGGCGGCTACGGCC
The DNA here is from genome assembly GCA_903879335.1 of uncultured Pseudomonadota bacterium. GTDB lineage: Bacteria > Pseudomonadota > Gammaproteobacteria > Steroidobacterales > Steroidobacteraceae > CAIKZZ01. The sequence goes on from CAIRLC010000031.1 coordinate 27,678, forward strand.
GCGCTGCGTCACGGCCTCGATGGTGTGATTTGCGGTCATATCCACCACCCCGGTATTCGTGAAGTGGATGGCGTACGCTATTGCAACGACGGCGACTGGGTGGAGAATTGCTCCATGCTGTATGAGGATCAGGCCGGTCAACTGCACGTTGGATTTCATCATTCAGCGGCAGACAGCGGTCTGCGCCCGGAAGAGGGAGCGATCAAAGCGGTCGAAGCGATGGCCTATGACGAGGCGGCCTAAGCGTTATGCGTATCGCGATTGTCACCGATGCTTGGAGTCCACAGACGAACGGGGTGGTCACCACCTTGCAACGGACGGTCGCTGATCTCAAATCCTTTGGTCACGACGTCCGGGTGCTGAACCCGCATGGTTCTTGGACCATGCCATGCCCGACTTATCCTGAGATCCGCTTGGCGCCTTTCGCCAGGTCGCGCGTGAGGCAGTTCTTAGATGAGTTTTCCCCCGAGGCCCTGCATATCGCGACAGAAGGTCCGCTCGGGGTCTGGGCTAGGGCCTACGCGGTTGGTCGAGGCAGATCGTTTACCACCTCGTATCACACGCAGTTTCCTCAGTATATCCGGGCTCGATTGCCGATCCCGGAAGCTGTGACCTACGCGTACCTGCGCTGTTTCCACTCGCGCGCGACGCGTGTCATGGTGGGGACTGAGGAAATGCGGCGCGATCTACGCTTGCACGGATTTAGGCGAGTGGTACCTTGGACTCGTGGGGTCGACACCACGCTCTTTCATCCGTCGTCCACGCCTGAGACCCGCGCAGTCCCCGAGTTGCTTTACGTAGGCCGGGTTTCGGTCGAAAAGAGTGTTGAGGACTTCTGCCGCCTTGATGTGCCGTCTCGCAAAGTAGTGGTGGGGGATGGGCCCGATCTCGTGATGCTGCGGCGGCGCTACCCGGAGGTCCAGTTTCGTGGCTATCTGTACGGCGAAGCACTGGCTGCCGCGTATCGGTCGGCGGACTGCTTTGTATTCGCCAGTCGCACGGACACCTTTGGTCTCGTGATGCTTGAGGCCATGGCCAGTGGAGTGCCGGTCGCCGCTTATCCAGTCACCGGACCGCTCGATGTGGTGCAACACGGCGTGAGTGGGTGGTTGGATCATGACCTGCGGGCGGCCGTATTGGGGGCCCTCACCTTGGATCGGACGGCTTGTCGGCGCCAAGCGCTGGAGTACAGTTGGGAACGTGCGTCTCGCCAATTTGAGTCCAATCTGGTCGAGTTCCGCACCTTGCCCGCGCGACGTGCAGCAAGGCGCCAAATGGCGGCAAAGTTGCGGCCAAATCAACGCCGCTCACCAACCGGTCAGATGTAAGTTACTGATAGTTATAAATATAAAATAATTCTTACAATCGCCGGTATTTTGAAAGATAACTGTAACAATCTGGTTTCATACTGATTTTAGGTAGGTTGACGATCCCTTTTCGTCTCACTCAACCCCGAATTATTGGAGATCACTGTGCTTAAGCGCTCAATTCTTGCTCTTTCCTTGGTTGGTCTGTCGGTATCCAGCGTATCGCTGGCCGATGGTGGCCGTGATTACGTGGCCTTGGCCGGCTCGTCCACGGTATTTCCGTTCGCGTCGGCGGTGGCCGAGCACTTCGGTAAGGCGAATCCCAAGTTCAAGACCCCTAAAGTGGAAAGCACGGGCACCGGTGGCGGTATCAAGCTGTTCTGCGGCGGCGTTGGCGTCCAGTACCCGGACATCGCCAATGCGTCGCGCCGCATCAAGGCCGGCGAGTTAGAGACCTGTGCTTCGAACGGCGTGAAAGACGTCGTTGAAGTGAAGATCGGCTACGACGGCATCACCATCGCCACGAAGAAGGGCGCGCCAGCCTTCAAGCTGACCCGCAAAGAATTGTACTTGGCGCTGGCCAAGCAGGTTCCAGACCCGCGTGATTCCAACAATCTGATCACGAATCCGTACAAGACCTGGAAGCAGGTCGATGCGTCTCTGCCGGATCTCCCAATCCAGGTCTTCGGTCCTGGTCCAAACCACGGCACCCGTGACGCCTTTGCGGAACTCGTGTTGACCAATGGCTGCGAGTCCTACGCCTGGATCAAAGCCCTCAAGGAAGTGGACGATAGGCGCTTTGCCAAGGTCTGCACGCAGGTTCGCGAAGACGGCGCTTGGACCGACGTCTCGGAAGATTACGCCTTGGTTCTCAGCAAGTTGCAGTCCAACCCGACGGCGGTCGCCGTGTTCACGTTCTCCTACCTCGATCAAAACGGCGACAAGATTTCTGCCGCCACGGTTGAAGGCAAGGCGCCCACTTTTGCGACGATCGCGGATGGCTCCTACCCACTTTCGCGTCCTCTGTACTTCTATGTGAAGAAGGCGCACGTTGGCGTGATCCCGGGCATCACGGAGTTTGTTGCTGAATTCCTTAGCGACAAGGCCATGGGTGCTGATGGTTACCTCGCCGAGCGTGGCTTGATCACGATGAAGCCATCTGAGTTGGCCAAATCGCGTAAGGATGCGAACGATCTGCGAGCTGTCCGCCTCTAAAATAGGCATGGACTGAGCGGATATGGCGCCGGGGCGGCTCACGAGCTACCCCGGCGTTTTTTTGATGAGGTCTGTCGCTGCGCTTCGCCGAAACATGATCGCGGTCAGGGCCACGCCAAAGCCATTGAGACGAACATTGCACGTTGAACCGCAGCGCTGCTGCGGTTATAAGTTGTAGGACTCTTGGAGGATCGCCATGGACGCTAATACACTCGGCCCGCACATTTCGCGCCGGTTCAACGAGGATCTCGAGAAGCTGCGCACACACGTGCTGCAAATGGGCGGACTCGTCGAGCAGCAGATGTCTGACGCCGTTGTGGCGCTCGTTGACGGCAATGGTGCGCTCGCGGACGAAGTGAGCCGCAATGACCATCGTGTCAACGCGATGGAAGTGGCTATTGACGAGGAATGCAGTCGTATCTTGGCCACCCGTGCCCCGGCGGCCTCCGACCTGCGCTTGATTGTTGCGATTATCAAGACCATTACCGATCTCGAGCGCATTGGCGATGAGGCGGAGAAGGTGGGCTATATCGCGGCGCGCCTGGCGTTGATGGAGCGGCCTGTGGGGCGATATCGGGAAATTAAAAACCTGGGCCGTCTGGTGCACCAAATGTTGCATTCGGCTCTGGATGCGTTCGCCCGCCTTGATGCCGAAGCTGCGCTCAACATCGTCCAAGATGATCGAATCATCGATGAAGAGTACGACGCGATCCAACGCCAGTGCATCACCTTCATGATGGAAGATCCCCGTACGATCACACGGTCAATTGAGGTCCTCTGGGTCTCACGCGCGCTTGAGCGAATTGGCGATCACGCAAAAAATATCTGCGAATACGTGGTCTTCATGGTGCACGGCAAGGATATCCGGCATACGGCGCAAACCGATTCCAAGCGCAATAATTTGGGCACCGTCCTTTGATGGCGATCACGCGTCGGATGATCAATGGCGCTGGCCTCGCCGGCGTCATGGCTCTCATGGCTGGCGCCCTGGTCTTTCAGCATGTGCTGAAGCTGAATCCATGCAATATGTGCATGCTGCAGCGGGGCGCTACCTTGCTATTGGGCGCCGTATTTCTGGTCGCCCTGGTGCACGATGCAGGACGTATCGGTGCACGGATCTATGGTCTACTGATCTTGATCGCAGCCGCCGGATTGGTCGCGTTGTCGGCTCGACATGTCTGGATGCAGATGCAGCCATTGGGCAGCTTGGCGTCTTGCGGCGCGGACTTCTGGACCATGGTCGACATGTTGCCGCCGTTGGAAGTCGTCAGCCGAATCGTCAATGGCGGTGGCGACTGCCAGGAAATTGGCTGGTCCTTATTCGGTCTCTCCATCCCGGCTTGGTTGGGGATCGCGGCGTCGCTCCTGGGTGTGGGCGGACTATGGGGTAACTTCCGTTTGCCGCCGGCTAACGGACGACCTTAATCCGCTCACTGTTCCGAGCAAAGGATCTCGATCAGGCGCTGGTAGATGCGCGCGAGTGCGACGACGTCCTCAACCTTCACGTGCTCATCAATTTTGTGGATTGACGCGTTCACCACACCAATTTCGACAACCTCGGCGCCCATCGGCGCGATGAAGCGACCATCCGAAGTTCCTCCGGACGTTGAAAGTTGAGGGGTGATACCGGTCACTGACTGAATGGATCGAACCGTCGCCTCGGAGAGGCGACCGGGCGGTGTGTAGAACGGCAGCCCCGAAATCTTCCAGTCCAGCGTATAGCGGATGCCGTGGCGATCCAGTATGTCGGTCGTAGCCGCCTGTAGGCTTGCAACGGTTTGCTTTGGGCAAAAGCGGAAGTTGAACCTGACGTTCAGTTCTCCAGGGATCACGTTGACCCCGGTTCCTGCCTGAATTGTGGCGATTTGGAACGATGTGGGTTGGAAGTGGGCGTTGCCGTCGTCCCAGTGGTGTGTGCAGAGTTCTGCCAGTGCCGGTGCAAAACGGTGGATCGGGTTGTCCGCCAAATGAGGGTAAGCGATGTGCCCTTGTATGCCGTGCACCGTCAAAATCCCGCTCAGCGAGCCACGGCGCCCAATCTTCACCGTATCCCCAAGGGTTTGATCGCTGGTTGGTTCGCCAATGACACACCAGTCAATGCGTTCGCCGATAGCCATCAGGTGTTCAACGACTTTCTTCGTACCCTCGATTGAGGGGCCTTCCTCATCGCTCGTAATGAGGTAGGCGAGGCGAATGCGGTGAGCGGGGTTTTGGGTGACGCAGGCTTCTGTCGCAGTGATCATGGCAGCCAGAGCGCTTTTCATATCCGCAGCGCCACGGCCGTATAGGACGCCATCGCGAATGGTCGGTTCAAATGGAGGACTCGACCAGGCCTCTAGCGGACCGGAAGGGACGACGTCCGTATGGCCCGCGAAGCAGAGCGTCGGCGCAGTTTTAGGGCCGCGAGTCGCCCAGAAGTTCTGTACTGGACCAAACGGTAGTCGCTCGATCTCAAAGCCGATTTTGGACAGTCGTGCAATCATCTGAGTCTGGCAGTCAGCGTCATCCGGGCTCACCGACGCGCGGCGCATCAGATCTAGAGTCAAATCAAGGGTGGTGCTCATATCGTCTCCCAAAGCGCACGCAGTTATACGGGGCTTGGCGCGAATCGGCAATCGCCGAGCGCGGCGGTTTGAGTAGCGGCCCAAAGCCACCGGGGGTATAGCTGTAACTAGCTGAAAAAAAAGGAAACTATGCGACTGAAATAAAAATGTAACATTCGTTGGCGATAATGCGTCGCGCGTGCGTTTAGGCTCCTTTGGACCTCAATATGCACGAGGCTTGCACCACTCAGCTTCAAGACTTGGGCAATCATGCAGAGTTCTACGGTTGTCGTTGTCATTGTGCTGCTCGCGAGTTTTGCCTACCAGTGGGCCCGTCGGCGCTCCATAAATTTGGTGGGGGGGACCCGGGGCGTTCGTAATCTCCATTCCTTGCCCGCCTATTACGGTATGTACGTCGCCTTGTGGTGCGCACTACCGGCGCTGGCTTTACTGGGGCTTTGGCACCTTTTCGGTGATCGCGTCATCCTGCAAATGGTGTTGGCGCAGATGCCGACCGAATTTCAGCATCTCCAGGCCGGCGAGGCAGGCTTGGTTTTGAATGACATCCGAAACGTGGTGTCGGGCGCTGTCCCTGCTGAGATGGCGCGGCCCGCTGTGGTTGCTGCGGCTCAGCACTGGCGCCAATTGAGCCACCAGGGCGATTTGGTCGGTGCCGTCCTGGCCTTTTCGTCGGCCATTGTGGTGGGCTTCCTTGCACTGCGCTCCGTCAAGCCTGAAATGCGCGCGCGCAATCAGGTGGAAAAGATTGCCGAATGGGCGCTGCTGGCGTGTTCGGGCGTGGCCGTACTGACGACGATCGGGATCATCGTTTCGGTCTTGTACGAAGCGATGCACTTCTTCCACTTTGTATCCCCGATCGAGTTTTTGTTCGGTACCACGTGGAGCCCACAGATCGCGATGCGGGCGGACCAGGTGGGGTCGTCCGGCGCCTTTGGCGCGGTACCGCTTTTTACGGGCACGCTGCTGATCGCGGGAATCGCTTTGCTCGTTTCGGTGCCGGTGGGCCTGTTCTCCGCGATTTATCTGGCGGAATACGCCGCTCGCGGCGTCAGGACGGTGGTCAAGCCACTGCTGGAGATTCTGGCGGGTATTCCGACCGTTGTTTATGGCTTCTTTGCGGCCATGACGGTGGGACCGTTGCTGCGCATTTTGGGTGAGCGATTGGGCCTCGTCGTTGCCTCCGAGAGTGCCCTGTCGGCAGGCCTCGTCATGGGAATCATGATCATCCCCTTCGTTTCATCACTCGCGGACGACATGATCACTGCGGTGCCGCAATCGTTGCGTGATGGTGCTTATGCCTTAGGTGCAACCCGTTCGGAAACGATCCGAAATGTGGTCTTGCCAGCAGCGCTGCCCGGTATTGTGGGCGGTGTGCTCTTAGCAGCTTCGCGCGCGATCGGCGAAACGATGATCGTGGTCATGGCGGCCGGTTTGGCCGCCAATTTGACCGCCAACCCATTCGAGGCCGTGACAACGGTTACGGTACAAATTGCCACCTTGCTGGTGGGCGATTCTGAGTTCGACAGCCCGAAGACTTTGGCGGCATTTGCGCTTGGTCTGGTGCTGTTCTTTGTGACACTCGCTCTGAATATCGTGGCTCTTAAAGTCGTGCGTAAATATCGAGAGCAGTATGACTAATCTCGTTGGATCAACGGCCAAGTCGTCCAGTCAGGCGAAGGTCGCAGCGTCGCTGCGACGTCGCTACGCCGCAGAATTGCGCTTCCGGGCCTACGGTATTGTCGCGATCGCGATCGGTCTTGCCTTCGTTGTGTTCTTGTTTTCTTCGATCATTTCGAAGGGCTACACCTCATTCCAACAAACGTACCTCGCGGTCGATATCGACTACGCCGCCGATACGATTGATCCGGAGGGCACTCGGCTCCCTGACACGCTGTCCGCTGCGGATTATCAAGCGGTCATCAAGGCTTCGTTACGTGCTCAGTTTCCGAACGTGGAGGGGCGGGCGTCGCTTCGCCATCTGTACGGCTTGGTCAGCAACGCCGCGGAAACCACGCTACGCGATCAGGTTGTGAGCGATCCGAAGTTGATCGGCAGTCACCAGCGGATCTGGCTACTGGCAGACGATCATGTGGATTCCTTTATCAAGGGCCAGATCGATCGAAAACTGCCGGAGTCGGATCGTCCGATATCCGATGAAGAAATAGCCTGGTTGGATGCGCTGAAGGCCAAGCATGGGGTAGAGACCAAGTTCAACCTCGCATTCTTTACCTCAGGTGATTCTCGCGAGCCAGAGCAGGCCGGTGTTGCTGGCGCATTGGCCGGTAGTGCGCTGACGTTGATTGTCACGCTGATCTTGTCGTTCCCCATCGGGGTTGCAGCGGCGATTTACTTGGAAGAATTCGCGCCGCGAAATTTTTGGACCGACGTCATTGAAGTGAACATCAATAACTTGGCGGCCGTTCCCTCCATCGTGTTCGGTTTGCTCGGCTTGGCGATGTTCATTCAATTCTTCGGTTTGCCACGGTCAGCGCCGCTCGTCGGCGGACTGGTGCTCTCGTTGATGACCTTGCCGACGATCATCATTGCCGGTCGCGCTTCTTTGAAGGCCGTTCCGCCGTCCATTCGTGAGGCGGCTTTAGGTATGGGCGCATCTCGAATGCAGACCGTGGCCCATCATGTCTTACCACTCGCGCTGCCTGGAATGCTGACCGGAACCATCATCGGTATGGCGCGTGCCTTGGGCGAAAGCGCGCCGTTGTTGATGATCGGTATGGTGGCCTTCATCGTTGATGTGCCGCATGGACTTTCCGATCCAGCGACGGCGCTGCCGGTACAAATTTATCTTTGGGCTCGCAGCCCTGAGCGCGCCTTTGTGGAGCGGACCTCGGGCGCCATTATGGTATTGCTTGGGTTCTTACTCCTCATGAATGCCGTGGCTGTGGTGCTGCGTAATCGTTTCGAGCGTCGTTGGTAGGATATAGAGACAATTTATGACCATCGAAAAGCACCAGCACGTGACCGAAGTTTCCCGAAGCGTCGTCTTCAATGAGTCGGATCATTCGTCGCCAGGAGAACAGGTGGATACGAAGACCGTAGGCCAAGTGACCGTCGACTCGCCGGTCATCAGCGCGCGACATGTGAACGTCCATTACGGCGAGAAGCACGCGATCAAGGACGTCAGCATTGACGTCGCTAAAAACGCGGTGATCGCCTTCATCGGCCCCTCGGGCTGCGGTAAGTCGACGTTCCTACGTTGCCTGAACCGTATGAATGACACGATCCCCAATGCCAAGGTCACCGGATCGATCACGCTGGATGGCAGTGATATCTACGATCGTTCGCAAGACATCGTGCAGCTGCGTGCGCGCGTCGGTATGGTCTTCCAAAAGCCTAACCCCTTCCCCAAATCAATCTATGAGAACGTCGCCTATGGCCCACGGATTCATGGATTGGCGGGTACCCGTGCGGACTTGGACGACATGGTGCAGTCCTCCTTGCGTAAGGCGGGTCTCTGGGAAGAGGTGAAGGATCGCCTCGATAATCCCGGCACGGGTCTTTCGGGTGGTCAGCAGCAGCGCTTGTGTATTGCCCGCGCGATCGCCGTCGACCCTGAAGTGATTCTGATGGACGAACCGTGTTCAGCCTTGGATCCAATTGCGACTGCAAAAGTTGAGGATCTTATCGACGAGCTGCGTGAAAACTATGCCATCGTGATCGTCACCCACAGTATGCAGCAGGCGGCCCGAGTGTCGCAGCGCACTGCATACTTCCATCTGGGCGACCTTATTGAAGTGGGTCCCACCGAACAAATCTTTACGAATCCGGTACACAAGTTGACCGAAGACTACATCACCGGCCGATTCGGTTAACCGTATCGTTTGGCGGCGGCCGGATCCACGGACTGCCGCCAAATATGGATTCGCTTTTAGTCTCGCAGCAGTTCGTTGATCGATGTCTTAGCGCGAGTTTGCGCATCGACTCGTTTGACGATTACGGCCGCATAAAGCGAATATCGACCGTCCTTCGACGGGAGATTGCCGGGTACAACGACGGCGCCGGCAGGCACTCGGCCGTAGCTGACTTCGCCCGATTCGCGATCATAAATTTTTGTGCTGGCACCGATATAAACGCCCATCGAGATCACAGCGCCGGTCTCAACGATCACGCCTTCAACAATCTCGGACCGAGCACCGATAAAGCAGTTGTCCTCAATAATCGTTGGGCTCGCCTGTAAGGGTTCCAACACGCCGCCGATGCCAACGCCACCCGAGAGGTGGACGTTCTTACCGATTTGGGCACAAGAACCGACGGTCGCCCACGTGTCCACCATCGTGCCTGAATCGACATAGGCGCCGATATTCACATAGCTCGGCATGAGCACAACGCCGGAGGCGACGAAGGCGCCGCGACGCGCCACGGCGGGCGGCACGATGCGTGTGCCTCCGGCGCGCAGCGTATCTTCATCTTGGCCGCTGTATTTGAGTGGCACCTTGTCGAACCACCGAGCAGGATCGGCGCCCATGGCGACGTTGTCATGGGTGCGGAAATAGAGCAGGACGGCTTTTTTTAGCCACTCATGAACGGTCCAGACGCCTGATTCGGTTCGCGTGGCCACTCGTTGGCTGCCTTTATCCAACAGATCAATGACCGCTTCTGTCGTGTGCACGAGTTCGACAGGCGTATTGGTGGGCGAAATCTCGGCACGGCGTTCCCAGTAGCCTTCGATAGTTTCTTTCAGTGCATTGATCATGAGTGTCTCGATTCGATAAAAGTTTTAATACGTTGAGCCGCCTCGATACATTGATCCAGCGGCGCGACCAGTGAGATGCGGATGTAGCCTTGGCCCGGATTGCCATGCCCGGCGTCGCGGCCGAGGTAGCTTCCGGGCAGAACAATAACGTTCTGAGTCGCAAACAATTCTCGGGCGAATTGCTCATCGTCCATCCCGACACGCGGCCAGAGATAAAAACTCGCCGACGGCGCAGTGACGTCGAGTACCGGTTTAAGGATTGGGAGCACCGCGTCAAATTTTGCGCGATAGAGCGCGCGGTTCGTCACCGCGTGGCGGTCGTCGGCCCACCCGGCAATGCTCGCTTTTTGGACGTGCACCGGCAGGGCGCAGCCGTGGTACGTCCGATAGAGGCGGAACGCTTCCAGAATCGTTGGATCGCCAGCAACGAATCCAGAACGCAGGCCAGGCACGCTTGAGCGCTTCGATAGGCTGTGGAAGACAACGACGCGATCGAAACTACGGCCAAGACGCACACAAGTACCCAGCAATCCGGGGGGTGGATTGGCTTCGTCGAGATAGATGTCGCCGTAACATTCATCAGCAGCAATCACGAAGTCGAATCGATCAGCCAGCTCAAGTGCCTGGGCAAGATAGGCCTCGTCGGCCACGGCTCCGGTGGGGTTGCCTGGCGAGCAGAGGTATAGCAATTTGCAGCGCTTCCAGATCGTGTCTGGTACGCCGTTGAGGTTCGGTAAGAACTGGTTTGCTGCTGTGGTGTCGAGAAAATATGGGGTGGCACCGGCCAGCAGCGCTGCACCCTCATAGATTTGATAGAAGGGGTTAGGCATCGCCACCAGCGAATTTTCGCTGGGATCGATCAGGCACTGCGCGAAGGCAAACAAGGCTTCACGGGTACCATTGACCGGCAACACCATCCGACTCGGATCGAGTTGTCCACCGAGATTGAATCGTCGATCGAGCCAATCGGCCACGGCGGTTTTGAACGCCGGTAAGCCACCGGTGGCTGGATACGTTCCAAGGTCGCCCATGGCGCCCAGTAGCGCGTCGATGATGACCCGTGGCGCTTCATGCTTGGGTTCACCGATCGACAGCGAGATCGGCGCCAGATGATGTGGGGGCACGACTCCACGGTGCAGTTGCGCGAGACGCTCGAAAGGGTAGGGTTGCAGTGCAGTCAGCGCCGGATGCATCTTAAATCCGATGGTCGAGCGCAGTGCGCAGCGCCGACGCTAGTCGTTCACGCGTGGCTGGGTTCAACGGTTCGCCATCCGCGTCAGCGACGTAGAACACGTCCTCGGCGCGTTCGCCAACGGTGACCACTCGTGCTGCCAGCAGCTGAATTTTTTCTTGCGTGAAGATTTTGCCGAGTTCACACAGCAGCCCTGGGCGGTCTGCGGCGATGAGTTCCAAGGCGGTGCGGTGATTGCGATTGTCATCGCTCCACGTGATTTGTGTCTGCGTGGCGAACATCCGCACTTGCCGAGGCGCGCGTCGAGTCACGGTATAGGTCGTACCCGCATCGGCTCGTAATGCCCGATAAAGTCCCTGTTCGATCTCGTGGACGCGGGTTCGATCTTGAATGGCGCCGCCGGTATCTTCCAGAACGAGGAACGTATCGATGGTGAAACCGTTGGTCGTTGGCGTGATACGCGCGTCCAAGACGGTCAGACCCATCTGGTCAAGCACACCGGTCGCCCGGGCAAAACTGTTAACGCGGCGATGTGTGTAGCTGAAGATAGCCGTTCCGCCACGCCCAGTTTCCTGACGGACCGCGACGATCGGATCTTCGTCAAACGGATCTCGGCTCGCCAACAGCGACGTATGCCAGGCGATCTCTTCTGCCGTGTGCCGTAGGAAGTAGGCGCCGGTTAAGTCTTTCCAGACGCGGTTAATTTCGGACGTCGATACGCCGTCGCGACCGAGTATTTCTCGGGCCTCCACTTGCGTCTCTGCGATCAGTTCGGCTTCGCCCAGCGGGCTTTCGAGCCCTCGGCGCAAAGCGCGCTTCGTCCGCTCGAAGAATTCCTCAAACAGCGAGGCTTTCCACGTATTCCAAAGTTTGGGATTGGTGCCGCGAACGTCCGCCACGGTCAGGACGTATAGATAATCTAAGTGAGTGCTATCACCCACACGTCGGGCGAACTCATTCACGACTTCAGGATCCGTGATGTCCTTCTTTTGAGCCGTGACCGACAATATAAGATGGTGCCGCACGAGCCAGGCGACAAGACGGGCGTCGTACCTTGAGAGCCCTTGTTCTAAGCAGAACGCTTCCGCGTCGACGGCGCCGAGTTCGGAATGATCGCCACCTCGGCCTTTCGCGATATCGTGGAAAAGCGCAGCTAAATAGGCCAGTTCGGGTCGCGGCAGTGAGCGAAATACGGCCGACAATTTTGGCAGTTCATGGTCGAAACGAGTCTGCGAGAGACGGCGCAGGTTGCGTAACACGAATAGAGTATGCGCATCGACTGTATAGGCGTGGAAAAGATCGTACTGCATACGACCGACGATGCGGCCAAAGGCGGGGATATAGCGACCGAGGACGCCATATAAGTTCATCCGACGCAGAGCACGCGAAATACCCTGAGTCTCTCTTAAGATGTCGATGAACAACCGGTGGTGACGCGGATTCTGACGGAACTCCTCGTCGACCATCCACAGGTGCTGTTGCAGGTTGCGAATGGTTTCGGCGCGAACGCCTTTCAGATCTGTGTTTTGGCACAGCAGCTGGAACAGCTCTAGGATGGCCGATGGATTACGCTGAAACACGTCATCCGCCGTCACTTCGAGATAGTCATTGCGTGACTGGAAGCGGGGGTTGATGGACGTGGGTACCGTGGGTACTGGGTTCAGAATGGCTTCACTGAACAGTTGTAGGAGCATTTCGTTCAGCAAGGAAATATCCATTGCCGTTCGATAATAGCGCTGCATCAACTGTTCGACCGCTAAGGTGTAGGTGGCGTCTTCATAGCCAAATTGGCGAGCTATTTTGATTTGATGGTCAAATAGCAGACGGTCTTCGCGGCGGCCTGTCAGGACGTGTAAAGCAAATCGCACTTTCCACAGAAAGCCTTGAGCGACCTTTAGTTTTCGCAATTCAGCGTCTGTTAGAAACCCGTAGTGGACGAGTTCATCCAGCGATTCCGCGCCGAAATGATGTTTAGCCACCCAAGCGATGGTCTGGATGTCGCGTAAACCGCCGGGACTTGCTTTGACATTCGGCTCTAAATTGTAGGCTGTGTCGTAAAAACGCTGGTGCCGTTGCTGCTGTTCGCGGACTTTGGCTTCATAAAACTCAGCGGCACTCCAAACGAGATCTGGCGCGAGCGCGCGCTTCATGGCGCTAAACAGAACCTCGGGTCCGACGAGTAGGCGTGCTTCCAACAAGGTGGTGGCGACTGAAATGTCTGCCAGACTTTCGCTCTGACACTCATCAATCGTGCGCGTGCTGTGGCCCACTTCAAGACCGATGTCCCAAAGGAAGGTTAAAAATCGCTCTAGCGCGGCTTCCCACGGCGCTTCTTCACTCTTGGGGAGCAGCGCCATGACATCAATATCTGAGCAGGGGTGCAATTCCCCACGACCGTACCCACCGACCGCCAATAGGGCGAGATCGTCAGTATGGCCGGCGAGATGTAAAGTCCAGGCACGAGTTAAGACCAGATCGATGAGTCGGGCGCGGGCACGGACTAGATCTTCGACCGGTTCATCAGTAAAAAAACGGGCTTTGAGGTCTGCGTCTGCGGTCTCAATGACCGAGCGGAATGCAACGATGGCATCCGCTGGCACCGCGAGCGACATGTCCGCGAGCCGTAAGGTGGCCTCCAAAAGAATTGGCCAAGCGTCGCCATCGACGGCGCCAGCCCCGTCGCCGGTAGAAGAAGTCGGCTTCATGCTCAGGCTCCGGTCACTAGCGGGGACGTCTCGTTGGCACCCAAGGTCAGAATCTCGCAGCCCGTTGGGGTGACGAGTAGGGTGTGTTCCCACTGCGCCGAGAGACTGTGGTCTTTGGTTACGACGGTCCAACCATCACCCAATAGGCGCACTTGGCGACCTCCCGCGTTGATCATCGGCTCAATGGTAAAGGTCTGGCCGACTTCCAAGGTGGCGCCTGTACCCGGTTTACCATAATGCAAAATCTGGGGGTCTTCGTGGAAAACCTGGCCGATGCCATGGCCGCAATACTCGCGCACGACGGAATAACCCAGCCCCTCAACGAAAGTTTGGATGGTATGGCCAATGTCGCCCAATTGGGCACCGGGCCGGACGACCCCGATACCGAGCCATAAGGCCTGACGGCAGGTCTCGACGAGCCGTTTCGCCTGAACCGAGGGCGGGCCCACGATAAACATGCGGCTCGAATCGCCGAACCAACCGTCCTTGATGACGGTCACGTCAACATTGACGATATCGCCGTTTTTAAGGCGCTTATCGCCGGGGATGCCGTGACATACGACATGGTTCACCGAAGTACAGATCGACTTCGGGAACCCGTGATAGTTCAGTGGCGCGGGAATGGCGTGCTGAACATTGACGATATAGTCGTGGCAGATACGGTCGAGTTCGTCGGTGGTCACGCCGGCGGCAACGTATTGACCGATCATGTCGAGTACGTCGGCAGTCAGGCGGCCGGCGAGGCGCATGGCCTCCTCTTGGGCGGGTGTCTTTAGGCTCACGGGTGGGGGGGTGGGCTCGGCAAGGTGACGGTAAACGGTTAGGGCGTCCTAAACCGTTGTTTGCACGGGGCTAACATGGTATAAAGCGCGGCGTTTTTTCGCAATCAAATCCACACGCGTACCGGCGTCGCTCGCAAGGCGAAGTCAACCGGACGGTCGGGTGTCGGTCGGCCCGCTCCACGAGCCTCGTGGAGCCCCCGAGCGACTACCGGACGGGGCACGCGGAGGAAATAACCCGGGAGAGTGAGACAATGTCCGTATCGATGCGTCAGATGTTAGAAGCCGGTGTCCACTTTGGTCACCAGACCCGCTTCTGGAACCCGAAGATGGCTCCCTATATCTTCGGCGAGCGTAACAAGATTCATATCATCAACCTCGAGAAGACCCAGCCGATGTTCACGGAGGCCGCTGCCTTCATCAAGAACGTCGCCGCTGACGGTGGTCGAGTGATGTTCGTCGGCACCAAGCGTTCTGCTCGCGAAGCGATGCAGCGCGAAGCCGCCCGTTCAGGTATGCCGTACGTCAACCAGCGTTGGTTGGGCGGCATGCTCACCAATTTCAAGACGATTCGTCAGTCCATCAAGCGCCTCATGGAGCTTGAGGACCTTGCGGTCACCGGGGCGCTAGATCGCCGCGGCAAGAAAGAGGCGCAGGTCATGCGTCGCGAGATGGAGAAGTTGAATCGCAGCCTCGGCGGTATCAAGAACATGAGCTCGCTGCCCGACGTTCTGTTCATCGTCGATGTCGGCCACGAGTCGATCGCGATCCAAGAAGCAAACAAGCTCGGAATACCGGTTGTGGCGATCGTTGACACGAACAGCTCGCCTGCTGGTGTTGACTACGTTATCCCCGGTAACGACGACGCGATGCGTGCGATCAATTTGTACGCTTCGGCTGTTGCTGACGCGATCATTGATGGCCGTGCGGCGGTGCCTGAAGTGCCGACGGGTGAAGACGATTTCGTCGAACTCGACGATGCCGGTAACCCGCGCCGCAAGGCCGGTGGCCGTCGTCGCCCAGCGCCGAATGGTGGCGCGCGTGGCAAGAAGGGGCCGGCGCAGGGTGCCGGCGATGCTGACGGTGCGGCCGATATGGCTGGCGACAGCGCAGCAGCTGAGTAAGAGATTACGATGAACATTACTGCAGAAAGCGTAAAGCAACTTCGTGAGCGCACCGGCGCTGGCATGATGGAATGCAAGAAAGCGCTCGTGGAAGCCAATGGCGACCTCGAGGCTGCTGCCGAGATCATGCGTAAGTCGGGTCTCGCGAAAGCCGATAAGAAGGCTGCCCGTGTGGCCGCCGAAGGTCGCGTGGTTTACTCCGGTAGCGCCGATGGTAAGTCGGGCGTGCTGGTTGAAGTGAACTGCGAGACGGACTTCGTGGCTCGTGAAGCCGATTTCACTGCATTCGCCGAGGACGTTGCAGCCGTAGCGCTGAGTTCGGGCGCTGAAACCATCGAAGCTGTACTGGCTCATCCAGGCAGCGATGGCACTTTGCTCGAAGAGCGTCGCCGTGCACTGATCGCTAAGATTGGTGAGAACATCACCGTTCGCCGTTTGGAACGCATCACCACCGCAGGCGTGCTGGGCAGCTATCTGCACGGCATGCGCATCGGTGCAGTCGTCGCCATCGAAGGCGGCGATGTGGCGTTAGCGCGTGATCTTGCGATGCACGTGGCCGCGATTAACCCGGCATTCGTCGACTCGACGTCGGTTCCTGCAGAGCATTTGGCCAAGGAGCGCGAGATTCTGATCGCTCAGGCCGCGGGCGAGGGCAAGCCGGCCGCTATCGTTGAAAAGATGGTTGAGGGTCGCATCCGCAAATTCTTGGCCGAGATCACCTTGGTGGGTCAGCCGTTTGTGAAGGATCCCGACACTTCGGTCGAGAAGCTTCTCAAGCAAGCCGGCGCGACCGTGAAGTCTTTTGTTCGCCTCGAAGTCGGTGCCGGCATCGAGAAGAAGCAAGAGAACTTCGCTGATGAGGTCATGGCGACCGTCAAGAGCAGCGAGAAGAAGTGACAGAACCCGCACCAGCACCTCGGTACCGGAGAATCCTGCTCAAGTTGAGTGGGGAAGCGTTGCTCGGTGACGCAGACTACGGAATTGATCCTGAGGTGCTGCGCCGGCTAGCGACCGAGATTATCGAGGTCCAAAGCCGGGGGGTTCAGGTTGCCGTCGTGATTGGCGGCGGCAACATCTTCCGGGGCGCAGGTCTTGCTCGTCGAGGCATGGACCGCGTCACCGGGGACCATATGGGAATGCTGGCGACCGTGATGAACGCGCTCGCTATGCAGGATGCCCTGGAATCGCTCGGGACTTACGCGCGCGTCATGTCTGCACTGCGGATTCATGAAGTCTGCGAGGATTACATACGCCGTCGTGCCATTCGCCACCTAGAAAAGGGGCGCGTTGTGTTGTTCGCGTCGGGCACCGGCAATCCATTTTTTACGACCGATTCGGCAGCGACTTTACGCGGTATCGAGATCGGCGCCGATATTTTGTTGAAGGCGACTAAGGTCAACGGCATTTACGATGCCGATCCAATGACCACACCGACGGCGGTGCGTTACCAGCGCATTTCCTTTGATAAGGTGCTCACCGACCGCCTGAATGTGATGGATGCGACCGCCATCGTGATGTGTCGTGACAACAATCTGCCGTTGCAGGTTTTCAATCTGCACAATTCGGGCGATTTGATGCGGATCGTGAACGGCGAAGACGTCGGAACGGTCGTACACACTTAAGACTGATGCGGATGCGGGGAGGGGTAAGCAATGCTCGATGACCTCAAAAAAGATGCGGCGGAACGAATGGCAAAATGCGTCGTTGCGCTCAAATCCGAGTTCAAGCGGATGCGTACAGGTCGGGCCAGCACGGCCTTGCTCGAACATTTCAAGGTCGAGTATTACGGCTCGGATATGCCGCTGTCGCAGGTTGCCAATATCGTTGTCGAGGATGCTCGCACACTCACGGTTACGCCATGGGACAAGTCCATGGTGCCGATCATTGAGAAGGCGATCATGAAGTCCGATCTCGGACTGAACCCGAATACGGCCGGAAGCGTGATTCGCCTGCCGATGCCTGCGCTCACTGAGCAGCGCCGCAAGGAGCTCGTCAAGGCCGCCAAGCATGAGGCTGAAGGCGCTCGAGTTGCTGTCCGCAACGTCCGTAGGGATGTGATGCAGGAACTCAAGGAGATGCTCAAAGAGAAGCTGGTCTCCGAAGACGATGACCGTCGCGCGCAGGAAGATGTCCAAAAGCTGACTGACAAATATGTCGCCGAGATTGATTCCGTGCTCGCAGACAAGGAGAAGGATCTCCTCCAAGTGTGAGGAGGTACACTGCCGCCATGACCGTACCCCGGCATGTGGCTATCATCATGGACGGCAACGGACGCTGGGCATCACGTCGTGGCCTGCCGCGATCGGCTGGCCATAAGGCGGGCCTTAAGCCTGTGCGCACGTGTATCGAACTGTGCCGACGCTTAGGAATTCCGTATCTAACGCTGTTTGCGTTCTCCAGTGAGAATTGGAGCCGCCCGGTGACCGAAGTCGGGTTTCTGATGAACCTGTTTATCGAGACGATCGAGCGTGAGCTTGACGATCTCGCTCAACAGTCCGTTGAAGTTCGATTTATTGGCGATCGCGCTGCCTTGGGCGCGCCTATTGTTGAGCGCATCGTCGCAGCGGAAGCGCGCGCAGTGCCTGATGCTCAATTGCGGTTGACGATCGCGATTGCCTACGGCGGACGCTGGGATATCGTCCAGGCGGTACGCGGATTGGCCACGGATGTGGCCGAGGGGCATCTTGCAGCCGATGAGATTAGCGAAGCCGAATTGGCAAAACGCTTGGGTTTAGGTTCTTTGCCTGACCCTGACCTCTTTATTCGTACTGGCGGCGAAAAACGGATCAGTAATTTTTTGCTCTGGAATCTCGCGTATTCCGAGCTGTGGTTCTCTGATCGTTTGTGGCCTGAGTTTTCTGCCGATGATTTTGCTGAAGCAGTGGCCGACTTTTCGGGACGAGAGCGCCGTTTCGGCGGCGTGCCGAGCGTAGAGAGGACCTGAGATGTTGAGAGCTCGCGTCTATACCGCCATCGTATTGGTCAGCCTGATCGCGGCGGTGATGTTTGCCTTGCCGCCGGTTGCTGGGCAAATCACGCTCGCGGCACTGTTGGCGATCGGCGCTTGGGAATGGGCTGCTTTTGCCGGATTCCACACCATCGCAACGCGCCTCGGCTACGTGCTGACGAGCTTAGTCCTCGGTTACCTCACGGTGCATGATTTACAGTCCAACGGCATCTATCAATTGATGCTGGTGGCGGCAGCGTGGTGGGTCGTGGCCGCACTGCGCATTATTCTTGCCCATGACCGCGTTTCGACGGGAATGACGCTGGTGGCGGGATGGTTAACGTTGCTCCCGGCGTTGGCCGCCGTCGGTCATTTATATGTCGGTGCTGTGCAACCGGCGTCCGGTAACGGATTGTTCTTGATGCTATTGGCCCTCGTTGCTGCGGCAGACATCGGCGCCTATTTTGCAGGCCGCCGTTTTGGGCATACCAAGCTCGCGCCATCGGTGAGTCCGGGCAAGACCTGGGAGGGTGTGATTGGTGGTGCCATTGCGGTGACGCTGTTGTCGCTCGCATTCGCCTCGGTTATGGGCTTGTCTAAACTCGGCTTCGTGGGCATCGCCGGGATAGTCTTCGTGGCCTCGGTCGTTGGTGATCTGACTGAGAGTCTCTTTAAGCGTGGCGCTGGCTTAAAGGACAGCGGGTTTATTTTGCCCGGCCATGGCGGTCTGTTGGATCGGATCGATAGCCTCACAGCCGCAGCGCCGTTTTATGTGCTTGGTCTGCACTGGCTCGGGATTCTGCAGTGATTGCCCGCAAGGGCGTCTCGGTCCTCGGATCGACCGGAAGCATTGGCCGCAGCACCTTGGATGTCATTGCGCGGCATCCTGATCGTTTTAAGGTCACGGCACTGACCGCTCGTAGTCAGTGGAAATTACTCCTAGAGCAGGCGATTGACCATCGGCCTGAATTAGTCGTGTTGGTTGAGCCGGCGAATGCGCCGGAATTGCAGCAGGGGCTACGCGCTGCCGGGCTTTCGACGGAGCTCATGACTGGCGCTGAAGCCCTTGAAACCGCGGCTACATTGGCCAGTGCAGATTGCGTGATGGCCGCTATTGTTGGCGCTGCGGGGCTTGCCTCCACGCTCGCCGCCGCGCATGCCGGGCGGCGGGTACTGCTCGCGAACAAAGAAGCGTTAGTGATGTCTGGGCCGCTGTTATTGGATGCAGTGCGCGCCAGTGGCGCTGAATTACTTCCGATCGACAGTGAGCACAACGCGATTTTTCAGTGTCTACCCCCGATTCGTCCCGGAGTCGCGGCTCCCGGTGTTCGACGGCTCTGGCTGACCGCCTCGGGTGGACCTTTTTTACGATTGCCTGCGAGTGAATTTCCGCAAGTCACGCCGGAATCGGCGGTCGCCCATCCTCGCTGGCGCATGGGGCAAAAAATTTCGGTCGATTCAGCCACCCTCATGAATAAGGGGCTTGAGTTGATCGAAGCGCAACTGTTGTTTGGAATGTCTCCCGGTACTGTAGAAGTCGTTGTGCATCCGGAGAGCATCGTGCATTCGCTGGTCGAATACACGGACGGCTCGACCTTGGCGCAACTGGGCAATCCCGATATGCGTACGCCCATTGCCCATGCATTGGGATGGCCGGATCGTCTCGAGTCTGGTGTACAATCACTGGATATGTTGGCGCTAGGCTCGCTGCGATTTGAGGCGCCGGACCGTGACAAGTTCCGCTGCCTCGTGCTTGCCGAAGCGGCAGGACGAGTAGGGGGGACTGCGCCTGCGATCCTTAACGCGGCCAATGAAGTCGCGGTGGAGGCTTTTCTTGAGCGTCGATTGAACTTCGATGGCATACCGATGGTCATTGATCATGTGCTCAGCCAGATCGCCACTGAAGCGGTGACGGGATTGGCGGATGTGCTGGCGGCTGATGGTGCCGCTCGGCGAGCAGCCGCAGCTTTGATTGCAGGTTAAGGGGACAAAGATTGTTTAGCGGGTTGCTCGAGATTCTCGCGTACGTTTTGGTGATCAGTGTGCTGGTAACAGTGCACGAGTTCGGCCATTTCTGGGTCGCGCGTCGCCTCGGCTTTAAAGTCCTGCGCTTCTCCATCGGCTTCGGTCGTCCATTGGTGACCCGTATTGGCCGAGATGGTGTGGAGTACGTCCTGTCGGCCATACCCTTGGGTGGCTACGTACGATTAGCCGACGAGCGCGACGGCCCTGTCGCGGACGAAGACCTGCCCCGAGCCTTTACTCGCCGGCCAATACCGCACCGCATTGCGGTTCTTGTCGCGGGTGCTGGCGCCAATTTCTTGTTCGCTTGGCTGGCCTACACCGCGCTGTACATGCACGGGGTACCTGGCATCCGAGCGATTGTCACGCAGGTGCATGCCGGCACGCTGGCGGAGCAAGCCGGGTTGCGCGCTGGGGATGAGATTACTGCGGTCGGTGGACACGCCGTGCGTGGCGTCGACGAAGCGGTCATGGAAACCATCTCGGAAATGCTCGATTCCGGGGTTATTCACTACGAGGTTCGTCGCAACGGTGGTGTGGCCTCGAATGTGATTACGGTGCCCCCCGAACAGCGTCGAGGTCTGACCGAGCCTGGCGAGCTGGAGATGCGGCTTGGCTTGATCTTTGTGCAGCCTATCTATCCCGCGATGATCGGTGCCATGGCGCCGAATTCATCGGCGCGTGCTGCCGGATTGACGGTGGGCGATGTGGTCCTGTCCGTTGATGGAGCACCAGTGGCCGATTTTGCAGGCCTTAGAGCGCACATTCTGCCGCGCGCCGGTCAACCTGTGACGCTGCGAGTGCGCCACGACGGCATCGAGCGCGATGTGCCGGTCACGGTAACGGCAGAGGCAGACGCTGGAGCGCCGGGGCATTTCTTGGGGCGACTCGGCATTTTGCCGGGCGGGCAGGGCGCTTGGCCGGCTGGCGTGGAGACGATCGAGCGTTATGGCCCGTTGGGTGCGGCGGCAGCGGGCGCGCACCTGTTCTGGAAGACCATCACTGTGACGGGTTCGCTTGTCCGCCACATGGTCTCCGGCGAGGCCTCGTCGCGGAATATCAGCGGCCCGGTCGGTATCGCGA
Source organism: uncultured Pseudomonadota bacterium (assembly GCA_903879335.1). Taxonomy (GTDB): domain Bacteria; phylum Pseudomonadota; class Gammaproteobacteria; order Steroidobacterales; family Steroidobacteraceae; genus CAIKZZ01. Next base: position 49,327 of record CAIRLC010000031.1, read on the forward strand.
AGGTGGCTGCAGCCAGCCTCTTGGCCGGTTGGCCCGCGTTTCTGTCCCTTTTGGCCGGCATCAGCATCGGCCTCGGTATCCTCAATTTGTTGCCCTTGCCGCTGTTAGATGGCGGTCAAGTGGTCTATCAACTGTTTGAAGCTCTGACGGGAGGTCCCCTGACGGATCGAACTCAGGGTATGCTCCAGCGGGTCGGATTTGCGATTCTGATCCTCATGACGGTGCTGGCCGTCTACAATGACTTGTCGCGGCCCGGCTAGCCGCCTTTAACGACCAAGGGACATAGATTCGCATGCGACCCCGGCTTGTCCGCGCCGTTTCGATGGCAGTTGCCCTGACCTTGGGGGCTGCTGCTACCCATGCACAGACCCTTCCGGCTGAATCCACCGACTTTACGGTGGGTGATATCCAGGTGGAGGGTCTGCAGCGCATCGCTGAAGGCACCGTTTTTAATTACTTACCGGTTGCCATTGGCGATCGCATGACCCATCAGAAAGTCGATGAGTCGCTGCGTGCGCTCTATGCGACCGGCTTTTTCCGTGATGTCGAAATGCGACGTGACGGCAATACGCTCCTGATTGCTGTCCGCGAGCGTCCTTCTATCGAAAGCTTTGAGATGAAGGGCAATAAGGACATCAAAACAGAGGATCTGCAGAAGAGCCTTAAGAATGTCGGCCTTGCGACTGGCAAGACCTTCGATCGCAGCGTCCTCGAGGACGTCACCCAGTACCTCACGGATCAATACTACTCACGCGGCAAGTACGCCGTAAAAGTGGAGACGAAGGTCGAGGACGTTCCGGGTAACAAGGTCAAGATCACGGTTGATATCAAGGAAGGCAAACGCGCCGTCATCCGCGAAATCAATTTCGTCGGCGATACGAAGTACTCCGAGAAAGATATTCGCCAATCGCTGGAACTCAAGACGCCAAATTGGCTGTCTTGGTACAAGCAGGATGACCGGTATTCGCGTGAAACGCTGCAAAGCGATCTGGAGAAGGTCCGCTCCTACTACATGGATCGCGGGTACGCCAACTTCCAGATTGAGTCGACTCAGGTCGAAATAGCGCCGGAAAAAGATGACATCTTTATCACCGTCAATGTGAACGAGGGTGAGGTGTATCAGGTGTCCGAGGTGAAGCTCGCGGGCACCATGGTCGTTCCCGAGGAAGAACTGAAGAAGCTGCTGATTGTGCAGCCGGGGCAGACCTACTCGAAGAAGATGGTGACAGCGACCCAAGAGCTGTTGAACTACAGGCTGGGTTCGGAAGGCTACTCGTTCGCCAAAATTGAACCCGTGCCGACCACGGATGCTGAAAAGAAGACGGTTTCATTGACCTTCTTTATCGATCCAGGCAACCGCGCTTACGTTCGCGATATCAATTTCAAGAACGTCAACGCCATCAATGATGAGGTGTTGCGTCGAGAAATGCGCCAATTGGAAGGCAGCTGGCTGTCCAACCAAGCGGTCGACCGGTCCAAGCAACGGTTGCAGCGCCTCCCGTACATTGAGAAGGTGGAGTCATCGAATAAGCCAGTCCCGGGCACCCCGGATATGGTGGACGTTGAGTACGACATCAAGGAAGGCCTGCCAGGTCAGTTTGGCGGCGGCATCGGCTATTCGGCGTCGCAAAAGCTGATGCTGAACGGGAACTTCGTGCATTCAAACTTCATGGGGCGCGGTGAGCGTGTCGCCATGGAGGTCAACGCCGGCAAATATTCCAGCATTTACAGCCTGGCCCACACCGATCCGGCGACAACCATCGACGGCATTGCACGCACCGTTTCGGTGTCGTACGTCAAAACGACGCAGTTTGTGTCCCAGGCCTCGCAGTTCTCGACCACTCGTTTCACGGCGGCGTTGGAATACGGGGTTCCCATTTCGGAATACCAAGGTCTGCGTTTCGGCGTCTCCGCGTCCAGCAACGAATTGCTGGCCTCGGATTCCACCTCGGCCGCTCAGGCCGTGGACTGGGTGCGCTCGAATGGTTCGAACTTCCTGCGCACCGGCACCACAATGGATTACACCGGTACAATTACGACGGTCAACTTCTACGGCTCGCGCTTTAACGTGCTCGAGACGACAGCGGGTTGGAGTTACGACTCACGCAATCGGTCGATCTTTGCGGACCGTGGTACCCGCGTATCGGTCGGCGGATCCTATGCCTTGCCAGGCACGTCAGTGCGCTACTACATGGCCAACTTTGACTTCCTCAAGCTGCAGCCGCTGCCTAAGAAGTTCACGCTCGCCTTGAAGTCGCAGGTGAGCTACGGCAACAAGATGGGCAATACGACGGCGTTGCCGCCTTTCCGCCAGTTCTTTGGCGGCGGCCCGGACACCGTACGTGGCTATCGCGAAAGCCGCTTGGGACCCAAGGATAGTTTCGGCAATCCCTATGGCGGCAATCTGCTGACCGTCGCGAGCGCTGAGATCTTGTTCCCCACCCCAGACAAGTGGAAGGCTAACGTCCGGGTGAGTGCGTTCTACGACATGGGTAACGTGTTCTCGACCTGCTGCGTGAAGTTCTACGGCATCGACCGTGTAACGCCGGTGGACTACAAATTCCGGTATAGTGATCTGAAGCGTTCGACCGGTATTGCCGTCCAATGGCTTGCGCCTATGGGTATCTTCCGGTTCAGTTACGCCGTGCCGCTCAGCACGACCACGACGTCCGCGAGCGACATTCGTTGGCCGGACGAGCGCGAGGGCTTCCAGTTCTCTATCGGCTCGGCGTTCTAAACTTTTCTTTAAAATACAGTAACTAAGGTCCGACTCTTTATGCGTATTCAGACTCTTGCACTGATCCTTGCGGGTAGCCTCGGTTTAGGCTCGGTTGCCCTGGCGGATAGCCAGAAAATCGCCGTGGTGAACATCCAGCGCGTACTTGCGGAAGCTCCGCAGGCTCGTAATGCAAGCCAGACCCTCGAATCCGAGTTTGGTCCTCGCGGTAAGGCATTGGAATCGCAGAAGAAAGAGTTTGAGACTCGCGCTCAGAAGTTCGAGCGTGATCAGGCGACCATGTCGGAGTCGGAGCGGACGAAGACCAGCCGCGAGCTGCGCGATGCGCAGTTGAGCTACGAGCGCCGCGCAAAGGAATTTCAGGAAGACGTGCAGTTGCGTCAGAACGAGGAACTCCAGAAGGTCCAGAAGACGATCGTCGAAGCGGTTCGCGTCTACGCGAAATCGCAGGGCTTTGACATCGTGTTGGCCGACGGCGTGATCTACAGCAGCGACTCGGTGGACATCACCTCGCAGCTGCTCGCGAGCCTGACGGCTAAGGCACCAGCTGCGGCCGCGCCAGCGGCGCCTGCGCCGAAGAAATAATTCGGTAGGCCGCGCATGGCCGGGGCGTCGCTCGGTGATCTCGCCACACGCTTCGGCCTGACCCTTCGGGGAGACCCGGAGGTCGTGGTGCGTTCGGTCGCAACCTTGCAAGGGGCGACCGAAGGCACCCTCAGTTTTCTGGCCAACAAAAAGTACCAACGCCATTTAGCGACGACCGCGGCGTCTGCTGTCGTCGTTGACGACGCGTCAGCCGCCGATAGCCCGGTGGCCGTCTTGATCGCGCGCAACCCCTATGCGGCCTACGCTCGCATTGCCGCGGTCTTACACCCAGCGCCCACCGCGGCTCCCGGGGTGCATCCCACGGTCGTCATTGATCCCACAGCCCAGGTCGCGGCCTCGGCCACTATCGGGCCCTACGTCGTGATCGAGGCCGGGTGCCAGGTGGGTGAGCGTGCGGTCATCGGTGCCGGGACCTATCTCGGTCCAGGGTGTGTTGTGGGCGACGACACACGTCTAGCGCCCAGGGTCACCTGTTATGCGGGTGTCCGAATCGGCAGTCGCGGGTTGATCCATGCCGGCGTCGTGCTGGGTGCGGATGGGTTTGGCTTGGCCCAGGATCGCGGCGAGTGGGTCAAGGTGCCCCAAGTAGGCGCGGTTTGCATTGGGGATGACGTCGAAATCGGTGCGAATACGACGATCGATCGCGGCGCGATCGACGATACGACCATTGGCAATGACGTCAAGCTCGACAATCAAATTCAAATTGGCCACAACGTGCGTATCGGAGATCACACCGCGATCGCGGGTTGCGTGGGCGTGGCCGGCAGTACGACGATTGGCAGTCGCTGCATGATCGGCGGGGCGGTCGGGATCGCAGGCCATCTTGAGATTGCTGATGGCGTGGTCGTGACGGGTCTGACCCTCGTGAGTCGGTCACTGACTGCGCCCGGCGTGTACTCCTCAGCGACGCCGGCGATGGACGCCGGCGATTGGCGCCGAGTGGTGGCGCGCCTGCGTCACATCGATGAATTATTTGATCGGGTTCGCTCGCTGGAAGGAGCGGGCTCAAAGACTGTTCCGGAGTGAGTCATGAGTACTGAGAAGCAGGTTCCTGTGCTGGATATCGATGAAGTCAGAAAGCTGTTACCGCACCGGTACCCGTTCTTGATGATTGATCGCGTGCTCGAGATTGAACACGGCCAGTTCATCCGTTGCCTGAAAAACGTGACCATCAACGAACCGTTCTTTCAGGGCCATTTTCCGCATCGCCCCGTCATGCCAGGCGTCATGATTCTTGAGGCGTTGGCGCAGGCGGCGGGTATTCTTGCATTCCGCACCGCGGGCGTTGTCCCCGACGATGACACCCGGTTCTATTTCGTTGGCATCGACGGTGCCCGTTTTCGGCGCCCGGTGTTTCCGGGCGATCAGTTGATTCTCAATGCCAAAGTCGAGCGCATCATGCGCGGCATCTGGAAGTTCACCACCAGCGCCGAAGTGGATGGTGTGGAAGTCTGCAGCGCTGAAATGATGGTCGCGCCTGAGACGAAGAAGGCTTGATCGTGACGGGGATTCATCCGACGGCGATCATTGATCCGACAGCGTTGCTAGCCGCGGACGTGACGGTCGGTCCGTACTCGATCATCGGCGCGGGCGTCGAGGTTGGTGCGGGCACGGTGATTGGTCCGCACGTGGTCATTCAAGGACCGACACGCATCGGGCGTGAAAATCGCATTTTTCAATTCGCGTCCATCGGCGACATTCCGCAAGACAAGAAATTTGCGGGCGAAGACTCGCGTCTGGACATTGGCGATCGCAATGTGTTTCGCGAGTGCTGCACGGTGAATCGAGGCACGGTCACCGGCGCACTGGTCACTCGGATTGGCCACGACAATCTGTTCATGGCCTATACCCACGTCGCCCATGATTGCGTGGTGGGTTCGCACTGCATCTTGGCGAACTACGCCACCTTGGCCGGTCACGTCGAGTTGGACGATTGGGCCATTCTCGGTGGGTATGCTGGCGTCCATCAGTTCTGCAAAATTGGCGCACATGCGTTTCTGGCGAATAACACGGCAGCCACTCGCGACGTGCCACCGTATGTGATGGCGGCGGGCGCACCTGCAGAGCCGAAGGGCATCAACACCGAAGGATTGAAGCGACGCGGCTTTGATGCGGAGGCGATCGCTCGCATTAAGAACGCCTACAAGGTGCTTTACCGGTCCGGATTGAAATTCAACGAGGCCACAGAACAACTGGGCGCACTTGTCCTTGAGCAACCGGAACTTCAATTGCTCGTGGACTTTTTGCCGCGAGTCACCCGCAGCCTGATTCGTTAGACGAGGCGACACCGGCGTGTCTGAGCGTATTGTCATCGTGGCGGGCGAGACCTCTGGCGACAATTTAGCCGCCGGCTTGATTCGCGCCTTGCGCGCACGCCGTCCCGACTTACAGTTTGAGGGCGTTGCGGGTCCTGCGATGGCCGCGCAAGGGTGTCGCGTCTGGGCTCACTCTGAAGCCTTGGCCGTGATGGGCCTTTTCGAGGTGATCCCACACCTGGCTCGCATGTTGCGTTTGCGCCGTGATGTGGTCCGCCAAACTTTAGCGAGTGCGCCGCGGGTCTTTATCGGCGTCGATGCGCCATCGTTCAATCTAGGCCTCGCCGCGCGATTGCACGCAGCGGGAATCCCCACCGTTCAGTACGTGAGCCCACAGGTTTGGGCATGGCGTCAGGGGCGGGTGGCGCGTATGGCCAAAACGCTTGATCTCGTGCTGTGTGTGTTGCCGTTTGAAAAGCCGTTTTACGAAGGGCGTGGCCTCGCCGCTGAATTTGTCGGCCACCCACTGGCGGACCGTTTGCCACTGGTGCCGGATCGAGTGGCCGCGCGCGCGGCGTTAAGGTTGCCGCAAGAGGGTGAGGTGGTCGCCATTTTGCCCGGCAGTCGCCGCGGCGAAGTGCAGCGCTTGGCCAAAGATTTTATCGGTGCAGCTCGGTTGCTCCGCGCGAGTCGTCCAGGCATTCGCTTCATTGCACCGATGGCGAATGCCTCGGCCCGAGCGTTGTTTGAGGCGGCCCTGGCTGAGGTGGGCGGTGTCGAGATCGACATTTTCGATGGCGGTTCCGCACTCGCCCTCACGGCGGCGGACTGCGTACTGGTGGCCTCAGGGACCGCGACCTTGGAGACGATGCTCTGTAAACGGCCGATGGTCGTGGCTTATCGGCTTGGTCGAGCCACGGCCTGGATCATTCAGCGCTTGATGCGGGCGCCATTTTTCTCGCAGCCCAACCTGCTGGCTGGTCGCGCAGTGGTGCCTGAGCTATTTCAAGACGCGGTAACGCCGGACGCTTTGGCCGATGCATTGGCGCGCTGGCTTGATGACCGTGCGGCACGCAGTGAAACGGAATCGTTGTTTACCGCATTGCATGAACAATTGAAGCTCGGCGCCAGCGAACGCGCTGCCGAAGCGGTACTCGCGCTGATTGATCGGTCTCGGCCACAGTGACCGTCGCCTGGCCGACGGCGCCGGGTATGGCCGGGGTCGATGAGGCAGGCCGGGGACCACTCGCGGGGCCGGTCGTTGCGGCTGCTGTGATTCTCCCATCGGAACCCCTCATTCTCGGGTTGAACGACTCCAAAAAACTGACTGCTGCACGCCGCGAGGAGCTCGCGGTGCAGATTCGGGCGCGGGCGGTGGCCTACGGGCTCGGCTGGGTCAGCGCGGAAGAGATTGATGCGCTTAATATTCTGAAGGCGACCTATCTCGCGATGCGCCGGGCGCTCCTAGCGCTTTCCGTCTATCCGCAGGAAGTCCTGATCGATGGAAATCGTCTGCCGCCCACCGACGGATTGCCGTTTACGGCCCAATGGCGGGCCATCGTCAAGGGGGACGGCAAGGAAGCGGCCATCGCTGCAGCCTCCATCCTCGCCAAAACGGCGCGGGACGACTTTATGCTCGGCGCCGAGGCGGCCCTCCCCGGGTATGGCTTCGGCCAGCACAAGGGCTATGGCACGGCCCAACATATCGCTGCTCTGCGTGAATTAGGTGTCACTCCGCTGCATCGGCGGACCTTTGAGCCGGTAAAATCGATGTGCCTTAGCCGACCGTCGAGTGTAGATAGCCCGTGACCGCCTTCGTCCATCTCCGCGTCCATACCGAGTATTCCTTAGTCGATGGCGTTGTGCGCATCGACGAGTTGGCTGCCGCGACCGCGGCAGCCGGAATGCCGGCGGTGGCCGTCACCGATCAGGCGAATTTGTTCGCGATGGTGAAGTTTTACAAGGCGGCTCAGGCGGCCGGTGTTAAACCCATCATCGGTGTCGACCTATTGATCCGCGAGTTGGGCGATCGCGCTGAACCCTCCCGGCTGACGCTGCTGTGCATGAATGCCGCAGGTTACGGCAACCTGGCGCGGCTCGTGACTAAGAGTTACCTGGAAGGGCAACGCCGCGACGGTATTCCTTTGGTCGAACGGGATTGGCTGCAGCCTGAGACCGTCGATGGATTGATCGCGTTATCCGGTGCCGCAGATGGCGACGTGGGTCGATTCATCGGTAACGATAAGACGGCGGACGCGCACCGTGCGGCGCGGGCTTGGCGCGCGTTATTTGGCGATCGCTACTACTTGGAGCTGACCCGCACCGGACGCGCCGACGACGATGTGATCGTCGATGGCATGTTGGGTTTGGTCGCTGAGTTGGGCTTGCCGGCCGTAGCAACCAATGACGTGCGCTTTTTAAAGCAGGAAGACTTCGAGGCGCATGAAGCCCGGGTTTGTATTCACGACGGCGAGCAGCTCGGCAACCCTAATCGTGCGCGCCGATACACCGACGATCAATATCTGAAGTCCCCGGCCGAGATGGCGGCCTTGTGGTCCGACGTCCCTGGGGTCCTCGAGCAATCGGTGCAGATTGCGCGTCGCTGCTCACTCGAATTAAAGCTGGGTAATCCGCAATTGCCGCGTTATCCGGTGCCGGAAGGGCAGACAACGGCGGATTTCTTGCGCACGGAATCGGCCCGTGGATTGAAGGAGCGCCTCGAGGCTATCGCCAAGGGTGTGCCGATCGTGCGTGAGGTGCCGCTCGGCGACTACGACGCTCGACTCGAACGCGAGCTAGGCGTGATTACCTCGATGGGTTTTGAAGGCTACTTCCTCATCGTGGCCGACTTTATTCGTTGGGCCAAACACAACGGCGTGCCGGTCGGCCCGGGACGTGGATCGGGTGCAGGCTCGTTGGTGGCCTATGCGCTCGGCATCACAGACTTGGATCCCTTACAGCACGATCTGCTGTTCGAGCGCTTCCTGAATCCTGAACGTATCTCGATGCCCGACTTTGACGTCGACTTCTGCACCAACGGCCGGGACCGCGTCATCGAATATGTCGCAGAAAAATATGGTCGCGAGCGTGTTTCGCAGATCATCACCTACGGCACGATGGCCGCGAAAGCGGTTGTGCGTGACGTCGGTCGTGTACTTGGCCACGGCTACGGTGCGGTGGATCGGATCGCCAAGCTCATTCCTTTTGAGCTCGAGATGACGCTGGATAAAGCGCTCGAGCAAGAGGAAGAGTTGAAACGGGCCTACGACGCTGAGGATGACGTACGCGCGATCATCGATCTCGGTCGCTCGCTGGAGGGACTGACGCGTAATGCCGGCATGCATGCGGGTGGCGTGGTCATCGCGCCCTCGGTTCTGACGGATTTTGCGCCACTCTTCGTTGAAGAAGGCGGGACCTCGGTCGTCACTCAATTCGACAAGGACGACGTTGAGGCGACTGGTCTCGTCAAGTTCGACTTTTTGGGCTTGCGCACGCTAACGGTCATCGATTTGGCCGTGCGGATCGTGAACGCAGAGCGAGCGAGCAACGGCGAGGCGCCGTTGGATATGGCGCTATTGCCTTTTGATGATCCGAAGACCTTCGAACTACTGAAGGCGTGCCGCACGACGGGCGTGTTCCAATTGGAATCGCGCGGCATGCGGGATCTATTGCGGCGCCTGCAGCCCGATCGCTTTGAAGACATTGTGGCGCTCGTGGCGTTGTTCCGCCCGGGTCCGCTGCAGTCCGGCATGGTCGATGACTTCATTGAGCGTAAGCATGCGCCGCGGGGTCAGAAGATCGATTACCTCCATGCCGATCTTGAGCCTGTATTGACGCCCACTTACGGCGTCATCTTGTACCAAGAGCAGGTGATGCAGATCGCTCAGGTTCTGGCGGGCTACACCTTAGGCGGCGCCGATCTGTTGCGTCGCGCCATGGGTAAGAAAAAAGCCGAGGAGATGGCCGAGCAACGCGCCGTTTTCACGACGGGTGCGACCGCCCGCGGTGTGCCAGAGGCGCAGGCGACCCACATCTTCGACCTGATGGAGAAATTCGCCGGCTACGGCTTTAATAAGTCGCACTCGGCCGCGTATGCCGTTCTCACGTATCACACCGCCTGGATCAAAGCACATTACCCCGCGGCCTTTGCCGCGGCGGTGTTGTCCTGCGATATGGACAAGACCGATAAGGTCGTCGTCGGCGTTGAGGACTGTAAGGAAATGGGCATCACGGTGTTGCCACCGGATGTCAACGCGTCGAATCTGCGCTTTGAGGTCGCGGGTCCCAAATCAATACGCTATGGGCTTGGCGCGATCAAAGGCGTGGGCTCGGCGGCGGTACAGTCCATCGTGGATGCGCGGGTCGCGGGTGGGTTATTCCGCGATGTGCAGGACCTGTGCATGCGGATCAGTCTCTCGGCGGTGAATCGGAAGTGCTTGGAAGCGTTGATCAAGGCCGGCGCCTTGGACGGCATGGGTCCGAACCGCGCGAGCCTCATGGCGCAATTGCCGGCGGCTATGCAGGCCGGTGAGCAGAGCAGTGAGGCGCTTGCGATTGGTCAAGAGGATATGTTCGGCGTCGCCGCGCCAACGCCCCAAGTCGTCAATCGAGCGGCCCTCGGACCTGCGATACCGGATTGGCCCAAAGGCATACGGCTGGGCTTTGAGCGCGAGACGCTCGGGTTCTATCTGTCGGGCCACCCGATGGATGAGTTTCGCAATGATTTGAAATACATCGCTCCAGCCACGATTGCGGATGTGGGTGGACCAAAGCCTGCCGGCGGAGGCGGGTGGGGCTCGCCGCAGCGCCAAGTGACGGTGGCCGGTCTTGTGCTCGAGGTGAAGAAACGAAACAACCGCAATATTCTCGTCCTTGACGATGGTACGGGTCGTCTTGAAGTGTCGATTTTTGATGACCTTGCGCAGAATCACCGGGATCTGGTGGCCAAAGACGCCTTGTTGGTGGTCGAGGGTGGTCTCAAATGGGACGACTACAGTGAAGGCTGGCGTCTCTCGGCCAAAAAGCTCGTCGGCCTTGAATCCGCCCGTGAAAACCAAGCGCGCCGATTGCTGTTGCGCTGGCCTGCCGGCACCGAGGGGCGGGATGTATTGGCGCGCCTCGAGGGCGCGCTGCGCCCAGCACGCGGCGGGCGCTGTGCCGTGGCGGTCTACTATCCGGGCGGTGCGGCGCGGGCGTTGCTGGAATTTTCAGCGGATTGGAATGTGCGACCAACCCGGGCGCTATTAGATGAACTTGTCAGCCAGTTTGGCGAAGATGGCGTCAAAGTATCGTATCATCCCCGCGATCAGGAGGCCTGTTTGCGCGACTGGGGTGCCCGCGGCGTGGTGGAACGACGCCAGGTTGCGATCACTTAAGCGCCGCCCCCTCTTGACTGAATCGTCGCCGTCTGTGACCTTGCCGCCCCCATGGACCTGAACTTCCTAGATTTCGAACAACCGATCGCCGAGCTCGAGGCGAAAATCGACGAATTGAAGTACCTCGGAGAGGACAACTCCGAGATCAACATCGTCGAGGAAATCGCTCGGCTGCGCGCGAAAAGCCAGACGCTGACCAAGAGCTTGTTCGCCAATTTGACACCCTGGCAGGTGGCCCAGTTGGCGCGCCATCCACAGCGACCGTATACCCTCGACTACATTCCGCAGCTGTTCACCGATTTCGATGAGCTGCATGGCGATCGAATGTATGCCGATGATTCTGCCATTGTCGGTGGGCCGGCGCGTCTTTTGGGTCGGCCCGTGATGGTCATCGGTCAGCAAAAAGGCCGAGACACCAAAGAGCGAGTGCGCCGTAACTACGGCATGCCGAAGCCTGAGGGTTACCGCAAAGCGTTGCGCTTAATGAAACTGGCGGAACGTTTTTCGATGCCGATCGTTACGCTCATTGATACCCCCGGGGCATACCCAGGTGTGGGCTCAGAGGAGCGCAATCAAAGCGAGGCGATCGCTCGAAATCTCTTCGAGATGGCGCGTCTGCGGGTGCCGATTGTCAGTTGCGTGATTGGTGAAGGCGGCTCAGGTGGCGCGCTCGCCATCGGCGTCTGCGATCGACTGTTCATGCTGCAGTATTCCGTGTACTCGGTGATTTCGCCGGAGGGTTGCGCATCGATCCTCTGGAAGAGCGCCGATAAGCGCGAATTGGCGGCCGACGCCATGGCCATCACGGCCGTGCGTTTGAAGCACAATAATCTCGTCGATGAAGTGATCGAAGAACCACTCGGCGGCGCACACCGTGATCCTTTGCTGATGGCCGAGCGAGTGCGTGCAGCGTTGGCGGCTGCGGTAGACGATCTGTCTGATCGACCGGTGGACACGTTGTTGGACGAGCGGGCTCGTCGCTTCGATTCCTTCGGCGTGTTCCGCGCGACCTGACGTATCGGGCATGACGGCGCGCGCGGCAACGCCGTTCTCGCCGACGATGCTCGCCGAGCGTCTCGGCGACGCAGTGGCGGCCGATCGCCTCGTGATTGGGTTATCGGGCGGTGCCGACTCGGCGGCGCTGCTCGCAGCTGCGGCCAACTTGGCGTCCACCTATGCCGTTCGCGCCGTGCATATCGATCACGGACTCCCGGGCTCACCGCGCTTGCGGGCCGCAGCTCAGTCGGCGGCCGCGCATTGCGGCATTCCCCTGCAGATCATTGCGGTGGAATTGCAGAACATCCCAGCGCTCGGTGTGGAGGCCGCGGCTCGGGACGCCCGCTACGCAGCCTTTAAGTCCACGCTGCAACCAGGCGAGGATCTCCTCACAGCCCATCATGTCGAGGATCAGGCCGAGACTCTGCTGTTGCAGTTGCTGCGTGGTGCCGGTGCGCGCGGCCTTGCTGCGATGCCGGTCATGTCCGCACTCGGATCTGGCCGCCTGGTGCGGCCCCTGCTCAACGTCGGGCGCGACGCCTTGCGCGCCTACGCGGTGGCCATGGCGGTGCCGTGGTGTGAGGACCCCAGTAACGATGACCGCGACCTTGATCGGAATTACCTGCGACATGAAATCTGGCCTGCTTTGTGCGCCCGCTGGCCTTCGGCCGGCGTAACGCTCGGGCGTTCGGCCGGCCACTTGGCTGAGACCGTGCGATTGCTCGACACCGAATTGGAGCAACGCCTAGCCGAGGCTGCGGCGGGTGACGGTTTGCGCCTATCGGCACTCCAGGCGATGGAGCCAGCCTGGCGGCGTGAGGTCGTGCGCAGTTGGCTGCGTGGCCGCGGATTGTCCGTTCCCTCGACGCGGCGATTGGCGCAATTGGAGGCGCAGTTTTTTAACTCGAACGCCGATACGCAGCCGCTGCTCGCCTGGGGTGGATGGGAGCTACGGCGGCATGACGGGCGCCTCGTGGTCCATCAAAGCTTGCCGCCTTTAGCGTTGCCGGCACAGGCCGCGCTGCGCGTTGGCGAGGCGGTTGATCTCGCCGGTCTCGGCCGGTTGGTGGTTGAGTCGGGTGGGGTGGGCAATTTACGTCTCCGATCGACGGGTGAGTATCGTTTGGCGGTGCGGCAGGGCGGAGAGCGCTGGCAAAGCGACCCCAATCGCCCGATGCGGCCGTTGAAGGACTGCCTCCGGGAGGCTCGCATCCCACCGTGGGTGCGGGAGCGGGTCGTGTTGGTCTGGGCGGGGGAGGCTGTGGCTGCCGTGGTCCTTCCGCACCAGGCCTGGGTGGCTGCCGCCCATCAGGCTCGGGGGGCTGAGGACGCGATGGTGTTGCGGTGGATCAATCCGCCCGACGCGTTATTGGGTCCTCTTTTGCGTTGAGGCCGGCACGCCTTTCCGATAGACTGGTTTCCCGTCGAACAGGGCCCTTCTGTGGCCCTTTTTTAGTTGTTCCGGGATTTGACGGGAGCCTCCATGACTCGATATGTGTTCGTCACCGGCGGCGTCGTCTCTTCGCTCGGTAAAGGGATCGCGTCAGCGTCGTTGGGCGCGATTCTTGAATCCCGCGGCCTTAAGGTCACGATGCTCAAGCTGGATCCGTACATCAACGTTGATCCAGGCACGATGAGTCCGTTCCAGCACGGTGAAGTGTTCGTCACCCAGGACGGCGCCGAAACCGATCTCGATCTTGGCCACTACGAGCGTTTTGTGCGTTACACCGCATCACGCAACTCGAATTTTACGACCGGCCGGATCTATGAAACCGTCATCGCCAAGGAGCGTCGCGGCGACTACCTCGGCGGTACTGTGCAGGTCATCCCTCACATCACGGACGAAATCAAGCGCTGCATTAAGCTCGGCGGCGCCGGTTCGGACGTCTGCATGGTCGAAATCGGCGGCACGGTGGGCGACATTGAGTCGCTACCGTTCTTAGAGGCCATTCGTCAGATGGGTGTGGAACTGGGTCGCTCGAATGCGATTTACATGCATTTGACGCTGGTACCGGTCGTCGCCGGCAGCGAAATTAAAACGAAGCCCACGCAGCACTCCGTGAAGGAATTGCGCGGCATCGGCATTCAGCCAGACATACTGCTCTGCCGTGCCCGTGATGCGCTGCCCGATGAACAGCGCCGCAAGATCGCGCTGTTCACGAACGTCGAAGAGCGTGCGGTGATCTCCGCGGTCGATGCGGACGACATCTACAAGATTCCGGGTCTCCTGCATGAGCAGGGACTGGATGACATCGTGGTCGATAAACTGCGACTCGATGCGAAGCCGGCTGATTTGTCCGAGTGGGACGCGGTGGTCGCCGCAAAACATGCCGTAGACGCGACCGTGAACATCGCGATGGTCGGCAAGTACATGCAGGTACGCGACTCCTACATTTCGCTTAACGAAGCGATTAACCATGCCGCTCGCAAGACGAAAACTCGCGTTAACATTCATTACGTCGAGTCGACGGACATCGAAAAATCCGGTACGGACTGTTTGGCCGGTATGGATGCCATCCTCGTGCCGGGTGGCTTTGGCGAGCGTGGCATCGAAGGCAAGATTGATGCGGTGCGCTACGCGCGCGAGCGACAGATCCCGTACCTCGGCATCTGCCTCGGAATGCAGGTGGCTTGTATCGAATACGCGCGTGATGTGCTGGGTTTGACGGGTGCGAATAGCACCGAATTCAATACCCACACGCCCGATCCGATCATCGCGCTCATCACCGAATGGAAAGATCGCGGTGGTGCGACGGTGATTCGATCTGAAAAGTCTGACCTCGGCGGCACGATGCGTCTTGGCGCACAAGTCGCTCGCGTGCAGGCCGGCACGCTCGCTCAGCAAATTTACGGTAGCGAGACGATTAACGAACGCCACCGGCATCGGTTTGAGTTCAATAATCTCTATCTCGATCGTCTGCAAAGTGCTGGCCTTAAAGTGTCGGCCTTTGCCTCGGATGATCTGGTCGAGATCGTCGAGTTGCCGAACCACCCGTGGTTCGTGGCGGTGCAGTTCCACCCGGAATTCACCTCGACGCCGCGCGATGGACATCCGTTGTTCTCCAGTTTCGTGACTGCGGCGCGCCGGCATCGCGCGGCGCAACCGAGCTGATCATGCGTTTACTTGGCTTTGACGTCGGTATCCAACATCCGATCTTTCTGATCGCGGGCCCGTGCGTCGTGGAGAGCGAAACTCTGCAGGTGGACGTGGCCGGAAAATTGAAGGAGATCACGACCAAGCTGGGCGTGCCCTTCGTCTTCAAGTCCTCCTACGACAAGGCCAACCGGTCCTCCGCGAAGAGTTTTAGAGGTCCCGGCATCGAAGAGGGTTTGCGCATCCTGTCTGAGGTTAAGCGCCAAGTGGGTGTGCCAGTCCTCACCGATGTGCATGAGGACACGCCCTTCGCAGAGGTGTCTTCCGTCGTTGATATGCTGCAGACGCCAGCGTTTTTGTGTCGGCAAACTAATTTTATACTGGCCGCCTGCTCGCAGGGTTTGCCCGTCAACGTGAAGAAGGGCCAATTTCTGTCGCCATGGGATATGTCCAACGTGGTGGATAAGGCCCGCTCGACCGGTAACGAGCAGATCCTGGTGTGCGAACGTGGATTCTCCTTCGGATATAACAACCTCGTCTCTGACATGCGCTCTTTAGCGGTCATGCGCGCGACCGAGGCGCCAGTCGTCTTCGACGCCACGCACTCGGTGCAATTGCCGGGTGGGCAGGGTACGTCGTCGGGCGGTCAACGCGAGTTTGTGCCTGTATTGGCGCGTGCCGCCGTTGCCGCGGGCGTGTCTGGGTTGTTCATGGAAACCCATCCTGAACCGGCAAAGGCCTTGTCGGACGGTCCGAATGCCTGGCCGCTCGGGCGGATGGCATCGTTATTAGCAACCCTCATTGAATTAGATCGAGCGGTGAAGCGTGCGCCGTTCGAGGAAGACTTATTAGCCGCGCATCCGGTGGGTTAAGGAAAACGCAAACATGAGCGCAATTGTTGACATCCGTGGCCGCGAGATCATCGACTCGCGTGGTAATCCGACCGTCGAGGCCGACGTCACACTCGCCTCGGGTGCCATTGGCCGGGCTGCAGTGCCGTCTGGCGCATCGACGGGTAGCCGTGAGGCCGTTGAGTTGCGTGATGGCGACCCAGCTCGATACCTGGGTAAGGGCGTGCTGAAGGCCGTTGCCAACGTCAATGGCGTGTTGCGCTCAGCCCTGTTGGGTATGGACGCGACGCAGCAGGCAGCGCTCGATGCGCGCATGATCGAGCTGGATGGCACGGACACCAAGAGCCATTTGGGCGCGAATGCCTTGCTCGCCATTTCGCTGGCAGCCGCGCACGCCGCGGCGCGCGAAAACGGTTTGCCGTTGTGGCGTCAAATTGCGCCGGCAGGCGTTGAGCCGGTATTGCCAGTGCCGATGATGAACATCATCAATGGCGGCGCTCATGCGAATAACAGCCTCGATATCCAAGAATTCATGGTGCTGCCGGTGGGCGCCCCGACCTTCTCAGAAGCCGTGCGCTGTGGCGCCGAGATTTTTCATTCCCTGAAGAAAATCTTGAATGCCCGTGGTTTGACGACTTCAGTGGGTGACGAAGGCGGCTTTGCGCCTGATCTGCCGTCCAATGCAGCGGCACTCGAGACTATTCTGGAGGCCATCGAAAAGGCTGGATATCAGCCTCGCCGTGATGTGTGGCTCGGCCTCGATGTCGCCAGCTCCGAGTTCTACGCCGATGGGCTTTATCGCCTTGAGTGCGAGGGCGTCTCGTACGACTCCGCGGGCTTCGCGGCCTATCTTGGGAAGTTGGCTGCCGATTATCCCATCCTGACGATTGAAGACGGCATGGCCGAGGGTGACTGGGCCGGCTGGAAGCTGTTGACGCAACAGCTCGGTTCGCGTCTCCAACTCGTCGGTGATGACCTGTTCGTCACGAACACCAAGATTTTGGCCGAAGGTATCAAGACCGGTACGGCCAATTCGATTCTGATCAAGCCGAACCAAATTGGCACGCTCACCGAGACCTTGGCCGCTATTGCGATGGCCAGCCAAGCCCGTTACTCGGCTGTCGTTTCGCACCGTTCGGGTGAGACCGAAGACGCGACGATCGCGGATATTGCAGTCGCGACCACAGCGACCCAAATTAAGACCGGCTCAATGTCGCGTTCAGACCGTTTGGCGAAGTACAACCAGCTGCTGCGCATCGAGGCCGAGCTGGGGGCGGCGGCAAAGTTCGCAGGTGCCAGCGCGTTCCCAGTACCGGTGCCGGCAGGCTGAACGGTGATTGCAGGTCACGAGCAGCATTGCTAACGTGAGGGCACCATGAAGGTGTTCGCTGCATTTCTGTTCGTCCTGCTGCTGGCTCTACAGTATCGACTGTGGATCTCGGACGATGGCGTGCGATCTCTGGTGTCCTTGAAACGAGCAGTCGCGACGCAGAAGCACGAGAACGAAGACCTCGCCCGCCGAAATTCTGACCTCGCGGGCGAGGTGAAAGACCTGAAGGAAGGTAATTCTGCGGTTGAA
Organism: uncultured Pseudomonadota bacterium; assembly: GCA_903879335.1. Lineage (GTDB taxonomy): Bacteria > Pseudomonadota > Gammaproteobacteria > Steroidobacterales > Steroidobacteraceae > CAIKZZ01. The sequence goes on from CAIRLC010000031.1 coordinate 66,820, forward strand.
GAACGTGCCCGCTACGATTTGGGCATGGTCGGAGCCGCCGAAAGTTTTTATCAGATCATCGATGAGGATTCCCGCTCGGCGACTCCCGCGGCGGCTGCGGAGTCATCGCCGGTGCAGCGGACCTCGCACTGAGGAATTCCCAATGACGTCCAGCTACTGGGTCGTGATTCCGGCGGCCGGGGCCGGACGCCGGATGGGCGCTCGCGGCGTACCCAAGCAATATCTGCGTCTGGGCGACCGTGCGGTGATTGAGCATGCGGCTGCCCCATTTCTGGCGGACGCTCGATGCGGCGGCATCGTCTTTGCGCTGGCGGCGGATGACCACCATTTTAGAACTTTGTCACTCGCACGAGATTCTCGAGTGCACACCACGCTTGGCGGCCAAGAGCGCCGCGATTCGGTACTGGCTGGGTTGCGGGCGATCGACGCCCTGACCGGCACCGATCCATTGGTCCTCGTGCACGATGCGGCGCGCCCGTGCCTGCAGGCCGCATCCATAGCGGCTGTATTGGCGGCTTCGGAGCAGCACGCGGACGGTGCGCTTTTAGCGGTGCGGATCAGCGATACCGTCAAGCGCTCGGATGTCCACGGGTATGTGGAGAACACGGTGGCGCGCGACGGCTTGTGGCGCGCGCAAACGCCGCAAGCCTTCCGATTGCGCCGCTTAATGATGGCGCTCGAGCGGAACCTGACCGCGACGGATGAGTCAGCGGCCATGGAAGCCATCGGCGCGCGACCCGCACTCGTGGCGGGGTCACCGGAGAATCTCAAAATCACTGAAGCGGCTGACTTGCCGTGGGCGCAGCAGATATTGGCCGGAGGCCACCCCATGTCGGAACAACGGGTCGGGTTTGGACTTGACGTGCATGCGTTTGGTGACGGCGATCACGTCTGGTTGGGTGGGGTGCGCGTGCCACATGGCCAAGGCATCGTGGCGCATTCCGATGGTGACGTGATCTTGCATGCGCTGTGTGATGCATTGCTCGGGGCTGTAGGTCTTGGTGATATCGGACAACACTTTCCGGATACGGATCCGCAATGGAAAGGCGCCGCGAGCGTTCATTTTCTGCGCCATGTGCTCCAGCTGGTGGCGGAGCGAGGATTTCAATTGGTGAACGCGGATGTCACCCTGGTTGGCGAAGCACCTCGGTTAGCGCCACACCGCGACCGTATTCGTGCGACGCTGGCGACTGAATTAGGCGTTTCTGAGGATCGAGTGAACTTGAAAGCAACAACGACTGAGAAACTTGGCTACTTGGGACGTCGGGAAGGGTTAGCCGCTCAGGTGGTCGTGCTCGTGGCGAGCCGCGCATGAGCGATCATTTACGGCGCTGCGCACTGACACCGCCGCGTGCTCATGGCGCCCCGCTCGGACGTGCAATCCTGAAATCCATGGCCGAGGACTTCGTGGTCGATGAAGTGCTCGGCTTTGCCGCTGATGGCGGCGTCGGTCACCGCTTGATCCAAGTTGAGAAGCGAGGCGTCGATACGCTGTATGCCGTTAAGTTGTTAGCGCGCCATGCGGGTGTATCCCAGCGGGATATCGGTTTCGCCGGTCTCAAAGATCGCCACGCTGTCGCGCGTCAGTGGTTCACTGTGCCCGCCGGTCGGATACCCGTCGACTGGAGCACTCTCGCCGATGAGCGCTTGCGGGTGTGTGCGGATGAAGGGCACTCGCGCAAGTTGCGTCGCGGTGCGTTGCGTGGCAATCGTTTCCACTTGCGGTTGCGAGATGTGCAGGTGGATCCGAGCGCATTGGCGCAGCGGGTGGAGTTATTGCGCACGCAAGGCGTACCGAATTACTTTGGCCCGCAACGATTTGGACGCGATGGCGACAACATCACCGACGCCTTGCGTTGGTCCGCCGGTGGCGAGTTGCCGCGGGGGCGCGAAGCGCGAGCCTTTGTCTACTCAGCATCGCGGTCGCTGCTCTTCAACGCCGTCCTCGCATCTCGAGTCGACGGCGACACCTGGGCGCAATTATTGCCCGGCGAGCGCGTCAATCTTGCCGGTCGCAACAGTTGGTTCGTGGCTGATGCCATCGATGAGACCTTGTTGGAGCGCCTGTCTCGGCACGATATCCACCCGACCGGTCCGATGCCGGGTCGGGGCGATGGGCCGGAGGGGGAAGCTGGAGACTTAGAGAAGGCCGTATTAGCGCCTTATGCGTCGCTGGTCGCTGCGCTTGCCGCCGAGGGCGTGGATGCCGCGCGGCGCGCACTGCGCATGGTGCCTGAGGACTGTACCGCCGAGATTGACGGCGATGTGGTGTCGCTGACCTTTGCGCTACCGGCGGGCAGTTACGCCACGATGGTGGTGCGCGAATTATTTGATACGGACGCCTTCGGTGAAGGTGGCGAAGATGCTTCGAGTTGAGGATCAGGCGGATATCCGCGTACTCAGACTGGATCGTGCGCCCGTCAACGCCTTGGATCAGTCGCTCTTGCAGGCGATCGCTACGGCCGTCAGCGCGGCCCCGAGCGACGGGGCGCGAGGCCTGATCCTCACGGGTTCTGGCCATCGTTTCAGTGCGGGCTTAGACCTGCGCGCGCTCTTGGCGGCGGATGCCGACGGGCTGAGCCAATTTCTCGGCGCCTTTTTAGATTGTCTGTATGCGCTCGCAGCATCGACGGTGCCGGTCGTTGCCGCCATCAATGGCCACAGTCCCGCCGGCGGCGCCGTGCTCGCCTTGCACTGTGATCGACGCATCATGATCGCCACGGACGCCCTTATCGGCCTCAATGAGGTGGCCGTTGGACTCTGTCCGGGCCCGCTGATTCATCAAGTTTTAGTCCGAATGGTCGGACAACGCCACGCAGGAAGCATGCTGACCAGTGGCGTGATGCTCAGTGCAGGGGAGGCCCACACCATGGGCCTCGTGGATGAGCTCGTCGAGCCTCACGCCTTGGAGGAGCGGGCCCTGAGTTGGTTGCGGGGTGTAGTTGCGCTGCCGAAACACGCGTACGACACCACGCGCAGACTGGTTCGGGCTGACTTGGTGCGCCTCCTCGCAACGGCCGTTGGAGCTGAGCGTGCGGCTATCACCGCTGCTTTCGTACGCGATTGGCTCAATGAGGAAACCCGCACCACGCTGATGCAGGTGCTCGCGCGTCGTACTAGCGGTCGCTGAGTAAGACGTAGACGGCGCCCGTGCCGCCATCGCGGCGCGGTGCGGAGGCGAATGCGATCACGGCGTCCACCTTCCTTAACCAGACGTTGACCGCGTGCTTCAGCACCGGACCACGCGGACCCGAGCGTAAGCCCTTGCCGTGCACCACCCGAACACAGTGCAATCGGCGTCCCAAGGCTTCGTGCAGGAACGCCCGCAGGGCATCGCGGGCCATGAGCGCTGTTAAGCCGTGTAAGTCGATTTCGTCTTCGACCGCGAACTCGCCACGGCGCAGGCGTTCGAGCAATCGGGCTGGGACGCCGCCGCGACGAAAGAGTAATTCGTCACCGGTTTCTACCATCCAGTCGCCTGGCGCCAGTTCGAGGCTCTCCAAGAGCGCCTGTTCGTCATCCATGCGACGAAAACGGGCGCGGGGACTTGGTCTGGGTTCTGCGGGTGGCGTAGGGTGGGGTGGCAAAGGACGCACGTCCGCCACCGCGGTGCGGAACGCGTTGTCGTGGTCTTTGTCGTCGTGGCTCATGGCGCGTGGGCCCGTTCGCAACCCGGTCGGTCGTTCCAGTATAGTGGCGGGCAATCCCGTATGAATATTCTCCTTAGCAATGATGACGGTTGGCGCGCGGATGGCTTGCGCGCACTCGAGGCCGCCTTGGCCGGGCTCGGGCGCCTGACTGTGGTCGCTCCGGACCGCAATCGGTCCGCGGCGTCAAACTCGTTGACGATCGAAACCCCGATCCGGGTCGTAGAGCAGGACGATCGTCGCTATGCGATCAACGGCACGCCGACTGATTGCGTGCATTTGGCGCTATCGGGCTTATTTGAGGATGAGCATCATCTCGTGGTCTCCGGGATCAATGACGGCGCTAACCTCGGCGATGACGTGCTCTATTCCGGAACGGTTGCGGCAGCGATGGAAGGCCGATTTTTAGGCCTGCCGAGTGTCGCCATCTCCTTGGTCCATGATGGTGAGCCCAAGCGCCACTTTGAAACGGCAGGGCGCGTGGCTTGCGAACTGGTGGAACGACTCATCGCGACGCCGCTGCAGTCTGTGAGTTTGCTGAACGTCAATGTCCCGAATTTGCCCTATGAGTCCATACAAGGCACCCGCGTGACCCGCCTCGGCGTCCGCCACCGCGCGCAACCGGTGGTGCACGGTCGTGATCCGCGCGGGCGCCCAGTGTATTGGGTGGGTGCGCCAGGCGCCGGTCAAGACGCAGGTCCCGGGACGGACTTTCACGCCGTTGATCACGGCTATGTTTCGGTCACACCCTTGCAGTTCGATCTGACGCGGCATACGGCGCTGCCGCGCCTTGAAGCTTGGTTGTCGCCTGACGATGTCTGATTCGCGATCGGCCGGTATCGGGTTCACCTCGGCAAGAACGCGGGAGCGGCTGATCCAGCGTTTACGGGATCAGGGCATCCGCGACGAGCGGGTCTTGGAGCGTATTCGCTCGGTACCGCGTCATTTGTTTGTGGATGAGGCCTTGGCCACGCGCGCCTATGAGGACACCTCACTGCCGATCGGCTACGGCCAGACCATCTCTCAACCCTATGTGGTTGCCCGAATGACCGAAGCCCTGACCGCCGGCGTTGAATTGCGCAACGTGCTTGAAGTGGGTACCGGCTGTGGCTACCAGACCACCGTCTTAGCGCCGCTGGTGTCGCAGTTGTTCAGTATCGAGCGCGTCTTGCCCATCCTCGAGCGCACTCGCGAGCGACTAACCGAGTTTGGCTTGACGAACGTCCGACTGCGACATGGCGATGGCTTTGCCGGTTGGAAGGCTTATGGCCCCTTCGACGGGATTATCGTCGCGGCGGCGCCACCAACGGTACCCGAGGCCTTGCTCTATCAACTGTCTCCTCGTGGGGGGCGGCTCGTCATCCCGGTGGGGCCCGATGGAGCGCAGGACTTATTACGGATTACGCGGCGCGACGACAACCTGATTCGCGAGCGTCTTGGGATCGTGAGTTTTGTGCCCTTGCTGGCGGGGATCGCGTGACCCCGATGATTCGGCAGCCAATGGCGACGCTGCTGGTGTGGCTTGCGCTCTGCTTGGGTGCCTGCACCTCAGCGCCGGTACGTCCCCTCAGTGGTGGGAGCGAGGAGGCAGCCTATGTCGTCCAAGCCGGCGATACTTTGTATTCGATCAGCTTTCGACGCGGACTCGATTATCGGGAAGTGGCTCGTTGGAACGGCATCGGCACCGACTATCGAATCTACATCGGTCAAAAATTAGTCTTGCAGTCGCCCGCCGGTGAGGTCCCGCCAGTCACCAGTCGAGCGGAGCCTACGGCGATTGCCGAGTCGCCGCCGAGCGCCACGCCGCATTGGACGTGGCCGACTGAGGGCCCGGTGCTCGGTAGCGTCTCCCAGCCCTTGGGTGGCGTCGGCTTACGCTTGGGCGGCCAAGCGAATGCCGAGATTCGCGCCGCCGCGGCCGGACGGGTGGTCTACACCGGGTCTGGATTGCGCGCGTACGGGTTATTGGTCATCGTGAAGCATGACGAGACTTGGTTATCGGCCTATGGCTATAACCGGGAGATTCTGGTGCACGAAGGCGATACCGTGCGTGAGGGCCAACCCATTGCGCGCATGGGCGAGGGTCCAGGCGTCGCGCCCATGTTGTATTTTGAGATTCGATCGCAAGGCAAACCCGTCGATCCGCTCAAATATCTACCGCGGCGGTAAATCTCATTCAACCGAGCAGGGCGGCGAGCACCACGGGTCGGCCGTCGCCCACCAAGACGTTGTAGGTTCGCGCGGCTCCCCCCAAGTCCATCACCTCAATGCCGACCCGTCGCGCCATGGCGTGGTACAGCAGCGCCGGTGCTGGGAATTGCTGCCGCGCCCCGGTCGCCAAGAGCACAAGCTCCGGCTTCAGTGCCAGAACGACGTCTAGGTCGTTCGTGCTAAGGTCCGCCACGCTGCGCGCGGACCATGGCACGACTTGCTCGGGGGTGATGATCACGCTCGTGGCGTAGTGTTCTGAGCCGATCCACAAACCGTCCTCGCCGTAGCGGGTGACGAGTTTGACGCCAGGCATTGTTTCTTGTGCAAACCTCATCCCGATACGATACCGCATTCATGTACCACCTCAACGTCGCCGTCACCGACTTAGTCCCGCCGCAATCCGGTGCGGTGGCGAATTTGCCGCGTCTACCCATCCTCGAAGGCCTGATGGCGCGCGCGTCGTCCCGTGTAGCGACCGTGGATTGGCGTCATTGGGCGCTCGAGCGCTTGGGTTGCACGGTGTCGGGGCGGACAGCGGCGGTCGCACGCCTGATGGCCGAACGCGCTGGCGCGAGCGTTGAGGGGAAGTCTTGGTTCATCCTGAGTCCCCTGCATCTGGTGGCCGGTATGACGACCGTGCACCACCATGCCGCAGGTCCAGTGCCTTTGGACGGGCCGACTGCGCAGTCGGTAGCGGTGGCACTGGCCCGGGATTTTAGCGACCCGGAATTTGAATTCTTGGCGGTTGGCGACCTGATCCTGCTCGGGATCCAGGGCGTTTTGAGCGTGGAGACGCAGGATCCGGCGCGTTTGGCCGGGCGCGATCTTGCTGAGGGTTTCGCGCGTGGCGCGGATGCGCGTCGACTGGCCCGACTGGGTGGTGAGTTTGAGCTCTGGCTCCATGGTCGGTCGCTCACCGGGCGGGATGGCCGCTCGGTGCAGGCACTCCATCCGTGGGGACACGGGGATGCCCGGGTGATTGTCGGGGCGCAGTCGCCGCGTTTACTGGCGGACGATCCGATATTGCGCGCGGCCAGCGGGGCGTCGAGCGAGCCCTCATCAGCCTTAGACGTGTGGTCGGTCAGTGAACTGCTGACTGCCGGTCGCGGGTTTGTAGACGCCGATGCGCACTGGGCCGCGCCCTTACGAGCACGTCTCCATGACGGCGAGATCCGGTCGGTGGATCTGCATATGGGCACACGTATTTTTCGCATGGAGAGCGGTCAATGGTTGCGATTCTGGCGCCGCGTCAGGCCGTGGTGGGAGCAACTGGGATGAGTCGACCGATACGCCGAAGGCCTGTGCCCGAGGTTGATTTTCAAGGTGAGATTGACCCGTTGCTGGCCCGCATTTACGCCGCGCGTGGCGTCAAGAGCGTCACCGAGGTGCAGGACTACGGACTTCAACATCTGGCGCGGATCTCGACGCTGGAGTCTGTAGAGGCGGGTGCGGCGCTGATGGCGCGGCACATGAGTGAGCACGGGCACATGCTCGTGGTCGGCGATTACGATGCGGATGGCGCGACGGCAACCGCATTGGTCGTGCGTGGCTTGCGGGCATTGGGATACGCGTCGGTCAGCTACATTGTTCCGGACCGCGCGAAGTTCGGTTATGGCTTAACGGCGGGTATCGCAGCCCTGGCGATTGAGCGCAAACCGACGCTGATCATCACCGTTGATAATGGCGTGTCCAGCCTGGAGGGCATCGACCTCGTGCGCGCGGCGGGCATCGATGTGTTGGTCACCGATCATCACCTACCGGCGGCTGCATTGCCGAATGCCAACGTGATCGTGAATCCGAATCTCGCGGGGAGCGGCTTCAGCAGCCGAGCGCTCGCCGGTGTCGGTGTTGCCTTTTATGTGTTGACGGCGCTCGCGCGCCATCTCGGCCAGTCGACGGGACTGATCGCGCAGTACTTGGATCTGGTTGCGCTCGGGACCGTGGCCGACGTGGTGCCGCTGGACCGGAACAACCGCATTTTGGTCGAGCAGGGGCTGCGTCGGATTCGGGAAGGGCGATGCGTCGCCGGCATACAGGCGCTTGCCGCAGTGGCCGGTCGGCCTCTGGTGAACGCGACGCCGTCGGACATGGGCTTTACGATCGGCCCGCGCTTGAATGCGGCAGGGCGCTTGGAGGACATGCGGATTGGCATCGAATGCCTGTTGGCCGATGACCTTGCCGAGGCACAGCGCCTCGCCGAAGAACTCGATGCGATCAACCGCAAACGACGTCAGATCGAAGGCAAGACGCAGGATGAGGCGATGGGGATCGTCCAGCGGCTGCAGTTGGCGTCGCCTGGGGTCAAGGCACCCGCGGCGCTCACGCTTTATGACGCTGAGTGGCACCAGGGTGTTGTGGGGCTGGTGGCCGGGCGAGTGAAGGACGTCATCTATCGGCCGGTCGTTGTATTTGCGCCGGCCGAGGATGGCCTGCTGCGCGGTTCAGCACGATCCGTCGCCGGTATCCACGTGCGGGATGCGCTGGAGGCCGTGGCGACCGCGAATCCGGGCTTGATTGAGCGCTTTGGCGGCCATGCGATGGCGGCAGGCCTTTCGCTGCGTCCTGAGCAAGTGAAACCATTCGCGGTGGCGTTTGAGGCTGAAGTGGCGCGCCGGGCGGAGCCTGGGATCTTGGATGGCGCCATCATGACCGACGGCGAATTGGATCCTGATGATCTCAGCGTGGCCACGGCCGACCGATTAAGGGCGGCAGGACCCTTTGGCTCGGGCTTTCCAGAGCCGCAATTCGATGGTGAGTTCCGCGTCCGAGATGTGAAGATCTTGAAGGAGCGTCATCTCAAGATGACGCTCGCGGGCGGTCCGCGGACGGCCCCGATTGAAGCGATTTCCTTTGGTTGGATTGCGAAGCCCGGCGCATTTACTCCAGAGCGCGATTCGACGGTACGGGTGGTCTACCGGCTTGACGTCAATGACTGGCAGGGGCTGCGACGTCCTCAGCTCGTGATCGACCACGTCGAACCGATCGAGACGACCCGCATGCTATGATTCGCGGCTTGAATTTCTGTATCGAGCCGTACATGACCGTCGATATTTCCCAACTCTCGGGCCCCATTCGTCGCCAACTGAAGGATCTCGGGGAACGCCTCGACTCCTTAAGGGGGTATCTTTGAGTACGATCGCAAGAGCGAGCGGTTGGCGGAAGTAAGCCGGGAACTTGAAGATCCCAAGATCTGGGATAGCCCAGACAAGGCGCAGGCCCTGGGGAAGGAACGCTCCCAACTAGAGGCCATCACCACTCGCCTTGATCGAGTCCGCGACAGCGTCCTAGGTTCACTTGAACTGTTAGAGCTTGCCGAGATGGAAGGCGAGGTGTCAGCCATTCAGGGTGTCGAGGGTGACGCGAATCTGTTAGAGCGGGACGTTAAGGATTTCGAGTTCCAGCGCATGTTCCCCGGCCAGATGGACCCCAGCAACGCCTTCTTGGACATCCAAGCCGGTGCCGGTGGCACCGAGGCGCAAGATTGGGCCTCCATGCTGCTGCGGATGTACTGCAAGTGGGCGGATCAGCATGGCTTCCATTACGAGATTCTTGATCAAAGCGACGGCGAAGTCGCTGGCATCAAGGGCGTCTCGCTGAAAATCGACGGTAATTTCGCGTACGGCTGGTTGCGGACCGAAACGGGTGTGCATCGCCTGGTGCGTAAATCTCCTTTCGATTCTGGCAACCGGCGGCACACGTCCTTTGCTTCTGTGTTCGTATCGCCTGAGGTGAACGACGACATCAACATTGACGTTAATCCGGCGGATCTTGAGGTCGACACCTATCGCTCGAGCGGTGCAGGTGGCCAGCACGTCAATAAGACGGAATCTGCAATCCGCATCAAACACGTTCCAACCGGCATCGTTGTGGCCTGCCAAAGCGAGCGAAGCCAGCACAAGAACCGATCTGCAGCGATGAAGATGTTGAAGGCTAAGCTCTATGAGCTTGAGTTCAACAAGCGCAACGCAGCCGCCAAAGTGCTCGAAGACTCTAAGTCCGATGTCTCCTGGGGTAACCAGATTCGTTCGTACGTGCTGGATCAGGCACGTATCAAGGATCTGCGCACCAACGTTGAAATCGGCAATACGACTGCCGTCTTGGACGGTGGCCTTGATCCCTTCATGGAAGCCAGTCTGAAGCAGGGGCTTTGATAATGACCGCCAACGAGACTGCCGCACCGCCGGCGGATGATAACAAGCTGATTGCTGAACGCCGTCAAAAGCTGGCCGCGATACGTGAGGCGGGCATTGCCTTCCCGAACGATTTTCGTCGTGATGCGCAAGCGGGTGATTTGCAGACCACCTTCGCTGAGCGCGATTCCGCGTGGCTTGATGCACACCCGACCCGCGTGCGGGTAGCCGGGCGCATGCTCGCCAAGCGCGATATGGGCAAGTCGAGCTTTGTCCGCCTAGTCGATGGCTCAGGCGAAATTCAGTTGTATCTGCAGGCCAATACGCTCGGCGATCCGTATGAGGCATTTAAGACTTGGGATGTCGGCGATATCGTCGCGGCGACCGGTCAGTTGATGCGGACTCGTACGGGCGAGTTGTCAATCAAGGCCGATGAGTTGCGCTTGCTGACCAAGTCACTGCGTCCGTTGCCGGATAAGTGGCATGGGCTTACGGATACCGAGGCCCGTTATCGCATGCGATATGTGGACCTCATCGTGAATTCGGAGAGCCGCAAGACTTTCCAGGCGCGAACGCAAATTGTGCGTTTTATTCGTAGTTTTCTCGATGCGTCCAATTTTATGGAAGTCGAGACTCCGATGATGCAGCCGATACCTGGCGGTGCGGTCGCGCGTCCTTTCGTGACTCACCACAACGCTTTAGATATCGACATGTATCTGCGCATTGCGCCGGAACTGTATTTAAAGCGACTGGTGGTGGGTGGATTCGAGCGGGTCTACGAGATCAATCGCAACTTCCGTAACGAAGGGCTGTCGACGCGGCATAACCCAGAGTTCACGATGCTCGAGTTGTATTGGGCCTACGCTGACTACCACGACCTGATGGATCTCGTGGAACGTCTGTTCACGGGACTTGCTGATGCGGTCTTGGGTGAGCGACAGGTGGTCTATCAGGGGACAACCATCAGCCTAGCGGGACCGTTCCGCCGGGTGTCCGTTGAGGACATCATCATGGAGTGCAACCCGTCGCTCGATCGTTCGCGTCTGCGCGACGTGCCGTACTTGCGCTCGCTGCTCGATGAATTGGGTGTGACGTATTTGCCTGGTGATGGTGCGGGCAAGTTGCAGATTGAGATTTTTGATAAGACCGGCGAGCTCACCTTAGTGCAGCCGACCTTCGTGTATGCCTATCCGACCGAAGTATCGCCGCTGTCCCGCTGTAACGATGGCGATCCGTTCATTACCGACCGCTTCGAGTTTTTCGTTGGCGGGAGGGAGTTGGCGAACGGCTTTTCTGAGCTCAATGATGCGGAAGATCAGGCTGCGCGGTTCCGCGCGCAAGTTGAGCGCAAGGATGCCGGCGACGAGGAAGCGATGTACTTCGACGCCGACTATGTGCGCGCGCTTGAGTACGGATTGCCGCCCACTGCGGGCCTTGGGATCGGCATTGATCGCTTGGTGATGCTGTACACCAATTCACCGTCTATTCGGGACGTTCTTTTGTTCCCGCAAATGAAGCCGGAAGTCTAAAGGCGATCAGTCGCCGATGGCGTAGGGCAGCGGCGCTGGGACGCAGCGTCGACCGTCCGCTAAGAACAGCTCGCGGTCACGGCAATCCAGGGCCGTCACCGCGAGGCACTCCGAGTAGTCGCCGTCAGTTGCGGCGTCCACCACCTCACCGACTTTGACAGCCTCATGGAGTAAGGCGTCGAGGCAGGCAGGGGGCGCACCCGCGACCCGATAACGGAACATGCGCCGCTTGATGCGCCCGAGGTGTTGGGTGCGCGCCACGATCTCTTGGCCGGTGTAACAGCCTTTTTGGAAACTGATCGCATCCAAGAGGTCTAGATTAAGCATCTGCGGAATCCAGCTGCCGCTCGTCAGTGCCGTCACGGTTGGTTCGCCGGCCTGAATCTTCGCCAAAGCCCAAGTCTGCGCAGAGGTCAGACCCAATGCCGCTTGCGCGCCAGTCAAGTCCGCCGCATCCGGAGTTTCGATCGCCAACTGTACTTTGGAGCGGAGCACATACTTGCCAAGATGCGACCGGAGCGCCTCGGCAAGGTCGGTCGGCAACACGAGTCGCACGGATTCGCCCACGGCTCTCGCCAGGGCGAGCGCAATCACGCGACCCTGCGGGGTGAGAAACGCGGCGCGGGCGGTGCTCGAGTCCGCGAGGGTGAGAATGTTCTGGGTGCACTGGCCATTCAAAAAGATGCGGGCATCTCGGCCGACGGCCACTACGGTGGACACCGATCCGATCGGCGGGGCTGGAAGGGCGGGATTATTCATTTGGGGTGCTTTGGAATGATCGGCCAAAAGAAACCGGAATGGTCCGGCGCCGCTGTATAGGACAACTCAATCAATAACTTGTGTAATTGTTGCAGTGCGTTGCCTGTGGCACAATACAGGCATGACGATACCTGTGTTGCCATTACCGTCTATCGCCGACGCCGACGAGGTCAGCGCAGGGGCGAAAACGAGTCTTGGCGCAAATTCCGGCGTCCTAGCGGATCCTGCCAAGCGCGAGGTCGGTGGTCGATCCGGGCCCGAGCCGACGCGGTTCGGTGACTGGGAACGTGCCGGTCGTTGTATAGACTTCTAATCCCCAAACCGCGCTGACGGTCCGGGTAATCTCCCGGGGCTAGCGCCGAAGGATATGCCCGAATGAATAAACGTGAACGGCCCCTGTCACCGCATCTGCAGGTGTACAAACTCGAATACACGATGTTGTTGTCCGGTGGCCATCGGATCTCCGGTCTCGCGCTGTCCTTGGCCTTCGTGGCGGTGGTCGCCTGTTTAGGGGCGCTGGCATCAGGTCCCGAGTGCTACGCATGGGTCGCGGGCCTTTTGGATAACGTCGTCGGCAAAGTGATCTTTGCGGCAGCGGCCATCGGTTTTTGCTACCACTTCACGACTGGCCTGAGACATCTGCGATGGGATGCCGGCTACGGCTTCGAACGGGCTGAGGCGCGTCGCAGCGCGCTCGTCGCAGTGATCGTGATGACCGTGCTCAGTGCGCTATGCGTCTGGGCTATTTTTTGTTGAGGGCCTAGTTTTGAAGTCCAAGTCCCCACTCGGAACGGTACTGGGCCTCGGCGGCCACAGCGGCACTCACCACTGGTGGATGCAGAAAGTCACGTCGATCGCGCTGGCCTTTCTCGGGCCATGGTTCGTGGTTCGGCTGCTGACCTTGCCGAATTACCACTACGATACGCTGCACGCTGCACTGGCACGACCGACGAATGCGGTGCTCACCGCACTGTTCCTCATCACGGTTGCGCACCATTCAGCAGCCGGCATATCGGTCGTGATTGAAGACTACGTGCCGTCGAAGGCTAAGAAATTGGCTGCGCTCCTCGTAACGCAGTTCCTGCACTGGGTGCTAGCGGCATACGCCGTGCTCTCGGTGCTCAAAGTAGCGCTTGGGAGCGCGTCATGAGCGGTTATCAATTTATCGACCACACCTATGACGTGATCGTCGTGGGTGCGGGTGGTGCAGGGCTTCGTGCGACCTTCGGCTTGGCCGAGTCCGGTCTTAAAGTAGCCGCGATCTCCAAGGTGTTTCCGACCCGCAGTCACACGGTGGCGGCGCAGGGTGGCATTTCGGCAGCCCTCGGCAACATGGGTGATGGCGATAACTGGCGCTACCACTTCTACGACACGATCAAGGGCTCGGATTGGTTAGGCGATCAGGACGCGATTGAGTACATGACGAAGGAAGCGCCGAGCGCGGTCATTGAACTCGAGCATTACGGCGTCCCGTTCTCGCGCACCGAAGATGGCCGCATCTACCAGCGGCCTTTCGGCGGCATGACCACGGAATACGGTAAGGGCATTGCTCAGCGCACTTGCGCGGCCGCCGATCGTACGGGTCACGCGATGTTGCACACGCTCTACCAACAGTCGTTGAAGCATGACGCAACCTTCTTTATCGAATATTTCGCGATCGATCTGATCATGGAAGATGGCGCCTGCCGCGGCGTTATCGCGCTGGATTTAGCGACCGGTGAGTTGCATCGTTATCGCGCTCATGCCGTCATTCTTGCGACGGGCGGCTATGGCCGCGCCTACTTCTCATGCACATCGGCGCACACCTGCACCGGTGACGGTGGCGGTATGGCGGCCCGCGCGGGCTTGCCGCTGCAGGATATGGAGTTCGTGCAATTCCATCCGACCGGTATTTATGGCTCCGGGTGTCTCATCACCGAGGGCTCACGTGGCGAAGGCGGCTATCTGACGAATTCGCGCGGCGAGCGTTTTATGGAGCGCTACGCCCCGAACGCGAAAGATTTAGCCAGCCGCGACGTTGTCTCGCGCTCGATGACGGTTGAAATTCGTGAAGGGCGAGGTGTGGGCGAGCACGGCGACCACATCCACTTGCATTTGGAACACTTGGGTCCTGCCGTGATCCATGAGCGTTTGCCAGGTATCGCCGAAACCGCCCGTATTTTTGCGGGTGTGGATGTCACGAAGTCGCCGATTCCGGTGTTGCCAACGGTCCATTACAACATGGGTGGCGTGCCGACCAACGTCTACGGTGAGGTCGTGACCTTGAAGGACGGCAATCCGGACAGCGTCGTGCCCGGACTCTTCGCCGTTGGTGAGGCTGCCTGTGTGTCGGTCCACGGCGCAAATCGCCTCGGGTCGAATTCCCTGCTCGACTTGGTGGTCTTTGGTCGCGCCGCTGCCCGTCGAGCTGCGGAGGTGGTCAAGCCCGGCACCGCGCACGCGCCGCTGGCGAAGGATTCGAGCGAGCCGATCATCGCGCGCCTGGATCGTCTGCGGCATGCCAGCGGGTCCCGCCCGACGGCTGAGATTCGTCTTGAGATGCAGAAGATCATGCAATCGGATGCGGCCGTGTTCCGCACGACCAAGACGCTGAACGAGGGCTGTGAAAAACTCGCCTCGACGTTCACCTCGTTCGCGGACGTTGGGATTCAGGATCGTTCGTTGATCTGGAATACCGATCTGATCGAGACGATGGAGCTTGAGAATCTGCTCTTGCAGGCCACGGCCACCATTCGATCGGCCGCGAACCGGACAGAGAGTCGCGGTGCGCACGCCCACGAAGACTTCCCGAATCGGGATGACGTGGAGTGGCAGAAACACACGCTGGCGTGGGTCAATAGCGATGGCTCGGTGCGGTTGGATTACCGGCCGGTCCACATGACCACGCTGACCAACGACGTTGAACCGATCCCGCCCAAGGCGCGGACTTACTGAACCCGAGCGAGATATACGCATGGCCGATTTCACACTGCCAGCCAATTCACGCTACAACGAGGTGCCGGGACGTGAGTTCCCCGCCGCCGCTGGAGCGGGCCGGATTAAGAAATTCAAAATTTACCGCTTCGATCCGGATTCAGGCCAAAAGCCCCGGGTTGATCGGTATGAAGTTGATACTGATCGCTGTGGTCCGATGGTCTTGGACGCGCTGATCAAGATCAAAAGCGAGCTGGATCCGACGCTGACCTTCCGCCGTTCCTGCCGTGAGGGAATTTGCGGCAGTTGCGCGATGAATATCGATGGCAAGAACACGTTGGCTTGCACGAAGTCGATCACTGAAGTGAAAGGCGACGTCAATATCTTCCCGCTGCCGCATATGCCGGTCGTGAAAGATCTCGTGCCGGACTTGACCAATTTCTACGCGCAGTACGCGGCTGTTCAGCCCTGGCTGCAGACCCGCACGCCAGCGCCGCCGGACAGCGAGCGGTTGCAGAGTAAGGAAGACCAAGAAAAGATCGATCGGCCCTCGGCCTGCATTTTGTGCGCCTGCTGTTCGACCAGTTGCCCCAGTTACTGGTGGAACCCTGAGCGTTACCTGGGCCCTGCTGCATTGATGGCCGCGTATCGATGGATCATTGATTCGCGTGACGAAGCGACCGGTGAGCGACTCGATTTCATCGAGGATTCGTTCCGACTCTATCGCTGCCACACGATCATGAACTGCGTCGAGGCCTGCCCGAAGGATCTGGCTCCCGGCAAAGCGATTGCCGAGATCAAGAAACTGCTCGTGTCGCGAACGGTCTGACGATGGCCGGTGACCCCGTCCAGAATCGCCTTAAGTGGCGCTGCCGGCGGGGTATGCGGGAACTCGATGTCCTGCTGACGCGCTATTTAAGCGAGCGCTGGCCTTCGGCGCCGGCGGCGGAGCAGGCGGCCTTTGAAGCCTTTCTCGAGTTGCCGGACCCGGAAATTTATGATTTGTGTCTGCGCCGAGCCGCTTCGCCGACGGCCGCTTTCGAACGTCTGGCCGACGTTCTGACTCGTGCCACTGAACTTTCTTCCGTCGACGCTGTCCATCAGGCGGAGGACGACCGCCCGGCGTCCCGGGAGCCTGAGACTTGACCCAAGAACAGAGTGATCTTGCGCTAGTCGAACGGGTGCAACGGGGCGAGCGATCGGCGTTCGACGTGTTGGTACTGCGGTACCAGCAGAAGGTCCTGAAGCTAGTTCTGCGCTATATCCGTGACCCCATGGAAGCTGAGGACGTGGCTCAGGAGGCTTTCATCAAAGCCTTTCGGGCAATCGGGTCGTTTCGAGGCGACAGCGCTTTTTACACCTGGATTTACCGAATCGCGATCAATACGGCGAAGAACGCACTCGTGGCGAGCAAACGCAGACCCGTTAATTTTGGCATTGATGTGCAAGATCCCGAGCAAGGCGATCTTGAGGCTCGGCTGACCGATGGTGAGACGCCGGAACAGTTGGCGCTGACCGAGGAAATTCGTGAAACGGTCAACCACGCGATGGCGGACCTGCCCGAAGAATTACGGACGGCAATCGTCTTGCGCGAGATTGATGGCTTGTCCTACGAAGAAATAGCCGCTTCGATGGATTGCCCGGTCGGTACCGTGCGGTCTCGGATCTTCCGTGCGCGTGAGGCGATTGATCGGCGATTGCGACCCATATTCGCAGGCGGCCTGGGCCGCGAGGATGTTTGACATGTACGCCTCTGTTTCGGTGATTCCACGCGCGATGCGTCGTGCATCCATGGGGTGGTTATGAGCGATCTGTTGCACGAACAGTTGTCAGCGCTGGTGGATGGTGAGCTTCCGCCGGAAGAAACCGCGTTGTTGCTGCGGCGCATTGAGCGCGAGCCTGAGTTGGCCGCCCGCTTGACGCGGTATCGACTGATGGGGGAGGTACTGCGCGGCGATACCGCACGGCCCTCAGTCAGTTTTGCAAGTCGGATCAGCGCGGCAGTCGCGGCAGAGCCACTGCCGACGCCGAGCGTGGCTCCACGTCGCCGAATGGCTTTCGCGGCCGTCAGGCCGGTATTGGGATTCGGTCTTGCGGCCGCTGTGGGTGCGTTGGCTGTGCTCGTGTTGGCGCATGGTCCACGGGACATTGAGGCCAGATCCAGTCAAACCGCGACCGTCTTGCCCACGGCAGCGACTGTCGCACCGGCGTCGATGGATGTGGTCCTGAGTAATACGGCGGAACCCGCCAGTTATGTCACGCCGGCTGCGGCACCCGCGCAACTCAGACCAATCAGCGGGGCCACATTGGCCAATTACGTGGCCTCGCACGCCCGCATGAGTGGCTCATTGGGTGGACGAGATGCACTGATCCACTTGGTGGCGGACTCTGCCCCTGAGGACGCGGCACAGCCATGATGTTGCGGGTTGCGCGCCTGATGGTGTTAGTCGGTGCCTTTGCCGTGGCCCAAAATGCCCGAGCAGAGGTCGAGGCGCGCCGTTGGCTGGCGGACATGACGGAGGCTTTAGCGGCGCAGTCCTATGCCGGTGAATTTCTTCATCTGGGTAACGGCCCGGTGGAGAAATTACGCATCCTGCATCGAGTCCGCGATGGCCATGTGGCGGAGCGCTTGGTCGGTCTTGGTCGAGCTCGCCGAGAGGTGCTACGTCAGGATGATCAGATGCAGGTCATCCTGCCCGACCAAGGTTTGGTTCTGATGGAAACAGCGCCTTCAGCCGGTTCGCTGCTCGGTTCGTTACCGACCTTCGAGGCGGACGTCGAGGAGCATTATCAGGTCGAGTTCGCCGGTATGGCTCGCGTGATCGGGCGACCCGCGCGGGTGGTGTCGGTGCAGTCACGAGATGGCTATCGGTTCGGCTATCGGCTGTGGATTGATGAGGTGACGCACATCCCGTTGCGCACCGACTTGACGGATTCGGCGGGCCGCGTGCTGGAGCAAGTGGTCTTCACCTCATTGGAGCTCGGCGCCGCGATTCCCGATAGCGCCTTCCACCCGTCGATTGATACCGCCCGGTATGCGGTCGTCCGGGAGCATCCGGAGGGTCGTGAGGCGACCGGTCACGCGGATGAATGGACCTTGAGCCGTCTACCGCCCGGATATCGAATCCGTTCACGCTCAATCGAGCGATTGCCAGGTACGGGGTCGCCGGCGACCCACTTGCTGATCACCGACGGGCTGGCGAGCGTCTCGGTTTTTATAGAAGAGCTCCCGGCACCGCCGCGGCAGGCGGTGGAGGGTGCCGGTAAGTTCGGTTTGGCCTATGCCTATTCGCGCTTAGTGGCTGGCCACCAGGTGACTGCCGTGGGCGAAGTGCCGGCAGCGACGGTGGAGTTTTTAGCCGCTTCCGTGGTGCAGGCAGGCACTGATCGCGTCGACCTGCGTCAGACCGCCCCGATAGCCCCCCTGGGGCCTGCCCGCAGTACCTTAGGTCGTCCCGTGCCCCATGGCGCACATCACCGGTGAGACGTCTAACCGTCTACAGTCGTGAAGAGTGTCCGTTGTGCGACGAGTTGCTCGAACAATTAGCGCCTTGGGCACAGCTGCGCGGGATCCCGCTGGACCTGATCGACGTGGATTCGGACCCGACCCTGACTCGGCGTTATGGTCTGAAAGTGCCCTTGGTGGACTTTGGCGGAGAGACGGTCTGTTTCGGGCATTTGGACATCGACGCGCTTGAACGCCTCTGTCGACCCGGTTCGGCACAGGTCTAAGCGGCGGAGGCTGCTATAATCCTTTGTTTAAACCGGCCTCCTGTGGCGCCGGCAGGACCCGACGCTCCGCATGCCGAACATTCGCAATTTCTCGATCATCGCCCATGTCGACCACGGCAAGAGTACGCTCGCCGATCGGCTCATCCAGATGTGTGGCGGCCTGCAACAACGCGAGATGCAGGAGCAGGTGCTCGACTCGATGGATCTCGAGCGCGAGCGCGGCATCACCATCAAGGCGCAGTGCGTCACCTTGCGCTATATCGCCAAGAATGGTGTCGATTATCAGCTCAACTTCATCGATACCCCAGGGCATGTTGACTTCTCCTATGAGGTGTCACGGTCACTGGCGGCGTGTGAAGGCGCCCTTCTGGTCGTTGATGCGGCGCAGGGCGTTGAAGCCCAATCGGTGGCGAACTGCTACACGGCGCTCGATCAAGGGCTCGAAGTGTTGCCGGTCATTAACAAAATCGATCTGCCGTCTGCCGATATCGGTCGCGTCTCTGTCGAGATCGAAGAAATCATCGGGATCGACGCGACGGATGCCGTTGGCGTTTCAGCGAAGACCGGACAGAACGTTGATCAGCTCCTGGAAGCGATCATCGAACGAATTCCGGAGCCAAAGGGCGATCCAAATGCACCCTTGCAGGCGCTGATCATCGATTCTTGGTTCGACAATTACGTTGGCGTGGTGTCCTTGGTCCGCGTCATGAACGGAACCCTCAAAAGGGGTCAGAAAATTCGCGTGTGGTCGACGGGTCGTGCCCACGAGTGCGCTCGCTTGGGGCGCTTTACCCCCAAGCGGGTTGACGGCGAGGAGTTGGCGGCCGGAGAGGTCGGATTCATCATCGCCGGAATCAAGGAAATCGACGGCGCCCCAGTGGGCGATACCATCACCCTGGAATCGCAGCAGTGCAAAGAGGCGTTGCCTGGATTCAAGAAGGTGCAACCACGCGTGTTTGCCGGACTTTTTCCGGTGTCGACGGATGATTACGAGCAGTTCCGCGATGCGTTGCAGAAGCTGCGGCTCAACGACTCTGCGTTGCAGTACGAGCCTGAGGTGTCAACCGCCTTAGGATTCGGATTCCGTATCGGCTTTCTCGGTCTGCTGCACATGGAGATCGTGCAGGAGCGATTGGAGCGAGAGTACAACCTAGACCTCGTCACCAGCGCTCCGACCGTGGTCTACGAAGTGGTCACGACCGATGGTGAAGTCCATAACGTGGATAACCCATCGAAGCTCCCACCCTTGGATCGGGTCGAGGAAATGCGCGAGCCGATCATCACGGCCAATATTCTCGTACCACCAGAACATGTTGGCGGTGTCTTGCAGCTCTGCACTGAAAAGCGTGGCGTGCAGAAGAAGATGATCTATGTCGGCAACCAGGTCTCCCTGCAGTACGAATTGCCGTTGGCTGACGTTGTACTCGACTTTTTTGATCGCCTGAAGAGCACCAGCCGCGGTTACGCGTCGTTTGACTATGAGTTCAACCGGTTCCAAGCCGCCAACCTGGTGCGGCTTGACGTCTTAATCAATGGCGATCGAGTGGATGCCTTGAGCCTCATCGTGCATCGCGACACCGCCTACCACCGCGGTCGTGACCTCGTCGACAAGATGCAAGAACTCATCCCTCGACAGATGTTCGAGGTCGCGATTCAAGCCGCGATCGGTAGCCAGGTCGTGGCCCGCGCCACCGTCAAGGCCATGCGCAAGAACGTGTTGGCGAAGTGCTATGGCGGTGATATCAGTCGTAAGCGCAAGCTCCTCGAGAAGCAAAAAGAGGGTAAGAAGCGCATGAAACAAGTGGGTTCGGTCGAGATTCCGCAGGAAGCATTCCTGGCGGTACTTCAGCTCGGTAACAAGTAAGGACAACCTATGAGCTCGATGGGCTTGATCTATGACTTCTCGCTAGCACTGGTCGTGCTGGCGGTCATTTCTGGGGTGATCCTTGCCGTCGATTGGCTGACCGGAGGTGCAAAGAGGCCCGCTGGTGCGCCGATGCCGGTGGCGGTGGACTATGCGAAGTCATTTTTCCCGGTCATCATCTTTGTCTTGGTGATCCGCTCCTTTGTGTTTGAGCCCTTTCGTATTCCGTCCGATTCGATGATGCCGACCTTGTTAGACGGCGATTTCATTTTCGTCAGCAAGTACAGCTACGGTCTGCGCCTGCCGGTGTTGAACGTTAAAGTGCTCGAGACGGGCAGCCCCCAGCGAGGAGATGTCATCGTCTTTCACAAGCCGAGTGATCCCTCGGTGAATTACATCAAGCGTCTCATCGGCTTGCCAGGCGATAAGATCGAAGTCAAAGGTGATGCAGTTTGGATTAACGGCGTCGAGATGGTGACCCGTGATTCCGGGCCCTTTGTCGAAGACGAGTGCTACAAAAACTTCCATCACGGCATTGAACATCTCGACGCTGGCGACCATCGCATGATGTATTGCCCGGTTGAGCCGCAGCGACTTTATCGCAAGTGCAGTGAATCTCGCGATCTGGCGGAGTGTCCGGTCGATCCGACCGTCCCCGCGCAGCTCTCGCAAGACGCAACCTTGGCGCCAACCGGCGTGTTCTACGTCCCGCCGGGGCATTACTTCTTCATGGGCGATAATCGCGATAACAGTGCTGATAGCCGATTTGCCGAGCTCGGTTTCGTGCCTGAGGAAAATTTAGTCGGTCGGGCGGTTCGCGTCTGGGCCAGCTTCGGGACGCATTTCATACCGCGGTGGCGGCGTCTTGGCATGGCTGTACATTGAGGCGGCGCGATGCGTAGACCGCAATTCACGCGAGCTCAGGGTATCAGTCTGATATCGGCTGTGCTGGTGCTGTTCGTGTTTGGTTTCCTTGTGGTCATCGGCGGCCGACTGGTTCCCATTTATTTGGAATACCAGGGTGTCGCGCACATCCTTGATTCGGTGGCGGCGAGCGATAGCGCCAGTGAAGCCAGTGTAAGAGCGGTCCTAGAGCGGGGCTTCGGAGTTGCTGACGTGCACACGATCTCCGCCAGTGACGTCGATATCACGCGCACAAACGGTCAATTGACGGCTGCAGTCGATTACGATGCCGTGGCGCCGTTTCTAGGCAACGTCGGTTTTGTGGTCCACTTTCATAAGATGGTCACGGTGAACGGAGCGGGTCGTTAGTGAAAGTGGCGCCAGGCAATGACGCCGAGTGGCTGTTGCGCGCGGTAGGCTATCGAGCGGTAGATAAGTCACTGCTTGAGCGGGCACTCACGCATCGTTCCTCGACCGGCGTAGATAACGAAAGGCTCGAGTTTCTCGGCGATGCAGTGCTGTCCTTTGTGATGGCAGACCTCTTGTATCGTGATTTTTCACGATCGGACGAAGGCGATCTGACTCGATTTCGCGCGGCATTGGTGAGCGGCGAAGTGCTCGCTGAAGTTGGCAAGGCCGTTGGCATTGGTGAACGGTTACGACTCGGTTCTGGCGAATTGCGCTCTGGCGGCTTTAGGCGTCCATCGATCATGGGTGATGCCTTCGAAGCAGTGCTGGGCTTCATCTATCTAGACGGAGGAATCGCCGCGGCGCGCGAGGTCATTGAGCGACTGTGGAGTGCGCGGATTCAGGCCATCCAGAATTCTCCGCCAGACAAAGATCCCAAGACACGTTTGCAGGAATGGCTGCAGGGGCGCTCCTTGGGCTTGCCCGAATACATTGAAGAATCGGTCCGAGGTGAGCCTCATGCCCGCACGTTTACGGTGTTATGCCGTATCGCGCAATCGGACATTGAAACGCACGGCGTCGGCTCTAGCCGACGCCGTGCTGAACAGCTGGCTGCCGAGCAAATGTTGGCGGCGTTGGCAAAGGAAACTGTGAATGACTGACGCATCGCACCGCTCGGGTTTTGTGGCCCTCGTTGGTCGCCCGAACGTGGGCAAGTCGACTTTGTTGAATGCCTTGCTGGAGCAAAAGCTTTCAATCGTCTCACCCAAGCCCCAAACCACGCGCCATCGAATTTTGGGCTTGTTGAATCGTCCGAATTATCAGATCGCACTGGTCGATACGCCGGGGCTGCACCTCGGTGGCAAGCGCATGCTTAACTCCGTAATGAACCGCACGGCAGCCTCGACCCTGGCGGATGCAGACCTTGTGGTCTTCGTCGTGGAGGCATTGCGCTTCACCGAAGAGGACGAGAACGTCTTACAACGCATCAAGAATCTTGATTTGCCAACCGTATTGGTCGTTAACAAAGTCGATCGGGCGCAGCCGCGCGAACGATTGTTGCCCTACATCGCGGATATTTCGGCCTTGCATCCGTTCGTGGATGTCATCCCGATCTCGGCCCTGAAGCAAGATAATTTGCAGGCTCTTCCGGACGTTTTGGCAAAGTATCTTCCTGAAGCGCCGTTGATGTTCCCGACTGAGCAATTGACCGATCGCTCGGAAAAATTCCGCACTGCTGAGATCATTCGCGAGAAATTGACCTTGCGTCTACAGCAGGAGATCCCTTACGGGCTCACAGTTGAAATTGAGCAGATGGCGGATACCGAAGATGGGCGCCTCGAGATCCATGCGGTGATTTGGGTTGAGCGTGAAGGTCAGAAGGCGATCGTGATCGGTGAGAAAGGCTCCTTGCTGAAGGAAGTGGGTCGTGCCGCCCGTTATGACTTGAACGGGATGTTCGGCCGTCGTACCCATCTCATTCTCTGGGTCAAGGTGAAGGACAACTGGGCTGACAGCGCGAACGCGCTGCGGGCCTTCGGCTACGACGGCTACGAAGGCTGAGATGGCGCAGGCTCGTGGACGCCGAGTCGATCTGCAACCCGCGTTTTTGCTGCACCAGCGCGATTGGCGAGATTCGAGCCGGATCATTGAGTTCTTTACCCGTGACTATGGTCGGATTGCCTTATTTGCTAAAGGCGTTCGTCGACCCGGCAGCGGGCTCGCCTCTGTACTGCGACCGTTTGTCCCCATCGTCTTGACATGGCAAGGCTCCGGTGACGGCGGCACCTTGGTGGCCGCTGAGGCCCCGGACGTCGTTTCGGCAGTGGCGCCGGCCTGTCTGATGAGCGGATTCTATTTGAATGAGCTCATTTTGAAGTTATTGGGCCGTGAAGATCCGCATCCGGAGATTTTTGAAACCTATGCCGTCGCGCTGACCCAATTGACCGGCGCATCGACAGAGCGCCAGGTGCTGCGTTTGTTTGAGAAACGCTTCTTAGACGCGTTAGGTTTTGGTATCGACTACGCCCACTGTTTGGCCGATGGCGACGTGGTAGCGGCGGGGCGGTACTATCGGGTGGACCCAGCGCGAGGCGTACTCGCTGTCGCGGCTCCAGGGACGGCGCATGCGGTGGATGGTGCTGACCTGCTCGCGCTGGCGTCTGAGGATCTGTCCACTGAGGGACAGATTCAGGTCGCTCGGCGCCTCTTGGGTGCCGTCATTGAGGCGGTGCTGGATGGACGCGAATTGAATAGTAGACGGGTTGCTCGAGCCGTGAAGTCGCGGCCGATGACCTCGGAGGGTTGAGACGATGACACAGGCAAACTCCACACGGATGATTGCGTTGGGCGTAAATATCGACCACGTGGCCACCGTTCGGCAGGCACGTCGCGCACGCTTTCCCGATCCATTGCTTGCAGCCTTAGTGGCTGAGCAGGCGGGCGCGGACAGCATTACGCTGCATCTGCGTGAAGATCGCCGTCACATCGTCGATCGTGACGTGGAACGTTTCGCGATGAGCTTAACGACGCATATGAATCTGGAAATGGCCGCCACGGCTGAGATGATCGCGATTGCTGAGCGGATCAAACCCTCCGACGTCTGCCTGGTGCCGGAGAAACGGACTGAAGTCACCACCGAGGGTGGCCTAGACGTGCTTGGCGCTGGGTCCAGATTGGCCGAATCGGTGGCGCGGCTTGGGGAGGCGGGCTGCCGCGTATCGCTGTTCATTGATCCGGATTTGCGACAGATTGAAGCGGCAGCGGCCATCGGCGCCCCCGTCATTGAGCTGCACACAGGCGCATATGCCGAAGCGACAGGCGTGGCGCGGGATGCTGAATTGGAGCGCATCAAGGTGGCGTCGAGCGCCGGCCAGGCGCTTGGGCTCGTCGTCAACGCGGGCCATGGTCTCGATTACCACAACGTGCAACCGGTCGCCGCGATCCCGGAGATTGTTGAGCTCAATATTGGTTTTGCGATCATCGCGCGAGCCATTTTTATCGGCCTTGATCCGGCGGTTCGCGAGATGAAGCGACTGATGGTGGAGGCGCGACGTTGATCTTTGGGATCGGAACAGATCTGGTGGCCATCGATCGGATTGCGGCCAGCTACCGTCGCTTTGGTCGACATTTCGTTGAACGAATCCTCATGCCGCGCGAAGTGGAGATGTTCGACCGCTTGCCGGACCGAGAGCCTCGCCGCATCCGCTTCTTGGCCCAGCGCTTTGCCGCCAAGGAAGCCATTGTTAAAGCGCTTGGGACGGGATTCGCGCACGGGATGTGGGTACGCGATTGCGGCGTGATTGCCAATGCTTGGGGCCGACCGGATGTGGTCTGGAGTGAGCGTGGCGCTAAACGCGCAGCCGAGCTCGGTGCGGGGGCCGGACATATTACGTTGACCGATGAACAGGGTCTGATCGTCGCCGTTGCTGTGCTCGAAAAGGCCACGGGAGAGGGCGCATGAAAGCGTCATTTGAAGTGGACGTGGTCGATTTGTCGCATGACGGTCGCGGTGTCGCTCGACACAACGGCAAGGCCATGTTTGTCGCCGGTGCCTTACCGGGTGAGACCGTACGGGTCATCCGTAATAAGCGGCGCTCCAAGCATGACGATGCTGAACTTGAGGCCGTGGTTGTGGCTTCAGCGGAGCGCGTCGCGGCTCCCTGCGTGCATTACGATCGCTGCGGTGGTTGTGCCCTACAACATCTCGAGCCTGCGGCTCAGCTAAGAGCTAAGCACGCTCAGCTGCAGAGCGAACTCGAGCGTATTGGCAAAGTGACTCCGCAGCATTGGCTTGATCCACTCGATGGGCCATGGCTTGGATATCGGCGTAAGGCTCGTCTTGGCGTGCGCGTGTTACCGAAGAGTGGCCGGGCGATCATCGGTTTTCGTGAGCGGCACTCGCCATTGCTGGCCAATGTGCGCACCTGCGCCGTGTTGGCAGAGCCCATTGGCTCCTTGGTCGATACCCTCGGAACGCTGATCAGCACCTTATCAATCGCCGAGCACGTGCCGCAGATTGAGCTTGCGATCGGTGAACGGACAACGGTACTGGTTGTTCGCGTCATGCAGACACCCAGTGACGAGGATGTTGAGAAGTTACGCGCCTTCGGACAGGAACGCGGACTGTCGTTCTGGTTGCAGCCCGGTGGCGTCCATACTGCGGCACCGATTGATCCGATGGCCGTACCTCTGGATTACACCGTCCCTGAATTTGATATTCGTCTCGAATTTCAGCCGCTGGATTTTGTGCAGGTCAATGCCGAACTCAATCGGACGATGATCCGTCACGCGATCGATTTATTGGATCCGAAGCCCACCGATCGGGTACTGGATCTCTACTGCGGGCTTGGCAACTTCACTTTGCCGCTCGCGCGCCGCGCCGGTGAGGTGGTGGGTGTAGAGGGAGACGAAGGCCTGGTGGCTCGAGCGCGGGCCAATGCCGAGGCCAACGGTCTTCAGAATGTTCGTTTTGCCGTGGCGGACTTATTTAAGCCGGTGGCCGATGAGATTTGGTCGCGGCAAAAATATGATCTCATCCTGTTAGATCCGCCACGGGCAGGATCCGTTGAAATGCTCCCGACGATTGCCGCGATGCAGGCGCGTCGGATCGTTTACGTCTCCTGCCATCCCGGTAGTCTTGCGCGTGATGCGGGAATATTGGTGCGGGAACACGGCTACACGCTGCGCTCGGCGGGCATCATGAATATGTTCCCACACACCGGCCATGTGGAGTCCATCGCTGTATTCGAGAGAAACGCATGAGCTTAGGCTGCCTGATGGTGGACATTGCGGGGAGGTCATTGCTGCCCGATGACCGTGATGTCCTCGAGCATCCGCTCGTGGGTGGCGTGATCTTATTTACGCGTAACTATGACTCGCCGGAGCAATTGGCGGTTCTGATCGCGGAAATTCGGGCCCTGCGTCGGCCGCCACTCTTGGTGGCGGTGGATCATGAGGGAGGCCGAGTTCAGCGCTTCCGGCCTGGATTTACACTGATCCCGTCGATGCGCCGACTGGGCCATGAATACGATGCCGACAAGGCTCAGGGTTTATTTGCCGCCCGTGAAATGGGCTGGTTGCTGGCCGCAGAACTGCGCACCACGGCGATTGATTTGGCCTTTACACCCGTCGTAGACCTCGACTATGGCGTGAGCTCAGTGATCGGTGATCGTGCACTCCACCGGCGCGCGACCGTGGTCAGTGAATTGGCGGGTGCATTGATCGGCGGAATGCGCGAAGCAGGTATGGCAGCAACCGCGAAACACTACCCAGGCCACGGGGCGGTCGCGCTCGATTCGCATGTCGCCTTGCCCATTGATCGGCGTGAGTTTGCGGACCTCAATCGAGACCTCTATCCGTATCAGCGTCTCATTCCCAACGGATTGCCGTCGGTCATGATGGCCCACGTCGTCTTTGAACAGATTGATGCCTTACCGGCCAGTTTGTCGCGCCGCTGGGTTCACGACATCTTGCGGGTCGAGTCCGATTTTCGTGGCGCGGTGTTTACCGATGATCTCAGTATGGCTGGCGCGGCTGCCTTTGGTGGTCCGGTTGAACGTTGCCGCCTGGCCTTAGCTGCCGGTTGCGACATGTTGCCCTTGTGTAATCACCGGGCCTCAGTCCTCGCGGTGTTGGAAGGGCTCACGGTTCGTCCGGAGCCTGTCTCAGCCTTACGGCTCGCGCGCTTGCACGGCAAAAGCGGTATCGGACCGGCTTCGCTGCCGGAGTTACAGACTTCACTACGCTGGCAGTCTGCGCATGCGCTCGCCGAGCGCTTGCGTGAGGCGCGGCCTGATCTCACCTTAGATGGTGGCGATTAAGATCTCGCGTCGGGACGCACGGCTGCACTAAGGATTAGAAGATTATGCACACTCGACCACTCGGTTCGTCCGGTCTGCAGGTTTCTGCGCTGGGATTGGGCTGTATGGGTATCAATTACGCCTATGCCCATCGGCTGAGTCGTGATGAGGGCATCGCCCTTCTTCGAGCGTCGGTCGAACGAGGCTTGACCTTCTTTGACACGGCCGAGGTGTACGGCCCGTGGACCAATGAAGAGGTCGTGGGCGCGGCGCTCGCGCCGGTTCGAGATCGCGTGGTGATCGCGACGAAATTTGGCTTCGACATTGATCCGGCGAGTGGCGCGATCCGTGGGTCTGATTCGCATCCGGCGCGCATTCGTCGCGTCTGTGAGGCGTCACTGCAACGGTTGGGCGTCGAGTCGATTGATCTTTTTTATCAACATCGTGTCGACCCGGCAGTGCCGATCGAAGAGGTGGCAGGCACCGTAGGTGACCTGATTCAGGAAGGGAAAGTTAAGCATTTTGGGATGAGTGAGCCCTCTGCGGCGACCTTGCGGCGTGCGCATGCGGTGCAACCCGTCACGGCGGTGCAGAGCGAGTATTCGCTCTGGACGCGTCAGGTCGAAACGAACGGTATCCTCGCTGCGTGCGGTGAGTTGGGTATAGGGTTTGTGCCTTATTCACCGCTCGGTCGTGGCTTTTTGACCGGCGCCATCACGTCCCTCAATGATGTGGGTGCAGGCGAGTTTCGGGCGGCACAACCGCGCTTTCAAGCCGAGGCGATTGCACACAATCAACGCTTGGTCCACGTGCTGCGTACGATTGCCCAGGACCTGCTGGCTACACCGGCGCAGATTGCGCTCGCTTGGCTGCTGGCGCAGCGTCCTTGGATTGTGCCGATCCCCGGTACAACGAAGTTGCACCGGCTCGATGAAAATATCGCCTCCACCACCATCCAGCTGACCGCAGCACAGTGGCAGCGCATTGAGGATGAACTGGCGACCGTGCCTATTGCCGGGGCTCGCTACACGCCAGCCCTCGAAGCTGCAACCGGGCTTTAGCCTGCGTCGATGGTTTGGGCACCCTTGGATGGCGTGATCTGAGCAATGACGCCAAAGGCTGGATGATCGAAATAGTGACGCTCGCCGAATTTAACGCGGCGTTTTTCACGCAAGCCGTAGGTTTGTCCGCCCAAGGTGTAGTCGAGCTCAATGCCCATGAATAAGTACTGACTGCGCTGTACGGCGATCGTACCGGTCAACGGGCCGGTGTCATCGCTCAATAGATCAGCCAGATGCGTGGTGGTGCGACCGTTGGGCGGAACGATGGCCGCCCAGACCAAATGGTTGAGGATCTTGAAGCCGCCTTTCTTCGTCAGGGCGTCTTTCGCGGCGCCGAGCTGGAACTGGTCGGGCCCTAGGGGCTCCACGCGGCCAGCCAGTGTTTGGGCGGCGCCAATTGCGACGGTGGGGTAGGCCTTCGGAGCGCTACCGGGTGCATGGAACGCGAGTAGTTCCACGATATACCGGGCGCTGCCCGGAGGCGGAGGAGTGATCGGCGCGGGCGACTCCGCAAACGCCAAGGGAGCGCTGAGAGTCGCCAGCAACGCGGTCAGGATTTCACGGCGATTGAATGCGTCGTTCATCGTTTGAGTTTAGCCGAAGCCGCAGGTTTTGCCGCAGGTGCTGACGGCGTGGGTAGGGGAGCCGCTAACATCTCTAGCAGGGCATGTCCGAGTTTCACTCGTTCTGCGGCATCCGGGACCTTGCGAATGAAACGCAACTTATTTGGCCCGTCTAAACGGTAAATCGTCGATTCACGTTGCACCAGGCGCAGCACATTAGCCAACTCAACTGTGTGCTCGGGACCAAACTCGACCAGTCCGCCGGCCGGACCGATGTCCAGTCTGGACAAGCCGAGCCGTGCCGCCGCCAGTTTGAGACGCGTAATCTTGAATAAGGTCTCGATGGGCGTTGGTAAGTCACCGAAGCGGTCAATCATTTCACCGGTGAGTTCATTCAGCGCCGTGTCATCCTCGGCGGCCGCGATACGCTTATAAAGCACGAGGCGTAAATGAACGTCGGGCATGTACTCTTCCGGAATCAATGCCGGCGCATGCACATCCACATCGGGACCGGCGTGTAGCGGCGCCTCGAGGTTGGGTGTCTTGCCTGCCTTCAATGACTTGATGGCCCGGTCGAGCATATCCATGTACATGGCAAAGCCGACTTCGGAGATTTGACCGCTCTGCTCATCGCCAAGCAATTCACCCGCGCCACGAATCTCAAGATCGTGGGTGGCGAGCGCGAAGCCGGCACCTAGGTCCTCCAGCGATTCAATGGCTTCCAGTCGGCGCACCGCATCGCCGGTCAGTGCCGCTTTCGGCGGGGCCAATAGGTAGGCAAAAGCACGATGGTGCGAGCGACCCACGCGGCCCCGCAATTGATGCAATTGAGCAAGTCCGAAGCGATCGGCGCGATCGATAATAATCGTGTTTGCTGTAGGCACGTCGATACCACTTTCGACGATGGTTGTGCACATCAACACGTTAAATCGACGGTGGTAGAAATCGAGCATCAACTGCTCAAGTTCGCGTTCACGCATCTGACCGTGACCGATACGAATTTCAGCTTCCGGCACGAGCGTGCGAATCTCAGCAGCGCGCCGTTCGATCGATTCAACCGTGTTGTGTAGGAAGTAGATCTGCCCACCGCGGCGAATTTCTCGCAGCATGGCTTCACGGATGGTTGCCGCATTCCATTCCAGCACAAAGGTTTGCACGGCCAAGCGTTCTGCTGGAGGCGTGGTAATCAATGAGAGGTCGCGCAGCCCGCCCATCGCCATGTTCAGGGTTCGGGGTATCGGGGTCGCGGTCAGCGTGAGCACATCCACATCAGCGCGTAAGGCCTTTAATTTCTCTTTGTCGCGTACCCCGAATCGCTGCTCTTCATCGATAATCGTCAAGCCCAATCGAGCGAACTTCACACCGGACTGGAGTAGACGATGGGTGGCCACAACGACATCGACGGTGCCGTTCGCGAGGCCTTCCAAGACGGCCTTAGATTCTTTTGCAGAGCGGAAGCGCGACAGACTTTCGACGCGGATAGGCCAATCGGCGAAGCGGTCCGAGAAGTTTTGGTAATGCTGTTGAGCGAGCAAGGTCGTGGGTACGAGCACGGCGACTTGTTTGCCAGCTTGCACCGCAGCGAAGGTGGCGCGCATCGCCACCTCCGTCTTGCCAAAACCGACGTCGCCACAGACAACCCGATCCATCGGCTTAGGTGCGGCCAAATCGTTCAGTACCGCGCGGATAGCCTCGAGTTGATCGTGTGTTTCTTCAAAAGGAAAGGTGGCTTCGAAGGCTGCATATTCGTGCGCATCGGGGGTGAGCGATGTGCCTTCGCGCGCGGCGCGCCGCGCGTAGATATCGAGCAGTTCAGCCGCGACATCTCGGATGCGTTCCGCCGCCTTGCGGCGCGCTTTCGTCCATTCCGTTCCGCCCAGCTTGTGCAGCGGCGCGCTGTCCGCCGGTGCGCCGGTATAGCGGCTGACACGGCCCAACGCGGTGACCGGCACATATAACTTGTCGCCACCGAGGTATTCAATGACCAAAAACTCGTATGGAGCTCCGTCGATATCTAAGGTCTTTAGCCCCTGATAACGGCCGACGCCGTGTTCCTCATGCACCACCGGCGCGCCAATGGTGAGATCACGCAGATCACGCAGGATTTGTTCGGGATCTCGTTCGGCGCGTTTGCGGCGACGCTCTTGCCGAGCGCGCTCCCCATACAATTGCTCCTCCGTGACGAGGGCGATGCCAGGTTGCGAGAGCAGTAGTGCGCCGACGGACGGGTTGACCGTGATGGCGAGCTTGTCGTCTCCGGCCAGGAACTCCGACCAGCCGGCCACCGCTTTAGGGAAGTGGTCGTGGCGGCGCAGAAATTCCAGTAGGACCTCACGGCGTCCAGCGGATTCGGCCACCATCAATGCGCGACCAGGGAACGCCTTAAAGAACAGACCTAAGGCGCCAGCATCGTCCTCCCGTCGTGGATCAATGCGCAGCGGCGGCGGCGGCTCGGTGCCGAAATTCTGGACCGCTTCGCCGGCGACTTCGGCATCCAAAGGCTCGGCTTTCATGGCCGAGAGACGAACCCGGAGTCGGCCTCCGAGGGCTGCTGCAAGTTCGTCGGCTTCTAGAAACACTTCCTTCGGGTCGAGCAGGGGCCGCTCGACGTCATGGCGGCGCTGTTCATGACGCTCGACGATGTCGCTGATGGCGAGCGCGGCGGTGGCCTCAATGCCGCACAAGTCAACGACGAGGAGTTCGCCCTGGAAATGGTCGAACAGGGTTTCCAGTCGATCGAAACACAGCGGTAGGTAGTATTCGATACCGCCGGTCGGTAAGCCTTCGCTGAAGCTCTTGTAGACGGCTGAACGCGTCACGTCGCCTTCAAAGCGTTGTCGGTATCGACGGCGGAAATCCTTGATCGCGTCCGTCGTGAGGGCAAATTCGCGGGCCGGCAAGAGGCGGATTCGTTCGAGCTTGTCTTGGGAGCGCTGCGAGTCCGTATCAAATGTGCGGATACTTTCGACGTCGGTATCAAAAAGATCGATGCGGTACGGTTGTTCTGTACCCATCGGAAACAGATCGATTAACGAGCCCCGCACCGCAAATTCACCCGGCGCCACGACCTGGGAAACAGCGGCATAGCCGGCGGCGGCTAGGCGGGTTTTGAAGGCCTCAAGATCGATGCGCTGGCCGGCCTCGAGGACGAGGGTATGCTGCGCGACGAAGTTGGCCGGCGGCAGTCGCATTAGCAAGGCATCGATCACGACCACCACGATGCCCCGCTCAAAGGTCGGTAGGGCGGCGAGTGTCGCGAGGCGGCGCGAGGTGATGTCCGGATGCGGCGAGAAGACGTCGTAGGGTAGCGTCTCATAGTCGGGCAGGCTCATTACGGGGAGGCGATCGTTGGCAAAGAAGCGCAGTTCTTCGGCCAATCGATCCGCATCACGGGCCGTGGCCGTCACGATCAGCACCGGTCCTTGGTGGCGGGTTGCCGCCGTCACCACGGCCAAAGCACGGGCTGCGCCGTACAGTTCGCCCCAACGGATCGTACGGGCGCGGGCTGAGGGCAGTTGAGGATCCAGAACCGTAGTCACAGGGAGAATTCCAGCTGGCAAAAGGGATAGCCTCCGGAGCTTGTGCCGGCGGCGCCGCGTGAGGATACCGACTGCGCGCGCTAAGGCAACCGCCGGGGCTTACTTGGGGTGCGGGAGCGGGTGCGGCGTGGTCTAATTCGCACCCATGTTCAAGCCTCTAGAACTCGCCATCGCCTTACGCTACGTGCGCTCCCGCGAAGCCGGCATCTTTGTTTCGTTTGTCACGTGGGCGTCCTTGGTCGGCGTGGCACTGGGCGTGGCTGCCCTGATCACCATCCTCTCGGTGATGAACGGTTTTGAGGCCGAATCCAGGATTCGCCTGCTGTCATTGTCTGGCCACGCGACGGTATATCGGGCCGATGGAGCCGCTTTTGATGGGCCGACGTTCGCCGATCAGGCTCGTCGAGTGCCTGGTATCTCCGGCGCGGCACCGGTCGTCGAGCAGCAGGCCCTTTTTGTCCACGGCGAGGATATGGCACCGGCGACCCTGCGCGGCGTGGACGCGCGTCGTGAGGAGTCCGTGACGGCCATGGCCGCTGTACTGAACGGCTCCCGGCTTGAGGATCTGGTGCCCGGGGACAACTTCCTATTCCTTGGGCGGGCGCTTGCCTTCCAGTTGCACGTGGTTCCGGGCGAGGACGTGACGGTACTCCTGCCAACGGTTGACGAGGAGGGTGCGCTCGAACCGCGCATGCGCTTGTTCCATGTCGTCGGTTTATTTGAGGCGGGCATGCAAGAACATGACGCGACTTTGGCGATCGCCGCGCTCAGTGATGTCGCCGCCTTCGCGGGCGTCTCCGGGGCGACCTCGCTGCGTTTACGATTTGCCGATCTGTATGCGGCCCCCGAGGGCGCTCGCCGTTTAGCGGCCGGTTGGCCTGGTTTTAAGGCGCGCGATTGGACGGAGGAAAACGCCAGCTATTTCCGCGCGGTGCGACTTGAAAAGACGATGATGGCGATCATCCTTTTTCTGGTGGTTGCAGTGGCCGCCTTCAATATCGTCGCGATGCTCGTGATGGTTGTCCGTGCCAAGCGTACCGATATCGCGATCCTGCGCACCCTCGGGCTATCCCCGCAAGGTGTAGTGCGTATATTCTTGGGCCAAGGACTCATCATTGGATGGGGCGGCGCATTCCTAGGCGTCGCTCTTGGAACGGCGTTGGCCACGCACGTGGATCAGGTCGCAGGCTTCTTACAGCGGCTGCTCGGTTTTGAGATTTTCGATTCAAATGTGTACTACATCACGAGCATTCCATCGCTGGTTGACCCACGCGATGTCGCGGTAATCGCGCTCACCGCGCTCTTGTTGACGCTCGCCGCAACCATTTATCCGGCGCGACGCGCGGCGGCCACCCAGCCTGCCGAGGCTTTGCGATACGAATGAGTATTCAAATGCCTTTCGCTTGGCGGTTGGCTCGGCGTTATTTACGACCGAAGAGCGAGAATGGTTTTGTCTCGTTCATCGCGCTCGTCGGCATGGCGGGCGTGGCCGTTGGTGTGGCGGTATTGCTGATCGTTCTTGGCGTCATGAACGGCTTTGAGGCCGAACTCAAAGATCGGATTCTCGCAGTCGCTTCACACGCCACCATCACCGGGCTCAACGGTCCAATCTCTGAATGGCAGTCCTTGGCCGAATCCGCTCGAGCTGAGCCCGGCGTGATGGCGGTTGCGCCCTATGTCGAAGAGCGTGCCCTAGTGGCTCACGGCAAGGCGGTCAATGGCGTATTGGTTCGTGGCATTGACCCTGCGGCCGAGCGTTCGGTGTCGACCTTAGACCGTCATGTTCGGGGCGCCACATTGGAGTCGCTCGTCCCGGGGCGCTATGGGGTGTTGCTCGGCAAATCCTTGGCCACGGATCTCGGCGCGACGGTGGGCGATCGGGTCGTCATCGCGGCGCCTCAAGGGGTCGCGACGCCGGCGGGGGTCGTGCCTCGGCTACGCCGTTTCACGGTCTTGGGTACGATCGATTCCGGTTTATACGAGTTTGATCACAACGTTGCGCTGGTGGCGCAGGCGGATGCCGCGCATCTCTTTAAAACGGGCGACGGTGTGACTGGGTTGAGATTGCGTCTGCAGGATCCTTTTGCGGCGGCGGCCGTGGTGCGCCGCGTAGCGGTCGATTTAGGCGGCGGCTTTTACATATCCGATTGGACGCGTGAGCATGGCAATTTCTTCCGTTCCATTGCCACGACGAAGTCGATTATGTTCGTGCTTTTGCTATTGGTGATGGCCGTGGCGGCTTTCAATATCGTCGCTACGCTGACGATGCTCGTCCGCGAAAAGCGCTCGGATATCGCCATCCTACGAACAATGGGGGTATCGCCTCGCACGCTGCTGATCACCTTTGTTTTACAAGGTAGCGTGATCGGTCTAGTCGGTACGGCGCTAGGATTGCTCTTGGGTGTTACGATCGCGATGAATCTCGCGACGATCGTTCATGCTCTTGAGTCGCTATTACACGCGACACTGGTCGATCCACGAATCTACTTGCTGGATGAGTTGCCCGCCCGCGTCACGGTGGGTGACGCCGTTCGGGTCTGCGGCACGGGCATCCTCCTGACCATACTTTCCACCTTGCCGCCGGCCATCACTGCTGCGCGGACTCAGCCGGCTGAGGCCTTACGACATGACTGACCCTACCGAAGCCGTGCTATCGGCGCGCCGTTTGGTTAAAGAGTTTCGCGAAGGCGATAACACGCTGCGCGTCTTGGACGGTCTTGATTTCGAAGTCCAACGCGGCGAACGCATCGCCATTGTTGGGGCATCCGGCTCCGGCAAAACCACACTTTTGCAACTGCTCGGTGGTCTAGACCTGCCGAGTTCAGGCGAGGTGTGGGTTGAGGGGGCCTCGATGAATGCCTTGTCGGACGTGGAGCGAGGGCATCAACGCAACCGTTCGGTGGGTTTCGTCTACCAATTCCATCACCTCTTGCCCGAGTTTTCGGCGCTCGAAAACGTTGTAATGCCCTTGCTGGTGCGACGCTTGCCCGTCCGTGAGGCTGAGGCTGCAGCTCGGGATTTATTACTGCGCGTCGGGCTCCGTGACCGGCTGAGCCATCGACCGGGGCAATTGTCTGGCGGAGAACGGCAGCGGGCGGCAGTCGCTCGTGCGTTGGTCACGCGTCCGGCCTTGGTGCTGGCGGACGAACCCACCGGCAATTTGGATGGCGCCAATGCGAGCCAAGTCTTTGACCTGATGCTGGAACTCAATCAGGAGGTTGGCTCGAGCCTCGTGATCGTGACTCACGACGAGCGCCTCGCCGCGAGGCTAGATCGCCGGGTCGTTCTACGGGCCGGCCGATTGGAGACGGGCTAAGTCCGACCCCCCGCGGGAGCCGTCGGTCGAGTATGATCAGGCACTTGCGCGATTAGGGCGGGTAGACGAACGATGTGGGAACTGTTTAAGGCGGGCGGTCCAGTCATGTGGCCGATCCTTATGTTATCGATCGCGGCGGTCACGATTTTAGTGGAACGCTCGCTTGCGCTGCGACCCTCCCAGGTGTTGCCGCCGGATTTGTTGACCACCGTGCAGTCTGGTCAGAGAGACGCGATTGCGTCTGCGGCAGGCGATTCACCGCTGGGTCGAATCGTGGCGGCTGCTTTGGCCAATCAACACCGCAGCCGGGAATTGTTGAAGGAGGCGGTCGAGGATACCGGTCGTCACGTCGCTCACGAGTTGGAGCGATATCTGAATCTGCTGGGTTCTATTGCGGCCGTCTCGCCTTTGCTTGGTCTGCTCGGCACGGTGGTGGGTATCATCAGTGCATTCAGTGCCATCACGCATACCGGAATCGGTGACCCGAAGGCCCTGTCGGGTGGTATTGGCCAAGCCTTGGTGTCGACCGCCGGTGGCTTGTTAGTCGCCATCCCGTCACTCATGGGCTATCGCTACCTGCGGGGTCACGTCGACGGGCTTGTGATTGAGATGGAAAAGGCCGCCCTCGGGCTCATTGCGCGTATCGATGGTGAGCGCGAACGCGGCGGATCACCTTCGTGAAGTTTTCGCGCCGTCGCGATATGGAGCCGGAAATCAACGTGACGTCACTCATTGATGTCGTCTTGTTGTTGGTGATGTTTTTTATGGTGTCGACCAGTTTTGTGCGCGATGGACACCTGCGATTGCAGTTGCCGGCCGCGAGCGGGGTCGATACCCATGTGGTCGACAGTGCGGTGACGATTACGGTCGCTGCGGATGGGTCCTATCATGTCAACGGCCAGGCCCTAGTCAACAGTCGCGCAACGACACTGCGCTCGGCCTTAGAACGTGTGGCCGGGGATGGCGCTGCTGGCGCCATGCTGACGATTCGCGCCGATGCGCGCGCCACTCATCAGGCCGTCGTCACAGCGATGGATGTCGCGGGCAAGCTCGGTTTTGCTCAGGTCAATATTGCGACCGTTAACCTGCAGCCCGGGAGCTAAGATGGCCGTTCAAGAACAAAGCGCGACGCTCGTCTATGCGCGACTGAGAGCCTACATCTGGCCGCACTGGCCGATGTTTTTATTGGCGATACTCGGGATGGCGATGTTCGCCTCTGTGGATACGGGTTATGCGTATCTCGTCAAGCACTTTCTCGACGGCGCATTTGTTGACCGGAATCGCGGCACCTTGGTCTTTGTGCCCGTAGGCATCATTGTGCTATTCGCCGTGCGCGGTGTTGGCGAATATCTGTCGCAGTATGGGTCGGGATGGGTAGGCCGTCAGATCATCAAGAAATTACGTGGCGAATTATTCCGCCACTATCTGGATTTACCCTGCGCGTACTATGACCGGGTGAGTTCGGCCGATCTGCTCTCAAAACTCACCTACAACACAGAGTTGGTGGCCCAAGCAGCGACCGAGTCGATCACGGTGATTGTGCGTGACTCATTGACGATCGTCGGCCTGCTGTCGTGGCTTTTTTGGCTGAACTGGCGATTAACCTGCGGCGCGCTCGTCGTTGCGCCGTTGATCGTCGGGTTATTGCAGATCATCAATAAGGCGTTCCGGCGCTATTCGTCCCGCATACAGAACTCTATGAGTGATGTGACCCGGGTGGCTAAAGAAGCGATTGATGGTCAGCGCCTGATTAAAGTATTCAATGCACAAGATTTCGAAGCGGCCAGTTTCGAGGTCGTGAATGAATCCAACCGTTTCCAAAACATGAAGTTGATGCGCGCGCGCGCACTCTCAAATCCGATTGTGCAGTTTATTGCGTCCATCGCTTTGGCGGGCGTGTTGTATCTGGCGATTAGGCAGGTTCTCAATGAGCACTTGTCGGTGGGTGATTTCGTGTCATTCCTAGGCGCCTTGTTGCTACTGACCGCGCCACTGAAGCGCCTCGTTGCCGTCTTCGGACCGCTGCAACAGGGCATCGCCGCTGGCCGCAGCATCTTCGAGTTGATTGACGAACCCGGGGAGCCGGACACGGGCACGCGCGCGTTGACGCGCGCCGTCGGTCAGGTGTCGTTTGATGCAGTGCGCTTTGCCTATCCAGGCAAGAGCCCGGCCGTCGATGGCGTGAGCTTTGACGTGCCTGCCGGGCAAACCGTTGCCATCGTGGGACGCTCCGGCAGTGGCAAATCAACGCTCGTGGGGTTAGTGGCGCGTTTTTATGATGTGCTTGAGGGCGCCGTTCGAGTCGATGGGGTTGACGTTCGTGAATTCGGTTTAAGCGCCTTGCGGCGTAACGTCAGTCTCGTGAGTCAAGACGTGGTACTGCTCAACGGATCAATCCGTGACAACATCATTTTCAACACGGAGGGCGCTTCACCGGAAGCGGTTGAGCGGGCCGCACGGGCAGCGCACGTGCTTGAGTTTGCAGAGCAGCTCACGGCCGGATTGGATACGGCGGTAGGGGATCGCGGCGTGTTGCTCTCGGGCGGTCAAAGGCAACGGATTGCGATCGCGCGCGCACTGCTTAAAGATGCTCCGATCTTGATTCTCGATGAGGCCACCAGTGCGCTGGACACGGAGTCCGAACGTACGATCCAAGAAGCGCTGACCACGCTCATGCAGAACCGCACCACGCTCGTGATTGCGCACCGACTCTCCACGATCGAGCATGCGGATCGAATTGTCGTCATGGAGGAGGGACGTTTAGTCGAAACGGGCAGTCACGCGGAACTGTTGGCCAAAGACGGTATTTATGCGGCACTGCATCGGATGCAGTTCAACGCCTAATCATGCGCGCTTTCCTTGAGCGAATTTGGTTCGGTGGTGGTGGTGGTGGTTGGCTGCTGGCGCCGCTAGAGGCGCTCTTTGTGGTGGTATCGACGCTGCGGCGCTGGTCCTACCGGCTCCATATTGCGCCGGCCATCCATCCCGGACGCCCCGTCGTGGTGGTGGGTAATCTCACCGTTGGCGGCAGCGGCAAAACCCCCATCATTGTGTGGCTGGCCAATGCGCTCACCGCTCGAGGTCTGCGAGTCGGAGTGGTGAGCCGTGGCTACGGCGGCCTTGATGCGGGGCCGACGGAAGTCATGGCGAGCTCTAATCCTGCCCGGGTCGGTGATGAGCCGGTGTTAATTGCTAGGCGTACCGAAGCGCGAGTGGTGATCGGCCGCGATCGAGTGGCCGCCGCTGTGCAATTGGCGCCTGCGGTCGACGTGATTCTGTCGGATGACGGACTGCAGCATTACCGGCTAGCGCGTGATCTTGAGATCGCGGTCGTCGATGCACGGCGCGGATTTGGTAATGGTCATCGACTGCCGCGAGGTCCGCTCCGTGAGTCGATTGCCCGTTTGAGCAGCGTCGCGGCGGTCATTTTGAATGGTGAGGGTGAACCCGGTGTGTCGGGGATACGCTCTCGTTTGGCCCCTACTCAGTTGCGACCCTTGCTTGGGCCAGAGCGATTGCAACTGTCGGACTGGGCGGGGCGACGAGTCCATGCCGTCGCAGGCATCGGCGACCCGGAGCGGTTCTTCCGGACCTTGGAAGCCGGTCAATTGCAGGTCATTAGGCATCCAAAGCCGGACCACGCGCAGCTCACTGAGCGTGATGTCGAGTTCGCTGATGGTCTGCCGGTGGTCATGACCGAAAAGGATGCGGTGAAGTGTTTGGGGTTTGCCCGACCGGGCATGTACT
The DNA here is from genome assembly GCA_903879335.1 of uncultured Pseudomonadota bacterium. Lineage (GTDB taxonomy): Bacteria > Pseudomonadota > Gammaproteobacteria > Steroidobacterales > Steroidobacteraceae > CAIKZZ01. Next base: position 106,943 of record CAIRLC010000031.1, read on the forward strand.
ACCTTGAAGTGAGCGCAGCGCCCGAGCCGGTGGCCGGGTTAGCGTTGATCGACCGTATTGTTGACCTAGTGCGCAATCAAAAAGGATCGTCATGAACGCAAAATTGCTCGAACTGATGGTTTGCCCGATCTGCTGTGGGCGGTTGGAGGCGGATCGCGTGACGGGCGAGTTAATCTGCCAAGTTGACGCGGTCGCCTACCCAGTCAATGATGGCATTCCGGTGTTGCTGCCGGAGCAGGGACGCCCGCTGAACGCTGTGGATACACCGTGAGTTTCCGGATCGTTATCCCGGCGCGTTACGCGTCGACGCGCCTACCCGGTAAACCACTCCTGCCGATTGCCGGGCGTCCTATGGTTGAACACGTCTGGCGACGGGCCTTGGATACCGGTGCGTCTGAAGTGTTGATCGCCACGGACGATGATCGTATCGCTTCAGTCGCTCGGGCTTTTGGTGCAGACGTGGTCATGACGTCTGCGGATCACCCATCGGGGACTGACCGTTTGGCCGAAGTCGCTCGATCACGGCATTGGGCTGATGATGCGGTGATCGTGAACGTGCAGGGCGATGAACCACTACTGCCACCC
>CAIRLC010000032.1 GCA_903879335.1 uncultured Pseudomonadota bacterium
TACGCTTTGATCGCCAGCACGTCATTGCGGGCCATACCGGCGTAGGTGGTGTAGGGATGGGCGGGATAGAGATGTTTGCCGCCACGTCCGCGTCCACTGCGTACGGCCGCCACAAATTCGTCGTCCGTCCATCCGCCGATGCCTGTCTCTGGGTCGGCGGTCAGGTTGCTTGAGTAGATGGTGCCAAACGGCAGCTGAAACGCGACACCGCCCGCATACTCGGCACCACCCGGGCTCGTGTGGCAAGCCTTGCAATCCGCGGCGGCGGCCAGATAACGGCCGCGCTCGACGACCGACCCTGCGAGCAACAAGGGACCATCCACCGTGCCGTGCTCGAGCGTCGCCTGGCGATCGCGGTGATACGCATAGCTGACAAAACCGATGATCGCGACCAAGACGATCAGAACGATAGACTTCAGTGTGCGCATATCAGATCACCACCTGGCCAAGCGCTGCAGATCCCGTAGCCAACGACGTTCGGGCGATCGGCAGGTTGCGGATGCGCACACCGGTTGCCGCAAACACGGCGTTCGCGAGTGCCGGGGCCGCGATCGCGGTGGGCGGCTCGCCGATCCCGGTGGGGGACTCAGCACTGGGGACCGTATAAGCTTCGATCGTCGGCGTCTCCGGCATCCGCAACACGCGATAGTCGTGGAAATTACTTTGCTCGATGGCGCCGTTCTGGATGGTCGCTTCACCCCAGAGCGCCGCCGACAAGCCGAACACGAGTCCACCCTGTAATTGGGCCTCAATCGTATTGGGGTTCACCACCTGACCGCAGTCGGCGACGGTGACCGCGCGGCGAATGCGGATATCACCTTGTGCGGTCACACCCACCTCAACAATTGCGCAGATCAGGGTGGTCATCGATGTGCCGAGTGCAACGCCACGACCGATGCGCAAGCCGTCGACCTTGGCCGGTGCCTTGTCCCAACCAAACTTCGCTGCCGCCAGATCCAAGACGGCACGCGCCCGTGGGTTTTGCGCCAGCAGACTGCGCCGGTAGGCCAGCGGATCGACGCCTGCGGCGTGAGCGAGCTCGTCCATAAAGCTTTCAACCGGGAACAAGTTGTGCGTGGCACCAACACCGCGCCACCAACCGATTTTGACGGCCTTCGGCAGGTCATGTTGTACCCACTCCACTTTGAGCGCCGGAATCGCATAGGGCGGCTCAGCGGCGCCATCGATGGTGTCGGGGTCCAACCCATCCTTCGGCATGTCGGCCGGGCTCCAACGCCCGAGCACGGTGTCGCTGGTCACGCGATGGTGCCACGTGACGGGGTCACCCTTCGCGTTGAGCGTGGCCACGAAATGATCGTGATATGGCGGTCTGAAAAAGTCGCGCGCGAAGTCCTGCTCCCGCGACCAGATGACTTTGACCGGATAGCTCACGCGCTTGGCAATCGCGACCGCTTGTTCCACCGAGTCCGTCTCGAGCCGACGCCCAAAGCCACCGCCGATGTACTGGTTATAGACCGAGATTTTCTCGGGCGCCAAGCCGGTCGCCGCCGCGGCCACAGCGACGACGCGCGTCGGGACCTGCGTACCAATCCAGATCTCACACCGATCCTTCTGCACCGACACCACGGCATTTTGTGGCTCCATCGTGGCGTGTGCGAGCATCGGCGACTGATAGGTCGCCTCCACGGTCTTCGATCCGGCCTTCGTCCCCGCACCGACGTCCTTGCCCACTAGCGCGGTGCCACGACGCGAGGCGTCGGCTAATTCAGCGAACACGGCGGGCGTAGACAGTGTGGCATTCGGGCCCTTGTCCCAACGGATGCGTAGCGCAGCGGCCGCTTTGCTCGCCGTCCAATAGTCACCGGCGGTCACGGCCACCGCATCGTCCAGCACGACCACATCGACCACGCCCTTGATCGCGCGGGCCTGGTGATCGTCCACGTGTAGAATTTTTCCACCGACCGTCGGCGACATGAGCACCGCCGCGACTTTCATCCCCGGCACGCGAATATCGATACCGAAGGTCGCCGACCCGTCTGACTTCGCGGGTGTATCGGTGCGCCGCAGTGATTTGCCGATCAGACGATAGGACGTCTTCGACAGTAACTCCGGCTTGGCCGGTACCGGCTGGCGCGCCGCATCGCTCGCCACCTGGCCAAACGACAAGGTGCGCCGCGACAGGTCGTGATGAATCACGCCGCGCTCGACCCGACATTGTTCCGCTGGGACGCCCCAACGCTTTGCCGCAGCCCCCACCAGCATCGTGCGGGCGACCGCGCCCGCTTGGCGCAACAAATCCCAACAGGCGCGGATCGTGTTTGAGCCGCCGGTGTTCTGGAAGCCTTGAAGTTCCAGACCGTACAGGTCGTCGCTCGGTGGGGCGTGCTCGAGTTTGACCTGATCCAAATCCACGGCGAGCTCTTCAGCGATCAGCGTGGCCTGGCCGGTATAGGCGCCCTGGCCCATCTCAACCTCGGGCATGACGAGCCGAATGCTGCCGTCCGTGCCGATCCGGATAAACGCATTGGGGGCAAAGGCGGGGTTACCGTCCGCGCGGGCCATGGCGGCATCGCCCGGCTGTGGGGTCGGTTTGGCGAAGGCGAGGGCTTTAGAGCCGCTCAGCCAGGTAAAGCCAATCACCAGTCCGCCGCCGGCTTTGAGCAGATTGCGGCGTCCGGTATCGATCGTGACATCCGACCGTTCAGCGCCGTCTGTAGTCTTCGTCATGCACCCCTCCTCGTCGTGCGCCGTGGTTCACCCATGAAAGGGGCAAAGCCTGCGCACTCGAAGGTCCCATCTTACACCGCCTGAGCGGACATTGACCGCGCCCATGACGGTGGGCGGGTGACGAGACCGCGACATCAATCACCACACTCGATTGTTATGAGGCCGAACCGATTCGTTCGTAGTCAGGCCGAGTGGCTGGCCGTAGCATCCCCTTCAGGTCATTGAGTGGCATGGATGTGAACCCCCTCGGGGCGGGATCAGTTCCCGCCCTTTTTTTGGGGTGATCTGGGCGCCAGTTAGACACAACCCAAGCGATACGACGGTCGGTCAAATCGGTTGTGGCTCGCCTGTAGTTACCGTCTCAGTGCGCGATGCCTGCCGATAAGCGCTCGGCCAGCCGAGCTGCGTGCCCGCGCAATTCCGCGACGGCGGTAGCCTCCCAATAGGTGGCACGCAACATCGGCCCGACGTAGTACAGGCCTGACATCGCCACACCTGCGGTATTGATCAGTGCGAGACGGTCATCCGTCTCAATGCCTAAACGCAGCGCGTCGGCCTTCGCATAACCGCGCTCACGCAACGCCACCCAGAGTGGGTCTTGGCACCGTGTGACATCGTAATCAGGTCCCGTACAGTTGAAGACCCGTTCGACCAGCAATTCGCGCAGTGTCGTTGCACCGCGTGGCCGCCACTGCACGCGGATGCCGCCGAGCGTTGCTTCTACGTGGCGGAGATAGCCGGCATGGATCGTCAGACGACGGGTGGCCTGCAGCCGCTCCAAGGTGGCGCGCGCAGGCGTGGGGAAGCGGTGGCGATGCACGTCCCAATAGGGGCGTACATGACGCAAAAAGCGTTGCCGTTCTATCAGGGTCAGTCGGCGCCACAGCGTGGGCACTGCATGCCGCACGTGCATGACGACATCCCGCCAATCGCCACCTTCTGCATCAACGCGACGGGCAACCGCCGTCACGGTCCGCACGATCGCCCGTAACGACGGCGCATGCCGCAAGGCCTCATCCAACGCCGGGTCGAGTGGTGAGCTCTGACCCACGTCCGTCTGTGACAGCGGTAATAAGCCGTGGCGTGACAACACGTGGATTTCGCGGTCGGATGAGCGGGCATTCAACGCACTGACCGTATCGACCATGGTCAAACCAGACCCCAGCACGAAGATCGGAGCCTGACTCGCCGACCACTGTTCGGGATTCCAGGGATTCACCGACAAGGCGTTGGCGGATCGATCAGCGATGGGCAGGGGCGCCGCCGGAGGATTACCGAGGGCCAAGACGACCTCGTCGGAATTCAGAACGACGCCGGAGGCTAAGGTCAGCCGATACCGTGTCGGCTTATCGCAAGCGTCGAGATCAATGACCTCGTCGTGCAGTCGTTCGAACCGGATACCGTTTAACCCCGCGAGCAGACTCGCCTGCTGAAGCGTGGCTTCGAGATAATCTCCGTACAACTCGCGCGACAGAAAGTCCTCTGCGGTCGCATCCGGGAGTCGGGTTTGGGCAAAGGCCAGAAACTCGTTCGGATCTGAAGGCGTTGCCGACATGCGTGCGGCCGGCACATTCAAGATAAAGGGATGCGGGCGTCGCGCATAGGTGGCACCGCGCGCAATGTCAGGCGAGCGCTCCACCAACACCAGCCGAGTGGGTAGAGATTGGCGGCTGCGCAGCACGTGGATCGCCGCGACGACCCCACAAAAGCCGCCCCCCACAATTGTGATGGTCCGTGCCGAATCAATGGCCATTCGAGAGCTCCCACGCCGCGGGACTCGCAGCGCATGCGGGGTGGTTAGAGCACCGACGCGCGACGACGCGTGGGTGGTGTCGGTCTATTAAATAAATCGGCGCTTCGTTGCAGGCTCATAACATGTCGGCCAGAGTTGTGGCTTCCATCCGGGCGGAGACCCAATCGCGGATGTCCTTGAAAAGATCGAGGAGTTTCTCTTCCTTTTCGATCGGCGTTGGCTCATAAAAATGGCGACTGGCTGACTCGGTCGGCGCGAGCGCCCCATCAAAAAGTCGCACGACCTCGGCAAGGTTGATCTCGGTCGGTCGCCGCGCCAATTGATAACCGCCACGATGGCCTTTCGTGCTGCGCAAGTACTTGGCGCGACGCAGCGACAGGAAAATCTGCTCGAGAAACTTAGGCGGAATGCCTTGCGCGATCGCGACAGTCTCCGCCGAGACCAAGAGGTCAGCCGGCTGCCGCCCGAGGTAGATCAGGGCGAGCAAGGCGTATTCACTGCGGGCCGTCAGCTTCATGAGAATAAAACCTACTAAATCGGTAGGTTTTATATACTAAAGCCCGAGCCGAAACAAGCCTAGGCCGAGGTCTTTTGTGCTTGCCTTGACCCGTCAGCGGATGTGAAAACCGGTCACGAACGCTTCACAGCGCGACGACGGCGTTCGCTTCAACGACCGCCAGTGTGGCGATATTGACGATCCGACGGACCGTCGTGGACGGCGTCAAAATATGCGCTGAGCCGTTACAGCCAAGCAGAATGGGTCCAATGGCCACGCCGTTGCCGGCCGCCGTTTTCAAGAGGTTGTAAGCGATGTTGGCCGCGTCAATATTCGGCATGACCAACAGGTTTGCGCTGCCAGACAAGGTGGAGTCCGGCATGGTGGCTCGGCGCACGGATTCATCGAGTGCGCTGTCTCCATGCATTTCGCCATCAATTTCGAGGCTCGGGTCACGTGCCTGGACGAGCGCCAACACCTGACGCATTTTCAAGGCCGAGGGCTCAGAACTGCTGCCGAAATTGGAATGCGACAACAAGGCCACTTTCGGCACAATACCGAAGCGGCGGATTTCAATCGCCGCCATCACCGTAATCTCAGCTAACTCCTCGGCGGTCGGATCGTAGTTCACGTGCGTATCGACGATGAACACCTGTCGATCCGGCAGGATGAGCGCATTCATCGCCGCATAGGCACGCACGCCTGGTTTCTTGCCGATTACCGCATCGATGTAGCGCAGATGCCGATGCGTATTCGGCAGGGTGCCACAGATCAAGGCATCGACTTCACGCTTGCGCAGCATCATCGCGGCAATCAATGTGCCGCGCCGACGCATTTCGATTTTGGCGTACTGCTGGGTCACGCCTTCACGCTTCATCAAACTAAAGTAAGTCTGCCAATAGTCGCGATAGCGCGGGTCATGGTTGGTATCCACAATGTCGACACGGTCGAGAAAGTTGGAATTAAGACCTAACTGCGTGACACGAGCCTGAATGACCTCGGTACGGCCAACCAGCACCGGCCGGGCGATCTGCTCATCAACCAGAATCTGAGCCGCCTGGAGTACCCGACGGTCTTCACCTTCGGCAAAGGCAATGCGCTTGCGACTGTGCTCGATGCGGCGGGCAATGACGAAAAGCGATTTCATCAGCGATTCGCTTTGGTACACGAATTCCTGCAAGCGATGCCGATACGCTTCAAAGTCCGTAATCGGGTGCCGAGCCACCCCGGAATCCATCGCCGCTTGCGCAACCGCAGGTGCGATGCAAGTCATCAAGCGCGGATCAAAGGGTTTCGGGATCAAATAGTCCCGACCGAAGGACGCCGTCCGAATGCCGTAAGCGTTCGCAACCACGTCGCTCTGCTCGCGATAGGCGAGTTCCGCGATCGCGCGCACCGCAGCCACTTCCATCTCGCGCGTGATCGTGCGCGCGCCCACGTCCAATGCACCGCGAAAAATGTACGGGAAGCACAGCACGTTGTTGACCTGATTGGCGTAATCACTGCGCCCCGTCGCAATGATGGCATCCGGTCGTGCAGCGATCGCCTCCTCCGGCATGATCTCGGGATTTGGATTGGCCAAGGCAAAGACTAGGGGATTCGGCGCCATTTTGGCCAGCATCTCGGGCTTCAAAACCCCACCGGCCGATAGGCCCAAGAACGCGTCAGCGCCCTCGATCACCTCGCTCAGCGTACGCGCGTCGGTGCGTTGAGCGAAGCGAGCCTTCTTCTCGTCCATCAGCTCCGTGCGGCCCTCGTAGACCACTCCGGCGAGATCAGTCAACCACACGTTCTCACGGGCCACACCCAAATCAACCAAGAGCTCTACGCAAGCCAGAGCAGCCGCGCCGGCACCGGAGACGACGAGCTTCATGGCCGAGATGTCCTTGGCCACGACCTTCGCGCCATTGGTGAATGCCGCGCCGACGATGATCGCCGTGCCGTGCTGATCATCATGGAAGACCGGGATATCAAGGCGCTCGCGCAGCTTGCGCTCGATGTAGAAACATTCTGGAGCTTTGATGTCCTCCAGATTGATACCGCCGAAGGTCGGCGAGAGAGCGGCGATAATCTCAACGAGTTTATCGGGGTCCTGCTCAGCCAATTCGATGTCAAACGCATCGATCCCGGCGAACTTCTTGAAAAGGACCGCTTTACCTTCCATGACGGGCTTTGCAGCCAACGGGCCTATATTGCCGAGACCTAAGACGGCTGAGCCGTTCGTGACGACACCAATCAGATTACCGCGTGCGGTATAGCGCTCAGCCGTCGAGGGATCGCGCGCAATTTCGATCGACGCGGCGGCTACTCCCGGTGAATAAGCCAACGACAAGTCGTGCTGGTTCACCAACGGCTTGGTGGCCATCACCGCGAGTTTCCCACGGGTTGGAAACTCGTGATACGCGAGCGCGGCCCGGGCGTGTTCGGCGGTGGGGCCGCTATCCTTCTTCGTGTCAGTCATCTTCGTCCCGTCAACAAGTCATCCAAACGTTGAAGTCGCCCCGATCATGCCGCCGGGCGACGCGCATAAATTCCATAAGCCAAGATCACGAGGTAGCACAGTGCGGGCAGCACGAGGGCGAAGGCCAACCCGTGCGCATCCGCCAAGGCACCCGTCGCTGGCGGAATCAGTGCACCACCGACAATGGCGACACAGATCACGCCTGATCCTTCGGCCGCTCGCACGCCGAGGCCTTCTGAAGCCAGCGAGAAGATCGTTGGGAACATGATCGAGTTCATCAGGCCAACCGCGAGCAAGGTCCAGGCGGCCGTCGCGCCCAAGCTGTTCGCGGAATAGGCAATGAGCCCAATGGCGCCGGCCGCAACGGCGGCCAAGACCTGCCCCGGCGAGATGTAACGCAAGGCGATCGAGCCGATAAAGCGACCAATCAACGCACCACCCCAATAGTAGGGGACGTGCTTACCGGCCGCTTCGGCCGACAGTCCCAAGACGTCGGACTGCATTAAATAGTTCACGAGCAGCGAGCCAATCGCGACCTCTGCGCCCACGTACAGGAAGATGCACAACGCTCCCCAACCGAAACGGGTCTGACGCAACAATTCGAAGGCTTTGAGGATGCTCCCGCCGTGCGAGTGCTGATCCTGAATGCGATTCCGGCGCAACCAAACGACGGCCGCGACCAGTGCCAGCGCCAGTGCAAGGCCCACATAGGTCGTCACCACAGTATGTGTTTCCGCGACCCGATAGGCCTTGAGCGCCTCGCCCGTCAGGGATTTCGGATCGACGGTGGAGAGACTGCCCAAAATCAGAATCGACCCGACATACGGGAACACGGTCGTACCCAGCGAATTAAAAGCTTGCGCAAAAGTCAGGCGACTGTGCGCGGTGCGTGGATGACCGAGCAGACTGATGAGTGGATTCGTCACCACCTGAACAATGGTGATACCGGCAGCAAGGACGAAGAGCGCGCCTAAGAACACGATGAACGCCCCCGACGCTGATGCCGGGACGAACAGCAAACAGCCGACCGTCATCGTCAACAGGCCGATGGTCGCGGTGCGCATGTAACCGAAGCGCCGCACGATGGCCGCGCCGGGCAAAGAAATCACAAAGTACGCGGCAAAGAAGGCCGACTGCACCAACATGGCCTGAGCGTAGGAGAGCGTGAACAACTCCTTCAGCTTCGGAATAATCACATCGTTAAGGCTGGTGATACCACCAAAGACAAAGAACAGCACGATCACGAAGATCCGCAGGTCCGGGGCGTTCACCCAGGGCGTCGCGTCTTGAGCGTCGGCCGTCGCGGCCGATGCTGAGGTATTGGCGGTATCGAAACTCATTCTAGTGCGTCTCCCCTAAGCAACCACGGGCCCCCCCGGGTCGGGCGACTATGAACCAGTCCGCGCACTCGATCAATGAAGGGTTTGGGTTCGTTTAGACGGCCAGCGCCGCAGCCCAGGCCGCAAGCAGGACCAAACCCGCGGTCAGCGCACTGAGCCGTTGAATGGGACGATCGGCGATTGGCGCGTGCCGCAACAGCCATCCAAGCAACGCACCGCACCCGAATCCCAGCGCGTGCGCGGTGACATCCACACGCGCGTCACCGGCGCCTAACAGACCCAATAGCGACACGGCTCCGCCAAAGGTCGCCGCCCGCACCATCCAGGGCTGTAGCCGCCCTCGTTGGGGCCAGTGCACCGGCGCCAACAGCCCCAGCGCTGCAAATACAGCCGTCGAGGCCCCCAATGAACTGGCACCGGGCAGCATTCCGGACGCCTCAATGGCACCACTCGTCACCGCCGCGACGAGCATCAACAGCAGCGCCACACCCCACCCGTAGATCCGCGCTGCCAGTCCAAGGAACACCGCGCCAAAGCCCAAATTGGCCAGCAAATGAGAAAAATCCGCGTGCAGCGTGAGAGATGTCACGGGTCGCCACCACTGGCCTGCGCGGAAAGCTGGGCCTTCGAGGATGCCGCGATCAACCCAAGACTGGCCGAATGAGGCACGACTCGCCGCCACCGCCACCAGAAATTCAGCCGTCAAATACGCCACCGATGCGCGGAACGCGCCCGGAGCCAATGGACGGGCGGGCGGCGGTGGTGCTGCAGGACGGTTCTCGTGCTGATAGCTCGTGAGCGCCTGCCGAGCCGCCTCATAGTCCGGCATCCACACCAGCACCCGGTAGACCTGGTCCGTGTCGACTTGGGTGACCGATTCGATGCCACACGCGGTCAGGACGAGTGCCACTTCGGCGGCAACTTTCGCGGTCTTTGCCGTCGCGACTGACGCGAGATCAGGCACTGCCTGCATTATGTGATCCATCAGAGGCCCCGCCAGTGCCGGCTTAAGTCCCCGTAGTGCGCCCGTGTCGCGTGAATTTCAACCCCCGGAAGGGTCAGCGACGCAATTCAGCCAATGCCCAACTGACGAAGGCGCGGACCTCAGGCCGTCCCCGATCCTCGGTACGAAACACGAGGTAATAGTTGTCACCGGACTCCACTTCGATGTCCGAGATGCGTTGAACGCGCCCTGGGCGCAAGCGTCGCTGACAGACAAATGTCGGCACCAACGCAACACCTAGGCCACGCTCGGCCGCCGCGATCGATGCGGGGAATGTATCCACCTGGATGATCGAACCGGATCGACGCGCCGGAATGCCACTCAGCTTGAACCACTCGGTCCATAAGTCCGAACGGTGCCGGTAGACGATGCGCCGCATTTGTTCAAAGACTTGGGGCCCAAGTTCCCGCGCCACATTCGCCTGCGAGGATGAAGTTGCGGCCACGAAGCGCGGCGAGAGCAATTTCATGGCAATGACATCGGGCGGCGGTTCCGGAGCGATCACGATCGACACGTCCGCCTGCGGCGAGTGCGAACTCGGCCGCGCGGTTGCGCTGTTGATATCGAGGTCGATCTTGCGCTGCATGCCATAAAAACTTTCAATATTGGGCAGCAACAAATCCGTGGCGATAAACGGCGGCGCCGCGATGCGTAGGACACGCCGACGCGCCCGCTTACCGGCGCGATCGAGCGCTGCATCCAAGGACAGCAGCAGTGGATCGATTTCATCGAGCAAGGCACGCCCGGCATCCGTTAATTCCACAGCCCTGGTCTTACGCACAAACACCGGCTGCCCGAGGTGTTCCTCGAGATCTCGGATCCGGTGACTGATGGCCGATGGCGTCAGAAACAGGGCATCGGCGGCCGCTTTGAAGGACAGTTCACGACCTGCAATTGAAAACGCGCGCAGCGCATCGAGCAAGGCTTGGCGGGGCACTCTGAGCGACGTGCTCATCTCAGCCTTCCGCCAACCGTGTGAATTGAGCCTGCAGATGCGGCGCATGGCTGGACCGTGTCCAGACCGTATACCCACCGGGGCATCGCGTCACGATCGCGGGGCAATCAAAGATCTGCAACCCAGCACAGTCCCGCCCGCTCAGTACCGCATCAATATCGATTGCCTCGCGGAGCACACCGGAGGCACCAGCGCCGATGAGGTCGAAACGATGCCACTTACCCTCAACGTCAATCAGCGAACCCTCAGCCTGCAGGCTCTCAAGGAGGGCCCGGATCGCGTCTGAGGCCGCTGGTGCAAACCAGCGCCCCGGCGCGATGTGCATCAACACCGGCAACGCTCCCTCGTGCGCAGCACCGCCTGGCGCTACGGGCAAACAGGCCAAGCCCGCCGTTAACGGAAAACTGAACGCCACAAACTCCACGTCACGCGCAGGAGGTTGACTCGTGATCTGGCAAACGTACGTCATGACTTCATTCGCTCGGACTTCGGATCGTAATGCACGGGGCTGACCACTTTCACCGTCGTATCACCACCGCGTAATGGATCTCGCACATACAGCATGTTGCCCTCAGGAACAGCGCGCGCCACCAGCGCTAAGCCGATCCATTCCCCGAGCGCTGGGCTGTAGGCCGACGAGGTGATGTAGCCCACGGGCACGGCGCTGACCGCGTCTTGGGTCAGTTGTGCACCACCGAGGAAGGGACTCTTGCCATCCGTTGAGCGCACCCCGACCAAGCGACCGCGATGCGATTCATGAAACGCAGGGCGATCCAACAAGGCGCGGCCGACACAGGGATTACCCAAGGCCACGAGACTCCCCATACCCAGATCAATGGGTGTGGTTTGTCCGTCCATTTCGGAGGACACGAGATAACCCTTCTCGAGACGCAAGATATCGAGCGCCTCCAAGCCATAGGGTGCGAGGCCGGCGCCGACCAAGGCCTCCCACAGTCCCACCGCGAGCACGGGACGGCAATGCAGCTCAAACGCCAACTCGCCGGAGAAACTGGCTCGCAACACAGTGACGTCATGGCCCTCGTGTTGCCCGGCGGTAACGTCCATATGACGCAGGCCGGCCAATGCATCGTGCCATGGACTGCCGAGCACGGATGTGAGTACCGCACGGCTCTCGGGACCCGCCACGACGATCACCGCCCAAGCATCGGTCACATCGGTGAGCGTAATGCGTGCGGCCGACCACTCGGTTTCTCGATAATGCTCAAAGTGCGACAGCATATGGTCGGCGTGACCCGTACTGACGGTGGCGAGGAATCGATCCTCGGCCATTCGCAGCACAATGCCATCGTCCAGCACGATGCCATCCTCACGCAGATTCACCATGTACTTGGAACGACCGACCTTGATGGTGCTTGCCTTGGACAGGTACATCGCATCCAAGAACGCCGCGGCATCTGGGCCCGCCACTTCAATCTTGCCGAGCGTTGAGCCGTCGACGATGCCACCTTTGGTACGCACTCGACCGGCTTCAACAATTCCGGCGTCCGTTGGATTGCCGCCGTTCGCGAGATAAAACCGTGGGCGCATCCACAGACCCATAGCCTCCATCACCGCGCCGTTGGCAACGTGCCAGTCATGCAGTGGCGTCACGCGTGCAGGCCGCAGATAAGCCCCGAATCGGTGACCTGCGATGGAGCGGAGCGTGACCGGGTGGAAGGGCGGACGCAGGCGCGACGTCCCTACAGCCGGCACCGTTTCCCCACGCAACTCAGCGACAATGGCTGCGCCCAATTGCCCACCCAGCTTGGCCTGATCCGTGCCGAAGCCCAGGGCGGTATAGCGCTTCACATGCTCGATATCGATAAACCCTTCCGCTAAGGTAGCCCGTAGATCCGCGACCGTAACGTCATTTTGCGGATCGACGAATTGGTTTTTTTCCTGCCGCTCGTCGGCCGGTGCCCGCCAGTAGGCTTCAAGGTGTGGAGCCGGATCACCGCTCGCCGCTGGAACCGCCGCCAAAGGGCCACGATGGCCTGCGTGTTTAGCCGCAGCAACGCCCGCCTCGACGCCTTGCTTGAGCACCACGCCCAACTGCATCGCACCGTTGGCACTACCAGCCGTGATGCGCCACTGCGACGCATCGTGGGCGACGAAAGCGCTGACGGTCTCGTCGTAGCGCTTAAGACCGCCCTCTTGTACGGCGGCATGAATCGCCGGTCCCCAACCACCACTGACGGCAATGGCATCGCAGCGAACGGTCTGTGCTGCCGCGGAGCCGTCGGTCGGGCCAATCAGCGCCCCCGTCACGGCATCGCCGCCAAGCGCCGCAAAGACGGCATGGCCCGCGAGGCAGAGCGTTCCGCGCGCTGCAAAGTCAGCCGCGATCTCGCGCGATTGCGCATCGACTGCGCCGCTGACGCGCGTATCGACGATCGCCACAATCTGCAGTCCACCGGCCGCAAGCCGCGCGGCCGCGGCATAGACCCGATCGTGATTGGCGAAGAGCACGATGCGTTGTCCGACCGCAACCCCATAGCGGGCCAGGTACCGCTCAGCGGCACCGAGTAAGAACACGCCGGGTCGATCGTTATCCACGAAGGCCATGAAGCGTTCGACCGCACCCGTGGCCAGCACCAAGGCCTGTGGCCGCACTTTCATGAGGCGCGCGCTACCGGGCATACCGGCAGGCTCCGTATGCAGCACCATCTCGCCCGTACTGCCGGCCACTAAGGTCGTATCCGTGAGCACCCGTGCCCCTAGGCGGGTGAGTTCGCCGAGCGCCGCGCAGGTCCATTCACCGGCACTACGGCCTTCCACACGCGCCGTCTCAAACTCAAGTTCGCCCCCGACGCTCGGCTCCCGCTCAGCGAGGACGACAGACGCTCCGGTACGAGCCGCCGCTAATGCGGCCGCAAGGCCCGCAGCTCCGGCGCCGGCCACCAGCACATCACAGTGCGTGTGTTCATAACTCGGTGCCGGCAGATCACTGCGCCCAGGCGCAGCGCCCAGCCCCGCCAGTCGACGAATGAGGCCCTCCCAGAAGCGCCACTTGGGCCAGATGAATGTCTTGTAGTAAAAGCCCGCGCCGAAATAAGCGCTGCCCAGCTTCAAAAGGGCCGTGAGATCAAAGCGCAGGGTGGGCCAACGGTTCTGCGATTCCAGCACCAAGCCATCGCGTAGCTTCAATTGCGTCGCCGGCACGTTGGGCACGTTGGCGGGTTTCGCGCCGACGGTCAGCAAGGCGTTGGGCTCTTCCGGGCCTGCGGTCATGACGCCGCGTAGACGCCGATACTTCACACTGCGACCCATGGCGCGTACACCCGCCGCCAACAGCGCAGACGCGGCAGTATCACCAACCTGTGCGGAGTACGAGCGACCGTCAAAGGTGAAGCCTAAGGTCTCTGGACTCAGCCGAGCGCCCTTGCGTCGCGTCGTCATGAAACCCCCTCCGAGCGCGCTAACCGACAAACAAGCACCTCACCCGTCGAAGGATTGCGCTCAATATGGAGCCAGGCTCTGCAACCGGCGATGTGCTGCCAGTGCTCAACGCTGAGGGTCAGGCTATCGACCCGCAAATAGACCTGTTCAAAGGGCGTATGGCCTGCATTCGGCAAGGTCTTGTGAAATTCAAATTCGCGCAGTTCACGCGGTCCGCAGAACGGGCAGATCAGACGACTCATAGGCGCACCGGGAATGGGCCGTCGCCACGCTCATCGAGCATGTGACCCGTGGCAAATCGGGATAAGCGGAAGCCCCGCGCGATATCCGGAGCCGTCCCGGTGGCCACGAGTTGAGCACATGCGGCGCCTGAGGCCGGAATCGTCTTAAAGCCGCCGTAACACCAGCCGGCATTCAAAAATACGTTGTCGTACTTAATCCGATCCATGATCGGACTGCCGTCCATCGTCATATCGTTCGTGCCCGCCCATTGGCGAAGAATTCTGAGACCGCCAATCTGCGGCAGCATATCCACAGCGCCCTGCACGACGTCCTCGAGGCGATGCCACTGGCCCTCGCGCGTATATGAAGGGAAGCCATCGAGGTGGCCTCCCATGACGATTCCGCCTCGATCCGACTGCAGAATGTAGGTCTCGCCGTGACCGGGATGACCGTAGATCAGCACAGAATTAATCAACGGCTTGATCGGCTCGGTCACCATGGCCTGCAATAAGTGCGTCTCAATCGGCAGCGGGAGACCGATCATCGTGCCGACCATGCCGGTATGGCCGGCTGTCGCAAAGAGCACGCGATTCGCTTTGACAAAACCCCGAGTGGTCTCAACACCGATCACGACACCGGCCTCGGTGCGCAATCCCTGCACATCGCAATTCTCAATGATGTCAGCACCGAATGCCGTCGCGGCACGCGCATAGCCCCAAGCTACGGCATCGTGTCGGACGGTACCGCCACGACGCTGCACGAGTGCGCCTACGATCGGAAAGCGCCGATTGCCTCGTGTTGCCAACTCAGGCGCAAATCGCTCCAGCGCTTCAAGTTCCATGAGCTCTGAATCAATGCCGGCGAGCCGCATGGCGTTGCCACGTCGCGCCGCGGCAATCATGTCGCCATCGTTGAGGCAAAGATCAACCACGCCCCGTGGGCTGTACATGACGTTGTAGTTCAGAACGCTCGACAGCTTTTCCCAGCGTCGGAGCGAGTCCTCATAGAAGTAGTGATTCTCCGGGAGCAAATAGTTCGACCGCACGATCGTCGTATTGCGGCCCACATTCCCGTATCCCACCAGACGGCGTTCGAGCACGGCCACTTTGAGACCGTAATCGCGCGCCAAGTGATATGCCGTCGCTAATCCGTGCCCGCCGGCGCCCACGACGACCACGTCGTAGGCGTCCTGAAGGGTTCGACCGGTCCAGAGCGGCTTCCAAAAGCCGGCGCCTTGAAAGCGGGCTCGCAGCAGCGCCAAGGCTGAGTAATGGGGCATGGGACCCTTCATGCGATGCTCTGTCCTTCAAAATAAAACCGGCACGCCTTTTGAGCGTGCCAACGAGGCGGGAGGATACACCGCGCGCCCCACTGACGGAATTGTGAATCAGGGTTCATGCACGATCTGCTTGCGTGAGCGCGCGGATGAGCGCATCCACCAGTCGCCGACGGCGTGCGGGCGGATAACGACGGGCTTCCAACACCACGCCAAGCCATAAACCATCGATACCGCCGACGAGGAGATCAACGAGGTCCGAGTCGGACTCGGACGACGCCACTTCACCCAATTGGCGTGCTTCCCGCAGGTTTTTTGCGATCAGGCGTCGCCAGCGGGCGTAATACTCCCGGTGCACGGTGGCCAACGTCCGGTTGTGCCGAGCCGCGCTCCACAGCGCGAGCCACACACCGGCATAGGTGACTTCGCCGGCCGCCGGCACCATGAATGAGAGCGATGCCGACAGTCGCGCTAGGCCCGCAGGGGCCGCGCGCAGTCGGGCATTGAGCGCGGCAAAGGATTCGCGCGCCAACCAATCAAAAGCGCTCGCGATTAATTCGTCTTTATCGCGAAAATAGTGGGTGAGCACACCCATGCTGAACCGGCCGGCTTCAGCGATTCGCCGAAACGTAGCCGCCTCTGCGCCTTCAGATTCGACGACCTGAACCACCAGGGCCGCCAACTCATCGCGGCGACGAACGTGATCAACTCGTTTGGGCATGGGACTCCTACGCGTAAGCCCAACAATACCGAAAACCTTCGGCCGCGTCTGCCCGCGCAACAAGCACTTTCGATTTTCGCATAACAGATGTTATAAATGCCCGAAAGGGGGAGTCAACCGATGGCCGACAACGACACAAACCGAGGCAAAGGCCGTGAGGCACGACGGGCGGCACGGTCTCGCCAAGGGCTCGCGAAACTGCCCTACCTTCGCCGGCAAATTCCGGCAGTTGAGCTCATCTCGAGCGAAGCCTGCGAGATCATCGAGGCGAACGCGGAAACCTTAATGGAGGAAATCGGCATCGAGTTCCGGCGCGATCCGGAAAGCCTACGGCTGTGGAAACAAGCCGGCGCTGACGTTCAAGGTGAGCGCGTCCGGATTCCGCGCGGTCTTGCTCGGCAACTGCTACAGGCCGCGCCGAGTGAATTCACGGTCACCGCCCGTAATCCGGCCCGAAGTGTCCGCTTCGGCGGGAATTCGACGGTGTTCTCCCCCGTCGGCGGCCCGCCCTTCGTCTCGGACCTGGATCGCGGCCGGCGCTACGGCACGCTGGCGGACCTCACCAATTTCATCAAGTTGGCCCACGCCGCACCGCCAATCCATTTCGCCGGCGGGTGCGCCGTGGAGCCGATGGATATTCCCGAGGGCAAGCGCCATCTTGACACTCAATACGCCTATTTCAGGCATACCGACATGGCGTGCGAGGCCACCCCTGAAACCCCGGGCCACGCCCTCGATGCCGTGCACATGGCCGAGCACGTCTTCGGCCGCGACGTGGTGGCGAGTGGACCCGTCGTGCTGGGCAATATCAATTCCAATTCACCGCTCACCTTCGACGGGCGCATGCTCGGCGCGTTACGCGTCTTCGCGGAGCACAATCAGGGCACTCTGATCGTGCCGGCGGTACTGGCCGGGGCCATGGGGCCGGTGACGCCCGCCGGCTGCCTCGCCGAACTGTTAGCCGAGTGTCTGGCCGGTATGGCCCTGACCCAGCTGGTCCGGCCCGGCGCGCCCGTCATCATGGGTTCGTTCGTCGGCGCCATTTCCATGCGGACGGGAGCACCGACTTTCGGCACGGCCGAAGCCACCCAGATGATTTTTGCGACCACGCAATTGGCGCGTCGCCTCGGCGTGCCGGTCCGCAGCGGCGGCTCCCTCTGCAGCTCCAAAGTCGCGGACGCTCAGGCGGCCTATGAAAGCGCGCACACGCTACTGCCATCGCTGTTGGCCGGGGTGAACCTCGTGACCCACGCGGCCGGCTGGCTCGAGGGTGGACTCGTTTCGTCCTACGAAAAATTCGTGATGGATGTTGACCAGTTGGCGATGATGCAAGCCCTGGGCGGCGGCCTCGATATCTCGGAGCGCGGTCAGGCGATGGACGCCCTACGGGAAGTCGGTCCCGGTGGACACTTCTTGGGTTGCGCGCACACCCAAGCCAATTTCGAAAAGGCATTCCATCAGTCGAGCATCGCCGATTACGCCTCGTACGAGCAGTGGGACCTCGAGGGACGCCTCACGGCCGAGCAGCGCGCCAATACGGTGTGGAAGCGGATGCTGGCGGATTATGAGGATCCCGGGATCGACCCGGCGGTCGATGAGGCACTGCAAGATTTCATGGCGCGGCGCCGTGCGGTGCTGTCCGATCGCATTGAGGAGGAATGATGAAATCACACTATCGCGTCGTCGTCATTGGTGGCGGCATCGTTGGCACCAGCGTGTTGTATCACCTCACCAAAAAAGGTTGGACAGATGTCGCTCTGATCGAACGTGCGGAACTGACCGCCGGATCAACCTGGCATGCAGCGGCTGGATTTCACTCCATCAACGACGATCCCAATATCGCCGCGCTGCAGGCGTACACCATCTCGCTGTACAAAGACATTGAAGCGGAGAGTGGGCAAAGCGTCGGTATGCATATGCCGGGCGGTTATTCGATAGCCACCAGTCCCGAGCGCTGGGAGTGGTTACGCGGCGAATGCGCGGTCTACGAGACCCTCGGCATTCACGCCCGTCTCGCCACGCCCGAGGAGATCGTGGCGGATTGCCCGATTGTCAGTCCGGAAGGCCTGCTGGGTGGTTTGTTCGACCCGCTTGAAGGCGCCGTCGACCCACACGGCACGACGCACGCATTCGCCATTGCCGCGAAGAAGCGCGGCGCCGAAGTGATCCTGCGCAATCGGGTGCTGTCACTGACACCGTTAGCGAATGGTCACTGGCGGCTCGAGACGGAGCACGGCACGGTCATCGCCGAGCATGTCGTCAACGCGGCCGGTCTTTGGGCACGCCGCGTGGGTCGCATGGCCGGACTGAACTTACCGCTCGTGCCGATGCAGCATCATTACCTGATCACCGAGTCGCTGCCGGAACTGCTGGCGATGGATCGCGAGATGCCCTGCGTGACGGACCTTGAAGGGTTCACATACCTTCAGCAGGAAAAGAAGGGCGTCTTGCTCGGCGTCTACGAGCGCGATCCACGCCATTGGCAGACCGAGGGTGCGCAGTGGGATTACGGCATGGACCTGATCCCGGAGGACATCGACCGCATCGCCCCGGAACTCACGATTGGCTTCCGCCGCTTCCCAACGTTGGAACGCGCCGGTATCCGTCGTTGGGTCAATGGCGCGTTCACCTTTACGCCCGATGGCAATCCATTGGTCGGTCCAGTGCCGGAACTTAAGAATTACTGGACCGCGTGCGGCTGCATGAGTGGATTCTCGCAAGGCGGCGCAATCGGCTTAGTGCTGTCGAACTGGATGGTGGATGGCGACCCGGGCACTGACGTGCTCGGGATGGATGTGGCGCGCTACGGCAGCTGGGCCTCCAACGAACGGTATTTATTGGATACCACGCGCCAGTTCTATGAACGGCGTTTCGTCATGGCGTACCCCAACGAAGAACTGCCGGCCGGGCGTCCCTTGCGCACGACACCGGCCTACGACGCCCAGGTTGAAGCCGGGGCACGCTTTGGTGTGGTCTGGGGGATGGAGAGCCCGCAGTACTACGCGCCGAATGAACCGGATTTCGTTGATCCGCCGACACTGCGCCGTTCGGCCGCACACCGCTTCATCGCCGAAGAAGTGGCAGCGACCCGCTCAGCCTGCGGTCTGATCGATACCGGCGTGTACGCCCGCTACGAAGTCAGCGGACCGGGAGCCAAAGGCTACCTGGATCGCTTGCTCGCGAGCCGTCTGCCGGACGTCGGCCGTGTACGGTTGGCGCCCATGCTCGCCCCGTCGGGGCGACTGCTGGGTGATTTGTCGGTCACCTGTTTAGCACCGGATCAATACTGGATTGTCGGGTCCTATTATTTGCAGGAGTGGCACCTGCGCTGGTTCCGCGAGCACCTACCCGCTTCTGGGGTGACTCTGCGCAATCTCTCCGACGAGTGGATGGGATTCTCGCTGTCGGGTCCGGCGTCCCGCGAATTGCTCGCGCGACTGGTGCCGGACGATCTGTCGGACGCATCGCTGCCATTCATGGCTGCACAACGCCGCCAAGTAGGGCTCGCCGATGCGGTCATTGCACGCCTGTCGCTCACGGGCGAACTCGGTTACGAGATCAACGTGCCAGCGGCCTCGCTGCGCGGTGTATGGCATGACCTCATGATCCTCGGCCGTGAGCATGGCCTGCGTCCGGTCGGCATGCGCGCGCAGGATTCGCTGCGCCTTGAGAAAGGCTATGGAATCTGGTCGTGCGAGTTTTCTGCCTCGAATACGCCTAGCCAATGCGGTCTCGCGCGTTACGTCGACTACGACAAGCCAGGCTTTATCGGTCGCGACGGCGCCTTAGCGGATCGGGACACGCCGCCGGACGATCGTCTGGTCTTGCTGGGACTCGCCAGCGGCGTCGATGCCGATGTCGGCGGTTACGAGCCGGTCCGCGTCAATGGCGAACGGGTGGGCTACACCACATCGGGCGCCTACGGCCATCACGTCGGTCGCAGTCTCGCGCTCGCCTACGTGTCCCGTGCCGCACTGGACGCCGGTGCTGCGCTCAGTGTCGATCTGATCGGGACGCCGGTGCCGGCAGAAGTCCTGCATCACGCACCGTATGATCCTAGCGGGTCGCGTCTGCGCGGCTGAGATCTCATA
Organism: uncultured Pseudomonadota bacterium; assembly: GCA_903879335.1. GTDB lineage: Bacteria > Pseudomonadota > Gammaproteobacteria > Steroidobacterales > Steroidobacteraceae > CAIKZZ01. The sequence goes on from CAIRLC010000032.1 coordinate 20,406, forward strand.
ATCAGGCGGCGCCGGGGGCGTGAGGGGAAGATTGCCATGACGCGTCGACGAGAACCGGTCCGCATTCGGTGGTGGATCTTTCTGTATCTGTGCGGGTTCGCGCTGCTCAGTTACTTGCAGAGGACAGGCGTCTCAGTCGCCGCCGAAGCCATGATGCCGGCGCTCAATCTGACGCACTTTCAGATCGGCATTCTGCTAGGCACCTTTCCGCTCACGTATCTGATCTTTCAGATTCCCGGCGCAACGTTTGGGCAGCGCTTCGGTGCGCGAGCCACCTACGCGGCGGTCGGCGTGATCGGGATGCTCGCGCTGGTCGGTATTCCGCTCGCCCCCTACGTTTTCAGCGGTGCCGCACTTTTCGGCGCAATGGTCCTCGCTCAAGGCGTGCTCGGCGCCTCGCAAGGCCCCGTTTTCCCGCTCGTCGCCGCGGTCGGCCAAGTCTGGTTTCCGGAAAATCGTTGGTCCTTCATTAATGGCGCGATTTCCACCGGCATGAATCTCGGCGGCATGATCGCCGCGCCACTCGTGGTGTTTTTGCAAGGTCGCTACGGATGGCAAGGGGCCTTGTTGTGGCTGGCGATCCCGAGTCTCGTGCTGACCGTGGCCTGGATGCGCTACGCCCGCAACTCACCGGCCGAACACCCGAAGGTGACGTCGGCTGAAATTGCCGAACTCCCGCCGCCGCCTGCACCGCCGCCCCCATTGACGCTGCCGCGACTGTGGGCCATTGCCTCGGATCGCGACGTGATTCGGCTCGCGCTGTCCTATCTGTGCATGAATTACGCGTTCTATCTGCTCTCGTCATGGTCGTTTATCTATTTGCGTGAAGTTCGCCACCTGGACGGCCTTGAGAGTGGCGTAGCGGGCGCCATGCCGTGGATCGGCGCGGCGCTCGGTGGGGGTCTGGGCGGTGAATTCGGCGATCGCTTCGCCACGTGGTTCGGCCCACGCTGGGGACTGCGCCTGATTCCGCTGGTGACCATGCCGATCGCTGGATTGTTACTGCTCCTGACCATCCACGTCTCGACGCCATACCTCGCGGTGCTCGCACTGACGGTCGCCTTTTTCGCGGTCGAACTGAACGAAGGTCCGTATTGGGCGGCGACGATGCGCGTCGCGCGCGCCGATACCGGTGCTGCGACCGGCGTGCTCAATACATTCGGAAATGGTGGCGGTATCGTTGCAGGCCCGGTGGTGGGCTGGCTATCGGGTCACGGTGGCTGGGATGCTGCGTTCATTACAGGAACGGTGTTCGCCGTCGTCGGCGGGCTGCTGTGGCTGTTCATCAATCCGGGGCGCGACAGTGCACGCAGTTGACTGTGCCGACACTCTAAAGTCGCCATGCCGAGCGCAGTTCGCTAGCCCGTGACTCTCTGATGTCGCATGACATTGATGCACAGGTGTAGCCACGCACCTCCATTATTCCAAGCGGTGCCCGAGAGCACCGGCGAACATGAGTTCCACCGTGGACACCGAACTGGTGCGCTGCTCGCGATTGCGGCTGTTAATTGGAGGCATCTACTCCACCGCTGAGTGGCGGCTCGTCCTTGCAGGCACGGTTTATGAAGCTCATTCAGGGCATGGGCGCGCCGCGTGCGGCGACTAACACCGCGTACCACTGCGCCCGCGTTAATTGAATGTGACGCGCGCGCGCGATGGCCGCAAGATGGGCTGGCGACTGAGTGCCCATCAGCGGCACGGGGCGACTCGGATGCGCCATCACCCACGCCGCGATGACCGCCGCGCGGGACACTCCACATTCCGACGCGAGCGCATCCAAGACGCCAATGACGGCGCGCTCACGGTCGTTAGAGCCTGTGCCCATGAGGCGACCACCCCCGAGCGGCGACCAGGCAAGCACCGCCATGGTCTGCTCCATGGCAAGGTCCAAGGTCCCATCCTCGAGCGGGGCTAAATACAAGGGCGAGTATTCCGGTTGAATGGCGGCTAGAGGCAGCGTGAGGTGAGCGAGTAATGCGCGCGTCTGAGCGACCGTATAGTTGGACACACCGATCGCGCGAACCTTACCGTCACGATGCAAGCGTTCAAGCGCCGCAGCAACTTCCGCGGGGTGGGCGAGATGATCGGGTCGATGAATCTGGTAGAGATCGATCGTCTCAACGCCCAAGCGAGTCAATGAGGCCTCACACGCATGCACCAAGTAATCTGCCGACGAGTCGTACGGGACCGGCGGCGTGATACCCCCTTTGGTGGCGAGCACAATGTGTTCTCGCAAAGCAGGTCGCGCGCGCAGGACGCGCCCCAGTAATTGCTCCGCACCACCAAAGCCGATCGGCGTGCCGAGACCATAGATATCCGCGGTATCGAATAAGGTGAGCCCGGCAGCCATCGCCGCATCAATGGTCGCCAAAACCGCATTGAAGTCGAGCCCAGCCATTCGCCACATCCCAAAACCGACGGGGGAGACATGAAAGCCACTGCGGCCAAGCGGCACTGAGCCTGTCGATGCTGTCATCCGTCTCTCCTTAATAGCGCTCACGCTTATGCCTCAAAATCATAAGCGAAAGACTATCCGACTCGGTGCCTAAAACCCGTCAACAGCGGGTGAATAAACGGCGGAGCTCACGATAGACTGTCAATCATCACGACAAGACCGTGAGCGACGCGGTCGCACGGTCCAACTATTTCCCGCCGACACCCCATCGCGGCGTAAAAGACACGCTACGGCAGGCCTATGCCCTGGCGTGAATCGAGATCTTGTCGCGTCTTGGACTCTGTCTAGGACAAGGGCCGATGCCGACGAGTTTGGCGTCGTGGCCTATTTGTTGTCATGCTTGAGAGACCGAACCGCGGGTGACGCGGCGCTCGAACGACTGCCATTGATGGAGAACGTAACTTCGTGACTAACCGAGCCAAACCCGGACTGATATCGCTTGTCGCTCACCTCGTGGCTGCAGTCTTCGCTGCACCTACGGCGCTGGCCGAACCCATGACAGTCCCATCGATTTTGGACGCGCTCGGCGCCGTGCATCCGTTCAGTGAAGTTGTACTGTCGCCGGATGGCACGCGGGCCGTTTACGGCAACGTGACCACAGGCAAACGTCGCGGCGCTGCGGTTGATGTGTCGGCACTGTGGATCGTCGATGCCCGTGACGGCTCGCATCCGCAACGCCTCACCGCCTGTCCGGGACGACCCTGCGATGAACATGGCGCAGCATGGTCGCCCGACGGACAACATATTGCGTTTGTAACCACCGATGCCAACGAGCAGGCGCAGCTCGCGCTATCCGATCGCGACGGTCGTGGCGTCCATACCCTGACCCACGCACGCGGACCCTTAGACACACCGCGCTGGTCGCCGGACGGTCAGCGGCTGGCGTTTTTGTACTCGCAAGGAGCACCGCGACAGCCCGGCCCCCTCAATCCCCTCGCCCGCGATGCCGGTCTCCTATCCTCGACAGTCTATGAGCAACGCCTCGCCGTCCTATCGGCCGCCGGTGGCGAACCGGCGCTCCTCGGCCCGTCTGCCGTCAATGTCTATGAATTCGACTGGTCACCGGATGGGATGCAATTCGTGGTCAGTGCCGCGCACGGCTCTGGCGATGACAACTGGTGGATCGCCGAACTCGCGTTAATAGACGCCCACACGGGCGCCATGCAGAGCCTCTACAAGCCCACCCTTCAAATCGCATCACCGCGCTGGTCTGCCGACGGGCAGCGGATTGCCTTCATCAGCGGGATCATGAGTGATGAAGCGATCACCGGCGGAGACTTGTATGTGATTTCGGCGCATGGCGGCGAGCCGCGCAACGTGCTGCCGTCGCTGCCTGCGTCACTGCAAACCATCACGTGGTCGGGGTCGTCGTCGGAGATTCTGGCGACTGAATTTGCGGCCGGCGATGAAGTGGTGGCGCGCATCGATGTCGATCACGGCACGCAGGATGAATTGTGGCGTGCCCCTGAAATGATTTGGGCGAACAGTCTGATGGGCTTTGCGCCGGGTGATGCGGGTATCGCACTGTCGCGTGATGGCACCTGGTCTGCCGTCATTCGGCAGTCGTATACCGAGCCACCAGAAATCTACAGCGGCCCGATTGGTGAATGGAAAGCGATCACCCACGCCAACGAGGGTATCCCCCGCGTCACCGGTACCGCCCGCAACCTCACGTGGACGAGCGATGACTATCACGTCCAAGGCCTGCTGATCGCGCCACCCAAGCAAGAGCCCGGGAAGCGCTACCCGCTCATTGTTGAGATTCACGGCGGGCCAGCCTATGCCCACTACCCCATTTTCCCGAGCGGCCCAGGGGCCTTCGATGCGGCCCTCGCCGCGCGCGGCTATTACATTTTCAAACCCAATCCGCGCGGCAGTTATGGGCAGGGCGAAGTCTTCACGCAAGCGAATGTCAAAGATTTCGGCTACGGAGATCTTCGGGACATACTTCACGGCATTGACGCGGTGGTCGCGGCCGCGCCGATTGATAACGACAATATCGGTCTGATCGGTTGGAGCTATGGCGGATACATGGCGATGTGGACGCCCACACAGACCAACCGTTTCAAGGCCGCGGTGGCGGGCGCCGGACTATCCAATTGGCAGAGTTACTACGGCACGAACAACATTGATACGTGGCTCATTCCATACTTTGGTGCCTCGGTGTACGACGACCCGAAGGTGTATGAACGCAGTTCACCGATGACCTTCATCAAGAATGTGCGCACCCCAACGCTGATCGTGTCCGGCGATCGAGATGCTGAAGTACCGATTTCACAATCGTATGAATATTGGAACGCATTGCGCCGCCTGGGTGTACCGACGGAATTTGTGGTGTATCCCGACGAGGGACATGCCTTCTTCAAACGAGACGATCAAGTCGATGTCATGACGCGCACCATTGGTTGGTTCGACCGCTATCTGAAACCGCAGCCGATGCCTTAAGCGTGGCCCACGGCCCCGGCGTAGTCGTGCTCAGCGTAGCGCGACTGTTGGTGGGTTGAACCGCGATATTGCGATCCTCCTCAGCCAAGCGCCTGCGCATCGCTAACTATGACGGCGATTGAACTGTTTTTAGCCTTATCTTGGAATAGCGCGCATGAAAATCTTTTCGTTGACGCCGCGGCTCTTGAGCCTACTGCTGGTTGGCATATGGTCTGCGCCGCTGATCCAGGCGGATCCGATCACATTCTCGGAGGTGACGGTGCTCGGCACGCGCCGGGAAGTCGATAGCTTGGACGTGGGCGCTTCCGTGGATCGGGTCGACGGCGCTGTACTCCGCAACGGTCCGGGTATCAATCTCTCGGAAAGCCTCGGCTCGGTCGCCGGACTGTCCGCCCGAAACCGACAAAACTACGCACAAGATTTGCAGTTGTCGATTCGTGGATTCGGCGCGCGTTCGAGCTTCGGCGCTCGCGGCATACGTTTGTATGCGGACGGCGTTCCGGCAACGATGCCCGACGGGCAAGGGCAGTATTCCCATTTTGACCTCAGTGGTGCCGATCACTTAGAGGTGCTGCGCGGCCCATTTTCAGCGCTCTACGGCAATGCCGCTGGCGGCGTGATCGCCATCTACACCGCCGATGCGCCGCCGGGTGGCTTGATCGATGCAACGGCTGAGTTTGGTAGCTTCCAAACTCAGCGTTATGCGCTACGCGTCGGCAGTGAGGCCGACGGCGTGAACTACGTCTTAAATGCAACCCACTTCAGTACTGATGGTTATCGCGATCACAGCCGTGCGGAACGCACGACAGCGAACAGCAAAGTGCGCGTGCAGCTGGCCGCGCACACTCGCCTAACGCTGGTCGCGAATGCGATTGCGACACCGGAAATTCAGGACCCCCTAGGGCTTACGGCCAGTCAACTGGCCGCCGCTCCGACACAAGCCGGTACTGGGGCATTGCTTTACAACACCCGAAAAAGCTTGTCGCAAGAGCAGATCGGCGCCACGCTCGAATCCGACCTCGGAGATTCTGATCGCCTGTCGGCCATGACCTATGCGGGTCATCGCCAAACACGGCAATTTCAAGCCATACTGAAAAGCGTCGAGCTCGCCAGCAGCACACACCCGGGCGGGGTGATTGATCTCGGTCGTGACTATCGTGGCGGGGAGATTCGAGTAGCGGATCAAAGTCGACTTGGTGGAGCACCAATCATGACGACCGGTGGCGTGAGTTTTGACGTTCTTGAGGAGGCAAGACGCGGCTATCTGAATTTCGACGCGTCAGGACTCGGTAACATCGGCACCCTCCGACGCGACGAGGGCAATCGGGTGCAGTCTTTGGACGAGTATGTGCAGATTGAATGGCAGCCCGCGACGCGCTGGAATCTGACTGCAGGAGTCCGCCATACCGACGTCAGCATCGTGTCTCACGATCACGTCGCCCCTGGCAACATCACCTCATTGCAGTACGGGGCAACGACACCGATCGCGGCCGTGAATTATCGACTGACGCCGTATGCAGCATTATATGCGTCACTCGGCGGAGGCTTTGAAACACCGACCTTGAACGATCTGGCCTACCGATCTACAAACGGCAGTATCCGCGGGTTGAATACCGCCTTGCGCCCGGCCCGCAGTCAGAATTTCGAAACCGGCTTCAAATTCATGCGTGGCGCGACGAGGATGACCGTAGCCGCGTTCTATATCCGCACCAATGACGAACTGGCCGTGAAAGCAAATTCAGGCGGGCGCTCGGTCCTTGAGAATATCGGGCCAACCGATCGACGTGGCTTTGAATTGAGTCTTCAACAGTCGCTCGGTCGCCAATGGACAACGACGGTCGCCTACACAGCTCTCGACGCCAAAACGATTCTGCCCTACACGGCGTGCGCAGCAACCCCCTGTTCCCTCGTGACGGTGCCTGCCGGTAGCCGACTACCGGCGGTGCCACGCAATGCGCTGTATGCCTCGGCGCAATGGCAGGACGCCTCCGGGCGCTTTAAAGCAGGGGCTGAGACTGTGGGGCGCAGTGCCCTATTGGCCGACGATCGTAATCTCTCCAGCGCGCGAGGATACTGGAGCACCAATCTGCGAGCGGCGCTGACTCAACAGGTCGCACAGACCCAAGTCAGTGAAACAATTCGGATTGATAACGTCTTCGATCGGCGCTACGTCGGCACGGTGATCGTGAATGAAAGCAATGGCCGCTATTTCGAGCCGTCGCCGGGCAGAACAGTCATGGCCATGTTTGACGTGGCCTTCCGCTAAGCTGGTATGGTCAATGGCGCCTCAGTGGTGCGCGCTTGGGGTCGGCGCCATCTAGGTTGAGGCACCACCGCGGATCACCAGCTTCTTCGTGGACGTTCTAACCTGACACCATGCGTCCACCCGTGGTAGCGTCTCCTATCGCTTTTGGAGATGCCGATGACCACCGACGCCGCAGATGCCACCGTGCTCGAACTGCCCCGCCTCTCACGCCGCCGCGCGCTCTTAGGCGCCGCTGCGCTCCTCGCGCCACTGGCGCCCTTTGCCGGGGCTGATGCGCAAAAACGCGGCCATGTCGCCAACGCAAATCCGACGCCCCGCGGCAGTGGCTTGATCCACATCGACGGCAATGAGAACCCCTACGGGCCGTCCCCCAAAGCCCGAGACGCGATCCTGGCGAGCATCTCGCGTTCACCGCGCTACGCGGACAGCGAAGTGGATGCGCTTGGCGGTCAGTTGGCGGCTGCGCATGGCGTGCCCACGAATCAAGTCATCATCGGCACGGGTTCGGGCGAACTCCTCAAGATCTCGGCGCTCATGGCCGCCAATCCAGGGCCTGGCGGCGAGATCATTGCCGCGGTCCCCACCTATGAAGAGCTGCCGGCGTTCGGCGCGCGACTCGGACTCACCGTGAAGGGCATCCCGGTGGACGCCAATCACCGCCATGATCTCGCGCGCATGTCGGCCGCGATCGGTCCGCAGACTCGTCTGGTCTATGTCTGTAACCCCAACAACCCAACCGGCACCGTCGTGCCGCGCGCAGCGCTCGAGTCTTTCATTCGGTCGGTGCCGGCTCGCGTGTTGGTGGTGGTCGATGAGGCCTACATCCACCTCGTCAATGACCCGAACGCGGGCTCTGTCGACAGCCTCGTCAAAGAGGTGCCGAACCTGCTCGTGTTGCGCACCTTCTCCAAGATTCACGGTCTGGCCGGCCTTCGCGTTGGCTATGCGCTCTCGCACGAAAAGACCGCCGCGACGGTCGCCGCGTGGGGGCTCAGCTACCCCAACATCACCGGTATCATGGCCGCCACGGCAAGCCTTGGTGACCATGAGTTCCTCGACAAAACGCGCGTGGCGCTCGTAAGCGACCGCACTCGCGTGCATGCGGCCATTGATGCGCGTGGCCTGCCGCGGGCCGATTCGCAGGGGAACTTTGTATTCTTCGACACCGGCGGACCGCTGAAGCGGTTTCAGGAGCGGATGCTCGCTAAAGGAATCAAGGTCGGCCGCCATTTCGACGGCTACGACACCTGGGCACGGGTCTCCATCGGCCTGAAGCACGAGACCGATGCGTTTCTGGCTGCGCTGCCAGAGGCCCTGGGCGCCTGAGCATGGCGCCGTCGACGATCAAGCCGAGCGACCCACGGGTTGAGACCCTGGTGGCGAACCCGTCCTATCGCTCGGCGGATCGCGACCTCGACTTCATTGCCTCCGACGACCTTCGGGATTTCCGCCTAGCACTCGATTACGAGAAAGCGGAGCTCGCCTTGCGGGCGCACCAAGTGCGCCACGCCATTGTGGTCTTTGGCAGCGCCCGAATTACCGCACCGGAGGAGGCACAGGCGTTGGTTCAGGCCGCCGCCGCCGCGCTCGCCAACGCGCCGTTCGACCCCGCCTTGCAACACGCAGTGGCCAAAGCCGAGCGGCGCGCTGCGCTCTCGCACTGGTACACCGTGGCACGCGAGTTTGGTCAACTCGTTGGAAGCCTGCCACTGGATGCCACGGGTTATCGGATCGTGGTCATGACCGGTGGTGGGCCTGGCCTCATGGAAGCCGCCAATCGTGGCGCGGCCGACGTCGGTGCGGTCTCGGTGGGGTTGAACATTGAGTTACCGCGCGAGCAGCAACCGAACCCCTACATCACGCCGGGTCTGTGCTTGTCCTTCCATTATTTTGCAATGCGCAAACTGCATTTCATGCGGCGCGCCGCCGCCCTCGTCGCTTTTCCGGGCGGATTCGGCACGCTGGATGAGTTGTTTGAGACACTGACGCTCGTCCAGACTCGACGAATGCCGGCCGTACCGATCGTGCTCGTCGGGCGCGACTACTGGGACCGTCTGATCAACTTCGACCACTTGTTGGCCGAAGGACTCATCGAACCCGCCGATCGCGGCCTCATCGCTTACGCGGAGACGGCAGAGGCGGCCTGGCAGGCCATACTCGATTGGCATACCGCCTGCGGAACACCCGGATTTCCCGCGGCCGACTGCCGCCCTTAAGCCTCGTTGGGGTCGAACTGGGCGAGCCAAGCCGCGCCTGCTAACAGCGTGATCGTGTGTCCAGCACCGAAACGCAGCGCGTCGAGCGGCGCAAGGTCGATGAGCTCGCCATCAACCGATAACTGCGCAACGCCCGGCGCCGCCACCACGACGGCCGTCGCGGCGGTGGACGACACGGGTGCTGCACGCACCAAGCGCTGCAAGGCATGCTGCCAGAGCCCGCGACGACTCATCACATTGAGATCGGTGACGGCAGCACCGACCAAGCGCGCAGAACACGGCGCATCCGCCGCGAAGGCGAGCGGTTCGCTGGTCGTGTCGAGTCGCACAGCGGGTCGGTCAGCGATCGACAAGTGCAACTCGCCGCCGCTCAGGACCGCCAGCGTCCGCTCTACGCCCTCGAAGCACGAGAAGGCACCGTCCTCCACCACGGCGGCGGTGCTGATTCGCCAGTTGAAGGTATCGATCGAGGCGTCCGGCGGTTCGATCGCAATTTCGACCGTTTCGCCCTTGCCATTCTTCCAACGCATCCGTCGATGCGCATGACTCAAGAGCCGTTCCATCACAGTTCCTTTTAGCGCGTATCGCAAGGATAACGCGCTTAAGTGTCCGCCGCGTCACGCCACCACAGGGCTTTTACGACGCGTCGGTCACCCTCTTTTGCACAATAGACCACAACGTCGAGCACTGCGTGCAGCACGCGGCGTAAATCGGTCAGCGACAAATCACGCCCGGCCGCGGATTCTCGCACGAGCAGTGACACTTGCTCGATCGCCAAATCGACGCTACCGGCATGGACGCTCGTGATGGATCCCGGATGGCCGGAACTGACGTTACGCAAGAAGTGGTAGGCCTCCTCACCGCGCAACTCAGCCAGCAGAATACGGTCGGGACGCAGGCGCAAGGAGGCCTCGAGCAGTTGCTTGGCGCTCACGCGCGACCGACCCTGATCATCTTTTGAATAATAGAGATGCACAGCATTGGGATGCGCCGCGAGATCGAGTTCCGCCGCATCCTCGATACTGATCAGCCGCTCCTCCGCCGGTATCTCCCGGATCAACGCTTTAGTCAGCGTGGTTTTCCCAGAGCCCGTGGCCCCAGCGACGAGGATGTTGAGACGAGCGCGCACCGCCAGCGTGAGAAACTGCTGCCAAGCGCCGGCCGCGTAGGCCGCCGTCAGCGCACTGATTTGACTGCCGCGGCCTTCACCGCTGGCACAAGCGGCAAACGCACCACCGCGAGCCAAATCCTCCAAGGTGTAGAGCCGACCACTCGGCCGCCGCAGGGAGAGCACCACACAGCCGGCCGCCGTCGCAGGCGGCAGAACGACCTGTAAGCGCTCCCCGCTGGGCAAGGCCGCCGACAATAACGGTGTGTCCGCGCCGATGCGTTGTTCGGTGCGTGTCGCCACCAATCGCGCAAAATGTTGCGCCCACGCTAGCGTCGCCCAGGGCGCCTCCTGTCGACTCCACCCCGACGAACGCTCAATCCAAAGCTCACCCGGGCGCTGCACACAGATCTCCGTGACCTCAGGGTCAGCGAGCAGCCAGCCTAGCGGGCGGGTGTACTGCGCCAAGGCCGAGCCGCCGTCCTGCACTTCAACTGTCGCCATGAGACACCAATTGATACACGTCAGAAAAATCAACGTCGGCGGCGACGATCACGTCCACTCGAGCCCCCGGTTCAACCCGTATCGTCGGTGGAATGTGGATCGATTGACGTAAGGCTTCGGTCGCCACATCGCGCGACCCTTGGACGTTGTAGACCACACCATTACCGGTCTGCCGTCGATTCATGAGCGCGCTCACGGCGGTGTCGATCACCGACAACATCACCGCCGCACCAAAGCGTTCGGTGGTGTGACGGTCGATCGCACCCGGTACGCCAGTACGGCCGAGCGCATCGGTCGCCGCCGCGGCAAGTGGCAAGAGCAAGCCTTGCGGCGTGCGCGCTTCAGTCCAGGTGATCCCCACCCGCGCTTGGCCGGGGCGCACATCGGCGTGGGTTTCGCCGACCAGTCGGGAGCCTCGCGGCAAGAGCACCACCGTGCCGTCCGCACCGTACACATCGCCCGACAACACGCAGGTGGCAAGACCCGGCAGCGTCGAATCCACCGCGGTCTCCAAGGTGCAATCCAAAAAAGATCCGCGCGTTAACAGAAAGCGCTGCGCCGGCAGTACGGCGGCGTGCAGCACCTTCACGGGTGACCGCACCGGCGCCTCGGACACCGGCGCGGGTGCGGCCACCGCCATCGTCGAGGGCTCGACGCCCGTCGTCGGTTTCAGCATCAGCGGACTCGGCGTGCGCCGCGTGGCGCTCGCGTTCGGCGCCGGACTGAGGCTCGGCGGCAGTGCCGGCACCGCCGGTATTGCAGTGCTCGTGGATGCGACCGCCGTGGCTGCAGGATCGTCACCGAGCGGTTTTTCGGGACGCGCGACCTCGTCAACGGTCAATTTGGGCAATCGCATTTCGGTCGTGGCGCTATGGGGGCTTCTAGATCGGCCACTCGTCACGACGGCCGGCTGGTGGCGGTGCCAGTAATAGGCCACGACCACACCAACGCTCACCATCACAAGACAGACCCCGAAGAGGGTGCGGTACATCGCCGCGCGGCGTGCGACACCGGGCGATTCAATGGCATCGCCCCGTTCGCCCGCGACCGTCGCGCGGGCCGTCATGGCACGGCTCCGCGCACCACGCGATCCGTGGCGGGATCGACCGTGCCGTTATCCGGTGCCGCAATGGCGCGCTCAACGCTCCGGTTCACCAGGCAACCTGCGAGGCCACCACGTCGTAAAGACAAACGCCCCGTCACGCGATGCACGTAAACCGTTGCGCCTTCCACGTGCGTATTGGCGAGCGACAGCGATCCATCACCATTTTCAACATAGACCGCCGGTAATTCCGTGGCTCGACTAAAGGTCAGGCGAGTCATCAATCCGTCGTCTTCGGCGCGCGCGGGGCGCAGATCCTTGGGACCGGCGTAGGCATAGTCGGTATTCGTGACGGCTCGCTTCGCTGGAATGACCGGCGGCAGTACGGCGGCCGGGGGCGTCGGTGGTGGATAGTGAAAGACGACCGCATACACGAGCTCGCCGGGTTTAGGCGCCCGACCCATGGCGCGATAGTCCACGTAATAGACGCGCCGGTCGGTCAGAATGGTCAGGTTAGTGCCGGATGAGGGGGTTCTAGGCTTCAGAAACAGGTGATTTCGTTCCGCTGCCGCCTCAACTAAGGACGAGTCTCCGGCGCCGAGATTGACGAAGCGTTCTTCGGGGGCGAACTCTAAGTGGACGTGATAGCCGACAAACAGCGTCAAGGGCAGCACAATGCCAGGTTCGTACTGCACGTGTTTGACGCGGTCATCCTCGTCAGCCCGTGCAGATAGAGGCAAGGAGAAGACCGTCGCCACCGCGGTCGCGAGAAAGGCGCGACGGACGCTCATGAGACACCTCCATGGGACTCACCACTCGAGTCGCCCACCTCCGGTTCGCGCCGGTATTCGATGACTTTAAAGCCGAGCGGATTGGCCGTGCGCAGCTTGAGATCATCCGAGGGTTGGGTGAAAGTCGCCGAGATGGTCGCCACCCAGTCATCGACGCGATCTTGTGCACCGGGCGCCGCCTGCGTGGCGCGCCGGAAACGGACTTGCGCAATGTTGATGGTTTCGTCGCGCTTTAAAAACGCGATGGAGCGGATCTGAACGGTGACGCGACTGCCATCGGCGTACCGGTTGAGCGGCGACTCGGGATTGGATCGCGCCCACAGATGCGCCCAGGCGGCATTCATCGCCGCGTTATGAAAAGCACCGGTCCCCTCGTAGTCTGTTTCCGCGAGTGCCGCGATATAGCGCTCTCGACGGGTCACATACTCAGCGAGCAAGTGCCGCAATACGGCCTCTGGCAGATCGGCCTGACCGACGTACTGGGGCACGACGTCGACGACACCAGATGAGGAGTCGACACGAACCACATAAGGCTCGGTGCGCTTGAGTGGCATCGCCACGACGAGTGCAGCCGCCATCACACCGGCCACTGCCACCGCACCGGTCGCCAAAAACATCATCGCTCGCGCGCGACGCCGATCTTGCTGACGCTCGTCATGCAACCAGCGCCGAGCATCGTCGTAATAGCTGTCATGGTCAGCCATGGTTGGCCTCCGAAGCCGTCGAATTCACGGGCTCATAGGGTCCAGTGCACGGGTTTGCTGGGTGACTGGCGCACGCGGCAAGCACGAGCGCCGAGATCATCCACACGAGATGACGCTTCATGATCAAATCCTTGGTGGTGAATAAAGGGTGGTAGAAGTCGTCGGCATTGCCGGCGTCGTGAGGTAGGTGTATCCCTGCGTGCCCAGTGAACTGACTGCGCGCCGCAAGCCGTCGACGCCGCGATCCACGACCCCTTGGGTGGCCAAAGCAAAGCCGCCCGCCAATCGCGCAGACATGGGCATCACTTGCAGCAAGACCAAGATCACAAGGCCCGCGGCTAGAGCGAGGTTGAGCGCATCGACGGTCAGCAGGTCGCCACCCCGCGCGGCGGTCTGGTCGGCGTAGGTCGACAACAAGTCGAGCAGCAGGGTCGTCACCATCACTGTCAGTACGGAGACGAGGCCGTAGTTGGTCAGTTCGTGGATCCAGGCGTCGAAGAGCCGCCTGGTGGCGTCAAAGAGCGTTAAGAGAATGAATAGCGGCCCGAGCGCTAATAAAATCGCGAGCGCGATTTTCGACAGCGAGATAAGAAATAACGTGTAGAGACAGGCGAAGCCGACCAGTAGATAGACCAAGAGTCCAGCGATATAGAAGCCCCCGTCGCCGGTGAGCAGGCTACCCTTGCCCCACAAGGTGTCGGCAACCGCTCCGCCGCGAGCCCAAATGGCATCAATCAACGACACCGGACTTTGCGCGCCGACGAGGGCAGCCGCCAGTTCCGTCGGTCCTTGGTAGAACACCGCCACGAGCACTTCGTGGTACGCCCACAGATGCAAGGCCACACCAAACACAATGAAGAGCGTGAAGATGCGGCGTACGCCCTCCATCAAGGGTTCTTCAATCTGCCCACGTAAATGCATCCATCCCCAAAACATCACGTACAGCACACCGAGCGTGCCTGCCACCGGCTGTAAAGCCGTAGCCAGATCGCCGGCATGCACACTGACGTAGGTGGCGAGGCGTGCATCCAACCAGGTCCAGAAGTTCTCAAAGAACATCACGGCACCGGATTGGTGGGGATGAAGCGCGATGCAAAGCGACCGTGGCCTTTCACCACGGCTTCACGGGTGGCGAGTTCCCGCGCGTCCCGTTGCGCGTCCGCGTAGTGATCCAGGGCTGCAATCTTCGCGTTCTCGTTTTGCAGCATGGATTGCTCCGCGGCAATGCGCGCTTGCAGGTCGGCGATGGCTTTAGCGTCCGGGGCGGCCGCGATCTTGTCGATCAAGACACCGAGCGTCGTGAACCGATCGCTGGACCTGGCGTAGGCCTCACTCATGAGCGCCTCACGCATCGCAATCGTCTGGCGCAAAGCCCCTAAGCGCGCCACATCAGCGGGCGGCAACTGCGACAGGTCCTGTGCCGTCAGCACCGCATTCCCTGATACATACTGATTGATGCTCGCCGATAATCCACCGTAATTGCCGTTACCGACAGTAGCCGCCGCGATCCCCGCCGCATCTAAGGGCAAATAATTCCGTTGTGCAGCGGAGAGCGGCAGCAGCTTCTCCATGCCGCGCCAACCCGTCAGGGCAACGCGGGTCTGCTCCATTTGCAGCAGCTGCAGACGCATGGAGGACAGCTGCTGTTGCCAGGCGCTCATTTGCTGCACCAGTTGATTGACGGCGGCGACATCAATCACCGCGAACTGGGCCTGCGCGGGCGCACTGATGGCACAGACACCGATGGCAACCAGGGAGGCCATCAACGAACAACGGTGGGTCATGGGCTCTGCTCCTCGATATAGGGGGGGATGAAATGGGGAAGCCACGCCTCGGCGGACTCCCCGTACCGATCGATCAAGGCATGGACGGCCTCGACGGTAGCCGTGCGGCCCGATATCACGCGCAGCTCATGCTCCAAGCCGCGCAGATCAAGCTCGGCGACAATCGAGTCTCGTCCCTGGCGGACGAGGAAGCGGCGTGAACCGGGATTGAGTTCTGTTCTTAAAATGTCGTATTCGCGTGCAGTCAGCCCCATCCCTTCGACGTAGTCAGCCAGCGCAGCGTCCGGATTGGGGAACAGGACCTTGGTGGGTGTTTGTTCCACCAACGATCGCGCGACTCGGCTCGCTAAAATGTCACTCGGGCTTTGAGTCGCAAACGCCATGACCGCGTTGCGCTTGCGCCAGGTTTTCGTGCCATCGGCGGCTAAATCGGCGAACTCATTGCTACCGATGAGTTTCGAGAACTCGTCGATCCACGCCACCAGTGGCCGCCCATCCAAGAGCGCTTCGATGCGCTCGAACAAATAGGCGGTGAGCGGTGCGCGGACGATTGGATCCTGCAGAATTTCGGTCATATCAAAACCGACCAGACGGGATTGACTCAGTTGATGAGTGATGGCGTCCTCAGGCGCGTCGAAGGCCCACGCGAGTGCACCGCCGGAGGATTCGCACCACGGCCGCAAGCGGGCATGCGGCCCATCGGCGCTGGTGGGATCTAAGAATTCGAGTAGGCGCGATAGCCGGCGCGAACGGCGCTCAAGCGCCAGCACACCCTGGAGGGCGTCATCGAGTTCGGCTTCGTCCCGCACGGCCAAAGGACGTCCCGGGCGCTCGAGCAGCATGAGCAACCATCGCCTTAAGAACGCACGCGCGTGCTCGCCATCACCGATCTGTAAAGGATTGCACCCGGTGAGCTCACCCCGTTTGAGTGGCAAATACAGTCCGTCGAGTGCACGCACCAGCACCTCAAGACCGCAGTCCTTGTCAAAGAGAATCTGAGTCGTCCCCCGTCGCGCCAATAAGCAAATCAGGAAGCCGATGAAAACCGTCTTACCCGACCCTGTAGGGCCGCAGACAAAGGTGTGACCGGTGTCACTGCGCGAGCCACCGCTGGGGTCGCGCGGATCGGTGGCGTGCAGCGAGAAGTGATACAGCGTGCCAGCCCGCGTTCGCAGTTCGGCGAGTGACAAGCCCCAGTGATTGTCTTGCGCACGGCCGCTTGGATAATCGTGCAAGGGCGATAGACCGGCAAAATTGCGGCTGGTGATTGGCGCCAGACGCGGGCGCTGAGCGTGATTGCCAGGTAGCTGGGCCCAAAAGGCTGGTGCTACGGCAAAATCTTCGCGAGCCGTTAGACAGCCCACATCCGCCAACAAGGATCGCGCTTTGGCGATGGCGTTATGCAACTCGCCGATGCGCGCCCGTTCGGAGCCGTCCGGATAGAACGACTCTGTCAGCACTTGCAGACTGAAGTGATGGTCGCCCATGACGAACTCACCGCTGGCCAAGGCGTCAATCGCGCCGCGCAACGCCACCACTTGAGAAACGGCAGCATCACCGGCGTTGCCGAGGCGATGGGCTTGGCGGTCCAAGAGACCGAGCGCGGCTCCCCGGCTTAAAAAGGTAAAACTTTGCGTCATTACCAACGGAAAGGGCGCGGTGAGCAGGCTATCGAGCATGCCGACCTGAGTCGGGTTCGGATATTCCTTCAGACCGAGGAATGCGCCCATGCGGGTGGCCGTGGGCAATCGATATTCGACCGTTTCCCATCCAAATAGCAGCCGGTCGGTCCCGACCAATTGCGCAACGGGGCCGCTGGAGAGTGGGATCGGTTGCCAGACCCCATTGATCAGACGGGCCACAAATTCGAGGAGTTGCGAGCGGCGATGCCCGCGATGCTCATAGACGGCGAGCGGCATCGGATCGTACGGCGCCAGACTCGCTTCTACGGTTCTCGACCAGTTCGAGAGTGCGGCAAGTGCGGTGGTTAGGTCATCGCTGCGTCCACCCTTAGCGCTCAGCCCGGTGTATCGGCTTAAGCCCAGCGGCTTGTAGACCAGACTGATGTAGAGGTCATTCCGCATGAGGTCGGTCGCCGCCAAGCGGGCTCGGTAACGCGCCGAGACGCGTCCGGCAAAGCCGGGCGTCGTGGCCTCGACCCGCAAGGGCAGCGCGCGATCACGTAAAACGTGTGTCCACAGCGAAATTTCGGGTGATGCGATGTTCCGCAAGAAAATGTTCAGTCGCTCGTGGGCGGCCGCGATTTCGGCCTCCGTCAGGCATTCGAAGGCTCGTCCGCCAAGTTTCCAGGTGGCCAGGTACGCGCCATCGTCGAGACTCAACACCGTGGGTGAGACGTGCATGCGATAGGGCACAGCGACTGCGATGGGCACCGAGTCGTGTTGGGGTCTACGGGTGCGGCTCAGCATGTCCCCTCCTCCGTGAGCACAAGTTCAGGCGCTGCATCGCGGCGACGCGCCGCGCCGAACGGTCCATAGGTCAACGCCGACCAGGGGGTGGGATTCCCACCCCCCGCCTGGACCCGCACCAACGCCCACACTTTCAACAGCTCGAAGAACCGCGGTTCCGCTGCACACAGCACCCACACCAGCGCATGGATCGGCAGAGCCGCGGCAAGGCTGAGCAGGTTTCGCGTCAACAAGAACAACTCGAGGGTGATCAACGCATTGACGATGAGTGCGGCATAAGGGACACCGAATCGCATCGCCGGTCGCGTGACGCCGACGAACACGACATCCATGCCGACAGTGGGACGTTGGGCGGGTGGGTTCATGTCAGACGCCGCCGAGCGTCCGTACCCAGGTCACCACCTGCGGCGCGCCAAAGACCAGCAGGATGCCGAGCGCTCCGCCGAGCGCCCATCCCCAACTGATGCGGTTAAACCAAGCGGCAACGCCGAGTGCCATGACCGCAATCACGGCGATGGGAGTCAGCGTGGTGAGTAAGTCGGTTTGGAAGGCCGTGGCACCCGTCGAGAACGGGCTGGTTTGGGCCAGTGCGGGCGTCGCGGCAAGGGCGAGTACTGGGATCGCCAGAGTCATGATCGGTCGAGTCTTCATCGGTGGATTCCTCCTGTGGTTGGGAGACGCAGCATCAGCCGACCGAGGGTCAAACCGTGAGCCGGATATCTCACGTCTTTGTGTAGAAATGCCTCTTGCATCGCGGAGACTCGACCGGCTACGCGCGCGCGTTTACCCTGAACGGAATTCGGTGGAGGAATGATGGACACACTCGACTCAACGGCTTTGGAATCAGCAGCCGCCCTACTCGCGGCAAATCCCGATTACCGCGTTATTCGCCGGCTCGCCATTCGCGATAATTTTTCAGCGCCATCGCAGGAGACTACGGCGATCGCGATCGTGGTCGATACGGAAACCACAGGCCGTTTTGCCGACGATGCGATGATCGAGATCGCCTTGTTACGGGTCGAGTACGACGTGGCGACCGGACGGATTATTCGGATTCTTGATACATACTCAGGTTTGGAGGATCCGGGATTCCCAATCCCAGCGGAATCCACTGAAATTCACGGCATCACCGATGCCATGGTTGCCGGACAACGTATCGATGACGCACGAGTCGCCGCGATCGTCGAGGGTGCATCGATCGTAATCGCGCATAACGCTGCTTTTGACCGCCCGTTCCTCGAGCGACGTCTCAAAGTGTTCGAAAGCCTGGCCTTCGGCTGTTCCCATGCGCAGATCCCGTGGGGTCGAGAAGGTATACGCGGCACGAAGCTTGAGTACCTCGGCTTTCTGTTTGGTTTCTTCTACGAGGCGCATCGTTCGGAGATTGATTGCCGCGCGCTGCTGGAAGTGCTGGCGCAGCGCTTACCGCAGTCCGGCGAATACGCTCTCAAACTACTGCTGGATGCCGCACACGCGCCGCTACTTCGCTTATGGGCGACTGGTTCACCGTTTGATAGCAAAGACCGTTTACGGGAACGCGGCTATCGGTGGGAAGCGGCGGTCAAAACCTGGGCACGAGTCGTGGCTAAGGATGACGCCAAGGAAGAGAGCGAATGGCTGAAACTTGAAGTCTACGGCGGTCGACCAGCACAGATTGATGTTGAGGTTCTGGACGCAAAAGTTCGTTTTTCGCACCGCCCCGGTCCACGTAAAGCTCGCGTGATCTGAAGTATTTCGGTCGATCTTCGACTTTCTATACAAAGACACTCGATATTCGACATACGGTCACCAGAACTTCAACGGCAACATCTGGATTCGTGTTGCCCGTTTGGAGTGTTGCGATGCGTCGGCTCGACCTGGATGTGCCCTTCCAAGATCGGCATCTGGCTAAACGGCTTGGTGCGCGCTGGGACGTTTATCGTAAGCAGTGGTTCGTGCCAGAGTCCACAGACCCGGCTGCACTGCTCGGTTGGTGCTGCGCAAGCGCCTCGGTGAACGTCCGCTCGCATGGCTATTACCTGCTTGAGACCCAGCATCCGTGTGACAACTGCGGCCGCTCATCGCGGGTGCACGGTATTGTGCTCCCGACCGGACATGAGGTTCGGATGCTCGGCGATTATCCGCTGGGTGATGAATGGGAGCGATCGGATGAGCCGTCGTTGATTGCATTTGTCACCAACTTGGCGCCGAGCGTGAGTGCGCGTATCCGCCAGGACACCTGGTGTTATCGGCCACGGCAGAGTTTCAAGCACCCGGAACCGTATCACCTCAACCATTGCGAGTTTTGCGGCGGCCAATTCGATGATTACCAACTCTTCGCAACACCTGGATCGGGCTTTGACGTGCTCAGCGAAATACAGGCCGCCGAGATTCAGGTCACGGCGGTCGGTTCTGGCTTTGCCGGCGCTGCCGAGCATTTTTCCTACGGCGTCGCTTTTTTGGACGCGATGCGTCGGCGCTAAGGTCGACTAGAGGGTGCGAGACATCACCACCATCGCTGCGTGTTCAGGGCGCACGCCGGGCTCGACCAACTGGGCGTGATCGAATACGTCGAAGCCGAGTGCGCGATAGCGGTCGACGACGGCGTGTTGATTAGTCATCGCCCGCAACCATATCGATGTCCGCCCCGCCGTGCGCGCGTCGTCGATAGCGTCTTCGATTAAGCGTTGACCCACGCGTCGTCCGGCGGCTGAGGGCAGGACATAGACGCGTTCAAGGTAGGCCGCGTTCGTTAAAGTGCCGATGTTTTCCAGCCGGTGCCATTTTAGATAGCCGGCATCGACGCCCGCGCGGCGCGCGATTTTATAGACCACATTTGGCACGCTAATTTCAGTTTCGAGTTGTTGGCGACTGAATGCACGGGCGAGATAGTTTTCCATGGCATTCGGCTGCCAGAGGTAGGCGTAATAAGCCGCGTAGCTCTCGCTAGCGATGGTTTGTAGTCGGTCGAGATCGTTAGCGGTCACGGTGGTGCATTCGATCGGGATTTCGGCCTCTGTGTCCGGCATGTCGCGTTGAATCGTCCGTAGGAGTTATTACAGGAATCTACAGGAGATACAGGAGGGGCGTCCAAGCTAATGAAATCGTTGAATAAAATGGCGGTTTTGCGGAGAGATGTGACGGTTTGGTGCGAGACGTGTGACGCTTTTTCGGGGGTGTTGTGACGCCGACTTGGGAGTGATGTGACGTCCGACACCGGACGTTATCCCGGAGACCCTCGGCGTTGGGATCAATAAAATCAATGAGTTATAACTTAGGCGTGAGAGATGTAACGGGGTCTGATCAACATCACGAAAGTCACTGAATTTACGCAGGTTTTTCGTTGTTCCGGTGCGCTGGTTCTGGCTTTTGCGTGAGAGTTGCAACGGTCCTGTCTCCGCTCCCCTCCCCGCTTTGCTTTGGCGGGTCGCTCGATGGGCGCTGATCAACGGGTTTTGGGGCGTCGCGGTAAGTGCGGCCGTGATGGCAATAGCATCAGGCCACCCTCCACGACGGTGACGTTGGCTTCTGGGTAGACCGCACGCACACGCGTCAGCGAGTCGAGAAAGAAACGTCGGAACTGGCGCAGTTCGGCATAGGCGTGTCCGAACTGATCTGATAATTGCTGCCAGGTCACGGTGCTCGGCTTACCGAGATGAAAGAGTCGATGGACGAGCCACGCGTAGACGTCGAGGTCCATGGGGCTTTTGCGCAACGCTTTGATGGCAGCGGTTGATAAGGGCGCGGAGCGTTCAAGAATAGATTGGAACAGTACGCTGGATAATTGCATGGTACTCCCCTGCCCGACCGTGGCATCTTCATCCCACCACAGTCTTGCTTCTTCGGCGAAGAGTGCTTGGCGGATATGCAGGCCAGTGCGCCCGCTGGCGTCGCGGATGTTCTCGTCAATCGATAGGGTGCAATGAATCAATCGCAGCAATTGATTGGCGTAGACGCGCAGGTTGCCCCGCTCGCCGCGGGTGACCGGCACGTCCAATAGCCGCAGAAACTCGTGCACTGATTTGCCGAGATAAATCTCAGGGGATCCTGTGCGAACGGCTTCGCTGGCACAGTAAATGGTCAGCAATCGTGCCGGGACGCCGTACGGCAAGCCGGTTTCCGGTCGTGTAGTACCCAAGGTTAATTCAAGCCACCCATTGCGGCGACTGAATGAGGTCAGTTCATGCGGGTCGGCGTGTGGGAACGAACACTGAATCAGCGGCACGTAGTGGAAGGAGATTCCATCGAGTGCCGGTGTCTGGTCGGGTATCGAAGTGGGCGCTGTTGAACTGGCCGGAAGGGCGACCGGGTTTGGCAGTGCTTGGGTCAAGCGCGCCGTGACAGACTGTGGCGTGACGGCGCGTGGTCCTGGCAGTTCCGCGCGCTGGAAGGCTGTCTCCGGGAAGTCTGGAAAGTGTGCGCGCAGTGCGGTGGGCGTATAGCCATCCGCGACGAGCCGAGCCAAAATACGCGCGCGTGAGTAGCCTGCCGCTGTATATCGCTGCAGCGCCCCCCTCAGTTCAACGTCAATGTCGTTGGTTTCGGTACTCACGTGCGCAGAATAATGCCTTTCAGCCCGGTTGTATGCACGGATTTCTGGTAGATTCTCCGGAAAATCCGTGGGTGAGCCCATCTCCGGGAGGACAGTGTGCCAGTGACCCCAGCCATTGACAAGTTGCAGTCGATTCTCGATTACAGCGAGAACTTCTTGTCCAAGATGCACGAGCTCGGCCAAGCGCCGCATTCGCGCAAATCTCTCCAACGACTCTTCTCGCCGTCTGAAGCCGCTGACATGGTCGGTCGGGACCGTACGACGTTGGCGCGCGCCGAGGAAGAGTTAAAGGTCGATCCGCCGGTCCGCAACCCGGACAATAACCGGCGCATCGGTTATTCGCTCGAGCAGATTCAAGCGTTCCGCGAGCACTTCGGCACATTGCCCTGGCGTGATAGCGCCACCGATCGGCCGATGGTCATTGCCTGCCAGAACTTTAAGGGCGGCGTGGGCAAGTCGACCACGTGTATCAATTTTGCACATTACCTCGCGCTGAAGGGGTACCGCGTGCTCGTGATCGATACCGACAGCCAGGCGACGACCACGTCGATGTTCGGTTACGTGCCGGATGAAGATATTCGTCAGGAGGACACGATCCTCGGCTATTTAGACGGTTCGCACAGCACGCTCCAACCGGTTATTCGGAAGACCTACTTCCCGAACGTAGATCTCGTGCCGGCGTGTTTGGCGCTGTACGAGGCTGAGATCGCGCTCGTCATTCACATCGCGGAGCAGTCATCGCTCGAGGCGCGTCGTGAAGTGTTTGCGGAGCTCGGGTACGGCATCCAATCGGTGGCCGACAATTACGATGTGGTTCTGCTCGACTCACCGCCGGCATTGGGTGTCATTTCGCTGAATGTCTTGCTGGCCGCGGATGCGCTGTTGGTGCCAACTGCCGCCAAGATGTTCGACTTTTCCTCGACCGTGCAGTTCTTCCGCATGATCCGGAATTACGTGGCCCAGTTGGCGCCTGATAAGAGCTATCGCTGGATCTCCGTACTCACGACGCTCTTTGACCAACGCTATGACAGCCAGCGCCAGTTCGTCGACGTGATGCGGGCGTGCTTCGGTGAGAGCGCGTTCCAGCGCGTCTTCTTTCACGCCGCAGAAGTGATCAACGCGTCTGCACAGTTCGTCGGTCCGTATGAACAGGTCAAGCCGAATCGCAAGGTCCTGGAGATGATGGACAGCGTGTTCGGGGAGATCGAGACGGCGATCTTGCGTGAGTGGCCGTCCAAGCGCGAAGCGCTGCATGGCAAGGGCATCATCTGAGGGGATGACGATGAATAAAAGATTATTTGGTGGTGCGAAGCTGGGTGATATTGCGAAGACCGTGCGCGATCGTGCGGATGCCGCGCCAGCCCAGGTCGATCGGCCGGCATCACAAGCGGTGCTTCCGACCGCTGAGTTGGCCTTACAAGGTCGTACCAGTCCGGGATTGATTCGCGAGACGATTTTGTCGGTTGACCCGAAGCGCTGCCGCGGCTGGCGGTTACACAACCGCTCGGAGGGTTGGTACACGCGTGAGCGCTGTGAAGATTTGATTCGGTCGATTCCCACCGACGGTCAGCAGGAACCGGCGCTGGCGCGCCGTGTGAAGGATGACCCTCAGTTCGATTTCGAATTGATCTACGGCATGCGTCGTCGTTTTGCCTGTGAAGCCACCAATACGAAGCTCAAGATCCGCATCGTTGACGTGCCGGATATGCAAGCCGCTGTACTGATGCACCTCGAGAATGCGGATCGCCAAGACATCACGCCGATGGAACGTGCGCTGTCCTTCCACGCGCAACTCGAGGCCCGCGTGTTCCCGACGCAGGAGTCGTTGGCTTCGGCGTTGAACGTGTCTAAAGGGCAGGTGACGAAAATGGTGAAGGCGGCGCAGTTGTTGGCCTTAGCGCCGGTCGCGGCTTTGTTCCTGGACCGCTCGCTGGTCCCGGTGGAGCAGGCCTATAAATTGTCGTCATTGCTTGATCGCCCCGGGGCGAAGGACGTGGTTCTGCAGGCGGCGAAAAATCTAGCTCGGCGCGAAGAGGAGGGTGGTCGCGATCCGCGTGCGGTGCTCAAGGCGCTGTTGGCCAGCCTCGATCAGTCCCGCAAGCTTGAACCGGTTCGTCGCGAGTACAACGTCGGCCGCGCCGGTCGCGCGATTGTCGTCCGCAATGCACGCGGCAAAGTCACCGTTGCATTTCCGAAGGGATTGGGGACGTCGGATCGTGATGCGGTGTTCGCGGCCATGGAGCAGATCTTGAAGGATCTCTCCTGAGTGCGGGGGCTTAGGTTTCGAGACGAAACCTAATCAACCTATTGATTTATAAAGATAAAAATGAGTTTCTACTACACGAAAAGCACGTCGAAACTCAGCAACCCGATCGCAGTTCAGGGCCGATCTACAGGACTTTGCTTCAGGCGATAAATTGAGTTATGACCGGCCTCTGCGTCGCGTGGAACATTTCGTGAAACAAGTATGTCTCGTAAGTTATTGAAATAATTAGAACAAAGCCCTGAAGAGTGGCTTCGCCAGACCCTTGAATGAACCTCCTTCGAGGGGTTACGGAAAAATTTCCGAAACCGGTAAACCCGGTTATAATGGGCCATGCGGCCTCGCCTATTGACCGATGAGATGATTCAACTCGCCATTCGCGACCTGTCCGATGGCGGGCGCGTGACCGGCGTCGCGGTGCGTGCGTTGTTGAAAACGCGTTACGGTGCTCGCGGGAGCGTCCAGCGGATTTACCGCTTGTTGGAGCACGCAGGCCAGCCTGCACCGGTCGTGGCTCGCGAGAAAACTCCGCCGGCCGATCCGCGCCTGAGCCAAGCGGCAGAGGATCGAATTCGTCTTGCCGAAGAACGTGAGCGCGTCCATCAGGAACGCTGGGCCCGAGAAACGGACGCGCTGCGCGGGCGTCTGGTGGAGGCCGAACGCGCCGGTCGAGAGGTGGCAGAATTGCGTTTGCGCGTCGCGGAATTGCGCCGCGCCCTCGCCATTGCGCACGTGCGAATCCGTGAACTTGAGCCCGCGCTGCCGAGCCGCGCGGCTTCGCCGACCGGCTAGACCGGGGAGGGGAAGGGTCCGCTCCGATCCCGTCTAATGCGCGGCGTTGGTGGCGCGGGTGTCTGCGCATTTTGGTAGCCTCCAGGCTGCGCTGAGGGAAGGTCTACCCGTGTCCACGTTGCGTGTTGTGATACCCATACCATCACCGATCACGGTGGCGATTGCTGCCACGGTGGAGCGATATCCCGTACACCGCATCTATTGCGTGGGCCGCAATTACGCGGAGCATGTCCAGGAGATGGGCGGCGACGTCGAGCGCACCCCACCGGTATTTTTCACCAAGCCCGCGGACGCAGTCTTGGCAGACGGCGCGGATTTCCCTTATCCGCCGCGCAGCCAAGACGTGCAACCCGAGGTTGAGCTCGTTATCGCGATTGGGCAGGGCGGGGCTAATATTGCGGTTGATGCCGCATTGAGTCACATCTACGGCTATGCAATTGGCAACGACTGGACCCGGCGTGATCTGCAGACGACCGCAAAACGTGGCGGAGCGCCGTGGGATCTGGCGAAGGGTTTTGATCACTCCGCCGCTGTGGGAGCAATCTATCCGGTGGGAAGCATCGGTCACCCGTGCCGCGGCCTGATTCGGCTCGAGGTAAACGGTGTCGAGCGTCAGCGTGGTGATCTTTCCGCCATGATCTGGTCAGTACCGGCCATCATCGCTGAGCTGTCGACCTACGTGACGCTGGTCCCGGGCGATCTCATTTTTACCGGCACGCCCGCCGGCGTCACCTCGGTGGTCCCCGGCGATCAAATTGAATGTCACATCGAAGGCTTGGGTACGCTCAGCAGTCGCGTGGTGGAGAGACAATGAAGCACGTAAACGTCTTGGTGGTCGGCGGCGGAATTGCCGGCGCGTCAGTCGGCTATTTTTTGGCACCGACGCATCGAGTCTTAGTGGTCGAACGTGAGTCGGGGTATGGGTACCACACCAGCGGTCGCTCGGCGGCGGAGTGGACCGCTTGCCATTTCGACGGCTTGATGCGGGCGATCGTGCTCTACGGACGCCCGTTTATGGATGCGCCGCCGCCCGGCTTTTCAGCGCTGCCACTCCTGCAGAAACGCGGCAACCTCATGATCGCCTTAGATGGCGGAGAGTCTGACGCCGACGCCTTCTACGCGCAGGCCGCGCCTGATAATCCGCTCTTGGTCCCCTACACGGATGCGCAGATTCGGGCCGTGGCGCCGTACTTGCGCACAGCATTGATCCGTCGTGCCTTTTGGGACCCGGAGAATGCTGAGATCGATGTGGACGCGCTGCACCAGGGCTTTCTGCGCGGTCTGCGTGCCGCGGATGGCGAGACTCGCTCGAACGTGGAATTCCATGGCGCCGAACGTCGGGACGGCGTTTGGCATGCGCGGATTGCGAAAGAGACCGTCACGGCCGAGATCATCGTCGATGCGGCCGGTGCATGGGGCGATACGGTTGCCGAACGCTGCGCCGTGCCGCCGCTCGGACTCGAGCCTCGTCGCCGCACGGCGTTTACCTTTGACCCGGGTTTCGATGCTACCGGCGTGCCACCGATCGATGAGATGGCGTCTGGCTTTTATTTCAAAGGCAGCGGTCCGGTGCTGATGGTCTCGCCCGGGGATCAGACGCCGTCGGTGCCCTGTGATGCGCAGCCAGAGGAATATGACCTCGCCGTGGCGGTCGACCACTTAGAGACCTTGACCACCCTGCGGGTCGATCGCATGAAAGCTCGATGGGCGGGTCTACGGACCTTCACCCGCGATGAGCACCCGGTCGCGGGCTTTGACCGCCATGTGGACGGATTCTTTTGGCTAGTCGGGCAGGGCGGCGGCGGCATCATGAGCGCGTCCGGCCTCGGCGATCTGGCGGCTCGGATCATTGCGGGCCGGGCATTGCCCGAATCGGCAGCCGCTCTCGGACTCACGGTAGAGCGCCTGTCGCCGCGACGCCTCGCCGCTGCGATTTGACCTAAGGATTTATAGACTGCCGGGATCAACGGGTGATCCTGAATACCGCGAACGAGGAGCCACACCCGCTACACTGAATCCGGAGTGAATCCAAGGCATTTAGCCGACGCCGCATAGGGAACCGTGGCATGGCGCGTTATGAACGCGTAGCAGAAATTTATGACTTGCTGGCCAATGCGTCCGAGCCGATCGCGCTTGAGACCTTGTGTTCGGCATTGAATGCGTCCAGCGCCACCGTAAAGCGACTGGTGCGTTTTCTGCGCGAGCAGTTGCTCGTCTCGGTCGAGTTTGACCGCGAACAGCGCGGCTACACGCTCGGCAAGGCGGCTCATGAAACGCGCCGTCCCGTGGGTCCGACCTACGACTCGCGAGAACTGTCGGCGCTACTGACCGCCTATGATTTGCTCGACCAAATTCCACCCGGCCTGTTCCGTAAGGAAACGGCAGAAGCGCGCTCTCGTTTGAAGCAGCTGCTGTACCGGCGTCCCACCGGACGCGGCGAATTGAAGGATCGAGTGCGACTGTTGATGCCGCACAACCGACGGATTGACGAGCATCGGTTTCAAGCCGTGTTGACCTCGCTGGTGACGGAGAAGCGACTCAAGATCACCTACCGCAGTCGCACGCGTGATGCGGCGCAAACCCGCGTGGTTTCTCCCCAGCGGCTGACGTTCTATCGCAGTAACTGGTATGTGGCTGCCTTGTGTCACGTTCGGCGGGATCTGCGGGTATTCGCACTTGACCGCATTGTGACCGCGGATCTGACGCCGATTCCGGCGCATATGCTCGCGCCGAAGGTACTCGATGCGCGATTGTCCAGCGGCTACGGCATCTTCGAGGGAGAGGCGGATGCCACTGCGGTTCTTAAATTCACGCCGAGCAGTGCGCGCTGGGTCGCCGACGAAGAGTGGCATCCGCAACAGCGTCAGGAACGTTTGGACGACGGCAGCCTGCTGCTGCATATTCCCTACCGTCACATCACTGAATTGAGTATGGAGATTCAGCGATACGGCGCGGAGGTCGAAGTCTTGTCGCCGCCGACGTTACGGCTTGCCGTGGCGAATTCGCTTACACAGGCCGCCGCGCAGTACGCTTGAGTCCGGTGTAACCCCAAGGGGAGGGGACATGGACTTTGAGACGCTCAAGAAACGGCATCGGCAAGAACGGGCGAATTGGCCGGCGGCGCACTCGCTGCGCGTCCATCGTAGCCTGAGCTGGTTGAAGGCGGCCGATGCACGCCGCAGCGATGCGGACGGTCGGTTCGTTTTTTTGTGGATTGCCTTTAATGCCGCCTATGCCGTGCAATTTGACGATAGCGGTCGCCTATCGGAACGCGCGGCATTCCGGACCTTCTTGCGTCGCTTGCTTGAGCGCGATCCCAAGGGACGTATTGCCGAACTGGTGTGGCAGGAGTTCGGCGCGAGCATCCGAGGTCTTCTGGATAATCGGTATGTCTTCCAAGATTTCTGGGATTTTCAGAACGGTTTAATCACGGAAGAGGCGTGGAAACGAAATTTCCAAAATGCCAATCGATCAGCAAAACGCGCGCTGTCGGCGCAGCAGACGGGGACCGTGCTCGGCATCGTCTTATCCCGTATCTACACCCTACGCAATCAGTTGGTTCACGGCGGTGCGACCTGGGGCAGCGGCATGAACCGGGAGCAGATGCGTGATTGTCTGCGCTTCATGGAACGATTGGTGCCCCTCGTGATCGATGTATTGATGGATTCGCCGAACGAGGTCTGGGGCCCCGTTGCCTTCCCGGTGATTGAGTAGGCGCTTAGGCGGATTCGTACACCACGACGGCGGCGGCCAGATCTTCAATCGCGGCACCCACCGATTTAAATAGGGTGATCTCCTCGGCTGACTGGCGGCCAACGGCAGTGCCGCGGCATAGGCTCGACAGTTCCACCAGCGCGCTGTCGTGAATGAGGCCCTTCGCGAGCGGGATCCGGACATCGTCCGCCTCGGCCAATACGCCCGCGAGCGTATCGCAGACAATTCGGCTATCCGCCACGAGCGCGTCGTCGGCTTCCCGCATCCCAGGCCTGAAAGCGCCGACCAGATCGATGTGCGTTCCCGGCCTGACCCAGTCCCGACGCAGCAGCGCTTCGGTGGACAAAGTCGCGGCGCTGATAATGTCGGCCTGCGGAGCGCTCGCACTCAGGTCGTCTGTGACCTCGACGGACAGGCCGAGGGTTTTCAGTTCATGGACGAGGGCTTGAGCCCGCTCAGATGATCGACTCCAGATGGTAATCTCAGTGAGTTCGGGTCGCGCTTCGGCATGGATCAGCGCCAACTCGCGAGCAATGCGTCCGGACCCCGCGATCAACAGGCGTTTGGCTTTAGGGTTGGCGAGATATCTGGCTGCTAAGGCTGAGGTGGCTGCTGTCCGCCGTGCGGTCAGGATGTCACCGTCCATGATTGCTAACGGTGTTCCGGTCTTGCTATCCATGAGTATGTATATAGACGCAACTGCTGCGAGACCCAGCGCAGAATTTCCCGGGTACACCGTGACCAGCTTCGTGCCCAGGTAACTTCCCACGCGCCATGAGGGCATCAGCAGGAGTGATCCGTCCGCCGTTCCGGGCACAGGAATCGTATGCGCATGCCGGACGGGCGTTGTGCAGCCTTCGGCGAACATGCGGGACAGCGCGGTGATCAAGGGCTCTGTCTTGAGTAAATGGGATATCGTCGTGGCGTCTATAAAATTCATAACATAATCATGCCATTTCTACTGAGTCTCTGCGGTTTTCGTCGGCCGCACTTTCCGCCACGCCGCCGATGACAGTCACTACACTGCTCATCCTCAGGTAGCACGCGCGCAGGATATAGGCTCCATGATCGAATCAGCCGCCCCTTTCAGTACTCATCTCGATCGGCTAGAAGCCGAGAGCATCCATATCCTTCGGGAAGTGGTCGCCGAATGTGAGCGACCGGTGATGCTGTATTCCATCGGCAAAGACAGCGCTGTGCTGTTGCATCTTGCACGTAAGGCCTTCTATCCAGCGCCGTTGCCGTTTCCCTTGTTGCACGTGGATACGACCTGGAAATTCCGGGATATGTATAAGTTGCGGGATGAGGTCTCTAGCGACCCCGCCGTGCAACTCTTGGTGCATACCAATCAGGATGGCCTCGCGCGCGGCATTTCTCCCATTACGCATGGCTCGCAAATCCACACCGACGTCATGAAGACCGAGGGGCTTAAACAAGCGCTCGACCATTACGCCTTTGATGCAGCTTTTGGCGGCGCGCGCCGCGATGAGGAAAAAAGTCGAGCGAAGGAGCGCGTCTTTTCCTTTCGTACAGCCGCTCACCGCTGGGACCCAAAACAGCAACGTCCAGAACTGTGGTCGCTCTATAACACCCGTAAAGCCAAAGGCGAAAGTTTCCGCGTGTTTCCCTTGTCGAATTGGACCGAACTCGATATTTGGCAGTATATCCATGCGGAGCGCATACCCGTCGTGCCGCTTTATTTCGCGGCGGAAAGACCGGTGGTTGAACGCTCCGGGTCGCTGATCATGGTCGATGACGAGCGTCTACCACTATTGCCCGGCGAACGGCCTATGATGCGCCGCGTGCGCTTCCGGACTTTGGGCTGCTATCCGCTGACCGGCGCGATCGAAAGCGAAGCCGCGACGGTTGAGGACATCATTCTTGAGATGTTGAGCGCCCGCACCTCCGAGCGCCAGGGCCGACTGATCGACCATGATGGTGCTGCCTCGATGGAGCAAAAGAAGCAGGAAGGGTACTTCTGATGTCAGGCCAGACCACTGCCGTGCAGACCAACACGCTTGCCACGTATCTCGAGCAGCTCGAAAAGAAGGATCTACTTCGATTCATCACCTGCGGCTCCGTCGATGACGGCAAGTCCTCGCTGATCGGTCGACTGCTCTACGAAAGCCAGATGCTGTATGACGATCAACTCGCGGCGCTCGAGGCGGATTCGCGCCGGGTCGGCACGCGCGGTCAAGACATCGACTTTGCGCTACTGGTGGATGGACTTGCAGCTGAACGCGAACAAGGCATCACTATTGACGTGGCCTATCGGTTTTTCGCGACTGAGCGACGTAAATTTATTGTGGCGGACACACCCGGCCACGAACAGTACACCCGCAATATGGCGACCGGCGCATCGACGGCCGATCTCGCAGTCATTTTGATTGATGCACGCAAAGGCGTACTGGTGCAAACGAGACGTCACAGTTACATCGTCTCGTTGCTCGGCATTCGTCGAGTGGTGTTGGCGATTAACAAAATGGATCTCGTCGACTACGACGAAACCATTTATGCATCGATCAAAGCCGACTACGCGCGTCTGGCGCAACGCCTTGGTATCGAGAGCGTGGTCGCGATCCCGGTCTCCGCCGTGCATGGCGATAACGTCGTCGCGGCTTCCGCCAATATGCCCTGGTATCAAGGCCCCACCCTGCTCAACCATTTGGAAACGGTCGAACTCAAGGCCCGTCAGGCTGACGCGCCGTTTCGGATGCCGGTGCAATGGGTAAATCGGCCGGATCAGAACTTCCGTGGCTTTGCCGGCACGATCGCGAGTGGCACCGTGCAGCCGGGTGATCGCATCCGCGTGCAGCCCTCAGGCCGCCTCTCGACCGTCAAACGTATCGTGAGTTTTGATGGCGATCTGCCGAGCGCGGGTACTGGCAAATCGATCACGCTCGTCTTGGCGGATGAAGTGGACGTCAGTCGTGGCGACGTATTCACAACCGCCGACCAACCCTTGGAATGCGCCGATCAATTTGAAGCCACGATCATCTGGATGAGCGAGGCGCCATTACTGCAGGGTCGTCAATACTTGCTCAAGACGTCCACCCGCACCGTGGCGGCTACCGTGACACCGGTGAAGTATCGGGTGAACGTCAACGCACTTGAGCATGAGCCCGCTGAGCGCTTGGAGCTCAACGACATCGGTGTTTGCGAGGTGGAGTGTGATCGCGCGCTCGCCTTCGCCCCGTATGCGGAAGACCGCACCCTGGGCGCTTTTATCCTGATCGATCGACTCACCCACGACACGGTCGGCGCGGGATTATTTAATTTTGCGTTGCGCCGCTCCCAGAACATCCATTGGCAAGCCATGGACGTCGACCGCACCGTGCGTGCAGCCATGAAACGACAGCGTGGCTGTGTGCTCTGGTTAACCGGTCTTTCCGGTGCCGGTAAATCGACCATCGCCAATTTGATTGATCGCCGTTTGACGGCTATGGCTCGGCATACCTATGTCTTGGACGGTGACAATGTCCGTCACGGTTTGAACAAAGACCTCGGTTTCACGGCCCAAGACCGGGTTGAAAACATCCGCCGCGTTGCTGAGGTTGCAAAGCTCATGGCGGATGCGGGCCTGATTACGCTCGTGTCCTTTATTTCGCCCTTCCGATCCGAGCGGCAGATGGCGCGTGAACTCATGCTGCCGGGCGAATTTATCGAGGTGTACATCGATGCTCCGCTCGCCGTCGCCGAATTGCGGGACCCTAAAGGGCTGTACAAGAAGGCGCGACGCGGAGAGCTGAGCAATTTCACGGGCATCGATTCGCCTTATGAGGCGCCCAGCCGCGCTGAAATTCGCATCGATACCACCCAAGTGAGCCCAGCCGACGCGGCCGAGCAGATCGTGGACTATCTTGATCGATTGGGTATGTTGGTAAATACCTGATTGATATTGATAAAAATGACAATTGTGTTGCATGCATGAGCAGGATTCATGCGTTGCTGGCAAATTAGTCTTTTGTCAGCCGATGAGGGGATCATTAAAGTTCTGGCCATGGACGACGCGCGAGGCGCGCTCCACAAGAACCCCCTCGGGGCGAGCATGATGCTCGCCCTTTTTTTTGCTCAAAAGTTGGCTTGACGAGGGCTCGGCGCGCCCATCACGGTCCTTGCGTATCTTTGCGTTGTAAGCCTTTGTCCAAGGCTATACTCTTGATGTACAGCATTTGAACTGGATCGGAGGCGCGATGGCCGGAGTTGAGCAGCACGGCATTGAGCCCATCCCGGACGCGGAGCGTTCAGCATCGCTGTTCGATTTTCTGCGCATCTCGTGGGGTGGCTCGAATTCCTTAGCGACGGCTGTTCTCGGCGCCTTCCCCATCATTTTCGGCTTGTCGTTCTGGCAAGGTGTTTGGGCCTGTGTGCTGGGCGTGAGTCTGGGCGCGGCAGTGCTGGCACCGATGGCACTCTTTGGCGCCCTGAACGGCACCAATAATGCGGTGTCGTCTAGCGCGCACTTTGGGGTCGTCGGCCGAATTGTGGGCTCATTCCTCAGTCTGTTGACCGCGATCGCCTTCTTTTCCATCAGCGTGTGGTCGAGCGGAGACGCGCTGGTCGGTGCGCTCAAATTCGTGGCCGGCGTAACGCCGAGCGATGGCCTCTATGCGCTCGCTTACGCGGTCCTTGGACTTGCCGTACTGTGGGTCGCGGTCTATGGCTTTCGAATGATGCTGTGGGTCACCAAAATCGCCGTGATGGCGTCGACGGTGCTCTTTGCCGTTGGTTTCGTCGCCTTCGCGCCACAGTTCGATGCCCGTTTTGCCGGCAGCCAATGGGCTTGGGGGAGCCAAGCTTTTTGGCCGGCTTTTGTCTCGGCGACGCTGGTGGTGCTGGCCAACCCGATTTCATTCGGCGCGTTTTTAGGCGACTGGACGCGCTATCTGCCCCGCTCAACCTCGCCAGGTCGACTGGTGGGCACGGCCTTCCTCTCTCAGATTTTGAGCTTGCCGCCATTCATCTTTGGGCTGATGACCGCGACCATCATTGCCCGCACGGCCCCGGCCTACCTCGCCAATGTCGATTACACCGGTGGCCTCATCGCTACGGCTCCGCGCGCCTTTGCCCTGCCGCTCCTGGTTCTTGCACTCTCGAGTGGCATGTCGACGGGCACACAATCGCTGTACGGCACCGGACTCGATTTCTCCAGCGTGTTTCCACGCTTATCGCGCGTTCACGCGACGCTGTTGATCGGCGTGATTGCGTTCCTTCTGATCTTCGTCGGCCGTTTCGTTTTCAATCTGATTGATGCCATCACGACCTTCGTGTCGTTGATCGTCGTCACGACAACGCCGTGGATGATCATCATGATGTTGGGCTATTGGTGTCGCCGCGGCTACTACCTCACGGACGCCATGCAAGTGTTCAACCGTGGCGAGGAGGGCGGTGCCTATTGGTTCACCGCTGGATGGAATGTCCCGACCATGACGGTGTGGGTGATCTCGTCGGTACTTGCTCTGGCTGCTGTGAATATGCCCGGCCATTTCGTGGGTCCATTGGGACGGCAGTTGGGTGCGATGGACTGCTCGCTCGTGTTCGCCTTGTTCGTGCCTGCCGTCCTGTACCCCATCGCACTTTGGCTCTTTCCAGAACCGCGCGCCGTCTACGGTCCTCACGGCGCACGAATGATTCCGACGGTCGCTGCCGCCATCGCGCCGATACGGCGTCGGAGCACGGGTCCATGATGTGCGTACACGACGCGGCGGATTGGTACGCCTCCGCCGATGCGGGCGATGGGGTGACGCTTATTCATGAGCCGTACATTTTGCCCTTCTACCGTTGCAACATTTGGCACGTCAAAGGTCGTGATCGTTCCCTGCTCTTTGACTCTGGGCTCGGCGTCGTTTCGCTCAGTGAACGGATGCCCTGGTTACGCGCCTCGCCGCTCGTCGCGATCGCGAGCCATACGCATTTCGATCACATCGGCTCCACCCATGAATTTGATGAGCGCTGGGTGCACGCCGCTGAAGCTGACATCCTCGCGGCGCCGAGCCGAGAGAGGACGGTGGCTGACCGCTACGCGACGCTTGAGATGTTCGAAAAACTGCCGCCCGGAGGCTTTGTCCCGGCGCACTACCGCGTCACCCCCGCGCCGGCCACTCGCTTGGTGGAACACGGTGACGTGGTTGATCTTGGCGATCGCGTCTTTGAAGTTCTGCATGTGCCTGGACACTCCCCGGGCTCTATTGCCCTGTGGAATGCCGAAGATCGAATTCTGCTGTCGGGTGATTCGATCTACGACGGCCCCCTGATTGATGATGCCTACCACTCGAATACCGACGACTATATTGAAACACTGCACCGGTTGCGCGAGCTGCCGGTGCGTGTTGTACACGGGGGACATTTTCCGAGTTTCGGCGCAGACCGGTACCGGGAACTGATTGATGAGTATCTTGCTGGCAAACGCCGGCCCGGCTGCCCCGGTGATGGGGCAGGCACCTCACACGATTGATCTATGACGAGGACATCCATGTATCCATCGAACCGTTCACACACTTTGCTCCGCGCCGCTATCGCTTCGGTATTGGCCGCACCCTTATGGGCGACTCCCGCCGCCGCTGCCGGCGAATCCGCGGTTTTAGAGGAAATCGTCGTCACCGCCAATCGACGCGAACAATCCGTCTTGGATGTGCCCTACAACATTTCGGCAGTCTCCGGCGCGACACTTGAAAA
>CAIRLC010000033.1 GCA_903879335.1 uncultured Pseudomonadota bacterium
CAGCAACAGATAATGACCTTTGGTTCCACACCCAACGGCTCTTGACCGGCCTGCATTAACTGATCCAGTTCTGATGTCTGTTATGCAACGTTCCGAGTCTCTCCGATTATCTTCCTAACAGTCAAATCAGCCACAGTCGTCTCCGGTGCGGGCGGCCGGTAGCCGAGCGCGCTGTGGGGCCGGATCCGGTTGTAGTGCCAGCGCCAGTGTTCGGTGATGACCTGAGCTTCCTTGAGCGTATAAAAGATCTCGCCATCCAGGAGTTCATTTCTCAGTTTGCCGTTGAAACTCTCGCAGTAACCGTTTTCCCAGGGGCTCCCCGGCATGATGTAAGCAGTCTTCGTGCCCACTCGGCTGAGCCAGTTTCTGAGGATCGCAAGCCAAAGTTCATACCCTCAATGATCTGCGCTAACGATGCCTTATAAAGTTCGTCTGCGGGATTAGACCAAGTTCGCCGATAGACGAGAAACTCGAGCCAAACCATCAGACACTCGTCGGACAATTGAACCTCGACGGAGATAGCACGATGGGCCTATTGACTGACAAAGTGTGCCTGGTGACCGGTGGGGGTGGCAGTATCGGCTTGGCGTCGGCACGACGCTTCCTCGACGAGGGGGCTCGGGTGATGTTATCGGACTGGAGCGCGGAAGCCCTCGCACGAGCGACGGTCGGATTGCCCGCTGACCGGATCGCCACCTTCGTCGCCGATGTCCGTGAATCGGCAGATGTGCGCGCGTTGATTGAAGCGACCGTCAGTCAACTTGGACCGATCGATGTGCTGTTCAGTAACGCTGGAAATGCCGGCGCCATTGCGCCGTTAGAACACTATCCAGAACATGTTTTTGACGATGTCTACCGTGTGCATGTACGCGGAGCCTTGTTGGTGCTTAAGTACGGCATTCCGCGCATGAATGACGGCGGAAGTGTCGTGATCACGTCCAGTGTCGCCGGGTTGCGGGGCGATCCGGGCGCCTATGCATACATTACGGCTAAGCACGCGCAGATTGGAATCATGCGTTGCGCCGCGAAAGAATCCGCGCCGCGCCGAATTCGCGTCAACACCATCCACCCCGGCCCTACTCAAAACGAGTTCCAAAGCGCGCTCGAATCACAACTCACCGCCGTAATCGGTCGGGATGCGACCGAGCTGTTCGATCAAATGACGCCCCTGGGCCGGCACGCACACCCGGACGAAATCGCCTCCTCCGTACTGTATCTGGCGAGTTCCCAAAGCGCCCACGTGACGGGTACTCAGTTAGTGGTTGATGGGGGCATGCAGTCCTAGGCCCTTTCCTTCCGAGGCCGTCTAGATTGGCGTGGTCTGCAGGATTTCCCCTCCAGACCACGCCAAATGCCCAAACGGTTGAACAGGCGTGGCGAGAAGCGCGCATGTTCGGGACGGTAAGAGGGGGAAATTGCATGATGAACCGACGCCATTTCGTTGTCGGCAGCTCAGCCGCGGTCGCTGCCGGTGTGTTTGCCCACCAAACGTTATCGACCCAACAACACGGCACCATTCAGGCTGCACTATTCGACCGGCGCTTCGCGCCAACCCGCGAATTCGGACGTGTCGCCCAGACCTACGGCGTCGATACGCACCCAATCGAGGGCGACATCACAACGCTGTGGACTAAACACCTGCGTCCGCTCTGGTCGCGCGACGGCGGAACCATCGTCGGCATGACGACGCCGTCGATGCTGCTCTGCCTCGAAGAATTAGCGCGTGACCATTGGCATCGCGTGGTCGCCTGGGTTGACCACGTTCCCGCTTCTGACGGTTCGGTCGAGCATCACGTTCACGTGCGCGACGAGAGTGCATATCGCACTCGGTCGCTGATCGACACGTACCGTGGATTCAGCGGTGCTGCGCACGCCATGCTCGCGTCCGCCCAAGCGCGTCGCGGCGCTCTGGAGACCGCTTCTTATCGCCATCAGGACTTGGGCGAATCGAGCGGAACGCCGACGCTGGTGACCTGGACCATCGCCGCCTAACAACGAGCCTGCCGATGACCCGCATCGATCTTGTGAACTAGGGGTATAGCAATCATGAGAACACCTCCGGGCGTAAGTCCATCGGATTACGCTAAGGCACTCACCGAATTCCAGAACATTGTTGGGAAAGAGTGGGTTTTCACGTCCGATGAAGACCTCGATCTCTACCGTGATGCGTTCTCCCCGCTCATGAACGAGCCGGAAGAAAAGATCGCCTCGGGTGCCATTGCCCCGACCACCACGGAACAAGTGCAGGAAATTGTCCGAATCGCCAATCGGTACAAAATCCCGTTGTATACGATCTCGACGGGCAAGAACCTCGGCTACGGCGGCTCCGCACCGGTGTATTCCGGGAGTGTTGTGCTTGACCTCAAGCGCATGAATCAGATCATCGAGGTGAATGAGGCGAACGCCTACTGTGTCGTCGAACCCGGAGTGAGCTATTTCGACCTATACCATTACATTCAGGAAAAGAAGCTCAAGGTATGGATCGATTGCCCGGATCCTGGTTGGGGCAGTGTCGTCGGCAATGCGATGGACCGCGGCGGTGGTTATACCCAAGCGAATTACCGCAATCATTTCGACTCTCACTGCGGCATGGAGGTTGTGCTGCCGAACGGTGAAGTGATGCGCACGGGCATGGGTGCCATCCCCAACGCCGAAACGTGGCAGCAATACAAAAGCGGCGTCGGACCTTGGATCGACGGCATTTTTTCCCAGTCCAATTACGGCATCGTCACCAAGATGGGCTTTTGGCTGATGCCCGAGCCTGAGGCCTACCTACGCGGCCACATCAGCTGCATGAACTTTGAAGATTTGGGCCCGATGGTCGAGACGTTGAATTACCTTGAGAACGCTCGAATCACCGCAGGCTTCCCGGATCTGGGCTCGCCGCTATTGGGGTACGGTCCGATCGGCCAAGTCCAGCTCTTCTTTGAAAGTGGCACGCACATGGCGCTGCCACCGGAACACATGAAACTGCTGGCCACCGTCAAGGATGGACGATCCCCCGAACTCGAAGCCTACGGCAAGCAAAACGACATTCCCTATTGGCAGTTCTGGCTGAGTTTTCACGGCCCCATGGAAGTCATCGAGGCGCAGTGGCAGGCGGCCGTGCGTCACTTTGCCAAGATCAAGGGCTCACGCGCCAAAATCGTCGACAAGACTCATCTGCCGATCAATCCGGCGGATGCCGAGAAATTCCACGAGCCGGAATTGGGCATCCCATCCTTACGCGCCTTTTCGATTGGCGCGCGCAGCCCTTTCAATCCAACACCATCTAAAGGCCACATGTGGTTCTCGCCGATCATTCCACGAACCGGCGAGGCGATCATCAAGGCCAACAAGATATTCAGTGCGGCCGCTCGCGAGCTCGACATGCCACTGTTTAGAACATTTACGCTGCCCGCCTGCTTTTGGGAGCGCTCGTTCATCTTTATCCTGGCAACACCCGTTACGACGGATCCGGCGACGAATAAGAAATATCGCGAGGGCTTCAAGAAGTTGATTGCCATCGGTGGCGAACAAGGCTGGGGCGAGTATCGAACGGCACCGTTATTCCAAGAGTCCGTGATGAACGTCTACTCGTTCAATAATCATGTACTGCACCGGTTCCATGAAACCTTGAAAGACGCGATCGACCCGAACGGAATCCTGTCGGCGGGCCGATACAACATTTGGCCGAAGAACCTGCGGGGGAAGCGCGGATGAACTATCGTGATCTAAGCACTGTCGTTCGCGGCGCTCTGATGGCCTGGTGCGCCCTCGTGACCCTGCCCGTTCACGCCGATGGCGATGAGCATGCGGTCGGAAAAGCCGTTTATCAGAAATGGTGCGCGCCTTGTCATGCGCCCGGAATTACCCACCCGGGCACTCACGCGCTGTCGGTGAAATACGCAGGCATCAAGTCCGACGTGATACTTGAGTGGACGGATTTGCAGCCATTTTACGTGGAGTACATGGTGCGTCACGGGATGTCGGTCATGCCTCACTTTCGCAAGACCGAGATTTCTGATGCGGAACTCAAGGATCTTGCCGCGTACTTGTCACGGAATACGCCAAAGTCTTGATGAGCTTAGGCCTAAGCGGCGGTGCCTAGGCCTTCTTCAATCGCGGTTCGCTGCAACGGTTTGACTGCGTGGTGCAGCGCAGTCAATGCCATTGATGACTAAACGCGCGGCGCTGCGACTCAGTCCGAGGACTGGGTCGCGACACGGTTAGGCAACATCGCCAACACGAACGCCCCGATCAGCGACCCCATGCCCATGATGCAAGCGACCGTCTGCAACCCGAATCCGGATTTGAAGAGTAACCCTGCGAAGATCGGTCCCAACACGGCACCACCGCGGCCTACGCCCACCACAAAGCCAGTACCGCTGGCACGTACCGGGGTCGGGAATGCGCGCGCGACGACGCCGTACAGACCGACGATCGCGGCGTTGCCACAAAAACCGGCTGCCGCACAGACGAGCGACAGATCGGCCAAGGTCGTCTGACCCTGACCAAACCAGCCCAACAGCACGCTCGCACCGGCCAAGAACGTGACCGTCAACGTTTTGACACCGAAGCGAGCCGTCAGGATGCCTAGGGTGGCACCACCCAAGGCGCCGCCGACATTGGCCCACACCAAGACACCGGCCGCTGACGATGGGGCAAATCCCATGTCGACAACGATCTTCGGGACCCACTTGAGAATGAAGTAAAACGTCGTGATGTGCAGGAAGTAAGTTAGCGTGACGAGGATCGTCGTGGACGCCAAGGCCGGTCGGAAAATTTCGATCCACGGCGCCCGGCGCTGATCCGTCCGCGCATTTAAGTCCGGCAGTTGGTCTAGGATGGGATGGCCAATTCGCTTCAAGCTGTGATTCACGCGCTCAAGAACATTGCTCGGCCTGCGATCCAATAACCAAGATACGGATTCGGGAAGCGCAAAATAGACGATCGGCAAAAACACGGCCGTCACGATCGCGCCAAACGTAAACACCGTCCGCCAGTCACTGCCTTTTAGCAGGATAGCTGCAATTGATCCGCCAAGCACCGCGCCGACTGGATAGCCAATGGCCATGAGGGCGACCGATAAATCGCGGTGACGATTATTTGAAAACTCAGTCGCGATCGCGTTACCCGCGGCCAGCATGCCGCCGATACCCAATCCCGTCAGTACGCGCCAAATGCACAGTAGCTCGACGGATTTGACGGTCGTCACCATCGCCATTCCGGTCGACATGATCATCAGACATGCGAGTACCGTATTGCGCCGACCGATACGATCGGCAATACCGCCGAGGAAGACCGAACCCAGCGCCATGCCCAGCAACTCCATCGATAGCACGACACCAAGGGCCGCCCGATCAATGCCCCATTCCTTCGCAATACCGGGCGAGGCAAAACTGATCGCCAGCACGTCGTAGCCGTCGAGTGCAGTCAGACCGATTGTGATCGCCACAATGATGACCTGCATGGTCGTCATCGGACGCGATCCAAGTAACGACGGACTATGGGCAGTCATGGGTCGAGAACTCCAATAATCAAGTAGACCAACATCGTAAGCCAAGCCCGGTACGGCCGCACCAGCGCGGCCCTACAGGGGTTTGGACAAGCGCTCGAGTATACGGAGCAAATCACGACGTGACTGCTCACCGAGTGCAGCAGTTAATTTTGATTCGTGCCGATCTTGATGCCGGATCGCTTCATCGCGCAGGGCTTGTCCGGCGGTCGTCAGAGACAGCCGGTAGGTTCGCGCATCCGAGGCCAGCTTTCGGCGCTCGACGAGGCCGCGTTGCTCAAGTTCAGTAATGATGGCCACAAAATTGGCTTTCTCAATGCCGAGCGCATCGGACACTTGCCCTTGGCTCGCACCGGCCTGCTCGCCAATGAGATCGAGGGCTGCAAATTGGATCGGTCGCAACGACACTTCGGCCAAGGCGTGGTGGAGATCGGCGAATACCGCCGTTTGAGCGCGACGCAGCGCAAAGCTCAGGGTATCCGCGACACGCGCGTCCGGCGTACGGTCAGCCGGCTCCGCGACCCTCGCTACACGCGGTGATCGCAGCGTGACATACGGCAGGCGTGAGCCTGAGTTTGTGCGCAAAAGTGTCATCCCCCTGCTCCGAATACTGCACGGCAGGCTCAGCGCGAACTCCATCGAGAGAGAGATGGGGAATCTATCCAGAGGGATATGCAATCGATTTCTATCCGATCAATCTCCGTTTTGCTGCGTCGCAATAACAAACTAGTGCATAAACGAATGACTGTTATTTGAAATTCGAATTGGTAGAAAAAATTGATTGTCTAGTACAACTAATAGTAATCGACGGCACAGTCGATCCGCTGAACCAAGACATTGGGGGTATGTAGATGGCGAGCATTGAATCGTTTTCGACGGTCGGTATGGACCCACTGCGCAAGTTGGCGTTCTGGAATGACCGCGCCTGCGAGAGCTTTTCACCCCTAGTCTCAGATCCCGTCGACATCCGAACCTTCAACGGCTCCATCGCCCGAACGACACTCGGTGATATCATGTTGGCGGAGGTTTATTCCGAGCCTCAAACGGTTCGCCATTCGCGTAGTCATGTCGCGCGTACTCGCCATTCCATGTTTTACCTCCACCTGATGTTGGACGGTGAAAGTATTAATCGCCAAGATGGCCGCGAAGCTCGGATCGGTGTCGGTGACTTCACGTTGTGCGATAGCACACGTCAGTACGACATTGTGCTGCCGACGAAGAATCGTATGTTAGTGATAGGCATTCCAGACGCGAAACTGCGTCGCCATATCGCCTGTCCTGAAAGTCTGGTCGCAATACCCATGTCTGCGAGTTCTGGGGTCTCAGGCCTGTTCTCACGCTTCTTGCGGAA
Source organism: uncultured Pseudomonadota bacterium (assembly GCA_903879335.1). Classification (GTDB taxonomy): domain Bacteria; phylum Pseudomonadota; class Gammaproteobacteria; order Steroidobacterales; family Steroidobacteraceae; genus CAIKZZ01. The sequence continues at coordinate 6,849 of CAIRLC010000033.1, forward strand.
CTATTGGCTCGAGTGCACCCAACAACTGGACCAGACGGCCGCGGCTCGCGTGACTGTCGCCATCCTGGATCTCTTGGGTGCAGCCTATGCGGAGGTGCCGCGTGCGCACACCGAGCGGTCGTCACTGGCCACCGCACACCGCATCCGCATTGTGAACTACATCGAGGCGCACTTGCATGACCCGGAACTCACCCCGACGCGGGTGGCCGATGCCTGCAAGATGACGCCGCGCTATCTCCATCATCTGTTCTCAGATGAGGACGAGACCGTGGCTCGCTATATCTTGCGTCGCCGATTGGAGGCCTGCGCCCAAGCACTGGTGTCCTCGACGCAACGCGGTCGCACCGTGACGTCCATCGCCTTTGACTACGGCTTCAATAGCCCGACGCATTTCGGTCGGGTATTCCGCTCAAAATTCGACATGACGCCGCGCGAATACCAGCGCGCCCACCGCACTCGCGCGGTGGCCTGAAGCAGCACGGTTCGGTCGTTGCTACCAAGGCAACGGCCGAACCGAACCCGTCAATGGGATTAGTGCTGCTCGACCCGCTTATCTTCGGTCGAGCGATGAATGACATAGGCGCGAATCTTCTCAGACGCCGCAGAATCCACTTCCGCTTTGAATGAGACCATCCCGCGCTCCGTCAGGGCGCCATCGAGCACCACGTGCTCCCACGCCGCCCGGTCTTTGAGCAATGGCGTGCGACGCAGGTCAGGCAAGACGCCATTCCAGGTCGCGCTATCTCCATGGCAGGTGCTGCAATAGGTGTGGTACAGCGCTTTACCCTCGGTGAGCGTCGCCGCAGAGGCCGTATCCGCGGGTGGGTTGAAGGGTAAGGCGACGGTCGCCGGCAGCGGTGGCAGCGCGCCCTTGGCGCCGAGCTTGAAGACCAGCACGCGCGGCAGGTTCGACGGCACGTGCGTCTCGCGAGACAACTCGCCCGCAGCAAGGCCGAAGGCCCCGCCGTAACCGACTTCGATGGCCACGTACTGCTCGCCATCGACCTGGTAACTGATCGGCGCGGCTAAGACGCCCGCCTGCGTCGCGAAGGACCAGAGCCGTTCACCGGTATCGGCCCGATAGGCCACAAACTCACCGCTCGAATTACCTTCGAAGACCAAGTTGCCCGCGGTCGATACGACGCCGCCGTTCGAGGGGCTGTGCAACTCGGCTCGCCAGACTTCCTTGCCTTGCACGGGGTCCCAGGCAACCAAGTGACCCTTGAGTCCTGCGCGCAGTTGCGCCTTGATCTTCGGATCTTCCGGCAGGCTGCCGGCATTGAAGTCGGTGCCGACGTTCCATGCCAGTTCGTGCGTTTTAGAGTCTTTGCCCGGGAAGTAGGGGAAGCCGGTATCGGTCACCGGGAAGTAGACCAACTTGGTCAGCGGGCTGAAGGACATCGGCTGCCAGTTGTGCGCGCCACCCGGACCCGGCATCGCCACAAAGGGGATCCCGGTCGTGCCGTAATCCGCCGCGGCCACTTCGCCCGGGCGGCCGGTCTTGAGGTCGACGCCCGTGGTCCAATTCACCGTGGTGAATGGATTGGCCGACAGTAACTCGCCCGTGGCGCGGTCAAGCACATAGAAGATGCCGTTCTTCGGCGCCTGCATGATGACCGAGCGGGTCTTACCGCCGATCTCAAGGTCCGCCAGGATCATGTGCTGAGTGGCATCGTAATCCCATGACTCGCCAGGCGTGGTCTGGTAATGCCAGACGTATTCGCCGGTCTTCGCCTTGACCGCCACAATCGAGCACAAGTAAAGATTGTCGCCGCCGCCCGGGCTACGCAGCTTCTTGATCCATGGCGAACCGTTACCGACACCAAAATAGATTATGTCGAGCTTTGGATCGTAAGCCATTGAATCCCATACGGTTCCTCCACCGCCAGACTTCCACCATTCGCCCTTCCAGGTGGCCGCAGCTTTCTCCATCGCCTTATTTTCAAAGCCGTTGGCCGGGTCACCGGGCACCGTGTACACCTTCCATACTTCTTTGCCGGTGTTGGCATCAAAAGCCGCCAAGAAGCCCCGCACGCCCATTTCAGCGCCGCCGTTGCCGATCAAGACTTTGCCGTCCACGACGCGCGGCGCGCCGGTGATCGTGTAACGACTACCCGGACGCGTGGTGGCCACGGACCAGACTTGCTTGCCGGTCTCGGCATCAATCGCGATCAGGCGGCCGTCGAGCGTGCCGACAAACACCTTGCCCTCCCACGCCGCGACACCGCGATTGACGACGTCACAGCAGGCATTGGGACCGGCAGCACCCGGCACTTTGGGGTCGAAGGCCCACTTCTGAACGCCCGTCTTGGCATCGACGGCAAACACCTTGCTCCAGGCGCCAGTCACGTACATCACGCCGTCAATGACCAGCGGCGTCGACTCTTGCCCACGGTGCGCCGTGTCGAGGTCGTAGGACCAGGCCAGGCCCAGTTGGCTGACGTTGTCGGCCGTGATTTGTTTGAGGGGGCTGAACCGCTGTTCGTCGTAGGTGCGGCCATGGCTCATCCAATTGCCCGGCTCGCTGTCCGCGGCCGTCAATCGCGCCGTGTTCACAGCCGCCGCTCGATGGGCCGCGCCACCGGATTGGGACCCACACGCGGCGACCACCAGCGCCACACAGGTCAATCCTAAGATTCGCTTCATCACTGACATACCCCCGTCATCACAGCTTTTTTGAGTACCCGGCGCCACTCATGTGGCACCCGGAGGACCACTCTGCATCAGGCACTTTAACCCAACCTGCCGGCTCAACTGCTCGTGCATCGGCTTTCGATCAAGAGAGAACGCCGAATCGATCGGGAAAGGATTAGTCTTTGCGATCCTTACCGACTGGAGACGCTCCTGTGTATGAAACCGCCCTGTTGATCGCGGGCCACAACGTGGCCGCCCAATCCGGACAGACCTTTGAACGCTTGAACCCGGTCTCTGGCGAGGTCGTCACTCGAGCCGCCGCAGCCGGTGTTGCGGACGCGATCGCCGCCGCAGAGGCCGCTGCGGCCGCCTTCCCCGCCTGGTCGGCCACGAGCCCCGCGGAACGTCGCAGCAGACTCAACAAAGCGGCTGATCTTTTGGAAGCGCGCGGCGCTGAAATCGCCAAAGCCGTGCGCGATGAAACTGGCTCGACCATGGGTTGGGGTCATTTCAACGTGCATTTTGCGGCCTCGCTGTTCCGCGAAGCGGCGTCGATCACCACCCAAGTGGGCGGCGACGTCATCCCCTCGAACCACGGCAGCACGCTGTCGATGGGCTACCGCCAGGCGGCCGGCGTCGTGCTTGGCATCGCGCCGTGGAACGCCCCGATCATCCTCGGCGTTCGTGCCTTGGCCGTCCCGCTCGCCTGCGGCAACACGGTGATCCTGAAATCCTCCGAGGTCTGCCCCCAGACCCACGCGCTGATCGGCTCGGTGTTGGTTGAAGCCGGTCTCGGCAATGGCATCGTCAGCGTGCTGAGCACCGATTTGAAGGATGCCGGCCCCGTGACCGAGGCCTTGATCAGCCACCCGGCCGTCAAGCGCATCAATTTCACCGGCTCCACACGAGTCGGTCGGCTGCTTGCTGAGACTGCCGCCCGCTATCTGAAGCCCATCCTGCTGGAACTCGGCGGCAAGGCACCGCTGATCGTCTTAGCAGATGCCGATGTCGATGCCGCCGTGAACGCGACCGTCTTCGGTGCATTCGCGAATGCCGGACAGATCTGCATGTCCACCGAACGCGTCATCGTTGAAGAAAGCATCGCCGATGAGTTCGCCAGCAAGCTCGCCGCGCGCGTAGCGGCATTGCCGGTGGGCAACCCCAATGAAGGCGAATTTGTGATTGGCTCGGTGGTGGGCCAGGCCACCGTTGATCGGGTGCAGCGCTTGGTGAAAGAAGCGGTCGCGGCCGGAGCCAAGGTCCTGACTGGCGGCTCGGCGAACGGCACGATCATGCCAGGCGTCGTGGTAGACCACGTGACGCCGAGCATGGCCCTGTTCCGCGAAGAGTCCTTCGGTCCGCAAGTCTCGATCACGCGAGTGGGTTCCGTGGATGAGGCCGTGGCCTTGGCCAACGACACCGACTATGGCTTGTCGGCCGCAGTCTTCACGCGTGACCTCGCCAAGGGTTTTGCCGTGGCAAAGCGGATTGATTCCGGCATCTGCCACATCAATAGCCCAACGGTGCAAGACGAAGGGCAGATGCCCTTCGGCGGGGTCAAGGCGTCAGGCTACGGCCGCTTTGGCGGCAAGGCCGGCATTGATGCCTTCACTGAGCTGCGTTGGATCTCGATCGAGACGGGCACCCGCCGGTATCCGTTCTAAGGGTTATCGAGTCCGCGCAACCACAGACGCAGCGCCTCACCGATCGGGTGAGGCGCTTCCATCGGCGCCATATGGCCGGCGTTCTCGACCTTGAAGAACGTCGGGTGCGCCAACTGCGCGCACATGGCTTCGTGCTGATCGATCGGCGACCAACGATCATTCGTGGCGCTCGATACAAAGACTGGCCGATCAATGCTTGCTAAAACCGACTGGGCGTCGGGTCGATCCAGCAAGGCTTGAATCTGGCCGGCAAAGCTCTCGACCGACTGTTGCTCAACCATGGACATGAGGTCCGGCCAGAGCGCTGCGATGCGCTCGGGCGCAGCGCCCAACATCGGTGGCAACCAGTCCTTCGCGACCGCAGTCATTCCGGATTGGCGCGCCAAGTTCACTAATCGACCGCGACTCACGATTTCACCCTCACCGCGCGGATGCACGCCCGTGTTCAATAAACCTAAGGCATGCACGCGCTCCGGCGCGCGCCGAAAGACTTCAAGGGCGACCCGTCCACCCATGGAGTGCCCAATGATCACGCTCGGCTTGGTGGTCTCATGGATCACACGATCCGCCATGGCGCCGATGCTCGTGAGGCCTTCAAAGGACAGGATGCGTACCTCATGCTCATGGGCGATCAAATCGGCGACGTCACGCCAGACACGCGCATCGCACAGAAGTCCGGACAACAGAAAAACGGATTGACGTGACATAGCATCCACTTGAGCACTAAAAGGTGGGCGTGCACACAGACTGGGCGCACGCAATTTACGAGCGTTGAATCACCACAACAGACCAGAGCCGCGAAGATCGCGACCAAGACGCCGATGCCTTCTCACTCAACTGCCGAAGCGCGGATAGTCGGTCTGTCGTGCCGCATAATCGATGAAGTAATCGAGAGCTTTGACGTTCGCCATGGCCGATCGATTCGCCGCTTTATCCGGGGCTACGCCCATCAGGATGCGCCGCACCGGCACTTCCATCTTTTTACCGGTCAGGGTGTATGGGATGCTCGGTACTTCGTAAATCTTGTCCGGGATGTGCCGAGGCGAGTAATCGGTGCGCATCTGCGTGCGGATGCGCTCGATCAGGTCGGCATCGAGCACCCGCCCCTCGCGCAATTTCACGAAGAGCGGCATGAAGAAGAGCCCACCGGGCAAGTCCAAGTTCACGATCAGTGAGTCCTCAATATCCTGCACATTCAGCAGCGATCGATAAACTTCCGCGGTGCCGATCCGGACGCCGTGACGATTCAGCGTTGCATCGGACCGGCCCAGTACGAAGCATCCTCCGCGCTGATTGATGCGGAAGAAATCGCCGTGGCGCCAGACACCCGGATACTGATCAAAATAGGAGTCCCGATAGCGTCGACCGTCCGGATCGTTCCAAAAGGCCACCGGCATTGAGGGCATCGGTTGCGTGATCACCAACTCACCGACCTCGTCGACACGAGGTTGGCCGTTTTCATCGAAGGCGTTGGCCGATACGCCCAAGAGTCGGGTCTGAATTTCACCGGCGTAGACCGGCAAGGTCACAAGACCACCAACGATGCCGCTGCAGACGTCGGTGCCGCCACTGCCGGAGTGCCCGAACACATCCGCTTTGACGTTCTGATAGACCCACTGCAGGCATTCAGCGGTCACCGGCGAACCAGCCAGCATGACCGTATCAAGCGCGGATAAATCAAATCGGTCTTTGGGCACGATGCCTGCTTTCTGCAGGATGCCGACATAGGTGGGGCTTGCGCCGAAGAGACTGGCCTTGCTGTCTTCCACCATCCGCCACAGCACATCCGGACCCGGATATGCGGGGTTGCCGTCGTACAAGACCGGCACAACGTCCACCAGGAGCGCGCTCGCCAGGAAATTCCACATCATCCAGCCGGTCGTGGTGAAGAAGAACATCCGCTGCCGGGCGTGCATGTCGTGATGCAGTAAGAAACTCTTCATCTGCTCCAGAATCATCCCACCGTGACCATGCACTATCGGCTTCGGCAAGCCCGTCGTGCCGGAGGAAAAGAGGATCCACAGCGGGTGATTGAACGGCACCTGCTCGAACACAAAATCCTCGCGCGCCACGGGCGCCCCGGCAATCGCGTCTTCCCAGTATTCCGTCCGGGCAAAGGGAACCGCCGTCTCCTCGGGACGCAGGTGCCGCATATAAATCGCATGCTCGAGGGTCGGCAATGAACTGACGATCGTGGCCAGTTCCGGACGCCGGTCGAAGGCCTTGCCGCCGTAGTGGTATCCATCCACACAGAACAGCACCTTGGGCGCCAATTGCGAGAAACGGTCGACCACACCTTGGACGCCAAAGTCCGGGCCGCAACTCGCCCACACCGCGCCAATGCTGGTGGTGGCAAACATGGCGATCATCGCATCCGGCGTATTCGGCACATAAGCGACAACCCGGTCGCCTGGCTTCACGCCGAGGGCGCGCAACCGCGTCGCCAGCACGCGCACCTGCGCCCCGAGCTCGCTCCAGGACAAGGCGCGTAAGGGGTGCTGCTCACTCAGATAGAGCAGCGCGTCCTCACCGGGTCGTTCGTGGCGCAAGGCCTGCTCGGCATAATTGAGACGCGCTCCTGGAAACCAGACCGCCCCGGGCATGGACCGATCGGCGAGTACCCCCTCGTACGGAGCCGACGATTGGACGCCGAGGAACTCCCAGGCGGCGCCCCAAAAGCCCTCCAGATCCGTTACTGACCACTGCCAGAGCGCCGCATAGTCCGGGAAATGGTGTCCTCGCTGCGCCAACCAGGCCAAAAATCGGGTGATATGGGCCCGCCGCACCCGCTCGGCGCCCGGCGTCCAGAGGAGGTCTCCTTCACGTACAGAACTGGTCATCGTGTCTCTTCCTAAAATTCAAGCGCGAGCGGGCCCAACCCCGGCATCGAGGGCCCCCATGAGGCGAGAGCCCGGGCTTCGGCGCTCCACTCTCGGCGAACGCCGCCTCCACCGATAGCGAAAGGCGAGGTCCGGCCTCTGTTACCATTCGCCAATCGGTAACCGGACGTAGGCCATGCAGCTGCACCGATTTGATCTCAACCTGCTGGTTGCCCTCGACACGCTGCTGCGTGAGCGTAACGTGACCCGAGCCTCTGAGCGGCTATTCATTTCGCAGCCGGCGATGAGTTCGGCTCTGAATAAACTGCGCACGTACTTTGGCGATCCCCTGCTCATTCGCGTTGGGCGGGAGATGGAGTTGACTCCCCGGGCCGCTTCGTTGGTTGAGCCCGTGCGCGAAGCGCTGCTGAAAATACAGGCCACGCTTGGGCACCAGCCGGAATTTATACCGGCCACCGCGCAGCGGGAATTCAGCATCATCGTCACCGAGGAAGCGGTCCCGGACTTGCTGCCGGAAATTCTGCGGCGCATCAATGCTGCCGCACCAGGCGTCCGCTGCCACATTGAGCTCGTCGGTCACGACAGCCTGACCAAACTCGAGCACGGCGACGCCGACCTCTGTTTGGTGCTCGATAATCTCCGCCTGTATGAGACTACAGCCTACCCGGATAGCTTATTCAGCACCCGCTTGCGCTCGGTCGAGTGGGTGGTGGCAGTCGATATCCACCATCCGACAGTCTCCAACGAGTTCACCCTCGAGCAGTTCTACGCCCTACCGCAGGTGGTCGGTCGACCGGGCGGATACAGTGCTACGGGTGGCGAACTGCTGCGTCGGCTGCTGAATGTCGAAGTCCAAGTCCACCTCACGGTGCCAAGTTTGCTTCAGCTGCCGCTCATGTTAGTGGGCACGACGTTCTTTGCAACCTTGCCGGAACGCGTTGCGCGCCTGATGAGCTCGACGGCACCGCTTCGCACCTTCCCGGTTCCGGTACCGGTCCCCACCCAGCACGAAATACTACTTTGGCACCGACGCCATGACCAGGATCAGGCACACACATGGCTGCGCAATTTAGTGATCCAAACCGCTCAAGACTGCACCTGATCCGAGCGGATACCCGGCCGCAGGGCCTGCGCTCGAGTGCTGCATTCATGCGCCGGCGATTGAGAGTGCTTCACTCCCAGTCGAGAATTGCCGCCCTCGCACCGGTAGTTTTCTTTCAGCGCCGTTTCATTGGCTAGGGTCGGCATGGGCCGACCGAGCGAAGAGCGGATTATCTTTTGGATTGCCGGATCGAGCGGAAGCTCACGGACGGCATACTGCGCTGAGGTTGAACACCGAATATGAGCCATAAGAATCTCGACGAACTCCTGTTAGCGACCCCGAACACGGTCCAGATGCTGCGCAATTCCAAGCTCGGCGCCTACGTCTACCCAGTCGTGCCGAGTGAATTCAGCAACTGGCGCGACGAACAACGCGCTTGGCGTGAGAGCGTCGTTCTGTTTGACCAGTCGCACCACATGGCCGAAATGACCATCACCGGTCCTGACGCCCTGAAGTTGATGTCGTACTGCACGATCAACTCCTTCGCCAACTTTGGCCCGAACAAGGCCAAGCAGATGGTCCCCATCACTTATGACGGCAACGTCATCGGCGACGGCATTCTCTTCTACGAAGACAACGGCGAACTCATTTTCGTCGGCCGCGCCCCGACCGTGAACTGGTTGCACTTTCACGCCGAAACCGGTGGCTTCGACGTCAAGTACGTCCGTGATGACCGCTCGCCATCGCACCCGCGCGGCAAGGCCGTCACCCGTGGTCACTACCGCTACCAGATTCAGGGCCCGAATGCGACGCAGGTGCTTGAGCGCCTCCACGGCGGACCATTGCCTGAGATCAAGTTCTTCAACATTGGTTACATCAACATTGCCGGTCGTCAGGTTCGTGCACTGCGCCACGGTATGGCCGGCGCACCTGGCCTTGAAATCTGGGGCCCGTACGCCGAGGCCGATGTGATCCGTGAAGCGATTATCGAAGCCGGCGCGGACTTTGGTCTGCATCAGGTTGGCTCGCGCGCCTACTCGAGCAACACGCTCGAGTCCGGTTGGATCCCGTCCCCCCTGCCCGCGATCTACACCGGCGACAGCTTGAAGAAGTATCGCGAGTGGTTGCCGGCCAACGGCTACGAGGGTGCCGGCTCCATCGGCGGCAGCTTCGTCTCGGACAATATCGAAGACTACTACCTGACGCCGTATGAACTCGGTTACGGCCCGTTCGTGAAGTTTGACCATGACTTCATCGGTCGCGAAGCGCTCGAGAAGATCGCCGGCCAGCCACACCGCAAGAAGGTTACCTTCGAGTGGAACAGCGAGGACCTCGCTCGCATCACCTCGTCGCTGTTTGACCGTGACCGCAAGAACTTCAAGTTCTTCGATCTGCCGAACGCGAACTACGCGTCGTCGTCCTACGACCGTGTCACGATGAACGGTAAGACGGTCGGCTTCTCCATGTTCGGCGGCTACAGCTTCAACGAACGTTGCGGCTTGTCGCTCGGCGTGGTTGACCCGAACATCAATGTTGGCGACGTGCTGACCTTGGTGTGGGGTGAAGAGGACGGCGGCACCGGCAAGACGACGGTTGAACGTCACATCCAGACTGAAGTTCGCGTCAAGGTCTCGGCGGTGCCCTACGCGGCGGCGGCCCGTGAATCGTATGCCGAAGGCTGGCGCACCCGGACGGTCTGAACTCCTCACTCACTGAGCGCTCTGCGCGCGCATAGGAAGCTACATGGGACAGGTCATTTTTGGTCAACCCGACAACGGCATTATTCAGATGTCGTACGTGGTCCAAGATATCCATGCAGCAATGCGCGCGTGGAGCGCGAGTGTGGGCGTCGGACCGTGGTTCCTGCTCGAGCATTTCACCGGCGTTGACCCCGTGTATCGGGGTCAACCTTCACAAGCCGATGTCGCCATCGCGATGGGATTTGCCGGTCATATGAACATTGAATTGATCCAGCCGAATAACGATGCGCCCTCGGTCTATAAAGAGCACATCGATCGCCATGGCTATGGCTTCCACCATTTCGGCATTGCCTCGCGTCACTTCGAAAAGGATTTAGCGGAGTACCAGGCGCGGGGTTTAGACCTCGTTTTTATCGCGGGCGTCCCCAGCGGCGGCAAGGTGGCCTACATGGACACCACGGCCACGATGCCAGGCTATGTGGAATTGATTGAGATTGGCGATGGCTTTGACGACGTATTTGGTCGTTTCCACCGCGAGAGCCAGAACTGGGATGGACGAGATCCCGTTCGCTCCTTCATCTGATCTGCGGTGGTGGCCCAACAACGGCCCACCACTCGATTCTGCGATTATTTCTACTGATAGGCCGCGCACGGTGGTGCGCAGGACACGCTGCATTCTATGACTCAACAGACCCTCGAACACTGGCAGCAGATGTACCGCTCGCTGTGGCGCATCCGCATCTTCGAAAGTCAGGTGCAGCGCTTGGCTGCCGCCGGCGAAGTGCCGGGCTTTCCGCACCTGTCCACTGGCCAAGAAGCGGTTGCCGTCGGGGTGTGCGCACACCTCAATCCGAGCGACGTGCTGTATACCAGCCATCGCGGCCATGGTCACATCCTCGCAAAAGGCAGCGACATTGAGGCGACGATGGCTGAAATCATCGGCCGCGATACGGGCTTATGCCGCGGCCGCGGCGGCTCGATGCACCTCGTGGATGCTGCGAACGGTGTGCTCGGCGCGACCGGCGTTGTGGCCGGCAATTTAGCGCTCGCAGCGGGCGCCGCGTGGGCCGCCCAAGCACAAGGCAAGTCTGACATCAGCGTCGTCTTTTTTGGCGATGGGGCGACGGGCGCCGGTGTATTCCACGAGACCTTAAATCTCGCTGCCCTTTGGAAGCTGCCGATACTCTTCGTCTGTGAAAACAACGGCTATGCCGAGTTCACCAGCCGCGAAGAACACTCCAACGTGAACCACGTGAGCGCCTTCGCGGCTCCCTATCACATCCCAACTAAGACGATTGACGGCAATGATCTGCGCGTCGTGCACGCCGAAGCCGGTGCCGCGATCGCCGGCATCCGCGCCGGTCAAGGGCCTTATCTCCTCGAATGCATGACCTTCCGCATGGCCGGTCATTATGTCGGCGACGCACAGCAGTACCGATCTAAAGAAGAGATGGCGGCGATGCTGGAAAAATGCCCGATCGAGCGACTGAAGCGCCACTTGCTTGAGTCAGGCATAGACGCGGCCGAGTTGGACGCGATTCAAAACGACGCCACGCAGGAGGTCCTCGCGGCCTCCGACCGCGCCCGCGCAGCGCCGCGCCCGGACCCGGCATCGGTAATGGACGACGTCTACACCTCCCCTGCACTCCACGCAATCACAGGCTGATCGCTCATGGCCGTTCATACATTCATCAATATCCTGAAGCGGGCCCTCGATGAGGAAATGAGCCACGACAGCGCGGTTCACCTCTTAGGTGAAGACGTGGCGGCCGGTGGTGCCTTTGGTGTCACCCGTGGCCTCGTCGACAAGTACGGCGACCATCGGGTCAAGAACACGCCGATCAGCGAAGCGGCCATCACGGGCCTGGCCACCGGCGCGGCCTTGGCGGGTTTAAAGCCTGTGCTGGAAATCATGTTCATTGATTTTGCGACGCTGGCGCTCGACTGCTTACTCAATCAGACCGCCAAGTACCGCTACATGTCCGGCGGTCAAGTGACTCTGCCGCTGGTCGTGCGCACGCAAGCCGGCGCCGCGGGTGGTGCAGCTGCCCAGCACTCACAAAGCCTAGAAACGTTTTTCATCCACATTCCAGGCCTCATCGTGGTCGCCCCGTCCTCGCCCGTCGAAGCCTATGGGCTCTTGAAGAGTGCGATCCGTTACGGCGAGCCGGTGCTTTTCATCGAGCACAAGCGGCTGTACACGATGAAAGAAGATCTGCCAGACGATTACACGCTGCCGACGATTGGCCAGGCGCGGGTGGCTCGTGAAGGCAGCGACATCACGATCATCGCCTACTCCGCCATGGTGCAAACGGCGCTGGAGGCTGCGCAGACTTTGGCCGATCAGGGCATCTCGGCTGAAGTGCTCGACCTACGCACATTGCTGCCCTTGGATATGGCGACGATCGCCCAATCGGTCAGCAAGACGCACCGCGTGCTCATCGCGCAGGAAGCCGTCTTGAATGGCGGGGTTGCGGCTGAGATTGCCGCACGCATCGGCAGCGAATTGTTTGATGAACTCGATGGACCGGTTGAGCGGGTGGGCTGCCCCTTTGCGCCGATCCCCTTCGCACCAGAGCTCGAGCGAGCGCTGTTGCCCGGCAAGGATGACATCCTCCGCGCCGTCCACCGCATGGTTGGCCACGCTTAAAGCCACCTCGAGGAGTGCTGTCCCATGTCTCGCGTGCTGCAGGAAATTCCAAAAGTGGGCCTCGTCATGGAGGCCGTGAAGGTCGTCCGTTGGCTCAAGGCGCCCGGCGATATCGTGCGACTCGGCGATCCCCTTGTTGAGGTCGAAACAGAAAAATCGGTCATCGAGATTGAAGCCACCATCGCCGGCGTATTGGCTGAAGCCTTGCTGGCGGTCGACCAAGAAGCCAATGTCGGTGACCCTTTGGCGTGGATCGAGGTTGAAGGCACCAGCGCCGAGACGGCCGGTGTTCCAAGTGCACCCGCAGCAGAACCCGTGGCCGCACCGAGAGCCGTGACCACGTCAGCGCCAGTGGCGCCAGTAGCTCCAGTGGCGAGTGGAAGCGCGGAGCGCATTCCGGCCTCGCCCGCCGCGCGTCGTCTCGCCAGCGAAAGTGGGCTTGAATTGGCGTCGATCAAAGGCTCGGGTCCACGTGGACGGATTGAGCTCGACGACGTGCGCCGGGCGCAAAGCGCGACGTCAGCACCGGCCAAGGCCGCGGCGACGTCGATGCCCGTGCCACCGACCGTGCGCGGCGCAACGACCAGCCCGACGAGCGGATTAACCCCGATGCGCCGAGCGCTCGCTCGCGCCATGACCCTCAGCAACGCCGCGGTGCCGCAGTTCCCGGTCGAGCGGGACGTCGACTGGACTCGCGTGCAGGCCACCCGAGCGGAGCTCAACGCTGCCCTGCCCACCGGTGCCGCGCGGGTGTCCGTGAATGATTTCTTACTGCACGCGATCGCGCACACCTTGATCGAGTTCCCGGCATTGAACGCTAGGTTTACGGGTTCTCTAGAGGCCGCAGACGCTCGACTCGAATCGGCCCACGGCGCTCACATCGGCCTCGTGCTCGCGGTCGATGGCGGGCTTGTGGTGCCGGTATTGCATGATGTCGAACAATTGAGCGTGACCGAGATCGCCGCCCGCCGCACGGCTTGTGTTGAACGCGGCCTGAACGGCGTCCTGAAGCGTGAAGAACTGGCCGGCGCCACGATCAGCCTCTCAAACCTCGGCAGCCGTGGTCCGGATCGATTCATCGGCATGATCAACCCACCCGAGTCGGCCATCCTAGCGGTGGGGCGTCAGCGCGATGTGGTCACGGTGGTCTCTGGACAGATGATTGCCATACGACCGATCTCTACACTCACGCTGACCGTGGATCATCGCGTCGCGGATGGACGCTTAGCCGCCGACTTCCTCGCGCGCGTGGTCGAGCGACTCGAACAGTAAGCTCAGCAACTTGATCGGATCAAAAAAACGGGCCGGTCTTACGAGACCGGCCCGTTGCATTTAACGACCCGTCGGTCAACGCGCGATTAGCCGCCGCTCTGCATCACCCGACGAACCGCGTCGACGATGCGCGCCTCATCCGGGATCACATAAGCCTCTAAGGGCTCGCTGTACGGCACGGTGACGTCCCGTGCGTTGACCTGCAGGATCGGCGCTTTGAGGGAGGAGAAGCCGAACTCGGCGACGTCCGCCGCAATGATGCCGCCCACGGTCGCATGCCGCGGCGCCTGGTCCACCACCACCAAGCGTCCCGTCTTGGCAACCGACGTCAAAATGGTGTCGAGATCGAGTGGCGCCACCGTGCGCGGATCAATGACTTCGACCTCAATGCCTTCCGCTGCGAGCGTCGCCGCCGCACCCAAGGCGCGGTTCACCATCCAACCGGTTGCGACGATCGTGACGTCACTTCCGGTGCGACGCACCGCGGCCACGCCGAAGGGCACGAGATGCTCGCCGTCGGGCACTTCACCGTGCTCAAGGGTCAAGAGGTAGTGGTGCATGAACACCACCGGATTGTCGTCGCGAATGGCTGTCGCCATGAGTCCCTTGGCATCCGCCGCGGTCGACGGTACAACCACTTTGAGTCCAGGCACACCCATGAAGAGGGCGGTGAGTGAACCCGTGTGCTGGCCGGCCCATCCGGCCGCAAAGCCGAAGCCGGCCTTCAACACCAAGGGCACCTTAACCTGGCCGCCGGTCATATAACGGAAGCGCGGCGCCTCATTGACGACCTGATCCATCGCGACGAGCATGAACTCAGCCATGTAGAGCTCAACGACCGGACGCAATCCGGCCATCGCCGCACCGATCGCGATACCGATCTCGGCAGTCTCGGAAATCGGCGTGACGCGCACACGGTCGTGGCCGTATTCCGCGACGAATTCATGGTTTTCTGTGGTGGCCAGGTTCTGGCCAAAGTAAAGCACGTTGGGATCACGCCGCATTTCCTGGTGAATGCCGGCGTCGATCGCAGCGATAAAAGGTAGTTGTGCCATGGATGACTCCGACTTAGGCGTAAACGTTGTCGAGGGCGGACTCGAGGGCCGGGAATGGACTCGCGACGGCAAACTTCACCGCCACATCCATTTCTGCAGCGACCTGCGCGTTGAGGGCATCGGCCGCAGCGCCACTCAAAATTCCCGATTGCACGAGCTTGCCGCGGAAGCGCGGTACCGGATCACCGCGCAGCGCGGCCTCGTACTCTTCCCGCTTACCGAACACCGTGATCGCCTCATGCTCGGGATAGTGAAGCGGCACGCCCGGCGGGGCGATGATGTTGCCGTGCGCTGAAAGCCGGTAAACCTTCGACTCGATCAATGACGGACCCTCACCGGCACGCGCGCGCGCCACGGCATGACCCACGACTTCAGCAACGGCCAGTGGATCCGTGCCGTCCACCGTCACGCCCGGCATCACATAGGAGGTGGCCTTGATGGCGAGTGGCTGACCGGCGGCCGCGTTGGCGTCCTCTTGCTCGGAGGTGGTGACGACGTTGTAGCCGTTGTTCTCCATGACGAAGATCACCGGCAACTTCCACAGCGAGGCAATGTTCAGCGTCTCGTGGAACGCACCTTGCTTCGAGGCTCCGTCGCCGAAGAAGCAGAATACAACCTCGCCCTTCTTCCGGATTTGCGCCGCCCACGCCGCACCGGCGGCGTGCGGGATGCCCGCACCCACGATGCCAGAGGTGCCGAGGAAACCGTTCGCAACGTCCGTCAAATGCATCGACCCGCCCAGACCTTTGCAGATCCCGTCGGCGCGACCCAAGATTTCCGCCATCATGGCCTTCGGATCGGTACCGAGCGCCAGTGGGTAACCGTGGCAGCGATAAGTCGCAAGCGCTGCGTCGCCCTTTTTGAAGTGACTCAACGCGCCGACGATCGACGCCTCAGCGCCGTCGGCCAAGTGGGTGTGACCGCGAATCACGCCCGGATATTCGGTAAAGGTGCGCTTCACGCGCTCCTCAAATTCCCGGATGCGCAGCATCTGGGTCAACATTTCAATCTGTTGTTCGGAACTCGGCGACTGCAAGCTCATGTCATCCCCTTCCCTTTAAAATCTGGCACGACCTACGCAGGCCCTGCCCCGCCATCGCAGAATCCCCCATGAGGAGAACCCTATCGATGTGCACCCAGTGATCATCGTTAACTCGTCTCGGGAGCGATCTCAGATCCGTCCCGCCGCCAGTTCTTTGCCGATGTGTTCGGCCTGGCGCAACGCCAAGGACACAATCGTCAACGTTGGATTGGCAGCGCCCGGTGTGGGCAATACACTGCCATCCGACAGGAACAGATTCGGCACTTCATGTGCTCGGCCGTAGGGATTGGTCACGCCCGTTGCTGGATCGACGCTCATGCGCGCCGTGCCCATCTGATGCGTCGCCGTTGACCCCTCACTGACCACAATGCGCTTGGCACCGACCGCTTCATAGATACGACGCCCTTGCTGACGCGCGTGATCGCGCAACGCGATGTCGTTCGGGTGTGTGTCGCAGTGGATATGGGCCGAGGGCAAGCCAGAGGAATCCTTCACGGTCGTCGACAAGGTGATTCGGTTATCGGGCCGCGACATGTCCTCACCATTAATGAGGATGCCGGACACATTGCGATAGTTGTCAATGATCGACGCGTAATCCCGCCCCCAGCCATACGGCAAGCCCGCCAAGGGCCACGAGGGCAAATCGAGCGCCACCAATTCCAAGTGATAGCCACCGACGAAGCCACGACGCGGGTCGTGCACGTTCTCATCTTCCACGACACCCGCAAGCGTCGTGCCACGCCAAGCGTACACAGGCTTATCAAAAATGCCCCAGACGAAGCTGGTCAAGTGGTGGCAGTAATTACGGCCCACTTGATCCGAACCGTTGGCCAGACCATTCGGGAACCGGCCCGAGGCAGACAGGAGCAATAAGCGCGCGCTCTCAATAGAGTTACCGGCGAGGCACACGAGGCGCGCCTTTTGGCGCTGCTCATGGCCGTTGGCATCGCGATAAACCACGGCGTTCGCGCGACCATCCGCACCATGCTCGATGCGCGTCGCAAAACAGCTGGTCCGTAGATCCAGACGTCCAGTCGCTTCCGCGCGCGGGATCTCCGTGTACAGCGTGCTCCACTTGGCCGCGGTCTTACAGCCCTGCACACAGAAGCCCTGCTGGATGCAGCCACCACGGTCATCGCGAGCCTTGCTGTTGATGGCCAAATAGTTGGTGTGCACGCGCTTGTAGCCCACCTTCCGGGCGCCGGCGTACAACACCTTAAAATTATTGTTGGCCGGCATACCCGGCAAGCCGTGACGACGGGTCACGCCCATGCGCCGCTCGGCGGCAAAATACCACCGCTTCAGCTCGGCGTATTCCATCGGCCAGTCGACCAAGGAGGTTCCCGCGACCTCACCATAGGTCGAGCGAGCGCGAATCTCATACTCTTGCAGGCGTGGCGTCGCCGCCGTCCAATGCACGGTCGTGCCGCCCACCGTCCGACAATGCCAAGCGGGCATGTTGGGGGAGGTATGCACCGCATCCCATGTGCCGCTCTGACTGCGTGGCTCAAGCCACGTCAATTGTCCGAAAGCCTCACCAATGTTCTGCGAGAACGAGGCTGGCGACTCGCGCCGACCTGCCTCCAACAAGACGACTTTTAGGCCGCGTCGTGTCAGTTCATGCGCCATGGTGCCGCCACCAGCGCCCGAGCCGATAATGACCGCAACGCTGTCGTCATCTAATGCATAGCGTGGCATGTACTTGTCCTCAATGGTCTACGCGTTCAGAACGGCAACGGCCCGGACGCCTCTAAAGGCACTTCGGGCAACCATCGCAGGTCATTGAAGCCACGCGTCAAATAGCCGCCCTTCGAAAAGGCTTCGCCTTCGTAACCGAAGTGCGCATAGGCGAAAGGATTGGCGTAAAGCACCATCAGCGTCGTGACGCGGGTGCTTTGAAAAAATGCTGTGTTTTCGATCGACTTCAGTCGCTCAACACGCGCCGACTCAGGCGCCGACATAAATCCATCACCGAGCGAGGCGATACCCGCCTTCAAGCTCTGTACGGCCTCCGGTGTCGTGGCGCCCCGGTCGATGGCACCGACCACCATCGCGTAGGCCGCATCGTCCAAACCGTCATGCGGTGCGATGGTCTTGATCATTGCCGTCAGGGCCAGACCTTCAGCACCAGTCAGCGCTGTCAGATCGACCGCCCAGGCGGTACTCGGTAACAGTGACGCAAAGGGCACTGACGACACCAGTACGCCAGTGAGTACCCCCGTCACCGACTTCATGAAGTCCCGGCGATCGAGCCGGCCTTGCGGTGCGCTCACGCGATCCCCCCCATCCATCCAAACTGACGCTTTGAAGGCCATGCCGGGTCTATGCCGAGAGACGGACAAACCCCTAGTCGAGCAGGGCCTGCCCCGGCGGCGTTCACCGCCGGGGCATTCCCAATCAACTCAACTTACTTCGCGTTCGGGCTGAACCGAATGCTCGCGTACCACTCGCGCGGACGGCTCCAGTACTGGTCCGTCACGCCGACGCCACCTTGGTTCTGACCGCTCACAATGTAGCGCTCATCCGTCAGGTTGGTCGCACCCACCACGAACTCCCACTGGTGGCTTGGCGCCTTGTAGGTGATCGAGGCGTTCACGACGCTCGTCGCGTCACGCGACAGCGATGGGCTGTTGCCGAGGTCGTTCGACATCTTCGCGGTGTAGGCGTAGTCGGCGTTGAACACCACTTCGCCACCCCCGTTCAGGTCCATCGTGTACATCGGCGAGAAGTAGGCCTTGAACTTCGGCGTCTTCGGCAGCGGCGTGTCCAGGGTGATGTTGACGCCATTGTCGCCAACGCCCGGGGCAATACGCGTGTACTTCGCGTCCATGGTGCCGGCCGTGACATTCACGAGCCAGCCATGACCCAACACCGTCTCGGTCTCAACTTCGAAGCCCGAGATCTTCGCGTCACCCGCGTTGAGCAGCGTCGGGGAAATACCCTGCTGCGAGTTCAACTGGATGTTCTTGTAGTTGGTGTAGAAGGCGGCCAAGTTCAAACGCATGTGGCGATCGAACAGTTCCGACTTGTAACCAATTTCCGACGAGGATGCCGTTTCTGGATCGAAGTGCAGCGAGGCGTCGTAGGTCGGGTGTGGGGTGGACAAACGGGTCGTCCAGCTGCCGGTCTTGAAGCCGCGCGCCCAGCTGGCGTACGCCATCGAGTTCTGGTCGAAGTGATACTGCACACCGATGGTCGGCGACGTATCGCTGAAGTCCTGCACGTGCGTTCCTGGCGGATAGTACGTGTACGGATGTCCTGCGACTGGGAAGCCGAGCACCTGCTGGCAGGTCAGATCGGCCGGTGCGCCTAAGTTGTTCGGTGCCGAAGGATCAACGCAACCGCTTGCTTTGTACGACAAGCCGTTGTCATCCGTCTGCTGGCCGATGAAGGTCTTGTGTTCCTTCGTGTAGCGCAAGCCGAGCGTCATTCCCCAGTTGTCGGTCAGCTTGTAATCCGCATGGGCGAACACGGCCTTGGCTTCCGTATCGAGGAAGTTCGGACCGTCGACCATGAGGAGCGCGCCCGGGAACACGACGAAGTCGTGCAGATGGCCGCCTTCCTTGAAGTAGTACAAGCCGGTCGAATAGTTCAAGCGATGGTCCATCGCCGAACCGTTCAACTGCAGTTCCTCGGAGATCTGGTGCTGATACATGTCGAAGGACGTGTGCAGGATGTCCATCGGCGAACCGTCGAGGTCCATGCCGACCTGCCAGGAGAGGTCCCGGTAGGCGTTGATCCACTTGACCGCCATATCGTTGCCAAGGTCCCAATCAACGATCGAGCCGACGCCCCAGTTCTTCATGTGATCGAAGCTGCTGCCAGTGGCGTAGGTCGTATCGATATTGCCGGTCTGGAAGCGCGCGTCGTACGGCAGACGGTTGTTGTACGGGTTGCCGTCATTGTTGACACCACCGATGGGCGGCATCGCGAGCACCGGCGTCGCCGTGCCTGGATTTGGCGTGCCTGGCAGGCCACCGCGGGTGGCGTCACACAGGGTCGGTGGGCCGAGGTTCAACAAGCAGGCGTTGTACAGGCCGCTCAAACCACCACCGTTGATCGCCGCCACCGTGTTGGCCAGAGCCGACTGATTGACGCGCAGGTAATCGCCCATCAAGGTGACCTTGACGGCGTCGTTCGTATGCCAAACCAACTTGCCACGAACGCTGTAATTGCCGATGCCGCCTTCGGCGTCGCTGGTCGACACGCCCGACGCCGGCAGATTTTCCAGCGGATCGGTCACGTAGGTGCACGGCGTGCCCACTGGGCCGCAATCAGGAATGTTCGCCAGTCCCGTGTTGTACTGGTTCGCCGAGGCGTTGGTACCGGTGTACGGAATACGCTTCATGTAGCCGTCGCGATGATCCGACGAGAACGACAAGGTGGCCGCAATCGTATCGGTCAACGGCAGGTCCATCGTCACCTTGGTCGACGCGCGGTTGAATGCGCCGGCCGTGACTTCGCCCTTCACCATGAACTCTTTGCCTGGCTCGCGGGTCACGATCGAAATCGCGCCGCCGACCGAGTTACGGCCGAACAGGGTGCCCTGCGGGCCCTTCAAGATCTCAACGCGGTCCACGTCCAACATTGACGTGTTGGAACCCACGCTACGCGCCAAGTACACGCCGTCGACGTAAACGCCGACGCCTGGGTCTTGGTTAAACGCGAAGTCGTTCTGACCGATACCACGGATGTAGGCGGCCAACACTTCGCCCGAACCCGAGAACGGCGTACCGGCATCGAGGGTCACGTTCGGCGCCATGGCCGACAGCTGGGAGACCTGCGTGATGCCGTGGGCCTCGAGAGCTTCTGCCGAGACCGCAGTGATCGAAATTGGCACCTGTTGGACGTCTTCTGCACGCTTCTGCGCGGTAACGACGATTTCTTCCAGCGAGCCATTGGCGCCGTCGGCGAATGCTGTGCCGCTCGCCATGCTGATGGCCGGCAAGGCCCCCAGCAACGCTAAGCGGACATAGTGACGGTTCTGCGAGAACTTCATGGTGTGAACCCCCAAGACGAAATAGAAATAATTAATATCAATCCGATCAGTCTCACGACTGTGGTGACTTGCCCTTGCGGGTTTCGACACCCTGCCTGCGCTGTCGTAGATTTACAACTGGGCGGATAGGGCGACGCTTTTCAAGTCGTGCCCCGATCATTCTCCGAAAGCGCTGAGCACACTCTACCGCTAGTGAAGTGGCCGTGGGATGGTAGTGAAGGCAAATGGCAGCCCAGTGGCGTAATGTCCACAGCCATCGCGTGCGAAAACGCGATGGATGTGGACTTGATTCACAGCGAATCGAGGATCGAGGGTTGGCTCTCATGCTGCAACGCAGCAAAGAACACCGCCATCGACTGGACGCGAAAAAACAGACTGTAACTGCGTTGTTAAGAAAACGTTCCGGGGGGAGCCTTGAAATACGAAAAGCGACTCATTTGGCTGCTGGGGATCACGTTCGGGATTCTCTTCTTTGACCGCAACGCGGCCAACTTCCTGATGCCGTTCATCGCCGCTGATTTGCATTTCACCAATCAGCAAATTGGATTGACCGCATCCGCTCTGTCCTTCACGTGGGCGCTCGGGGGGCTACTGGGTGGGGCGTTCTCGGATCGCACGGGTAAGCGCAAGCCCATCCTCATCGTCTCGGTCGTTGCGTTCTGTCTGTGTTCATTCTTGTCCGGACTCGCGACCTCCTTTGCCGCGCTCTTCCTGTCGCGCTTGTTAATGGGTCTATCCGAAGGCCCGTTCTTGCCGGTGTGCCACTCCTTGCTGGCGATGGAATCGCATGACAGCGAGCGCGGCAACAACATGGGCATCATGCAAAACTTCGGCAGCAACATTCTGGGTTCCTTTGCGGCACCTTTGGTGCTCGTGGCGCTGGCCACCGCATTCAGCTGGCGCTCAGCGTTCTTCATCGCGGGCCTGCCGGGCCTCGTGATGGCGTTTCTGATCGCGCGCTACGTCCATGAGCCGAAGCCCTCCACCACCAACACCACCGCCGCCGACAGGCTGGGTTTTTTCGCGATTCTCGGTTACCGCAACATGCTGGTCTGCGTCGTGATGGCGATCTTTATGGTGTCTTGGATGGTCTTGGGCTGGGCCTTCATGCCCATCTTCTACATGAAAGTGCGCGGCTACTCCTCGGGGGAAATGAGCGTGCTCATGAGCATCTTGGGTCTCTCGGCTGCGTTTTTTAGTTTTGTAGTGCCGCGCCTCTCGGACCGGATTGGCCGTCGGCCTGTCATGGTCGGCTTCAATCTCGTGGGCGTGCTCGTCCCCATCGTCGTGTGTTATTTCACCGGTCCGGTCTGGTTGTTGGGTGTACTCGTCTTCCTCGGCTGGTCAGCCAGTGGGACTTTCCCGATCTTCATGGCCACGATTCCTTCCGAAACCCTGCCTGCTCGCTATATCGCGACGGCCGCCGGCATGGTGATTGGAGTCGGTGAAGTCTTAGGCGGTGTCTCAGGTCCCGCCGTGGCCGGCTGGGCAGCCGATCATTTCGGGCTGTATGCACCGATGTATATGGAAGGCGCGTGCGCGCTCATCGGTACAGTGTTGGCCCTGTTCTTGGTTGAAACTTCGCCCGGCCGTCGCAGCACCGCGACGGCCTGATAGCAACAAACTTTGTGATGTGGAGTGGCGTATGAAGAAGAGCGTGGATCTGCTGGCCTCCTATTGGACTATCGCCGTCAATGCGGAGCCGCATACCGGACCTGAATTCAGTTCGGCACCGTTTACCGATCGTGTCGCCGCCGCGGCGCGAGCGGGGTTTACTGGCATGGGTATTTGGCATGCCGATTTGGAACATACGCTCCGCTCAATGAGCCTCGCCGACATGCGTCACGTGTTGGACGATCACGGCATCCGTCACATTGAGCTGGAATTCCTCAACGACTGGTTCGTGGATGATCCGGCTAAACATGCCGAGTATCTGGATCGCAAGAAGTTGCTCTTTACGGCAGCTGAGGCCTTCCAGGCGGATCACATCAAGGTCGGTGATTTTTTCAATACGCCGTGCCCGATGCCCAAATTGATCGAATCCTTCGCCAGCCTTTGCAAGGACGCGCGCGAAATCGGCACCGACATTCATTTTGAATTGATGCCTTTCGCGAACATCAACACCCTCGCCGGCGCCCTTGATCTCGTCCAAGGCGCGGATGCCACGAACGGCAAGATCATTTTTGATCTCTGGCACGTCGTCAAACTGGGCATTCCCTATGCCGACGTGGCGGCGGTACCAGCGCGCTTCGTGGGCGGTATCGAAATCAATGACGGCCGGATTGCCTCCATGCCCGACATGACGGAGGAGACCACCAAGCACAGGAATTTATGCGGTGAGGGTGAATTCGACGTGAAGGGTTTCGTGCGCACGATGTTAGACGCGGGCTACCGCGGTCCGTGGGGCATCGAAGTCCTGAATCAAGAACTGCGTCGGCAGCCGCTCGAGGAGGTCGCGCAACGCGCGGCCGCGACCACTTTCGCGCAATTCCCAGACTGAGGCCCATCGCCATGGCGTTGACTCGACTCGAGCATTCACTCGTCCTCACCGACGATGTCGATGCAACCCGCGACTTCTATTGCAACGTACTCGGGATGCATGTGGGTCCACGTCCGCCGCTCGAATTTCCGGGCTACTGGGTCTATCTCGGCGATGTGCCGTGCATCCACATCGCCGATTGGGACAGCTACGCGACGCACTCGGCGCGCAGTGGAATTCCGGTCTCCAAACGCAGTGTCGGAACTGGGCCCGTCGATCACTTGGCCTTCAATGCTGACTCGGTGGACGACATGCGCGCCCGTCTCGAACAGTTTGGCGTCAAGGCACATGAGAACGTGGTTCCGAGCGCCAACCTCGTGCAGTTTTTTCTGGACGATCCCAACGGCGTCAAGATTGAAGTCAACGTCTTCGGCTCGCGGGCCTAAGCAGGCCGAAGACGCAATTCCGGGTCGAGTTAGCCGGCGTCGAGGACCTCGAACACTTCGTCTAGATTCCGCAGAACCCGGTGCGCCCGACGCACGCCGGTTTGAGACTCCCAGTCCTCGACGGTGGTGAAACCCGTCGTCACCCCGAGCATGGTCGCCTTGCCTCGACCGGCCATGATGGCCTCAACCAAAGGATCGTCGCCCACCACCACCACGTTGCGCGGCAATACGCCCAGGCGTTTCGCCACCAGGCGCAGCGCGTGTAATGACGGCTTACCTGTGATCGTGACCGGCGCCTTGGTCAGGCGTCGAATGGCCGCCAACATCGCAAAGGTATAGCCAATCGTACGTCCTTGCTTGGTGGCAAAGAACGGTACATCCGATGCACCATAGAGCCGGGCTCCGGCCCAAATCGCATGGCAGGCGGAATCGATGTCTTTCATTCCACAATCCGGATGCCATCCCACGTACACCGCATCCACGGCGGTGTCATCGGGTTCCCCGGTGTGCACGGTCTCGATCCCGACGTCACGCAAAGCCTGACCCACGCCGGGACTGCCGAGCACCAAGACACGGCGGATCCCCTGGCGCTGCATGTGATCGGCGGTCACGCTCGACGGCGTGAGCATCTGGTGATCCTCGACCGGTAAGCCGGTGCGGCGCAATTTGGCCGCCTGCTCGGCCGGTGGATAGGCACTGCCGTTAGTGAGAATCACGAACGGAATACCGCGGGCTTTGAGTTTGGTCAGCACCTCGACGGCACCCGGCAACAACTCATAACCGCCGAGTGATCGATCACTGAGCAGTAAGGTGCCATCCAGATCAAACATCACGCCGCGTGGCTGAGCCGACGGCGACGCCGGCTTATGGGATCCGGATGTCACGATTTCACCCCTGACGCGCCCGCGCGTCCTTGACCTGTGAGTTCTAATTTAAAGCCAGCTTTTTCGACCGCCACCCGCGACACGTCACGCCGAGCGGTCAGACCACGAATCAAATCCATCACCGGACGTGAGTTCGGATCGTAATGACGCACGGCCGATCCTGCGCCCTGCATCGCGTCTACAAGCCCACTCGGCATCGTCGCCCGTAACAGAAACTCTTCATCGGACAATGTCGTGCCCAGTCGGCGCCGCAACTCCGTGACCGAGGCCATGTCAGGTTCCGCGCGGAGCTCTTTGGTTCGCGGCAAAGCCTCGATGCGATCGAGTAATTCAGGATCAATCGGTGAGGTCGGACGACCGAATCGACCGATGGCGAAGCGAATCACTTCGTCAGGAATCACCGAGTAACGTTTGCCGGTAGTGATATTCATGAAGGCCTGCGTCATCACCATCTGGGCGAACGGCGTCATCACAATCGGCCAGCCGAGCTCGCGCCGCACCTGACTGATTTCCTTAATCACCGCCGGCTCTAAGTGCGACATGCGGGCTTCGGCCAATTGCCGGCGCATCGTGCCGATCATGCCACCCGGCAGTTGATGATTGAGGTAATCGGCATCAAATCCTTGCGGCGCGCCAACGGCGAGTCCTTCCGCAGACGCGATCTGCGAAAAAAAGCGCCCTGCGTCCTTGAGTGCCTCAAGGTCCAGATCAACGGTATGACCCAAGCTCAAAAGGTTAGCGACAATGCGCTCCGCCGGTGGATTTGAAATCCCGTCCCCGAGACCACCGGCCGCGCATTGAAGTGCGGCGATGCCGAGGTCAGCGGCCTCAAGATAGGTGGATTCTGCCAAACCAATCGTGCAGTGCGAGTGCAGTTCCAAGGGCTTGCCGCCCATTTGTGCTCGGATGGCAGGAATCAACGTGCCGGCACGCTTCGGCGACAACAGGCCACCCGGGTCTTTGATATACAAGGCATCGACATCGGGGCTCAGCGCCAGCCGTCGCGCACATTCGGCGTACATGGCATCGTCATGGATAGGACTGACGGTAAACACGAGGGCTGCAATGACCGTCTCACCGCCAGCGGCCTTCACCATGCGCGCACACGCCAGATTGGCATCGACATCGTTCATCGGATCGGCGAGGCAAAAGCGGCGAATGCCATTGCGCACGAGCGTCGCAAAGACAAGGCTCATGAATTCAGGGCTTGCGGTCTCCCACGAGATAAATCGAAAGCCCGTCGACATGAACTGCAATGGGGTTCGCGGCATGGCGGCTGCCGTCAAACGGATGCGTTCCCAGGGATCTTCCTGCTTGAATCGAACGGCCACGCCCATGTGCGTCGAGGTCGTGAAGTCGATCGCTTTAAAACCGACGCGGTCCAAAATGGGTGCGACGGTCAACGTTTTTGCGGTGTCGACGCCCGTTGCGCCCCATAAACACTGATTGCCATCCCGCAGCGATGTATCCACCAATTGTATGTTAGCCATGCTGGCCACTCTCCTTAATGGCGGGTTCGCGCGCTAAAAACCGAGCGAGAAAACCGGTATCCACACCGCCGGCGATGAATTCAGCGTCGGTCAAGACGTCCACATGAAACCCAATATTGGTCGAGACCCCAGACAGCACCGTCTCAAGTAAGGCATGCCGTAATCGCATCACTACGTCGCTGCGAGTCGGGGCATGCACGATCACCTTGGCGAGCAAGGAGTCATAAAACGGCGGCACGCGCGCACCGGCATCGATATGGGTATCCACACGTATCGAGGGCGCAGACGGCCAAGACACCGACGACACCACACCTGGCGAGGGCTGGAAATCTCGGTTCGGATCTTCGGCGTTGACGCGGCATTCCATGGCGCAACCGTCGAAGGTCACAGACTCTTGGGTCAATCGAAGCCCTTCACCCGAGGCAATCGCGATTTGCTCGGCCACCAAATCAATGCCAGTCACCGCCTCCGTGATCGGATGCTCCACCTGGATGCGCGCATTCATCTCAAGAAAATAGAACTCATCTCGGTCCACATCGACCAGAAATTCCACCGTACCGGCACCGCGATATGATAAGCGCTCGGCAAAACGGACCGCAGCAGCATGCAACCGGGTACGGAAGTCCGCTGAGAGTCCCGGCGCCGGTGTTTCTTCGATCAATTTTTGATAGCGACGCTGCACGGAGCAATCACGTTCGCCCAGATGAATGACGCGCCCAGCGCCGTCACCGAGCACTTGGACCTCGACATGTCGGCCCCGCTCCACAAATCGTTCGAGATAGACGCGCGAGTCACCAAACGCAGCCCCCGCCTCGGCGCTGGCCATGCTCAAGGCCTCTTCCAACTCGTCGATC
The DNA here is from genome assembly GCA_903879335.1 of uncultured Pseudomonadota bacterium. Taxonomy (GTDB): domain Bacteria; phylum Pseudomonadota; class Gammaproteobacteria; order Steroidobacterales; family Steroidobacteraceae; genus CAIKZZ01. The sequence goes on from CAIRLC010000033.1 coordinate 33,900, forward strand.
CGGTCGACGCGTTTCATGCCACGCCCGCCGCCGCCACCCACCGCCTTGACGAGAAACGGCGGTTGGATGCGTTGGGCGAGCGCGAGCGCCTCGTCGAGGCTCGCGACCGGCCCACCCGGAACGACCGGCACGTCAGCGGCCTCCGCCGCCGCGCGCGCCTTTAACTTGTCACCGACGGCATCGATTTGAGCAGCAGTCGGTCCAATGAAAATAATCCCGTGCTCTTCGCAGCGTTCTGCCAAGGCCATGCGCTCGGATAAGAACCCGTAGCCCGGATGAATCGCATCGGCACCCACGGCTTGTGCGGCGTGCACAATCGTATCGACCCGCAGATAACTGTCCCCTGGGCGCGCCGGTCCGATGCAGACGGCACGATCCGCCATGCGGGCCGGCAGAGATTCCCGATCAGCCGTCGATACGGCCAACACCGTCTCGATGCCTAAGGCTTGGCAGGTACGAATGATCCGAACCGCAATCTCGCCACGGTTGGCGATCAGCACACGCCGAATGGACACGGCTACGGTGCCGGCTTGACGAACATCAACGGTTCGTCAAATTCAACTAACTGACTGTCCACAGCCGTGATCGCTGCAACGGTACCGCTCACACCTGCACGGACCGGATTCATCAGCTTCATCACTTCGATAATGCCGATCACCGTCTCAGCATCCACCGTGTCGCCGACCGCCACGTAAGGCGGCGCACCCGGCTTCGGTGCTCGATAGAACGTGCCGAGCAGCGGCGCACGAACCGCTTCAGCGCCGTCGACCGCCACCGGCTGGGAAGGCTTCTTGTCGATCGCGCGCGGCGCCGGTACTGAAGCTGCCGCCGCAACCAGCGGTGTGGCAGGCTGGGCGGTGTCCATCGGTGCCTGCAGACCCCCGCGGCGCAAGCTCAGCTTGACACCGTCCATCTCTAAATCCAGCGCATCGAAGGCCGAACTCTCAACCAGTCGCATGATTTCAGCGACATCGTTCGCAGTCAGTTTCACCGGCGTCCTCCGAAGATAGCCATGACGTGAGCCAAAGGGTCGGCGGCCGCGCGGGCCACGGGCGCTGCATCCTGTGAGGACCAAACGGTCTCAGGGCGGCTTTGCAGGAGCAGCACCGTGCCCGTATGCCGGTCTACA
>CAIRLC010000034.1 GCA_903879335.1 uncultured Pseudomonadota bacterium
CGGATGCCGCCGGCAGTCCTGCATGCGTGAGATCTTCGATTTGCACATCGCCAGGCCACGATCTGTTTTCTGCACTCGTAATCATGACGACCCAAACCAAGCCGTGGTTCGTTTCCATTTCTGGGAGTGAGACGATGAGGGCAGGGCGGGATTGGCGGGTTGAGCGGTCCGTATAGGGAAACGGAACCTTAACAACGTCACCCTGATTAAAGGTTCTCATAGGCCTTCCGGTCGGCTTCCGAACCCCATTCATTAAACGTTTGGAACGGATTGTCCGTTTCGGCCACTGGCCGCGCGCGCGTAAGGATGACTTCCGCGCCCCTAATTTCGTACGCCAACTCATCCCCCTCCGCGATGTTGAGCGCGGCGCGGATCGGCTGCGGAATGGTGGTCTGCGCCTTGCTTGTCAGCTTGCTTGTGATCACATCGATACCTCAGGTAAGGAATATCCTTACGGTAAGGATATTCCTTGCTTTGGTCAATGGTCGCGCCTTGAGCTATCACGGGCATCCGTGTACGTGGTCATCTTCCAGGATCTTCGCCTAGCGTGCGGCGCACCGTTACCGAAGCCGGCCAGACTTTGCCCGTGTAGGAACATGACAAAGCCAGCCCCCGCTACCAACTCACTCGGCGAGACTGAATGGCCCGCGAAAGCCGGCTTTTTGTTTGACCTCTGGCTGGCTGTGTCTCGGCCCGTTCGTCCGACGCTCGCTGACGAGGCGGTGCCTTTGGCCCGAAAAACCTCACAGCGACGTCCGCAATCCTTGCTCGGAGCGCAAAACATCAGTCCCAAGAAGGCATTGGGCGTCCCGTGGTGCCTTCCCACAGCACGCGATTGAATGCGCTTGGGTCGACGGCATCCGGGCGGGTCAGATCAAAGCCTGACGTGGCGTGGTCCCACCAAAGGGCGTCGTGCAATGGCATCGGACGTGTATTGGCTTGATCCTCCACCGCAGACGCTGGCAGCGGCAGTGACGTTGTCCAAAGCAGGGGCGACGGCTTCGCCGAAAATGTCCAGTTGGACCGCGACAGGTCGAATACATCCGCCATGGGGTGCGCGACCTCGTCGTGAGCGTTCATGGGCGTCAGACCCAAGACCTCTTCGATGGTGCGTAGCACGTCCACGGTGGTGTACCGCGTGGAGACGACCGCGCCGCCTTGTTTGACGTAGGGTCCGACGAGAAAAGCGGGGCTGCGGTGGGCGTCGACGTGATCGGGTCCATCTTGGGCGTCGTCTTCAACGATGACGATCAAGGTGCTGTTGGCAAACGGACTGTGGGCGATCCGCTCCACGAGTTTGCCTACGGCGTAATCGTTGTCCGCTATCTGCAGCTCAGGGGTGTTGACGCCATCGAGAGCGGTTTTGAAGGAACCCGTATGATCGTTCATGAGTCGAACGAGGGATAGGTTAGGCAAATTGCCGTGCGCCTCGAATTCGCTGAATTCAATCTCCCACTCGCGCTCACGCCAGAAATCCGGCAACTTCGTGTCGAACGAACGAAAGTACGGATCCGTGCGGGCTAGCAGCGAGGGATGCGCTGGAAACATGACCCGCGTGCCGGTTGCCCGCGGGTCGCGCAGCGGAGGCACGGCTAAGGTCACGCCGTCCACCACCGCCGGAAGATCGTAATGCGACAGGTCGCCGTAGAAACCGTAGTTGCGCACTGTCTTATTGGCACGCAGTGCGGCATCCCATAAGTAGCCGAGACCCGGTTGACCCTCCGGACCGTCCAGTTCCATTTCATTGTGCGTGCCGGGGAGCAGATCAGGGTCCGTTGACCCGAAGACGCCGTGAGCTGGGTTGGCCGTTTGGCGCTCAGCCACCGACAGCGCCACATTAATACCGCGCGAAGTGCCTTCAGAGTCGTAACTGGCACCGCGCTTCGCGTAATTGATCGGCGCTGTGCGCTCGGTAATATCGACCGTGCGGCCACCAACCGACCACTGCCAACCTTGCATGGAAACTTCCCCCGCGCAGAAGAAAGCGTCCAGCGTGACGAACTGGGAGGCCATAGCGTGTTCGTTGGGAGTGACCACGCGACCGAATTGCGTCAGTTCCGGAGCACCGTTGGCGCCTTCCAGATCGCCAAGCACCTGATCGTAAGTGCGATTTTCTTTAACCACGTACACGACGTGGCGGATTCGCTTGCGCAACTCGGAAAACAGTCGCCGCTCGCTGGCGTCGGGAGTCACGGGAATCCCGTTGTTGACTGCCACCTGCCGCGTCAGCCTCATCAACTCCTGTCGCCCCGGCACGGGCAGGGTGGCGAGGGTCGCATGCACCCGCTGCAGCGGGTAGTCGCCGGATGTCCTCAGAACAGCGCCGAAGGGGCAGCCGCTGGGGGCGAGCTCCGGGCGGCGGTTGGCCGCGCAATTGCCGCGGTTCGGGCCGATGGGCGTTTTACCGCTGGCGACGTAAAGGTGTCGACCGTCCATCGACACTGCGACGGCGTCCGGGTACCAAGCGGTCGGCAGCGTACCGAGCATATCGTATTCGTGCTCCGCAGCGTCCACGGCAATCACTGCCAGCGCATTTTCTCCGCCGAGGGTGACGTAAAGCCGCTTTTCGTCCGGCGACAGCGCAAGGGCGTTGGGGCCGGCGCCCGGACGGCCGCTGTCACGATGCAACGCGGCCGACGTGCGCACGGTCACGCCGCCGACGATTCGAAGGCGTTCCGTGTCGATGACTTCCACTCGGTCCGTTTGGTCGACCGACACGTACAGGTATTTCGCGGCTCGATCCAAAATCATTCGATTGGGGTTGCCTCGAACCGGAATACGCGCGCGCACGGTGCCGCCATTGGCGAGGTCAACGACGACGACTTCCCGGTCGCGAACGCTCGATACGAAAGCGAGGTCATTGCCTTTGAGCACAACGTCCAGTGGAAACTCACCGCCAGCCTTGCCAACGTCGGCAGGATTGACCTTGCCCGGACGCAGGTCGATGGCGCGAACCGCAAGGGTGGCTAAGTCCACAACACTGATCGAGTCGTTTTCGTAGTTCGCAACAACGAGACGCGAACCGTCGGTACTGACGGCAAGACCAGCGGTCAAGGCCGGAACATTGCCGTCGATGTCGGCGTCGCCATTCAACAGGCCCAGACCGACGCCATTGCGCAGAACGGCGGGTGGTTGTTCAACCCAGCCTGAGTCCGCCCGTTCGAACACGCGAACGAGGTCGTTGCGCCCACCGCTGACGTACAGGCGCCGATCGTCGGGCGCAAAGGCGAGACCAAGAAAACTGTTCTCAATGTCGAGCGTCCATTGGAGTTTCGGAACAGGGGCGGCCAGGTCGTAGAGGAATAGCTTTTCCAACGAATGCGGGAGATCAATAGTCCCGTCGGGCAGTGCTTGACGATTAAACCCGCTCGTCAGTACCGCCAAGGTCTTTCCGTCGTGAGAGCGCACGACGCTCATGGCTTGACCGACCGGCCGCGATCCGCCCAACACCTCGAGGTGTGTGCCGACGAGCGCCGTGGGGGTAATCCACTGACCGGTAGGAAGCCATTCGCGGCTCGCTGGCGCGGCGTAGGCAACGGGCAGCAGTGCGGTGATTGCAAGAAGAGATTGCAAGGCGTTGACGAGGCGGTGCACGTGATCCCCTCAATTCTCGAAGTCGGTTTGACCCAGGTCGCACCCCCCAGAATACGGATTTTGGGTGAACCCTGCGTGACGAGTCGGTTGACACCGTGCCGCCAGTATTAAACCTAATCCGACATCGTGCCCACGATGCCACGAGCACGCTACAAGCCACTCATCGGCGTGAGCGCATTGCACCGTCAAGGCACCCCTCTTGAGCGGTCGTGATGGTAATCCGCACGCCCAACGGACTTTCGAACCGCGAGGGCTGCCACACACGTCGCGGACTAAGCCATTCCAGGCGCTGGTCGTGTGGCTGCTCGGTCGTCTGCACAGGATCGTCCGCTTATTCTATGCAGAGTCTCGCGATGCTGAGCGACAAGCATGGCTGTTACGGTCGGCGCTCGTGCGTGACGAGCCGTAAATCCCTACGACAATGGATGAGAATCAACACCGAAACCGCGAAAAGTGAGCCATCGAACGGGAGTAAAGCAAAAAAATACTTGAGGTCGTAAAAATAGAAGTTCGCGATCAATGATGTTGAGACGATCGTGGTGGACAGTAGTGCCGCGCGTGCGCGAGTCGCCGCCAAAAAGGACATCAACCCGATCGCAGTATTCGCGAGATTCATCGCGACATGCCCCGATCCGGATACCTTATCTGGACACGAAGCCGGACCCGATTCTGCCGGGCAGAGAAATTGACCGAGCGCCATGATGAATGCCAGTACTGACCTGACCCGCAATTTGGATCCTCTCCATCGTGATCTCAAATTCGCGTGAAGGCAGGCGCTGTCCGCGGACGATTTCGTACGCTTGTTGACCGCTTTTTAATATTTCTGGGAATTGGCCCTTGTTCACGAGGGTAGCTGCCTACTCATTTTCGGCGACCATTTTTTTTTCGATTTGGATCAATATTTGGTTGGAGAGATCGGCAGTGATTGACCCGAGCCATTGGGCAAATAACGGATGCGGCGGCCAGTCCGGCTGACCTAAGGTCTTCGATTCGCACATCTCCAGGCCACGATCTGTTTTCTACACTCGTAATCATGACTACCCAGAGCAGCCCGTGTTGCGCTTTCAGATCGAGAACTCTCTACTTCGCCAATATGCCTCTGCGTCCAGCCGGTCGCCCGCGCGGCCTTCGGGCGGATCTTATGTCTTTACAGGCGTGACACAGCCAGCCCTAGCCAGTGACCCGAAGGGAACATGTGATTGATCGCTCGAAGTTCGAGGCATCCGCGATTATCGAGCGACTTTTTTATCAGCTAAAAAAGCCCCGATTTGCGTGTTTAAGAACTCTGCATCTTGTGGGTTGCTCGCGGCACCCGCGGTGTGACCCCAAAGCGAAGGAATGGGCTTAAATAGGACATGCGGAATGGAAGCAGCCTCGACCTTTGCATCCTCCACCGGGAAATAGAGATCGGTTGCAGACGGCATGTAGAGAACCCGGGCGCGTATCGATCGGAGTGCACGATGGACGTCTCCATCAAAATCCGGGGTCGTTCCAACGTCGTGCTGCTCCCAAGTGCGCATCTGCAGAATCAGATCGTTTGCGTCCGCTCCAGGAATGAAGTCGTGCCGATACTGGGATATTGCTTGCTCCAGCGTCGTGCCCGACGGTTCGCCCGTCCGCCAGAGCTCTTCGCGCCACCATTGTTGGGAATACAGCCAGCCCGCCCACATGAGGCCGAAGGTATCTAGACCGCGCACTGGCGGCTCGGTGTAGTCCCCGGCGTTGAAGGTTGGATCTGCGGTGATGGCGGCTATTTGACCTTCAAGTCGTACGATCCCATGCGGCCAGGTCTTCGCCGTTGCTGCGGTGACGACGATGGCATCTGCGAAATTGGGATAGCTGACCGCCCACTGGAATGCTTGTTGTCCACCCATCGAAAATCCGATCACGGCGCGCAAATGATTAATTTTGAGCTCATTGACGAGCAAGTCATGGATGGCTGCCACATTGTCCCGAATGGTGGTGATCGGAAAACGTGGGCCATGGAACGGCTCAGAAGTATTGCTCGGCGAAGAGGAGCGGCCGTTACCGAAAAGCTCAGTCGCGATCAAAAAATATCGCTCGGGGTCTAAGGCCTTGTCTTTGCCAATGAGCCATTCGTAGCCATGGCCATCAGCCATGTAGTGCGAGGGGAGGAGGATGGCGTTGGAATGATCGGCGTTGAGCTTGCCATAGGTGGCGTAGTGGATTTGCGCCGCAGGTAGCGTGACGCCATTCTCGAGCGTGAAGTGTTCAAGAGCGTGCGTATGGAATTCTTGCGCGCATGCGATGGGTGCTGCCAAAAAGCCGGTGAGTAGCAGGACGACGCTGACCCAGGAGCGGCGGGATTGGGACGACAGGTTGTGGACTAGACTCGACATGTTCAGCTCCGAAGTGACCACTACTTGCCGCTAGGCGATTTCTGATCTTAATGTGATTGCACGGCCACTGTGTTGTAAATGCGAAGGCGATCCGCCAGATTCATTGCCCCTGAAAATGATGGCTGTCCCGTCGCTGCGACTACCGCGGCTCAAAACAGGGCCGTTAGTTGAACATTTGGGCAAAGGTTTTTTTCCGCTGGGATTTGGCGCCGCGGTATGCTCCGTACATGAATACAGCACACCATGTAGAGACGGTTCGGCGGTGGATATCCATTGCAGAACGGGATTTTGTCGGTGACTTTTTGGACGTTTTTACGCCCGACTACCAAGGTCATATCGCCGGGCGGATTCATCTGGATTTGGATGGACTGCGACAGACCGAAATTGGGTTTCTGCACTCCTTTTCGAACGTCGTACGCACCGTCCACGAGCTCGCTGCCTTCGAGGATCGCGCCGTAATGCGTATCACTACGGAGGCGACACAGTCCGGCGCATTTCGCGGTATCGCTGCGACTGGGCGTCGGATTCACTTTTCGGCCATCGTGCTCTATCGATTCCGCGATGGGCGAATCTGCGAGTCGTGGACGGAACTGGATCTGGCGGGGCTCATGAGCCAAATGCTCGACGTCAGCCCAACCGCCTGATGACCTTGAATGCCGCGGGCCCTCGTCAGCACAGCGGGACTATGCTGACGAGGGCCCGACGTTCAGCTTAAGCCTCGTGTACGGTCTTGCCGCCGAGAATAGTGCGGACGACCGGGATATCGACGAGCCGCGTCGGGTCCGTGTGATGAGGGTCGGATCCGAGTAGTACACAATCGGCCAGTTTTCCGGGTGTGAGCGAACCCTTGAGGTTTTCCTCGAAGGAGGCGTAAGCGCCATTCACTGTGCACACCTTCAAAGCTTCGTCGATCGTAATGCGCTGAGATGGTCCCCAAACCCGACCCGCGCGATCTTGGCGAGTCACCATGCTCTGTAGGGCCATCATCGGTTCGTAGGGGCCGGGCGTGAAATCCGATGCCGGTGCGACGGGGATACCGGCGTCGAGGAAGCTGCGGTGCGCGAACATGTGTTCCATTTTAGCGTCCCCGTACTCGGACCATTTTTCACCGTGATAGTAAGCGTAGGTGTAGAACGGGGCCGGAATGACGCCCAGCGCTTTGATGCGGGCAATCAGATCGGCATTCACGAGCGAACAATGCTCAATACGCAAACGTGGATTCGGGCCCGACCAGTTTTTTAAACCTTGCTCATAGGCGTTTAGCACCATGCCGATCGTCACGTCCCCGTTGGCGTGAATGCCGATGCGAAAGCCATGAGACAGGGCATCATGTACGGCCTCATCGATCTGTTGCTGATCCATCGTCAGGATGCCGAAGTCGTCAGGCCTGCCCGTATAGGGCGTGCTCATGCGCATGGTGCGTTCTGACGCTGAGCCATCGGCAGCGTACTTCACCGCACCGATACGGATCATGTCATCGCCGAAGCCTGACCGTAGGCCCGCCATTTTCATGCCCGCATAAAGTTCTGCGCGCCCATTCGGCATCACGGTGATGCGAAAGCAAAGTGCATTGGCATCACGAGCGTCTTGATAAGCAATGAAGTTGTCACGCTCGGTAAAGGCATCGGTCGTCGAGGTCAGTCCGCACGCCGCCATTTTTCTAGAAATCAAGGCAGCCGATTGCGAGCGAGTTGCGCGGTCTTCCATGGGCCACGTGCCGACTTTTTCGAAGACTTCAACCGCGAGTTCGGCAACTTTTCCAGTGAGTTCGCCATTGTCCCGAAAGAATTTCCCGCCGATCGGATCTGGCGAATTGATGGTAATGCCTGCGAGTTCCAATGCCCGCGAATTCACGACAGCCGTGTGCCCGCCGCGATGGCGAACGATCACCGGATGCTCACTCACCACCGCATCGATATCACGACGATTGAGGGCGCGTCCTTCACGGAATTTGGTGTCGTCATACATCATGCCGACAACCCACATACCGGGCGGTGTCGATGCCGCCTTACGGGCTAATGCGGCTTTAACATCGGCAATGCTCGCTAAGCCCACATCAACGCCGGTTGCGACACTCTGCAACAGCGGGTGACTGTGCGCGTCGATAAAGCCTGGCAACAAGGTTTGGCCATGCGCATCCACCACTCGCGTCAGCCGCGATTTGAATTGATTCACGTAACTCAAGCGGCCGACCGCAAGAATGCGGTCGCCGCGTAGCGCGACCGCCTCAGCCCGCGGTTGTTGTGGATCCATGGTGTAGACGGCGGCGCCAGCAATGATTGTGTCTGCCGCGCCCGACGGCTCGGCGACACGTGCGCCGAGCTGTTCCCGGCGCACAGCGACTGCGCAGGCAACGGGTAAAGAAGCGGCGGCACCGGCGATGAAAAAACGACGCGACAATGGGGTCATGGCGCACACTCCGAGCGTTAAGGCATCTCACGCCGGAATGACGGAGCTTGCCGTGGATTTCCAACCATTTTCTGGCCGGCCAACGCCTCAGGTTGGCTAGCAGGCCCGCCTAATTGCGATGAACCGAGGCAAAGATCTCAAAGGGCTCTAATCGGAATCAGGATTTCATTGCGGCGGAGAAACGGTAGGCGCCAAGGCGGATCGTAGCGTGCGAGCTCCGCCTCACCCAACACCGTAAGGCCGTTCTTGGTAATCCAGGCGCGTAAGGCCGCTGTCCGTTCCGCAACTTTCGATTCCCCGCACAATCCTGAGAAACGAACCACCGCATAGGTGGCCGAGGGCACTTCCCGCAAATGCACATTATTGTCGATGGGGGCGGGCAGTGTCGCCAGCGTGTAGCGGGACGGCATCACGAACTGCAAACGATAACCGCCGTCGATCGGGTGGGTCGTCACCGGAGCCGTCATATCGATCTTTTCGGATTTGGCGACGGTTACGGGAGCCGTCATATCAATCTTGGTCGTTGCCCCCACTTGAGTGCGATTGCGGCCGAAGATATATCCCGCGACTTTTCTAAATCCCGCACTGGACGCCGAGGACAACGATCCGGTAATCCATGTTTCAGCGACGATTTTCGGGCCGTAGGTGCGGATCTCGAACGCTCCGTCCTGGCGAGTCGCGGTATAGGTGGGCTCTTCAATAGCCACAGCGGCACCACAGGCTGACAACAAGAAGAGGCTGAGCCCATAAAGGGCGAAGAGAGCAGTTTTTCGGTTCACGGTTTTTGCTCATAAAGAGTGATGAGTATATTGCCTTCACTAAGCGTTCAGGCGAGGCGTCATGATTGCGAGGGCAAGGTGAGACGGGGCGGCGCCCGACGCTCAGAAGCCCGACCTAAGGTGTAGTACAGGAGTCCGGGTACGATCAAGCCGACGATCCAAGAGATATCGACGCCACCAAGAGTTGCGACCAAAGGTCCGGTATAAAATGATGTCGCAATGAACGGAACTTGGATCAAGACGCCAACGAGGTAGATTGAAATGCCCGTCATATTCCATCGTCCGTAGCGACCGTCTGGGTCCGTCAGTGCCGGTACGTCGTATCGCGATCGAGTAAACGCGTAGAAGTCGACCAGATTAATTGCGCTCCACGGCGTGAATACTGCTAACAGGCACAAGATGAAGGATTCAAACGCCTGCAGAAACGAGTGCTGCCCGAGAATCGCCAGCAAACAAGAGATGCCGACCATCCCCAAGATGTAGAGCAGTCGATGCATCGTTGAGACATTCACTCGACGGCTAAACCCGCTTACCATCGTGGCCATCGACATGAAACTGCCGTATGAGTTGAGTGCGGTCACCGTCACTTTCCCAAACGCAATGCTGAAGTACAAAAGGCCGGCCACTTTGGTCGTGCCACCTAAGCTCACTATGTAGGCCACCTCGTGGTGAGCAAAACCGGAGCCCGCGAGTGCAGCGGCGAAAACGCCAAATGCCATAGCGATCTGAGAACCGACGATCGACCCGAATCCTACCGCGGCGATGACTTTCGGAATCGATGTGGCTCGGGGCAGGTATCGCGAATAATCGGCCACATACGGCCCATAAGCGATTTGCCAAGATGCCGAGAGTGAAACGGCGAGCAAAAAGCTTTCCAGTGTGAAGTGACGGTTGGCCAACAGCGCAGACATGGACTGCGTGCCGAACAGTCGTACGAACATAAAGACAAAAGCGCAGACGCCAACCGCACTTGCGATTCGACCTAGCGCATGGATTACGCGATAGCCACACAGAGTGACTAGAACGATGAGGGCGCCAAATCCTAGGATGGCGACGCTGTCGCTGACATTCAGTAACTGCCCAAGGGCCTGTCCGGCCAGTAAGCAACCACTGGCCGTGAATCCGATATACATCAGACAGACCGCCACGATCGGGATCATGGCTCCATAGACCCCGAACTGAACGCGGCTCGAGATCATTTGTGGCAGCCCCAGTTGAGGCCCTTGAGCGGCGTGCATTGCCATCACGGCGCCACCGATGAACTGACCGAGCAGGAGTCCGACCAGTGACCAAAACACGTCGCCGCCGAACACCACCGCGAGCGCGCCGGTCACGATCGCCGTGATCTGTAGATTTGCCGACAGCCAGAGGGTGAACTGGCTAATCAGTCCGCCGTGACGCTCCGTGTCAGGCACATAATCAATCGAACGGACTTCGAGTGCCGTGCTACGGGCTCTTGTCGAATTTGTTTTTGGCATTCCGTTCCCCAATGTGCGGTCTTTCAGTCCTACTGTGCCACGACTCGCATGGCGTGTGGGGCCCCGAGTGGACCGTGTCCAGTACCACGAGCATCGTTCATACCGAGGGCATCGTGAGCCTTGACGCTGACGGAACGATCCGGTGAGACTGAGAAGGTCGCTACCAAATTCCTATGATCCGCTAGCGGGGACTCAGTCCTCTTAATTTATCGGGAGACTCCCTTGTCGTCCAAGACTCGATCCGGCGCCTTTGCTGCGCTGCTCTGTTTGTGTGCCAGCGCGCCAGCCTTGAGCGCGTCAAAAACGAATTCCCTAGTGTCGGGACTCGAACTGGAGTCCTTCGATCGTACAGCGCGGCCACAGGACGACCTGAACCAGTTCGTCAATGGGCGTTGGCTGGCGACAACGAGTATCCCAGCCGATCGGTCCTCGGTCGGTTCCTTTGATCGCCTTGAGGAAACCTCGACACAGCAACTGCGTCAGATCGTAGACCGGCTAAGCCGCCCAGGCGGTAGTCAAGACGCCAATGACCGTGCGGTCGTGAACCTGTATCGCAGCTATATGGCGACGGCTCGGCTTGAGCATCTCGGGGTAAAGCCGCTCAGCACATTACTGAGCACGGTGGATAACATTCAAACGCGCGCTGATCTTGCGGCCGCGTTTGGCCAACTCGGCCGCGATGGCGTCATCGTGCCGATTGCAGCACAAGTGCATCCCCACCAAAAACGATCCACTGAATACGTGTTCGATTTAAATCAGAGTGGCCTAGGCTTACCTGATCGCGACTATTATTTGGGCGACGATGCGGCGCTCCTGAAAGTCCGTACGGCCTACAAGGCACACCTAGCGCGGACGCTGTCACTGGCCGGTTCCAAGAATGCAGAGACCGCTGCCGACGATATTTTGGCCATCGAAACGGCGATTGCCACGAAGCAATGGACCCGCGTCGAGAATCGCGATCCCGTCAAAACCTTTAATGAGGTCGCAACGTCGGATTTGGCGACGGCGCTGCCGGATTTTGACTGGGCCCGATATTTTGATGCGGCGGGTGCGCATCCATTGACGGTAAACGTGAGTCAGCCTGGCTATTTCAATGCCTTGTCCGGTGTGTTGGCCGCCCACCCACTGAGCGCCTGGCGCGAGTATCTGCGTTGGCAGGTTTTGCGCAGTTATTCCCCATTCCTGACGGACCGCCTCGCTCGCGAAAGCTTTGCCTTTTATGGCACGGTGCTTGAAGGAACCCCTAAGCAAAAAGAACGATGGAAGCGGGGTGTTGCACTGGTTGATCGGCAGGTCGGTGAAGCCTTGGGTCGCCGCTATGCTGAAACCTACTTCCCGCCGGCCAGTAAAGCCCGGGTCGAAGAATTGGTTCGCAATTTAATCGCAACGTACTCGGCTGACATTGACACCTTGGATTGGATGGGGCCTGAGACCAAGCGTTCGGCGCACGCCAAGTTGGATAAGATTTTATTGAAGATTGGTTATCCAGATCATTGGCGCGACTATTCGACCTTGCAGATCTCACCGGAAGATCTGGTGGGCAATGTTCTGTGCACCACGGAGTTTGAATATGACCGCATGATCGCCAAGCTTGGTCATCCTGTGGATCGCAGTGAATGGGATATGACGCCATCGACGATCAACGCGTACTACAACCCAACGGTGAATGAGATTGTATTTCCAGCCGGGATTTTGCAGCCTCCATTCTTCAACGCGACCGCCGACGACGCCGTCAATTACGGCGCGGTTGGGGCTGTGATCGGCCATGAAATCAGTCATGGTTTTGATGACGAGGGTTCGCAATTCGATGCCGAGGGTAACCTCAGTAACTGGTGGACGGAGTCCGATCGCTCGGCCTTTAATCAAAAAGCGCAGGCGCTCATTGCTGAATATGCTGCGTTTGAACCCGTGCCGGGCTTTCACATCAATGGTGAATTGACCCTGGGCGAAAACATTGCCGATAACTCCGGTCTCACGATTGCTTACAAAGCCTATCTGCGATCGCTGAACGGGCAAACGGCTCCGGTGCTCGACGGATTTAGTGGGCCGCAGCGGTTTTATCTCGGCTTCGCTCAAGTCTGGCGTGAGAAGGCCCGTGACGAGGCGATCATTGAGTTGATCAAGTCTGATCCCCACTCGATGGCTCGCTTCCGCATCCTCGGGACCGTGCGTAATCAGACGGGTTATTTTGATGCCTTTGGCGTCACCTCTGCCGATAAGGCGTGGGTTGACCCGGCCGATCGAGTGCAAATGTGGTAGCCCGGGCCGGTATTGTTGATCCACCTTGGCGGTCTCTCGGGGTGGATCAAAGGCCGACTCAAGCATCGCCTGCGTGATTTTGCGTTCTTTTTTCTCGGATCTAATCTATGCATTGCCCGGCCCAATTGCGTTCTAAGTTACCGGATGTTGGAACGACTATTTTCACGGTCATTGGTGATCTCGCGTCGCAATATCAGGCCTTGAACCTGTCGCAAGGTGCGCCCAATTTCGATTGTGATCCGCGCTTAGTCGATCGCACCGTTGACGCGATGCGCGCAGGCAAAAATCAATATGCCGGCATGACGGGTTTGCCGGCATTACGGAGCGCTATTGCTGCGAAGTGCTTGGCTCGTACCGGGGTTGCCTACGATCCAGACGATGAAGTGACGGTTGTGGCCAGCGCCAGTCAAGGGCTGTACGCAGCCATCGCGGGCCTGGTCCATCCGGGCGATGAGGTGATTTATTTCGACCCGGCCTTTGACAGCTATGCACCGGTTGTTCGTCTGCAGGGCGCGACGCCGATCCCTATCAAGTTAACACCGAATGGCTTTCGGATCCCATGGGCCGAGGTCGCGTCGGAGATAAGTCCACGTACGCGCATGATTATCGTGAATACGCCGCACAACCCAACGGCGACTGTATTCTCGGCGGACGATTTGGAGCAGCTTGCGGCACTCACGGCGGGTACGAATATTATCGTCCTGTCGGATGAAGTGTATGAGCATGTTGTGTTTGACGGTGCTGAGCACTATGGGGTGGCTAGACACCCTGCATTGGCAGATCGAAGCGTCATCGTGGCGTCATTCGGTAAGTCGTATCACGTCACCGGGTGGCGCGTGGGTTACTGTCTCGCTTCGGCCGCATTGATGGTTGAAATCCGCAAAATTCACCAATTCATGATGTTCGCGGCAGATACGCCCATGCAGTACGGGTTTGCGGATTTGATGCAGGACCCGAGTACCTACGAGGGATTGTCGGCGTTTTATCAGCGTAAGCGGGATCTTTTGGTCGGCGCGCTGGCAGGATCAAGGTTTGAGTTGCTCCCGAGCGCCGGATCCTTCTTTCTGCTTGCTCGCTTCAACGGCTTCAGCAGTGAGCGTGATAATGATTTTGTGCTGCGCTTAATTCGCGAACATCGTGTCGCCACGATTCCTCTGTCTGCCTTTTACAGCGACGGTACTGACCTTGGCATTATTCGACTCAGTTTTTCGAAGGATGAAGCGACGCTGCTCGAAGGGGCTCGCCGCTTAAGCGCGGTATAGCTCTGGCGGTGGGCAAAATGGTGGATGATCGCCGCAGGTGCGGCGATTATTCGATAGCCTTATTCAGTTGCACGTCAGAGCCAGACTCAAAAAATCCGATCAGGCCGGGTCGAGCCGCATAGCCGAGATGTGTGGTCAGGCTGAAAATGTCTTCCAGCGTTTTCAGCAACGCATAATGGTTAAATGGCGTTGCCGCCGTAGTCCCTGGCTTGAGGAATGGTGACAGTAGGACAGCACCGGTACGGTCTCCACCGAAGCTTGTCATCTTGGTGACGTATTTGGCGTCATCGTCCATAAAGGGGAACGGACCGATATTCGGTCCAGGCTGTTGGTCGCAGCAGGATTGGCCTTCGAAAACTTCCTGAGTTCGGCCATCAGCCAGCGTCGTGCTTTCGCTGTCGCCTTCATCAAAGGTGACGATCAGTAATCCATCTTTTCGATAAGCCGGTGACGCCATGATGCGCGTTACCCAGATCTTGAGGAAGGCATCTGCCGAGATCAGCCCACCGCGGGCGCCATCTTTGCAGGGCGCATCGTGACCGTCATTGCATAAGTTCGGCGAGATGAACGCAAAGCTAGGCGTTGTTGAGACTTTTTGTAAGTCCACAGCCAGTCGATCAAGGCCGCCTACGTTTGCGGCGCAGGCACCGTTATCCAAGAGTGAGTGAAAATAAACAAAAGGATTGTGTCGCGCGGCGTATTGATCGCCCTTTTCTGCGCCTTGAGTGGGGTCAGCCGCACCGATCTGTGGTGCGCCACAGTTTGGGCTTTCGCGCCGTGGATTTTTGCCCAGATCCTCCATGTAGCCGCGCCACGCTTTGCCGCGCGACATCAGCTGATCGGCAAGGGTTTGCACGTGTGCGGGGTAGACGCAGCCATGACCTTTTTCCTGCCCATCAGTCGTGGTTCCGGTGGAGACGAAGTCTTCAAAGACTTCGCAGTCGTTACGGGTTTCTCTCGTTCCACCCTGGCCGCTGATCATGGCCAGATAATTGCCGAGGCTGTAGTGCGCGGTACCGAAGTACTGACTGAGCAGCACGCCCTTTTGGGTCAATTGTTGCGACAGATACGGCGCCTTCGAGTGCGGACCAAAGGTGTCTGCATAACCCTTATTCTCAAGCACAATGACAAAGACGTGCCCAATAGGTGGTTTTGTCGGCGCTTCAGCCGCATGGATGAGGTGAGCGCCAAGGAGCAGTATGGCAGTCCAAGTAGATTTCAAATGACGGGTCGACATGGAAGACCTTTCGGCGCGGGCGTTCTTGGCATCATCAACCCTGCCTATGGGTACTGCAACTGGGTAAGAGAAGTCTTAAACCCTCGAAACAGCGTCAGGTCATTGACGGTCTATCAGCCCGCCGTCTCGGATCCGCAGCGATGTGCTGCCGTGTCGATCGAAGGATTCGAATGTGGTGCGCCGGCGGCTCGCGCTAGGGGCGAAGGAGGCGAAGGGTGGTTGACGGGTTCGGGAAGGGTGTACCCGCTGCGACGGGTGGACTAGGGTCCGGAGCCGCGGGCGGCTCCGGACCCGTCGAATCACGGCTTGGCGCGATTAATGACGCCCATGAGGACGGCCGACAAGGAGGCGCCGGCGGCGATAGCGCCGATAGAGCCCGAGATCATGTGCAGATAGCTACCCACGACTGGAATCGCATCGAAGCTGCCGGACAGGGTGGTCAGGGCGATAGCGCCGATGACGGTAGCGACGACTTGGTCAGCGGAGACACTCAAGCCGGCGTATAGACCGACCAACAACAGGATCAGTGCTGCAAACGGAATTGGCGCGAAGGCGCCGACGATGGCGACTGCTAAACCGATCCAACCGACGATCTTGTTCGCATTCATTCTTCAAATCCCCCAATTAACGATTGATAACTTTCGTCTTCTTCTTAATTTGTCTCGGCGGGGCGCCTAGTTTGGTTACCCCGACCGGACGCTGTATTGAGTAGGCCAAATTTTGAGTTCTGTCAAGAAGTGAAAAAAGTGAAATCGTCGGCGTACTCGCCGAGAGGGGGCTGAAGACCGCCTGAGCGGTAGGGGCCCGAGGCCGATTTTGGTTGCTCGGACCGCCTAATGAACGCTAGATGAATATCCTACTTGTATCAAAAAACGCCTTATGAGATCGTTTGCAGTGTGCGTTGAATGACGCTTTCAGGGGGATGCCCGAGATCGGGCGGATCGGCTTGTCCGATAGCCCCGGCTGGCTAGGGGTTACCGGTGTTGTCGATTGATCATCAAATTAGGCTCGCCTCAGAGCACGTTCTGTCGGCCCTGGCGAAGCGGCCGTCTGCGCAGGCCGGGAGTCCGGCTTGGGGCCGATTTCAGGGGCGCTTTGAGCAGCATTTCCCGGCCTTGTTTCAGGAGTTATCGGCACTCTACGGAGAACGGGCTGACTTTTTAGACTTCATTGAAACCCTGCTCGTGACGGCTCTAGAGGCGTGGCAGGCACGTCCGGAGGATCTAAAAGCGCTCGATCTCGCCCGTGAAGCAGATCCTCTGTGGTTTCAGTCCCAGAAGATGCTCGGCGGTGTCTGCTATGTCGACAAGTTCGCCGGCACCCTGAAAGGTATTGAAGCCCAGATTCCTTACTTTCAAGAATTGGGCCTAACGTACCTGCATCTGATGCCGTTGTTTAAGTGTCCGGAGGGTAATAGTGACGGTGGTTACGCCGTGTCCAGTTATCGTGAGGTGAATCCTGCGCTCGGCACGATGGACGATCTCCGTTCACTGACGCGCGCGCTGCGCGGCGCGGGGATCAGTCTCGTGCTGGACTTTATCTTCAACCACACCTCGGACGAACACGAATGGGCTCGCGGATGCGTGAGCGGGGCGCCGGAATATCAGGGTTTCTACCATATCTTTCCGGATCGGGGCCTGCCTGATCAATACGATCAGACCCTACGTGAGATCTTTCCCGACCAGCATCCCGGCGGCTTTTCGCAGTTGGCCGATGGTCGTTGGGTGTGGACCACGTTCAATTCTTTTCAGTGGGATTTGAATTACTCGAATCCAGCCGTTTTTACAGCGATGGCCGGTGAGATGCTGGCCATCGCCAACTTAGGCACTGCATTCCTGCGGATGGATGCGGTGGCTTTTGTTTGGAAGAAATTAGGTACAGCTTGCGAGAACCTGCCTGAAGCACACACCGTCATTCGCGCCTTTAGCGCGCTTGCGCGGATTGCCGCTCCCAGTTTGCTGTTCAAATCGGAAGCGATTGTTCACCCCGATGATGTGGTGAAGTACATTTCCTATCGTGAGTGCCAGATTTCCTACAACCCGCTACAAATGGCGCTGTTGTGGAACAGTCTCGCGACTCGCGAAGTGAATCTACTGCAGCAGGCGCTTGAGCAGCGACATAACTTGGCTGCCGATACCGCCTGGGTTAACTACGTGCGCAGCCACGATGATATTGGCTGGACTTTCTCGGACGAGGACGCGGCACAGTTTGGGGTTGATGCGTTCCAGCATCGTCAATTTCTGAACCGCTTTTATGTCAATCGTTTCGAGGGTAGCTTCGCTCGCGGCGTGCCTTTTCAGGACAACCCGGTGACCGGGGACTGCCGGATCTGTGGAACGTGCGCGTCCTTGGCCGGCATAGAACAGGGCGATCCGCACGCGGTAGCGCGTCTCTTGCTGCTCTATAGCGTCGCGCTGTCGAGCGGCGGCATCCCATTGATCTACCTCGGTGACGAGGTGGGCGCCATGAATGATCACAGCTACTTGGATAACCCAGATCAGGCGATGGATAGCCGTTGGGTGCATCGGCCCGCCTATGATCCAGAGCGCTATTCAGACCGTCATAACCCAAACACCGTAGCCGGGCAGATATACGCGGGCCTGACTCGCATGATCGCCATTCGAAAGGCACATGCGGTCTTCGCGGGCGGTCATTTGAACGGCTTCAGGGCCGGTTCACGCAGCGTCTTGGCTTATACGCGTGGAGGTCATTCCGGTCATCTCCTCGCGCTCGCCAATTTCAGCGAATCCGTACAGCGGGTTCCTGCACACGTTCTGGCCGCGCAACCAGAAATCGCACAAGACTTACTGACGGGGCATCAACACCGCCTGCGGGAAGGCTTGACGCTCGCGCCGTATCAGGTGGTTTGGCTCGATTGCAGCACGGCTAAATAGACTGCCGAAGGCGTTTGTGTAGCCTCGGACCGAAGAGTATCCGACCGATGTCGTTCCCGCCCTCAAGCGGGGCACTCCATCACCACGACGCCCTAGGCGCGCAACAGCGCGCGTGGGTCGTCGTGAGTTCGCGGCATCGTTTCGGAATCTGACGCGGATTCGAGGCGAGACGATTCAATCCAGCATCAGAAAGTCGGTTCAATGCTTCGGCAACGCGTCCACATCGAAACTGTCGCGGATTGAGAACTGGTGCGGGTTCGCAGCGTCGAAATCCTCGAGTCGATTCATGTCGACATGCAATCGATCACTCGTGATGGTCAACATCAGGTAGTGAAAATTGGGTTCGCCGGGAGCGTGATACAGGTCGCCCTCACGACTCACCGGATACGGCTTCGCGCCTCCGCCACCAGACACCAAGTAAACGACTCCGTTCAGTTCGCGGTGCTCGTAGTTGTGGACGTGCCCCGCGACCACGAGCAACCGGGCTTTCAAGGTTTTGCCGCGCTCGCCAAGGAAGTCGGCCAGCACCACTTCATTCGGGCGAACGTTGTGCCGCAACGGATCCCATTCTCTGGCAGCGATTGGTGGGTGGTGTAGGAACAGGATGACGAAGCGCGTACTGGTTGGCAAGTTATCCAATTGCGCCTCGAGCCACCGACGCTGCTCACTGCCCGTGTTGAAGGATAATGCGCTATCCAGTGCGATCGCTCGCACGGACGATCCAATATCGACGCTGTACCAGCGCAGCCCATCGAGCAGGGGATTGGCGGCCCACCAGTGCGCCAAACACTCCGCTTCGCTGCAGCCGGCAAATTCATGGTTTCCAAGCGCCGGGAATACAGCGAGGTTCTTCTCGCGCCAATTCGCAGTTTCTTGCTGAAAAACGGTGTAGTCGTTCGCCGTGCCGCCGTGCCAAGGCACGTCTCCGGTCATCAGCACCGCATCGGCATTCGTCGCGCCGATCGCGCGTACTAAGGCTTGACGGGGGAGCGGACGCGAGGCGTCTTTTTCGGAGGCGTCTGTGAACCGCTGGTCGCCATAGGCAACGATGTGCACCTCAGACGGGTTCTTCGGGCTGACCGTGAAGTGATCCGACGGAACCCCGCAGGCGGTGGCGGCCACCAGAAGCCCGCTGGTTGCCCATAGTCGAGCGCGTGTGATCAGCATTATAGCCACCTCAGATCTGGGCCTGCAGGCTACCGGCCTCATCACCGCGCCGCAACTTGGGTGGCATTAAGGGAGCGGTACGCGGATTTTAGCTTTGATGGGTAATCGTAAGCCCTGCAACCGAGGCAGCAGCGGTCGTCGCTTGCTCTTCAGTTTTGGCAACGGGCGATGTCGCAACACGATCGGGACGCTGCGAGCCAGAACATCGAAAGCATTCGGCCGCTCATCCTTAGGCAGCAAGGGGGCAGGCCACGTGCCTTGCACATCGAGGAATGAATCCGGCCAACCGCCGAGTGCATAGGTACGGCGGCAGAGTTCGCGCGCCAAGGCGGTCCGGTCTAGATTCTTCGGTAGCTCGGCGGCCGCGATGCATTCACCCACAACCACCCGGATCGGTCGGCGGGTGCGGCGCACGTTTTCGCCAATCAAGAGGCCCCACCGCAGGGTCTGGCTCCAATGACTGACCAATTGAAATAGACGGCCATTTTGGCCTTCAAACCACATGGGCAGTACCGGCGCCTGGGTGCGTTCCACCAATTGGGCGACGAACGGATGCCAGTTTGCATCGAGGGCAGGGCTGGCGCCGAAGGCATCCGGGGACGTGGAAATGCCGCCGGCCGGGAAGATGATCAGCACGCCACCCGACTCTAATTGTTGCCGTGCCTCCAGACGACTCGAGGCATTTGCGCGCTGCGCTTCGCGCGTTCCAGAGGTGTCGATGCGAATCGCTTTCTCTTCTAATTCAGGGACATAGCGTCCTTCATTCAGAATTATTTTGAAGTCGTTTCGAACCTGACTCACCAGCCAGCAGGCGATGAGCCCATCCAAGATGCCATAGGGGTGGTTGGCGACGATCAGCAATGGTCCAGTCGCCGGGATACGGCTCAATGCGCCTTCGGTCAGGTCGACGCGTACGCCCAAAAGACGCATGCAGTCGTCCCAGAATTGATTCGAGTCCGACCGGTGCGTGCGGTAGCGATTGTAAATTTGCTGGAGGTGGTGCTGGCCCGAGACCCGTTCTAGGGCGCGGATGAAAAGACGCTGTGCCGCAGGGACGGACGGATCGGACATCGTATACGCAGGGGTCTTGCTCTCTACGGTTACCTGATCCATGTGCACTCCAAATCCGGCCGATATGACAATTAGGCCACCGGGATGCTACGAATTGATGACGGTCAGTCGCCGAGGCGGCGTTCGAATGCTGCGTGGAGTGGCGGTCAGCGGTCGATCCGGTTAGTGTCGACGGTTTACAGTCGCAAGTGAGAGTTAGATGGTCACGATCGATTTCGCAGTCATGGCGATCTATATGGTCGGGATCCTGCTCACCGGCTTTTGGGCGAAACGGAAGATCACGAGCCAGGAAGAATTCCTGGTTGCCGGCCGTAGCGTCGGTCTTGTCCTGTACTCCGGCACGTTGGCCGCTATCGTGCTCGGCGGGGCGTCCACTGTCGGCGGAGTGAAGCTCGGTTACCAATACGGTATATCCGGTATGTGGCTGGTATTCATGTACGGGCTAGGCATTTTGGTACTGAGCGTCTGGTTCGTGCCGAAGATTCTTGATATGAACCTGGTCACAGTGCCCGAATTGCTCGGCCGGCGGTTCTCTAGGCGCGTGCGCATTGCCGGTGGGCTGGTGATGGCGGCCTACGATTTCATGGTCGCGGTGACTGCCACCATCGCCGTCGGGGCGGTCATGGAGGTCATTCTGGGAATGCCGCGGACGCAGGCCATTTTTCTGTCTAGCACGGTCATGGTGGCCTACTCGGTGCTCGGCGGCATGTGGTCGCTGACGATCACCGACATCGTCCAGTTCGTCATCAAGACGGTCGGTATCCTGTTTGTGCTGCTGCCCGCCTCGATCATCCATGCCGGTGGCTTCTCGGGCATGGTTGCCAAGTTACCGGCCGGTTTCCTTGATCTGGGGCACATTGGCGGCGCGAAGATTTTCTCGTTCTTCATCCTGTATTTCTTCGGCATTACGATTGGTCAGGATGTTTGGCAGCGCGTATTTACTGCGCGCAATCTCAAAGTAGCCCGTACCGGTGGCGTCTTGGTGGCGCTGTATTGCTTCATCTACGCCGCAGCCGGCGGCCTGATCGGAGCAGCGGCTCACGTCTTTCTCCCCCCCTTAGCAGACCCTGATTCCGCATTCGCCTATGCAGTGCATGAAGTCTTGCCCGTGGGTCTACGGGGGCTAGTCCTTGCCGCTGCGCTCGCTGCGATGATGTCGACGGCGTCGGCATGCCTGCTCGCCACCTCGACCGTCATCCTGGAAGACGTCGTATTGCCACTGCGTACCGCAGTCGGTCGAGGCTCAGTGACGCAGAGCCGCGTGTTGACGCTGATTTGCGGTGTCTTGATGACGATCGTGGCGTGCCAAGTGAAGGACGTGATCGCCGCGATCACCATCGCCTACGACTTTTTAGTCGGATCACTGTTTGTGCCGGTGGTTGGTGCCATGTTGTGGCGGCGCGGGACGGAGCTGGCGGCGATGGTCTCTATTGCGATCAGTGCGGTTGTGGTCGTCGCCTTGCTGCTCTATGCCGGCATTGATTCTGATTGGCCGATCTATATTGGATCCGCGACCAGCCTCGCTGTCTTTGTCCTAATGAGCCTTCTCGGTCCGCGTGAATCGGCCGCACACCCTGTTATGGAAGCTTGAAATCATGAGTTACGAAAAACGTGGTCCAGTTGATCCGGCCAGTTATCAACCGATGCGGGAGCCTCGGTATACCGACATCGCCACTTTCATGCGTGCACCGTTGGCCGAGTCGCTGGCCGATGTCGATATTGGCCTCATTGGCGTACCGACCGATTTGGGTGTGACGAATCGTCCCGGCGCCCGGCATGGTCCGCGCGAGATTCGCAACCAGTCGAGCTTTATGCGTGCATTCAATTTAGGAATGCGCCTGAATCCCTACGAGTTGTGCCGCATTGCTGATCTCGGTGACGTCCGCTTTTCGAGTCGGTACGACTTGCCGAGTCAGGTCAACGAGATCACGGCCTACTATCAGAAGGTGAAGTCGGCGGGCGTCATCCCCGTGTCCGCCGGTGGGGATCACTTCATCACCTACCCGATCCTCAAAGGACTTGTTGACGATGGTCCGGTGGGTCTGATCCATATTGATGCCCACACCGACACATGGGGTGAGGTGTTTGGGTCTAAATTCACTCACGCTGCGCCATTTCGTCTTGCGGTTGAAGACGGATTGATCGATCCGAAGCGCACCATCCAAATCGGTATCCGCGGTGGTCAGAATTTCATGGATGGCGTGGAATATTCGGAAAAGAGTGGTATGCGCGTACTCTTCATGGAAGAGTTTTCGCGAATCGGCGTTGATGCGGTGATTGCCGAAGTGAGGCGTGTCGTCGGCGACGGGCCTGTTTATTTCACGTTCGATGTCGATGGATTGGATCCCGTCTATACCCCGGGTACTGGGACACCTGAGGTCGGGGGCATCACGACGATCGAAGCGCAGCGCTTGATGTACGGCCTACGTGGCCTGAATTACATCGGCGGCGATGTCGTTGAGGTCTCACCGCCCTACGATCCCTCGGGTAATACCGCGCTGGTCGGCGCGAGCATGATGTTTGAAATTCTCTGCTTGATTGCAGACAGCCGATTTGGTCGAGGAGGCTAGCGCCCTTAAGTGAATGCGGTGATGGGCTCGGGCGCTGTGATTAGGCTACCGAGCTCCCGTTTTGCGTCTTATACGGTTGCAACGCTCAGAGCAGGCGGTGACCTCGTTCCAGGTGGCACGCCATTTCTTGCGCCAAGCAAACGGTCGCCCGCAGACGACGCAGATTTTCTCGGGCAGATTGATTTTTTTGTGTGTCACAGAGTCCGTCACGATGCAACCGTTGACCAGCCTCGGTATGCTCGCGCGTGGGTGGCGTTTCGTAAAGTTCCAGCATCTGGGGGTTTGAAATGAGTCGATCAGTCGGCTTTGCTGTTCTCGGCCTACTGACACTCGCGCCGGCGTGGGCCGCGTCTCCTGCGGCTCAGGCCCAGACGCAGGTCTTGCATGCCGCGAGGTTGGTCGACGTTCTTGGCTCGCGGGTAGTCGCCGATCCTTGGGTGGTGATTCGTGCCGACAAAATCGTCGCGGTCGGCGATCACAGTGTGGTGCCCAGCGATGCGGTCATTATCGAATTGGGAGCTTCGACCTTAGTGCCGGGCTTAGTGGACTGCCATACCCACGTGGCCGACATGCCTGACGTCGCTGACCCCTACGAGACCCTCCGATATTCCGCAGCCGAGATCGCGTATTCGGCGATTCCAAACGCCAAAGCCACGCTGCAGGCAGGCTTCACCACCGTTCGCGACGTCGGCACTTACCGAGCCTTCAATGACGTCGCTCTGCGGGATGCAATCGCGAAAGGTCTTGTGGAAGGCCCGCGCATGTACGTGGCCGGTGCTTACCTCACGGTCACCGGCGGCGCGGGGGCAATGACCGGTCTCGCGCAAGATATCCCGTTGCCGCCGAGCCTGCATTATGGCGAAGCAAACGGCCCTTGGGAGGTTCGCGCCAAGGTGCGTGACCTCGTGCATCATGGCGCGGATCACATCAAGTTGCTGTCGACCGGCGCTGTACTCACGCACGGCAGTAATCCCAAGAGCATTGAGTTTACACCGGAGGAGTTAGCAGCTGCGGTTCAGGAGGCGGCAAACTTCGGTCTTAAGGTGGCTGCACACGCCCACGCGGTTGAGGGCGTCAAGAATGCGATCCGAGCCGGTGTTGCCTCCGTCGAGCATGCGACTCTGATTGATGATGAGGGCATTGCGCTTGCGAAGGCCAAGGGCACCTTCCTCGACATGGATATCTACGACGAGGAGTGCATTCAGAACGATCCGTCCGAACCGGCTGATTTTTTACAACACGACCGTGACCTTGCAGCCGCGCAACGCGAGGCTTTCCGTAAGGCGGTGAAAGCCGGTGTAAAAATGTCGTTTGGAACGGACTCGGGCATTTGCGCTCACGGTACCAACGCCCGTCAGTTCGCGTTTATGGTGCAATACGGCATGACGCCGATGCAGGCCATCCAAGCCGCCACAATCAATGCGGCAGAACTGATTGGTCACCCGGAGCTGTTCGGTTCGATTAGCGCGGGTAAGTCGGCCGATATCATCGCCGTACCAGGTAATCCTATTGACGACGTTCGGCAGTTGGAAGCCGTGCGTTTTGTGATGAAAGAAGGGCACATTTACCGACATGACTTGATCTTTTAGGACGACGCCAATGAACGGAAGGAACCGGATTTGCTTTGCCATGAGCGCGATTGCGCTTGCAGGCCTCTGCGTGCTCAGTGCTGCACGAGCAGCCACGTCAGACACCGTGGCGACTTCGTGGGAGGTGGGCCTTGATACTGAACGTTGGCAGCTGCCCGCGGATGAAACCGCGGGTGTCGCCGGTCTGCACCTGCGGCGAAATTTTGGCGAGCACCTGCGGCTGGGTGTCGATAGCTTTGCCGCAGTGCAGGGCCGACGGGGCGGATTCATCACGCTCGGCGTCGGCGGCGAGTACGTCTATCCGCTGACCCGTCATGTCGATGTAGAGGGTGGTTTTTCGGTATCCGCTGGTGGCGGTCGTGGTGGGCACGAACTCTCGGGAGGTGGTCTGCTCCTGCGCGAGTCGATTGGTTTAGGGCTTCCTCTGGGCGCCTGGCGCTGGCGGGCGGGAATCAGTCATATTGATTTTCCGAATGGCGGCTCGATCACTGGCACGCAATGGTACGCCGGCCTTGAACACTCTTTTCGCGGTCTCTCGGTCGATCCGAGCGATACCAGTGACCGATTTCGCTTGACCGAAACGAGCGCATTCACCCCAAGCGATCTAGGCGTGTATGGCCGCCAATATCGTGTCCGGCACGGTAGCGTCACCGAGGCGGGTAGACCTCAAGCCAATTTTGGCGTGGTTGGAGCCCAGTGGCGAGGCACCATTAGCGGCCCCTGGTACTACATGGTCGATGCGGCCGGCGCAGCTCACGGGTCCAGCAACGGCTACATGGAGATCATGGGCGGAGTGGGCCTTCGGTTGCCGCTGACGTCAACCTGGTCACTGGACGCTGGGGTCTCGCTCGGCGCGGGCGGTGGCGGTGCGGTATCGACCGGTGGCGGTATGCTTGTGGCCGCCCGAGTCGGCGCTGAGTGGTCGTTCAGTCCACAGAATGTCTTGGCGGTCGGCGTTGAGCGACTGAAAGCCCCGAATGGACATTTAGACACCGATGGCGTGTCGATCACCCTTCGTCGTCGTTTCGGTCCCGATCACATCACTACCGTGGATGCAGGCGATGTGGCGGCACTTGATACCCATCCAGTTCGCGTTCGAGTCACGGAGCAGTCCTACCGCGCCGCAGGGGCCGCTTGGTCGACTCGGCCGATTCCAAATATTGGAGTGCTCGGCGTTCAAGCGGATTATGACCTCAACGACCTGTGGTACATGACCGGCCAAGGACTTGCCGCCTATCGCGGGCAGAGTGGTGCCTACATGACGGGTTTAGTCGGTGCCGGTCTGCATCTGGGCATGAGCTCAGGCCTGCGGGTCGAAGCTGAAGCCCTCGCAGGCGCCGCGGGCGGAGGCGGCGTGGCGGTCGCTTCCGGTGCCGTCGGGCAAGTCAACGTGGGTCTAGGCTATGAGTGGCGAAATGGTGTCGGTGTGCACGCGACGATAGGTCGCATTCGATCATTACACGGGACCTTCGCAGCTAATGTTGCCGGTCTCTCGATCAGTTACCGAACTAAATTGTTATCCGGCTCAAGCTGATGGTGGGTCGAATCCTAATCGCGATGATCGGGCTGGTCTTGAGTACCGTGGCGCAAGCGGCATCGGAACCGGGCTGTGTCGAGCGGGTGGTGGTTCAAGGATCGGTGGTGTTGGATCGCGCCCACGGGCAACGTAGGGTGGGCCATGTCGCACGTTTGAGCGCCCAATCATCCTTTCGGCTCGCCTCTGTCTCTAAACAGTTCACGGCGGCCGCGGTACTCACTCTGGTTGAGTCCGGGCAGCTTTCCTTAGATGCCCGGTTGGCCGATCTGCTGCCGGGTTGGTCGGCTTATGCACAAACGATTACGGTCCGACACCTACTAACGCATACGTCCGGATTGCCCGATTATGAAGTGCTGATGGACGAGGCCGCCGCACACGGCGGTCCCGTGTACACGTCGACGCATCAGATTGATGATGCGGCGGTGATGCGGCTTTTAGCGAGTACGAACGGCCCCCTTTTTCCGGCGGGGAGCCGCTGGGCCTACAGCAATTCAGGCTACGTGGTGCTCGGGCAAATCGTGGCCGCCGTGTCGGGTGAGACTTTCGGTCACTTTCTCGAGTCTCAGGTCTTTGTACCGAATGGCTTGTATCACACCCATTTACGCACTGTAGGCGGGGTTGCGCTTGAACAGCGGGCCTACGGTCACCGGCAGGATTTGCTGACGGGCGTCTGGCACGTCTCGGATCAGAGCGCCACCTCAGCCACTGGCGGAGATGGCGGCATTTATTCCACCGTCGATGACATGGCGCGATGGCTACAGGCTATCGATCGTGGTGAAACCGTGATCGGACGCTGGGCATCCACCGTTTTTGCGACGACGCGCTTAGCGGATGGGACTGAAACGCATTGGCCTGCCGAGCCAGACGAGGATAATTTAGATCCTGGCGGCACAGTCCAGTATGGGCTGGGCTGGTTCCTCGACCCTGCGTTTGGAGCGACCCGTCGTTGGCATTTTGGGACTACTGAGGGGTTTCGCACGGCCATTGATTGGTTTCCGAAACGGAATATCGTCTCTGTCGTGCTTTGCAATCGCATGGATGTTGATGCGCGAGATCGAGCTTTAGAGAACGTCCGTCGTTTCTTTGGTCCGTGAAGGGGCGCAGAATTTGACACCGGGGCCTTAAATTAAAGAGCAACTCTGATGACACCACATCACCACCCATTGGTCCGTCTTGCTCAGTCTCGACCCAGATTGCTCATCGCCACGGCCATTACCGTCGCGACCGGATATTTTTTGCCACAATTCATGGCGCTGCATGCTGTCACACGCTGGTTGGTGGCGTGGAACGTGGGCACTGTTTTTTACTTGGTGGTTGCGGCGGTGATGATGTGGCGGTCCAGCGAGCATCACATGCGACTTCGAGCGCGTTTACAGGACGATAGTCAGTTGGTGATTTTGGGCTTGGTCGTTGTCGCGGGCGTCTCAAGTCTGGCCGCGATTGGCTTTGAATTGACCCTGGTTCGCGAGGCCCACGGTGTTTTACGCATCTTGCATGCGAGCCTCGCGGGTGTCACCGTTTTGGCCTCATGGGCGTTCATCCAGACCATGTTCGCATTGCATTACGCACATGATTTTTATGCCGATCTGGGTCGTGGCGGACAGGGTGGGTTGCTGTTTCCCGGCGAGGAGGCCCCGGATTATTTTGACTTCATGTATTTCTCTGTGGTGATCGGCACTTCGGGTCAGACGGCCGATGTATCCTTTGCCTCCAAGCCGATGCGCCGGATTGGCGCGATACATTGCGCGCTGGCTTATCTCTTTAATACAACAGTGCTGGCCTTGTTAATCAATATTGGTGCCAGTTTGATCTGAGGATTACCTGATGCATTTGACCTTGGGTACTTGGTTATTGATTGGTCGTTTGACGGCCATTGTTTTAGAGGCGGTCCTCGGTGCGCGGGGAATTATCCGTGCCCACTACGAATGGAAAGATACGCTCGCCTCATTATCGATGCGAGCGGGTAATGTTGCTGTCAATATCGCCATGACCGGCATCATGTACGGCGGACTACAGTGGGCTTACGCGCATCGTGTGCTCACCTTTGAGATGTCGGCTTTGGCCTGGGGCCTACTCTTTATCCTCGATGACTTCACCTACTACTGGTTTCATCGAATCAGTCATGAGTGCCGATTTTGGTGGGCCGCCCATGTCAATCACCATTCATCGCGTGAATACAATTTATCGACTGCTGCGCGCCAATCGTGGACGGGCATCGTTGTGGGGACATGGACGCCTTGGATGCCGCTCGCCTTCTTGGGTTTTACGCCAACGGCGATTCTGTTGATGCAGAGCATCAATTTGTTCTACCAATTCTGGTTACACACGGAAGCGGTGGATCGTCTGCCGAAATGGTTTGAAGCGATCTTCAATACGCCGTCCCATCATCGAGTACATCACGCCTCAAACCCGAGATATCTCGATCGAAACTATGCGGGTGTCCTCATGATCTGGGATCGCTGGTTCGGGACCTTCGAGGCGGAAACCCCACTAGACCAGCCCAATTACGGCATTCTGCATAACATCGAGAGCTACAACCCAATCATCATCGCCTTCCACGAATGGCGTGCGATGGTGCGTGATCTGATCAAGGCTAAGTCCTTGCGTGCCCGGATAGGCCATATTTTTGGTGTGCCGGGGTGGCAACCGAATGGAGGCGGGGAGACGTCAGAATCCGTTCGAAATCAATGGAGGCAGTCGGTCACGACGGCGTCCTCGGTCTGAAACGTGATCTAGGACGCGGTTCGAGAGTCTGATTCACCATAACCTCGGAATCCATGAGCGCTAGGGCGCAACAAGGAGCCGAGATGGACGACTTCCTGAGCAAAGATGAATGGGCAACGTTCTCCAAGCTCGGCATAGCCGCAGCTAGAGGGTTAGCGGGCGCGCCAATTCCTCGACCACTCTTCGACAAACTATCCCGGCGCGGTTACGTTTCGGTATCTGCGCGAGGCACCGCCACGGTGCTCACGGCTCACGGACGAACTGCGCTGGCGAATTGGCAGCGCAGTCTGCGTTGTTGATCCCGTTTCAGCGGTATCTGGCCATTAATTTTGATAGTGCAGCAGAGCCTGGATTGAGTTCTGAGTAAGGAACACTGTTCAGTCCTTCTGCGACAGAGCGATTCTGGGTGTGCAATTCGTGGTCCTCGGTAGAGGACGCATGAATCAATCCCGTGACGTGCTCGCCCTCGGTCAGCTTTGCGGCAATGTAGCGGTAGGCGGCCACGCGATCCGTGGTGTCAAAGGTCGGATCGAGCTTACGTAGTCGCAATTGACTACCGTCATGCAGCGCAACGACCGTCTGGTCGTCATAGGCCACTTCAATCGCTTGCGCTTTAGGCACAAAGTCGGTGGCGACAGCAGGGTGATAGTGATCGCGCGTGTACTGGTAGCTCTTCGTTGAACCTTCGTGATCATTAAAGGTCACGCAGGGCGATAGAACATCGATGATCGCGAATCCCGGATGGCGTAGGCCCGCCTGGATCAATGGAACGAGTTGCTTCTTGTCGCCGGAGAAACCGCGGGCGACAAAACCCGCCCCGAGCGACAAAGCGAGCAGCGTCGGATCGATGGGGGTCTGGAGATTGGCTTCGCCCTTCTTAGATTGACTGCCGATATCGGCGGCTGCAGAGAATTGCCCCTTCGTCAGTCCATAGACTCCATTATTCTCGATGATGTAGAGCATATTCAGGTTGCGCCGGATGGCATGAACCAATTGCCCAAGGCCTATCGACAGTGAGTCGCCGTCGCCGGATATCCCGATGTAGTTCAGCTGCCGATTGGCTGCGTTGGCGCCTGTTGCCACGGATGGCATCCGTCCATGCACTGAGTTAAATCCGTGTGCGCCGCCGACAAAGTACGCGGTGGTCTTAGAGGAGCAGCCGATCCCCGACAGTTTGACGAGCTCCTCGGGCCGGAGTGAGAGTCCCCAGGCCGCCTCAACGATCGCGGCCGTGATGGAGTCATGGCCACAGCCGGCGCAGAGCGTACTCATCCCGCCTTCGTAGTCCCGCCGTGTCAGACCGAGTTCATTGCGTGGCAACGACGGATGCGCAACTTTTGGTTTCGTGATCGAGGTCATTTCAATGTCCCCGGCTTGCGGTTGAGTGGGTGGCCGTGGTTTGGACATGTGCAAGGACAGCGTCGGTCACGAAACGGGCTGTCATCGGCATGCCGTCGTAATGCAGGATCGGTATCAGTTTTCGCTTTTCAGCGTTGGTTTCGAGGATTAAGAGCGACCGCAACTGACCGTCCCGGTTCTGCTCGATGACGTAAACCACCGCGTGGGATTCGATGAAGGCGTCCACCTCTGCGCCGAATGGGAAGGCGCGTACTCGAAGGTAGTCGGTGTCAATGCCGGCAGCGGCAAGCTGGTCTTGGGCTTCCTTGACGGCCTCATCGCTGCTGCCATAGGCCAATAGACCGGTCGCATGATGGCTGGATCCGCGCAGAACTGCCGGGGGAAGCAAGTTTTTGGCCGTGTTGAACTTGTCGACGAGGCGGTCGAGCACTTCCTGATATTCAGCCGAATCTTCGGTATACACGCCAAACTTGTTGTGGCCTGAACCGCGAGTGAAGTAGGCGCCTTTCGGGGTCATACCGGGCAGTGTGCGATACGGGATGCCGTCGCCGTCGACATCAAGATACCGGTGAAATTTCGGTAAAGCCTCGATCTCCTCTTTTGAGAGGACCTTGCCACGGTCGGGTGTATAGCGGTCATCCCAAGTGAGTTCGGGGACCATCCAGTCATTCATCCCGATATCCAGATCAGACAAGACAAAAACGGGTGTTTGCAGACGCTCGGCCAAATCAAAAGCCACCGGCGTCAAGTGGAAACACTCGGTTGGATTGGCCGGGAAGAGGATGACGTGGCGCGTGTCGCCGTGTGAGGCATAGGCGCATAGGAGGACGTCACATTGTTGGGTCCGCGTCGGCATGCCGGTGGATGGGCCTACACGCTGCACATTGAATAAAACAGCAGGCACTTCAGCGTAATAAGCAAGGCCAATGAATTCATTCATCAGTGAAATGCCGGGGCCGCTCGTGGGTGTGAAGGCGCGAGCGCCGTTCCACGACGCGCCGATGACCATGCCCACGGCCGCTAATTCGTCTTCGGCCTGAAGCACGATGAATTTCCGCTGCTTGGTCACTGGGTCGACTCTGAAGCGTTCGCAGAAGCCTTTGTACGCGTCCATCAGCGATGTGGAGGGTGTGATCGGATACCAAGCTCCAACCGTCGCACCGGCATACACACACCCGAGGCCTGCGGCCGTATTGCCATCAATGAGCACTTGCCCAACCGTCGAGTTCATCCGTTCGATGCGGTAGGGCAGCGGGCAGGGCAAATGGGCCTTGGCATAGGCATAGCCGAGCTCAATGGCCTTCATGTTCGCATCGACCAGTTTGGGCTTCGCAGCGTATTGCTCGGTGACGAGACTCCGAATCACCTCAAAGTCGATATCAAAGAGCGCAGCCATGGCCCCGGCATAGCAAATGTTCTTCATCAGAATCCTGTTGCGGACCCCGTCGAAATTTTCATTACAGAGGCGAGCAAATGGGACCCCGAGTACCGTGATGTCATCCCGGGAGAGCAGTGCGTTCCTAGGCCACGTCGAGTCATAGATCAGAAAGCCCCCTGGGGCAACTTCTTGAACGTCCCGAGCGTAGGTCTCGACATTCATCGCCACCGTGACATTGACCTGCTCTCGTCGCGCCAGATACCCCGCTTTCGAGACGCGGATTTCGTACCAAGTCGGCAGCCCCTGGATATTGGAGGGGAAATAGTTTTTGCCCGTGACCGGTACGCCCATGCGAAACATGGACTTCATGATCAAGTTGTTCGCGCTAGCCGAGCCGGTGCCATTAACGTTGGCAAAACGCACCACGAAATCATTCGTTTGGCCAATTGCAGAGATCGTTGTCGTCATAGAGCCTGTCCAAGACTGGCGTGGGGGATATGGATTGTTGACTTTTGCATGTCCCACGCCGCCGTTGGGCAGCGTTCGGCACACAACCCACAGTGCACGCAGAGATCCTCGTCTTTGATCATGACGCGCCCAGTGGCCTTGAGAGGCGCGGAGACATACAGCGGTTTGCTCGGATCCTGTCGCGGCACTTTAGTGCTGGCAGACACCTCCTCAAGCGTTCCATTCGGCGCCATCGTTAGGCAGTCCACCGGACAAATATCGATGCACGCATCGCATTCAATGCAGGCGGGCGCTGAGAAGACCGTCTGTACGTCACAGTTGAGGCACCGTTGTACCTCGAGTGCTGTTTGGGCGGGATCAAAGCCCAACTCGACTTCGATCTTGAGCTTCTTAAATCGCTCGGCCAGCGCCACATGCGGCACGAGTCGACGCTCTGAAGGGTTGTAGTCGTTTTTATACGACCACTCATGGATACCCATTTTTCGACTGGAGAGCGTGACCCCGCGGGCCGGTCGGTCGGTGATGGGCCTGCCTTCGGCCCGCAGGTGTATCGATAACGCGGCTTGATGGCCATGCTCCACAGCCCAGATGATGTTCTTGGGGCCAAAGCCGGCATCGCCGCCGAAGAACACGCCGGGCCGAGTCGATTCGAGGCTCGTTGGGTTCACCACGGGAACTTGCCAGCGGTCGAACTCAATCCCAAGGTCACGTTCAATGAACGGGAAGAAATTTTCCTGACCAATTGCCAGAATCACGTCGTCGCATGGGATGATTTTTTCGGCGATGACGCGTTCGGAGACGATGCGGCCATCGTCCAGTTCGTATTCGATTTCATCGAATAACATGCCGATGAGGCGACCCTTCTCGATGACGAATGATTTCGGTGCGTGGTTGATGACAATCTCAACCCCTTCGGATTCTGCATCCTCAAGTTCCCATTCGGATGCTTTGAAGAACTGACGGGATTTGCGGGCCATCACTTTGACGCTCTTCGCGCCGAGACGGAGGGCCGAGCGGCAGCAGTCCATGGCCGTATTACCAACGCCGATGATCAGCACACGTTCGCCAATGGATTCCGTATGGCCAAAAGCGATCGACTGTAACCAGTCGATACCGGAATGGATGCGGTCGGATTCATCCCGCCCAGGAATCCGTAAGTCTTTCGCCCGAGGGGCGCCTGATCCGACGAAAATGGCGTCGTAGCCGGCCTCCAATAGGGATTTCAGGCTATCGATGCGTTCACCCAAACGGATCTCGGCCCCCATTTGTTCTATGAGGCCTATTTCCTCATCAAGGACCTCGGCCGGAAGACGGAACGACGGAATATTGGAGCGCATCAGGCCGCCCGTGACGCCCCACTGCTCAAAAATCGTGACCGCGTAGCCGAGCGGCAGGAGGTCGTTAGCGACCGTGAGTGATGCTGGGCCGGCGCCGATGCAGACCACCCGGTGTCCATTGGGTGGCGATGCCGTGGGCAATAGACCGCGAACGTCATCGCGGTGGTCGGCTGCTACCCGTTTCAGTCGACAAATAGCGACCGGTTTGTCGTCCACGCGGCCGCGTCGACAAGCCGGCTCGCAGGGTCGATCGCAGACTCGTCCTAAAATGCCGGGAAAGACATTGGATTCGCGATTGACGAGGTAGGCGTCTGTGTATCGCCCCTGGGCGATCAGTCGAATGTATTCCGGTACGTCGGTATGCGCCGGGCAGGCCCATTGGCAATCGACGACGCGGTGAAAGTGGTCAGCATCCCGAATATCAGTTGGGTCCATTGTTGCTCTGAAATGGCTGATTAGAATCTAGGCCCCCTCGGCCAAATTCGAGTATAGACCCCGGTGGCGCAGTGCGGTCTACGAGTAAATCCCGATTTTTAGTCTGGTGAACGATGGAAATTGACCGGTTTTCGGACTTCGACGGGCCTTGACGGCCGGATTAAAGTTAAAAACCTTTTCGGAATCGAAGGTTTTCCGGTAGAATCTTGGACTTGAGAATCGTCTCTGGCTGAGCGGTTCTGTGTGAACGCAGTGAAAGCCCCCTCGGGGGCTTTTTCGTTTGGGTCGGAGGCGGCTGCGCCTAGTGACCTCGAATATGGGCCGAGGGCCCATTTTTTTGGTCCATTTTTTGTGAGCTGAGCGTAATGACTTTCGGGTCAGGAGTGGTTGGTCGATGCGCGAGACGCTGATTTCGCTGCTCGAACCGGGAATTGTGGCTTTGGGCTACGAACTGGTCGAGTTGGAATTCAACGCCCACCGGGGCGGTGGCACCCTGCGTATCTTTATTGATCACCCGGGCGGGGAAACTGAAGGACACCGTGTCACGGTCGATGACTGTGCGGCGGTGAGCCGGATGTCCAGCGAGTTGCTGGATGCCGCTGACCCGATTAGCAGCGAATACACCCTTGAGGTGTCGTCGCCAGGCTTTGATCGGCCGCTTGCGAAGCCTGCGCATTTTGCGCGCTATGTAGGCGAACGAGTGCATGTGGAAAGCCATTTGCCGCGCGATGGTCGGCGACGTTGGACGGGGCAACTCGTCTCGACCTCGCAGACGGGTATCGTGTTGCAAGTGGATGGAAAAGAAGTGGTTTTAGGTTTCAACGAAATCAAGGCAGCACGGCTGGTGCCGGATTTTGGCGCCTGACGGGAGTGAAAAATATGTCGAAGACAACGCTGAAAGAAATCGTCGACGCAGTTGAGAGCGTCGCCAATGAAAAGGGCATCGATAAGGAAATCATTTTCGAGGCCTTAGAGGCGGCCTTGGCGTCTGCGACGCGTAAGCGTCTCGGCGAAGAGATGGACGTACGCGCCTCGATCAACCGCAAGTCCGGCGATTACGAAGTTTTCCAGCGTTGGAAGGTGTTTGCTGACGATTCGCGTGAGCTCGAAACACCGGACCGTGAGTTGCGTCTTGAGGATGCCTTGGACGTCGACCCGAAGGCGGTGGTGGGCGGTTACGTAGAGGTGCCGCTGGAAGGCGAGGGCTTCGGGCGTATCGACGCTCAGACGGCCAAGCAGGTCATCGTACAGAAGGTCCGTGAAGCCGAGCGCAGCCAGGTTGTGGATGCCTATCTAGACCGCGTCGGCACGCTGGTCAGCGGTATCGTCAAGCGCGTGGATCGTAACGGCACCTATGTCGACCTCGGCCAGAACGCAGAAGCTTTCATCCCGCGCGAACATATGATCCCGCGGGAGCCGATTCGTACTCAGGATCGCGTGAAGGCCTTTCTGAAGGAAGTTCGCTCGGAAATTCGTGGGCCGCAGATTTTCCTGTCGCGCACTGCGCCTGAGTTCCTCATTGAATTGTTCAAGCTTGAGGTTCCTGAAGTGGGCCAGGGCTTGATCCAGATTTTGGGTGCTGCTCGTGATCCAGGCGCGCGTGCCAAGATCGCGGTGCGCAGCACCGATAGCCGCATCGACCCTGTGGGTGCGTGCGTCGGTATGCGCGGTAGCCGCGTTCAGGCGGTCTCGAATGAGATTGCCGGCGAGCGCGTCGACATCATCCCGTTCGAAGACAATCCGGCGCAGTTCGTGATCAATGCGATGCAGCCTGCTGAAGTCACGTCGATCGTCGTCGATGAAGATCAACACAGCATGGAAATTGCTGTCGCTGAGGAAAAGCTGTCGCAGGCCATCGGCCGCGGTGGCCAGAACATTCGTCTGGCATCCGAGTTGACCGGCTGGAAGCTCAATATCATGAGCGAAGCTCAGGCCGACGAGAAGAGCGAGGCGGAAACGCGCGTTCTCTTGGATGTCTTTAAGAATGCTCTGGATGTCGATGAAGACGTGGCCGCGATTCTCGTGGGCGAAGGCTTCTCGACGATCGAAGAAATTGCTTACGTACCGACCAACGAGCTCCTCGCTATCGAAGAGTTCGACGATGAAATCGTCCGCGAGTTGCGCAACCGCGCTCGAGACGTATTGCTGACCCAAGCGATTGCCACCGAGGAAAGTCAGGATGGCACGCCGTCTCAAGATCTGCTGACGCTCGACGGGATGACCGACGAGTTGGCGGCAGCCTTGGCTGCACGCGGAGTCTGTACGCGTGAAGATCTCGCCGAACAGGCGACTGAAGATCTCGACGGCGTTGGTGGTCTCGATGAGGCCACTGCCGGCAAGCTGATTATGGCTGCCCGCGCCCATTGGTTCACCGACGGGGCATCGGCCTGAGGGAGTTTCTGAATGTCTGATGTCACCGTAGCGCAATTCGCCGAGGTCCTTAAGGTCCCGGTAGAGAAGTTGCTCAAGCAATTTGAGGAGGCCGGCATCCAAGTCGGCGGCTCCGACGCCAAAATTAGCGACGATCAAAAGGGCGAATTGCTCGCTTTTTTGCGTCGCTCGCACGGACGCACGGAAGAGGAAGGAGCGTCTGCCGGTCCACGCAAGATCACGCTGAAGCGTAAGACGCAGAGCGAGATTAAGGTCAGTGCCGCGCAGGGTCGCGCTCGAACCGTCAGCGTCGAAGTGCGTACCAAGCGTACGTACATCAACCGAGGCGTGCTCGAAGAGCAAGCCCGTGCGGCGCAGGAAGAGATTGATCGCGTACGTGAGGCTGAAGAGGCCGCTGTTCGGGCGGTTGAAGAAGAGCGTCAGCGTATTGCTGACCAAGAAGCGCATGCACGGGCGGAAGAAGAGCGTCGCATCAAGGCCGAGGAAGACGCGCGCATCGCCGCCGAAGAAGCCGTCCGTCGTCAGGCGGAGCAGGCCGAGCGCGAAGAAGCCGAGCGAGCACGCAAAGCTGTGGCTGTCGTGGCCGCACCAGTTGCGCCGCCGCCGCCGCCGAAGCAGGAACGTTCACCACCGCCAGCGGCAAATCGCGATTCGCGAGACACCCGCTACGGGCGTCAGGAACTGCACGTCTCATCGGACGCGAGCAATCGCTTCAAGAAAAAGAAGCCGATGAAGAATATGCGTCGTGGGGGAGGATCCAATGCCCCTGAGGGACGCCACGGCTTTGAGATGCCAACGGCACCGGTTAAGCGGGAAGTGTCGATCCCGGAAACCATCACCGTGGCCGAGTTGGCACAGAAGATGGCCGTTAAGGGCGGTGAACTGATCAAGACGCTCATGAACATGGGCGTGATGGCGACGATCAACCAGCCACTCGACCAGGACACTGCAGTCTTGGTGGTCGAAGAATTGGGTCACACGGCCAAGCCGTTGAAAGAGAACGCTCTGGAGGACTCGCTGGTGGCAGACCCTGCGTTGCAGGGTGAGTTGCTGCCCCGTCCGCCGGTCGTCACGATCATGGGCCACGTTGACCACGGTAAGACGTCGTTGCTCGACTATATCCGCCGCGCCAAGGTGGCGGCCGGTGAAGCGGGCGGTATTACGCAGCACATAGGCGCGTATCACGTCACGACGCCACGCGGCATTGTGACCTTCATCGATACCCCGGGCCACGCAGCCTTCACTTCGATGCGTGCACGCGGTGCCCAGGTCACGGATATCGTGATCCTCGTGGTCGCGGCCGATGACGGCGTGATGCCACAGACGATTGAGGCCATTCAGCATGCGAAAGCTGCCGAAGTGCCCATTGTTGTGGCGTTGAATAAAATGGACAAGGAAGACGCAGACCCGGATCGCGTCAAGAACGAGATGCTGCAGTACGGCATCGTTCCGGAAGAGTACGGCGGCGATACGATTTTCGTGCCGGTTTCAGCCCGCACGGGTCTCGGTGTCGAGCAGTTGCTTGAGTCTCTCTTACTCCAAGCTGAGGTTCTTGAACTGCGCGCGGCGCCATCGGGTACCGCGGTGGGCGTGGTGCTCGAGTCGAGCATTGAAAAGGGTCGCGGTGCGGTCGCCACGGTGCTCGTCAAGCGCGGAACCCTCAAGCAGGGTGATCCGATTATTGCCGGTCAGGAATTTGGTCGCGTCCGCGCCATGTTCGATGAAACGGGTGCGCCGACTTCGAGTGCGGGACCTTCGATCCCCGTGCAGGTCCTCGGCTTGTCTGGTGCTCCGAACGCGGGTGATGACTTCCAGGTCGTTGAGAGTGAGCGTAAGGCTCGCGAGGTTGCTCTGCATCGTCAGGGTAAGTTCCGCGACGTTAAACTCGCGGCTCGCACCCCTAAATTTGAAGACGTCTTCTCGCAGATGGAAGAGGGCAAGGCGCAGACCGTGCAGGTCGTCATTAAGGCGGACGTGCAAGGGTCGGCGGAAGCGCTGCGTGATTCACTGCAGAAGCTGTCCACCTCTGAAGTGGCCGTTAAGGTCATCTCGTCGGGTGTCGGCGGCATTACTGAGTCCGACGTCATGTTGGCGTCAGCATCGAATGCCCGGATCGTGGCATTCAACGTTCGCGCCGATGCGGCGGCTCGCTCGGCCATCAAGGACAACGGCGTCTCGATTCAGTACTACAGCATCATCTATGAAGTGATCGACGATGTGCGTTCGGCACTGTCGGGCATGTTGCAGCCAGAGATCCGCGATCAGATCGTGGGCCTTGCTCAGGTGCGCGATGTATTCCGCTCGAGCAAGTTCGGTCAGGTTGCAGGCTGTCTCGTGATCGAGGGCTTCGTCAAACGCAACAATCCGATTCGCGTTCTGCGCGACAACGTCGTCATTTTCGAAGGTGCGCTTGAATCTCTGCGGCGCTTCAAGGATGACGTCGCCGAGGTTCG
The DNA here is from genome assembly GCA_903879335.1 of uncultured Pseudomonadota bacterium. GTDB lineage: Bacteria > Pseudomonadota > Gammaproteobacteria > Steroidobacterales > Steroidobacteraceae > CAIKZZ01. Next base: position 38,752 of record CAIRLC010000034.1, read on the forward strand.
TTCAGGCACCGAGTGCGGTATCGCAGTTAAGGATTACAACGACGTGCGCGCCGGCGACCAGATCGAGTGCTTCGAGCGCGTGACGGTCACGAGGTCGCTCTAAGTGCCACGTGATTTTCAGCGCGGCAGACGACTCGAAGAACAGATGTTACGTCTGATCTCCGAGCTCGTCCGTCGTGAGGTCAAAGATCCCCGAGTGGGGCTCGTGACCTTCACGACGGTCGAAGTGAGTCGTGATCTGAGCCACGCGAAGATTTTTTTCGTGCCCTTTGATGGCAAGCGGCCGGCGGAAGAAGTGGCCGCTGCGCTCACGTCGGCGGCAGGGTTCTTGCGCATCCATTTGAAGAAACAATTGGAGATCCGGCATGTGCCGGAACTCCGTTTTGCGGTTGACCATACGATCGATGAGGCGGCCCGGATGTCGTCATTGATCAATCGAGCCGTGGCGAGTGACGCTCGGCTCGCGGAAGAACACCCGGCGCCTGCAGACGGTGAGCCCGACGCAGCGGAAGACACTGCCGAATGACCGGCAGCTCGGGCCGCACTCGTACGGTCTGGCGACGGGTTGACGGTATAGTCTTGCTCGACAAGCCACTGGGTCTGACCTCCAATCAGGCCCTGCAGATGGTTCGTCGCCTATATCGTGCTGAAAAGGCAGGCCACACGGGTAGTCTCGATCCGCTCGCCACGGGGGTCTTGCCCTTATGTTTTGGCGAAGCGACCAAAGTGGCGGGGCTACTGCTGGATGCCGACAAACGTTATACGGCAACGCTCTCGCTCGGTAAGCAAACGGATACCGGCGATCGCGAGGGTGAGGTCATCCGCGAGGAATTGGTTCCGCTGCTCGACGAGGTGCAGATCCGCGCCGCTCTAGACCGGTTTGTTGGTGATACGACGCAAATTCCCCCGATGTACTCCGCGCTCAAGCGAGATGGGGAAGCCCTCTACACATTAGCGCGCCGAGGTGAGGTTGTTGAGCGCGAGCCGCGGGCGGTGCGCATCACGGCGATCGACTTGATCTCGTGGTCGGGTAATGAAATTGTCTTCGATGTCCGGTGCTCTAAGGGTACCTATGTCCGCACACTGGGTGAGGACATCGCGCAGGTACTGGGCACCGTCGGTCACCTCAGCGCGTTGCGGCGGACCGATGTCGGTGGCGCCTTTACCGACCACCCGGTGCACACCTTAGAGTCGCTTCAAAGCCTCGTCGGTCAAGAAACGCTGCTCGATTCCTTGTTGCTGGCGCCGGACGTTGCCCTCGGCCAATGGCCCGCGGTCCATCTGGCGGCTACTGAGGAAGCACGCCTGTTGCACGGCCAAGCCGTGCCGGTCCTCGCGCCTGATGGTCTCGTGAAGGCCTATGGGGCCAGCGGGCGTTTTCTGGGTTTGGGTCAGGTTGTCGGCGCTGTGATGGCGCCGAAACGGCTTTTTAATTGAATGTCAGTACAATTCGCTCATCGATGTGTGATTGCGAGATTCATGCGCGTCGCTCGAGACTAAGGAAGAGCCAATGAAGATCACCATTTTCGGTTCAGGCTATGTCGGACTCGTCACGGGCGCTTGCCTTGCGGATGCCGGCAATTCAGTCGTCTGCGTGGATGTTGATCCGCGCAAAATCGAACGTCTCAATCAGGGCGATGTCCCGATTCATGAGCCGGGTCTGGATGAGTTGATTGAACGCAATATGGCCAAGGGCCGCCTGCGCTTCACCACCGATGCCGCAGAAGGCGTCGCGCATGGGCTCTTCCAAATGATTGCGGTCGGAACGCCTCCGGATGAGGACGGATCTGCGGATCTGTCCTATGTGCTGGCCGTGGCTCGCACCATCGCGACTCACATGGTTGATTACAAAGTGGTGATCACGAAATCAACGGTGCCGGTGGGCACTGCGGATAAGGTGCGTGCGGCGCTTGAGGGCGCTCTGGCTGAGCGTGGCGCCTCACATGAGTTCGATGTGGTTTCGAATCCGGAATTCCTCAAAGAGGGCGCTGCGATCACCGACTTTATGCGTCCCGATCGCATCGTGGTCGGCACCGATAAGCCGCAGGTCACCGAATTGATGCGGGCACTGTATGAGCCCTTTACCCGTAATCATGAACGCCTGATCGTCATGGATATTCGCTCGGCCGAATTGACCAAATATGCTGCGAATGCACTCTTGGCCACCAAAATCTCGTTCATGAATGAGATCGCTAATCTCGCCGAGCGGGTCGGTGCCGACGTCGAGAAAGTGCGCGTGGGTATCGGTTCCGATCCCCGCATCGGGTACCACTTCATCTATCCGGGTGTGGGCTATGGCGGCTCTTGTTTCCCTAAAGATGTCCAAGCCTTGGAGCGCTCGGCCCGCTCAACGGGTTACGAGCCGCTGATTCTGGCGGCGGTGGAGGCGGTCAATGCCCGTCAAAAGACCGTCCTGTTTCAGAAAATCGCTGCGCATTACGGCGGGCAGATCGCCGGCAAGACCATCGCGATTTGGGGCCTCGCCTTCAAACCCAACACCGACGACATGCGGGAAGCGCCGAGCCGCGTACTCATAGAAGCCTTGTGGGCGGCCGGCGCGACGGTACGCGCCTACGATCCGGTCGCTATGCCGGAAACCCAGCGGATTTATGGGGAGCGTGCCGACCTGACTTACTGTAAGTCCATGGAAGAGGCGCTGCAGGGTGCCGACGCCCTGGCGATCGTGACGGAATGGCGCGAATTCCGGAGCCCCGATTTTGATGAGATCAAGGCCATACTGACGGCGCCGGTCATTTTTGATGGTCGTAATCTATATGATCCGTCACAGATGCGACGGGCAGGATTCATCTACTATGGCATCGGACGCGGCGATACGTTGCCGGCCATCCGCTGATGCGGTGTAGGGAGTGACCGTGCTTATACCGGTAATTTTGTCTGGTGGTTCTGGAACCCGGCTGTGGCCGCTGTCGCGTGAACTACATCCCAAGCAATTCCTGCCGCTTGTCGGCGAGGAAACCATGCTGCAGGACACGGTGCGACGTCTGAGTGGCCTGAACGCAGGGCAACCGATTGTCGTCTGTAACGCCCACCACCGATTCATGGTGGCTGAGCAGTTGCGAACCATCGGCGTTCCACCGGGTGACATCATCCTCGAACCGGTGGGGCGAAATACGGCCCCAGCCGTAGCGATTGCCGCCTTGGCCGCGTTGCAGGGACCCGCCGGAGACGATGCATTATTGTTGATCATGCCGGCCGACCATTTGTTGCGCGACGTTCCGGCCTTTCAGAGTGCCGTCAGCGTGGGCATAGAGGCCGCCAAGTCTGGTCATCTCGTGACTTTTGGCGTCGTGCCGACGGCACCAGAAGTGGGCTACGGCTATATCCGACGTGGGGCAGGGGAGGGACCGGCCTATCCCATCGCGGAGTTTGTCGAAAAGCCGAATGCCGAGCGCGCCGCGTCCTATGTCGCCTCGGGTGATTATCTTTGGAATAGCGGCATGTTCTTGTTTTCAGCGCGCCGTTACTTGGATGAGTTGGCTCAATTCCATCCGCAGATGTTGGCCGCTTGTGAATCAGCGTTCCGGGACGCTCACCGAGATTTGGATTTCATTCGTCTTGGCGTTGAGGCTTTCGGGCATTGCCCGAGTGACTCGATCGACTATGCGGTGATGGAAAAGACGCTTTCAGCCGTGGTTGTTCCCCTCGATGCGGGTTGGAGCGACGTGGGATCTTGGTCAGCGTTACACGATAGCTTGCCCGCTGATGCGTCCGGCAATGTGACGCGTGGTGATGTGGTGACGGAAGACACCTCGGGTTGCTACCTCTATTCGTCGGAACGATTAATCGCTACGGTCGGACTCACCGATCACGTGGTCGTTGAAACGAAGGATGCCGTTTTAGTCGCGCCCAAAGGGCGAGTGCAGGACGTCAAAGCGCTCGTGGGCCAACTGAAAGCGGCAAAGCGCTCGGAGCCTTCGATCCATCGTGAAGTATTCCGGCCATGGGGTAGTTACGACAGTGTCGACAATGGCCAACGTTTTCAGGTCAAGCGATTAGTCGTGAATCCAGGCGCCACGTTGTCGTTGCAAATGCATCACCATCGCGCCGAGCATTGGATTGTTGTCTCCGGCACCGCCGAGATCACCTGCGACGATAAAGTTTTTCTATTGTCCGAGAATCAATCCACCTATATCCCGGTCGGTGCAAAACACCGTATTCAGAATCCAGGGCGAGTGCCTTTGCACATCATTGAGGTCCAGTCAGGATCGTATCTGGGTGAGGACGATATTGTGCGCTTCGAGGACAATTACGGCCGTCAGGGCACGAACTGCTGACCTCCCTATATAGATTGAAGGACGGAGATCGCCAACGATGAACGCTATTACCGCATTCAAGGCCTACGACCTGCGGGGACGCATCCCGAACGAGTTGAATGAGGACATCGCTTACCGCGTCGCTCGAGGCTATGCGCAATTCTTGGCGCCAAAGCGGATATGCGTCGGGCGTGATATTCGGCTGTCCAGCGACGCGCTAGCCAAGAGTGTGATCCAGGGTCTGGTTGATTCAGGCGTGGATGTCGTTGATATCGGTCTATGCGGGACGGAAGGCGTCTACTTCGCCACCTTTGCACTCGGTCTGGATGGCGGGATCATGGTGACCGCGAGTCATAACCCCCCCGATTACAACGGAATGAAGTTTGTTCGTGAGGGATCACGACCAATTTCGGGTGATACGGGGCTTAAGGACATTCGTGCTTTTGCGGAAGCGCAAAACTTCCCAAGTCCGACCCAACCCGGCACCGTGACTCACATCGACACGGGGCCTGCTTACATCCAGCATTTGCTGTCCTACGTCGATCTGACGAAGCTCAAGCCCATCAAGATCGTCTGCAATGCAGGCAATGGCGGTGCGGGCCTTGTGGTGGACAAACTGGAACCGCACTTGCCGTTCCAATTTATCAAGATGAATCATCTGCCCGATGGCACCTTCCCACACGGCGTGCCCAATCCCATGCTGGAGCAGAACCGCGCGCCGGTCGCTGAGGCCGTGGTACGGGAAGGCGCGGATATTGGTATTGCCTGGGACGGAGATTACGACCGTTGCTTCTTTTTCGACCACGAGGGCACGTTCATTGAGGGTTATTACATCGTCGGCCTGTTGGCCTCGGTGTTCCTTGAACGCTCCAAAGGCGCGGCGATCGTCCATGATCCACGCCTGACGTGGAATACGATTGATATCGTGCAGAAGCATGGGGGACGCGTAGTCCAATGCAAATCTGGCCATGCGTTTATCAAAGCCACGATGCGCGACGTGGATGCAGCCTATGGCGGCGAGATGAGCGCGCATCACTATTTCCGTGACTTCGCCTACTGCGACAGCGGCATGATTCCGTGGCTTGTGCTGGCTCAGGTGATCAGTGAGTCCGGCAAGTCACTGGCCCAGCTCGTGGGCGAGCGCATGCAGGCCTTCCCTGCGAGCGGTGAGATCAATATGCGTGTTCCCGATGGCCCGGCCGCCATTGCGGCGCTGGAGGCACACTACTTGCCGTCCTCCAAGGTGCAGGACTACACCGATGGCGTGTCCCTTGAGTTTGATCAATGGCGCCTAAACCTGCGGTCCTCCAATACCGAGCCGCTCATCCGCCTCAATGTGGAGAGTCGGGGGGATTCGGCGCTGATGAAGGCCAAGACCGAGGAGATATTGGCGTTTCTGGGCGCTCTCGGCGCGGTCGCGGCGGATCACTGACGCGTCCGGGGTGACGGGGCGCACATTTCGGAATCACCTGATGCAAATGAGATGAATTCTCATTTACAATTCCGATCATGGAGCCGGTGCCCCCCGATCACCCTGTTACGGACGTCACGCTAAACGACCTACCGCTGCGTGCGGAGGCTCGTATTGTGGGTTTGACGGCTAAGGCTGAGGCCGGGGGCCAGCAACTGACTGAGCGCTTAGCGGAACTCGGGTTTTTGCCCGGCGAACGAGTCCGGGTCTTGGCGCGAGCCATATTTGGCGATCCCATCGCGGTTCGCCTGGGCAGTGGCACCTTTGCGCTGCGTCGATTCGAGGCTGCATGTATTGCGGTCGAGATCATCGGGGCCCCGATAGGCGCGCTCGCGTGAGTCATCCAGATCCCTTGGTCGCGTTGGTGGGGAACCCCAATTGCGGAAAGACGGCGCTCTTTAATCTGTTGACCGGTAGCCGTCAGAAAATTGCCAATTACGCCGGTGTGACGGTTGAGCGTAAAGAAGGCCGATTGACCACGCGGAGTGGTCGAACCATCCGGGTGGTCGATCTACCCGGAGCCTACAGTCTGTCGCCGCGCACACCCGACGAAGCGGTGACCTGCGATTACATTCTGGGTCACCTGCCTGGCGAGACTCCGCCGGACCTGATTGTTGCAGTGGTTGATGCGACCAATCTGCAACGCCATTTGCGATTTGTTCTCGCCTTAAAACGAGTCGGCCGCCCCGTCCTGGTTGCGCTCAACATGAGCGATCTGGCGCGTCGCCGGGGTGTAGAGGTGCAGCCGGAGGCACTCTCCGCGCAACTGGGCTTGCCCGTTGTATCGACCGTGGGCATTCGAGGCGGTGGTGCGCGAGCGTTGATTGATGATCTGGATCAGCACCTGGCATTGAGTCAAAGCCGAAGCGCGTCGCCCCGCCAGCAGCCCGAGACGCGCGCTGACCTCGCAACAACCGCAGCGGATCAACGCGAGGTCGAGCGGATACTGTCGGCGGTTGGACGCTTGGATGCGCCGATCGATACGCCCTCTGATCGTATCGATGCTGTGGTGTTACATCCGATTTTGGGTCCCGTGATTTTGGCGTTGACGCTGTTTCTGATGTTTCAAGCGGTGTTCGCAGGTGCGCGGCCGTTTATAGATGCATTAACGGCTCTGGTCGCTGGAATCGCGGCGTTCATCAACTCGACAATGCCCGCCGGTTTATTACGCAGCTTAGCCGTCGATGGCGTCCTCGCAGGCGCCGGCAGCGTGCTCGTCTTTTTGCCGCAGATCGTGTTGCTCTTTGCGTTTATCTTGATACTTGAAGATTCTGGTTATCTGCCGCGTGCGGCGTTTTTGTTGGATCGCCTCATGGGTGGGGTCGGTTTGTCGGGTCGCTCATTCATCCCGCTGCTGTCGAGCTTTGCCTGTGCGGTGCCCGGGATCATGGCGACGCGTACCATCCCCAATCCGCGTGATCGCTTGGTCACCATCATGATCGCGCCATTAATGACATGTTCGGCTCGGTTGCCGGTCTACGGCTTGCTGATCGGCGCCTTCATTCCCGAGCGAACGCTGAGCTTTGGCATAGGTCTGCAAGGCTTGGTGCTGTTTATTCTGTATGCCGTTGGCGTGCTCAGTGCATTTTTAGTCGCGCTGCTGCTTAAACATACGACCGGACGGCCTGCATTGCATCCCTTGCAGATGGAGTTACCGGCCTATCACTGGCCTAGCCTGCGTAATCTGCTCATTGGGCTGTGGCAGCGGATCGAGGTCTTCGTCGGACGTGTCGGCACCACGATTCTGGCGTTGATGATTGTGCTGTGGTTCCTATCGAGTGTGCCCGCGCCGCCCATGGGCGCTGTGGGACCGGCGATTCAGTGGAGCTTTGCAGGTCGTATCGGGGCTTTGTTGGCGCAATTGTTTGCGCCGATTGGGTTCAACTGGCAAATCTCGATTGCCTTGGTGCCAGGGCTTGCTGCCCGCGAAGTGGCGGTGGGTGCGCTTGGAACGGTCTACTCTCTGGCGGCGACGGGACAGGATGTCGCTGGCGCATTGACGCCGATCGTGGCGAAGTCATGGAGTTTGCCGACGGCGCTATCGCTGCTGGCCTGGTATGTCTACGCGCCGCAATGCCTCTCGACGCTCGCCGTTATTCGACGAGAAACCGGGACTTGGCGTTATCCCTTATTGATTACCGCCGGGATGTTTGCGGCGGCCTACGTCGCCGCAGGCCTCACCTTTCACGTGGCGCGCTGGTGCCTGGGCAGCGGCTAATGTGGCAGATATGCATTGTGGCGCTGCTGGTGGCGATGGCCGTACTTCAATCCCTGCGCGCGCTCTTGCCCTTCGCGGCACGGGTGGCGCTTGCCCGTCGCGCCCGAGGCCGTCTGCCGGATTGCTGGATTGTATGGTTCGCAGGCCAAGGGGCTTGCGATGCCTGTGGTGGCCGCTTGAATCGGCCTCAGCGCACCAGATAGAGAATCAGGGCGCCGGCCGCAATCCGATACCAAGCGAACGGTGCGAAACCGCGGCGACTGACAAAGCTCACCAAACCGCGGACGACCAATAGCGCTGAGATAAAAGCGACCACGAAGCCGATCGCAATCAATCCCCAGCCGGCCCCTGCGAGGTCATGCCGCGCCTTCCATACGTCAAGAACCGTTGCGCCGGCCATCGTCGGGATCGCCAGAAAAAATGAAAATTCAGTCGCGGCTTCGCGCGTGACGCCCAATAAAAGAGCGCCTACGATGGTTGCGCCTGAACGAGACGTCCCTGGAATCATCGCAAGACATTGAAATAGACCGATTTTGACAGCCGTCGATACCGGCATGCGTTCCGTGCTCGCGCAGTGAGCCTCAGGCCGCCACCGTTCAGCCGCAAGAATGGCGATGCCACCTAGGATGAATGCCCACCCGACGATGGTCGGGGAGAACAGCACACGCTTGATGAAGTCATGCGCGATCAGACCAATCACGACCGCGGGTAGAAAGGCAATCATCACATTGCGGGCGAACAGGCGCGCGTCGCCGGGCTGTGCTAATCCGATCAGTGTCCGCCACAGCTTGACGCGGTATAGCCAGCAAACGGCGAGGATGGCGCCGAGCTGAATCACAACTTCAAATAGCTTGGAAAAACCGCTGGTGAACCCGAGTAAATCGCCGATGACGATCATGTGTCCAGTCGAAGAAATCGGTAGGAACTCAGTGATGCCTTCCACCAGACCTAAGATGACTGCGGATAAAGTGTCGCTCATGTCGATTCCAAAAAGTGAATGCGTTGATGCTAGGGCTGTGGATCAGCAGTGTCCACCCGTAAGGGGGGACGGTTCTTGGTTTCGACGATAAAAGGCGTCACGCAGATCGCAATGACCGGAAGCGCAACGAGTGCTGTCAGCGCATGCATTGCGCCTGTCGTGGTATCGGCTTGGTGTGCCGTGTATGCGCCGACGGCGAAGGGACCCAAGGCCGCGCCGAGACGCCCGATGTTGTACGCGAAACCCGCCCCCAGACCACGCACATCGGCTGGAAATAGCTCGGGTAGGTAGTACGTAAAAGCACCAAACACACCGAATACCGAAAGCCCGACCAAGAAGGTCAGATGCAGCGTCACCGTCGGCGACCAAGCGATGCCGAAGGCCAGCAACAGGGACAACGCGCCAACCGCGTAATACAACGCGAACATGCCGCGTCGCCCTAACCGGCGCGCGGCGGGCACGGTTAACAAAGCGCCGACCATACCGCCGAGGTTGAACCACAGGGTGATGGAAGCCTTCCATGACTCCGCCAAACTGACCGCAGCCGCGCCGGTGAGCCCAGCCGCCGTTGCCGCGCGGGCCCCTAGGCCCGCACCAATCGTTGGCAAAAACGCGTTGCAGCTCCACCAGGTGAATAAGGCCAGTATCGACATGGCGATTGCGGAGAACGTGGCGGCACGCAATCCAGGCGTGAAGAGGCGCTTGAGCGCGATGCGTAGCGGACGGGTGGAGGTAGGCTCTCGGTCCGGTGCGTCAGCGCGTGCGCGCAACAACATCACCAGCAAGATCGGTAGCACGCCGGCGCCGAGTACAAATCGCCAACTCAAGGTTGGCGCATCGGCCATCCAGACGCCCGCAATCAGCCAAGTGGTGAGGCTCGCCAATATCAGGCCTAAGGGCGATGCCGTCTGCAGGAAGGCTCCAGCGATCAGTCGGCGCGATTCAGGGACGGTTTCAGCCACTAAGGTGGCGCCCGTGGAAAACTCTCCGCCGAGTCCTAGGCTTGCGATCAGTCGAAATACGATGAGCATCGCTAGATTGGGGGAGCATGCCGACGCACCAGTACCGAGTGCGTACACGGCGATCGTGAGGAGCAGTGCGCGGCGTCTGCCGATGCGATCGGCCAGATGTCCAAACAGCACGCCGCCGATGGCCCAACCGACCAGCAGGAGCGCGGTCAGTATGCCGGTCCACTGGGCAGTTGCCGCCTTAGCGGCGGCACTGCCAATCTCTAGACCCAGCAAAGTGGGGATCGCGTTTGGGGCCACGAAATTCAGCAGGAGCGCGTCGAAAATATCAAAGCCCCAGCCGAGCCATACGGCGATGACCGCACGTCGCTGCGGCTTATTGAGGGCGTGCAGGGGAAGCGATATGAACGACATCAGCAACAGCGACGCACGCCATCCCAGCGCTCGGTCTGTCCGTCCCGAAAGAACTCCGCCTTCGACGGAGCCGCGCGCTCCGGGTGTGCATCGCGCAAGTGCAGGCAATACCGCTCGTAAGCGCCTTCGCCAGTCGCGCCACTTAAGAATTCGACGATGCGCCGCCAGTGTCTTTGAAGATCAACCATGACCGGCTTCCGGTAACAACGATCGCACGTAGGGTGTTTCGGGCGATGGGTCGACAGAGTCACCCCGGACGCGCCGCACAAGAACCACACAGACATCGATGAGGACGAGCCATAGGACTGTCAGGAAGATCCCGGCTAAGACTGCATCCAGTTGTTGATTGAAGATGATTTTGCCGGCAACAGCGGCCTTCTCGGGCGGCAGGGTTCCAGCGGCCAGCTTATCGGCCAGATCACGCGCGCCCGCCAGGAACCCAATTTTTGGATTGTCGCTCGTGATTTTCAGCCACGCAGCACTTGAGGTGACTACGCTCAGCCACAGCAAGGGCGCTGCTGTGATCATCGCGCGCCACGGCCGGTGGCCTTTGAGTAGTACGGCCGTCATGACCGACAGTGCAATGGCCGCGAGCATTTGATTGGAGATGCCAAATAGCGGCCAGAGGATGTTGATGCCGCCGTTCGGGTCGGTTACCCCGATGTAGAGGAAGTATCCCCAAGCGGCCACGATCAGCCCACTCGTTAAAACCACGGACGGGTACCACGACGTACGTCCAATTGGTTTCCATAGATGTGACAGCGTGTCCTGCAGCATGAAGCGTCCGACGCGAGTGCCCGCATCAAGCGTGGTCAGGATAAAAATCGCTTCAAACATGATGGCGAAGTGATACCAGATGGCAATCATTGCGCCGCCAAAAGTGCTAGCAAAAATGCTGGCCATGCCCACCGCCAACGACGGAGCGCCACCGGTCCGCGCGAATAACGTGCTTTCCCCCACTTGATTGGCCAGGGACTGCATCGTTTCAAGTGTGACGGGAAAACCCCACTGAGACAGCGTATTGACCGCAGCCTCTGCGCTGCCGCCTAAAGCTGCCAAGGGGCTATTGATCGCGAAATAAACGCCCGGTTCCAGCAAGGTTGCGGCGATCATGGCCATGATTGCCACCAAGGACTCAAGCGCCATCGAACCGTAGCCGACTAGGCGTATGTCGCCTTCGTTACGCAACATTTTCGGCGTTGTCCCACTCGAGATCAGCGAGTGAAATCCAGAGATGGCACCGCAGGCAATGGTGATAAAAACAAAGGGGAAGAGCTTTCCGGCAAACACGGGCCCGGTGCCATCGACGAATCGGGTCAGTGCCGGCATCCGCAAGTCCGGATGAATCACGACGATCGCAACGGCGAGCAACACGATCACGCCTAATTTAAGATAGGTGGATAAATAATCACGTGGCGCCAATAGGAGCCAAACCGGCAAGATCGCGGCCAAGAAGCCATAACCCATGACGAACCACGCGAGCGTTGTGCCGTCATGGTCGAAATACACCCGCCAGCTCTCGTGATGATCCACCCAGCCACCACCGACGACCGCGCCGATGAGCAGGGTCACGCCAAGCACCGAGCCTTCCACCACGTGGCCGGGCCGCAGGTGACGCATATAGAGTCCGACAACGACCGCAATGGGGATCGTCGCAAAGACCGTCGAAGTTGCCCACGGGCTATGTTTCATCGCGTTAACGACAACCAAAGATAGCACCGCGATCAGAATCACCATGATCGCCAAGGTGCCCAACAGCGCCGCTGTGCCGCCGATCGACCCGAGTTCCTCGCGGGCCATCTGACCCAGCGTGCGCCCATCCCGCCGGGTGGAGGCGAAGAGCACAACCATATCCTGCACACAGCCCCCAAGCACGGAGCCAATCAAAATCCACAGCGTGCCGGGTAAATAGCCAAATTGCGCCGCGAGCGTTGGTCCCACCAAGGGCCCCGGTCCTGCGATGGCGGCAAAGTGATGACCGAAGACCACCCACCTCGGCGTGGGATGAAAATCGCGTCCGTTATCCAGTCGCTCCGCCGGCGTGGCCCGAGTGGGGTCACAGCTGAGGACGTGGGCCTCGATCCACGCGGCGTAAAACCGGTAGCCCAAGGTATAGATGCACACGCCGGCGACCAGCAGCCAAAGCGCGTTGATGGGCTCGCCCCGTGAGACTGCAATGGCGCCGACTGAAATGGCTGCGCCGCCCGCAAGGCTAAGTCCAAGCAGCTTTTTCAGCATCCTCTTCCCCTCATCATGTTCTGTGTCCAAAATCGGAATCCCACCGGTACTTGGACTATGGCATGTCGCGGTCGGCCCGACAAAAATTGATGCTTATGTTGAAACGTCGTGGCGCGAAACATGTGGAGTGTGTAGGTTCCGCTTATGTGTGGCTCATCTAGCCGCGTTCCATTTGGAGCATCTTCAATGAAGGTTTATCACGCCGTCGCCCTTGCGGCGCTTGCGACCCCTTTGGTGACGCAAGCCGGGCCGATGCCCAGAATGCCGTCGCCGATCGCCCGCTCAGTGGTTCCCGTCGGTCCCGTCGGACCGGTCATGGGCACTACGGTGTTCCCGGGCGGTACCCCAGGAGGCCCACCCGTAACCCCGATTGGGCCAATCAATGGCACGATCATTAATCCCGGCAGCGGCGGTCTTCCGATCGGTCCCGTTCACGGCACCATCATTAATCCGGGTGGCGGTTTGCCGGGCACCGGCAACCATCACACGCCGCCGTCCAACGACAGCAACGAGTCGGGCGGTCATTGACGGGTTGGGGCGCGCCGTAGGCGCCTCCTCGATATCCGGAGGGCGGCATGAGCGGTGACCCACTCTGGGGTGATGCTGGCCTAACCGGTATTCTGGCTGCTTTCCAAGGCGGTGAACCCTTCGTGGTCCACGGTAGCCTCGACCGCCTCCCGGCGTGGATGCAGTCCAAGGGCTTACAGTCGATCGACGGGTTGGATCGGCTGTATACCGGGCGCATTTTGCATGGCCGTCGCGACTGTGGGCCGCGCTCAACGTTGATTCCACAGGGCTCTGTGGCCGCATTGATCGCGGCCGGTGAGGCCTTGTATCTGCCGGATGTTGCGGAGGCGATTCCTGGCGCAGCGGGCTGGCTTCGAGACCTGGAGCAATCGCTGGGTATACCCGCCGGTAGCGCCCGAGCGACGGCTTGGGTTGCACCAGCCGGGGAGGGGACTGCGGAACACCTTGATGCTGAAGATGTCATCTCTATTCAGCTACTCGGCCGTAAATCTTTTGCCGTGGCTGAACCCGCAGCGATACCGTTCGCGGCGGGATTTCAATATGGCCCGGGGATACCGGCCGCGGCTGATCTCTATCCGCAAGCCGCACATGGTTTTCCAAAGGACGCAGAGTACACGACCGTCGACCTGCGGCCGGGCTCCCTCGTCGTGCTCCCGCGGGGCCATTGGCACCACACCCGCTGTCAGGAGGTGTCGATCGCCTTATCGATCATCCTGTCACCGCCCACCTTGCTGGATTGGATGCTGGGCGTGCTGCGTCACCGGGGATTGGAAGAAACATTTTGGCGCCGCCCACTGTATGGGACGCCCGATGCGATGGCGTTCGCGCAGAGTGCCGAAAAGTTGAGCGTCATGGCGGCGGCGCTTGAAGCGGATTGCGCAGGCGGGCTTTGGAGCGATCGGACCACGCTGCAGTGGATACCGACGAAGATGATCGAGTACACCGACCGGTTCGAACTCATCGATCGTTACGACGGTAGCCGACGCACGCTCGAGCCCATGGATCAGCTCAAGTTGTTTTTGACGTGGCAGGGTTCCCGTTCGAGCGCCTACACGGTGGCTGAGGCGCGCCGGGTGTTCGGGGCGCCGATCGATGCGCTGTTGCAGAGCTTGGTGCAGGCTGGAGCGCTCTATCGCTGGCCTGTGTCACGAGGGCAGACTTGATCCCGAGGCTGTCGATCGCGTCATTGGGCGGCGCGCCAGTCCGACCCCAAGGCTGAACTTTCAGACTACGGCTGAACCTTCAGAATGGCGTGGTCTGCTTCGGCGCACGTGCATGTGGGCCTCGTGGTCGATCGAGTCCCGCTGCTGGTCATGACACCGCCACGCGACCCGTCGGTCTTTTTCGCGTGATGTACAGTACAAACCTCGGTCTCGACGCGCTAAGCATCTGGTTTTTAACTCGATTCTTCAAACTTGACAAAACTTTTCGGCTCCTTATGTGAAGTTCAGCAACATTTTGATGGGCTTGAAGCGCTAAAGTCCCGCATACCATTTTCAGAACAGTTTTCCGTGTGGCGAGTCTGAAAATTCCTGATTTGCGACCCCATCGACGATTTGGCGATATGCCGCTCGGCAGTGTCGTAAAGGAGAATTGCTGTGCCTCATTTGACCCTGTTTGGTGCCCTCTCGTCCGTACTCAGAGCCTCGCGGGCGGGATCGGGACTGGCATTGCTGACCGTCTTATCCGGCTTCGCTGTGGCGCCCGTCACCGTGGCCGCTCCGGGACGGGTCTGCTTAGATCCAACCCAGACTTTGGCCACCTGCACTGTGGGTACGATCGGAACCTATTACGCCAACAGTGAGTTGCCGAGGGTCGATCTCTCGACGGGTGCGGTCACCGGCGGCATCCGTAAGTTCATCGATACGGTGCCGGGGTTGTCATCGGCTAACACCAATACATTTGCCAATCACGCGCCGGGCGAATACATCAGCGTCGCGGAGCCGGATCTCGTGTCCTATCCCGGCGCGCAGACCTACGTGATGGCGGTCGTTGAGCACGTGCAGCGGATGCACAGCGACTTACCCAAAGACACGCTGCAACGCAGTTACGTCCAGTTGTATCCGAAACTCTCCGAGCGTCCAGCTGCCATGGGCAAATCGAATCCGCCGGTGAAGCCGACCTCCGTCTATGGGCTGCCGCTGCCGGCACCGCGCCTGTTGTCCGACGTAATCGCCTCGACAAGCCCGATCTACTGGCCGGGAACTCAGGAGCCGATTTATGCGATGGATACGCCACATTACCTGGGCCCGGTCATCCTTACCCAGAAGGGAGTGGCCGTTCGCGTCAAGATGATCAATTTACTGCCCGTCGGCGGGGCCACCACGACGGCTGATGCGCAAGGCAATCTGTCCGTCGTCGCGCGCAACGGCGACATCTTCATGCCCGTCGACGAGTCCTTGGGTGGTGCGGGTGAGAGCCCGGGGCCGGTGTCAGCAACTCAGTTGGTGGCTGGCGCGAAGTACACCATTGCAACGTTGGGGAGTACCGACTTCAAGACCGTGGGCGCGCCGAAGAATCAAGTCGGTCTCACGTTCACAGCTCTGGGCGCTGGGGTAGGGTCGGGCACGGCGGTGCCCAAATATTCGCAG
Source organism: uncultured Pseudomonadota bacterium (assembly GCA_903879335.1). Classification (GTDB taxonomy): domain Bacteria; phylum Pseudomonadota; class Gammaproteobacteria; order Steroidobacterales; family Steroidobacteraceae; genus CAIKZZ01. Next base: position 54,433 of record CAIRLC010000034.1, read on the forward strand.
ACACGGGCGAGCTTTCATCTGCATGGTGGCGATAGCCCCTGGATCAGTGACGGCACCCCGCACCAGTGGATTGTTGCGGTGAACGACCCAACGCCCTATAAGCGCGGGGCCAGTGCGTACAGCGCACCCGATCAAGCGGATCCAGGCGATGGTCAGTACAACCTGTATTGGCCGAACGATCAGTCATCACGGTTGATGTGGTACCACGATCACACCTTCGGTCTCACCCGCCAAAATGTATACGCGGGTGCAGCGGCCGGCTACATCATCATCGACGCGGCCGAATTGGCGTTGCTGAACGGCGATGCAGCACTTGGCATCAATAAAGCGCTACCCGGCAGTCTGCTTGACCAGCTGGTTTTGGTGCTTCAGGACAAGACCTTCGTGCCCTCTGATATCGCGACCCAAGACGCGAAGTGGGATACCACGGCGTGGGGTGAGCCCGGTGACCTGTGGTACCCGCACGTGTACGAGCCTTTCCAGTTGTGGCAACCCAACGTGACGGCCGGCGCGAGTGAAGAGGCGGCATCCACGTTCAATCCAGCCGGTCGCTGGGACTATGCGATGGATCCCAACGGGCTGTATCAGCCGCCGACGGGCTCCTTACGGCAGGATCCGGATTATGGTGCGGTCGCGTTCCCGGATGGTTCGTATTTCGGTGGTCCGTCAGCCACGCCGGAGTCCTATATGGACACGCCGATGGTCAACGGTGTGGCCTATCCGGTGATGAATGTCGAGCCAAAGGCCTATCGCGTTCGTTTCTTGAGCGCCGCCAATGATCGGTATTGGAATCTGTCGCTGTGGGTAGCCGACCCGACCGTCGTGACTCCAGATGGGCGCCACAATACAGAAATCAAAACTGTTCCCGCGACGGACGGACGTATCGGTGGTGTGCCCGATCCCACGACGGCCGGTCCTAATATCATTCAATTCGCCAATGAAGCGGGCTTCTTTCCCGCGCCGGTGGTCTTTCAGCCAAAGCCAATGTCTGGGGTGACGGATCCGAACGGCGAGTTGACGCTGGTACGTGGTCCCGGTGATTTCTATCTCGGCGGCGCAGAGCGCGCGGATACCGTGATCGATTTCTCTCAGTACGCGGGCAAGACCTTGATTCTGTATAACGATTCATCAGCGCCTGTGCCGGGCGGTGATCCGCGTTACGACTATTACACCAACGATCCGGACATGACGCCGTATGGCGGCGCGCCAAGCACGCTGCCGGGCTACGGTCCGAATACGCGCACGGTTATGCAGATCCGTGTGGCGGCGACGCTCGCTGGCGGTGCTCCGGCTGCGGCGGCTTATGACGCCCGCGGAACGGGCGGCGCATTGGCGACGGAGTTGCCGAAGGCTTATGCGATCGGTAGCGATGCGCATGTGGGCCTAATGGCCGGTGGCTATGACCCAGCAACGACGACACTCACCTTGAATGACGGCACTCAATTGTCACCGACGTCAGCGCCACTGTCGCTGAAGGTGAAGACGATCGAGGGCTACACCGATCCCACCTTCGGCCGCTTGATTGCGCAGATCGGCTCGGAATTGCCGCAGGCCGCAGCAAGTACGGTGGTCGCAAGCGGCGGCACGCCGATCGCCTATGTCGACAAGCCAACGGATATTGTCAGCGAAGGCGAGCTGCAGTACTGGGTCATCAAGAACAATGATACCGATAATCATCCGATGCACTTCCATCTGTTCAACGTGCAGGTGATCGGCCGCTGGGACACATTGAACAACGTATTTGTACAGCCGCAACCCGATGAGCTCGGTTGGAAAGAAACCGTGAAGAACTGGCCTGGCGAGGATGTGTTCGTGGCCTTGAAGCCCAAGACGCCAGCACTGCCCTTCGGACTGCCGAAGAGCCAGCGACTGATGGATCCGACGCTACCGGCGGGGGCAACGTTATCGGCCGCGCCCCGCGCCGGCGGTGATGGAACGTTCGCGTTTTCTCAGTTCGATGTCACCACGGGCGCTCCATTGCCGGTGGGTACCGTGCAGGGCAACGAGATGGTTGACTACGATTGGGAGTACGTCTGGCACTGCCATATCTTGGGTCACGAAGAAAATGACTTGATGCACCCCATGGTCTACAAGCCGCTCGTTTCCCAGCCGGGGGCACCGACCGCCGTGACGGTGACCTCGAACGCCAAGGTTCTGTGGACCGATGCGACGCCGGCGTTTGCCCTGACGACCAAGGGTAACGCCACGAACGAGTACGGTTTCTTGGTGGAGCGTGCGCCGATCGTCAATGGCGTGACCCAATCCTTCGTCGCCTTGCCGCCGGCGCCCGGTGTAGCCGTTGCCGGAGTCAACACACTCGCGAATGCCACGGCGTATCAGGATTCGGTGCCTTCGGCGACGACGGATTACCAGTATCGAGTCACAGCAGTGAATGCCGCTGGGGCGACTCCGGCGGCGGTGAGCCCTGTGCTGCATCAGGGTCCGGCGGCACCGACCGGCTTGGCGGCTTCCAAGGTTTTTGTACCGGCCTCCAGTGCCGTGTCTGTGAACCTGTCGTGGATCGACAATGCCAGTAATGAAACCGGCTACCGCGTGTCCCGCGACGGCGTCGTTATCGCGACGCTGGGCGCGAACGCATCGTCTTACACGGACACCCTGACCGGCATCACGTCGGCCAATGCCAATGTCGCGCGGACTTACAGAGTTGTCGCTTACAACTCAACGGCCAGTGCGTCGGTGGCTCAAGCCCTCAACGTCACGCCGGGCGTGAGCCTTGCGGCGCCATCGGCGCTCACCGCCGCCTTGGGTGGTACGGCAGCGGCGCCGACCGTATCGCTCAGCTGGGTTGATCAGTCGGTGGGCGAGTCGGGTTATGCCGTTTCGCGCGCCACCGGATTGGTCCACGCCACAACCGGCGTAATCACCTGGGGTGCGGCATCACGTTTAGCGGCCGCCGGCCGCGGAGCATCGACGACATTGACGGCCAATGAGGCGGCGTTTACCGACAGTACGGCAACCAAAGACCAGATTTACCAGTACACCGTTACGGCGTTGAATGGCACGGCAGCGGGTCCCGCCGCGTCGTTGACGCAAATGACGAGTACTACACTGGATACGCCGACGCAATTTGCCTCCGGCGGTCAGGCCTCGGCAACCACGGGCATCAAGATCCAGTGGCAGGCTTCAGTCTCAGGGCTCGCAACGGGCTATGTTGTGGAGCGCTGCCTTGCGCTCACCCCCACAAGTTGCACGGCGACGACGGGAACCTGGACGGCGCTTGCGACCGTTGCCGGTCGCGTGACGCAAAAGGTCACCGATCTTGCGGTGTCTGCCAAGACGAGCTACGCCTACCGCATGCGTGCGATCAGTGCGCTCTCCGCGAGTCTTAAGTCGCCTGACACAACGGTGCTGACGATTAAGGTACCCTGAGGTCTATGACCGCCCGCACGACGCCTCTCTGGGTGCTCCTTGGAATCGTCGTGGCGGGTGGCCTCGGGCTCAGTCTCGCTTTGCCGAGCCAAGCTGCCACGGATGTCGAGCGCTTGGGCCGCAGTATCTACGAGCGGGGTGACTGGCCTTCCGGTCAGCCTATCCGCGCCACCTACGGCGTCGATACGCCGGTTGAAGGCCGTGCGGCCGCCTGTGTGAATTGCCATCGTCCGTCGGGTCTAGGCAGTGTCGAAGGTCAATCAATCGTGCCGCCCATCACGGGGCGCGCCCTGTTCGGCGGGGGCGCGCCTGTGATCGTTCGCGCAGATCGATTGCAGTCCCGTGGTGTCGCGAAGACCCACGAGCCGTACTCCTTAGACGAATTCAGCCGAATCCTCGCGGATGGCAGGACGCCAGACGGCCAGAACATCAGTGCGCTCATGCCGCGCTATTCATTCACGCAGACCGAAACAGAGGCGCTCGCGGCGTACCTCCAAACGCTCTCCACCGATCTCTCTCCTGGTGTCGACGACACGGTCATCCACCTGGCGACCGTCATTACTCCTGGAAATACTGAGTCGAGGAAAACGGCATTTTTGTTGACCTTGAAGGCGCTCGTTGCGCAATTGAATGTCACGTCCCGACCAACACTTCGCCAAAAAGCATCGCCATTTGATCGCCGCTATGGCTCACATCGGCAGTGGGAGTTGGCCATTTGGTCGTTGAATGGGCCTTCGAATACGTGGGCGGAACAGTTGCGGCATTTCCAAGCGAAACAGCCTGTATTCGCCGTGGTTTCCGGCCTTGGCGATACGGAGTGGCAACCCGTGCAGGATTTTTGTGATGCCGAACAGGTTCCGTGTTGGTTTCCAAGCCTGAATGCGGCACCTTTGAATGCGGCAGACAGTCGTTATGCCTTTTATTTCTCGGCTGGTATCGGCACTGAATCGAGCGTCCTTGCGCAACGTTTCGCCGCGATGGGCGGGAAGGTGGTCCAGGTGGTCGGCGCGACCTCTGCGGCAGCGGAGGGCGCCAAGCGGCTGCGGGCGGGGCTGAATGCGTCGGATCGATTGGTCGAATTCAAGATCACCGCCGCCGGTCTCATGACGGACCTGGCTAGTCTCAGGGAGTCTGACGCGATCGTCTTTTGGCTGACCCCTGCAGAGCTCCAGTCGTTACGTTTCACGGCCAAGCTCAGAGCGTCGAGTTATTTATCCTCGACCCTTGGAATGACGGAGACAGTCGATTTGCCCCAGGCATTGGGCGCGACATCGTTGATCCAGCTGGAAGAGACACCGGATCTGAGGGCGAATAATCTTGAGCGACTGCAGACTTGGTTGAGCGCTTCCAATATCCCGGTTGTGGATTTGCGCATGCAGTCCGAGGTGCGCTTTGCCGTCCGATATCTGGCCAGTTCAGTGCGTTCCATGCTGAGTAACCTCTACACGCCTTATCTCGTTGAGCGCGGCGAGACGATGATCGGGTCCTTCGAAGCCATGGCGGTCAATGATGAGGTGATGGCGTTGCAGATGGGTCCCGTGAATAAGCGTCCTTTGTCGGATACGTTACTCAGTGCCGATAGCCTCGGCCGGATTGAGCGCGCGCGGGAGCATCTGGACGACATGCGTGCCCGCGGTGGCACCACGGTCTATCCAAGATTGTCGCTGGGTGTCGGCCAACGGTTCGCATCAAAAGGCGCCTATGTCGAACCGTTAAGACCAAACGTAAACGGCGCGATATCACCTGAGTGGGTTGTTGCCGAACTCGTCCATTGACTCAGCCGCATGGCGGCACCACTCTTAGATCAAGATAAGGAAATAGATGATGTTCAAGCATATTTTCAGCGCAGTACTTTTGGTGCTCGCGACATCCACGGCGATTGCTCAAAGCGCGCCGACTCCACGTGCCGACGCGCACAAGAGCTACGACGACAAGATTCGCGAGTGCCGTAAGCTCGGCGCTGAGCAGGGACTGAGCGGTGAAGCCTTGCGCGCCTACGTGACGGACTGTGCTCGACGCTAAAGCCAACGTCCCTTGCAAGGGTTGCGATTGGGATTGAGTCGATCAGCGACGTGCGGTAGCGCCGGATCTCGAGAAGCGTTGATGCCTTGGGCGTCGATGCCGAGCGGCGTTGCGCATACGCTATCGACTCCTAGATCTGCGACTCGGGGCAGTGAGTATGGCGGTACGCGCGATTTTGAAGATGGGTGACCCGCAGTTACTCCAGGTTGCGCGGCCGGTCACTGACTTTCAAGCGCCAGAATTTCGCGAGGCCGTGCTGGATCTACGCGACACTTTGGCCGCAGTGAAGGGCGCCGGTCTTGCAGCGCCGCAAATTGGCATTGATCTTGCGGTGGTTCTTTTCGGCTTTGATCGTCTTGTCCGCTACCCGGATGCACCGTCGGTGCCCATGACCCTGCTCGTCAATCCGGTCATTGAGGTGTTATCAGAATCATTGGAAGAGGGTTGGGAAGGCTGCCTTTCGGTGCCAGGATTGCGTGGGGTCGTGCCGCGGTATGCGCGCATCCGCTACCGCGGGCGAGACGAGTGGGGTGGTCAGATTGATAGGACGGTTGACGGTTTTCACGCCCGGGTCGTACAGCACGAATGTGATCATCTCATCGGAAGACTGTATCCGACGCGAATGCAGGACCTGAGCCGGTTGGGCTACACCAGCGTGTTGTTTCCCGAACTGACAGACCCCAGCGCCGATTGAGCGGGCTCGTCGCTAATTCTCTTCGTCGGGATACGGTCCTTTTCCGCCCTCCGCGATAAACCGATCAATGCGTGAGTTGAGTACACTCATCGGTACGGAACCTAATTCCAACACGGTATCGTGAAAGGCGCGCAGATTGAATTTTTTGCCAAGCGCCGCTTCGGCGCGAGCACGGCCTCTGACGATTTCAGTTTCCCCGAGGTAATAGGACAGCGCCTGAGCAGGCCAGGCAATATAGCGGTCGACTTCGGTTTCAACTTCGTGCGCCGGCAGCGTGGTGTACTTCAAAAGATAGTCGATCGCTTGCTGGCGCGTCCATCCCTGGGTATGCATGCCGGTGTCGACCACCAGTCGTGATGCGCGCCAGATTTGATACCCCAACATTCCGAAACGTTCATAGGGGCTCTGATAGATTCCCATTTCATCACCGAGGCGCTCACAGTAGAGCGCCCAACCTTCGCCGTAGGCGGAGATGTATGTGTGCTGCCGAAATTCCGGCTGATCCTTATGTTCAAGTGCTAGCGACATCTGCAGCGCATGTCCGGGTGCAGACTCATGCAGGGTGAGGGCCGGTAAGTTATAGAGTGGTCGAGAGGGTAAGTTATACGTATTCAAAAGGTAGACACCGTTGCCACCACGGCCAGCCGTATAAAAAGGCGCGAGCTCGTCCGGGACCGGCCGGATCGCAAATCGGGCGCGCGGTAATCGTCCGAAATACTGACCAGAGACTTCATCAAAGCGTTTCGCCACCCATGCTGCCCGCATGAGCAGTTCCTCCGGCGTCTTCGCCGAAAACCGCGGATCTGTTCGAAGCATGGTCATGAAGTCGTCAAAGCTGCCGGTCCAGCCGGTCGCCTTCATCGCCTCAACCATTTCGGCATGCAGGCGAGCCACCTCCGATTCTCCAAAGGCATGGATCTCTGTCGGCGTCAGATCAAGTGTCGTGAACTCAGCAATGCGTGTCCGGTAGTAGACTTCGCCGTCCGGCAGATCCAGGGCGGCAATTGACGTGCGGGTATGCGGCACATAGTCGTTACGAAAAAAATCCAATAACTGCCGATAAGCCGGCTGAACGGAATCCTGGATGACCGTGAGTGCCTCAGTTCTCAACGCAGCACGTTCGGCCTCAGGCACAGCCGTCATTTTCTCAAATGGACCATAAAAGAACGTCTGCTCCGGTTTCGCATCGACAATCGGCGTCAATGACCCGTCCCGACCGGCCAGTGTGACCTGTGGAGGGGTGAAGCCTCGGGCAAGTCCGGCGCGCATCTGCGCTTGCTGCTCGGCGAAATAGCGCGGGATGTCGCGCATCTGAGCGATCCACCGCCGGTAATCTTCGACCGTTCGAAAGGTGCTGCGCGCGGCGTAGGTGAGACCGGTCCAGAATGCTGAGTCTGAATTAACCGGCATTTCGTAGTCACGCAGCTCCTGAAGGCGCGTCAGAATCTCAATCTGCGGCCGATAGACGTCGTAGTTGACGCGCTCGGCTGGCGACAAGTCCTCGCGCCGTATTTCGCGCAGTGCGGCAAGCGTCGTTTGCCAGTGCTTCAAACGTTCGGCTTGGGATTGGGCATCTACCCTAGGAAGATGGTCGGCGACCTTGCCTGAATCCTCTTCCGAATCGCCGTCATCGCGGCTGCGCCACTTCCACTCGGCGGTATAGATTTCGCGCAGGCGTGCATCGGCTTTATTGGCGGAAGGGCTCGCGGCCGTCTTCGCTGGAGCGTGGTGCGCCTCGGCAGCGAGTGGGAATAAGGTAATGGTGGCGAGCAGAACGATGGTCAGACGTGTATGCACGTGAAAGCTCCAGACCTGATGTCCCGAGATTATCTGATTTGGTGACTGTTAAGGCCGCAACTTACATGATGTCCCGCTGGCACCCGCCCATCCACCGCGGGTACTTTTGCTTCCCACAGGGACCGTCTAAGGCATTCGTGGTGCTGTGCCTTGGCGCTCCAAATGCATCAAGACCGCGCCACCTGGCGTTATCCCATTCTGTTCACCGGTTAAACGTTGCTCGGAGCCGGTGCGCGGACTGAGATCGGGGGGCTGCGCGATGGGTGAGCCGCTTATTAAAATCCGCATCGCCGTCCTGCGAGCTCTTGCATTAAAAATCGGCATGTGATTCGGGCCACCGCCGCGCTGCGATTACCCGGAAACAGAGGATTATGATTTGAGATAGAACGAATCTTGGGCTGAGCGTCAAATGAGCAATCTGAGCGTTTGCTTGGCGTGAAGTGGGTTGCCGCGTCTAGGTAATCCTTGAAATTGCCTGGACTGAACTTGCTGACCGACCAGAGTCGAGGAGTTTCGACATCTCGCAATATTCTGGAAGGATTAGTGGGCGGTACAGGGCTTGAACCTGTGCTCCCTGCCGTGTGAATGGCTCGCCTGAAACGGGCTTGGTACAAAGTTGCCGAAAAATGACTGCATTTTCAAGCAGAGGGCTGTTACCGCCATTAGCTCTGGTGTCGCAGCGCAATTTACGTAATCAGGTCGCGACGGCAGCGAGATCAATCCAATTTGACGGCGAGTAGAAACGCATGCGCAGGTAGCGTCCGTGCTGACCCGCACATGCAAATATTTGAATAAAATATAAGTATTCGTATAATGAGGCAGTGCGATCGCGAAAGCTGCCACAGTCGCTGCTGATGAAGTCATTGGAGTTTCTTGGCTCCAGTCGAGAAGATTTGTCGTTAATGCCTGCAGATGTTCGGCACGATATGGGTCTTGAGTTGATGCGCGTCCAGTATGGGGGACAGCCAACCGACTTCAAGCCCATGGCGAGTGTTGGTGCTGGCGTCTACGAAATTCGAGTTCGCGATCCATCCGGAGCTTATCGAGCATTCTACGTGGCCAAATTCGATTCGGTTGTTTACGTGCTTCATGCGTTCCAAAAAAAGTCGCAGAAGACAGCAAAGTCAGATATCGAGCTAGGCAAACTGCGGTACAAATTAATTGGAGTAAAGCGGTGAAACAAAAAATTGATCCACGTGCTGCAGATACTCGCCGTACTAAGAGCAGTGGGAACGTGTTTCTTGACCTTGGATTTGAGCCGGCAGAAGCGAAGGTCATGGCGCTTCGGGCGCAGGTCATGATCCATCTTGAGATGTACCTAAAATCGCAAGGCTGGACTCAGGCAGAAGCCGCGGAGCAACTCGGCGTTTCGCAGCCGAGGGTTTCAAGGTTGCTCAAGGGACAATGGCAGGATTTTAGTCTAGACATGCTTCTGACATTGGCTGCCCGCGTTGGGCTTGAGCCCCATGTGAGTCTTGCTGCTTGACATCGCGAGTTGGAAAACGGCTTTTTTTGCTTCAGATGACGGTTGCTAGGCCGAATTCGCTGAGACCTTCGACATGCAATTGAATGACCCACCGCATCCTGGCGAAACGCTGCTTGATGACGTCCTGCCGGCGCTTGGCTTGACTGTCAGTGCGGCAGCATTCGCATTAGGCGTAGATCGGACGACGCTGTCGAAGGTTCTTAATGGGCGATCGGCCATCAGCCCCATGATTGCGCTCAGGATCGAGCGTTGGCTGGGAGCGGATCGCGGCGGTTCTGCCGAGCGTTGGCTATCGCAACAGTTGGCGTACAATCTCCGGCAGGCGCGTGCGACGGCGAAGCGTGAGAAGTTACTCGGCGGGATTCGGTCTGCCGTCTGATTGGGCACGCGGCCCAAGCATGAATCGAGGCCGTCTATTTGAAGTTGCCGGAAGGGCGGAGTCGGGGAGACTCAACTTCTCTAAGCATCCTAAAAGGATTGGTGGGCGGTACAGGGCTTGAACCTGTGACCCCTGCCGTGTGATGGGCTCGCCTGACGCAGGCTTGGTGCAAGGCAGACGCAAGGCGCCAGCAATGACAATATGCAGGATGTTTCCTACCGATTAAAGCCGACGCCATTAGCGCATTGGCCCCTCAATCCGCTAATGGCGTCGTTCACGCCGAACGGGCCGAGGGACAGGCGATGTTTATTTGAGCCACGTCATCGTGACGGGCATCACAGAAAAACTGCGAAACTCGCCACGATTTTTGCATCTTGGGATAGTCCTCTGATGAATAACCACAATGCCCTGATTACTCACGATCCGCACAGACGCGGAGGGCGTGCCTGCGTGCGTGATCTCCGCATAAGCGTCGGAGATGTTTTGGGCTGGTTGGCAATTGGATTGACTGCAGAACAAATAACCCTCGAATATCCGGAACTCTCAGTTCAGGATGTTCGCGCCTGTTTGGCTTATGCAGCATCGCGCGAAGCGCACGAGGTGCGCGTCTCGTCTGCCACGTGAAGTTGTTGCTCGACGAAAATCTTTCTCGCCGAATAATTCCGGCATTGCAGCGTCGATTTCCGGGTTCCAGCCAAGTTTCCCTTCTCGGGCTTGAGAGAGCGACGGACGGCGAGCTATGTAAATACGCCGCCGAGAATGGGTTCGTATTGGTTTCAAAAGATGACGACCGACGTGAAGCGGCTGAGGGCGCTAGAGGTAGAGAACGCACGGCTCAAGAAGATGCTGGCAGAGACCATGCTTGAGAACGAGATTGTGAAGGAAGCCCTTCGAAAAAAATGGTAACCGCACCGGCTCGGCGTGAGCTGGTGCGGTGGATAACGGAACGTGGATTGTCACAGAGTCGGTCGTTAAAAGTGATCGGCATGAGCGGTAGCGCGTTTCGATATCAACCGCGACAGGATCGTAACGGGGAGCTTCGTCAGCGGATTATTGAGCTCGCCCAGCGGCATCGGCGCTATGGAGTTGGCATGATTTACTTGAAGCTTAGACATCAAGGTCAGTTGGTGAACTACAAGCGTGTAGAGCGTCTTTATGGCCTGGAAAAGCTGCAAGTTCGTCAACGTCGACGCAAGAAGTTGGCACGTGTTGAACGCCATCCGCTATACAGGCCGATCGCAGCAAACGAGGCTGGTCGATGGATTTTGTGTTTGACCGCGTAGCGACGGGTCGAGCACTAAAGTGTTTAACGATTGTGGATGACGCCACGCACGAGGTGGTAGATGTAGCAATTGATCACAGCATGAGCGGCCGTCAACTGACGCGAGTGCTCGATCGGATCTGTGCAGAGCGCGGGTATCCTGGGGTTATTAGGGCCGACAACGGGCCCGAATTTACAGGCAAGGCACTGATGGAATGGGCGGATCAACATGGCGTGACGATCCGCCACATTGAGCCTGGAAAGCCAAATCAAAACGCCTACATCGAATCGTTTAATGGGCGCCTGAGAGATGAGTGCTTGAACGAAAACTGGTTCGTCAGTCTGGAGCAAGCGCAGCGGACGATTGAGGCGTGGCGATGCGAATATAACGAGGAAAGACCGAAGAAAGCACTTGGCGGTATGACCCCTGCCGAGTACGCGAGACAAATGACCAAAAGAGCAGATATATTAACCGTCAGACTCTAGATGCCCTCAGGACTCAAACAGGGGGGACGTCGATAGGCCTCAATGTCTTTGAGCCGGTACAAGACCTTCCCCACGATCTCAGTGGCTGCTGACCCAGTTTTCAACACTCAATCCAGCGTAGTTTACAAAGTCGGCTTCGTTGTTAGTGACCAGTGTCACTCCTAAAGCGACCGCATGGGATGCGATGAGTTTGTCCAGAGCATCTCGGTTGCGATCTTTGTAGGCTGCGCGGATGGGACCATAGGTCTTGGCAGCTTGTGCATCAAACGGCGCAACCTTGATGTCGTCGAGCAAGCTCTCCAGTGCCGACCGGTTGGATTCCTTTGCCGCAATGCTTGAGCCCTCGATACCAAATTCAAGTTCAGCCAAAGTAACCGCAGAAATAATAACGTCGCCCACAAAGCACTGGGCAAACCGCTCTCGCACCTCAGGCGGCTGGTGCTTCATGAGGTAAATGCAGATGTTGGTGTCGAGCATGTACTTCGGATTCATAAAGTCTCGCGCTCGCCCTCCATGTTTTCGCCCCGCCCCTGGGCCATGAAGTCAGGTGAGAACTTGGCAAGTTTGCCCAACACATCGCCCATGCGGCGCTGGGCCGGGCGGATGCGCAATTCGTCCCCCTGGCGCTCGATGACCAAATCAACGTCCCACGTGCTATAGGCAAGTTCGGCAGGAATGCGAACGGCTTGCGAGTTGCCGTTCTTGAAAAGTTTGGTATTGGCCATGGAGAATCCTTTATGGATGTACGTGTACATCTTAATCTAGGAAGAAGCGAATGTAAAGCCAAGTATCCAGTCGATCAGCGGCGCGAGTTACATGAATATATCGACATTTCGAAAGATGAACCGGACACCAAGTGCTTGATTTTCTTGCCCTTCAAAAACTTAGGCGGTTTGTGATGGAGTATCTTCTAGGCCGCCAGTACAAAGACCGCAAACCTGCTCAGCAGGCATTGAGGCAGCCTCAGACCCCGCACTACGCGGGGCTTTTTGCTTTAGGTGCGCGATTTCCGGCTTGAGGACCACCCGATTTCCCGAGTTGGGACCCACCTGATGTGGGATGCCGGCGGAGCCGTAGGCGACGATGATTACTCGGCTTTGGATCTGGCGGCAAGTTTTCTTGCTTTGACGCCGCGGTAACTTTCGCCGGTGATGGTGATGACGAGGGCGGCGTGCTGCAGTCGATCCCGGATAGCATCGGCGATGACGGGGTCTGCGATGACCTCAGCCCAGTGATCGAGTGGTAACTGGGTGGTAAATAAGGTCGACTTTCCGAACGATCGGTCTTCGAGTATTTCGCATAGATCTTGAGCCTCAGTCGCAGTCAGCGTGCGCATGCCGATGTCGTCTAGGATCAGCACGTCAGGTTTGGCAAGCCGGTCGCGGTACCGCAAGTAGGTACCGGTCGCGCGGGCGAGTGCGAGGTTTTCAAGCCACGTCGTGACGCTGAGGTATAACGCCGACTTGCCGTGCTGGCAG
>CAIRLC010000035.1 GCA_903879335.1 uncultured Pseudomonadota bacterium
TCGATGCAGCGGACCGCCGTCACCCAAGTGAGCCTGCCGTGTCGCACGCCGCTCGCGCTCGCCATCTCCGTCGCTCTCCTGGCGCCGGCCATGCCGACGGTGTCGTCGGCAGCGGGCAGCGACGCCGGCAGCGTCCTCGAGGAAGTCGTGGTCACCGCGCGTAAGCGTGAAGAGAGTCTGCAGTCGGTGCCGCTCAGCATCGACGTGTTCACCAAAAAAGACCTGCAGAACCTCGCCATTACCCGCTTCGAGGATTACGCCGAGAAAGTGCCGTCGATGTCGTTCATCAGCACCGGTCCCGGCACCCAGCTGTTCGTGATGCGCGGTGTCTCGGACGGCAGTAATCCGACCTATGCCAATAGCTCGGCCACGGGTTTCTTCGTGGACGACATGTCGACCAGCTGGTTCGGCACGCAGCCGGACCTCCACCTCTACGACATTGCCCAGATTGAAGTGCTCAACGGCCCGCAGGGCACGACCTTCGGCGCAGGCTCGATGTCAGGCGCGGTGCGCTACATCACCACCCCCCCCGATGTGCACGCCTTCAGCGCGGGCATTGATGTCGACGGGGGTCAGATCAAAGGCGGCGGCACCGACTCGACGTTTGAAGGCTTTCTCAATCTGCCGATCGTCGACGGTGCTCTGGCGCTGCGGATGTCCGCCTTCAGTGACAACCACGGCGGCTTCATCAATAACAAGCTGACCACCCGGCACTGGGCGAACGGGACGGTCTCGGACAACGCGGCGTGGGCGCGCGACCGCTACAACACCGAACACGTCGAGGGCGGGCGGATTGCACTGCGCGGCGTCCTGAACCAGGCGTGGAGCGCGACGCTGACCGGCTACTACCAGCGTCAGTCGACCCTGGGCGCCTGGGATCAGGACCTCACGAACTACGGTGAACGGACGGTCTCCCGCTTCGGCCCGGAATCTCACCAGCGCGAAGCGCGGATGGTCGATTTCCATGTCGACGGTGACGTCGGCATCGGCGACTTGGTGTTTGCCAGCACCTACTGGTCCCTGCCCACCCGCCAGACCAACGAATATTCGAACTACATGCAAAATTACGGCGGCGGTATCCGCCAAGCCTTTACCTGCATGAGCGACCCCGTCTACGGCAGCACCGGCACCTACGAGGGCTGCAACGTGCCGGTACAGTTCTACGAGTACCACTCCAACCCCGAGCGCTGGTCCAACGAACTGCGGCTCGCCTCCAAGCCCGGCGGGCGTTTTCACTGGCTGGCCGGTCTCTATTGGGAGAAGACCCGCGACAAGGACTCGGGCAGCACATTCTTCACCCCCGGTTTACAGACCGAAGGCGCTGCCTTTCAGTACTACGAGGCGCTGTACGGCACGACGGCGTCATCGCTGCCCCCGGGCGTCTGGTACGCCTACCGCACGCGCTCCGACTATCTGCAGACCACCGAGTTCGCCAATATCAGCTACGACCTAACCGACCGCCTGAATGTCGAAGCGGGGGTGGTCCACTTTGCGGCGGACGCCCGCTATTACTCGAGCAGTGGGCAGTTTGCCTACGCGCCGGCCACGCCCTCGCTCTCAACCAACGCCTCCCACAAGGTCAACGGCAAGGTGGGGATCAATTATAAGTTAAGCGATACCGTGCTCCTGTACGGCGATGCCTCCCAGGGGTTCCGCGACGGCGGCGCAAACTCGGGCTACCCCGACAGCTGCTATCAGGCGGGCGTGCCGCACGCTTACGTCCCCGATACGCTCAATAACTTCGAGCTCGGCTGGAAGTCCACGAGCCTCAAGGGCCGGCTGCTCTTCAACGGCGCGGTCTACCTCATGAAGTGGAAGGACCTGCAGACGAACATCTACGACGTCGACATCTGCGCGCCCAGCAGCTTCAATGTGAACGTGGGCGATGCGCGCATCTATGGCGCCGAGTCCAACATCGAATATAAACCTGACGACCACTGGACTCTGCAGGCGTCCGGCAGTTACACGGATTCGCATCTCATCTCGAGTCCGTACGCCACCTTCCAGGCGAACGTGGGCGAGCGCCTGCCGTTCGTGCCGTATTTCAGCTACAGCATGAACGTGCGGTATCAGCGCCCCCTTAACAGCGCGCTGAACGCGTACGTGCAGTTCGACGTTGCGCATAAAGGCGATATGTGGAGCGACCTGCATGTAGAAGGCTCGAACGGCTTTCCGCGCGTCAATCAGCCGCCGTATTCACTCATGAATGTGCGCGTCGGCATCAGCCCCGACGACGGGAAATGGCTCGCTGAACTCTACGTGCGCAACCTCACCGACAAGAACGCCATTCTCTACAGCAACACCGGCAACTTCGACCTGCGTGAGACCACCAACGAACCCCGCGTCATCGGCGTGCGGGTCAATTACCGGTTTGGCCTGCACCGAGCAGGGGAGTAGGCGCTTGAGACGGATCCTGTCATCAAGGTTTACCTTTCATAGGGTCCCATCAGCACGGATCACGCGTGAACATGTTCCTCAAGCTCGTTAATCAACTGCGGCAATGGGCTCGGTCGCGCCGCCACCGCAAGTCGTGGCAGCGCTACCAGCATCTGTCGACCAGCGCCGTGTTTGAAAAGATCTATGCCGAGGGCGAATGGGGTCATGCGGACGGAAGCCACCGCTTCAATTCCGGCTCAGGCTCCCGCTCCGACACCATCATCACGCCGTACGCGACGGCCTTGCGGCAGTTCATCAACGCCAAGTTCCCGGCCGCCTCGGACGGATCTGACAAACCGAGTGTGGTGGATATCGGCTGCGGTGATTTTGTGGTCGGTTCGCACATTCGCGACCTCTTTGGCCCCTATACCGCGTGCGACATTGCCGGCAATGTCATCGCCTATAACAGAGAAAAATACGCACCGCTCGGCGTGGATTTTCGTGTGCTCAATGTCATTACGGAGTCACCGCCGATCGCCGATATTTATCTCGTCCGGCAGGTACTGCAGCACCTCAGGAATCAGGATATCCAGCAAGCCCTGCGCAACATGGCGGGACGCCTGCCGCTACCTCATCCTGACCGATCACTATCCCGACACCGCCGACTTCGTGCCCAACCGGGACATCCCGACCGGCCCCGAGACACGGCTGGCCTGTGACAGCGCGGTGGTCCTCACCGCCGAACCCTTTCTGCTGGCGCCGCTCGCCACCGAGGAACTCCTGACCCTCAGCGGCAAGCGCGGTCGCTTAGCGACGATCGCCTACACGCTGACGGGCTGAGGCCCCGACACCGCGACCGTACCGCGTCACGCGAGCAGCCGTTCGCCGGTCAGCACGTGATCGGCCGACTAGGGCGCTGGACCGTAGCGGTTCTCATCGCCATCTCCCGGCGTGGCCAACCAGATGACCAGCGGAATCGCACCCACGATGGTCAGGACCCACCAGTAGTTCCAGCCGCTCCTGTTGACGTCATGCAGACGCCGCACCAGCACCGAGACGCTCGGGATGAAAACCACCAGGGCAAAGATGAGGTAGAGGCCCGCCGACGTGGGCCTCAAGAACACACTCACCAGCAGATTGAAAAGAAAGAACCACCAGTACTCACTGCGGGAGGCCCGCCCGTCAAACTGAGCGTACTTGCCAAAACAGGCCGCGATGGAATCGGAAAAATTCATACACTTCCTCTCAGTCAACGATCAGCGCGCGGACCGGCGCGCCCCACGGGGTCCTTCTCCGCGACGGTCCGGTCGAACCGCGGGGTCTGACATTCAGCGGCAACCATGCGCCTGCAGTTCCTTCACCGGATAGCGCGGGTACATGACGTTGTCGAGGTAGATAGCACACCGCTCCTCGGTCGCCAATCCCGGCGCGGACCACACCCGCCGAATCAGCTCATCCTCTGTCAGGCGCGTGGCGTCAAAACTGAGTGTGCCGTTGCCAAAGACGAGCTTCTGCTGCGCCTGCGCAAACGCCGGCCACTCAGGCAGATCGGTACGGCCGCCGCGGCCGGGCTGGCCGCGGCGGGCAAATTCGCCCCAGTAGGCCATCATGGCCTCCGAGATGCGCGTCCGACTCCCGACATTGCCCGGATGGAAGAGCCCCGCCAGCGGATGCGGCGGCGCCGGGGTCTCGCCCTCCGGTAACTCGTCGTGGATGAACTGGAAGCGGAAGTCCCCGAAGACGAAGGCCAGTTCCAGCCCATGCGCTGAGCCGTACAGGGCTTTCAGATCATCCGGCGCCGTCGGCGCATCGTTCCACGCAAAGCGGTAGGCATAGACCGGACTGCGCAGTCTGCTCGCCAGATCGTCCACGGCGGTGAAATTCCACCAGTCGGAATACAGCCGGTTCACGGTCTCGTAGCGCGCCGCATCGCGGATCTGCAGGCGTCCGCTGTCGCTCGCCACATACGCGGGATCCGACCACAGGTAGGCCTTCTGCTCATCCTGATTCCCGCCGATCAGGAGTGGCACGAGGTGCGGCTGCTGCGCGAGCGCGCGGCGGTGATCGATGCGCGGCAGCAGCACGCCGTCATAGACCACGCTGGGGAAGTCGTATTCGAGGTGCGGCGCACCGCGGTAGGCCGCCAACACATCGGCGGCCGACAGTCGGCGCAACCAGGCGGCGAGCGCCTGCGGTGACAGCGTGGTCTGCAGCCGCGTCGCCGCGGCACGGTCGGCCGCACGCGCTTGCTGCACCAGGAGCGTATTCACCACTTCGTGCGCGCTGAGCGGCGTACCCGGTACGGTCGCGTCGCGCGCATTCACGGCCTGATCCAGATGCATGTTCCAGAATCCGCCGCTCTCCGCGATAGCGCGCTGGAAGAGACCGCGGGCCGACGGCGCAAAGAGCAGCGCATAGACGTTCTGCGCACCGGCCGATTCACCGAACAGCGTGACGTTGTGTGCATCGCCCCCGAAGGCGGCGATATTGCGTTTCACCCACTTCAGAGCCGCGATGGTATCCAGGAGCGCAAACTGACCCGTGCTGCGCTGTGGCCCCGTGCCGGTGATCGCCGGGTGATGAAACCAGCCAAACGGTCCGAGGCGATAGTTGATCGTGACCACGACGACGTTCTGACTGATGGCGAGTTGCGTGCCGTCGTAGGTCGCGCCGGTGCCGTAGAGCTGACCGCCACCATGAATCCAGACCATGACGGGCAGCGCCCGATCGATGGCGCCGGGTGGATGAAACACGTTCAGCGTGAGGCAATCCTCAGATCCGGCGATCGTCACCGATCCATCCGCCGCGGTACTCGGCTGCGCGCAGGGGGAGCCGGCGTGACTGGCGTCCCGCACATCGGACCATGCCGGTGCTCTGCCAGGCGCTCGCCAGCGCCGATCGCCTACCGGCGGGGCCGCGTACGGAATGCCGTACCACGCGCGGGCACCGCCGGCGGTCAGGGTGCCCCGAAGATCGCCCGTCTCCACGTGCACCGCGAGCGCCGATGTTGGGGGAGAGGCGGCAACGCTTAATTGCGCGATGCTTAATCCCACGGCGAGCACCGCGAACAACCCATTCAGGCATCTGCCGTGCATGACGCTCACTCCCGCGGACCGACTGATCGCCGGAGTGTGGCGCATGACGAGCGTTTCTGGAAACCCCGGATCACGCGGTGCCTCCCCCTCGGCATCCGACGTCGTACTATCATTAGGGTCCATCGCCATCCTATCCGCCACCGACATCTGGTCGGCATTTTGAGGACACTGCCATGTACCGACCCACCCTCGGCTTGTCTCGCATGACCCGGCTTGTGATCGCTGGCCTCCTCAGTGCCGTGTGGGCCTGTGGGGCGCACGCGGAACCGACCGCCGTCGGTGTCGTCGCCGATCCCTGCGCCGGCGTGCCCCTCCATCCCACCGCCGCCCACAAGGCCACGAGCGACTGGTACGGGGCCTGGATGAAAGAATGGCTGGCGTCGGATTGGGGACAGCGCTGCCGCTATCAGGCTGAGAATGCCGCATTGCCGAAGGCCACCGCTCAGCGTGTGGTCTTCCTCGGTGACTCGATCACCGAGGGCTGGAAAGTGGCGCTGTCGAACGCGTTTGATGCGCAGCACCTCGACCGGGGCATCAGTGGTCAAACCACCGAGCAGATGATCGTGCGTTTTAAGGCGGACGTTCTCCACAACCACCCCGCGGTGGTCCACATCATGGGCGGCACGAATGACGTGGCCGGTAACCGCGGCCCGACCACCGTCAAACAGATCGAAGACAATCTGGCCACCATGGCCGACACCGCCCGCGCCGCGCACATCAGTGTGATCCTCGCATCGATCCCGCCCGCGGCCGGTTTTGGTTGGTCACCGGAGATTCATGATGTCGCTGCCACCATCCGCACGGTGAATGCCTGGCTGCGCGATTACGCGCGCCGTGAACATTTTGTTTACGTGGATTACCACAGCGCGTTGAGCGATGAACACGGCGGCCTGCCGCTCAAATACTCCGAAGACGGCGTACATCCCAATGTCGCCGGCTATCAGGTCATGCAGCCGCTCGCTGACGCGGCGATCAAGGCGGCGATGGCGAGGTCACCGTCGCGATAAGGTCGAGGAAAGCGGCCCCGTACTGCACGAGTTTGGTGCCGCCGACGCCATGCACACTGAGCATAGCGTGCGCGTCGGTCGGACGTTTGAGCGCCATGTCCTGCAGGGTGCGGTCGCTGAAGATCACATAGGCCGGCACACCGCGTTCGTCTGCGAGCGACTTTCGAAGCGCTCGCAGTTGCTCAAAGAGCCCCTCATCCTCCGATTCAACCGGCGGTGCCTGCGATGTACCGCTGACTGCCGGTGGGGGCGATGCGCTGCGACGGCTGCGTGTCGGCGCCGGACGCGTCTTGGCGTCCGCCACCACATCGACGTTCGCGCAGACGGCGCAGGCGGTCCCGCAATCCTCGATCCACTCGTCGAAGTAAGCAACCAGTCCCCGCCACAAACAGCCCGTGCCATCGGCAAGCCCATACATTCGCCGCACTGTCGCCCGCTGCTGCTCCAGCAGCGACTCGTCATCGCTCTGCGAGGCCGCCGCCATCGCATCGAGCGCCACCACATCGGCCCAAGAGTAGAAGAGGATGCAGTCAGCGGGCGCGCCGTCGCGGCCGGCGCGCCCGATCTCCTGGTAATAGCCCTCGACGGAGCGGGGCATGTCGCGGTGAATGATGTAACGGACATTCGACTTATCAATGCCCATCCCAAAGGCAATCGTGGCACAGACGACATCCACATCATCCCGAATGAACCGATCCTGTGTCTGTGCACGGTCCTCGGCACTCATCCCCCCGTGATAAGCCGCCGCACGGATGCCGCGTGAGACGAGGAATTCAGCCGTCGAGTCGGCACTCTTGCGCGA
>CAIRLC010000036.1 GCA_903879335.1 uncultured Pseudomonadota bacterium
CTCGGCATTCCAAACGTAGGGGAGGCGACGGCACTGGCGCTTGCTGAGCACTTCGGCGACTTGCCGCCCTTGCGCGCTGCATCCTTAGAGCAGATTCAAGCGGTGCCGGATGTCGGCCCGGTCGTCGCAGAGTCGATCCGCAATTTCTTAGATGACGCCCGCCTCGCGGACGTCGTCGATCAACTCTTGGCGTTGGGCGTGCTCTGGGAAGCACAGACCCGCTCACTGGGCGAACATCTGCCATTCTCTGGCAAGACCTTTGTCTGTACCGGAACCTTGCCAACCCTTGGGCGCTCAGATGCTGAAGCGTTGATTCGCAAGCACGGCGGAAAGGTGACGGGGTCTGTGTCTAAGAAGACAGACTATGTTGTCGCTGGAGCGGATGCAGGATCTAAGCTGGCGAAAGCAGAAGAGCTCGGAATAGCTGTTATCGGCGAGGACGAACTGAAGCGGATGCTTGCTCCATAAAAAATGTTCACGCGCTTCGTTTAAAGAAGTAGATCCCAACGCCGACTTCCGTTCCGTCGTCATCCGACGTGCGTCTTTCCATCCACGAATCTAAATCTTCGAGCAAAGCTTGTGCATGCACGCTTAGGTAGCCCATTAGAGCCGGTATATGGCGCTGCGAGAAGAATGGCATTACCACTGTGCGTTCAAAATTTGGTGGTTGCCTAACGCTTCGTGTGAGGTTGTGTTTGAGTGTCGAAAGGAATGCCGCGCCGAGTCGAATTGCCCGAGCCGCTGCTGCCGGATGTGAGTCGCCGATAATAATTTCTCGGCGTAGCGCTTCTAACCGATCGCCGTTTTTCTTGACGGCGGAGGCGTGAATTAGAAGATCTAGAATTTGGGTAGGATTGGATAGGATTCTTGTTGATTTACACAATGCATCAAATTCTCCGCTCGATTCCGAAAGCTCACGCGGGGTCCCATTTCGGGATAAAAATTCTGGATTTTGATGCCATTCGCTCAACACCTGTGCGGCGATAAATATTTCCGGTTGTTCCGGTTTTTCTCCGGCATACCGAGATTGCTCGTTACGAAAGGCCGTAGAGAAAAGCTCTATCGCCTCTCTCTCGGGAATTCGGTTTACTGCGCATAAGGCCGCAACTTCGTGCAAAAGACTTTCCGTTGAATGGCTTGTGCTTTCGAATCTATTCATTGATGGACCTACCACTCGAAGAGTCATGATTGGCCTCTCCGGGCTTTTGGTAGATCCTTTTCCGGTACGCGTTCAACAACAGCTAAGACAACACCCATCGAGTGGTGTTTTTCATCGGCAATATTTTGATCAGTTAATTCTTGATCGATCAAGAATCGATCGATCGCTTGAGCGAAAGTTCTGCATCGACGCTCCAATTCTCGACTGATTTTTGGAGAGAGTGCAGGTGCGACTTTAGTTGCTACGGAAAGCGTTTCGAAAAGTCCATCATCGGGGCCGCGCATGATGTTGCGCACGAGCGTGGATCCAAGCGCATTCATTTTCGGCCCGAAATTCATGATCGACTCAGCTCGAGTTTCAAATGTAGATCGATCACTCGCCACGGGTACGTACTGGTCGTTACCTACAGCGTGCACATGTCCGGATCCTAATAGCTCTTTAAGCATCGCGCGGGGTGGAATATCCGGCCCATGTCGCTTAACAAGTGTAGTAAAACTGATATCACCTTCAATATAGGCTAACGGGAGTGGCGTTCCATCTGGACGAAGAAAATCTGGGTCGTTCTTCCAGCCTGCAAGTATCCGATCGCCAGCGCGCGGGGCAAGTTCACTCGCGCTAATGGGAATCGGTGGCGCACACAGGGCGTCACTTACGTCGGGGCGGGACAAGCCCGTTGAAGCGGCGATACGAGAAATAGTCGGTCTAGATCCGGCGGCTCTCTGCCGCGCAGCAGCCTCGTCGACATAAGCTCGCCGAACTAGCTTCATCATGTCGTGATAGCTGACACCCGCTTCTAACAGTAACGCAGCGATCGGCTGCATGGCCGACATAGCCGCTAGCAAGGCCTCTCGCCTTGAATGACCCGTTTCTAGTTGTTCCGGCAACACTGCAATCTCCTGCTTCGAATTCCTAATTAGGCCATAACTGACCGGGTCAGCTGAAGAACGCCGACCCGGTCGATTTTCACTCATGGCAATATTTGAACTACCGATAGCAAACGTCGGAAGTCGTTTCCTATGTCGAGACTACTTCGCTGGGAGCGTGATGCCCGATCCCATGGAGCCACCTAAATTGCTCAACCCTGAGCCCATTGATCCCCCTCGCGTTAAACCCGATCCCATGGAGCCGCCTTTCGCGATCACAACGGGGATCGTCGAACCGCTTGGTCGTCCGATTGACGCAATGCCTGATCCCATTGATCCACCAAGAGCGACGACGTGAGATCCTATTGAACTACCTGTCGCGAGCCCGGAACCCATAGATCCGGCTTTTGCGGTAACGGCAAGACTTCCTGAGCTCATTGATCCGCCCTTGCTAGCTAGACCAGATCCCATTGAACCTCCAAGAGCAGAAAGCCCCGAGCCCATTGATCCGCCGTAAGACGATTTGGAGTTGTTAGAGGACACTGATATTGAATTGACAGTGTGTGCCACGACAAGATTGTTCGCTCGATAGCTTACCCCTCTGATCTGGACTAATTGACCGCTTCTAATCGGTGACGGACCCCCAGATAAAGTCTGCGCATAGTCCAGTTGTGTTGTTCCGAGAGTCGCGTGCCCAGTTAACGGATTATTTGTGTGAATGACGCCGCTGAGAAGCACGCCGGTTGCACCGTCAATTGCACTGGGTTGCAGGTTTTCTACGTTCAATGCATCAATCAATCCATTGGCATCAATCTTGCCGATAACCGCGACTACGCTTCCTACGTTGGTTTGCTCGAGGAGGGTGTTTCCCGTTTCGATTTGGAACTGCTGTCCCAGTATTTCGGCGGAATGAGTCGGCGAGTTAATTTTCGTCAAGGGGCCTACGAGCAACAGTCTCGGTCCAAATCGTGCGACCAGAGAATCAATATCGTTAGGTGTAGCGAGGGACGTGGAAGCAACGAATGCGGCTAATAGACCTGTCGCTGCCATATGAGAGCGACGCGGCGCAGATGAAGACTTAAATGCAGTTTTTTTCGTCATTTATCGGATCTCCTGGCGATGGTAATTAGAGCCGACGAGCCAATTCGTACTGAATGACTCGCCGTTGTGCGATCAGAGTCAAACCTAGGAGTAAGTGGCAAATAGGACCTAGGAGCGCCTCTGGCTTGTCTAAATTTGGTTAGAATTCACCACAAGCGAGTCCGATTAGGCCGCATAAATTGGGTCTAATCAACCCAAAAATGATCTCACGAGATGCCCTCAGGTCAATAAATTCGACTAACTTTCTGATTCATATGGGAAATAAATTTGGTTAAATTTAACCAATAAAAAAGGGGCCGATCCTTCCGGATCGGCCCCTTGATGTCCCTTCCGGGAGCGCTGTGGCTTACAGCTTCTCTTCGATCTTCGCGCTCTTCTTGAGCGAGTCGATGTAGTCGCGCACCTGATGCTGCTGGATGATTGGGCCGAGGCGATCCTTGACCTGATCGAAAGCCGGCGGCGTCAGTTCACGCGTGTCGATGAGCTTGATGATGTGGAAGCCGAACTGGCTCTTAACCGCTTCCTTCGACACTTCGCCCTTCTTCATCTGCGTCACCGCAGCCGAGAATTCAGGGACCATCTTGTCGGTGGTGAACCAGCCGAGATCGCCACCCTGTTCCTTCGAGCCGGTGTCGGTCGAGAGCTTCTTGGCGAGGTCTTCAAACTTCGCACCCTTGGCGAGCTGTGCGAGGGCTTCCTTGGCGGTTGCTTCGTCCTTCACCAGGATGTGCTCGGCGTGATACTCGGCCTTCGGCATCGCGGCGATCTGACGGTCGTATTCGGCCTTCAGGTCCGCATCGGTTGGCGTCTTTGACTTCGCGTAGTTCTGGAACAGCGTCGTGGCCAACACGTTCAAGCGGTCGAGTTCGATGCGCGCGGCGACTTGGGCGTCACCGGCGACGTTCTGCTTGTCCGCTTCCTGACCGCTGACGTAGAGGCCTTCGAGGCCCTTCAGCAAGTCCTTCTTCTGTTCTGGGGTGAGCTCTTCCACCTTCTTGTTGGTCTGGGCCGTGACCCACACCTGGAAGGCAGCCGCCGAGATGGGCTTACCGTTGACGGTCGCAACGGGTGGAGCATCCTTCGCGCCATCCTTGGTCTGCGGCTTGCAGCCGACGATGGCGAGCGCCGAGAAGGCAAGCACCAGCGGCATCAATTTCCGAGTCGTCATGTCTCAAGTTCCTCGTGAGTGCAATGGTCGGTCAGTCTTTACCCACACCCTCGGCCGGCGCTTGTGCGTCGATCGAGAGTGCATGGATCTCGTTCGGGATCATCGAGGCCAACGCGTCGTACACCCGACGGTGACGGGCGAGGACGGTCAGGCCCTTCAAGGACTCTGACCGCAGCCGCACGCGAAAGTGCCCGGCTCCGTCCGCCGCCCCGGCATGACCGGCGTGGTGGTGGGAGTCGTCGATGACCTCCAGTTCGGTCGGCGCGAACGCCGCCTCCAGCAAGGTGCGGATACGCTCAGGCCGTCCGCTCATGGTAACACCTTGTTGTAGGGGTGGACCTCGACGCTGGCGTAGACGCCGGCGTGCTGGTAGGGATCGTCAGCAGCCCAGGCGCGGGCGTCGTCGAGTGACGCGAACTCCGCGATGATCACGCTGCCGCTGAAGCCTGCAGGTCCCGGGTCTGGGGAGTCGATGGCGGGCATGGGGCCGGCCACGAACAGGCGGCCGGCGTCCACCAAGGCTTTCAGGCGCTCCAGGTGAGCCGGTCGCGCGGCACGGCGGCGGTCCAGCGACTCGGGCACGTCACGACCAATGATCACGTACAGCATAGCGCGGCTCCGGCGACCTTAAACGGGGGTCTCGGCGCGTGGCGTCGCATGGCGCGCCAGCCAAAAGGCCTGCGCGATCGCGAACACGAACACAAGGCCGACTTTGATGAGCTTAAACCGCACCCAGGTGTCTAGACCGTAGTGGCTCAAGACCCAGTAGTTGACGAGCCCCAGCGCGATAAAAAACAGCACCCAGCTGCCATTGGCCACGGCCCAGATGCGTTTCGGTGCCTCCAGTTGGCTGCCCGCGACGCGCTCGAGCACCGTGGCGGGCGTGAAGTGGGAGGCTAAAAAGAGCGCGGCGAGGGTGCCGTAGAGGACCGACGGCATCCACATCAGCGCGGCAGGCGAGTGGAAGTAGAGCGTGGCGCCGCCGAAGCCGAGCAGCAGGACGCTCGACCAGAGCGTCATCTTTGGGATCTGGCGGGTCTTGAACCAGGTGTAACCGACCTGTGCGAGGGTCGAGAACATCAGCACCACGGTCGCGGTGTAGATGTCGGCGAACTTGTAGGTCAGGAAGAAGGCAAGAACGGGGAGGAGATCGGTTAAGGCTGACATGCGTGTACTTACGGGGGGCGGCCCCAGGGGAGGGGCGTATGATAGCGGGATTCAGTAAGGCATTTTCGCGACATGACCGACGTTTTGTATTTGCACCCCGAAAATCCCCAGGTGCGCTTCATCCGCCAGACCGTGGCGGCGATGCGCAAGGGGGCGGTCGTCGCCTATCCCACCGACAGCTGCTACGCGCTGGGCTGGTTGATGGAGGACAAGGAGGCCATGGAGCGGGTGGCTCGAATCCGTGGCGTGGGGAAAAACCACCACTACACCCTGGTCTGTCGCGACCTCGCCGAGATCGCCAAGTACGCACGGGTGGAGAACTGGCAGTACCGTTTGCTGAAACTCGGTACGCCCGGGCCCTTCACGTTCATCTTGGAGGCGACCCGCGAAGTGCCGAAGCGACTCATGCACGAGAAGCGGCGCACCATCGGTATCCGTATCCCCGACCATCCGATCGCGCATCTGCTGATCGAGGAGTTGGGGGAGCCGCTCATGAGCACGACGCTCGTGCTGCCGGGGGAGGAGTATCCGCTGCAGGATCCGACCGAGATTGCGGATCGGCTCGACGGGCGGGTGGAGTTGGTGCTCGACAACGGCGTCTGCGGCCTCGATCCCACCACCGTGCTGGACCTGGTCGGTGGGGTCAGTGTGGTGCGCCTCGGTAAGGGCGACCCCAAAAGCCTCGGCATCGAAGCCTAGCCCCGCCCCCTCGCGGTTATTCGGTAAGATACGCGATCGCGTCCCGCGGCAGGCGCCTTTCGAGGCGCGAGCGTACACAGGATAAAAGAATAAATTCATGGATTTAGGGCAGGTACTTCGCGCAATTTCTGTGATCGTGTTGCCCTGGCTTTTGGCCGTCACCGTGCCGACCATCGCGCGGGCACGCGTGGCCGTCGCCTTAGGGGACCCGACGCCGGCGGTGCGCGGTAAGGTCTCGCTGAACCCACTGGATTACGCCGACCCCGTGGGCACGCTCGCCTTGCCGGTCTTGATGCTGGTCTTCAAGTTGCCCTTTCTGTTCGGCTGGTCCAAGCCTTCGCGGATCGATCCGCGCAACTTTGCCCACCCGCGCGTGGATCTCGCGATCGTTTCCGCCGTGGTGCCCCTGTCTGGCGTGTTGATGGCCTGGGGCTGGGCCGTACTCGGCGGGTCCTTGGCGATCCGGGGCGTCTTCGGTCACGGCACGATCGCCTACTGGATCATCGAGATGGCGAAGGCGGGCCTGCAGATCAACGCCTTCTTTGCCGCCATCAATTTCTTGCCCGTGCCGCCTTTTGCCGGCGGCCGGATCCTCATGGGTGTGCTGCCTTTACCGGCCGCCCGCCAACTCGTCCGCGTCGAACCCTACGGTCAATGGATCGTGATCGCTCTGCTGCTGCTGGAGGGCCAGGGCATCATTTCCGTGCTGACCCCCTTCGTCGGCTGGATCCAGAGCGCAGTCCTCGCGCTCATTCCGTAGAATCCTCCCGTCTTCTGTCGGAGTCCGTTTCCTTGGCCACACCCTCGAACAACGCCCGCGTCCTCTCAGGCATGCGCCCCACCGGTGCGCTGCACCTCGGCAACTACCACGGTGCCCTGAAGAACTGGGTCGACCTGCAGTACCAGCACGAGTGCTTTTTCTTCATTGCCGACTGGCACGCGCTGACCACCGGTTACGAGGACACCTCGCAGATCGAGGAGCACACCTGGCAGATGGTGATCGACTGGCTGGGCGCGGGCTTGAACCCCTCAGCGGCAACCTTGTTCATCCAATCCAAGGTGCCCGAGCACGCCGAACTGCACCTCCTCCTGTCGATGATCACGCCGCTCGGCTGGTTGGAACGCGTGCCGACCTTCAAGGATCAGCAGGAGCAGCTCAAAGAGCGGGACCTCGCGACCTATGGCTTCTTGGGTTACCCGCTGCTGCAGAGCGCCGACATTCTGCTCTATCGGCCGAAATACGTGCCGGTGGGTGAGGATCAGGTCGCGCACGTGGAGATCACCCGCGAAGTGGCCCGCCGCTTCAACCACCTCTTTGGCCGTGAGAAGGGCTTTGAAGAGAAGGCCGAAAAGGCCTTGAAGCGCTTAGGGGGCAAGACGGCGGAGCTCTACCGCGAACTGCGCCGCGCCTATCAGACCACGGGCGATGAGAGCGCCCTCGACAAGGCGGCCGTGCTGCTGGCGGGCAACGCCCACCTGACCATCGCCGACCAAGAGCGCCTGCAAGGCTATCTGGAGGGCACGGGCCGCATGATTCTGCCGGAGCCGGAAGTGCTCCTGACCGCGACCCCCAAAGTGCCGGGCCTCGATGGCCGCAAGATGTCCAAGTCCTACGGCAACACAATCGGCCTGCGTGAGGACACCGACTCGGTCGCCAAGAAGCTGAAGGCCATGAAGACCGACCCGTCGCGGATGCGCCGCACCGATGTCGGTAATCCAGACGTGTGCCCGGTGTTTGATCTGCACAAGATTTACTCGCCCGAGTCGACGCGCCAGTGGGCTGCCGAGGGCTGTCGCTCGGCCGGCATCGGCTGCATCGAGTGCAAGAAGCCGCTCATGGATGCGGTGGTGGTCGAGATCGAAACGATCCGCAGCCGCGCGCGTGAGTACGAAGAAAACCGCGACGCGGTCCGCGAGATCATCATGGATGGTTGCGAGAAGGCGCGCGATGCGGCCCGCGACACGATGGATGAAGTCCGCGGCGCCATCGGCCTTGAGTACCGCTGATGCAGTCCAACGAGACGCCAGCCGCCGACGCCCCGGCCGCAGACGCGATCAGCGACGAGGCACACGCCCGCGAGGGCGCCGAACTCTTGGCGACCTTGGTCGCCGAAGACGCGGCAGCCGCCGCGGCCGCCGCACTCGCGGAAGGCCCGTTGCCCTTGGTCGAGCAGATCCCCTTGCCGAATCCGCAGCAGGGCGAGATG
The DNA here is from genome assembly GCA_903879335.1 of uncultured Pseudomonadota bacterium. GTDB lineage: Bacteria > Pseudomonadota > Gammaproteobacteria > Steroidobacterales > Steroidobacteraceae > CAIKZZ01. Next base: position 8,365 of record CAIRLC010000036.1, read on the forward strand.
CCCTTTGCGATCGTCGATGGTGAGCCCTTAACTGAGCCGCCGAAGGATCTGTACATCCCGCCGCAGGCGCTGAAAGTCTTCTTGGAAGCCTTTGAAGGTCCGCTCGATCTACTGCTGTACCTGATCCGCCGGCAGAACCTCGACATCCTCGACATTCCGATCGCTGAGATCACGCGTCAGTACCTCGAGTACATCGATCTGATGCAGACGCTGGAGTTGGAGCTGGCGGGTGAGTACTTGCTGATGGCGGCGATGCTCGCCGAGATCAAGTCGCGCCTGCTGCTGCCGCGCCCCTCGTCGGTCGAGTCCGAGGAGGACGATCCGCGCGCCGAACTCGTGCGTCGTCTGCAAGAGTACGAGCGCTACAAGAAGGCCGCCGAGGATATCGATACGCTCAAGCGGGTCGACCGCGACGTGTACCTCGCCTCGGCAGAGATCACCGAGCGCAAGGTGGTCAAACCCTTGCCCGATCTGACCCTCAAAGAAATGCTGCTCGCGTTCAAGGACGTGATCCAGCGCGCCGCGATGTTCGCCCACCACACCGTGACGCGCGAGCGTCTCTCGGTGCGCCAGCGCATGAGCGAGATCTTAGCGCGGCTCAACACCGGCGAGTTCGTCAGCTTCTCGTCGCTCTTCGCGGTGGAGGAGGGACGCATGGGCGTCACCGTCACCTTCATCGCCATGCTCGAACTCGTGCGCGAGGGTTTGTTAGACCTCGTGCAAGCCGAAGGCGATGGCATCGGTCCACTGCACGTGCGTCCCGCCCAGGGTCGCCCCGCCATGGATGCGGCCAATGATGCCGCCACCCCGCCGACGGCTGCGTCGGCTGAGACCCCGGACCGGTCCGGGATTGAGGACGCTTACCTATGACTGAGCCAGATATCCAAAACGTGATCGAAGCGGCGCTGCTCGCCGCGGGTCGACCCTTGCCGGCGGTCGAGTTGCGGGAACTCTTTGATGAGTTTGATCGGCCGGAACTCGAGCAGATCGACGCCGCGATCGCGGCGCTCACCGAGTCGTATGTGGGCCGCGGCGTGGAATTACAGGAAGTAGCGAGTGGCTGGCGCATCCAGGTGCGTGAAGCGTACGCAGGTCCCGTCTCACGCTTGTGGGCCGAACGGCCCGCCAAGTACTCGCGCGCGCTCTTGGAGACCTTGGCGCTGGTCGCCTATCGTCAGCCGATCACCCGCGGTGAGATCGAAGACATCCGCGGTGTCGCCGTGAACCCAAATATCATCCGTACGCTCATCGAGCGCGACTGGGTGCGCGTGATTGGGCACCGCGAAGTGCCGGGCCGCCCTGAACTGCTGGCGACGACGCGCGCGTTCTTGGATTACTTCGGCTTGCGGACCCTCGATGATCTGCCCACCTTGGCGCAGCTCAAGGACGTCGAGTCGCTCGGCGTACAGCTCGAGTTCGCGGAAAAGTTGCCGGAGGCTGCCGAGATCCAGGCGGAACTCGTCGCCACGGGCGATCTCGAGGTTGAAGCCGACGCCGACGCGGCCGCCGCGGGCGTTGCCGCGGCGGAGCTCACGCCCGACGCGCCTGCCGCCGCTGAGGCGGGTTGATGGCCGGCGAACGGTTGCAGAAAGTCCTCGCCGCGGCGGGCGTGGCCTCGCGCCGTGAATCCGAGAACTGGATCCGCGCCGGCCGCATCACCGTCAACGGTCGGGTCGCCGAACTCGGCACCCGCGTGGATGCCGACGATACGATCGCGATCGACGGCCGCAAATTGCGGCTCGAGCGCTCGGCGCCTGAGGACCTGGTGCTGATTTATCACCGTCCGACCGGTGAGCCCTTGAAGTCTGAAACGGCGGCCCCGGGCGAGACGGCGGTCTCCACCTACGAGCACCTGCCGCAGATCCGGGGCCGACGCTGGCTACCCCTGTCACCGCTCGCGCCCACCGACGGTGGGCTTGAGGTCTTCACCACCGACGGCAAGCTGCGCGAAGCGGCCGGCCGGCAGCACGCCGAGATCGTCTCGGTCTACGCGGTGCGCATTGCCGGTGAGCCCTCGGAAGAGTGGCTCGCATCGCTCGCCGGGTTGGCGGCGGCACAGCCGGAGCGACCCTTTGAGATTTTGGCGGCCACGCTCGCCGGCGGCGAAGGCCGGAATCGCTGGATCGAATTGCAGGTGCGCCGTGCGCACGGCCGCGACTTACGCAACCTCGTCTTGGCTGCGGGCTTTGAAGTGAGCCGCGTTCTGCGCATCCAATACGGTCCGGTGATCTTGGATCGCAACGTGCCGCGGGCCCGCTCGATGGAGCTCAAGGGCGAAGCGCGCGATGCGATTTATCGGGCGCTCGGTCTGGTGGCGCCGTCGGATGCGGCGCGCGATGCCGCGCGTGCGGCCCGTCCACCGAGCCGAGGGGATGGCGCGGGTAGCCGTGGCCGCTCAGGCGGTGCCGGCCGCGGGCCGAGCCGCGGCCCGCGCGGTCGTTCGCCGCGCGACTGAGCGTGGGTCGGTCTCTGGCGGCTGTCGGCCATTGAGGTCGACTCGAGGAGTGTTTGCCATGCGTGTTCCAGCTCGAATCCAACTCGCGGCCGTCGGGCTATTGGCGGTCATGGCCTTGGCCACGGCGGCGGAAGCTAAAACGTTGACGGTGTTTGCGGCGGCCTCATTGGCCGAATCCCTGCAAGCACTGGCGGCCACCTACGAGAAGGCGACGGGGACTGCAGTCAAAGTGTCCTTCGCCTCAAGCGGCACGCTGGCGCGACAGATCGACGCAGGCGCCGACGCGGACCTCTTTATCTCGGCCGATCAGGTCTGGATGGATACGCTCGAACAGCACCGGCGGCTCGTGCCCGGCAGTCGCCATCCCTTACTGGCGAATCGCCTCGTGTTAATCGCGCCAAGCGATAGCGCGGTGCGCGTGAAACTGGGGATGCATGCGCCGCTGGTCGCGGCGCTCGGCGGTGGCCGCTTGGCGGTGGCCGATCCGGATTCAGTGCCCGCCGGGCGCTACGCGCAAGCGGCTTTAACGTCGTTCGAGGTCTGGACGGCGGTCGAGCCGCACCTGGTGCGGGCCGACGACGTGCGCGCGGCGCTGGCGTGGGTTGCGCGCGGCGAAGCCCCGCTCGGGATCGTGTACGCGACGGACGCAAAGGTAGAACCGCGCGTTCGGGTCGTCGATACCTTCGCGGCCTCGAGCCACCCCCCGATCGTCTACCCGATCGCCCGCGTACAAGGCGGTGCGCCGGCCGCGGCGGCGTTTGAAACGTATTTGGAATCCGCGGCCGCGCGGGCGGTGTTTGCCAAACACGGCTTTGAAACGCCGTAGTGCACGCTGACCGTCGTTATCCGACCTGGCAGTGATAGCGACCGCCCGAGTGGCCGCGCGATGCAGGTCCCAGGAGCCAGAGGTACGCACCCAAAATCTCGGCCGGCGTCTTCAATTGCAGCGCGTCTTCGGCCGGATACGCGAGTGCGCGCATGTCGGTGCGCACGGCGCCGGGATTCAGCGTGTTGAAGCGGATGCACGGGTTGCTCTCGTACTCATCCGCCAGCACTTCGGCGAGGTTTTCGATGCCGGCTTTGGAGACCGCATACGCGCCCCAGTAAGCCCGACCCCGCTGCGCCACGCCGCTCGAGGTCATGATGACCGAGGCATCCGTGCTCTTCTCCAAGAGTGGCAAGCACACCTGCGTGAGCGCAAAGGTGGCGGTCAGGTTGACCTGCAGCAGGCGACACCACGTCGGCACGTCGTAATGGCTGATCGGCGATCGGGTCAGCAAGAGGCTCGCGTTGTGCACTAAACCATCCAGCCGGCCGAATTCGTGGCCGATGGCCTCGGCCACGGCGTCGTAGTGGGTGGCGAGCGCGTTTTCCAGATCCAAGGGCAGCATCGCCGGCGTCGGGCAGCCCGCGGCGATCAGTTCGTCGTACACCTTCTCGAGTTTTTTGACGGAGCGCCCGGACAGAATCACGGTGGCGCCATGCTGGCCGAGGCCCAGCGCGAGGGCGCGGCCGATGCCTTTGGTGGCGCCGGTGACGAGGATGACCCGCCCGGCCAAATGATCGGCGGGGGGTGCGAAAGCAGCAATCTCGGCAGGGGTCATCGAAGCTCCAAGCGATGCCGGCGCGCACAGCGCCAGGCGATGTATAAGGCGCGCCAAGCGCCCGGGGTGGATCGTAAACCGTGATCGGTAAGGCGTTCCGCAATCAGGGCCGCACGGATGAGTCCGGGGCGTTCGGCGCTGGCCAAGTCCTTCGACGGCGCGAGTCGTGCCAAGGCCTCGCGCAGCGCGCGGGCGTAAGCGCGGGCGTCGTCACCCGAGGCCTCGCTCAGGCACGCCGTGTAGCCGAACACCTCACCGAGCGCGAGACCGAAGGTTTCGAGGCGAGGCTCGGGTCCGCCGTGCAGTACTTCGGCGCGCAGCACTTCGGGCACACCGTGCAGGCGCGCAAACAACGCGGTGAGTTCGCGCGCGTCGGCGGGCTGATGACCCGCCAAGTGATACTCCGCTGCCGTCAGCAACGACTCGAGTCGTTGAAAGCGGGTGTGGGGTGCCTCGGCATGCAAGCGACGCGTCGCCGGGTGCAGCGGCGCGCCTTGCACTAAGCGCAGGACTTCCTCGCGCCACCAGACGAGACGCGTGTGCGCAACCGTGTGATCGAGCGTCGGCACGAGACTTGCGCTGATCTCATCGACCACCGTGTCCAAGGCCTCGACCGCCGCACGGCGCGAGCTGGGCGTGAAGACGAGCGCCAGTCGGTCTTCTAAGGCGGCGGTGCCGCTCATGCGGACAACCCAAGCGGTGCGGCCAGGTCCAATGGGGAGGCCAAATGCCAATCCGCACCCCACGACTCGACGGCGTCGTCGGCCCCGAAATAGCCCCAACCGGCGAGCGCCGAGGGCATGCCCGCCGCGCGGGCGGCTTGGATGTCGCGCTCGGCGTCGCCCACGTACAGGCAGGTCTGCGGCGCGACGCCCAGTTGGGCGCACGCGGTGGTCAAGGGCAGGGGATGGGGTTTGCGCTCGGCGGTCGTGTCGCCACTGATCACGACGGCCGGCGGGTGCGGCAGCGCCAGCTGGTCGAGCAAGGGGTCCGTGAGCCAGCCCGGCTTATTGGTGACGATGCCCCAGGGGCGTTTGCGCTCGGCCAATTGCGCCAGGATCGGGGCAAAGTCGGCAAAGAGGGCGGTGCCGTGCTCGGTCAGGCGCTCCCGGTACAGGTGCACGAAGCGATAGCGCAGGCCTTCTTGCTCGGTGGCTGAGGCCTCTGGAAAGCCGAGTCGGACGAGGCCTGCGGCCCCGTGACTGACCGACGATCGCAGGGTGGGCAGCGGCAAGGCCGGCAGCGCATACGCGGCCCGCAGCGCATTGAGCGCCGCGCCCATGTCCGGTGCGGTATCGATCAGCGTGCCATCCAAGTCAACGAATAGGGTGGGGGCGTGCAAGCGCATGGCGTCAGGGGTAGCACCGCCAAGCGGGCGGACGCGCATTCTAGCCGTTGTGAGACCCACGCGTGTGCTGGGAGACCGTGTTCGTCAACGGCTGAAAAACCCGCTGCGCCGCACCTAGGGTGCACGGACTGGGCGACGTGACACGATTGGGCGCGATTCAGGCCTTCGGTTGCCGCGATTTGACGCGCAAATTGGCGCGATTCTCGAAATCGCGCCGCAATCGCGGCAAGTCATCGACGCATTGCGCCAATTTTATGATGGCATCGACCCTCGTTTTCATCTTGGTGCATTTGCCGTATCTGCAACCCTTCGCCGCCATGAATCAACGCAGTCGCGGCCGGGAAAGGCCGCCCCGGTCATTGAAGACGGCCTCAGGCGGGTCGGACCAAGCGCATCAGATAGTTCACGCTGACATTGGTCGAGAGACTGAACTCACGCGTCAGCGGGTTCATCGCGAGCCCGGCCACGTCAGCGACCACGAGGCCTGCGGCGCGGGCGCCTTGACCGATCTCCGAGGGCTTCAAAAAGCGGCTGTATTCGTGGGTGCCCTTGGGGAGCACGCGCGCCACATACTCAGCGCCGACGATAGCCGTCAAAAACGCCTGCGGCGTCCGGTTCAGCGTTGAGACCACGACTGTGCCGCCGGGGCGGACGAGGGTGGCGAGGGCGTTTAAGACGCTGGCGGGGTCCGGGACGTGTTCGAGCATCTCCATGCAGGTGACGAGGTCATAGGCGCCGACATGCGTCAGGGCATGCGCTTCGGCGCTGATCTGCAGATACTCGACCTCAACACCCGTTTCGAGGGCGTGCAGTTCCGCCGTTTTGAGGAGTGCTGGCGACAGGTCGATGCCCGTGGTGCGGGCGCCTGCGCCGGCGAGTGCCTCGGCGAGCAAGCCGCCGCCGCAGCCCACATCCAGCACGCGAGCGCCCGCCAAGGGATAGGCGCGGGCGACATAGCCTAAGCGGGTGGGGTTCAGCGCGTGCAGCGGCCACCATTCGCCTTTCGGATCCCAAAAACGCCCGGCGAGCGCGTCAAATTTCTCGATTTCGGCCGGGTCTGCGTTCAGCACTTGGGCGGACATGGGCGGCTTCTGTTGGGACATGGAAAGAGGGGCGTCGAAGTATACGCCGGCCGCGCCCAAATGACTGAAAAACCTACGGAACGAGGGCCTACTGTGCTAGTATTCGCCGATTAATCCTGATCCTTTTCGAGCGTTTCCTACATGGCTGAGATCGCACGCGAAATCCTGTACGTCAATCTCGAAGACGAGATGCGTCAGTCTTACCTCGATTACGCCATGAGTGTCATCGTCGGGCGCGCGCTGCCTGACGTCCGCGACGGCTTGAAGCCGGTGCACCGCCGCGTCCTCTACGCGATGCACGAACTCGGCGTGGACTGGAACAAGGCCTATAAGAAGTCGGCGCGTGTCGTCGGTGACGTCATCGGTAAGTACCACCCGCACGGTGATACCGCGGTTTATGACGCGATGGTGCGTATGGCGCAGCCGTTCTCGATGCGCTACATGCTCGTCGACGGTCAGGGTAACTTTGGTTCGATCGACGGCGACTTCCCGGCCGCGATGCGATACACCGAGGTGCGTATGTCGCGCCTCGCGCACGAGTTGCTGGCCGACATCGACAAGGAAACCGTCGATTTCGTCCCGAACTACGACGAGAGCGAGCGCGAGCCGTCGGTGTTGCCGACCCGCGTCCCCAATCTGCTGATCAACGGTGCCGCCGGTATCGCCGTCGGTATGGCCACCAACATCCCGCCGCACAACCTCGGCGAAGTGGTCGACGCCTGCATCGCGGTCATTGACCGACCGGAGATCACGCTGCCGGAACTGATGAAGATCGTTCCAGGGCCCGACTTCCCGACCCGCGGCATCATCAACGGTGCCGCTGAGATCGTTTCGGCCTACCGCACCGGACGCGGTCGCATCTACATCCGCTCGCGCAGCCATATCGAAGAGTTGGATCGTGGTCGCCAGCAGATCGTGATCACGGAACTCCCGTATCAGGTCAACAAGGCGCGCCTCCTGGAGCGCATCGCGGATCTGGTCCGCGAGAAGGTGATCGATGGCATCAGTTCGGATGGCCTGCGGGACGAGTCCGACAAGGACGGTCTGCGCGTCGTCATCGAACTGAAGCGCAATGAAGTGCCGGATGTCGTGCTGAACAATCTCTACAAGCACACGCCGCTGGAGACCGTGTTCGGTATCAACATGGTCGGCCTCGTCGACGGACAGCCGCGCTTGCTTGGCCTGCGCGAGCTCTTGGATGCGTTCGTGCGCCATCGCCGTGAAGTGGTGACCCGCCGCACCGTCTATGACCTGCGCAAGGCACGTGAGCGTGGCCACATCCTCGAAGGTCAGGCGGTGGCGCTGGCGAACATCGATGAAGTGATCGCGCTGATCAAAGCGGCCCAGAACCCGGCGGAGGCGAAGATCGCCCTCTTGGCGCGTGAGTGGTCGGGTGGTGCGGTGCCGGAGATGTTGTCGCGCGCCGAGGGCGTGCGCGTCCGGCCGGATAGCATCACCGCGGATCTGGGCTTGCATGGCGGCTCATACCGGCTCTCGGAAGTGCAGGCCCAAGCGATCCTGGATCTGCGCCTGCACCGTTTGACGGGCCTTGAGCGCGACAAGATCGTCGCGGAGTACGCAGACGTGCTGGAGCGTATCCGTGACCTCTCGGACATCTTGGCGCGACCCGAGCGTCTGCTCTCGGTGATCCGCGACGAGCTGGTGGCGATTCGGGCGCAATACGCCGATGAGCGCCGCACCGAGATCGTCATCGATCACTCGGAACTCTCGATCGAAGATTTGATTGAAGACCAGCCCGTGGTCGTCACGCTGACGCGGGATGGCTATGCGAAGTCGCAGCCGGTCGGCGTGTATCGCTCGCAGGTGCGCGGTGGCCGCGGTAAAGCGGCGACCGACATGAAGCAAGAGGATCTCATCGATCGCTTGTTCGTGGCCATGACCCACGACACGCTCTTGTGCTTCTCGAACCGCGGTCAGGTCTACTGGCTCAAGGTCTATCAGTTGCCGCTCGCCGACGGGCGTGGTGGTCGTGGCAAGCCGATCGTCAACCTCATCCCCTTGGAAGAAGGCGAGAAGATCACGGCGATGCTGCCGATCCGCGACTATGCGGCGGACAAGTTTGTGTTCATGGCGACGAGCCAGGGCACCGTCAAGAAGACGCCGCTCGAGGCCTTCTCGCGGCCACGCTCGGCCGGCATCATTGCGCTGGGCTTGGATGAAGGCGACCACTTGGTGGGCGTCGACATCACCGATGGCGCCAGCGACGTGATCCTGACGACGACCGCCGGTAAGGCCATTCGCTTTGCCGAGGACGATGTCCGGCCGATGGGTCGTGAGGCGACCGGCGTGCGCGGTGTGTCCTTGAGCGACGGCGCAGAAGTGAATTCGCTGATCGTGCTGCGCGATGGCCCGATCCTGACCGCCTCCGAGAACGGCTACGGCAAGCTCACGCTGGCCGAAGAGTTCCCGATTCACGGTCGCGGTGGTCAGGGCGTCATTGCCTTGCAGCTCACCGAGCGCAATGGCCGCATGATGGGCGCCCTGCAGGTGCGCATGACCGATGATCTCATGCTGATCACCCGCGGCGGCACCTTGATCCGCACCGGCGTGGATCAGATCTCGCTACTGTCGCGCAACACGCAGGGCGTCCGCCTGATCCGCGTGGAAGAGGGCGACGTGCTGGTCTGTCTGGCGGCGGTGGAACACGTTCCGGAAGTCGAGTCGGACGCGGTGGCTGAGGACGGCGACGCGGCAGCAGCGCCTGATGCGCCAGCGGCAGATGCCGCGGCACCGGACGCGTCGACCGACGAGGCCTGAAGCCGGTGACGGTCTACAACTTCTGCGCGGGGCCGGCCATGCTCCCGCGTGCCGTGCTTGAGACTGTGCGCGCCGAACTCACCGACTGGCAGGGCTCAGGGCTCTCGGTCATGGAGGTCAGCCATCGCGGCGCGGCCTTCCAGGCGTGCGTGGCGCAAGCGGAGCTTGATCTGCGGGAACTGCTCGCAATCCCGTCCCATTATCGCGTGCTGTTCTTGCACGGCGGGGCGACGCTGCAATTTGCGGCGATCCCGCTCAATTTGGCCGGACCCGAGGACATCGTCGACTACGTCGATACCGGCATCTGGTCGACCAAGGCGATTGCCGAAGCACGGCGGCATGCGCAGGTCCATGTGGTGGCCTCCAGCGCCGAGCACGGCTACCGCGATGTGCCGGAGCGCACCGCCATTCAGGCGAGCCCGGGGTCGCGCTACCTGCACTACACGCCGAACGAAACCATCGGTGGCGTTGAGTTCGGCTATGTCCCCTCGGTCGATGTGCCCTTGGTGGCCGACCTGTCCTCGACCATCTTGTCGCAGCCCTTCGATGTCGGCGCGCACGGCGTGATCTACGCAGGGGCGCAGAAGAACATCGGTCCGGCGGGTCTCTGCGTCGTCATTGTGCGCGAGGACCTGTTGCAGGGCGCGCGCGCGGGCACCTCGCCGCTCATGGATTACACGGTGGAGGCGCGCGAAGGCTCCATGCTGAATACGCCGCCGACCTTCGCCTGGTACCTCGCCGGGCTCGTCTTTCAGTGGCTCAAGGCCGAAGGCGGCGTCGCGGCCATGGCCGTTCGCAATGCCGAGAAGGCCGCACGCTTGTATGCCGCCATTGACGGCTCGGGGGGCTTCTACCGCAATGAAGTCGCGCCGCGCGCACGCTCGCGCATGAACGTGCCCTTCCTGTTGCAGGATGCACGCTTCGATCGTGTCTTTTTCAGTGAAGCGCGTGATGCCGGCTTAGTGAACCTGGAAGGCCACCGGCTCGCGGGGGGTGGCATGCGCGCGAGCCTCTATAATGCGATGCCGTTGGAGGGCGTGCAGGCCCTCACGGCCTTCATGCACGATTTCATGCAGCGCCACGGCTGAAGGAACCCCTCATGGCCTCTCGCAAGAGCAGTTCGAAAAAAACGCCCGCGAATCCGGCTCACGCGCAGCGCGCAAAGGGCGCGAAATCCGCTGCGAAGGCGGGTGCGCTCGAGGATATCCGCGCCCAGATCGACTCGATCGACGGGCAACTGGCGGCGCTGATCAGCGCGCGCGCGCGCATCGCGCAGACGGTGGGCGTGGCGAAGCGAGCCGCCGGTACGGCGGAGTTCTATCGCCCGGAGCGCGAGGCTGCGGTCTTACGCCGCATCATCGAGGAGAACGAAGGCCCACTCTCGGACGAAGAGATGGTGCGCCTGTTCCGCGAGATCATGTCTGCCTGTTTAGCGCAGCAAGAACCGCTCAAGGTGGCCTTCTTAGGCCCTGAGGGGACCTTCACGCAGCAGGCGGTGCTCAAACACTTCGGTCACTCCGTGCGGGCCATCCCGCTCGCCGCGATCGACGAAGTGTTCCGCGAAGTCGAAAGTGGTTCGGCTGATTTTGGCGTCGTCCCGATCGAGAACTCGACGGAAGGCACGGTCAGCCACACCGCCGATATGTTCCTGCTCTCGCCGCTCAAAATCTGTGGTGAGGTGGAGTTGCGCATCAGCCAGAACCTGATGGGGCGGATGAAGCGACTCGAAGACATCCAACGTGTGGTGAGTCATCAGCAGTCGCTGGCGCAAACCCGCGGTTGGCTGAACGAGCATCTGCCGCAGGTCGAGCGGATACCGGTCTCCTCGAACGCGGAAGCGGCGCGCCGCGCGCGCGATGAAGAGGGCACCGCCTCGATCGGCGGGGAGGTCGCCGCCGAAGTCTACGGCCTCGATATCCTCGTCCCTGAGATCGAGGACCGCGCCGACAACACCACGCGCTTCTTTGTGGTGGGGCGCAAGTTGCTGACGGCCTCGGGCGCGGATCGCACCACGCTGTTGTTCTCGGCGCGCGATACGCTTGGCGCCGGCGCCTTGGTGCGCTTACTCGAACCCTTTGCGCGCCACGGCGTCAGCCTGTCGCGGCTCGAGTCACGCCCGAGTCGGCGCAAAAAATGGGATTACGTATTCTTTGCGGATGTCGACGGTCACGCCGATGTGCCGCCGCTCGCCACCGCCTTGGCTGAGGTGAAGCAAGTCGCTTCCCTCCTGAAAGTGCTGGGGTCCTACCCCCGCACGATTCTTTGACGGATAGAACATGACGAAAGAAGCCCAGTTCAAAGTCGCGCACGGCGGATGCATGCGCGGTGAAGTCACGATGCCCGGCGATAAGTCCGTGTCGCATCGCTCGGTCCTGTTCGGCGGTATCGCCGAGGGCACCACCGAAGTCGACAACTTCCTCGAGAGCGAGGATTGTCTGGCGACCCTAGGCGCCATGCGCGCCATGGGCGTGCAGATTGAACGACCGGGTCCTGGTCGCGTCATTGTCGATGGTGTCGGACTGCACGGCCTGAAGGCGCCGACGCATCCGCTGGATATGGGCAATGCCGGTACGGCGATGCGCCTCTCGATGGGGCTCATGGCCGGCCAAGCCTTTGATGCGACCCTCATTGGCGATCCTTCACTGAGCAAGCGGCCGATGGAGCGCGCGGCGACGCCCTTGCGCCAGATGGGCGCGGTCATTGAGACGACGGGCGGCCGGCCGCCGGTGACGGTGCGCGGCGGTCAGTCCCTGCACGGGATCGAGTACGCCTTGGAAGTGGCGAGCGCGCAGGTCAAATCCGCGATCCTGATCGCGGGCCTGTATGCCGAGGGTACGACGGTCGTGCATGAGCCGGCGGTGACCCGTGACCACACCGAGCGCATGCTGCGCGCCTTCGGCGTGCCGGTTAAAACCGAGGGCGGGCGCATCGAACTGAGCGGTGGACACACGCTCAAAGGCACACGCCTGACGGTGCCTGGCGATATTTCCTCCTCTGCCTTTTTCGTTGTGGCGGGCTTGCTGGCGGCGGAAAGCGGGTTCTTGATCCGCAATGTCGGCATCAACCCGACGCGCACCGGCATCCTCGATATTTTGGCCTTGATGGGTGCAGACATCCGCGTGATCAACCGTCGTTTGGCGGGCGATGAGCCGGTGGCCGACTTGGAAGTCCATCGCACCGAGTTGCGCGGCATTGATGTGCCTGAGCACCTCGTGCCGCTCGCGATCGACGAGTTCCCGATTCTGTTCGTGGCGGCTGCCTTTGCGAAGGGTACGACCCGCGTCACCGGGGCCGAAGAGCTGCGCGTGAAAGAGAGCGATCGCATCGCCGTCATGGCGGAGGGTTTAAGGCACTTGGGTGCGGATGCAACGCCGACGCCGGATGGCATGATCATCCACGGCGGCGGTATGCATGGCGGCCGAGTCACGAGCCACGGCGATCATCGCATCGCGATGTCCTTTGCGATCGCCGCCTTGCGAGCGAGCGGCGACATCGAGATTGGCGATGTGGCTAACGTGGCAACATCCTTCCCAGGCTTTGCGGGCTTGGCCCGCGGCGCGGGACTGGCCATCGACGAGACCCGGTGAGCATTCCGGTCGTCGCGATCGACGGACCGTCGGGCTCGGGTAAGGGCACGGTGGCGCGTCGTTTAGCCGAGGCACTCGGCTTTCATTTGCTGGATTCCGGCGCGCTGTATCGCGTGACGGGTCATGCGGGCTGGTTGAATGGTCTTGATCCTCGTGATGAAGCCGGGCACGCGGCGCTCGCGGCAGGACTGGATCTGGTTTTTGCGGTGGCGGCGGATGGCGGTGAGGCGATCCTCCTCAACGGGGTCGACATCGCGTCGGAGATTCGTACCGAGCAGGGCGGGGCGCGGGCCTCGGCCGTCGCCTCGCATCCGGCAGTTCGCCGCGCCTTGATGGATCGGCAGCGTGCCTTCGCCACGGCGCCAGGCTTGGTCGCCGATGGACGTGATATGGGCACCGTCGTTTTTCCCGACGCGGTGCTGAAGATTTTCCTCACCGCCAGTGCCGCTGAACGTGCTCGCCGTCGCTTCTTGCAGCTGCAAGCGAAGGGCCTGTCGGTCGATATCGAGAGTCTCTCCCGTGAGATCGAGGAACGCGACTGGCGCGATGCCAACCGGTCGGCATCACCGCTGGTGCCTGCGGTGGATGCCATCCAGATTGATTCAACCGCCATGGGCCCGGATGCGGTCGTCGCCGCGGTGTTGGCCTTGGCGCTGGCGCGCTTGGCCGGTTAGTCATTCTGCCATCGAAGCGCAGGCGCCAGCGTGGCGTGCTGCTCCGGTCGCTGCGCGCTCTCGAGTGTCCAGTCCTCTCAATACGACAATCCTATCGCGGTTGATAGGCGCTCGCTGAGGGCTGAACAGCATTCATTTTTTTCACAGATGCACGTTATTGACTAGGGCTTATACGTATAGACGGAAATTTTCCCCTTCATTCTTTAATTTAACCTCGCGTCGCCAATCGCAGACAAATATGCTGCCTCCCATGGAGATCCCAACACCATCGTCACAACGATGGCGTGCGAGGGACTGATCGAATGTTGGCACCCTCACGACCTAGTGATCGGTGACAGCCACTCAAGTACATGGAGGTACTTATGTCGACACACTCACGGATAGAGTTCATTGGCCGAGTCATGCCGAGCCTGCGTGGGGCGTTAAAGACCTCTGATCAGTGGGCACTGACGGTGTTGGGTCTCGTGCTGTTCCACAGCGCAATCGCGGGGCCAGGTCGTGTCTGCTTGCAGCCGGCCCAAACGCTGCAAAATTGTACGACCGCAACGATCCGCACCTACTACGCCAATACTGATCGTCCGATCGTTGATCCGAACACGGGCACGGTCAGCGGCGGCTTACGTAAATTCATCGATACCTTGCCGGGCTTGTCGTCGGCCAACGCCAATGTTTTTCTCAACGGCGCGCCCGGTCAATACATCAGCGTGGCGGAACCCGATACGGTGTCTTATCCCGGGGCGGAGAGTTTCGTGATGGGTGTGGTTGAGCATACCCAACGCATGCACAGTGACCTGCCCCGAGAAACGCTGCAGCGCAGTTACGTGCAGCTGTATCCCAAATTGTCCGAGCGGCCCGCCAGCATGGGCGCTGCCAACCCGCCGACAGCGCCGACATCCGCCTACGGTTTGCCGATACCGACACCGCGGCTCTTAGCCGACGTGCTCGGGGCATCGGGCCCGATCTATTGGCCTGAGACCACGGAGCCGATTTACGCTATCGATAGCCCCCATTACCTAGGCCCGGTCATCGTCACGCAAAAGGGGGTGGCCGTCCGTCTGAAGATGATTAATTTGTTGCCGGTTGGCGGTGCCACAACGACGCTGGATCAGATGGGCAACCTGACCGTTACCGCGCGCAACGGCGACATGTTTATGCCGGTGGATGAATCGTTAGGGGGCGCCGGCGAAAGCGCCGGGACTATCGCAGCCACCCAACTGATTGCCGGCGCGAAGTACACGATTGCGACGCTCGCCGATACCAATTTTGTGACTGTCGGCGCCCCGAAGAATGCGGTCGGCGTCACGTTTACGGCCACAGCGCCCGCGCTTGGAACCGGTACGGTGGTACCGAAGTATTCGCAGACGCGTGTGGCATTCCATTTGCACGGTGGGGATAGCCCCTGGATCAGTGATGGTACGCCGCATCAATGGATCGCAGCCGTCAATGATCCAACGCCCTACAAGCGTGGTGCGAGCGCCTATAGCCCACCGGATCAGCCGGATCCGGGCGATGGACAATATGGGCTCTATTGGCCGAACGATCAGTCTGCACGACTGATGTGGTACCACGACCATACTTTCGGACTGACCCGCCAAAATGCCTACGCAGGCGCAGCCGCCGGCTACGTGATTATTGATGCGGCAGAATTGGCGCTACTCAATGGTGATGCCTCGCTCGGCATCAACAAGGCCTTGCCTGGACGTTTGCTGGAACAGGTTGTTCTGGTCGTGCAAGACAAGACTTTCGTGCCATCAGATATCGCGGTGCAGGACGCCAAATGGGACACCACCGCTTGGGGTAAGCCGGGCGATCTGTGGTACCCGCATGTCTACGAACCGTTTCAGCTGTGGCAGTCGACGGTTGCTGCTGGGGCCGACGCTGCCGCGGCGTCGACCTTCAATCCCGCAGGTCGTTGGGATTATGCGATGGACCCCAATGGGCTGTATCAGCCACCGACGGGATTGCTGCGCGCAGACCCCGACTATGGCGTGGTCGCCTTTCCGGATGGATCGTATTTCGGAGGCCCATCCGCGACACCGGAATCCTATATGGATACGCCGCTCATCAACGGCGTGGCATACCCGGTGATGAACGTCGAGCCCAAAGCCTATCGCGTACGTTTTTTGAACGGCGCAAATGACCGCTATTGGAATTTTTCCTTGTGGATTGCTGACCCTCTGGTCGTGACGGCTGACGGACGCACCAACACTGAAGTCCACCTGGTGGCCGCTCCTGACGGGCGTGCTGGCGGGATCCCAGACCCCGCGTCTGCGGGGCCGCAAATCATTCAATTTGCCAATGAAGCCGGTCTCTTTCCGAAGCCGATCATCTTTCATCCTAAGCCGATGACCTACGATCCTACCGGCAGCGTATTGATGCGCGGTACTGGAGATTTCTTTCTCGGCGGCGCCGAACGTGCAGATACCGTCATTGATTTTTCCCAGTACGCGGGCAAGACGCTGATTCTGTACAACGACTCGTCGGCGCCCGTGCCGGGTGGTGACCCTCGTTACGACTACTACACGGAGGATCCCGACCAGAGTGCATACGGCGGGGCGCCATCGACCTTGGCGGGTTATGGTCCCAACACACGCACGGTCATGCAGATTCGGGTGGCCGCTACACTGCTCGGTGGCGCTCCTCCGGCAGCGCCTTACGATCCGAGCGGCTCGGGTGGTGCGTTAGCGGTCGAGCTGCCGAAGGCCTATGCACTGAGTGCCGATGGGCATGTCAGTCGCGCTGCGCTGCACTACGACCCGGCCACCGAAACCTTGACGCTCGAGAACGGGGCCAGAATTTCACCCACATCAACGCCACTGACGCTCAAGGTCAAAACGATCGAGGGCTTTACGGATCCGACCTTCGGTCGGTTAATCGCACAGTTGGGCGCCGAATTGCCACAGTCAGTCGCCAGCACGGTGGTCGCCAGTGGCGCGACGCCGATTGCCTATGTCGACAAGCCGAGCGACATCATCAATGCCAACGAATTGCAGTATTGGGTGATCAAAAACAACGATGGCGACAACCATCCGATGCATTTTCATTTGTTTAATGTGCAGGTGCTGGGTCGATGGGACGCGGTGAACAACGTCTTCGTCCAGCCACAGGCGGATGAACTCGGTTGGAAGGAGACCGTCAAGACCTGGCCGGGCGAGGACGTGTTCGTCGCGCTGCAGCCGAAGACCCCAGCACTGCCCTTCGGTTTACCCAAAAGTCGTCGCCTGATGGATCCCACCTTGCAAGCCGGGGCCACCCTGACGCCAAGCTTGCGTGCGGGTACGGACGGTACTTTTGCGTTCTCCCAGTTCGATGTGACGACCGGTGCGCCACTGCCTGCCGGCACTGTGCAGAGCAATGAAATGATCGACTTCGACTGGGAATACGTGTGGCATTGTCACATTTTGGGTCATGAGGAAAACGATCTCATGCACCCTCTCGTGTTTAGACCCCTCGTGATGTTGCCGGGTGCGCCGGGTGCCGTTGCAGTGACTTCGGTCGGCCAAGTGATGTGGACGGATCCAACCCCGGCCTTTGCGGTGGCCACCAAAGGCAACCCGAGCAACGAGTATGGCTTTCTGGTGGAGCGGGCCGCGATCGTCAACGGGACGGTGCAAGCCTATGGCGCGCTGCCGGCAGCCCCGGGTGTGAACGTCGCCGGCGTGAATACGCTGGCCAATGCGACGCGCTATCAAGACACGCTGCTCTCCACGACCACCGACTATCAATACCGGGTGTCTGCGGTGAATGTTGCCGGCGCGAGAGTCAGTTACTCCAAAGCAACGCTGCGTCAAGGACCGGCTCAACCGACGAACGTGTCCGTGGTGAAAGCACCAGGCACGACGGCTGGTGCGGGCGTCGCGCTCCTGACAGTCGCCTGGACCGACAATGCCAGCAACGAAAGCGGATATCGGGTGACGCGTGACAATGTGGTCATTGCCCGCTTGCCGGCCAACACCACCACGTATGCCGACACATTGACCGGACTCACGTCAGCCAATGCCTTCACAGCCAGGCTCTACAGCGTCACCGCCGTTAATGCAGTCGGCAGTGCGACCTCCGCGACCGTTTCGGTCGTTCCCGGCGCGAATGTGCTCAGTCCGACCCATCTGACGGCCACGTTGAGTGGTACGACGGCGACGCCCATTGTGACCCTGAACTGGATGGATCAATCGGTCGGCGAGTCCGGCTATGCCGTGTCCCGCGCTGCGGCGATCGTGAACCCGAGTACCGGTGTCGTGACGTGGATGGCGGCCGCGCGTCTGCCGAGTCCGACGGCGGTCCTGGCGCCCGATTTGCAGACCTATGTGGACGCGAGCGCGGGCGCGGACCAGTTGTATCAGTACACCGTGGCAGCGCTGAATGGCGCGATCACAGGTCCTGCGGCGTCGGTGACTCAAGTGACGGCAAGGACCTTACAGCCGCCCACTCAGTTCAGCAGTCATGGCCTGTCCTCGGTAGCCAGCGGGGTCAGGCTCGGTTGGCGTGCGACGTCGTCGGCGCTCGCGACGGGTTATCGCTTGGAGCGTTGCGTGATCACCGTGTCGGCGACGTGTACCGCAAGCTCAGGCGCTTGGAATCCGGTGGCGACGCTGCTCGGTCGCAGTACGCAAAGCGCAACGGATTTGGCCGTCGCGTCAAAGGCGAGGTACGCCTATCGGCTCTATGCCATCAGCAGCGCGGCGACCGGTCTGCAGTCACCCGTGACGCCGATCGTGACGACGACGGTGCCCTAAGGCCTGCAGGCGCAAGGTCATGCATCAACGGAACCCACTCACTTTGTCCGATACCGCAGCGTATCGGGCAAGGTGGACGGCAAGGGTTGCATTGGGGGGTGAGGCGCGCGGGGTTATCGCCGCGAGAGGGCGATGTATGCGCGTCCAGCACCTAGCCATAGAGGCTCAGTTCATCGATGTCGCTCCGCAAGCTCGCGGCGGCGAGGGTGCTACCGGGTGGATGTGTCCTCAAGGTCGGCATATCGGTGGTGATGCGCCGAGTGAACGTTAGACCGGTTGATAAGGAGTTTGATCATGTCAAAACAGATTTTATTGGCAGTCCTGTGGGTGCTCATCGCCTCATGCAGCATGGCATACACCGCGCCGCAGCCTAGGGTCGATGCGCACAAAGCTCACGACGATAAAATTCGCGAATGTCGCAAGCGCGGCGCGGAGCAAGGCCTCGTGGGCGAGACGCTGCGGTCCTTCGTCGCGCAATGCACACGGTCTTGATCGGCGAGGCTTGAGGGCAGAGCACGGCTCGGTCACTGCGACGCTCTGACGGCCGTGATGGCGAACCCGTTCGCCGTGCGTGATGCCTCGGTCTACGCGACGGTGATTGCAGAGTCACGGCTGGTCGGGTGTAGGCCGGCGTTGCCATAGAGGCGCAGGCAAAGGACTTTGGCGGACAACCGTTGAACGCCTTGCTGAGGCAGACCAAAATCGTGATCTAAGCGGTGACTGAGGCATTAGGAATAGGCATAGGCATAGGCCGTTGGGCAATGGCAGGTCTCTTTTATTGAAGGGGCTATATCTCGAACGGATGAATGCAATGTCGGCCATTCATCGGCGTTGATCCCGGTGCGAGCGGGACTGACGGATTTTCGAGCGACGCAGCCACCTGCCGCCATAGGCGACCAGAACGACGTGGGGATAGTGCGCCTGCGCGCCGACGCGTAGGATCGGGTGAAGTCTTGGGCGTGTCGGGGTGCTCATGTCACATCGATTTGGTCTAGCGCTCGTCACCCTGTGCGTGATGCTGTCCACCGCTACGGCGCATGACGCGCCACAAGCCGGTTCGCCGGCGGCGGCTCTGGCGTTGTTACAGGACCTCGTTGCACGCGACACGAGTTTGGGGACGGGTGCGGTGCCGGCGGTGGCCGACGATCTCGCGCATCGTTTTCTAGCCGCGGGTTTCGCGCCGTCGGACGTGCAGGTGGTGCGGGTCGCTGACACCGCTGCGTTGGTGGTGCGCTACCGCGGCGATGGCAGCGGCGGGGCGCCGATCGACCTGCTCGGACATCTCGATGTGGTGCCGGCCAGCGCCCGTGACTGGGGTCGGGATCCGTTCAAGCTTGTGATGGATCAGGGCTATCTGATTGGGCGCGGTACGCTCGACGTGAAGGGCGATATCGCCCTGATGATCACCGCGTTGCTCGGCCTGCGCGCCGAGGGCTTTGTGCCGACGCGCGACTTGAATCTGGTGCTCACGGGCGATGAGGAAACCACGGGTCTCAGCTCCGAGGCCTTGATGGCCGATCATCGCGAGTTGATCGCCGCGGAATTTGCGCTCAACGCCGACAACCTAGGCGGCGGCACGCTCGATGAGGTGGACGGTCATCCCGTGCTGTTTCGGGTGCAAGGGTCGGAGAAAGCCTCCGCGCGCTTCTATTTGCAGACACAGAACGCCGGCGGGCACAGCTCGCAACCGCGCGCGGATAATGCGATCTATGCGCTCGCCGATGCCTTGAAGGCCGTCGAGCATCTGCGCTTCCCGGTGCGTTGGAACGAATGGACCTTGGGTGACTTCGCCGGCACGGCGCCGACGGTGCCCGGTCCGCTGGGCGAGGCGATGCGGCGATTTGCCGAGCATCCGGAGGACGTGACCGCCGCTGAGCGCTTGTCGCAAGAATCCGTCTTCATTGGACGCGTGCGCACCACCTGTGTGGCGACACAGATTGAAGGCGGGCACGCTCCCAATGCCTTGCCGCAACACACCAAAGCCACCCTCAGTTGCCGTATTTTCCCCGGTGATTCGATGCAGGACGTGCACGACCGCCTGCAGGCAGCAGTGGGTCCTTCCGTGCTGGTGACCGATGGCGAACCGATCGCACCGGTCGCCTCATCGCCCTTACGCGCCGATGTGATGGCGGCGGTCAGGGCAGCGGTTGAGGCCACCCACCCGGGCGCCACGGTCATCCCGACGCAATCCTCCTACGCCACCGACGGCGCCACCTTCCGCTTGGGCGGGATCCCGACTTACGGCGTCGGCGGCCTCTTCATCAAGGAGAGCGAGCAGTTCGCTCACGGCCTGAATGAACGTATCCCGCTCGTGTCCTTCGATGCCGGCCTCGACTACTGGCGCCTGCTGATCCGACGCATCGC
>CAIRLC010000037.1 GCA_903879335.1 uncultured Pseudomonadota bacterium
ACATAGTCTGTCTTCTTAGACACAGACCCCGTCACCTTTCCGCCGTGCTTGCGAATCAACGCTTCAGCATCTGAGCGCCCAAGGGTTGGCAAGGTTCCGGTACAGACAAAGGTCTTGCCGGATAAGGGAAGATGTTCGCCCAGTGAGCGGGCCTGAACTTCCCAGCGCACACCCAATTCCAAGAGTTGATCGACGACGTCCGCGAGGCGGGCGTCATCTAAGAAATTGCGGATCGACTCTGCAACCACCGGGCCGACATCCGGCACCGCTTGAATCTGCTCTAAGGATGCAGCGCGCAAGGGCGGCAAGTCGCCGAAGTGCTCAGCAAGCGCCAGTGCCGTCGCCTCCCCTACGTTTGGAATGCCGAGAGCGAACAAAAACCGCGGCAAAGTCGTTTGTTTACTCGATTCAATCGCCTTAGCGAGCTTCGTCGCACTCTTCTCGCCCATGCGGTCCAACTGGGCGAGCGTGTCCGATGTCAATCGATACAGATCCGCCGGGCTTTCAACGAGACCGGCCTCTACAAGTTGGTCGACCAATTTATCGCCCAACCCTTCGACGTCCATCGCCCGACGCGCCGCGAAGTGCTTAACCGATTCCTTGCGCTGGGCGAGACAGACATAGCCACCACTGCAGCGGGCCACGGCTTCGCCGTCTATCCGCTTCACGGCAGATCCGCACACCGGACAGTTCGCAGGTAATAGCGGCGCGATGGCCCCTGCCGGACGACGCTCAGGGATCACCCGTGCGACTTCCGGTATCACATCACCGGCCCGACGAATGACCACCGTATCGCCCACCCGTACATCCTTGCGGGTCAGTTCATCCACGTTGTGGAGGGTGGCGTTCGACACCGTCACGCCGCCCACAAAGACCGGTTCCAAGCGCGCGACCGGGGTCAGTGCGCCCGTACGCCCGACCTGCCACTCGATTTCACGCACTTGCGTGAGCGCTTCTTCTGCCGGAAATTTATGCGCAATCGCCCAGCGGGGAGCGCGCGCTAAAAAGCCCAATTCGCGCTGCTGCTGGAACGCGTTCACTTTGTACACCACGCCATCGATCTGATAGCCGAGCGTTGGGCGTCGCGTGCCGATGTCACGGTAATACGCCAAGAGCCCGTCAACGCCGCGCGCGACGCGGGTCTCCGGACAGGTCCGCAAGCCCCAAAGCCGCAACTTCGCCACGAACTCGGCGTGCGTCGGCGGCAGCGCACCGCCCTCCACCGCACCGATGCCGTAAAAGAACGCTTCGAGCGGCCGAGTGGCGGTGATCGCCGGATCCAATTGCCGCAGGCTGCCCGCGGCCGCGTTGCGCGGGTTCACGAAGGTTTTCTCACCGCGCGCCAAGGCCTCGCGGTTCATGCGCGCAAAGCCTGCGTCCGACATGAACACTTCGCCACGCACTTCCACCAATGCCGGGAAGTCGCCCGTCAGTCGCAGTGGCACACTTTTCATGGTGCGCAGATTGCTGGTGACGTCTTCACCGGTGACACCATCACCGCGCGTCGCGCCGACCTCAAGACGCCCGTCGACATAGGTCAGCGAGATCGCAAGCCCATCCAACTTCGGCTCGCAGTGGTAATCGATCGTATCGTCCGTCTCGAGTCGCTCGCGGACGCGGCGGTCGAAGGCTTCGACATCGGCATCCAAAAAGGCATTATCGAGCGACAGCATCGAGACCCGATGCGTCACCTCACCAAAAGCCTTTAACGGCGACCCGCTGACGCGCTGCGTCGGTGAGTCGGAGCTGACGAGTTCCGGGTGCGCGGCTTCGATGTCGCGCAGCGCCTGCATGAGGCGGTCATATTCGGCGTCCGGCACTTCTGGATCATCGAGCACGTAATAGCGATGGTCGTAGCGCGCCAGCGTCGCCTTCAGCGCATCCAACTCCGCGCGCAGCGACATCGCCTCAGTCCGGCCGGCGGCCCGAGCGCGCGAGCGTCGCCAGGCTCTCGAAGTTCATGAGTTCGTCGCGCAGCGTCTGCAGACGCTGACCGGTCAGGCTCTGACCCATGTCGTCTTGCAGCACCGCGCCTAAGCGCTCAGCCAAGCGTCGACCCGTCGCCACCAACTCATCGAAGGCCTGTGGCGCCGCCACGGGACCTGGAAAGACCGCAAACATGGAAACGCCGAGATAACGCTCGGAGGCCATCGTGTCTGGATCAAAGGAGCCCGGTTCAACGAGACTGGCGACGCTGAAGATCGGCCGCTCGCCCTCGCCCAGGCGGTGGAAGATGCGATATCGACCGTAGTCGAGTTGCTCAGCCCGAAAGGCTTGCGCCAGTTGTTCACCCGTCGCCAAGCGCCCCGACAGCATCACCAGCCGCACCGCCACAATCCGCTGCAACCGATCGGATTTAGTCTCCGCATTTTGGGCCGCAGGCGCCGGCGTCGCCGATGTCGATGTCGATGTCGACGATGCGGGCGTCGCGCTCACCGAACGTGTCGTGGGCGGAACCGATCCTGATGCTGCGGGTTCACGCACGACGGGCCGCGGCGTGGGTGCCGGCGGCGGAGTCGGAGTCGGCTCAGCCGCCGGCGGTGGCCAGGGCATCGCGTGGCGGGCCGGCGGGATGGGGCGCGGTGTCAGTCGCGCCGGCGGATGAACGGGGGTTGCCAGCGTCGGCGGTGTCGGCCGTAACGGCTCAATCACCGGCATCGTCGGCGGCGACGCGCGACTGATCGAGAGCTCGACGTCATCGATGTCCTCGGGCAGTCCATCCAGTGTGATGATCGGTGGATCGACGGGACTCTGCCGGCTATCGGCACTCGAGACGGTCGGCATCTCGGCGGTATCCAGATAGCCATCGTCCACGTCGATCGACGGCTCTGTACCGATCGCCGGGCCGAAGGATTCGCCGGCCTCGGTCAACTCGGCATCGCTGTAGCCCCGCTCGGCAGCCAGAGCCTCAGCCGCGGCACGCTGGGCCGCTTTCGCGGCGCGGTAGGCCGAAAAACGCCCCCAAACCCAGATGCCGAGGATCAGGATCGCCCCGACGGCCAGAAGGATCCAACGCAGCTCCTGCATGGGTTCAACGCCTTAAGGTGGGTTAGCCGGCCGCAGCCATACGCAATGCTTCATCAACGTCGACCGAGACCAGACGCGACACGCCCGGCTCATTCATCGTGACGCCGACGAGTTGGCTGGCCAATTCCATCGTGTTCTTATTATGGGTGATGAAGACGAACTGCACGCGCTCGCTCATCTCCCGCACGATGTCGCAGAAGCGACCGACGTTATGCTCGTCGAGTGGGGCATCGACCTCATCGAGCAGACAGAACGGCGCAGGATTGAGGTCGAAGATGGAGAACACCAGCGCCACGGCCGTGAGCGCCTTCTCACCGCCCGAGAGCTGACTGATGGTCGAGTTGCGCTTACCCGGCGGTCGCGCCATGACCGCCACGCCCGACTCGAGGACGTCGTCCCCGGTGAGTTCGAGGTACGCATTACCTCCGCCGAAGAGACGCGGGAACTTCGACTGCAGGCCGGCGTTAACCTTGTCGAAGGTATCCTGGAAGCGCTCGCGAGTCTCACGATCGATCTTGCGAATGGCGCTCTCCAGGGAATTCAGCGCTTCGGTCAGATCGGCGAACTGCCTGTCGAGGTATTCCTTACGCTCCGACTGCTCCTTGAACTCATCGATTGCGGCGAGGTTCACCTGACCCAGACGTTCGATCTTGCCTTCCACCTCAGCCACCTGGGATTCCCAGGTCGCGACGCTCGCATCCGGCGCGAGAGCGGCGGTCACTTGATCAAGGTCGAAGCGCGTCAACGCAAACTGCTCGCTCAAGGATTCGCGGCGCACGCGAGTTTCCTGCGCCGCCAACTGCGCCTGTGAGGCCGCAACGCGGCTCGACTCGACCCGCTGTTCGGTTTTGACGCGCGCCTGATCGAGGTTTTGGAATTCGCCTTCGGCCTCTTCGACCCGCAGGCGTTGCGCGCTGAGCGCTTGCTCGCTCTCAAGGCGAGCGGCCAGCAGTCGTTCAAGGTCAGCGCTCAGCACCGCGAGCGGCGCTTCCCCGGCGTCCAGCTCAGCCGCCAACTGCGCACGACGCGCAGCGATCTGATCGCGCTGCGCGACCAGACGCGCCAGACTCGTCGTCAGCGACTGCAGTGAGGACCGGCGCGACTCAACCGCGATCTCGACCTGCTGGGCGGCGCGGCGGGCCGCCTCGGAGGCGCTGCGCGCTCCGTCCAGATCCGCGCGCAAGGCCACACGCTCCGCCTCAAGCCCGGGCCGGCGTTCTTCAGCCCCGTGCATCGCATCCATCGCCACGGCGAGTCGTGAACGCGCCTCGCGGCCTTCGTCTTCAGCGGCCTTGATCTCGCGCGCGAGCTCGTCGGATTCGCGCGTGAGACGCTCCAAGCGCTCGGCGTTCTGCTGCGCGCGAGCGCGCAGGCTGTCGTATTGGCCGCGCAGTTCCACAAAGGCGCGGTGCGCGCGGTTGGCTTCAGTCTGCGTCTCTTCGCGCGCGCGATCGAGCGACTTGATGCGCTCGCGCGCCGCCGCCAACTCCTGATCGCGTTCCGTCAACAGCGCTTCAGCGCTCTTCACTTGCTCTTTAAGCGCACGCAGCTCCTGCTCGCGCTCAAGCACACCGGCGTGCGCATCGCGATCGCGACTGACGCGCAACCACTCGCGGCCGATCCAGACGCCGTCCTTGGTGATGATCGATTCGCCGGCGCCTAAGGACGCCCGGCGTGCCAAGGCATCGCCGAGCGTGTCGACCGCCAGCACGCCGCCGAGCAACTCATCGAGCACGGCCGGGCCCTGCACCTTCGCCCGCAGGCGATCAGCCGTCGCCTCGATCGAGCCGGTGGCGGTACCGCCACCAATGAAGGTGACTTGACCGACTTTGAGTTCGCCGACGATCGAGGCCACGGCATCCAGGCCATCGACGCAGACCGCCTCCAAATAGCCGCCGAGCACGGTCTCGACCGCGCGCGACCAGCCCGACTCAACCGTGAGGCCTTGCGCCAAGCGCGGCTTGTCGGCGAGGGACTTGCCCTTCAGCCAATCCACCACCTGACCCTTGACCTGGCCGAGCGCCGCTTGCTGCATCGCCTCGAGCGAGACCACCTGACCGCGCACGCGCGAGAGGTCTGAGCGCGCCTTATCCAGCGCCATCTGGGCGGCACGCTCGCTGTCGCGGGCGGCGTTGTAGTCTTTGATCAGCGCCTGCATGCGCTGCTGCGCCGCTTCAGATTCTTGTTGCGCGGCATCGCGCTTCGTTTGCAAATCCGCCAAGGCTGCCGACACGTCCTGCGAGGCGAGATTGTCCCGCTCGGTGTGGACGCGCTCCTGCTGCTGCAGACTGCGACGCAGACGGCCATCCAGCTGCTCGATCCGGGCGCGCTCAACCATTGCCTTTTGGTTGGCGTCGGCGCCCTCGCGGGTAAAGCCTTCCCAGCGCTGCTGAAAGCCCTGCATCGCCTCTTCAGCCGCACTCAGCGCGCTGCGAGCGGCCGCTTCGGCGGCACGCGCAGTCGCGAGTTCCGGCTCGAGTGCGCTCAAGGCTTGTGACAAGGTCTCGTGTTCCGCCGCATCGCGGGTGTGCAGCGTCGAGGCCTCCTGGTAGGCGGTATCGGCGGCTTCAAGATCCGCGCGCTGCCGGGTGCGCAACTCCTTCGCGTGCGTGATCGCTTGTTCGCAACGCGCGGCTTCGGCACCGGCCTGGTAATAGCGGGCCTGCACCTGCGACAGCGCTTCGGTCTCGCGCGTGTGGCGCTCGCGACCTTTTTCGATCGCCGCTTCCGCCGCCCGCAATTGCGCGATCGCCGCTTCCAAGGCGAGCTCGGCGCTCGTCACGGCCGCGGTGCGCGTACCCGACTCGGAATCGAGGTCGCGCAGGCGCAAGGCCAGCAATTCTGCCTTGAGCTTGCGCTCTTCTTCCTTCAAGCCCTGATAGCGGCGCGCCGTGACGGCCTGGCGCTGCAGGTGCTTCAGCTGTTTGTCGAGTTCTTCGCGGATGTCGTTGAGGCGATCGAGATTCTCGCGCGTGTGCGCGATGCGGCTCTCGGTCTCTTTGCGACGTTCTTTGTACTTGGAGATGCCGGCAGCCTCTTCCAAGAAGGCGCGTAAATCATCCGGCTTGGCTTCGATCAGCCGCGAGATCATGCCCTGCTCGATGATCGCGTAGGAGCGGCTGCCGAGACCGGTGCCCAAGAAGAGCTGGGTGATGTCTTTGCGGCGGCACTTCGAACCGTTGATGAAATAGGTCGATTGGCCATCGCGCGAGACTTGGCGCTTCAGCGAGACTTCCGAATACGCCGCGTAAGGGCCGGTGAGCGCGCCGTCGGTGTTGTCGAAGACGAGTTCCACCGACGCGGTGCCGACCGGCTTGCGGCCTGCGGCACCCGAGAAAATGACGTCGGTCATGTCATTGCCGCGCAGGTGCTTGGCGGAGATTTCGCCCATGACCCAGCGCACGGCATCGATGATGTTGGACTTGCCGCAACCGTTCGGACCAACGACGCCGGTCAGGTTAGCCGGCAAATGGACCGTGGTCGGGTCGACAAAAGATTTGAACCCGGCGAGTTTCAACTTCGATAAGCGCATGCAAAACCTTGATTCTTATAGTCGAGGTCAGGAACTGAGGGCTCACCGACCAAGAGATATGGGCTCAAAACCGTAACAGAGCGCGCTTAGTGTAGAGTACGCGCCCCTTTCCTGCGACCCGTTGACAGGCACCCTTATGGTCGAACGCAACATTACCCTTCCGCAGTCTCATGTGGACACCTTCCCGAACCCCAACCCGGGTCGGGACTTCGTCATTCGCATCCGGATTCCAGAATTCACCTGCCTGTGCCCGGTCACCGGCCAGCCCGATTTTGCCGAGATCCTGCTCGAGTACATCCCTGAGGCGACCTGCGTGGAGCTGAAGAGCTTGAAGCTCTATACATGGAGCTTCCGCGAACGCGGCTGCTTCCATGAAGCGGTGACCAATGAGATCGCCGATCTCTTGGCCTCAGCCCTCGCGCCGCGCTTCCTGCGCATCACCGGCACCTTTAATGTGCGCGGTGGCCTCTATACGAGTGTGGTCGCCGAACATCGAGCGCCCGGTTGGGTGCCCGCCCCGCCCGTCGCACTCGCCGGACAGTGACGCCGCATAAATCCCAATGCCGGCCGCGCAGAGGCGGTCTATACTTGTCTTAGGTTCGAAGACCTTCGATACGGAGTTCGAAATGGCCCAGAAAAAGAAGCCCCAGGTGACCAAGGGGGCCGCAAAGAAGCCAGTGGGGAAGAAGCCGGCGGCGAAAGCCGTGGCTAAATCGGCCCCCGCGAAGAAGACGCCTGCCCCGGCCAAACCGAAGGCGAAGTCGCCTCCGAAACCCGTCACGAAGTCGACGGCCAAAGCGTCCGCGAAAGCGGCGCCGAAGCCTGTCGTGAAGAAAACTAAAGCAGCGCCGGCCAAGCCGGCTGCTAAACCGGTGGCGAAACCCGCTGCCAAGGCGACACCCGTCAAAGCCCCAACTGCAAAACCCGCGGCAGCCCCAAAAAAGGCCGCTGCGACGTCTAAACCCGCTCCGGTCGTGACGCCTGTGAAGGCCGCCAAGCCCGCGCCAGCTCCCATCGAAGCCCCCGTGGCTGCGATCAAAGCCGCGCCGGCGCCGGCACCAGCGCCGAAGGCCACGCCCGCACCCAAGAAGCCGGTGAAAACTCCGGCCGTGCCCATGGAAGACCAGATCTTAAAGCCCGCTCCCCGCCTCCCCGTTGCCCCCGTTGTAGACGCCGATGAAGAGATCGACCACGGTCTGGCGTTGTTATCGGGGCCTCGCAACGTCAAGCCCTACCTCGCCAAGAAAGGCGAGGAGTACATGGGCAAACAGCAGCTCGCGCACTTCCGCACGATCCTCTCGACGTGGAAGCGCGACCTGATGGAAGAAGTGGATCGTACAGTGACGCACATGAAGGACGAAGCGGCCAACCCGCCCGACCCGAATGATCGCGCGACCTTGGAATCCGAGTTCTCCCTGGAGCTGCGGACGCGTGACCGCGAGCGCAAGTTGATCCGTAAGATCGACCAGGCACTCGAGCGCGTCGAAGATGGCTCGTACGGCTATTGCTTGGAGACCGGTGAAGAAATCGGCGTCAAGCGATTAGAAGCCCGGCCGGTCGCGACCCTGTCGATCGAAGCGCAGGAACGCCGTGAACGGCGCGAAAAGCAGTACGGTGACCGGGACGACCGCTACCGTTAAGCGCGGTCGTTTCGCCCCGTCGCCGACGGGGCGACTGCACTTGGGCTCGCTCTACGCCGCGGTCGGCAGTTATCTCGACGCCCGCCTACAGGGCGGCGAGTGGTGGGTGCGGATCGAGAACATCGACCGCGCCCGCGAAGTAGCCGGCGCGGCCGATGACATCCTGCGCACCCTGGAGGCCTATGGGCTGCACTGGGACGGCCCCGTGCTCTACCAGCACACCCGGTCCGATGCCTATCGCGCGGCGCTCGAGACTTTGGCGCAGCAAGGGCTCGCCTACCGGTGCGACTGCGAGCGACGGGACTATGCGGCCGCAACGGTCGGCGGCGAAATCCGCTATCCCGGCCGCTGCCGCACGCGCGACCTCAACCCCTCCCGCCCGCACGCATGGCGCTTGCGAACGGACGGGTCTGATCCGATCGCGATCCATGACCGCCTACAGCCCCCCCTGACCCAGGATGTCGCGGCCGAGGTCGGGGATTTCGTGTTGTGGCGCAAAGACGGTTTTCCCGCGTACCAACTGGCCGTCGTCATTGACGACGCCGCGCAGGGCATGACGGATATCGTGCGGGGCCTCGACCTCTACGACAACACGCCGCGCCAACGCCTGCTGCAGTCGCTCTTGGCGCTACCCACTCCCACGACCCTGCATTTACCGCTGCTCATGGATGTGCGCGATGAAAAGCTCGCGAAATCCAAGGCGGCCGTACCCATCGAAGCGGCTGAAGCCCCCGCGACCTTGTACCAAATTTTGACGCTCTTAGGCCTTGATCCACCGCCTGAACTGACCCACGCGGCACCGACGGTCCAGCTCGCTTGGGCGGTCGATCAATGGCGCGTAGAGCGACTGCCTCGGGCACCCAGTCTGCGCCTGCGCTGACCCCGTCCTCGCGATCACGAAGAGGTGATTGATTTCGCCCCCCAATTTGGTGGAAATTGCCACTGAATCTAGGGATACTGCATTTTTAATTATGTCAACCTGAGGCCCTGTCGGCCTTGGGCAGCCTGCTTCATCGATAGAAGGAACTCTCGCCCATGACGCATTCGAAGGGACTCTTGCGCGCCGCCATCGCAGCCGCGCTGGCTATGACCACCGCTCAAAGCCAAGCCGCGCCGAGCGTGGCCGTGGTCTACACGGAATACAGTTCAGAAGGCACGCCCGTCGCCTTGAACATCACCGGCTCGGGCCTCCAGGCCGCCGGCGGTTTGTCGCCCAAGGTATTGCTCGCCGGCACCCCGCTCGCGGTCACCGCGCACAGCGCGAACGTGATCTCGGTGAAATTGCCGAGCCTGCTGCCTGAAGGTCAGTACAACCTCGCGGTTGCCGACGGTGCCGGTGGCACCGCGACGGTCGCGATCGGCATCGCGCCGAAGGCTGCTGCGGTCGCGGCACCGCTCGCTGCCGCACCCTCGATTGCAACCGTGGCCTCGGCCATGCCGCGCGCAGCAATGCCTACGCTGAATGGCGCCAATCCTCGCGCCGCGGTGTCGAGCAATACGCTCGTTATCCAGCAGGCTGCCGCGCCGGCCGCAGCCATCGCGCCTTCCGCAAAAGCGTTCACGGCGAACGGCGGCCCTGCCGCCAGTGACGCTGCCAGAAACTTCGCGGCGGGCACCAACGCCCTTGCGGCATTGTCGACGGGTGCAGATAACACCGCGATCGGTACAGGGGCCCTCGCCTTGGATACGACTGGTGCGGGCAACACGGCAACCGGCGTGAACGCGCTCGCGGCGAACACCATCGGCACCTACAACACGGCGGATGGCTGGGGCGCGCTGTCGAGCAACACCATCGGCGTGAATAACACCGCGATCGGTCTCTTGGCCTTGTCGCAAAACACGACCGGTGGCGGCAACCTTGCCATGGGTACCTTCGCTCTAGAGAACAATACGACAGGCATCCGTAATACCGGGTTTGGTGTTCGCTCGTTACGCGCGAGCGTCGATGGCACCCACAACATCGGCGTGGGCTTTGAGTCAGGTCTCAACATCGTTCACGGCTCAAACAACATCGATATCGGCACTTCAGGTACCGTCGACGAGTCGGGTGTGATCCGGATCGGTGACCCGCTCAACAACACGGCGACGTACCTCGCGGGTGTTAGTGGAACGAACCTAACAGCAAACGCCGCAGCACGGTCTGTCGTCATTGACACAACCACTGGGCAACTCGGTATCACCACTGCAACTGCTGGAGGCCAAGGCGCGACAGGTGCCGCTGGAGCAACTGGCCCAACTGGCGCAGCCGGTGCAGCAGGCGCAAAGGGTGCAACTGGTGCAACTGGTGCAACTGGTGTCGGTGCGACCGGAGCGACCGGTGTGACCGGTGTGACCGGTGTGACCGGTGCCACCGGCGCTGCTGGTGCCACCGGCGCTGCTGGTGCCACCGGCGCTGCTGGTGCCACCGGCGCTGCTGGTGCAACCGGTGCCATCGGCGCTGCCGGTACAACAGGTGCTACCGGCGCTACGGGTACCGCTGGCGCAACGGGTGCTGCCGGCAACGTTGGCGCAACCGGTGCGACTGGTGCGACCGGTTCCGGATTCACATTCAAGGGAGCGTTCGCAGCCGGCAGTTACTC
>CAIRLC010000038.1 GCA_903879335.1 uncultured Pseudomonadota bacterium
CGGGCAGCTACTACGGCATCGCGATGACGGCTCCAGGCTCGGTAGGCGCCACCGTCGCTCCGAAGGTCAACGTCTCGGACGCCAAGACCGTGCTCGTCAAGATGGGTAATTTCTGCGGTCCAGTGGGCTGCTGGGGCACTGCAAACGTCCTGACGGTTGTTGTGTCTAACGGCACGAAGACGCTCACCCCCTATACGGATCCACGTTGGGACACGACCGCCACCGCCGTATGCTCAGCTGACGCGACCTTGGCCGGTCAGGGCGATGGCGCAGGCCCGGCTCCGGGCGCCAACACCCGCCTGCACTCGATGTACACCTACAAGTTGAACGTGTCGTCGTTCAAGTGCAAAAAGGGCAGCGTTGCCAAGGCCCTGTCCAGCTTGACCGCGGTGTCCGTTGAAGTGCGCCAGGACAAGAACGCAGCCAACATGGCGGCCGACGTCGCGGGCCACGGCGATGCACTGCAGATGGTCGCGGTGTCTCGTATCGCTTTCGGCAAGTAAGCGCTGCAGTCCGGACGTTAAGTTCGAGACTTGCGAAGGGCCTGACGTGATGAGCGTCAGGCCCTTTTTTATTCGACTGAGAATGCCATGCTGGATTGTCGGCTCATTCTTGAGCCGGTGGGGACGCCCTACCCGATACGAGAACTCACGCCGGCAGTAGTTGAGAAAAGGCCTGCGCCGGCAACGCCGGGTTGAATAGATACCCCTGCAGCACATCGCACTGCTCACGGCGCAAGAGATCCAATTGGTCCAGCGTCTCGACACCCTCCGCCACCACGGTCAATCGCAGCGCGTGGGCGAACTGAATGACGGCCCGTATGAGCGAACACGCATCCGACGAGTCAGGCGCATCGGAGACAAATGTTCGATCAATCTTCAGTGAATCGACGGGAAAATCACGCAGATAGGTGAGTGAAGAATAGCCGGTACCGAAGTCATCCAATGCCAAACGAAATCCTGATTGACGCAATTGGTGCATGTTGGCCTTTGCGACATCAGGCTGGGTGATCAAGGCAGTCTCAGTGATTTCAAGCTCGATGAGCGATGGCGGCAAATTGTGTTCGGTCGTGGCGCGCAGCAGCGCCTCGACGGTGTCGGCATTGAGGAACTCCTGCGCGGATAAATTGATCGCAACGGGAACGACGGTTAAGCCTAATCGCCGCCAAGACGCGAGATCAGCAGCCACCGTAGCAATCACATAGTGATCGAGCGCTTGGATCAAACCGCAGTCTTCGGCGAGCGGAATAAAGTGGGCCGGCGACACATCGCCTCGCACGGGATGATGCCAACGCAATAAGGCCTCCGAGCCGATGAGCGCCAAATCACCCACACCATACTTGGGCTGATATTCGACGGTTAACTGACCCTCGATCAAGCCCTTGCGCAAGTCGCATTCCAGCTCAATCCGTTCCAGTTCCTTGTTGTTCATCGACTGTTGGTAGATCGTGACACGATTGCGCCCTAGGGCCTTACTGGTCTTGGCCGCGGCGTCGGCATTGCGAAGCAAGCTCACGACGTCGGCGCCGTCCTGTGGAAACTGCGCGACTCCCAGGCTTGCGGTCAGGTCGAGATCGATCGTGCCGCAGTGGAATTTAGCCTCGAACGCTTTGCGCAGCGCATCGGCGACCATCAATGTCGTGGTTGATGCTGCAGCAGCAGGTATCCAGGTCACGAACTCGTCCATGCCGAACCTTGCAAGTGGTAGGTTCTGTGCCGTGGCACTCTCCAACTGCGCCACAGTGGCCCGCAAGCGTGCCGCGGCTTCGACCAACACAGCATCACTTGCAAATTGCCCGAGGCTGGTCGCGATCCGGCGAAATCGATCCATGTTAATGAACACGACACTGACGGGAGCGCTTGTGCCTGCGCCCTCTGTCAAGGTTTGACCCAAGCGCTCGTATAGCCACTCGCGATTAGGCAGACCGGTCAAGGTGTCGAAATAGGCTAAGGCATGCATCCGCGCCTCCGCCTGCTTACGCGTCGACACGTCGCGGATCAACGCAAGAATACCGCCGCGCTCGTAAGGCAAGAACCGAAACTCCAAGTGTTGGGCGGCGCCGGCCACCAAACGCGCGCAATCAAAGGTAGCCGCCTGACGAGTTTCAACCACTGCGCGGATCGCATCGGCCACGAGTGAGCGAAAAGGCGCGGGCACTAATCGATCGAAATGGTCGAGTCGGCCCTCACGCGGAAGATCACCGGGTAAACCGTTGGCTCCGGCAAAACACGCCGAAATTACGCCTTGAGGGGTAAGGCTGAAGATACTGTCCGGCATGACACGCATGAGCGCCCGATTTCGTGCCTCACTGGCGTACAGCGCGCACAGGTTTTCGCCGCTGCGGATGATGTATTTCACCCGGTGCAGCAAGAGTGTCCAGTTAATCGGCTTTGGGATAAAGTCAGTGGCTCCAGTGGCATAAGCCCGATCAATATCCTCGGCGGAGTCACTCGCGGTCAGGATCAAAATCGGCACCGTGCGTCCATTGTCGCGGGCACGAATCTGACGGCAAACCTCATAGCCGTCGATAAAGGGCATATCGAGATCAACGATCAAAAGGTCAGGCATTTCCTTGGCGGCTTCACGCAGAGCCTCAGCGCCATTCGCGCAACTCTGGATCCTATACCCGGCCCCACTCAACAAACTCTTCAGCACGCCGCGCAATTCGCGGTCATCGTCTGCAATCAAAATCCTGCGATTTGTGCTCATACTTGCTCTCAGGCGAGTTGAAACTCCAAGGCGCTGAGCGCCTGCCCAAAGGCAATCCGTGCCACCGCAAGGCATCCCTGCATCATCGCCGCGTCACACGCCTAACTGGCTGCCTCATCGTTTCCACGAGCGCCAACCGTGGCTAGACCATTGCAACCATGACTAATTGCTTTAGCCGTCGTCTTTAAAAACGGTGTCGAACCTAAACCAGCCATACCCTCGACCATCATCGACTGACCGCAAAACCCAATAACAGGTCCATATTGATCGACTGCGCGCCGGCAGCGATGTCAGCGGTTAGAGATTCCGGCCAACACTCGGAATACGCAATCCTCGCGCTGGTCCGGTTGGTGCAGGCATCGGGCCTCAACGGTGTTTCGTGCGGCGAGTTCAGATTCACTGATTTAACAGAAAACGGCGATACGTAAATTCCGGGTGGGACTGTGATGCAGTTCACAGTTTGGGGACGACTCATCGGCCACACCCCTCGGTTTGCACAGCTTTAAGGCGCAAAGGACCCCGGGCCGGTCGACCAGGCGGGCGACCGGACTGTTTGGATATTTCACCGCGCCAATGGTCGTATCATTCAGGCGAGCTGAGACATCGCAGGACGATCAAGCGAGCGGAACCGACTTGGGCAATGGGGAGGCGGCGAGATCCGGGGGAGAGGATTTTATCGCGGCAGAAATGGTGGGGCGGGTGGGGTTCGAACCCACGACCAATCGGTTAAAAGCCGAATGCTCTACCGCTGAGCTA
>CAIRLC010000039.1 GCA_903879335.1 uncultured Pseudomonadota bacterium
ACTTACGGGCATGCGCTGATCGAACGGGCGTTGGCGCAAGGACCGGCGCAGGCCTTTGGCCATGAGTTCTCGGGCGAGGTGGTGGCGCTCGGTGCCGGGGTCACGACGCTCGCCGTCGGGGATCGGGTGGCGGCGCGCGGCTCCCATCCCGAGGGGATCGTCGGCTTCGACTATCCCGGAGCCCTCGCGGAATACGGCGTGTTTCCGGCCAGCCTTTTCGTGCGACTGCCTGATCATGTGAGCGATAGCGAAGGCGCGGCCATTCAGCCGCTCAGTGATGCCGTCGCGGCGGTGCATGCCGCGCACATCCGTCTGGGGGACATCGTGGTCATCATTGGCTTAGGGTCGATGGGTTTATCGTGTTTGCAGGTGGCGCGCTCCGCGGGTGCCGGACGGGTCATTGCGATTGCCCGTCGCCCTGAAGTGCTCGCACTGGCCAGAACGCTGGGTGCCGACGACGTGATCGACGCCACGGCCGTGGATCCGGTCGAAGCGGTACGCGCCCTGACCGCAGGCGACGGCGCCGATGTGGTGATCGAAACGGCAGGCGGTCCTGTGTCGCAGGGGCTTGCCGGCAATGAGACGTTGGTACGGGCGGGCCGCATGCTGCGCGATGAAGGTACTGTAGTGGGCGTCGCATTCGATGGAGAAGCCACGCAATTGCCCTACGGAGTGTTTCGGTTTCGGGCCATTCGATTCGTGTACCCCTCCGTACTGACCCGTCGCCTGTTTGAGACCAGCGTGCACCTCGTGGCCTCCGGTCGCGTACAGTTGAAACCGCT
The DNA here is from genome assembly GCA_903879335.1 of uncultured Pseudomonadota bacterium. Classification (GTDB taxonomy): domain Bacteria; phylum Pseudomonadota; class Gammaproteobacteria; order Steroidobacterales; family Steroidobacteraceae; genus CAIKZZ01. Next base: position 783 of record CAIRLC010000039.1, read on the forward strand.
CATTACCTGCCAATTGGACGGTATCGAGCAGGTGCCGGAGGCGTTTCTGCGGACCGCGCAGAAAAGCCGCTACGGGCTCATCAATCCCGCGCAGGTTATCGTGACCCCGCCAGGAGACTCCTATGTCGGAACGTGAATTGGCCCTGACCCTGCTGCAGCGCACCTATTACGACGGTGTCGATGCGGGGGACATGATGCGAGCGACCTCGGCGCTGCATGAGGAGATCGAGTGGTCGCATGCGCAGGTGTGGGCGCATCACGATTTCATCGCGGGGAAGCCGACGCGAATGCAGGGACGCGCCGCTATCCGGGAATTCCTTGACGCTCGTCGCGAACAGTTAGCCGCGGCCGGTATTCGTCACCGCTTGGTGGATCTTGTGATAGACCAAGGACGTGGGGCGTTCCTCGGTGAAGTCACCGGACCCGATGGCTCGACCAAACCATTCATGGTTTGGTTCGAAATTCGCGACGGGTTGATCGGTCGTTATCTGCTGCGGCCGTTATGAAGGCCGGCGACCGTCTCTTATCATTCCACAAACTGGATACGCGCCTCGCGGAGTTTGGGGCGCCAGCGCAGGAGCGGTAAAGCCACGATCACCCAGACGAGGGTGATATACGGCAATACGCTGGCAGGCCAAGCGGGCACGGGCAGCACGGTACGTACCGCAATCCACACGAGCAGCAAGGGGCCCACGCAGCACGCCAAGGCCCAGCGTAGCCGTCCCTCCCTCACTGCTTCCACCGTCTCCGCGCACCCCACGCCAATGTAGTTCAGGATGAGCGCAAGCACCGCGACCGTACTCGTATAGCTGTAGAGGTCCCCGGGTACCACGTTCTTCCCAAAGACCAGAATGGGAGCAACCACAGCGATCGCAGATAATGCTCCGGCGATGGTGGGCGTTCCGAACGTGGGGTGAATGTGAGTCAGGCTCCGACTCAATCCTGCGCGACCGAGTGCGAACAGAATCCGGCCGGCAGCCGTAATGGCGCCGATGGTCCCGGAAAAACACGTGATGGCTGCGGCAATGTCGAGGGCCACCGACAGGCTTTTGGAGGCATAGCGTTGCGACAAGGCATCTAGAGGGGCATCCGCACTCGCGAGCGCATTTAACTGATCAAAACCAAAGCCGATGACTTCAGAGAATGCGACCAGCGCGAAGAAAATGGCGCACAGCGCCACCGACCCGAACACGGCGATCGGAATCACCCGCCTCGGATTGATGGCCTCCTCGCCTAAGGTCGCGGCGCTCTCAAAGCCTGCGAACGACAGCACGCAAAAGACCATCGAGTAGCCGATGCCGCGCCAGCCGTCAAAAGCCGTTGACGGGGTCAGCGCATGGGTGATCTGACTGAGGTCGGGCTGGGTCTCACGCAGAATCGTCACGCACAGATACAAGATGGCAAGGACCGCGATGCCTTCGATCGTGAGCATGACTCGCCCGGCGAGTCGCATGTCACGATACGACAGCGCCCAGGCACTCAGGACACCCGCTGCACTCACGGCGATCCACCACCAGCTCGCTGTGGCCACGCCAAGGCTCCGCAGAGCGGCCACCGTAAAGCCGCCGAAGAGGGACGCCATGCTGGCACCGAACATCGTGTAGGCCAACGCCAGCGCCCATCCGGCCACAAAGCCGACAGACGGGCCGAAGGTGTGGGTGATATAGGCATAGGCGGAACCGGCGTGGGCGACCCGCTTGGAAAAACTGATGAACGAGAGCGCCACAAAGCCCGTGGCAAGCGCCGCGATCAGGAAGGCCAGCGGTGCGGTGGGGCCTGCGGAGCGCACGACCAGCGAAATGTTGAACGCCGCCGTCAACGTCGGCGCCACAATCGCCAGCGATAAGCCCACTGCCTCGATCAGCGACAGTCGTTTGACAAGCGACGTCATACGCGTGTGACCAATTGTTGAATTTCGGTGACGAGTACGTCAGTGGTGACCTGACGGCAGTAGCCGCGGTTGTTGCGCAGTGAGGTCACATGGCGCTCCTCCGACTGCGTGACGCAGGCATCGGTGGGCACGGTCACGAGATAGCCCAGGTCACAGGCATCGCGGATAGAAGAATCAACGCACGGGTCGGTCAGCACGCCGACGATGATGAGGTAGCGCACGCCGAGGTTACGCAGCACGTAATCAATGTTCGTCGACATGAAGACCGATGAGGAGGTCTTTGGGATGATAATTTCATCCTCAGCGGGGCTTAACTCGGCAATGACCTTGGCATCCGCGGAGCCCTTGGGGACGTTGAAGCCGGTGATCTTATAGTCGAGCGAGCGATCACGGCCATCCTGCGTCAGGTTCTCGACTACCGTGTACATCACCTCGATCCGCGCGTCCCGGCAGGCTTTCTGCAGGCGCTGCATATTGGGAATGCCGCGCGAGGTCATCTCGGAGAAGAAGTAGCCGTAGCGGCTCTCGATCGTTTCGTCGTCGAGTCCGACGTACTCCCCGCCGTCGCGACGGCAGTTGAAGTTCTGCACATCGACATACAGGATCGCGGTCGCATCCGGCTCGATGGCAATCTCGCGGCTCGTTGGGGTCGGAATGCGCACGGTCACTCTCCTAGGCACAGTTGGCGCGCCTGCACGAGCGCGTGGGCAATACGGTCGGCCCATTCGGCCTGGCCGCTATCCGTGGTCACGAGGTCCTGGCGAACCTCGATTTCGACATGAAGTAGACCGCGCCGTTCGGCATGCACTGGCACCGTGTAATCCGTGTCATCACTCACAAAATACGGCTCGTTGTCCGCAATCACCCGTGTCGGGTCTGCTCGCAACAAGTCGAGCATGGCGCCGGCGAAGCGCCGGTCGCGGTTATAGAGGATCGCCGCGTGCATCGCGCGCGATTGTCCTTTGAAGGTCGGCGTCATGCTGTGCTGACTGACCAGGATCGTCCGGCGACCGGCGGCGGCTCGTGCATCGAGCAGGGCCGCAATGCGCGATTGGTAGGGCGTGAAGAGCGCGTCAACCCGTTGCTGCCGCGCCGCCTCCGACAATCCCTCATTGCCCGGAATGGCCGTGTATTCGCTGATGAGCGGAATCGCCGACGGCACATGCGGATCGCGGTTGCAGTCAATGACGAGACGCGAATAGTTCGAGGCGATCAGGGTCGCGTTCAGACGCCGCGAGAGCCCGCGCGCCACGCCGAGCGCCCCGATGTCCCAGGCGATGTGGCGCGTGAGCTCGGAGGGCGACACACCGAGGGTGCCTAAGCTTGCCGGAATGCGGGCAGACGCATGATCGACGGTGATCAGAAAATCACTGTCACCTTCGAGGCATTCCTCGGTGTAGGGCGGCGGATCATCCGGCCCGAAGAAGGATCTTGCGTCCGCCATATCAGTAGACAGCGGCGTAGCGGCGGCAGATTTCGCTCTCCGTGAGCGCGGCAAGCCCTGCTGCCTCCGCCCGTTTGAACTGCACATAGCCATCGCGCAGTCCGGCGCCGAACCAATGATCCGGAATGGTGGCAAAGTGGTCGAGTGCTTCATCCAGGCTGCGCGGGAGAGCCTCAGCCACGTGCTGATCTAAGCGCGCACCACGTTGGATGCCATCTAAGCCCGCCCGGACCAACGCAGTGAGAAGTAGGTAGGGATTGGCCGTCGCGTCCGCGACGCGGAACTCGACGTTGTACTGACGTGCGCGATCCGCCGGATCGGTTGCGTTCATGGGCGAGATGCGTAACGCCGCGCCGCGATCGAAGGCCCCGATATCGGCGCTGACCGGTGCCCATCGGTTTGGTCGCAAGCGGTAATAGGACGCGACCGAGGGAGCTGACACTGCGCAGATGGCGGGCAAGGCCGAGAGAAGGCCCGCGACAAATGACTGCGCCGGGCGCGCCATCTGCAGTGGCTGATCGGCGTCATACATGCACGGGTGATTGACGGCGTCGCGAAAACTGAAGTGCACGTGAGTGCCGTTGGCGACGCCGTCTGGATCCGCCATCGGGGCGACGCTGACCGTCGCGTTGTGGCGGAAGGCGGTGGCGCGCAGCAGTTCACGCACGATCACGGCCTCATCCGCCGCCCGCAAGCCGAGCGCCGGCGTCGTCGTCACTTCAAACTGCTGCGGCCCAAACTCGGCGAGAAATGCGTCCGGCGTGATACCGGCGCAGCGCAGCAGCGACAGTAGGTCCGTGCCAAAAGTCCCGATGCGGCGCAGACCATCCAGTTCATAAGGACGCGGTGGGTGGGCGTCGACGCCGCTGTAGGTGAATTCCTGTTCGAAGGTCGAGTACAGCTGCCAGCCGGTTTCTCGGGCGAGATCCTCAAGCGCCCGCCGCAGTGCGCCGCGCGGACAATAGTCCCAGGGACGGCCGTCCATCTCGTAAAAGTCGCCGAGGTAGAAGTGCTCGCCCGGACGGCCGTCGCCCAAGAAATGAACTCGCGTGCTCTCATCGGGGATCAGGAAGACCTCGCCGCTCGTCCCGAAGGTCGTGGTCTGGATCGGACCGAAGGCCCCCATGTACAGGTTCGTGGGCGCAAGGCCGACACCGCGGCGCAACTTCGACGGCAACTCGCTCGCCGGGAAGCTCTTGCCGCGAAAATGCGCGGACAGGTCGCTGGTGCCGATGAATACGATCTCTTCTTGCATGATGGTCGCGCGCTGAATGGACGTGGACAGCACGCTTTTATACCAAAAAGCGCCCCGTCCGGTCGTTCAGAACCAGTCCTCCTGCATGCTGCGACAGGTGTCGTCGCGGCGGGCGACCACGGCGAGCCAGGCATCGATTTTGGGCAGTTCATAGGCGAAGAAATACTGCATGGCCTGCTTCAAACCGCGCCGGTGCAGCCGGGTCGGTTCATCGTGCTCTTGGCCGGGCGCTTGTGCGGCGATCGCACAATCAAGCCACAGCCACGCGAGGGTCACGTGACCGAAGGCCTCTAAGTACGCCGTGGCATTGGCGAGCGCGGCCTCCGGATCCGGGACCGACCAGGCTGTCTGGGTGGCTGAGACGAGGTGCGACAGCGCAGTCTTGAGTTGCCGTGCCCAGCTGTCTAATCCGGCCGCCTCGGCTTTGCTGACCGTGGCGAGTACCCGCTCGGCGTAGAGACGCAGACCGGCGCCCTCGTTCAGGCGGACCTTGCGGCCCAGCAAATCCAGTCCATGGATACCGTGCGCACCCTCATGGATCATGTTGAGGCGGTTATCACGCCAGTACTGTTCGACCGGAAAATCGCGCGTATAGCCGTAACCCCCATGCACCTGGATCGCGAGACTGTTCGCCTCAAGGCAATACTGACTCGGCCAACTTTTGACGACCGGCGTCAGAACTTCGAGGAGTGCATGCGCATTGGCCGCGGTTGCGGCGTCGGCGGTGCGGGTCTCATCGACGAGACGCGCCGCATACAGCACGAGGGCGAGAGACCCTTCCACATACGCTTTCTGGGCGAGCAGCATCCGTCGCACGTCAGCGTGTTCTACGATGCGGATGGGTGGTGAGGCAGGATCCTTGCCGGCAGGTCCGATGGAGCGCCCCTGACGACGCGTGCGGGCGTAGTCGAGACTGGCCTCGAAACCTGCGTACCCGAGTGCCGCCGCACCAAGTCCGACGGCGATGCGGGCTTCGTTCATCATGTGGAACATGTAGGCGAGCCCATGGCCCTCGGCGCCCACGAGATATCCGATCGCACCGCTCGCGCCGCGCACGGGATGGCGACCTTCGCCGAAGTTGAGCAGCGTGTTCGGCATCCCGCGATAGCCGCACTTGTGATTCAGGCCCGCGAGGGCCACGTCGTTGCGCTCACCCGTCAGTTGCGCCTCGGTGTCGACGAGGCGCTTCGGCACAATGAAGAGCGAGATGCCCTTGACGCCGGGAATGAGTCGGCCGTGGGCGTCGGGGATCTTGGCCAGCACGAGATGCACGATATTCTCGGTGAGATCGTGCTCGCCGTTCGAAATCCACATCTTGTTGCCCTGCAGGCGATAGCGCGGACCCAAGGGATCCGCGGCATGCTCCTCGCCATCGGGTATGGCGCGCGTCGTGATGTCTGAGAGACTCGACCCGGCCTGCGTCTCGGACAGGCACATGGTGCCGGACCAGCGCCCCGACAACTGGTGGCGCGCAAAGACCTCTTTCTGGGTCGGGGAGCCGTGCGCGAGGATGAGGTTGGCATTCCCCGTGGTGAGCATTGCACCGCCGCCGAGACCGATGCCCGCCTTGGCAAAGAAGGCGTTGGCCGCCGCTTCGATCACGCAGGGCAATTGTGCGCCGCCATACTCCGCGTCTTGAGAGGCCGCAATCATGCCGGTGTCGCGATAGGCCTGTGCGGTCACATACGCCGCCTCGGGCAACCAGACGGTGCCATCCGGATTCATGCGCGGCTCCTCCACGTCGACGACGCGGTTCACCGGCTGGAACACTTCGCGCGCCACCCGTTCACAGGTGTCGAGGACCGCGGTGAAGGTGTCCACCGAATGATCGGCATGGCGGGGGCGTTCGGTCAGCGTACCGACCGCGAGCCAGTCATTGAGCAGAAAGTCGATGGTGCGGCGCATGACACGTCTCGTTGCCTAGCAATACTTCATCCTAAGCCTTCGCAGCGCCGCGCGCATGGCGTCATGGCGCAGCGCCCAGCGGTAGACATACGGATGGCCGCGCCGATCGTCCGATCTAGGATGGGCGTTGGAGTTTCATTGAAGGTAGAGGACCGTCGTGATCCACACATCCGATGCCCCAACGGCGACAGCGGCGCATGGCGACACCGCGATCGATCCGGTGTGCGGCATGGGCGTACCCAGAGAGCCGCCCCGTCACTCATTCATCTGGCACGGATCGACCTACCACTTCTGCAATCCCGGTTGCCGCGACCGTTTTGCCGCTGATCCCACGCACTATCTGACCGGCCCGTCGGCCTCGATGCCGGGTCCGCGAGACGCCGATGGTGACTACACCTGTCCGATGCATCCCTCGGTGCATCAGACAGGACCCGGCAGCTGTCCGCAGTGCGGTATGGCGCTTGAGCCTGCCTCGCCCGCGGCCGAGGCGGTGATCAGTCCCGAGCAGGTCGACATGCGCCTGCGCTTTGTCTCGGCAGCTGTGCTCACCGCGCCCCTCCTCGTCCTCAGCATGACACCGATGCTGGTATCCCATCATGCGACCACGTCTCTTTCGATCTGGTGGCAGTGGGCACTGGCAACGCCTGTGGTGTGGATCGCGGGCTGGCCGCTGCTCGCGCGCGGCGCCCGATCATGCGTTTTTGGTCCGCTCAACATGTACACGCTCATCGCGCTCGGGGTGCTCGCCGCATACCTCGCGAGTTTCTGGTCGCTGCTCTGGCCCAGTTCGATACCGGCCACATTTTTCGATGCGCATGGCGAGGCGCCGGTCTACTTTGAGTCTGCCGCGACGATCGTCGCACTGGTCTTGCTTGGCCAGTGGCTCGAACTCGCCGCCCGCTCGCGCACCGGATCCGCCTTGCGCCAACTGCTCTCCGTAGCGCCGGCGACCGCGATCCAACTGACCACCGGCGGTCACGACCAAGAAGTGCCGCTGTCGATGGTCATGGTCGGCGATCGGCTTCGCGTCCGGCCCGGAGCACGACTCCCGGTGGATGGGCGCGTGTTGGAAGGGTCGAGCAGTGTCGATGAGTCGATGGTCACCGGCGAATCCCTACCGGCGGCGAAAGCGTCTGGGGATCGGGTCTATGCCGGGACACTGAATGAGCGCGGCAGTTTCGTGATGCAGGCTGAGCAGGTTGGAGCAAGCACCCTGGTGTCGCGCATCGTCGCCTCGGTCGCTGCTGCACAGCGTTCCCGCGCGCCGCTGCAGTCGCTGACCGACCGGGTCTCGGCGTGGTTTGTGCCGGCGGTTGTTGGTGCAGCGCTTTGCAGCGCGATCCTTTGGGTGGCGTTCGGTCCGCCGCCCGCGTTTGCGCATGCCTTAATGGCGGCGGTGTCGGTGTTGGTGATCGCCTGTCCGTGTGCCCTGGGCTTGGCTACGCCGATGGCGGTGATGGTCGCCATGGGGCGCGGCGCGCAGCTCGGCGTGTTGTTCCGCCACGCCGAAGCGCTTGAGCGGCTGCAGGGTGTGGATACACTCGTGCTCGATAAGACCGGTACGCTGACGGAGGGACACCCCACGGTGGTCGCGGTGACGCCGGTTGACGGAGTGGATGCCCGTGATGTTGTGACGGTGGCGGCGGCCATTGAACAGCAGAGCGAGCATCCCCTGGCGCGCGCGATCCTGGCCTATGCCGAGCAACTGGGCATCCAGCCATCGGCGGTCGGTGACTTCAGAACCCTGCCCGGCGCAGGCGCGACCGCCCGTTTGGACGGGCACCCGGTCTGGATCGGTCGACGGCAGGACGTGCCTGTGCCGCTGCTCGTCGAGCTGTGCCCTGCACACGATGACGCGCTGACGGAAGTCGTGGTGATGCGAGAGGACCGCGTGCTGGGCGTGATCGGGATTCGCGATCCGGTGCGCGCCCGAGCACCGGCAGTGGTGCAGCGCCTGCAGCAGGCTGGGCTCAGGCTCGTACTCCTGAGCGGCGATGCCGACGGGCCGGCTCAGGCGGTGGCCTCAGCACTGGGCATCCGGGACGTGCACGCCGGCGTGTTACCCGCCGAGAAAGCGGCGCTGATCCGCGCGCTCAAAGCGCGCGGGTGTCGCGTCGCCATGGCCGGTGACGGGATCAACGACGCACCGGCTTTGGCGGAAGCGGACGTGGGCATCGCGATGGGCAGCGGCGCTGATCTTGCCATTGAAACAGCGGGAGTGACGCTGCTGCGCGGCGATCTCTCCGCGCTAGAACGGGCCTGGCGTCTCAGTCGCGCGGCGGTGCGCAATATTCGGCAGAACTTGCTCTTGGCCGTCCTTTACAACGGACTCAGCGTGCCGATTGCGGCCGGCGCGCTCTACCCGTGGCTCGGGTGGGTGCTGAGCCCCACCCTCGCGGCGGCCGCCATGTCCCTCAGTTCCGTGTCCGTCATCCTCAACGCCTTGCGCTTGCGACGCTGGACACCGTCGGGTGCTGAGCGCTGAACGGCGGACCGATTTAATCGGTCATTTTTTGATCCTCACGCGAGCTTGAACCCCCTTGTATCGGGCCGTAAACCTTGTACGGTGATGGCCCGGGAACGCGCCCGGCGCTTCCTGTGTTTCGGACCATGCTGCACCTGCATTTTTCCAATCGCTTGCCGGCTTTGATCGACCGCTTTATTGCCCTTCGGGCAGGGCAGGTCGTCGACGTCTTTGCCCGCGATGCGGTGATCGTGCCGAACTTGGCGGTACGGCGTGCCGTGCAACTCGCCCTCACCGACCGTGAGGGCATCAGTGCCAACCTGCAGTTCGATAACCTGGCGCGCTGGCTTTGGAGTCTTGTGGGTCGGGTCGTCCAAGGCGTCGGTCGCGAATCCCCGTTCCGGCCGGAGAGTCTGACCTGGCACATCCTGGCTCTGCTCGAAGACCGGACCTTCGTGGATGCGCATCCGCGCCTGTCCGGTTACGTGCGGTCTGCCGATCCCGTCATGCGCCACGCCCTGGCCGTACGTATTGCCGGGCTCTTTGATCAATACATGACCTACCGCGCTGAGTGGTTGGACGCCTGGGCTGCCGGGCAAGCGGACATCCCCACCGCGGCGGCGACGGCCGCGGACCGGGGTTGGCAAGCGGCGATGTGGCGCGCGCTGTTGGCGCGACTGGACGCGACTGAGCGTCATCCGATCGATCAATTTTTGCAGGCTTTAGCCGCCGGTGAGGCGACCGCGCATTTACCGCCTGCCTTGCATCTGGTGGCCTTGCCGTCGATCCCACCGCCCTATCTTGATTTGCTGCGGGCCTTGTCGGCCTACACCGACGTGCATCTCTACGCCTTGAACCCCTGCGAGGAGTACTGGGCGGACATTGTCAGTGAGCGACGGTACCGATGCCTTGATGCCGCTGGACGTGCGGAAGGCTATGAGGTGGCACATCCCTTGCTCGCGGCGTGGGGTGGCGCGCAGCAGGCGTATTTCGCCGCGCTCGTAGATCGCTTTGCCAATACACCGAGTCATGAGGATACGCTGTATGTAAGGCCGACCGGGCAGACGCGCCTTGCGCATCTGCAGCGCTCTTTACTCACTCTGCAAGCGCCGATGCCGGGCGCATGGGTCACGGACGACGCGGACCGCAGTCTTGAAGTGCACATCTGCCACTCCATGACTCGTCAGCTGGAAGTGGCGGCCGAGCGTTTGCTCGGCCTATTCGACGAGGCCCATCGGGCAGGACAGCCCCTGCGTCCGCATGAAGTCCTGATCGCTGTACCGGATCTGGAAACGGCGGCGCCTTTGGTCGAGGCGGTTTTCGCTGCATTGCCGGATGAGCAGCGGATCCCCTATGTGTTGACGGGGCGACGCGACAGCGAGTCCGAGCAGGTCAGTCGGGCCTTCCTCAGCTTGTTAACACTCGCCGGGTCGCGCATCGAGGCGGGCGCTCTACACGGGTTCTTGCTGTTGCCCTTGGTGCGCCGTCGTTACGGCTTCACGGAAGAGGCCTTGGACACCGTGCGGGACTGGATCCGCGCGTCGGGCTATCGCTACGGCATCGATGCGGACCATCACCATCAGTTGGGCCTACCGCCTGGGTCTCGCGTCACGCTGGACGATGGCCTCGATCGATTGTTCTTGTCCTACCTGTTGCCCGCCGATGCGCCGGAGCCGGTGCTCGACGGCCTTTTACCGGCCCAGGGCGTGCGTGATCCCGATGGGGACCTGCTCGCGGCCGTCGATCAATGCGCCGCCGAGGTGTCTGCCTTCGTGAAGGCCGCGGCCGAAGCGCTCAGCGGTCGTGACTGGTCGGCGCTCCTGTTGGGCGCGCTTGACACCTTTTTGATGGCGGCGCCGGATGGCGATGACATCGAAGAGTTCACGACGCTGCGGCAGTCGATCCGGACGCTCTGCGCGTTGATGGATCAGGCGGACCCCGAGGCCCGCTATCCCTTGAGCGTGATCCGGGCCAGCCTTGAACAGACCCTCGACGATCCGGGACGTGGCGGTGTGCCGAGTGGTGCGGTGACGGTCTCCTCACTCGCTGCACTGCGGGGCCTCTCCTACCGCGTTGTCTTCATCTTGGGCCTTGAGGATGGTGTGTTCCCGCGGGTGGATCGGCCCGTCGATTTTGATCTGATCGCAAAAACGCTGCAGCCGGGTGATCGACAGCGACGTCTCGATGATCGCAACGTGTTTTTAGATCATCTGGTGGCGACGACGGACGTGCTGCACTTGAGCTACAACGGGTTTAACGACCGCACCAACGCCGCCTTGCCGTCCTCAGTGTTGATCGCTGAGCTGCTCGAAGTCGTCGTGCCGGCGGTGCAAGCACCGGGGGAGTCCTTATCCGCGGCGCGCCAACGGGTCGAGGTGGTGCATCCCCTGCAGCCCTTTTCGCCGGATTGTTTCACTCCGAAAGACCCGCGACGACAAAGCCATCATGGCGGCTTGGCGCGCGCGCTGCGCATCCGCGCCGCCGACCCGGTGGCGGCGGAGGCGTCCAACGTATTTTTCGAGTCGCCCTTATCCGCGCCGAGCCCTCTGCCGGCGGAACTCCCCGTGTCGACGCTGGCAGCGTTCTATCGCGGCCCGGTGAAGGTTCTGCTCGAGCAGACGTTGGGTCTGCGCGTTGAACGCGGTGAAGCGGACTTGCCCACCGTCGAGCCGCTCAGCGCAGAGGACGAGAGCGAACGACGCATCGAGCGGCAATTGCTCGATGCCGCCCTCGCTGGCCGCAACGCGGCCCAGCTGCGCGCCTTTGCGCTCGCCTTGCCGGATCTGCCGGCGGGACGCTTAGGCGAAGTCGCCTCGCACCAGTTGATCACCGAGACGGTGGCCTTCGCCGAGCGTATCCGGTCTTTACAGAGCGAGCCGCTGCGGCCGCCGCAGCGGCTGCGCGCGCCGGTGCGTGTGGATGGGGCGACAGTGACGCTGACGGCGGATTGGTCAGACTTGCGCCCGAGCGGCTTGTTGCACCTGAGCCATTGGCGCTATTCCGCCTCGTCCATCATCGACACCTGGGTGCAGCACTTGATGCTGAACCTGGTGCGACCGGTGGGTGTGGAACCCGTGTCGCGTCATCTCTTCAAGGACGATCTGTATACCTTCGCGCCGGTCGCGGATGCCGAAGTGCATCTGGCAGCGCTGCTGCGTCACTACCGGGTCGGGCTCACGGAGCCACTGCATTTTTATCCGAAGACATCGATGGCGCGCGCTCAGAAGAAAAACGAAGAGACGTGCTGGGAAGGCTCCGCATACGGACCCGCGGGCGAGTCGACCGAGCCCTTGATGGCCTTGGCCGTTCGCGGGCAGGACGACCCCTTGGATGGGCAATTTGAGGCCTTGAGCGACGAGTTGCTGACGCCCTTGGTGGCTCACCTGACCCAAGGGGTGTCGCTGCCTTGAGTACTGCCATGCAAGCCCTTGATCTCGTGCACTGCCCGCTCCATGGCCGTCGGCTCATTGAAGCCAGCGCCGGCACGGGCAAGACCTATACGATTTGTTTGTTGTACCTGCGCGCCATCATCGAGCGCGACTTGTCCGTGCGGGATGTGCTCGTGGTGTCCTTCACCAACGCCGCCACCGCTGAACTGAAAGAACGCATCCGAGCGCGACTGGTTGAAACCTTAACTCACTTGCGTGAGGGCTCGGTCAGCGTCATCGACCAAGGTCTGGCCGATGTGCTTCGGCACTACAAGGACCAGCAGCGTGATCCGGTGGTGATGCAAAAGCAGTTGGCGGCCGCGATTGCTTCATTTGATGAAGCGGCGATCCACACGATCCATGGGTTCTGCAAGCGCGTCTTCGACGACGCCCCGTTGGTGACGGGCATGCCGCTGGACTTGGAGTTGACCTCAGACGATGCGGAGTTTCGGACCCAACTGTCGGTCGATCTTTACCGCGAGTGGCTCCTCCAGACTCAGCTCTCGGAAGCCACGGTTGCGACGCTGTGGCAAGGCAAAACGTTGACCGAGCTGCAGGGTGAGATTAAACGCTGGCTGGCGAAACCCATGGCAGTGCCGCGCTGGCCGACGACAGGGAGCACGGCCGATGCCGCCGAGCGACAACGCCGCGAGGCGCGCTACGCCGGCTTAAGACTGCGTTGGCAGATGGAGCGAGCCGAGATACTTAACGTGTTGCGCAGCGCGATGACCGCTAAGGCGCTTCATGCGAGTAGCTATAAAGCGACCACAGTGGCGGAGGCGGCGCAGCAGTGGGAACGGTTTCTGCAGTCCCCCAATTTTGAATTCGCGCGGCGTCCGGAGAAGTCTAAAAAAGAATGCCGACTGAAGCTGTTCAGTTGGGCGAATATTGAAAGCAGAATTGTCGGTAAGAAACAGTTGACCCCGCATGCCTTTTTTCAGGAGGCGGACGCCGTATTGGCTGACATCGAGGCGCGGGATCAGGAGGCCGCCGAGGAGCGTTTCGGGCTCTTTCAGTTTGTTGTGCGCGAAGCGCCGCAACGGATGGCGGCACTCAAACTCGAGTCTCGCACGCTCTCCTTCGATGACCTGTTGAAGTCCCTGCACGATCGCCTGCACGGGGATCCGGACGGCCCCTTGGCGAGCGAGATTCGGCGTCGCTTTCCGGTCGCGCTCGTCGATGAATTCCAAGACACGGATCCGCTGCAGTACGGCATTTTCGACACGGTCTACGGTCAGGACGGTACGCTGCTCTTAGTCGGTGACCCGAAGCAAGCCATATACGCCTTCCGCAATGCCGATCTGCACGTCTACCTGAAGGCTCGCCAGACGGCGCGATCGAGTTACACGCTCAGTCAGAACCAACGCTCGTCCGGGGAGTACCTAAAGGCCCTAAATGCGATCTTCGGTCTAAACCCCAAAGCCTTTCTGCTGGACGGCCTCGACTACCATCCGCTCACCGAAGGCTCGAAACCGAAAAAGCCCTTCACCGATCCCGAAGCGGATCGCGGCGCTTTGCAGCTGTGGACCTTGCCAGGCGGCGATGGCGCTGACGTGCTCGGCAAAAAGCCCGCTCGACGCGCGGTCGCGCTCGCCACGGCTGCGGAAATCAGTCGCCTGCTGCGGGGCGCACGCGCGGGGTCTGTCACCTACGACGGGCGGCCGCTCGCGGCCGGCGATATTGCCGTCATTGTCCCGACCCACGCGCGCGGCACCGAAGTGCGCACGGCGCTGTCGGAGCTCGGCATCGGTGCGGTCGAACTGTCCCGGGACAGCGTCTACGCGACCGACGAAGCCGCCGATTTGGCCTGCATTCTCGATGCGGCGCTCGCGCCCAACCGCGCCGGTCTCGTACGCGCGGCGCTTGCCACCAATTTGCTGGGCTATCACGCAGCGGCGATCCGTGATCTCAACGCCGATGATGATCGGCTGATGGCCGAGTTCGAACGTTTTGAGCGCTACCGTACGCTGTGGGTCGAGCGTGGCATCGGCGTCGTGTTGCGCTCCGTCATGAGCGACTTTGGTATCACGGAGCGACTCTTGACCCAGGCGCTCGGTGAGCGCCGACTCACCAACCTGCGTCAGTTGATCGAGTGTATGCAAGCCGCAGCGGCGGACTATCCGGCGCCGGATGCGTTACGGCAGTGGCTCGGCGGCGAGATGAACGACGAGACGGACGATGACGTCAGTCAGTTGCGCTTGGAGTCTGATCGAGATCTCGTCCAGATCGTCTCCATCCACGCCTCCAAAGGGCTCGAATACCCAATCGTGTTCTGCCCGAGTGTCTGGGATGACTTTCTGAACGGCGGCAAAAAACGCAAAGGACTGGCGCAGGAGTATCACAACGATGACGATCAACTCGTCATCGATTACTGCCCGCTCGAGGATGACGATCCGGCCAAGGCCCGCATTGCGCGCGAAGTGGACGCTGAGCGCTTACGGCTCCTGTACGTGGCGCTATCGCGCGCGGTGCATCGCGCCTATCTCGTCGTCGGGCCGTGGAAGGACGGCAAATCCTTGAAGCCCTCCGGTCGCACCTGCCTGCAGTGGCTGATGGCCGAGGGTGATGACCCCGATTACGCGGACTTCAAAGCGGCAACGCCGGAACCTTTAGCGGTGCGCCATGCGTGGCAGCGCTTGACGGCGGCGTGCTCACATGTGCGCTGTGCGCCACTGCCCACCGAAACCGGTGTACCGGTGCCGCCGCCGCGGGTGGACGCTGAGACCTTGGCGGCGCGTGCGCTGCATTACCCTGTGCCACGCGCACGGCGAGTCGGCAGCTATTCGTCCTTGTTGCACGGCAGCGTCCACGAGGGCGCTGCCAAGGACGTCGATGCCCGCGTCCAGGAGACGCCAAGTCCGCGGGCGCAGGAGCCCGAGACGATTCCGGTGGATGATATTCGTCGCTTTCCGCGCGGCGCGCGCGCGGGTGAGTGCATCCACGCGGTCTTTGAGACCGTGGATTTCATGGCGCCGTCGCACTGGCCGGCAGCGATTGAACAGGCATTGGTGACGCATCCGCCGGGTGGGCGCGCGGTGACCGAGGGGTCGTGGTCGGCGATGCTGCACTCGATGTTGCACCACGTCCTTGCCACCCCGCTGGCGCAGGGATTGACGCTCAACACCGTGCCGATGACTGACCGGCTGATCGAGTGGGAGTTCTCCTTACCGGCTGTGCGTCTCGAGGCTGGAGTGTGGACGCGCTTGCTGACGCAGTACGGGTATTCGACGCCACAGCTGCGCTTTGCGACCCTCGAAGGGTATCTGCGCGGCTTCGTTGATCTCATCGTGCGCCACGAGGGGCGGTACTACGTGATCGATTGGAAGTCGAATGTGTTGGGGGATGAGGCTCAGGATTACGCGCCGGCGGCGCTGGACGCGGCCATGGCGCAGAACGGGTATCACCTGCAGCATCTGCTCTACACGGTGGCCTTACACCGTTGGCTGCGCAATCGACTGCCGGGCTATGACTATGACCGACACATGGGTGGGACGCGCTATCTCTTCATCCGCGCGGTACGACCCGAGTGGCCGGACGCCGGGGTGTATGCCGACCGACCGCCGCGGGACTTGATCGAGGCCATGTCGGCGTTGCTGGACGGCGAGGGAGCGTTGCCATGAGTACGTCGGAGTTGCAGCCCCTGGCGCGCAGCTTGGCGCGGCGTGTCGGCCTCTGGTGTCAGCGGCTGGGTGTGACGGCAGAGACGGCCTCGATGCTGGTGTCGCTGGCCGAAGTGCTCGCCACCGAGACGGAAGCCGGGCATGTGTGCCTGAATTTAAGTGCCTTCGCCGCCACCCTCAACGACTCCGCAGACGCCGTGAGGGCGCGTTTGCTCGACAGTGGATGGGTCAGTGGAGCAACCGGGCCCGATCAAGCGCTCTTCGTGTTGGATACGGAGGATCGGCTGTATTTCAGGCGCTATTACGACTACGAACGACGGCTGGGCGAGCGTCTCGCGGCCGCCGTGGCCAGTCCCACGACGCCGCCGGGTGAGGCGGCCGTCGGCCTACTCACCACGCTCTTCGGCGCCGTCACGACGGATGGGAGTCAATGGCAGCGCTTGGCGGCGGCCTTGGCCTTGCACCGTCGCGTCGTGGTGGTGAGCGGCGGGCCGGGCACCGGCAAGACCACGACGGTCGCCTTTTTATTGGCCTCGCTGCTTGAGGACAACCCGGACTTGCGGATCGCCTTGGCGGCCCCGACGGGTAAAGCGGCGGCGCGCCTCTCGGCAGCAATCAATGCGCGGGCTGAGAGTGTGCCGCTACACGTGCGTAGCCGCTTACCGCGCCAAGCCCAGACCGTGCACCGCTTGCTCGGCTTGAGCCCTGCAGGCTTCAAATATCACCGCCGGGAGCGCTTGGCGATCGATGTGTTGGTGGTGGATGAAGCGTCGATGCTGGATCTGGCACTCGCAACGCAACTGCTCGAGGCGGTTCCCGATGAGGCACGGATCCTGTTGCTCGGCGATCGCGATCAATTGGAGGCCGTTGAATCCGGTGCGGTGTTCGCCCAACTGTGTCAGACCCAATCCCTGAGCGAGGCGATGCGGGGGCGACTCGCCGAAACGACGGGGGTACCGCTCGGCGCGATCGATGTGCCGAGTGACCCGTCCGATCCACTGCAGGACGCGGTGATTCGATACACCCGCACCTTCCGCTTCCGCAGTGATTCGTCGATCGGACGGCTCGCGCTCTCGGTGCGTGAGGGGCAAGCCGATGCGGCACTGCTGGAACTCGGCGCCCCGGGCGAGGATGTCGTGTGGATGGGGTCCCCGGGCAAGGCACCGACGTCGGCATTGATCCAGTCATTGGCGAGCGACTACGCCGACTATGCCGCCCTCGCCCGCGCCGAGTCGACGGACCCCGCGGCCGTACTTAAGGCCTTTGATCGGGTCCGGGTACTGTGTGCGCAGCGTGAAGGGCCGTGGGGTGTCACGGCGCTCAATATCCAGCTCACGCGCGCACTGGGTGCGAGCGGTGCTTTGAGCATCGGCGGGCTTTGGTATGCCGGGCGCCCGGTCTTGGTGACCCGCAATGATCCGCTGCTGGGCCTGTTCAATGGCGATATCGGCGTGACGCTGCAGGACACCGGGGGCCGCTTACGGGTCTGGTTCGTGGTCGGTGAGACGCTGCGATCCTTCTCGCCATCGCAGTTGCCGGCCCACGACACGGCCTTCGCCATGACGATCCACAAGTCGCAAGGCTCGGAGTTTGATCGGGCGACCGTGATCCTGCCGCGGGAGGATTCGCCGTTGCTGACGCGTGAGTTAGTCTACACGGCGATCACCCGAGTCCGTCAGGCCTTGCGTCTCGTCGGCTCCGAGCGTGCGGTACGCCTGGCGGTGGAGCGTCCGAGTCATCGTCAATCCGGCCTGCGCGATCGCATTCGCGCGGCACGCGGACTTGCGTGATGGCGAGGGCGGGTGATGCCGGCGCGCCGTCGGCGGACCGGTTCACGGTGCTACGGGTGGAGTCTGCGAACGAATCCGTTGCGTTGGTCGGGGTTGAGACGGATGAGGGTTTCGAGTTCCGGGTCGAGCGCTGCGCGTTGGGCGCCGATGTACCGACGGACGCTGAGCCGGTGTACTCGACCTGGGTGTCGACGTGGCGGGAGGCCCTGCAGCACCTCGAACCCTTGGAATGGCCGCGGATGCGACCGATCGAGGCCCATGCGGCGTTCAATACGCTGCTCCTGCAGGCCCTCAAGGACCGAACCGGTGCGGCGGATACAGATTGGTCGCGGTGGATGGCTGTATTGCAATCCAGCTTTGACGTGTCTAATCCTTACTGACGCGGCGCGCTGAGCGGAGGCGCAATGAAGCACGGAATAAGTGCGGTGGATGCGGCGGCCTTAGTGCACGGTTTGCGGGGCGCGACGCTGCCGCGCGCGCAATGGACCCATGCGGCGCACCTCGTGGCTGGGGTGTGGCACGTGCAGCAGGGAGGCCTTGCCGGCGCTGAGCGGGAGATGCCCGCCGTGATCCGTCGGTACAACGAATGCAGTGGTGTGCCGAATACGACGACCTCGGGATATCACGAGACCCTGACGCTCGCCTATCTGCGCGAAATCGCGCGGCAGCTGTCGACTTTGCCCCCGTCGGTTGAGTTCGTGACGGCGGTGCGCGCGGTGTTGACTTCGGATCTGTTGGATTCGAACTGGCCGCACCGCTTTTGGAGTCGGTCACGGCTGTGGTCGCTCGAGGCCCGTCAGGTCTGGGTGGACCCCGATCTCGCGCCCTTGCTGAGATAAAAAAATCTAAAAATGTTCGCCATCGGAGACTTTCTACATAAACCGGTTAATTATTCGACTCACGCTCGGCCTAGGGGCCATTGCAGACTGGATCTTCCTTAACCGCCGGGAGATTCCCATGACCGATTTGAAGACGATCGATGGCCGAATTCTGAAGCTGCAGGCCCAATTGGCCCGAATGCAAAATCGTCGCCAGCGCATCGCCGTGCGCGAGCAGCGTCAGGAGATTCGGGATTTTGAACTGAAGGAAAGTCGCCGTTTGGAACTTGCGGGACAATTGTTGCTGCAAGCGGTCGCCGACGGCGAACTGCCGCGTGCGACCGTGGCGCTGTGGTGCGACACCCTCGATGTCAGTCGCGATCAGCGCGACTTGCTCGGCGTCTGAATGCGAGTGAGGTGTCATCCTGGGATGACACCTCACTCAGTGTCGATAACTTAAGCGATCGTGCGATTGATAGACCTGCGCCTCGATGGCGCCGTCCCCCAGTTGCAGGTAATACGACCGTCTGGAGTCCTGTTCGTGCATTTCGAGGGTGCTGGGGTCGACGACGATTCGGCCGTTGAGCGTTGACCAGTAATGCAGCGCGCCTTTACCTTGTTTGATCAAAGCCGCCGAAATCTTGGCCAGCGCTGCTCCCTCGGGTGTCGCTTCCATTTCGATCTCGACGCAGCGCGGCGCCCCACCGTCCTTGCTATGGCACGGTGCAGGTCCATCCAGTCGGAATTCGAGACGGTGTGGAATCGCGACTTTCGGAACGCCATCCAGGGGTAAACCCAAATTGATGGTCATGGTTTCGCCGGTGGTCAACGTTGCACCAATCCAGATTGCGGTGTTTAACGCATGGGTACGGCCCGACTCAATTTCCATGACTTCGCGCGACGTACGATTGGACAGATATTCAGTCATGCGCTCGCGTGCCGCCTTGCGGCGGTCGTCGTCGACGGGATATTCGGCTTCGATAAAACGCTTCGCGGACGCCTGCATGCCTTCAATAAACCCGGCATACTCACTGAAGCCGACATAACTGCCGTCCGCGGCGACATCAATCGCGGGCATTTGGGCCACGATTTCTTGCAAGAAGTGGGCTAAGTGCGCGTCCGAATCATCGGCCGTAAAAGCCGAACGGGACTGCAGCGCTACGTCCGTGTTGGCAACCCTAAAGCCGCCGCCGGGTCGGGCGCTGACCTTGAACTTGCCCGTGGCATCGAAGGTTTCGGCGACGGCTTTGTTCGCTTGGATATGCGTGCTGACGATCGTTGAGTCGATATCAATATCGGTGGGTGACCAGTTGAAGGTCAGTGTCGCTGCACTCGGCTGTAGAGCTTTCGGTATTGAGTTCGGATCGACTTTTTTCCATTGCGCCAGGATCGTGCGGTTTTCATCGCCGTCACTCACCAGGCCGTGGGCGTCATCCAGCGCAATGGCCGACGCCAGCATCGCCTGACTGTCGTCCTCGTCACCCAAGATGTGCAGGTAGTGCGCAACCTGAAAGCGTAGGAAGGCCTCGTCATCGTAGGCATGCGCCTTGGCGGCCACTTCCAGGCCTTCAAGGGCCAAGTCCCGTGCGGTTTCGGTTTCGCGCACGAGGTCCTCGTCGCTGTCGGCGCACTGGCCTCGACCAAAGGCTAAGGTCGCATCCAAGCTGAGGCGATGAGCCTCATAGGCGGGCAATAACACGGCATAGGCGTTGTGCTCATACAGCTCGGCTTCTGCGCTGGCGGCCGCTTGATGGGCGTGGCAATCCTCGGAAAAAGCGCGCGCGTAGGCCAGGGCTTTCAAGCGGTGCAGATCGAGGGTCGCTGGATAATTCGCTCCGTGGGTCACGATCGCGGCCAGTTGCGCGTCCAAATCGGCTATCTCTTCGCTTAGAGAGGCTGCCGATGCATCCAGTGCGGGCAAGACGAGCAGCGCTGCGGTGAGCAGGCGGGTCGCCCACGGTCGCTGAACGTGGTTGCCGCGTGTCGGGGAGAACATGACGGTGTCCCCTCAGTACTTGAGGCTAGCGCCGACCAGACGAGCGATCGCCCCCAATGTCGTTTGCGCCGCATTCAGACCCAGCCGGAAGTCTTCCTGACTGAACGTGCGATACAGATCCGTGGGTTGATGCCAGTGCGGGTCAGAACCGGCTCCAATTTCGCGGCCGCGCTCGTTTTCACGCAGGCTGATCGCCGGGATGATGTCCATAAACGGTACGCTGTCGGTATTCGTCATGTGCGGGCCCACGGCGGCGGGGTAGTCGGTGGCATAGGCTTCGTTGGCGGCCTGAAAGGCAAAGGCGAGATGCATCGCGCCCTCTGCTTCCTTGGCGCGCGACTGGAACTCAATGTTGACGTCTGCCTCGCGACGCTGGGTGCTGGCAACGCGGCCGTCGGATCCGGGCAGCCCGTGGTCAAAGAGCATCATGTCGTGCTGCACCATGCCGAGCCAACGCGGCTCCGGGTAGTGGCCTGATCCCGGCGGGGATTCTAGTCCTTGTAAGGCGCGGCGTTGGGCGACGTACGCGTACGCGCCATCAAGGCCCGTCTCCTCGTTGTTCCACAGGACGAAGCGCACCGACCGTTCGGTCTGCACCGAGGGATCTGAAAAGAGCCGCGCCAGTTCCAGAACGATGGCCGATCCAGAACCGTCATCGTTGGCGGCCTCGCCCCAGCCATGACCGTCCATATGAGCGCCGACGATATACATCTCCTCGGGATGGGTGGTCCCGACCTTGGTGCACCACACCTCCTCGCGGGGACCCGGCGTCGACGGCTCGGCGTTCAGTTCGCGCAGGTGCGCATCGGGCTGCCGGGCAGGCTCCACGTTGACGCCGGTCTTTGCGACGGTGCCCCGATAACGCCCGCCACCCACGGTGGGATTTGGCACATCCGACATCGGCGGACCGCTCGGCCGCTCGCGCGCTTTGGGGTCGAAGCTGTACTGCAGACGGGTGACGTCGCCACAGCCATAGGCTCGCATCTGGGCCTCGATCCAATCCACCGCGGCGCGGTTGCGGGCTGTGCCCTCGCGACGATCGCCGAATTGGGTCAGCCCGAGGATCGTCTTCTGGTATCGCGACAACTCCAGCCGATTGACCATGATGCGGACCGTGTCCGAGTGAGCGGGTTCTGCGGCGGCGCTGCCGACCAGGACGCAGGCGGCAAGGCAGCTGATCAGCACGATCGGACGGGCAAAAGTGAGCATGGTGATGGCTCGGTCAGAAAGGGAGCGCTCACGGTACACCGAAGGATCATCGTTGCGCCAATCGCGCACGTTCAGCCCTAAATATAATCTAGATAAAATTAGTTATACAAACAATTTAAACATTTGCCCATAAACGAAAATAGATTAATTAACGTCAATACAAAAATCATAAAAAACGCGTACACAAAATCAAAACTAACGTGTCTTGATTCTCTGAATTGCCCCCGGTGAGCAGGACGTGTCCGTGCGGGTTATCCTTCAGCGCTTCAGCCTCAAGACCGGAACCTGTCATGCGTCGCTACGTCACTGTGGATGTCTTCACTGATCGCCGTTTCAGCGGTAACCCCCTCGCCGTGGTCTTGGATGCTGAGGGACTGAGTCAGGCTGAGATGCAAGCCATCGCGACCGAGTTCAACTACTCCGAGAGCACCTTCGTGCTGCCGCCAGAAGCGCCAGGCCATACGGCACACGTCCGCATCTTCACGCCCACCATCGAGGTGCCCTTTGCCGGTCATCCGAATGTCGGCACCGCCGTCGTGCTGGCGCGGGAGTGGCAGGCTCAGGGTCGTCCCCTCCCCGCTTCCTTCCTCTTCGAAGAGGCCGCGGGTCTGGTGCCCGTACGTCTGGACCTGAACGACGGTCAGGTCGTGGGCGCGGAGCTCACCGCCCCGGAACCCTTATCGGTCGGTGCCGCGGTGTCGCTGACGGATGCCGCGGCCTGCGTCGGTCTCAATGCCGCGGAGATCGTCAGTGCAACCCACGCCCCGGTGACGGCCTCGGTCGGCCTGCGGTTCTTGATTGTGGAGCTGGCCTCCCGGGCGGCTCTTGCGCGCGCCGCTGGCGACCTCGCCGTCCATGCGCGGGTGCTGGCGCCGCTGGGGACTGATGGGGTCTTTGTCTACGTGCGCGCGCCGGGTGCCGCGGCGCTCGACGCCCGGATGTTTGCGCCGCTCGACAAGGTGCCCGAGGATCCGGCCACCGGCAGCGCAACCGTCGCCGCGTTAGCACTGCTCGCCAAGCTTGAGGCGGTGGACGGTGAGCGTCACTGGCGGGTGATTCAGGGGGAGGATATGGGTCGCCGCTCGGAGTTGAACGGCCGAACGGTGGTCCGCGACGGCGCGCTCGTCTCAGTGCACGTGGGCGGCGGAGCGGTCGAGGTGATGCGCGGCACGTTGAACGTGTAGTCTGAGACACCTCACTCACGGCCTAAGGGGCGCGCCATGCTTGAACTCGTGCTCGGACTGGTTCTATTCCTCGGCATCCACTCGGTGTCGATCGTCGCCCGTGCTGGTCGGGACGCCGCCGTGCAGCGCCTCGGCAAAGGCGCGTGGCAGGGCCTGTATTCAGTGGTGGCCTTGGTCGGGTTGCTCTTGGTGATCCGCGGCTATGCGAGTGCGCGTCTGAGCCCGGATGTCTTGTGGGTCACACCCACGGCCTTACGACACGTCGCCGGGCTTCTGTTGCTGCCGGTCTTTCCCTGCCTGCTGGCCGCCTACCTGCCCGGTTCGCTGCGTACGCGCCTGAAACATCCGATGCTGGTTGCCGTCAAAGCCTGGGCGCTGGCGCACTTGCTCGTTGTCGGCACGCTGGCCGGCACGCTGCTATTTGGCAGCGTGTTGGCGTGGGCGGTGATCGATCGCATCTCGCTCAAGCGTCGCCCGCCACAGGCCACGCCCGCTCTGCCCGCCTCCTCCTGGAACGACGCACTCGCCATAGCCGGTGGGCTTGCGCTCTACGTCTTCATGGTCTTGAAGGGCCACCTGCTGCTGATCGGTGTCGCGCCCTTCGGCTGAGCCCAAAGTCGCGTTCAGTCGCTGGTTCTATCCGCCATGAACGCCTGCAGACGCTGACGCTGCAGGCCGTTGGCGTCGAAGTTGGACGGGTCTAGCCACGCCGCGTAGGCCGTGCGTAACCGCGGCCATTCCTGATCCAAAATCGAATACCACGCGGTATCGCGATTGCGCTGCTTGTAGACGACGGCCTGGCGAAAAATGCCTTCGAACTGAAAGCCAAAACGCTCGGCCGCCCGACGGGAGGGTCCGTTCAAGGAATCGCATTTCCATTCGAAGCGACGGTAGCCGAGTTCGTCAAAGACGCGTGTCATGAATAGGGCGAGCATCTCGGTGGCGATGCGCGTGCGCTGCATGAGCGGTGACATCGTGATGTGACCGACTTCGATCACGCCATGGGTGGGATCGATGCGCATGAGCGCCGCATGCCCGACCGCTCGACCGGTATTGCGGTCGATCACGGCGTGATGCAGGGTTGTTGTGTCGGCAACCATGCGGGTGATGCGGTCCTGCATGGCCGCGAGTGAATCGGGGGGCTCCTCAAAGAGGTAGGTGAAGGCGCGTCCATCCGGCGCTTGCATAAACGCGGCGTACAGATCGTCCGCGTGTTCGGGACCGATCGGTACGAGTCGACAGTACTGACCCTCCATCGCCGACCGTGGTGGCAACGGACGGCCGCGGTAAGCGGGCAATGGGCAGCCAATCGGCTGCCCATGCTCGTTCTGGGCCGCGCCCGCCAGAGTCAAGCGTCGGCACCCGCATTGCGGGCGGCGTCGCGCTCCTCGCGGAAAGAATCGAAGGCCAACATGAAGGCGGCGGCCATGGTCGCGACCATGTCGTCGGCTTCTTCTTCGTTGAGCGGCGCCGGCGGCCATTCGGGATCCGTGGCGCCGGCGACGAGCGGAATCGAGGGCAGGAGCGCCTCCTCACCTTCGCGTTCCGCGTCAGCCTCTTCGGCGTCGAACAACTCGTCCCAACGGTCGGAGGCGAAGTCCATGCCGATCAGAAAGCCGATGGCCCATTCACGGCCGAGCACACCGTCCTCGGCGCCTTCGAAAATGATCGGCGATGGGCCATCTTCGGAGTCGACCGCGGTCGCCACCGCCTGCCAGTGCAGGTCAAGCAAGGCGACGACTTCATCGCGCTCCATCACCTGCTCCAACGCGCTGGATTCGCCGATCCCACCGCCGAAGACAACCGGCAGGTAGTCTGACGGTGAGACGACGACGGGGCTTGCGACCAAGGCGCTGAAAAATCCGTCCAGGGCCTCCAGAGACAAGGAGTCCTGCTCCGAGTACTGGTCCAGAATCGCCGACAAGCGATCAAGCTGCGCCTGTGACAGGCCGTGGGTGGTCTCTGTGTTCATTAAAGTTCTGCCGGTAAGGATTGTCGTCGCACTCTACCGCCCGCCTATGTCATCTGAAAGCGCGATCTGCACTTGCAGCACGAATATTGCAATTTCGATACCGGGCGACGCCATTTTCAACCAAAACGGGGGAACTAAATCCGTACAGGTTGGCTCTCATCCACACAACCATTCCAATACATCGGCCTATACTCGGTCGTGAAGATTTCAGGGAACCCATCATTTGCGATGACTCATGTGGTCCACACTTGGCGGATTGTGCAGCCTCCCATTTGGGCGCTGATAGTCGCTGCTGCGGCCAGCGCCCTTTCGAGCTGCGCAGTTGGACCGCTACCTCAGGCGCCCTCGGTCGAGACGCAAGGCCTGGCCCCGAGCTTTCGGGCGTCGATGGATATCGGGCCAACGACCCCGCCTGAGCAATGGTGGCGTCGATTTAACGATCCGGTGCTGTTGTCACTGATTGATCAAGGTCTCAAGGCCAATAGCGATGTGGCTGTGGCCACGCTGCGGCTACGCCAGGCCCGCGCCAACCTGGTGGCCTCGCAGGGCGCTTTCTGGCCATCGCTTGGCGCCTCGGTCGGTCGATCCCGCAGCGAAGGCAGTCACGGCTTGCCCGCGACCAATTTGACCCAAACCTCGATCACGGCAGCCTATGAGCTTGACCTTTTTGGGGGCACTCGACGCGCCGTGACGGCGGCGCGTGCGGACCGCGACTCGGTGGCCGAAACCCGGCGTTCGACGGCCATCTCCGTCTCGGCCGAGATTGCGCTGAATTACGTGCAGGCCCGTGCAGCGACGCGGCGCTTGGAACTGGCCACGAACAGTCTCGCGGCGCAGGCGGATACGCTGCAACTGGTGCGCTGGCGGGCCATGGCGGGGCTCGCGAGTGACGTTGAGGTCGAGCAAGCCGCGCAACTGTATGCCCAGACGCAGAGCACATTGCCGGATCTACGTCAGCTCATCGATGGGGCGTTCAATCGATTATCGACGTTGACTGATGCAACGCCGGGGCGCATTGCCGAGCAATTGACGGGGGCGGCCGATGTGCCCGTAGCACCCATGCCCGAGGTCAGCATTCCGGTCGATGCCTTGCGGCAACGTCCCGATGTGCGGGTGGCTGAACGCACCGTCGTTGCTGAATTGGCGCGCGTGGGCGTGCGTGAGGCGGCGCTATTACCCGCGCTGACCTTAGGCGGCAGCTATAGCGGTGCAGGCGTGAATTGGGCGGCCGCAACCGCGGCGCCCACGCTGCAACTGACTGGCCTGCTCGCCGCCAGCTTATTTCGCGGTGGCCAAGATTGGGCGGCACTGGAATCGCAGAAAGCGGCGGCGGCGGCGGCGGCGGCCACCTACCGAGGCGTCGTGCATGCCGCCATGGAAGATCTCGAGAACGCGCTGCTGACTGTGCGCGCCAGTCGCGAAAAAGCGGTCGCGCTCGCCGACGCAGATCAGGCGGCGCAACGCGCGCTTGAGCTTGCTCGCTTGCGCTATCAATCCGGCCTGATCGACTTCCAGTCGCTGCTGGACACCGAACGCACCGCATTGACGAGCGCGCAGTCGCTGATCCAATCGCAAGCCGATCGCGCCACGGCCGCCATTCGTTTGTACAAAGCCCTGGGTGCGGGTGGGCTCGATCCCACCGGCCCGCGTGTATCTGAGAGATCCGACCGATGAATAGCTCATCCCCCACTCCGCCCGATCTCGACACTTTTTTGGGGCGTCCTCACGTCTCGCCATTCATGCGTCGAGCCCGGCAAGTGGCGCTGGTGCTGGGCGGATTAATCGTGTTGTTTATCGCCTACCGCGTATTCGTGGCGCGCGGAGCGGCGCCGGTGAGCTACGCCACCACCGCCGCCCGTCGGGGCAACTTGAGTGTGTCGGTCTCCGCCACCGGCAATTTACAGCCCACCAATGAAGTGCAGGTGGGCTCCGAGACCTCAGGTCTCGTGACGGAGGTGACCGTCGATAACAATGAACCGGTCCGTAAAGGGCAGGTGCTGGCGCGGATTGATACCTCTCGGCTTGAGGATTCGATCCGTTTAGCCAAAGCGCAACTGCAGTCGGCTGAAGCGAATGTGGTGCAAGCGCGGGCGACGGCCGGGTTGGCTGAAGCCAATCTGCAGCGCCTTGAACAGGTGCACACCCTGTCGGGCGGCAAGGTGCCGTCAGCGACGGAGTTGGATACGGCGCGAGCCGAACGTGCCCGTGACCTCGCGAATGTCGCCGTCGCTGAAGCCGGCGTGGCGCAGGCCCGTGCTCAACTTTCGACCGCAGAAACCCAATTCTCAAAAGCGGTGATCCGTTCACCGGTGAACGGCGTGGTGTTATCCCGTCAGATCGATCCCGGCCAAACGGTCGCGGCCTCGTTCAGTACGCCGACCTTGTTTTACATTGCGGAGGATCTGCGCACGATGCGCTTGGACGTGAAGGTCGATGAGGCCGATGTGGGCCAAGTGCGCGCAGGACTTGCCGCCACCTTCACGGTTGATGCCTATCCGGAGAAGACCTTTAAAGCGCAGGTGTTGCGGGTCGATTACGGCGCCAATGCGACGCGTTCGAGTGCCATTGGTTCGTCCTCCTCCAGCACGACCACCAGCGGCGGCAGCTCAAGCAGTGTCGTGGCCTATACCGCGGTACTCAGTGTGGACAATGCGGAAGGGATCTTGCGGCCGGGGATGACTGCGACGGCGAACATTGTGACGACGGAACGCACGAACGTGTTGTTGGTACCGAACCCGGCGCTGCGCTTTACGCCACCCTCCGCGGGTGATTCAAAAGCGCCGGGGGGTGGGGTCACCGGCGCCATCATGTTCAGACCCAAAATGGATGCGGGTGATCATCAGGTGGCGTTGGGTCGCGGCAGTACACGCACGGTCTACGTGCTGGACGCTAATCATGCGCTGCGGTCGGTCGAAGTGCGTTTGGGTGAGACGAATGGTTCAGTGACCGAAGTGTCTGGCGAAGGTCTACATGCTGGTGACGCTGTGGTCACGGGGCTTTTGGCGAGCGGCGCAATGGGTCGGCACTGACCGTCATGGCGACTGATCGACTCATCGCGTTGCGCGGCGTCACCAAGGTATTTGGCGAGGGTGATGCGGCTTTCCAGGCGCTGCGCGGCGTGGATTTGGATATCGCGCGCGGCGATTTTGCCGCCGTGATGGGGCCATCGGGCTCCGGCAAGTCAACGATGATGAATATCTTGGGCTGCCTCGATACGCCAACCGCTGGCACTTTTCAATTTGAAGGCTTCAATGTCGAGCGCCTGTCGCGTGATGAGCGTGCCTTGCTGCGACGTAAATATTTCGGCTTTGTATTCCAGGGCTTCAATTTATTGGCGCGCACCTCCGCGCTTGAGAATGTCGAATTGCCCTTGCTGTATCGCGGCGAGAAACCGGCAGCGCGTCGTCAATTGGCCATGGCTGCCTTGGAACAAGTGGGTCTGGCGCGCTGGTGGGATCACACGCCCGCAGAATTATCGGGTGGGCAGCAACAACGGGTGGCCATCGCGCGCGCCATTGTGACTCAGCCGACCGTGCTCTTGGCGGACGAACCCACCGGTAATCTCGATACCACGAACTCTCTTGAGATCATGCAGTTGCTGACGCAACTGAATAAGACAGGGATTACGGTCTTGATGGTCACTCACGAATTGGAGATGGCCGCATTCGCCCATACGATCGTGCGCTTTCGCGATGGCCTGGTGGCGTCCATCGACCATGACCTCAATCGCGCCGCTGGCGGTGCGATGTGAGTACCTTATGGCCCACCGTGGTGCTGGCGTTCCGTGAGATTCGCCGTCACCTGCTGCGCTCGTTTTTGACGGTGCTGGGCATTGTGATCGGTGTCGCGGCCGTGGTCACGATGGTGACCTTAGGCCATGGCGCCACGGCCGCCGTGAAAGAGCAAATCTCAGGGCTCGGCGCGAATATTTTGCAAATCCGCCCGGGCCAGGGTTTTGGTCGCGGCGGTGGCGGCCCACCGCCACCGGATTTCGACCTGACCGATGCCGACGCCATTCGGGCGCAAGTCTCGGGGCTAGTCGCGGTGATCCCGAGCGTCCAGTCGAGCGCGACGGTCGTGCACAACGCGGCCAATTGGTCGACCTCCATCAATGGCACGACCGGCGAATACTTCTCCGCCTACACCTGGAAGATCGCCTCAGGACGCAATTTCACGGCCGCCGAAGAATTATCCGGTCGTGCGGTCTGCATCATCGGCACGACGATCCAGAAGAAGTTGTTTGAATCCGATCCGCCGATGGGTCAACAGCTGCGCATGAAGGATGTGCCCTGCGAAGTGATCGGCATCTTGGAGAGCCGCGGCCAAGGTGGATTCGGTAACGACCAGGACGATGTCGTCTTCATGCCCTTGAAGGCCGTGCAGCGGCGCTTACTCGGCAGTCGCAAAGTGCGCTACATTGTCGCGAAGGTCGACGAGCAATACGATACCCAAGCCGTACAGCAGTCGATCAAAGTGCTGCTGCGGGAACGGCGCAACATCATCGCCGGCAAGCTCGACGACTTCAGTATTTTTGACACCGCGCAAATCTCTCAGGCGCTGCAAGGCACCACACAGATCATGACCGCGTTGCTGGGTGCCGTGGCGGCGGTGAGTCTGCTGGTTGGCGGCATCGGCATCATGAACATCATGCTGGTGTCCGTGACCGAGCGTACCCGCGAAATCGGCATCCGATTGGCCATCGGTGCGGTGGCGCGTGAAGTATTGACGCAGTTCCTCGTCGAGGCGGTCGCGCTGTCCTGCCTCGGCGGATTGATTGGGCTTTTGCTTGCACTGATCGCGACCTGGCTCTTGTCTCCGCTCCTGCAAGTGCCATTCCTCTTCGATGTGCCGATCAATGTCTTGGCATTCGGATTTTCGGCGCTGATCGGTGTGGTCTTTGGTTACTTTCCCGCGCGGCGCGCTGCGTCCTTAAATCCGATCGACGCCTTGCGTCATGAATGAGCAGACTTTACTCAGTCCTGACCGGTCGCGAGCACGTTTGAGTCGATAGCGGCGATCGTTGCGCAGCCCGTTAAGGCCATCCCCACACGCATCTCCTCCGCGAGGAGCGACAGGACGTGTGCCACACCACGTTCTCCGGCAGCGGCGAGTGCGTATACCCAGGGGCGGCCCAGCAGGACACCATCCGCGCCTAGGGCCAGCATGCGGATCACATCCAAGCCGCTGCGTACGCCGCCGTCGACGAGGACGGTGAGTTGCTCGCCAACCGCCGCAGCAATAGCGGGCAAGGCACTGACGGTCGACGGCGCGCCATCGAGTTGGCGGCCACCGTGGTTCGAGACGACGATGCCGTCGACCCCGAGGCTCGCCGCTTGGCGGGCGTCGGCGACGTCGAGCAGACCTTTGATCACAAAATGTCCAGGCCACTCTGCGCGCACCCAGTCGAGGTCGGCCCAGGTGACCGAGGCGTCGAAATTGGAGCGCATCCAGCGAAAGAAATCCTCAAGACCACTCGAGGCGCCGAGCAGTGGCGCGACGTTGCCAAGCGCATGAGGCCGGCCATGAACGCCCACATTCCACGCCCAGCGTGGGCGGCGCAGTGCCTGGCCGAGCCGGCGCGTCGTGCCGCGCCATCCAGGCGCTGCCGCCAGTCCCGAGCGCACGTCGCGGTAACGGGCCCCCGGCACCGGTAGGTCGACGGTGAACAGCATGGTCGTGCAGCCCGCGTCCCGAGCCTGCGCGATGAGGTCGCGCACAAAGCCGCGGTCGCGCGCCATATATAACTGAAACCAAAAGGGCTGACCGGCGGCGGCGGCCACCTCATCGATCGGACAGACCGACACGGTCGACAGGCAAAACGGTACGCCGTGTTGCTCTGCGGCACGAACGGCCTGGCATTCGCCGCGTCGGGCTGCAAGTCCGGCCAAGCCGATCGGAGCAAGCGCGATCGGCATCGCTTGGCGGCGGCCGAACAGGCTGGTCGAGAGGTCAATGGCGGAGACGTCGCGCAGGACTCTTTGCCGCAGCAGTACGCTGTCCAGATCCGATACATTCCGAGCCAGCGTCGTCTGTCGGTAGGAGCCGCCGTCGATGTATTCGAATAAGAAATGGGGTAGGCGCTGCCGAGCCCGTTCGCGGTAGTCATCAATGGCGGCGGTGATCACGGCGGTGGTTTCCTGAGGTCGATCGGTCGGATCGGCAGCGGGCATTGTACGGGTGGCGCTGCGCCCATGGCTCAGTGTGGCACGGTTTGGGCTACTGAACACACGCGTGACCTGGGATCCGAGGTGCCGTCTAGGACGTTGGTCGCCTCGTGTCTCTGCATTGAGCAGGATTACCGGGCGATTTTGGGTTTTCGCACTCAGCGTCCTCAATCGTACGTTAATTCAATGGGTTGAAGCGACCGGGGGAATGGCCTATGCTTTAGCATATGCCAATAGATACCCCGTCAAATTTGCCGCCGGGCGTGCGTTACGTGCGCCTTTTCCGCAACGGCCGTAATCAGGCGCTGCGCATACCGCGGGAGTTTGAGTTCGATACCGATGAAGCCGTGTTGCGCCGGGAGGGCGATTCGTTGCTCCTCACCCCGGTGCGCCCGAAGTCCCTACTGTCGGCCCTCGCTCGGCTCGAGCGACTGGAAGAGGCCTTCGTGTTGGTGGACGATCCGAAGCCGGAAGCAGCGGAGGTTTAAGCCGTGGCGTACTTACTCGATACGGGGATCCTAACGGCGCTGATTCGCGATCCCGCAGGACCTTTGGTGCGCCGGATCGCTACGGTCGGTGAGCGCCAGGTGGCCACCAGCGTGATCGTCGCGGGTGAACTGCGCTACGCCGTCGAAGGCCGTGGGTCGCTGCGCATGCGGGCCGCCGTGTCGGTCGTGTTGGACGGCTTGGATATCTTGCCCTTGGACGGCGGCGCCGACCTGCATTACGCGGAGATCCGTCGCGAGGCGGAACGGGCGCGAATACCGATGGGCGCCAATGACTTATGGCTGGCAGCCCATGCCCGTGCCGGGGGCCACGTGCTGGTCACGCCCGCAGATCGGGACTTCCGCCGCATTCGCGGCGTGCTGGTTGAAAACTGGCTCACCGATACGGTCGGCGCCCTCGGGTTGAAATAGAACGGTCAGGACGTTGTTCGCATCGGGGGCAACGACCGGTGTCTCGCCCAGTGACATCGCCGTTTTATCCCCTTGCGATGCGGCGCAGTGTAAATTGCATAAACACATGCATTACAAAGAGATAAATGAAATTAATCGCCGTGTTTCGCTCATCTCGCCTTGATCGTGACCGGGCATAACAGTTGGCTATTGGCGGTTATGACCCGATAACTAAATAGGGGTTTCGGCACTGGCGCTCCATCCGTACGATCGCGCGCAAATTCTGGTCCTACGGATAGTCCCGATGTCGCCTCCCGCCCGATTGCCTGTGCTGCCACAACAGACTCAACAGCTCGAATCCCTGCTCTCGGAGCTCGATGCGGACTCCTTGCGTTGGGTGAGTGGCTTCGTCGCCGGCCTCGCGGCCGAGCGGGCGCGCCAATCCGGTTCAAGTCCCGAGATCGCAACTGCCGCCGTGGCGGCCCCGGCCGTGGTAGCCGCCACGGCCTCAGTCACAATTTTATATGCCTCGCAGACGGGTAACAGCCGGCGGGTGGCCGAGAAGCTCGGGTCAGCCCTGCAAGCGGCCGGTCTCGAGCGTACCGTCGTCTCGGCCGGTGACTACCCGCTGAAGCAGTTGGCGGCAGAGCAATTCTTGTTCGTCGTAGCGAGCACCCACGGCGACGGCGAACCGCCTGACGACGCCCGCGCCTTGCTCGATGCCCTCTCGAGCCGCCGGGCACCGAAGCTCGAGAAGCTCGCGGTGGCCGTCTTAGGTCTGGGGGATTCGAGCTACCCGCAGTTCTGCGCCACAGCGCGCATCTTGGATGAGCGCTTGGTCGCCTTGGGCGCCCGTCGCTTGCTCGAGCGCGTCGAGTGTGACGTCGATTTCGAGGGCAAAGCCGCGCAGTGGATCCAGC
The DNA here is from genome assembly GCA_903879335.1 of uncultured Pseudomonadota bacterium. Taxonomy (GTDB): domain Bacteria; phylum Pseudomonadota; class Gammaproteobacteria; order Steroidobacterales; family Steroidobacteraceae; genus CAIKZZ01. The sequence goes on from CAIRLC010000039.1 coordinate 33,739, forward strand.
AGGCCGTCGCGACTACGACCGCCGCCTTGGGCACAACGACCGCCCCCACTGCAACTGCGAGCGCCTCGGTCGCCTCGAGTCCCGCGATGCGGGTCGCGACCCGCGAGGCTCCCATCGCCATTGAGGTGGCGGTCAACCAGCGCATCACGGCGCGGGACGCCGAAAAAGACGTCCGCCATGTGGAGTTGATCGTGCCCCCGGGCCAGTTTCCGTACCAGGCGGGCGATGCGCTCGGGGTCTGGGTGGATAACCCAGCCGCGTTGGTCGCGGCGGCGCTCGCAGCCTCCGGTCTTGATGCGAATGAATCGGTGAGCCTGGATGGCAGCACCCGTCCGCTCGGTGAATGGCTGTCTAGCCACCGTGAACTCACTCGCGTCGCGCGCGGATTGATCGAGCGCTTGGCCGCACTCTCGGCAGATGAGGGTCTCGCGGCCTTACTGAAGCCGGATGCTGCCGCGACATTGCGCGCCAAGTTCAAGACTTGGCAGGTGCCGGATCTCCTTCGTCGCTATCCGGTGCAGTGGACCGGTGAGCGCTTGGTGCGCGCGCTGCACCCGCTCTCCCCTCGCCTCTATTCGATCGCCTCGGCGCCGGAAGAGGTGGGTGAGGAAGTGCATGTCACTGTCGCGGTGGTCGACGAGGTGCACGAAGGCCAGCGACACTCAGGCGCCGTATCCGGTCAGCTCCAGGTCCTCGAGCCTGGGGCTCAACTGCGGGCCTTCATCGAACCCAATCCGCGCTTCCGCTTGCCGGCTGATGCCAAGACTGACGTGATCATGATCGGGCCCGGCACCGGTGTCGCACCGTTCCGTGGTTTTGTGCAGGCTCGACAGGCGCAAGGAGCGAGCGGTCGCAACTGGCTCTTCTTTGGTGGCCGTCACTTAGACCGCGACTTTTTGTATCAAACCGAATGGTTGGCCGCGTTGAAGAAGGGCGCGCTGGCTCGCCTTGATGTGGCGTTCTCGCGCGATACCGCCGAGAAGGTCTACGTGCAGCAACGTCTGCGCGAACAGGGCGCGGAGCTATACCAATGGCTTGAAGCCGGTGCCCACATCTATGTCTGCGGCGACGCCGAGCGCATGGCTCCGGATGTGCATGCCGCACTGATTGAAATCGTGGCGACTCAGGGTGGCCGGTCACCCCAAGACGCTGAAGCTTATGTCGCGGCGCTCGTGTCCGCGCGTCGTTACCTGCGGGATGTGTACTGAATCATGGCCGAATTAACCCCAGTCGAGCGAATCAAGGCTCAAAGTCGCGGTCTGCGTGGCACCATTGCGGACAGTCTGCAGGATGCCCACACCGGCTCCTTACGCGATGACGACCAGCAGTTGCTGCGCCTGCACGGCAGTTACCAACAGGACGATCGCGACATCCGCGAAGAGCGGCGTCAGCAAAAACTGGAACCGCTCTGGCGCTACATGGTGCGCGTCCGCTTGCCCGGTGGCGTCGCGACGCCGGCACAGTGGTTGGCGCTTGATGCGATCGCGCGCGAATACGCGAACGGCTCCTTGCGTCTGACGACCCGCCAGACCTTCCAATTCCACGGCATTGCCAAGAACGGCCTCAAGCCGTCGATGCACACGATGCACGACGCCTTGATGGACAGCATCGCCACCTGTGGCGACGTCAATCGCAACGTGATGGCGAGCTCCAATCCTATCGAGTCACCGGCCCATGCCGAAGTGGCCGAGTGGGCTGCCCGCCTGTCCGAGCACCTCTTGCCGAAGACGCGCGCGTATTACGAAATCTGGTTGAACGGCGAGAAGCTCGAAGGCACGCCCGAGTACGAGCCGGTGTACGGCACGAACTTCCTGCCGCGCAAATTTAAGGCCGCGATTGCGCTGCCGCCGTCGAACGATGTGGATATCTATACCCAAGACCTGGGGTTCATCGCGATCGTCGAGGCGGGTCGACTGGTCGGCTTCAATCTCACCGTCGGTGGTGGTCTTGGAACGACCCACGGCGATGCGACGACCCATCCGCGCTTGGCGAATGTGGCCGGTTTTCTGGCGCCCGAGCACCTCTTGGCGGTCGCTGAAGCGGTGGTCACCACCCAACGGGACTTTGGTGATCGCACCAACCGCAAACACGCTCGCCTCAAGTACACGATCGAAGACCGTGGCTTGGAGTGGTTCGTCGGTGAAGTCGAGAAGCGTGCCGGCATCAAGCTGGGCGCGGCCCGGCCCTTTGCATTCGATACACACGGCGACCTCTTTGGCTGGCGCGAGGCCCTGGATGGCACGTGGCACCGTACGCTGCGGATCCCCGCCGGCCGCATTATTGATAAGGACGGCTTGCCCTGGTTAACCGGTTTGCGCGCCATCGCCACGGTACACACCGGCGACTTCCGTTGCACCGCGAACCAGAACGTGACGATCGCGCACGTCAAGTCTGAGGACAAAGCCTCCATTGAAGCCTTGATTCGGCATTACCGCTTGGATGCGGCCGAGGGCTCGTACTTGGCTCGTCACGCGCTCGCCTGCGTGTCGATGCCGACCTGCCCGCTCGGCATGGCTGAGGCCGAGCGTTATCTGCCGCAGTTGACGACGGACGTCGAGCGCTTGTTGGCCGCGCACGGCTTAGCGGATGAGCCCTTGAGTCTGCGCATCACCGGTTGCCCGAACGGCTGTGCGCGTCCGTACGTGGCAGAGATCGGCCTCGTCGGTAAAGCACTCGGCCGTTATAACCTGCACTTGGGTGGTGATGCGGTGGGTTCGCGTCTCAATGTGCTCTATCGTGAGAACATTGATGAGGCGACGTTTCACACCGTGATCGGTGAGTTCTTCGCCGCCTGGCGCCAGGAGCGCACGCCGGGTGAACGCTTCGGTGACTTCTTGTGGCGCACTAAGCGTCTGCCAGGCTAAGCCCCGTGCGCTGGTTCCCGCTCTTCCTCGACATCCGCGACCGCAAGGTCGTGGTGGTCGGGGGTGGGCAAATCGCTGAACGCAAAATCGATTTATTTCAGAGCGCCGGTCCGTGCATCACGATCATTGCGCCGACCATCACCGCCTCCTTGCAGGCGCGGGTCGAGGCGGGTCAGTTCACGTGGGAAATGCGCCGCTTTGAGGTGAACGATCTTGAGGGCGCTGCGGTAGTCGTCGCCTCCACCGATGATGATGCGGTCAATCGTGCGGTGGCTGCTGCCGCGACCGCGCGCAGTATTCCGGTCAACGTGGTGGATAACCTCGAGTTGTCGACCGGCATTTTGCCGGCGATCGTCGATCGTTCGCCCTTGGTGATTGCGGTGTCCACGGAAGGCTCCGCGCCGGCCTTCGCGCGGCACGTGCGTGCGCGGATCGAGATGGCGATTGATGAGTCCTTTGGAGAGCTGGCGAGCTTTTTGCGACGCGTGCGCGGACAAATCAAAGCGCGCTTCGCGGATTTAGGTGAACGGCGTCGCTTCTACGCGACCTTACTCGAGGGTGCCGTACCGGATGCCTTGCGCCGGCGTCGTCCCGAGGACGCAGAGGCGGCGTTTCTGGCTGCGCTTGAGTCCGGTGTGTCTTCGGGCGGCCACGTGACCTTGGTGGGTGCAGGTCCCGGTGATCCGGGCTTATTGACCCTACACGCGCTACGCGCACTGCAAGCGGCCGATATCGTCTTTTACGACCGTCTCGTCAGCGCGGATATTTTGTCCTTGGCGCGGCGCGAAGCCGAACTCGTCTCGGTCGGCAAATCCGCGGGTGATCACTCCGTGCCGCAAGAGCGGATCAACGCGCTCCTGGTTGAGCACGCTGCCGCCGGTCAGCGCGTGGTGCGGCTCAAAGGTGGTGATCCGTTTGTCTTCGGCCGTGGCGGTGAAGAGATCGAAACCTTGGTCGCGCACGGCATCGCCTATTCGATTGTGCCGGGTGTGACGGCGGCGGTGGCCTGTGGCGCTTACGCGGGCATCCCGCTCACGCACCGCGATCATTCGCGTGGGGTCCGCTTCGTCACCGCGCACGTCAAATCGGCGCTCGATGCGGTGGATTGGCCGAGTTTGGCGCGCGAGTCCGATACGCTGGCGATCTACATGGGCGTGAGTAGTATCGAGCGCGTTCAGCAGGAATTACTGGCGCATGGCAAAGCGGCCGATACACCGATCGCCTTTGTGGAAAACGGGACCCGACCTGAACAACGCGTCTTGATCGGCATGCTGTCAGGCGCGATCGACTTGGCCAACCGCGCTCAGGTGCGTTCACCGGCCTTACTGATTATCGGGGCGGTCGCGGCGCTGGCCACCGAGTTGGCGTGGTTTGGAGCCGCGCCCCTCACGGCCGAAGAGGCCGCGTCCAACACCAGCGCGCCCTAATCCACGTCGTTTAAACGCCGGGCTGCGATGCCGGGGCCGCCCATTGGCGTAGCGCATCGCAGGGCGTGAACTCTGCACCGTAAAGCGCCGCGTAAACCTCGAGGCGCTCAACGATCGTGGCCCAACCCACCGTCTCCGCCCAATGCATGGGCCCTCCGGTCCAAGTGGGCCAGCCGTAGCCGGTTGTCCACACCATGTCGATGTCGGAGGCGCGCTCGGCGATGCCTTCAGCGAGCAGGCGTGCACCTTCATTGATCATCGGATAGAGGCAGCGCTCGAGGATTTCCGTCTCGCTCACCGCGCGGCGGACATAGCCGTGCTCGGCAGAGAAGCGCAGCACGACCTCCTGTGCGACGTTTGACGGGGTTGCCCGGCGCTGGTCGTCGTAATCGTAATAGCCGGCCTTCGTTTTCTGCCCGAGGCGTCCGATTTCGCAGAGGCGTTCGCGCACGGTGGCGGACGCGGTGGTGGCCGGATTCCAGCCGATATCCATGCCCGCCAGATCGCGCATCCTGAAGGGTCCCATCGGCAGCCCAAAGGCCTCCAGCACCCGATCCACCTCCCACGGTAACGCGCCCTCGAGTATCAACTTGTCCGCCTCCCGTTGCCGCGGGGCGAGCATCCGGTTACCGACGAAGCCGTGAGCGTTACCCACCACGACCCCGAGTTTCTTGATGCGCTTCGACCAGGCCATGGCGCTGGCCAACGTGGATTCTGAGACGTGCTCGGTGCGGATGATTTCAAGAAGTCGATTCACGTGCGCGGGCGAGAAAAAATGCAGTCCCAGCACTTGGCTCGGACGCGTCGTCACGGCGGCCATTGCGTCGATATTCAGATAGGAGGTGTTGCTGGCGAGGATCGCATCGGGCTTGCACAGCGCATCCAGTTGTCGAAATAACTCAAGCTTAGCCTCCATGTTCTCGTAAATGGCCTCAATCACGAGGTCACAGTCGGCGAGCGACGCTAAATCCGTGGTGGTGGTCAAACAGGTGAGCCGAGCGGCGGCCGCCTCCGCGGACAACTTACCCGTCGCGACACGGCTCTCGTAATGCCCTCGAATCGTGCTGAGTCCCCGCTCGAGGGCTTGCGCGTGGTTCTCGACGAGGTGCACGGATAGGCCAGCATTCAAACAGCTCAGGGCGATACCGGATCCCATGGTGCCGGCGCCCACAATGCCCAGCGTGCGCCACTCGCGGCCAACGGCGGATGCGGATATCCAGCGCGATTTCGCAACCGCACGCTCGGCGAAAAAAAGATGCCGCAAGGCGCGCGATTGGGAGCCCTTGAGCAACCCCAGGAATTCTGCGCGCTCGGTGGCGACACCCTCGGCGAAGGGCTGCGTGATGGCGGCATGCAGCGCTCGACATGCGGCCTGAGGTGCGTCGAGACGCGACCACGGTTTCACCTGCTGTCTTGCGACGGCGTCGAGTGTTGCGAGGTTGTCCGTCATGCTGCCCGGGACGGAGTCGTCGCTCAGTCGCCGACGCGGCGCCCCGTGCGCCACGAGCGCCTGCGCCCAGTCGATCGCCGCGGCTGTCAATTGGTCCGACGGCACCACCCGATCTATGATCCCGGCCTGCTGCGCATCCAGCGCTGACATCTGCCGGCCGCTCGTGATGAGGTCGACCGCCACTGCAACGCCCGCGGCGCGCGGTAGGCGTTGCGTGCCACCGGCGCCCGGGATTAAGCCGAGTAGCACTTCGGGTAGGCCCACTGTCGACGCATCCGCGGCGATGCGGTAATCGGCCGTGAGCGCGAGTTCAAGCCCGCCGCCTAGGGTGGTGCCATGCAGCGCGGCCACCACGATCTTGCGCGTGCCCTCGAGACTCAGCAGCACGTCCTGGAGTGTCGGACTCACGGGTCCCGAGGCCAACTCGTGAATGTCGGCACCGGCGTGGAAGGTACGCCCGGCGCAGGTCAAGACGATGGCTTGCACTGCGGGATCCGCTTCGGCGCGTTGCAAGGCCCGCAGGAGCCCCGCGCGAACGGGTGCGGCCAACGCGTTCACCGGCGGCGAATCGGTGCGGATCACCGCCACAGACCCGTGTATATCCAGTGTGGTTAGGTCGCTCACGGGCACCCTCGTCAAGATAAGGTCATCGTCGCTGCACTATACCCGAGGCTACTGTGGCGACCGACGACCCGGGTGACATTTGATAACCTAGGCACATGATTTTTAGCCCCCAGCTGAGGTACGCAGAATGACGCACCGTCCGACGGAAGCCGGTTTGGGTCCGTTGTTTGCGGATGCCTTGCGTCTGGTTCGGCGCGATTTTTATGCGCGCACTCAGGGGCTTGATCTGACGCCGGCACTGGCGAGATTACTGCTCTACATTGTGCGGGAACCCCGATCCCGTCAGATTGATCTGGCCGTGCGACTCGAAGTGACGGCGGTGACGCTCGGTCGTATGGTGGACCGGCTGGTCGAGCGCGGTTACGTGGAGCGCTTGCCGGATACGGAGGATCGACGGGCGTTTCGTTTGCGCGTGACCGCGGCGGCGGAGCCCTTGGCCGCGCGACTTGAGGCCATCGCGACCGAAACACGTGAGCGGGCGCTGCGCGGGTTCAGCGGTCCTGAGCGCAAGTTACTGCTGCAGTTGTTGGGTCGTCTGCGCACGAATCTCGATGGCGAGGCCTGAGGCGTGCTGAATTCCGTCAGCACGCGCTTGCTCTTGGGCCTTGCTGCGACGCTCGCCACGGTGTTGTACGCGATCGATTCCACGATCGTGAATGTCGCCTTACCCAATATCCAAGGCACTTTGCAGGCGACGCCGGATCAAGCCGGTTGGGTCGTGACCTCCTACATCGTGGTGGGCGCGATCGTGACCCCGCTCGCCGGTTGGCTCGGGGTGCGCTACGGCCTACGCACCGTGCTCAGCCTCTCGATATTGGGCTTTACGGCCGGGTCTATGGCGTGCGGATTGGCGGTGACGCTGACCCAGATGGTTGCTTTTCGCATGGTGCAAGGCGCCTTCGGGGCCGCCTTGGTGCCGCTGTCGCAAGTCGCACTGCTGCGTGAGTTTCCCCGCGAGAGTCACGCACGGGTGATGGCGCTGTGGGGCATGGGCGTGATGGTAGGCCCGGTGATCGGACCGACTTTAGGCGGTTGGCTGACCGACCAGATGTCCTGGCGTTGGGCTTTCTATATCAACCTGCCGCTCGGCGCGTTGGCGTGGTTCGCGCTGATGGCGTCGATGCCGAAAGGCGGCGGCGACGGCAAACGCTCCTTTGACCTGTTGGGCTTTGTGCTGATCTCGATCGCGATCGGCTGTTTTCAGATGATGCTGGATCGTGGTGAGTCCTTGGACTGGTTCGCGGCGCCTGAAATCGTGGCCGAGGCCTTCTTCGGTGCGGTCGCCTTTTATATGTTTATGGTGCACGCCTTGACCGGTCGGCAGCCCTTCATCGACATCCACCTTTTTAAAGACCGCAACTTCAGCGTGTCGATGGTGATCATGTTCGTGATCGGCTTAGCCGTGCTCTCCCCCGCCGTATTGGTGCCGGGCTTCCTAGAGCAGATCAAAGGCTATACGCCAACCCAAGCCGGTTGGTTGATGGCGGCTCGCGGCCTGTCCTCAGTCGTCGCCATGTTGCTCGGTGCGCGTCTATCGAGTCGCATTGGCGCTCGACTGACCATGTCCATCGGGGTGTTGCTCGCCAGCGGATCGTTGTTCTTGATGGGGCAATTCAGTGTAGACACCCAATCGGATCGCTTCTTGGTGGCGAGCGTCTTGCAAGGTCTCGGTTCACCGCTCACGTTTATGCCGCTCTCCCTAGCGGCCTATGCGACGCTGCGCGACAGTGCACGCACCGAGGCCGGTGTGCTTCTCACCTTGATTCGTAACTTTGGCGCGTCGGTGGGCATTTCGATCGTGATTGCCCTGCTCGCCCGCTCAGCCCAATACAATTCCGCGTCGCTGGTCGAGCACTTTACGGCCTACGATTTGCGCCGTTGGTTGGCGCTCGGGTCGACGCCCGGCGTGAATGCCTCGACCATCGGTATTTTGGGTGAGATTCGGCGACAGTCAACGGCCATCGCCTACGCGAATGACTTCATGCGCCTTGGTCTTGCGACCCTCATGACCCTTCCCTTGGTGTGGCTGTTGCGCGCGCCGCGACAACACACGCCGATCGCCGCCTCCGTGCGCGCCGCCGCCTCGGATCATTGATCAGCGGGCCATCCGTGCAGCGGCCACATTGAGCGCCAAACCCGCCACCACAAAAAGACCGGCGACCACCTTCCACGCCGGCAAGGTCTCGCCGAGGACCAGTGCGGCCGAGGTCATCCCAAACACCGGCACCATCAGCGAGGTGGGCGCGACGGTCGCGGCCGGGTAACGCATCAGGAGCCAGTTCCAGATGCCAAAACCGATCAAGGTGTTGCCCACGGCTTGCCAAACGACGGCGATCCAGGCGAGCCACGTGGCGCTCGCAAAGGCGTCAAAGGCCCCGTCTACCCCATGGGTGATGAGGTGCAAGAGCAACAGCGGTGGCACCGCAAAGACACTGGACCACACCATGAAGCCGAACATGTCGACGCGCCCCGCGCGCCGGACAACCAAATTTGAACAGGACCATGACAGCGCGGCGCACAGCACCAGCGCGAAGCCTTTGAAGGTCACGGTGGTGTCGGGACGCGCCAGCGTATGCCAGGCAATCAGACCAATGCCTGTCGCCGCGATCACGAGCGCGAGCACCTGCAGCGGTTTCAAGCGCTCGTGGTAAACGACGGCGGAAATCATGATCGTGATGAAGGCCTGGGATTGCATCAACAAGGAGGCAAGACCCGGCGAGATGTCATGCCGCATAGCCAGGAACAACACGCCAAATTGGCCCGCGCCGAGCAGCAGACCGAACTGCATCAAGTAGCGCCATGGGATCTTTGGACGCGGGACGAACAACAACCACGGGAACGCTGAGCCAAAGAATCGCAGGGCCGCAAATAAAAAGGGCGGAAACTCGCTGAGACCGAACTTGATGACGACGAAATTCGTGCCCCAAATCCCTGTGATCAGTACGGCTAAGAACAGATGGAAGGGGCTCATGCGCGGACGCGCTGATGGGTGGGGTCGTAGAGCGGCGTCAGGCTTACCACGGCCGGGTATTTCACTCCGGCAATGTCCACTTCCCAGACGCCATCCCGCAAGTACGCCTCGTCGACCACGCAGCCCGGCTCGACCATCGCCAAGCCCACCGCGCCACCCAAGGTGTGTCCGTAGGACGCGGCGCGGATATAGCCGACTGCAACGCCGCTGCGATGCAGCACTTCCGCGTGGTACATCAGGGGTTCAGGGTTTTGGACGAGCACCTGCACCAAGCGACGCTTTAAGGGGCCGGCGGCGAGTTTCGCCTGTACAGCGGTCTCGCCGATAAACCCGCCGGGCTTGCCGAGCGCGAGTGCGAATTGAAAGCCCGTCTCGAGCGGGTCATCGGTGTTGTCGATGTCATGCCCGTAGTCGCGGTAGGCTTTTTCCATGCGCAGGCTCCCGAGCGCTTTGAGCCCCGCGTGTACAAGGCCATGCGCCGCCCCCGCATCAATCAGACGTTCGTGGACATACGCGGCTTGTTCGCTTGGGATGTAGAGTTCGTAGCCGAGTTCGCCGACATACGTGATGCGCACGCACCAGGCGCGGGCAAAGCCCAGATCGATTTCCTTTACTGCGCGAAAGGGAAAGGCGCTTGCCGATAGGTCGGTGGTCGTCACCGACTGCAACAGCGCGCGCGACTTCGGTCCTTGGATGTTCATCTGCCCGTAGGCGGAGGTGACGTCGGTGGTGAAGCAGTGCGCATCGTCCGGTGTGCGTCGGCGCAGCCAGGTGCCGACGTGTTTCACCATCGTGTCGGTGACGACGACGAGGAAACGCTCGTCATCGAGTTTCGCGACGGTGACGTCGGCCTCCAGTTTTCCATCTTCGTTCAGCCACTGCGTATAGGTGATCTTGCCGAAGGGGCCATTGACGGCATTGGCGGAGATGCGATCCAGCACCCGTCCCGCATCACGGCCCTGGACCAAAAACTTACCCATGAAGGACATGTCCATGGCAACGACGCCGGTGCGCGCGGCGGTGTGCTCGCGCACCCAGCGATCCCACCAACTGGCGCGTCCCCAGGTTAAGGGCCCCGCTTCGGGCATTGGTCCGGGTTCACCGAACCAATCCGGGCTCTCCCACCCGCTGACCTCTTTGAAATAGGCCCCCAGTTTGGCCAACTGCGCATGGAATGGTGAGCGGCGTGCACCACGCGCCGTGTTCAGGCTGAGGTTGGGATAGTGACACTGGTACACCATGCCTAAGGACTCGACCGTGCGGGCGCGGCGATACTCGCGGTTCGACTGATAGACATGCAGTCGGTCGATGTTAAAGCCCGTGACGTCGACGTCCGGGATGCCGTGCATGATCCAGTGCGCCAGGGCTCGCCCCATACCGCCACCGGTGAGTATGCCGATCGAATTTAAGCCGGCCGCCACGAAGTAACCGTCGACCTCCGGCGCCTCCCCGACAATCGGCCGTAGGTCGGGCGTAAAGCTCTCTGGACCGCAGAAAAATTTCTTGATCCCGATGCGCGTGGTCACCGGTACGCGCGACATGGCGCGTTCCAGGAAGGGTCCCATGCGCTCCCAGTCCGGCGGTAAGTCCAAGAAGCTCGCATCGGTCGGCATGCCATCCAATTGCCACGCGGCAGCCTCCGGCTCAAACAAGCCAACCATCAGGCCGCCACCCTCTTCGCGGTAGTAGCCATAAAACCCCGGGTCTTCGAGCACTGGCATATTGGCCGGCAGCCCGGGGATGGGTTCCGTGATGAGGTAGTAATGTTCCGCCGCTTGGTTCGGGATATTCACGCCGGCGCGCGCGCCGAATTCGCGCGCCCACATGCCGCAGCAGTTCACGACGACATCGGCCTCAATCGTGCCGTAGGCTGTCGTTACGCCGCTGACGCGTCGACCCTTCTTGGTAATGCCGGTGGCCGGCATGCCTTCATAGATCTGTACGCCCCGCATGCGCGCGCCTTTAGCGAGCGCCATCGTGACGTCGACGGGATTGACGCGGCCGTCGCCCGGGACGTAGAAGCCGGCTTCGATATCGTCGACCTTGGCGAGCGGGAACAGCTTCTCCACCTCGCTCGGGGAGACTTCGTGGACTTCAACACCCAGATGGCGGTTAAAGGCGGCGACCCGTCGGTATTCTTCAAGACGCCCTTTGTCGGAGGCGACCTCTAAGAGTCCAATCGGACGGAAGCCGGTAGCTTGTCCGGTTTCGGCCTCTAGGCGGCTGTACAAGTCGCGCGTGTATTTGCGCATCTCAGTCGAGGTTTCGGAGGTGGATCCAAACCGGACCATGAGACCGGCCGCGTGCCACGTCGTCCCCGAGGTCAAACGATCGCGTTCCAACAGCACGATGTCGGTCCATCCCGCGAGGGCCAAGTGATAGGCGACGGAGGTGCCGATGACGCCTCCGCCGACAACGACGACGCGAGCACGGTTCGGCAGGTTGGGTACGTTCATGGTCACTCCGGCGACGAGGCGATAGACGCGCGAGGCCGGATTGTACCGCCGAGCGTCGCTCGGCGTTTAGATGCCGCTGGCCGCGGCTGGAGCGGCGCAGCGTGTTCTTGCGCTCGCCCAACCGTGCCAAGCGACCCAGCACGCGGTGGGTGCGTTGGCGATCCATGCCCGACCTTATGACTTCGTATTGCCGAGAACTGCGGAGCAACGCGTCGATTTATCGAAGCTTGATACGAATCGGCTCCAAGAACGTCGAGGCCACGAACGGGGCCGCTGTATTGCAGGCGTGGGTTCACGTGAGCCACACGCGTACGTCGTTACACCGTCAGATGGGCGTCATGTCAAACCTCAAGCCCCCCTCGTGGAGGGAGACGCTCTGTCCCGCGATTACGCCGTCAACCCGACTGTCAGTTCAGGCGCTCGTATAACGGCGAGGTGAGGAAATCGGCGAGCGTCGGAGCTAAGGACATCGCTTCAAAGATACTCGCCGCCTCATCATAGGTGGACTGCGCATGGCTCACGCCGGCAGCGGCTTTGACCCGTGGCAGTTCCTCGGCAATCAGTGCGCGGACGAGTGCGACGTTGACCTTGCGGCCATCGTCCAAAATGCCTTTAGGGCTGACCACCCACTGCCAGACCTGGCTTCTCGAGATCTCGGCGGTCGCCGCGTCCTCCATCAAGTTGTTGATTGGTACACAGCCGTTGCCCGCGAGCCAACTGCCGAGATAGTGGATACCGACGTTGATGTTGTTCCGCAAACCCGCTTCGGTGATCGGGGTTTGAGGCCGGAAGTCGAGGAGCTGCTCGGCCAGGATCTCCTCGTCGCGTTGTTTGCTCCACTGGTTCGGTGCCGTTCCCAGCACGCGGGTGAACTCCTCCATCGCGATCGTGACGAGGCCCGGGTGCGCCACCCAGCCACCGTCAAAGCCGTCACGGGCGTCACGCGCCTTGTCGTGGCGGATACCTGCCATCGCCTTCTCATTGGCTACGGGATCGCTCTTGATGGGAATCAAGGCACTCATGCCGCCGATGGCGGGGGCATTGCGGCGGTGGCAGGTTTGCACCAGTAAGAGCGCGTAGGCGCGCATAAACGGCACTTCCATCGTGATCGCGCTGCGATTGGCGAGGCAGAAATTTGGGTCGCGACGAAATTTTTTGATGGCGCTGAAAATGTAATCCCAGCGCCCCGCATTCAGTCCGGCCGAGTGCTCGCGCAGCTCGTAGAGGATCTCATCCATCTCGAAAGCCGCGAGGATGGTTTCGATGAGCACCGTGGCTTTGATACTGCCGCGCGGCAGACCGATCGCCGTTTGCGCGGCGATGAATACATCGTTCCACAGGCGCGCCTCCAGATGACTCTCCATCTTCGGCAGATAGTAAAAGGGACCTGCCCCACGCGCGATTTGCGCTTTGGCGTTGTGGAAGAAGGACAGTGCAAAATCAAATAGACCGGCCGAGACGCGCTGCCCATCGACCAACACGTGCTTTTCATCCAGGTGCCAGCCGCGGGGGCGCAGCAACAAGGTCGCGACCTTCTCATTCAGGGCGTAACGTTTGCCGGCTTCATTCGCAAAGGACAAGGTCCCGCGCACTGCATCCCGGATGTTGAGTTGTCCTTCCATTTGGTTGGACCACGTCGGCGTATTGGAATCTTCAAAATCCGCCATGTAGGAATCTGCGCCTGAGTTCAGCGCGTTGATGATCATTTTCCGTTCGACAGGTCCGGTGATTTCGACGCGCCGGCATTCCAGCGCTGGCGGTAGCGGCGCGATCGTCCAGTCGGACTCTCGGATCTCGCGCGTTGCGGCGAGGAAGTCCGGGCGCTCACCGGCATCGAGCCGTGCCTGTCGCTCAACGCGTGCGGCCAATAGCGCCTGACGACGAGGCTCGAATGCGCGGTGCAGTTGGGCCACGAGACTGAGCGCCTCGTGAGTCAGTATCTCGGCATAGCGCGCATCGATCGGCGCGGTCAGGGTCAATCCGGCGGGGAGTGTGGTCATGGCGACTCTCCATGGTCTTAATGGGTATGAAGCCATCGTACGAGCCCGCGCCGTGCGCCAGTAGACGGCGTCGGCGACGTTCAGTCGATACTTAAAGTATGGAATGAGGCATCGAAGATCGTTCTGACCGACTATAGTTCGGTCATGGATCGTCACGTGCAACTGCGTAGTTTTGTGCTCATCGCCGAGAAAGGGGGCTTCGCCGCGGCCGCATCGGTTGAGGGGGTCACCCCGGTCGTGATGGGTCGCCGTTTGTCCGCGCTCGAAGATCGATTGGGCGTACGGCTCATGCACCGCTCAACGCGGGGTTTGCGCCTCACGGAGATGGGCCTTGAGTTTCTGGACCGATGCCGCGAGACCTTGCGTGACTTCGATGATTTGGAGAAGAGCATCGCCGCGACGCGGCGGGCCGTCACCGGCCGGCTGGTCGTGTCGGCGCCGGCCGGTTTCGGTCGTCATCACGTCGCCGCCCACGCGCCGGCCTTTTTGGCGGCTCATCCCGGC
>CAIRLC010000040.1 GCA_903879335.1 uncultured Pseudomonadota bacterium
ACGACGCGGTCACTGCGGGGGCGCTGCTCGCACGCCTGAAAGGCACCGAACAGCGGGCTGGTTTGCAAGCGGCGGAGGCAGCGGTGGCCGAAGCGCGAGCGCGTCACGCGGAAGCCGCCGCGCAATACGAGCGCATCGACGCCATGTATCAACGCCACGTGGTCTCCCGCTTGCAGTGGGATCAAGCCAAGGCGAATCAGGAGGCCGCCGCCGCGCGTCTCAGCGCCGCTGACGCGCAGATGACGCAGGCGCGTGAGCGTGTGGGCTACACCGAGGTGCGGGCGCCCTATGCCGGCATCGTGACCGAGCGGCGGGCGCAAGTCGGTGATGCGGTCGTGCCGGGGACACCGTTGATCACCGTCGCGTCGATGCGCGACTTGCGTGTGACCTTCCAAGTGCCACAGCACCTGGTGGACGCTGTTCGGCACTATCAACGGGCGGTGGTGTCCGTCGCGGGTGACCGTGTCGCGCTGCACGCCATCACGATATTTCCAGAAGCGTCTCCACCGTCGACGACCTTCCAAGCGCGCGCTGACCTGCCGGCCAGCAGTCCCGCGGTCGCGCCCGGTCAGTACGTCAAAGTGGATCTGATGATCGGCGAGGCAGAGCGGCTCCTGATCCCGGTATCAGCTCTGGTCGAGCGCAGTGAGGTCAGCGGCGTCTACGTGATCGGCAACGACGGCGCGGTAGACCTCAGATTCGTCCGCAAGGGTCACGTCGAGGGTGACCGGGTCGAGATCCTCGCGGGTATTGCCGCCGGCGAGCGGATTGCGGTCGACGCGACCGCCGCGCGAGCGCGGCTTATGGCGGCCCAGCCGTGAGCCCCAAACTCGGCATCAGCGGGCGCCTGGCGAAGTTGTTCCTGGAGAACCAGCTGACGCCCCTCTTGGCGCTGACGGCGCTGCTGCTCGGCGTGTTTGCGGTCGTGGTGACGCCCCGTGAGGAAGAGCCGCAGATCGATGTCACCTTCGTGAACATTTACGTCCCTTTCCCCGGTGCGAGCGCGGCGCAAGTGGAAAGCCTCGTTGCAACGCCCATGGAAAAGGTGTTGGGCGAGATTTCCGGCGTCAAACACCTGTATTCGGTGTCGCGGCCGGGCCTCGCGGTGCTCACGGTCCAGTATGAGGTCGGTGTGCGCCGCAACGACGCGCTCGTTCGCCTCTACAACGCGGTCTATTCGAATCAGGATTGGCGGCCGCCGGGCGTCGGAATCCTGCAGCCTTTGATCAAGCCGAAGGGCATCGACGATGTCCCGATCGTCACCTTGACGCTGTGGAGTCGGGATCCGTCTCTCGGGGCGCGAGAGCTGGGTCCCGTGGCCCGCTCGATTGAAAACGAGATCCAACGCGTGGCGGGGACGCGCCGCGTCGATGTGATCGGTGATCGCGCGCCGATGATCCGGATTGAGCTCGATCCAGGTCGTTTGATGGCGGCAGGCCTCACCGCGGCAGACATTGCCGGCGCACTGCAGTCCGCCAACCTTGTGCGCCAGGCCGATACGGTGAGTGTCGATGGCCGACAGTTACCGGTGCAAGCCGGAACTTTTCTCGCCAGCCGCGACGAGGTCGGTGGCTTGATCGTGTCGGCACGAGCGGGCCAACCGGTCACCCTCGATGACGTCGCGACGGTCACGGACCTGCCGGCGACGCCTCAACACTACGCGTGGTTCTCGACCGGCGCCGCGGCAGCCGGGGCGGGCCTCGCGCCGATCCGTCAAGCGCCCGCCGTGACCCTCGCGATCGGCAAGAAACCGGGCAGCAACGCGATTGATGTCGCCTCGGCGGTGATTGAGCGCGTTGCACAGCTGAAGGGACTGACGATCCCTCAGGGTGTCGAGGTGACCGTCACCCGCAACTATGGGGCGACGGCGAATGACAAAGCCACCAAGCTGATTGAAAAGCTGCTCTTCGCCACCCTGTCGGTGGTGCTCCTGGTGTGGCTTGCGGTCGGTCGGCGCGATGCCATGGTCGTCGGTGCTGCAGTCATCGTGACACTGGCCGCGACCCTGTTCGCGTCATGGGCTTATGGTTTTACGATCAATCGCGTGTCCTTGTTTGCGCTGATTTTCTCGATCGGCATTCTGGTTGACGATGCAATCGTGATTGTCGAGAACATCCACCGTCATCTCGCGCTCGATCCGCGGCCGCTGAGTGAGGTCATCCCGATAGCGGTCGATGAAGTAGGCGGACCCACGATTTTAGCGACACTGACGGTGATCGCGGCCTTATTGCCCATGGCATTCGTGTCGGGCCTGATGGGTCCTTACATGAGTCCAATTCCGATCAACGCCAGTCTCGGCATGCTGATCTCGCTCGGGATGGCGTTGACGATCACCCCGTGGCTATCGCGCCGGCTCTTTGCGCGCGGCTCGCATGCCGCGCCTCAGGCGTCTAGGGTCGCGCAGCGACTGCAGGCTTGGCTGGAACAGCGGATCGCGCCGTTCTTACGGGGACCCGCGGCGCAGCAGCGGCGGCATCGATGGTATTGGGGCACGGCGGCTGCGATCGGTGTGGCGGTCATGCTCGCCGTGGTGCAGCTGGTGGTTCTCAAGATGTTGCCCTTCGACAACAAGTCGGAATTCCAGGTGCTCGTCAATATGCCCGAGGGCACGCCCGTGGAAGGCACCGCGCGTGTATTGACAGCGCTCGAGCGGATCGTGGGTCAAGTGCCCGAGGTGGCGCACATCCAGGGCTACGCCGGCACCGCATCACCCATCAATTTCAACGGCCTCGTGCGTCAGTATGACTTGCGCGCCGACGGTCATCAGGGCGACCTGCAGGTGAATCTCGTCGATAAGAGTCACCGTCATCGCCAGAGTCATGAGATTGCGCGCGCGATACGCCCCGCGCTCGCGGCGGAAGGCAAACGGCTGGGCGCGGCCTCGGTGCAGGTGGTGGAGGTGCCGCCGGGCCCGCCGGTGCAGGCCCCCTTGGTGGCGGAGATCTACGGCCCTGATGCTGGAGTGCGGCAGTCGGTGGGTCGGGCGTTGCGGCGGCTGTTCGATGCCACACCCGATATCATCGATACCGATGACACGCTTGCGGCGGCGACACCGCGCTATCAGATTCGCACGGATCGATCGAAGGCGGCCTTGCTGGGCGTGTCGCAGTCGGCGGTGACTGAGGCGCTGGCGACCGGTCTTGCGGGGGTTGATGCCACGTACATCCATGGCGGTCAGGCACGCGATCCAATTGCCGTACACCTGGGGTTGGCGTCGGCCGATACGGGAGGGCTTGAGCCGGCGCTGACGCTGCCGGTGCGCTCAAGCAGTGGCCACTTGCTACCGCTGTCTGAAGTGGTCACTGTCGAAAAACAGCCCTGGGATGCCACCCGTTATCACAAGGACTTATTGCCGGTGGAGTTTGTGACCGGCGATATGGCGGGTCGCTTGGACAGTCCTCTGTACGGGATGTTTAACCTGGTCGGGCAGATCTCGCGCGGCGCGCTCGCGGGGCCGCCGCTGCAGCAGCGCTTCGTCGGCAACCCGGATCGCTCGAGCGCGTTCACGCTGAAGTGGGACGGTGAGTGGACCATCACCTATGAAACCTTCCGCGATATGGGTGCGGCCTACGCGGTCGGGTTGCTCTGTATCTATTTGCTGGTCGTCGCACAGTTCCGCTCTTATGCGGTTCCGTTGATCATCATGGCGCCGATCCCCTTGACGATCATCGGCGTGATGCCCGGGCATGCGCTCCTGGGGGCCAATTTCACCGCCACCTCGATGATCGGCATGATTGCGCTGGCCGGCATCATTGTGCGCAACTCGATCCTGTTGGTGGACTTCATCAATGCGGAGATCGCAGTCGGTCGTCCCTTGGCTGACGCGGTCGTGCGCGCGGCCTCAATCCGTGCTCGGCCCATTGTGCTGACCGGTCTTGCGGCCATGATCGGTGCGTTTTTCATTCTGGATGACCCCATTTTTAATGGGCTCGCCATCTCGCTGATCTTCGGCATTCTGGTGTCGACCGTGTTGACGCTCTTGTTAATCCCCTTGCTCTATTTCGGCTACCTCACGCGGGTCGCGGCTCGCACACGCTCAGTCACAGGGGGCCTGTGATGCTTCATACGACACGTCCTCTCGAGACACGATCAAGGCGCGGTCAGGCCTTCTTGGCGAGCCTGCTGCTCGGGCTCGCAGGCTCGTCTTCTGCAGAATCCTTGACCGATGCCTGGCACATGGCCCTGTCCGCCGATGGCGTGCAGGCTTCGATCCATAGTCTGCGTGACGCTGCTGACGATGAAGCCCGGGCGACAACCCGACTGCGCTTTCCGGTGGTGGATCTCAGCGCCAGTTATACGCAGATGCAGGCCGCGCCCTTCCTCGACATTGAGACGCCCGCCGGGCGCTTGCAGTCGCCGAAAATCTGGCCGAACGATCGCTATGCGATGAGTTCAGCGGAGCTGTCAGTGCCCTTATGGACCTCGGGCCGCATCAGCGGTCTGATCAACGCCGCGCGCGCCGGTGTCCAGCGTGCGGCGGCCGAGGACACTCGCGGCGTTGCTGATTTAAAGCTCGGCGTGGCGGAGGCCTACGTGGGTGTATTTCGTGCGCGTGCGGCTGAGGCGGTGGCAGAGTCGACGGTCGCGAGTCTGCAAGCGCACGCGCAGGATGTCGAGGTCATGTTTAACCAGGAGGCTGTGCCGAAGTCCGATCTGTTGGCCGCCCAGGTGGCGCTGGCCAATGCCCGGCAACAGCAGCTCCGCGCGCAACACGGCCTACGCCTCGCGACCAGTGCTTACAACCGCATGGTCGGGCAACCCATGGATCGATCGCCGGACCTCGACCCACCGGCGGTGCCGAGCCGTGCCGCTGCCGTCGACGGGCTTGCGGCCTTGGTGCAGCTTGCGCTGCGCTCACGGCCGGAGCTTGCCGCCTTAGGGGCTCAGCAGGAGGCCTATGCCGCGCAGGCGACTGCCGAACGCGCGCAGACGTGGCCGCAGATCGGGCTGCGCATGGGGGTCACGCATCTGGATAATCAGATCTTGGACCGTCAGAATTTTGCCTCAGTCGGCGTCGGCATTCAGTGGCGGCTGTTTGACAGCGGCCAGGTGAGTGCCCGTGTCTCCGCCTGGCGCCATCGCGCCGAGGCCACCCGTCGCCTCCAGGATGATCTGCGCACCCGGATTGAGCTCGAGGTCGAAAGTGCGTGGCTCGACCAAGACGATGCCGGCGCTCGACTGCGGGCCTCGGCGGAGGCCGTCGCGCATGCCGAGGAGAACTTAAGGCTGTCACGCGAACTGTATGCGGTCGGTCTTGCCACCAACGCCCAGGTGCTGGACGCCACCGCATTGCGCGTGATGGCCGTCACCAACCGCGATGGAGCCGCCTACGATTCGATCATCGCGGCCTATCGTCTCAGCCGCGCCATCGGTGAGCTTTAAAGGTTGGCCGACCGCTGCGGAGCAGTCAGTCGACCGCTGTTCGACGACCGGCGCCGCCGCGGACCGGTGCCTGTGATGGCCCGCCGGGGGCGTGGGCAAGCGCCCAGCCCCCGCGTTGGCGGATGGACTGGAGTCCGAGTGTCATGATCGGCACGGCGTATCCCGGTGTGCGATCGGCTGAACGCCTCACGGGTCACGGGTCACGGGTCGACGAGATGCCGGTGCCGAAGCGCTCACCGTCACCGGTCTCGGCCGCCTGAGCGCCTCAGCGGGGACTGTCGGCGTGGCCTCGTGACCTCGCGGACAGGCGCGCCGTGTGGGTCGTCACGCAGTCGCCACTCAGGTCCGGCGGCGTGCAACCCCCGTGTTACGCTCACTGTCATCAGCAGTCACGCTGAGATGTCAGGAGTCTGGGTCTTGCCGGAGTCTGGGTCTTGAGGGTGGACGTGGCCGTCATCGGCGGTGGGCTCAGCGGTCTGTACACGGCGCTGCTCTTGCACCAGCGCGGGGTCTCGACGCGGCTGCTCGAAGCGCGCGACCGGCTGGGCGGGCGCATCCTGTCGCAAGGGATCGACGACGGTGGTCGCGCCATCGCGACGGCGACGGACCGCTATGACCTGGGTCCGGCCTGGTTCTGGCCTGAGATACAGCCACGCATGGGTCGCTTGCTCGCGCAACTTGGCCTTGGCGCCTTTCCCCAAGCCACCGACGGTCTCATGCTGATCGAGCGGGACGCGGGCGTACACCCGCACCGGGTCCAGCAGGGCGGCCGGGCGGAACCGCGCTCGATGCGGATCCGCGGCGGCGTCCAGTCCATCGTCGACCGGTTGTCAGCCCAACTGCCGGCAGCGCACGTTCACCGCAGCACGACGGTCACCGCCCTGGCGGCGGATCCAGAGGAAGGCCTCGTCCGACTTCAAGCGCAAGGCCCGGACGGCCCGGCGACACTGCTGGCGCGCCAGGTGGTCTTGGCACTGCCGCCGCGATTGTGTGCCGCCACGATCGCTTTCACGCCCGAACTGCCGCGCGAACTGCAGGCGCGGCTCGCTGCAGTGCCGACCTGGATGGCAGGTCATGCCAAGTTCCTGGCGGTCTATACGCGCGCTTTTTGGCGCGAGCAGGGCTTGTCGGGGGCCGCGATGAGTGCGGTGGGGCCGCTCGCCGAGATACACGATGCCTCGGCGGCCGAGGGCGCTCCGGCCTTGTTCGGTTTTTTCGGCCTGTCGGCATCGGAGCGCGCAAGGCCTGATGGGGAGTCCCTCGAGGCGCGCTGTCTGCGGCAACTCGTTCGTCTGTACGGGCCAGACGCGGCACGACCGCGCGCGGTGTTTCTCATGGACTGGGCGCGCGAGCGGTACACCGCGACGGCGGCCGACGCGGCATGGCCCTCGAGTCACCCGCAGTATGGCCCCGTCCGCGCGCCGGCCGGCCTGTGGACAGACCGGTTGCTGTGGGCCTCGACGGAGACGGCCGGTGCGTTTGGGGGGTATCTGGCAGGCGCGCTGGAGGCGGCCGTCGTCGCGGCAGACACAGTGAGTGCGACCCGCTGATGGGGCAGCGCCGCGGCGCCGTGCCGGCCATTGCGACCTGCGTTGTATGCTCGGGCGAGCGCGCCGTCGACCGCCGACGCGCGAGCTCAGCGCCCGCGCGCCCGCGCATGGCGCATGGGTGGCGATACAGGGCTTGATCTGACTGGGTTTTTGCTCGCCGCGAGGATGTTCCGCTCGCGAGTCCATCCTGTAGACTACCGCTCCTCGTTTGTCCTACGCCGTCTTCAGCGTGGGTCAGGCGGTCTTTATTTTGTCTACTGGGGTTCGTGATGCTGCAATGGATCAATGACCGGATGAAGGTGATCGGCTGGTTCTTCTTGATGCCGCTCTCCCTCGTGTTTGCGTTGTGGGGTGTGCATGGGATCGTCGACTTCACCGCCAACATGGATCGTGGTCTGAAGGTGAATGGCCAGGAAGCCAACATCGAGCAGATCCGTCAGGCCTATCAGCAGCGTCTCGCCGAGGCGGCGCGCTCCTACCCGAGTGGCACGCCGGATACGGTCAAGAAGACCTTGCAGCAGAGCCTGATCGACGACTTCGTCGCCACGGCCCTCATCGATCAAAAAGTGGCTGAGCAGCATTACTCGGCCTCGGATGCGGACGTCATCGCCTCGATCAAGTCCTACCAAGGCTTTCAGGTGGGCGGCGAGTTCAACAAGGATGCGTACTACGCGCTCCTGAAAGCGCGCGGCTACAGCCCGGAGAAGTTTGAAGCCGAACAGCGCGTGCTCCTGAAGTCCCGCGCACTCGAGGGCGGTCTGTTCGTGTCCTCCTTCGTGACCGCGAAGGAAGCGGCTTGGCTGACCGGCCTGATCGGTGAGACCCGTGAGGTGGCGTACGCGACGATTCCGGCGGCGAAGTTTGTGTCCGCGCAAAAGCCCGATGCGGCGGCGCTGCAGGCCTATTACGACGCGCACCACACCGATTACATGACGCCGGATTCCGTGCACTTGTCCTACGTCGAGCTCACCGTGCCGGAAGTCGCGGCGGAAGTGGCGGTCGACGAGGCCGGTCTCAAGGCCTACTACGACACCATCAAAGAGCGTTTCGCGGAGCCTGAGAAGCGCCACGCACGCCACATCTTCCTGAGCCTCGGCAGCGACGAAGCGGCCACCAAGAAGAAGGCCGAGGCCATCGCGAAGGAAGCGGCGGCACCGAAGGCCGATTTCGCGGCACTCGCCAAGCAGTACTCGCAGGACACCGACTCGGCCGCGAAGGGCGGCGATCTCGGCACCCAGGAAAAGGCCTTCTTGCCGGCAGGCGTTGGCGATGCCGTGTTCTCCATGGCGCCGGGCACCGTCAGCGCGCCGGTCAAGTCGGCTTTTGGTTACCACATCATCCAGCTCCTCGAGGTGGTGCCGGGCAAGCAGAAGAGCTTCGAGCAGGTTCGCGCCGAGATCGAGCCGGAATACCGCCGCACGGAAGCCGAGCGTCGTTTCGGCGAGCGCCAAGAGAAGATTGAACAACTGGCCTTTGAAAACAGCGGCTCGCTCGAACCGCTGGCCAAAGCGCTGAAGCTGAAAATCCATGACGTCGCGGACTTCCACAAGGCGATGGAGGGCAATGACCTGTCGGTGAACCCGAAGGTCGTGGCGGCGGTCTGGTCGTCCGACGTGCTCGGCGGTGCCAACAGCAAGGCGATTGAGCTGGCCGCGGGTCATGTCATTGTGCTGCGCGTGGCGGACCACAAGGCGCCGACGCTGGAGCCGCTCAATGCGGTCGCGGCGCGCGTTGAGGCGGCGCTGAAGCGGGAATTGGCGGCGAAGGCCGCAGCCGCGGCGGCGGCAGACCTGTCGAAGCGGCTCAGTGCCGGCGAAAGCTGGGACGCGGCGCTGAAAACGCTCGGTGGCTCGACGGCTGCGGCGAAGGGTAAAGCGGTGGCGGATGCGGTGCAGTTCAGCGTCGCGCGTTCGATCGCGCGCACCGAGAAAGAAACCCCGCACGACGTCGTCACCGGTGCCTTCGCGCTCGCCGCACCGGCGGCCGGCCAGGTGAGCGTCGGGCAGAAGGTGACGATCGGCGGTGACGTGATCGTCTACGCGGTCTCGGCCGTGAAGCCGGGCGAGTTCAAGCCGGACGACGTGGCGGCGCGCACCAAGCTCTCGCAGCGTTATGCGGGTGAGGAAATCGAAGCCTACGTGGCGGCGATGCGCGCGAAGGCGAAGGTGTCGATTGGCTCGACACTGTTTGATTGATCGCGACGATCAAGCCCGTTAACGTCGAAGGCCGCCGTGAGGCGGCCTTCGACATTTTGGGGATCTGCGCTGGCGAGGCCGATCGCGGCCTCGTGCTTCAGGCGGCTGTGGCGGGTGAGAGGAGAGTGCTGTGAGCGTTGAGGTGACGATCTACACCGATGGTGCCTGCAAGGGCAATCCCGGTCCGGGTGGCTGGGGCGCCTTGATGCTGGCCGGCACGGTCCAGAAAGAACTGTGCGGTGGTGAGTCCTCGACCACCAATAACCGCATGGAACTCACCGCGGTCATCGAGGCGCTCGGGGCGCTCAAGCGCCCCTGCAGGATCGCGCTGTACACGGATTCCAAGTACGTCATGGACGGCCTGAACCAATGGCTGCCGAATTGGAAAAAACGCGGCTGGAAGACGGCGGACAAGAAGCCGGTCAAGAACCAGGATCTGTGGCAAGCCCTCGACGCGGCGGTCGAGCGGCACGAGATTGAGTGGCACTGGGTGAAAGGCCATGCCGGACATCCGGGCAATGAGCGCGCCGATCAGTTGGCCAATGCAGGGATTGCGACGCTCGCCGGCGGCTGAGGCCGCGTCAGCGAAAGCGGTTTTTCCACTCGCGCAGCCAGCGAAAGGTCTCAGCCTCCGAGGCCTGCGCCACGCCCGCTTCCTGCCAGATGCGCTCGGCGACACTCTTGATGCGGCTGCGTAGGAAGGGATTCACCGTGAGTTCGCGTTCGATGGTGCTCGGCACCGTGCTCTCTCCGGCAGCGCGCTTGGCCGTCACCGCATGCGCGTAGTCGGCCACCCGGGGATTATTCGGCTCGACCGCCAGGGCAAATTTCATGTTCGTGGCGGTGTACTCGTGGGCGCAGTAGACCAGCGTCTCGGGACTCAAGGCCGCCAGCTGATCCAGCGAGGCGAGCATTTGCGCCGCCGTACCCTCGAATAAGCGTCCGCAGCCACCGGAGAACAAGGTATCGCCGCAAAAGAGCGCGCCGTGGCCGACATAGGCGATATGCCCGGCGGTGTGACCGGGGACATCCAGCACACTGAAGCGGCGCTGCAAAGTCGGTAACTGCACGAGGTCGCCGGCCGCGAGCGGATGGGTCATCGCCGGGATCTTTTCGCGGGCGGGCCCATAGACCGGGCAGGCATGCGCGCGCGCCAGCTGCTCGACACCGCCCGTATGATCGCCGTGATGGTGTGTCACGAGGATCGCATCCAGTGCGTAGCCGTAGGCGTCCAGCGCCTGTTGCACGAGATCCCCGTCGCCGGGATCGACCGCGGCGACGTGCTTTTGCGCTGGATCGGCCCCGTGGATCAGCCACAGGTAGTTGTCGTCAAAGGCCGGGAGGCGGGTAACCGTTAACTCGCGCATGGGGCACTCACGGTGAATCGGGTCTAGCGGAGCGGCGGCGGGGCCGGGCGAGCCACGGGGTCGGTCGCCCGGCCTCAGGTTTATTCCTCGTCGCCGAAGCTCATGCCGACCGACGAGTAACCGCCGTCGACATAGAGGATCTCACCGGTGATCCCGGCGGCCAGATCCGAGCACAAGAAGGCGGCGGCGTTGCCGACGTCCTCTTGGGTGACATTCCGGCGCAGCGGGTTGGCGGCGGCCACGTGCGAGAGCATCTTGCGAAATCCGGCGATGCCGGCAGCGGCCAGCGTCTTGATCGGACCTGCGGATATGGCGTTGACGCGGATGCCTTGCGGGCCTAAATCGGCGGCCAAGAACCGGACATTGGCCTCGAGACTGGCCTTTGCCAGGCCCATGACGTTGTAGGAGGGGACCGAGCGGACGGCACCGAGATAGGACAGCGTCAGGATGGCGCCTTGGCGGCCCTGCATCAGCGGCTTGGCGGCGCGGGCGAGGGCGGTCAGGCTGTAGGAGGAGATCTCGTGCGCGACCTTGAAGGCCTCGCGCGAGGTCACGTCCGTGAAACTCCCCGCCAAGGCTTCGCGGGGTGCAAAGGCGATCGCGTGCACGACGATATCCAGGGAATCCCACATCGCGCCTAAGGTCTGGAAGGTGGCGTCGATGGAGGCATCGTTGGCCACATCGAGCTCATAGACGGCGGCCGCGCCGATCTCACGGCCCATCTCCTCGACCCGCTCCTTGAAGCGCTCGCCGACGTAGGTCAGGGCGACTTCAGCGCCTTCGCGGCGCATGGCTTCGGCGATGCCGAAGGCGATCGAGCGGTCACTCAGAAGCCCCGTGACGAGTGCGCGCTTGCCAGTCAGAAATCCCATGCGGTGTCCCCTGTCCATTCGTGATTGATCGGAATGGGGTGGATTCTAGCAGACCCGGCGCTCGGCCCTCAGTCGGGGGCGGCCGGCCGCGCGCGCCGCCGAGCCGGGGTGTCGGGCAGGTTTGCGTTGCCTCGGTGGGTGGGGCCCCACTACACTGCCGCCATGAGGCGCTTGAGAACCGACAAGGTACGTCAGCTCTGCGGGATCGGCGCTTTGGCCGGCTTTCTGCTCGTGGTGATCAGTCTCGCCGGCGATACCACCGACGAGGCGCTGCTGGCCTATGTGCTCGTCGGCAGTGTGCTGGTCTTTCTGGCCGGCTTCTATCTCGGACCGCGCCTCATCAGCTCTCTGAACCGTGCCGCGAAAAAAGAGCGGCCCGCGTCCGCAGATTCAAGGAAGCCTCGTTAGTGCGGGTGTTGGTGGTCTGTACGGCCAATATCTGTCGCAGTCCCTATGGGGCGGCGGTGCTGGCGCATCGCTTAAGTGACCTCCCCGTCGAACTGGTCAGCGCCGGTACGCAAGCCGATCCCGGCCAGCCGGCCGATGCGGTCATGGCGGACACGGCCCGCGCCAAGGGCTATCGGGACCTCGGCGAGCATCGCTCGCAGCCGGTGTTGGGTGGGTTGCTGCGGCGCTGCGACCTCGTGCTCTGCATGGAGCGGGCCCATCGCGACGTATTGTTAAACAGCTACCCCATGATGACGGGTAGAATCCGGACGTTTTTAGAGTCGCCGAGTCGCGACGTCGCCGACCCCACGGGTAAATCCCTGGAGGATTATGCTCGGGCAGTGACCGAGATCGAAGCGGCGGCGGAGGCGTGGGCAGAGCGGATACGCCGGATCGGACGGGTGTGATGGTTCGAACGGTGTGGCATCTCGATGAGGCCGACGACGGCAGACCAAGTGAAGGATGACTTAGCGTGCAAAAAAAGCCAGGGACCGTCACTCGAGACCGAGCGGTGACCGAATCGAGCCGATCTCTGCCGCGGATGGCGTGGGCCGTGCTGGCCATCGCTGCGCTCAGCGGGTCGGGTTGTTCGCTGAGCCCGGGTTTTGCGATCGATATCAAGAAGGGTGACCAGGTGCCGGCTGAAGGGCCGCCGCTGGCCGCCATTTCCGTCACGCCGGAGCTGGTGCGTCAATTGCGCGCCGAACGCGCCGCCGAAAAGCCAGCACCCATCGGTATCGACAGCCCGCTGAACGCGGACTACCGCATCGGCTCGCAGGATCGCCTGCACATCGCCGTCTGGGGTCATCCGGACCTCAGCACCGGCACGACCGGCAATACCGTACTGCCGCAGCTGGGCGCGCAGATCGGCGCAGGCGCAGGCCCGGGGGCCGGCGTCGGCGGCATGTCGGCGGCGGGCGTGTCGGCGACCCCGGTCAATGGCAATGCACCCGATCGAGCGGTCGATGACGATGGCACGGTCTTCGTGCCCTTGGCCGGCAAAGTTCCGGCGGTCGGCCTCACGGTGCCGCAATTGCGCGCCGCGCTGGAGAAAGCCCTTGCGCCCTATATCCATGCGCCGCAAGTCGAAGTGCAGGTGACGGGCTATTTCAGTCAGCGACTCTTCGTGGCCGGCCAGGTGCGTAACCCCGGTGCGGTGCCCATCACGAGCGTCCCGACCCATGTCACCGATGCCATTGCCCAGACGGGTGGCGCGCTGCAAGACTCCGACCTCTCGGCGGTGCGCCTGACGCGCAATGGCCGAACGGTGACGCTGGATCTCGATCGGCTCTATTACGACGGGCTGCAGGGCGCGAACTTGGCGTTGCAGAGTGGCGATGTCCTGACCGTTCCGGATCGTCAGTCGCAAAAGATCTATGTCCTCGGTGAAGTCACGGCGCCGAAGTCCTATGTCCTGCGGCGCGGCATCGTGACGCTGGCCGAAGCGCTGGCGGATGCGGGTGGACCGAATTCGGTGGCCGCGAGTACTGCCCACATGTACGTGCTGCGGCTCGACGCTGAAGCTCATCCGCAGGTCTACCACCTGGATGGACGGGCGCCCGAGGCCTTCCTCCTGAGCCAGTCCTTCCCGGTGCAGGCCGGCGACGTGGTGGTGGTCAATCCGACCTCCATCTCGCGGGTCTCGCGTCTCGTCAATCAATTCTTTCCCTTGCTGAGCGAGACCGCCTTGGTTCGCTCGTTGAAGAAGTAATCATGGCGACATCGGTACACGACACGCGGGCCACCTACGAACTCAGTGAGCCGGGCTTAGAGCCCGGGACCATGTCGTTGGCGGATCTGATCGATAATCTGTTGTTCTTCTGGCCCTGGTTCGTGCGCGTCTGCTTGGGCGTGATGGTCTTGGGCATCGCCTGGACCTTCCTGCAGACGCCGATCTACGAGGCGACGGCCCTGGTGCAGGTGGAGCCGCAGAAAGGGTCTTCATTGGGCGCACTCAAAGACATCAGCGCGCTCCTCGATGCCTCCGCCGGTGGTGGACTGCAGCAGCTCGTCCCCGGTGAAATCGAGATCTTGAAATCGCGTACCGTGCGCTTCGAGGCCATGCGCCGCAGTGGTGCGGATATCGAGGTGCGGGTCTCGGGTCGGATTCCGATTGTCGGTGGTTTTTTGGCGCGCACCTTGCCGGCCGGCGACGATGGTCTGGTCAAACCTTTCTTGCCCTGGAATATTGCCTTCGGCGGTGAGGTCCTCAAGGTCGACAGTTTCTCGGTGCCGGATAAGGAATTCGGTGAGCGCTATCAGCTGGAGGTGGTATCCCACGACCGCTACCGGCTGATCTCACCCGACGACGTGGTCTTGGGCGAAGGTCAAGTGGGCGTTGCAGCGAGCTTTGATCACGATGGCGTCACGCTCACCGTGTCCCAACTGCGGGGCCGGCCGGGCAATCGCTTCACACTGCGGAAGTTCGAACCGCGCGCGCGCATCAAGACACTGGCGGATGAGATCACGATCGCGGAAGCCAGCCGTAACTCCAACGTCATCAAGATCACTTTTGCCGACCGCGATCCGACGCACGCGCGTGATTTTCTGAATGCGCTGGTCGATGCCTATGTCGAGCACAACGTGACGCACCGCTCCGAGGAAGCGGCCAAGAGCCTGGCCTTCTTGCGCGCGCGCCTGCCGGAAATGCGTCGGCAACTGACCGAGGCCGAGAGTCGACTCAACGCCTTTCGCAATACCGAGCAGATTCTGGACGTCAACGAGCAGACCAAAGCGCTGCTGGAGCGGGCGGTGTCGCTCGAGACCGGTCGACAGACGCTGGAGCTGCAGCGGGCCGAACTGAGCCTGCGCTATGAGCCGGCGCATCCAACCATCCGGGCGGTCGATGCGCAGTTACAGTCACTGAAGAAAAACATCGCGAAAGCCGAGACGGAGATCCGCCGCCTGCCCGAGAAAGAGCAGCGCTACCTGACGCTTGAGCGGGATGTGCAGGTCGATAACGAGTTGTACGTCAGCTTGCTCAACAACGCGGAGCAGCTGGAAGTGGCGCGCGCCGGCACCGTCGGCAATGTGTCGGTCATCGATCGCGCGGAAGTTCCGGAAAAAGCCGCTCGGCCCAAGAAGCCCTACATGGCCGCGATCTTTGGGCTCTTAGGCTTGCTGCTCGGCTTTGCGGCGACGCAGTTGATGGCCTTCCTGACCGGCATCGTGCGGGAGCCGCGAAAGCTGGAGCAGGCGACCGGCTTGCAGGCGATCGCCCTGATCCCGCACTCCGAGGAGCAGGCGGTTCAAGATTTCAGCCAGACCAAACAGGCCTATCTGTTGACGGCGTCCGACCCGAACTCACCGGTGGTCGAGGCCTTGCGCAGTCTGCGCACCGCGATTCTGTTCTCGCTGTCGGCGCTGCCGCGCGGCAAGGTGCTGCTCGTGACCTCCGCCACCCCGTCCCAAGGCAAGTCCTTTGTGGCGGCGAACCTGGCGCACTTGTTTGCCTCGGGGTCCGGTCGGCGCGTCCTGATTATCGACGCCGACATCCGCAAGCGCTCACTGAAGGAGTACCTGCCCTTGCCGTCGGGCGCGGCGGGCCTCACCGAGCTCTTGACCGGCGCCTTGGCGTCGCCTGCAGAGGTGCTCGTCGACTTAGGCGACGGCCTGCAGGTTTTGCCGCCGGGTGCCGGCGTGAAGGACCCCGGCCGGCTCCTCTCGGGTGAGGGGTTTACCCGCATCATCGACTGGGCGGTGGCGCACTTTGATCTCGTCGTCATCGACTCGGCGCCGGTGCTGGCGGTCAGCGATACGCTGGAACTCGCCAAGCACGTCGATGAGACGCTCTTTGTCGTCCGGCAAAACGAGGTGGGTATCGCCGAAGTGCAAGAAGCGCTCGTGGCCTTGCGCCGTGTCGGCGTCGCCGTCGCCGGCATCGTTTTCAACTCGCATCAGCCGACCGGCCTGCGTTACGGCTACGGCTATGGATATGGCTACGGCGGCTACCGTTACCGCTATAACTATCGCTACGGCAAGCAGAAATACGCCTACCGCTATGGGGCTGAGGCGGGCGATAAGCCCGATTGATCGAGTTCGCGCCGCCGGTGCCGAGCTGCAGGCCCGGCGGAGCCTCCCGGACCCCGATCGCTCGGCCATGGGCCTGCCGGCGTTCATTTGCCTCAGCCGTGGATTCGGATTAGAATTCCGCGGTTTCCTACATACTTAATGGATATCTTCTCAATGCCACTCGATAACACCGCGAAAGCCGGTATCGTCGCGAAGTTCGCCCGCGGCGCCAATGATACTGGGTCGCCGGAAGTACAGATCGCGCTCCTGTCGGAGCGGATCACCAGCCTCGGCGCACATTTCCAGGCCCACAAAGGCGACCATTCGTCGCGACGTGGCCTCCTTAAGATGGTCAACCAGCGCCGCAAGCTGCTGGACTATCTGAAGACCAATACCCCAGAGAGGTACGCGAAAATCATCGCTGACCTCGGTCTGCGTCGCTAAGCAGACCCCAGCACGGCCCGCCTATCGGCGGGCCGTTGCATTTTCATCGCAAAGGAATTCTAAGTGTCTGTTCATAAACAAACTTTCCAGTTCGGCCCGCACGAGTACACGATCGAGACCGGGGAGATGGCCCGCCAGGCGGATGCCGCGGTTGTCGTCACCGTCGCGGAGACCGTGGTCCTCGTCACCGCCGTGGGTGCCAAGAAGGCCGTCCCAGGCCGCGACTTCTTCCCGCTGACCGTGAATTATCAGGAAAAGACCTACGCGGCCGGCCGTATCCCGGGCGGCTTCTTCAAGCGCGAGGGCCGTCCTTCGGAGCGTGAAACCCTCACCTCCCGTCTGATCGATCGTCCGATCCGTCCGCTCTTTCCTGAAGGCTTTCTGAACGAAGTCCAGGTGGTGGCGACCGTTGTGTCCCTGAACCCGGACGTGTCGGCGGATATCCCGTCGCTGATCGGCGCATCCGCTGCGCTCGCGCTGTCGGGCATGCCCTTCTTAGGCCCCATCGGCGCTGCCAAGGTCGGTTACAAGGACGGTCAGTACCTCCTGAACCCCACCGTCGCGCAGATGGCGGACTCGGACTTGGACCTCGTCGTTGCGGGCACCTCGGACGGTGTCCTGATGGTGGAATCACAGGCCTCAGGGCTCTCCGAAGAGGTCATGCTCGGCGCCGTGACCTTTGGTCACGAGGCCATGCAGGCCGCGATCCAGGCGATCAATGCCCTGGTGGCCGATGCCGGCAAGCCGAAGTGGAACTGGCAGGCTCCCGCGGCTCACACGGAACTCGAAGCCGATGTGGCGGCGCTCGCCACCGAAGGCCTCAATGCGGCTTACAGCCTCGTCGTTAAATTCGAGCGCCGGGATGCGATCTCGGCCGTCAAGGCCAAGGTCATCGAGGCATTGGCCTCGGGCGAGAGCCCGAAGTATGCCGCTGCGGATGTATCGAAGGTCTTCGGTGATCTCGAGTACCGCATCGTGCGTGATCGCGTGCTCTCGGGCGCGCCCCGTATCGACGGCCGTGACCACAAGACCGTGCGTCCGATCACCGTGAAGGTCGGCGTGTTACCGCGCACCCACGGCTCGGCGCTCTTCACCCGTGGTGAGACTCAGGCGCTCGTCGTGACGACGCTCGGCACCGGCCGTGATGCGCAGATCATCGATGCACTCGAAGGCGAGCGCAAAGAGCCGTTCATGATGCATTACAACTTCCCGCCGTTCTCGGTGGGTGAGACAGGCATGATCGGCTCGCCGAAGCGTCGCGAAATCGGCCACGGTAATCTGGCCCGTCGCGGTGTTGCGGCCGTGATGCCGGATCTTGAGAAGTTCCCGTACGTGTTGCGGATCGTGTCGGAGATCCTGGAGTCGAACGGCTCGAGCTCGATGGCCTCGGTCTGCGGCTCGTCGCTCGCGCTGATGGATGCGGGCGTGCCCATCAAGGCGCCAGTCGCCGGTGTGGCCATGGGTCTCGTCAAGGAAGGCGACCGCTATGCGGTGCTGACCGACATCCTGGGTGACGAAGATCACCTCGGCGACATGGACTTCAAGGTGGCTGGCACGGCAGACGGCGTGACGGCGTTGCAGATGGACATCAAGATCACCTCGATCACGAGTGAGATCATGAAGGTCGCATTGGCGCAGGCCCGCGAAGGTCGTCTGCATATTCTTGAGAAGATGAATGAAGTCATCGATCACCCGCGCGCCAAGATGAGCGAGTGGGCGCCGACGATCACGACCATCAAGATCGATCCGGAGAAGATCCGTGACGTCATCGGCAAGGGTGGTTCGGTCATCCGCGCCATCACCGAAGAGACCGGTGCTACCATCGACATCGAGAATGACGGTACCGTCAAGATCGCATCGGTAAATGGAGCGCAGGCGCGTGAAGCGCAGCGTCGGATCGAGCTGATCACAGCTGACGTTGAAGTGGGTCGGATTTACGAAGGCAAGGTTGTCCGTCTGATGGACTTCGGTGCGTTCGTCTCGATCCTCCCAGGTCGCGATGGTCTCGTGCACATCTCACAGATCTCCAACGATCGCGTGGAGCGCGTGGCAGACGTCCTCAATGAGGGCGATGTGGTGCGCGTGAAGGTGATCGAGGTGGATCGGCAGGGACGTGTGCGGTTGTCGATGAAGGATGTGGATGGCTAATCAGAGAACCATTCGATAGAGATAGTAACTACAGAGAAAGAGAGGAGCGCTGAGCTCCTCTTTTTTTCATAGGTACCGGTACTCCTCGAGGGCTATAGTTCTCTCGCTAAACCCAGCCTTTGGGTAACCGGGCGTAATGGGGAAGTGCAACGCAAAACCGCATCCCGATTACCAGA
>CAIRLC010000041.1 GCA_903879335.1 uncultured Pseudomonadota bacterium
CCGGACTACGATCGGCTTTATGGGATTGGCTCCGTCTCACGACTTGGCAGCCCTTTGTACCGACCATTGTAGCACGTGTGTAGCCCTGGCCATAAGGGCCATGATGACTTGACGTCATCCCCACCTTCCTCCGGTTTGTCACCGGCGGTCTCCTTAGAGTTCCCACCATTACGTGCTGGCAACTAAGGACAAGGGTTGCGCTCGTTGCGGGACTTAACCCAACATCTCACGACACGAGCTGACGACAGCCATGCAGCACCTGTCTCCAGGTTCCCGAAGGCACATCCGCATCTCTGCAGACTTCCTAGGATGTCAAGGCCAGGTAAGGTTCTTCGCGTTGCATCGAATTAAACCACATGCTCCACCGCTTGTGCGGGTCCCCGTCAATTCCTTTGAGTTTCAACCTTGCGGCCGTACTCCCCAGGCGGAGAACTTAACGCGTTAGCTGCGACACCGAGAGGCTGACCCCCCCGACATCTAGTTCTCATCGTTTATGGCGTGGACTACCAGGGTATCTAATCCTGTTTGCTCCCCACGCTTTCGCACCTGAATGTCAATGTTGGACCAGGAAGTCGCTTTCGCCACTGATGTTCCTCCAGATATCTACGCATTTCACCGCTACACCTGGAATTCCACTTCCCTCTTCCACATTCGAGCTACGCAGTTTCGAATGCAGTTCCCAGGTTGAGCCCGGGGATTTCACATCCGACTTACGAAGCCATCTACGTGCGCTTTACGCCCAGTAATTCCGATTAACGCTCGCACCCTCTGTATTACCGCGGCTGCTGGCACAGAGTTAGCCGGTGCTTCTTCTTTGGGTAACGTCAAAACATCGACGTATTAAATCGACATTCTTCTTTCCCAACGAAAGGGCTTTACAACCCGCAGGCCTTCTTCACCCACGCGGCGTCGCTGGATCAGGGTTTCCCCCATTGTCCAATATTCCCCACTGCTGCCTCCCGTAGGAGTCCGGACCGTGTCTCAGTTCCGGTGTGGCTGGTCGTCCTCTCAGACCAGCTACGGATCGTCGCCTTGGTGAGCCATTACCTCACCAACTAGCTAATCCGACTTAGGCTCATCTATCAGCGCAAGGCCTTGCGGTCCCCTGCTTTCTTCCTCAGAACGTATGCGGTATTAGCCCGAGTTTCCCCGGGTTGTCCCCCACTGATAGGCAGATTCCTAAGCATTACTCACCCGTCCGCCGCTCGCCGCCAGGTTGCCCCGCGCTGCCGCTCGACTTGCATGTGTTAGGCACGCCGCCAGCGTTCAATCTGAGCCAGGATCAAACTCTTCAGTTAATATCTATCGAAGATAACTAAAGTCGCTTGTCCCAAGCTCCTGAACAACTGACTCTCAATCCTTTCGAATCAAGAATTACTTTGCTTGGATCTTGGTACTCGCTATTTGCGTCATATGACGCTTGACGCGAGTCCCCACACAAATTACCTGCTGATTCTTAAACAACGCCCAGAGCGCGGTGGCTTTGGGAGGTGGTTTCAACTACTCAGTAGTCGTCACCGGAGCCCGCTAGTATAGACGAGTTTGTTGTCTCGTCAACACCTCGAAGCCCTTTTTTCTGAACTTTTTTCTATCTGCCTTTCGGCTGACCGATCTGGTTCAGGGCCCCCTTCGATGAGTTACCTCGTCGAGAGGGCGCGCAGTATATCGCCCCTTTTCACGCTGTCAAACACGGTTCAAACAAAAGGTTTTAACTTGATGTTTTTACTTGTTATTTAGTAATTTCACGCGGGCGAATCCGCGCTTTCCGACCTGAAGCAGCAGTGTATTGCCTGGTGTGATTAACAGATCTCGATCAGAAACCTTCTCTCCGTCGATACGCACAGCGCCTTGTTCAATCATCCGGTAGCCCGCACCAGTCCCTTGCACGAGCTGTACTTCCTTCAGGATTAGCGCAAGTTTTGCGCCGGTATCGGGAATCGGTAGGCTGAATTCCGGGATATCGTTAGGTATTTGGCCCTCGCGGAATCGAGCGATGAAATTATCGCGAGCGATAGCGCCTTTCCCCCTTCCATGGAAGCGGTCGACCAACTCAGCACCGAGTTCGAATTTCACGTCGCGCGGGTTTTTCCCGTCATCGACCTCAGTTCTTAATGCGGCGATCTCCGCCACGGAACGAAATGACAGCAACTCGAAATAGCGCCACATCAGCGTGTCGCTGATTGACATAATCTTTCCGAAGATATCGTCAGCTGCTTCGGCTATGCCGATGTAATTGCCTAGTGATTTCGACATCTTATTGACGCCATCAAGCCCCTCAAGCAGCGGCATCGTGAGCACGACCTGGGGTTCCTGCCCATAGTTTTCCTGCAGGTGGCGACCCACGAGCAAGTTGAATTTTTGATCAGTACCGCCCAATTCCACGTCTGCTTTGAGCGCTACGGAGTCATAGCCCTGCACGAGTGGATACAAGAACTCATGGACGGCAATCGGTTGGCCACCCTTGTAGCGCTTAGAAAAGTCATCGCGCTCTAACATACGCGCAACCGTGTATTGGGCGGCTAGGCCAATCAAGCCGGCGCTACCCAATTCAGTCATCCAACGCGAGTTGAAATCGATTTTCGTGAGTTCGGGGTCCAGAATTTTGAAGATCTGCGACTGATACGTCTGAGCATTCGCCGCGATTTCGTCTGGCGTTAGCCGAGGACGGGTCGTATTTTTGCCGGTCGGATCCCCAATCATGCCGGTGAAGTCGCCGATCAAAAATACGACTTCATGCCCCAGCATCTGAAACTGCCGCATCTTATTGATCAGTACGGTGTGTCCAAGATGCAGATCGGGCGCCGTTGGGTCGAATCCCGCCTTAATCCGCAGGGGCTTGTCGCGGGCTAATTTCTTACGCAGATCTGCCTCGAGGAGAATTTCCTGCGCCCCACGACCTATCTCAATCAGTTGCTCATCCACGCCCAGCATGACCGGCTCCCGCCATTGCACAATTAGGAACGCAATGTAGGGTTGACTTGGCTTAAGCGCAAATCTATCCGGTGGATATTTCCAACGAAATTAGTTTGCCACCGGCTACGTTGACGAGTTTCGGGCCGCCAGACCCCGAGATCAAGCTCGCGAAGGACGTAAAAGCGGGCATTACCACTAGACACTGGCCTAGCGCCGGCGGGTTCTCGATTGACGATCGGTGAACTGCAACCGGTGTAACACAGCAGTCGCTCAGAGCGTGTTACGGTTGGGTCAATATCTTTCGGCTGTATACATCCATGGAAACACAGAATCTGGGCAGTTCGTCCAACTTCATCAATCGCGAACTCTCGTTTTTGGAGTTCAATCAGCGAGTCTTAGATCTTGCACAAGACAAGGCCGTTCCGCTGCTCGAAAGGCTTCGGTTCCTATCAATTAGTTCG
This sequence comes from uncultured Pseudomonadota bacterium, assembly GCA_903879335.1. Classification (GTDB taxonomy): domain Bacteria; phylum Pseudomonadota; class Gammaproteobacteria; order Steroidobacterales; family Steroidobacteraceae; genus CAIKZZ01. The sequence goes on from CAIRLC010000041.1 coordinate 3,375, forward strand.
GCCAATCTCGATGAATTTTTCGAGATCCGGGTAGCAACGTTATACGAGCGCCGTGAAAGTGGCGCGACGAGCGTGAGTCGAGACGGCCGTACGATTGGCGAACAAATCGACGCGATTCATGAGCGCGCTCGTCGCTTAGTTGCGGAACAGTATCGTGTCCTAAACGACATTCTGACCCCGGCACTGATTGAAGCTGGCATTGATCTAACCTATCGGCCGGCACTCAGCGACGCCGACGAGATCGCTCTCGAAAAGCACTTTCAGTTGAATGTTGAGCCGGTTCTTTCACCACTAGCACTAGACCCAGCTCGTCCCTTTCCACGCATTCAAAATAAGAGCCTGAATTTCATCGTCAGGCTAGAAGGAACCGACGCGTTCGGCCGCGATACGAACCTCGCGATTGTCCAAGTGCCCCGCTCATTGCCACGAGTGATCGTGATGCCAGGGGACGCCAACATGGGTCGACTACGGTTGACTTACCTGTCAGCAGTCATTCAACGCTATGTCGGCCATCTCTTCGAAGGCATGACCGTTAAAGGCTGCTGGCAATTCCGTGTCACTCGCAACAGCGACCTGTTCGTCGACGAAGAAGAAGTGGATGACCTGCGTCGTGCAATCGAAGGCGAGTTGGCAGACCGGCGTTATGGAGATGCGGTTCGCCTTGAAACAGCGGAAGACTGCCCAGCAGAACTATCTGCCTTCTTGTTAGAACAGTTTGGCCTTTCGAGTGCGGATCAGTATCGATTGGCCGGCCCCGTCAACTTAAATCGACTGGCCGCTGTTTATGACATCGCTGATCGACCTGATTTGAAATATCCATCCTACACGCCAAGTCTGCCGGCGCGATTTGGTGACGGCGATGTGTTTGCCGCAATCCGAGATAACGACGTCCTGATTCATCATCCGTTCCAGTCGTTCACGCCGGTCATGGACTTTTTGCGGCGAGCTGCCCGCGACCCAAACGTGCTCGCGATCAAGCAAACGCTTTACCGGTCGGGATCTGACTCCGGCGTTGTCGAGGCGCTCGTTGAAGCTGCGCTTAACGGCAAGGACGTTACGGTAATCATCGAATTAATGGCGCGGTTTGACGAAGCAGCAAACCTTGAGCTGGCGAGTCGCTTGCAAGAGGCCGGCGCGCACGTAGTGTACGGCGTGGTGGGCTTCAAGACCCACGCCAAAATGATCTTGGTCGTGCGCAGAGAAGACGGCGCATTACGACGCTATTGTCACATCGGCACTGGCAACTACCATGCAAAAACTGCGCGGGCCTATACGGACTACGGACTGTTCACTGCTTCCGACGCGATTGGCCAGGACATGCACGAGCTTTTCCTGCAGCTGACGAGCCTGACGCGGACGCCGAAACTTCGGAAGTTACTGCAGTCGCCATTCACCCTACATGAAACCTTGCTGCAGTCGATCGCCGCCGAGACGGAAGAGGCCCTAGCCGGCCGTCCAGCTCGGATCATCGCCAAGATGAATTCGCTTATTGAGCCCCGAATCATTGAGGCTCTCTACGCCGCGTCGTGCGCGGGCGTCGAAATCGACCTTATCGTGCGGGGCATTTGCGCACTCAGACCCGGCGTTCCCGGCGTGTCCGAGCGCATCAGGGTACGTTCGGTGATCGGACGCTTCTTAGAACATTCGCGCGTCTACTACTTCGGCAACAAGGGTCAGCATAAAGTCTGGTGCTCAAGCGCAGACTGGATGGAAAGAAACTTTTTCCGGCGTGTCGAGGTCGCGGTGCCGATTGAACGAATCAAACTACGCGATCGGATCATTGGCGATCTTGAGTCTTGGCTGGCAGACAACACCAATGCGTGGCTACTTCAATCCGACGGGTCATACCAACGCTTACAGAGCGATTCGGGGCCCGCGTACTCTGCCCAAGAGGCTTTGCTTGCGCGGTATGCCGACCCTTAAGTCACGAAACGCTGAGTCGGATGCCGGCGGCGCGTAAATAGTCGACTTCAAGGCCAAGATCGGCTCGCGTGAGTGGATGTTCATTCAGCCACCCACGCGGAAACCGCAGATCGACCCCTCGGCCACGCGGCGTCAGTCGAATGGCCGGCAGAGGCGATTTGCTACGCCCTCGGTGCAATAGGACGGACAGCCGCAATATCACCGTCAGGTACAGCACACGCACGTGCCAAGGCGGAACCAGATCTTCGGCGATCGGCGCAAAGCTGATTTTCCTGCGATGGGCGCCGACAAGACTGGCGAGCAAACGTTGCTCTTCACGAGGAAAGCCCGGCAGGTCGGCATGCTCCAGTAAGTAGGCTGCATGCTTGTGGTGACCAGAATGCGAGATATCTAAACCAATCTCATGCAGGCGCGCGGCCCATCTCAATGCCTGTTCAGCCAGCGGATCTTCTAAGTCCCAAGCTGCGTAGGTTTGAGCTAGAAAGTCGACAGCCGTGGCTTCGACGCGAGTGGCCTGCTCAGCATCGACGTGAAATCTCAATGCCATTGACCTTACGCTGCGCTCGCGCGCGTCGTCTTCGGGGCGCAAGCGGCCGAGCATGTCGTACAGCAAGCCTTCGCGCAACGCTCCATCCGCAACTTTCATCGAGTCGATGCCGAGCGTATCGAATACCGCCGTCAAAATCGCTAGACCACCCGGGAAGACCGGCCAGCGCTCTTCATCAATAGTGACAAAGCCGGCTCGGCGAACGTTACCGGCGACGATGATACGGTCGGCTAAGTCCCGCAACCCATCTCGCGTAATGAGGTTGTTGGATGGATCGAGTTCCCGTAAGGCTTCCCCGATCGCCCGCGCCGTACCGCTCGACCCGATAGCATATTCCCAGCCGATGGCGCGAAAAGGCACTTGCAATGGCTCGAGCTCGACAGAGCAATCCACCACCGCACTACTAAAGCGCTGGGCTGTGACTCGTCCACCGGGGAAATGTGCGGCACTCACAGCCACGCAACCCATATATAAGCTTTCTAGGATCCGATGGTCACGGCCATCACCGATAATACATTCGGTGCTGCCGCCACCAATATCGACTACAAAGTGGCGGCCCGCCTCTAGTGAGGTGGTTTGGACGACACCCTGATAGATCAATCGCGCTTCTTCAATCCCCGAGATAATCTCAATTGGATGACCCAGCGCTTCGCGTGCGCGCTCAAAAAAGCCGGCCTTACGGCGCGCCTTGCGGAGCGTATTGGTGCCAACCACGCGCACCGAATCGGCTCGCATATCGCGCAGTCGTTGACCAAACCGAGCCAACGCGGCGAGCGCCCGGTCGGTCGATTCTTTCGAAAGTCGGCCCTGCTCGTCGAGTCCAGCGGCTAAGCGGACCATCTCGCGCAAGCGATCAACAATGGTGAGTTGGCCGTGGGCATATCGAGCCACGACCATATGAAAGCTATTCGAGCCCAGGTCTACAGCGGCTAAAACGTCCGGGACGCGCGGTTGATGGGGCATGGCGCCAAAACCCGCTTAAGCGGCAAACGATGAACCGCAGCCACACGTCGTTTTCGCATTCGGATTCCGAATGACGAACTGCGCACCCTCGAGGCCCTCACGGTAGTCGATTTCTGCATTGATGAGATACTGAAAGCTCATCGGGTCGATCAGCAAGGTAACCCCTTGATTCTCAACCGTCATATCGCCCTCTTCGATGGCCTCATCGAAGGTAAATCCGTACTGGAACCCAGAGCAACCGCCGCCTTGTACGTAGACGCGAAGTTTCAAAGCCGGATTACCTTCCTCACGGATTAATTCGGCCACCTTAGAGGCGGCGGCGTCCGTGAATTGGAGCGGCGGCGGCGGTACATCGTTAGCGGCAATCGTTAAATCGCTCATAGGTGTCATACCAATCAATAACTTAGTTCATTCTAAAGGGCAGCGGCCGCGCGGTCAAAACACGGCTCACGTCATATGAACGCGGTAGTCCGTTGCGGTTCATTGCGCCATGATGGGGGCGATGCGCACTTCTCACAACCTTTCTCGTACACACGCCATCGCAGTCACCTTAGTGTCGGCAGCGTTATTCGGATTCGCAACACCGGCCGTCAAGCCGTTCATTGCGGGTGTTGAGCCCCAGCTAGCAGCCGGAGTTCTATATCTCGGTATGGGGCTAGGCCTCGCCGGGCGTTATGCCGCCAGAGGGTTCCCCCGGCCAGGTATCGAGCGATCCGAATTGGGATGGCTCGCGCTGTCCTTAGTCTGCGGAGGTGTTGCCGCGCCCTGGCTGATCTTTTGGGGGCTTGCTCACGGAACTGCGACGGCAACCTCGTTGCTAACCAATATGGAAATCGTATTTTCGACGCTTTTGGCCCGTTTCTGGTTTGGGGAGCGCTACCCGGGACGCCTCTTCCTGGGCGTGGGCGCTATTGTCGGCGGCGCCGTCGTGTTGAGCGGCCTTCATGGAGGCATTGATCCCATCCCAGCGGCGGCCATCGTCGGAGCCTGCGCCTTCTGGGGTGTAGACAACAATTCAATGCGCAAAATCGCACATGCCGATGCAGGGTTCGTCGGCTGTGCAAAAGGCCTCTTGTCCGGGGCTGTGAATACTGGAATCGCCATGAGTTGGGGCGCCGCATGGCCAGAAACCCCGGCGATTTTAGGAATAGCGGCTATCGGCATGGTCTGCTACGGGGCCAGTTTCAGCCTGTACGTCCGCGGTCTGAGGGTGCTCGGTGCTGCTCGCACGAGCGCGTTGTATGGCGTCGCGCCTTTTGCCGGAGCCCTCGTCGGGGTTGGTTTTCTACACGAATCCATCAGCCTGCACCTCGTTCTAGCCGCGGTGCTGATCAGCGTCGGGGTCTGGATCCATCTCGTTGAACCCCATGCCCCGATGGGGCCACATTTAGTGGATGTCCCAGATGACCCCGACAATCGTCGCTGAGGGTGCCGCCGAGGCTACACTGTAGCGTCGGGCTGTTGCAGGAGTAGGCCGTGCTGTATTTATGGGTTAAGGCGTTCCACATCATCTTTGTTGTCGCGTGGTTTGCCGGGCTCTTTTATTTGCCGCGCTTGTTCGTCTACCACTGCGACACAAAAGACCCGGTGGGTAGCGCTCAGTTCAAGCTCATGGAACGACGCCTGTATCTGTTTACGATCATGAACACCGTGATCGCGATCAGTTGTGGCCTTGGGCTATTGATCCTGCAACCAGCCTGGTTAAGCCAGCATTGGTTGCAATGGAAGCTCGCGTTAGTGGCTGCTCTGTTGGGTTTTCAGTGGTCATGTTGGCAAGTCGTCGTGAACTTCAGAGAAAATCGCAACACGCGCAATGGCCGTTGGTATCGCTGGTACAACGAGATCCCAACCGTACTACTCTTCGCGATCGTGATTTTGGTTGTGCTTAAACCGCTGCTCTAAACGAGCCCGTCGCCTTCGGGCTCTTCATATACCGGCTCAACGGCGGCATCAAACCACCAACCTGGATAGGGAGGCAGTCCACCGGGAAAGGCGAAGCGAGCCAGTTCATGCAGAGCGGTATTGTAAACTTCCCGCTTGAAGTACACGACTTCGCGAACAGGCTCCCAATAGTCAGCCCAGCGAAATTGCTCAAACTCAGGCGGTTCGTCAGTCGCGTCGAATCGAATGCTGTCGTCTTCACCCTTAAAGCGAAGCAATGCCCAGCGCTGTTTCTGCCCAATGCAACGAGGAATACTGCTGCGGCGCATATATTGCCGAGGCAGGCGATACCTAAGCCAACCCCGGGTCTGGCCGACGAATTCGACGTCTTGGGCGGTTAGTCCGGTCTCTTCTTCGAGTTCGCGGAAGAGTGCGTCACGAAACGGCTCACTACGTTGGATACCTCCTTGAGGGAACTGCCAACCACGCCCACCACTTCGTCCGCCGAGGAATACGCGCCCGTCGTGCCGCATGAGCACGATACCGACATTGGCCCGAAAGCCTTCATCATCAATCCAATCCGTCATTATTCCTCCGGTCTACCCCGGATTCTTTCACAGGTCGATCCATAGACCAACCCGCATCGGCCTGCACAGGAGGGACAATCCGGGGTAGTCTCACGGATCTCATTCTCGTCGAATGCGCCCAACGTGCCGACTTACTTTGCCCGCCACCCGAGCATTTTTCTCCTGCTGCTCGCGCTGATCGCCTGCCTTGTGCTCGTGGCTGCAGTCACTGTCGGCAGCGCGGGGCCTGCAGCCAAGGACCTTTGGCCCCACCTGATTGGCGGAGCCGATCCGGTAGCTCGCTCAATCGTGATGGATTTGCGACTCCCCAGGGCGCTCACCGCTTTCGCCGTGGGCGGTCTGTTGGCTTTAGCGGGGGTTGCCATGCAGGTATTGCTACGCAACCCACTGGCAGATCCGTATGTTCTCGGGGTATCAGGAGGCGCCTCAGTCGCCGCCCTCGCCGCAATGCTGGCCGGGTTATCGGCGTACTGGATACAGGGCGCGGCTTTTGGCGGCGCCCTATCTGCGACACTCCTCGTGTTTGGTCTTTCGCATGGGCCCGGTGGCTGGACTCCGAATCGCTTGTTGTTGACCGGAGTGGTCGTCGCCTCGGGGACGGGAGCACTCGTTAGCCTCCTGCTTGCGGCCGGAGACCCCACTCTGCTGCGTGGCATGGTCTATTGGTTGATGGGCGATCTGTCCTGGGCGGGGTCGCCCCTAGGATTACTCGTGCTTCTCGGTATCACGGTGCCCGTCGGTATAGCGATGGCGAGACCGATGAACGTGCTCTCACGCGGTGACGTACAGGCTCAATTACTCGGCGTCCCGGTCGGTCCGTTACGAGTTGGTCTTTTCATCTGCTCAAGCCTAATTACGGCGGCTACCGTCACAACGGTGGGATCGATCGGATTCATAGGGCTCGTAGTCCCACATTTGGTACGCCTGGTCCTAGGCTCCGATCACCGCCGAGTCATCCCCGCTTCGGCTTTAGCCGGCGGTATTTTGTTGACCGTCGCCGACTTACTGGCCAGAACCCTACTCGCTCCTCAGCAACTGCCCGTTGGCGCCCTGACGGCTCTAGTCGGCGTACCTCTTTTTCTTGTCCTACTGCGCCGAGCGCCCCCCTCGACCTAAAGATTTCAGGGCTATTCGCGCTCGGACTGCGGGCGAGTCTGCAGATACTCGCGGCCGCGCTCCATCATTTGACGAAAACCTGACGCATCGTTCGAGCGGACGATCGCCCGTAAGCGTTCTACGGCCAACAGGAGTGCCGTCAGTGACTCCGTCCCGTAATCATTGAGCGCCTGGATTTCAAAATATAAGGCTGGGCTTTCCTGCGCTACGCGCGTAGCAACGTCCAACTGCGAATCAAAGGTCGTGCTCGACATCTTGGCCAAGCGAGGAGCCGCTTCGCCACTGTCCGCCAATGCTGTGAAAAACGCGATGTTCACGGCATGGGAAAGCCCAAGGACGTAAGCAATGAGCCGATCGTGTTCATCCAAGCCCATGACGACGCGCTCAGCCATCGTGTTCCGGAACAAGTCCTGAACGACCGAGAGCGCCTCCGCATTACCGAGATCAATGAAAATCACATGCCGACCTGAGAGTAGATCGGTATCCGGTCCAAACATGGGATGCACTGACGTCACGCGAACGCCTGCTGCAACGAGTGCTTCTAGGCCGCTGCGCAGCGGCGTCTTGATGGACGTCAGGTCGAAAACGATTCCCCTCGGCTTTCTTAGCGCCAAGGCGCGTAGCGTTGCTTCAGTGATTCCCAGCGGGGTCGCAACCACAATCAGGTCATGGTCGAGGGGACTAGACTGCCAATCGGCAAGATGCGGGCAGCCTTCGACTGGGCCGGCCGGATCCGCAACCTCAACGGCATAACCTTGATTCGAAAGGAAATCTACAAACCAATGTCCCATTTTTCCGCATCCGCCAATCACCAGCGCACGCCGTCCTCCGCCCGAGCCCTCAGTGCCGACACGAATATGCTCTTGGGTTGCGAGGGATGAACGGATCAGCAGGCGCAGAATTTGTTCTGCAAGTTCTGGCGAAACCCCTTGAGCCAGGGCAACCTCTCGGACGCCTAGAACGACTTCGCGTTCGCGCCGGTAATCTCGCGTCGGGTGTCCCGTAGAACGCTTTGCCCGAGCCACTTCCCGCGAAATCCGCTGACGCTCGCCAACGAGCCCAATGAGATCTCTATCCAATTCATTCAAACGCTTACGCAGATCATCAAGGCTTAGTTGGTCGGTCACGTCGCACTCATCCCGTCGGGTAATGGGCTCCTTTCGAGCCTAGGATGTGGATTCTGGCACGACCTATGACGTGCGCGCACGTTGGCGAGAGGCGCATACTCACGTCATTGTTTCGACCGATTACCATCACAGCATGACTAAAGTACCCTTTCAGACACTTCCATCACCCTTGCCCGACGAGCCCATGGCGGTTGCGGCAGCGTGGCTCGCGGAGGCTTGGGCCTTGAAGGCGCAGCCCAATCCCAACGCCATGACTTTGGCCACAGTCGGAGCTGACGGTCGCCCTTCAGCGCGAATAGTCCTATGTAAAGACATCGTCTTGCCCGACGGTTTTGTGCGCTTTGTCAGCAACTATGAATCGAAAAAAGGCGTTGAACTCGCGCATGAACCGCGAGCGGCCATTGTGCTGCATTGGGACCATCTGCATCGGCAAGTCCGCATCGAAGGGCACGTGACGCGTTCGCCAGAGACAGAAAGTGAAGAGTATTTTCAAACTCGGCCGTGGCAGAGCCGAGTGGGCGCCTGGGCGAGTTCCCAGAGCCGCCCGGTCGACAGCCGAGACCAGCTCATCGAACAGTTACGAGCCGCAGGCCGGCGCTTTGAAACACCACCAGTAGGCCCTGACGCTCCCGACGATGAGCGACGTGACCTCATTGTTCATGTCCCTCGTCCCTCAAATTGGGGCGGATACCGGCTCTGGGCCGACGCGATTGAGCTCTGGGTCGAGGGTGAATATCGGATTCATGACCGCGCGCGCTTTGAGCGCGTGCTAACTCCCGATTTGAATGGTGGATTTAAGGGCACGGCATGGCAGGCCACACGACTGCAGCCGTAATTCCGGCGGTATCGGCGCTGCTTAAGTCTACGGACGTTGACGTTTCCGTCGCCGGCCGCCGTCTTGTCGCCGGCTTAAATTTAACCGTCTCGAGGGGCGAGGTCGTCTGTTTGCTAGGTCCGAACGGCTCTGGCAAGTCACTGACGTTACACACCTTAGCAGGACTTCGGCTGCCAGCAACTGGCCAAGTTCAGTTATGTGGCAAACCACTGGGAGAATGGTCTAGACGAGACCGGGCCCGGCGCTTGGGCCTGCTGACCCAAGTAAGTGAGGATGCCTTTCCCGGAACCGTACTCGAAGCCGTACTCATCGGACGGCATCCGCATGTAGACGCCTGGCAATGGGAAACGACTCAAGATGTCGAAGCCGCACGACAGGCTCTCGCCGATTGTGATCTGGTCGGATTTGAGGACCGGGAGATCGGAACCCTATCCGGTGGCGAACGGCGCCGGGTTGCCCTTGCAGCGGTACTGGCTCAAGACCCCGAGGTCCTGCTGCTTGACGAGCCGCAAAATCACTTAGACCCGCGCCATCAATTGGCTGTACTTCGCTTATTGCGAGCTCGGGCGAAGGCCGGCCGAGCAGCGATCGTTTCTCTGCACGACCCATCACTGGCCGCGCGCTTTGCCGATCAAGCCATTCTGCTGGAAGGTAATGGCCAATGGTCATTTGGCCCCGTTGGGGAAGTGCTCAATTGTGCAGCACTATCAAAGATCTACGGCGTCAGCGTTTCCGAAGTTGCCATTGCCGGATACCGGCATTTTATTAGCGATTGAAGTTCATCGCCTCCAGCAAACCATCGTGCAGCCGGCCATTGGTAGCCAACACCGTCGTGGTCTCCAAACTCGCGTCGTTACCGCCTAGATCCGTAAAGCGGCCGCCCGCCTCTTCAACAATCGTGACCAAAGCCGCGATATCGAGAATATTCACATCGGACTCGATCACAGCATCAATTTTGCCCGCAGCCAGCAAATGGTAATGCAAGAAGTCACCGTAGCCGCGAATCCGACTGACACTTGCGACCACACGCCCATAAGCATCCCAAGCGGCGGATTTTGCCAGCGTTTTCAGATTGCCAGCCGACATAGCAGTGTCTTCTAGGCGATCAACTACACTGACTCGGATGCGTCGACCATTTAGATATGCGCCGTGGCCCCGCTCGGCATAAGCCAGTTCGCCGTACAGCGGCGCCGAGGAAACGCCTAGAACCAACTTTCCCTGACGCATCAACGCAATCTGCGTCGAAAACATCGGATATTCGCGGACAAACGCTTTTGTACCGTCGATAGGATCGACTAGCCAGAGCGGTTGATCTGCATGCTCGTCGCGGCCGGTTTCTTCACCGAAAAATCCATACGTCGGGAAGTGTTCAGCCAGAACGGCACGTATGGCTTGCTCCGTGCGCACGTCCGCCTCGGTCACGGGCGATTTGTCGGCCTTCACCGTGACAGCAAGGTTTTTCTGGTAGCACGCGCGAATGACGCGGGCGCCGGCTTCTGCGGCTGCAAGGGCCGCCTTCATTTCTGGGCTCATCTCCATAGAAGCGTTATGCGCAGTGAACGCCTCGGTGTCAACGACTTGACACTCGCTGTCGCGGCCATCAGCATGAACAGTGTTAGGTGACCTGTCGCTGAAAAGCTTCGGGTTAAACGGGAAGACGGTGAATTCGTGAAAACGACCATGCCGTCACTGCCCCCGCAACGGTAACTGAGCCGCGACCGCATCCGCCGCACATCAGCGGCAGCCACTGTGGACTTTTGAGTCTATGGGAAGGCGATGCGATCCAGATGCCCCAAGGCATCTAGCTCAGAAGTCCGGAGACCGGCCTAGCACTGTCCCGCTGCACGGAGGGTGTAGGCGCAAGCGACTGGCGCGCCCGCGCTAGTCCTCGCATCTCCTTCGTTCAGCGTTCTACTGTCTGATTCCATGCGGGAGAGCATGGAAGGAGAGCCTTTTGTCTATTTCGACCGCCCGCCGTATTTCGGCATTTCCTGCTGTCTTGGCCCTGAGCATTGCCTCGCCCACAGTTATTGCCGGCACAACAACTGCCTGGCCAAGCCTAGACGAATACGTCGTTGTGACCGCGACGCGCGAGCCTGAAGCTGTCGCGAATATCCTTGCGCCCGTCTCAGTGATTGATCGAGACGATATCGATCGATCGCTCGCCATTGATATCACCCAACTGCTTGGCCAACAGCCTGGCATCGACATCACGCCATACGGCGGTCCGGGACAGACAGTTTCGGTGTTTATCCGCGGCAGCAACTCGAATCACACAGTTTTTCTCGTCGACGGCATACGGATCAACCCGGGAACAATTGGCGTCGCTGCACTACAAAACGTCGCCCCCGATCTCATCGACCACATTGAGATCGTGAAAGGACCTCGCTCAGCGCTGTATGGCACGGATGCGATCGGCGGGGTTGTGAACATCCTCACGCGCGTCCCAACGAGCACTGGAGGTTCCGCGCGGGTCGGCTATGGTCGCTTCAACACGAGAGAAACCTCGGGCGACTTAGATTTGAAGGGTGATGCGGGATCCCTGTCGCTTGCGACCCGTTGGTTAGAATCCGACGGATTCCCAATTTACGAGGGTGACACGCTTAATCGAGGTTATCGAAACCTGTCGGAATCTCTCACGGGTCATACTCACATCGAAGGGGTCGATCTTTCAGTACATGCGTGGAATGCCAGTGGTAATACGCAATATTCAGACTTCGGCACCCCCGCTGATGAGAACTATCGGAATTCTATCGGCGCAATCGAGGCATCAGGACGGCTATCCGATCATTGGGCGACGTTACTGCGCCTCGGTCGCATGCGGGATGACCTTCGCCAAACAGCGATCGACAGCTATGCGGCCAACCCGACCCCGGACTATGAGGTCACGAATCGCACGACCTTGGATTGGCAGAATTCAATTCAGCTCGGTGCGCATGCGATCACGGCCGGCGCGCTTTGGATGGATGAGACAACCAGGGCGTTGGTTTACGGCACGCAATTTGACGTCACTACACATTCCACCACCGGCTACGTTGAGGATCGGGTGAACCTAGGCGCGCACCATCTCTCGGCAGCCGTTGGTTCAACACGCCACAGCACATTCGGCAATCACGGCACCTACAGTGCAGAGTATGGTTTCGAATCATCACCCGGCACGTTGTGGACTGCCAGTATTGGCTCGGCATTTCGCGCACCAGACAGTACAGACCGGTTCGGTTACGGTGGCAACCCTGCGCTCAGGCCGGAAACATCTCGCAATCTGGAAATCGGCGCACGCCGGCGTATCAATGCGCATCAAGAAATTTCGTTCGCGGCTTATGACAATCGGATCGACAACCTGATTGTCTTCAATTACACAGCCGACAACCCGAATGGGATCAATTTGAACGTCGGACGGACTCGTATCCGGGGGCTAGAGGCAAATTGGCAATACACCACCGATTCTTGGAGGGCTCGACTCGGCGTTGCCCACCAAGAACCCATCAGCTTGGACTCAGGATCACAGTTAATTCGTCGTTCACGCTGGAACGCAAACGGCTCAATTGAACGAGTGATGGGGGCCCATGAATTGGGCCTAGACGCTCACCTATCCGGCGCGAGACCCGATTTGACCTACGACGCAAACTACAATCCTGTGACTGTCTCATTAGGTGGATTCACGCTGCTGGATGCAACTTGGCGCTGGTCCCTACGGCACGGTCTCATGATCCAAGCTAAAGTCGAGAATCTGCTGGATAAGCACTACGAATACATCAGTGGTTACAACACGATGCGTCGGGGTGTCTTTGGCGCCATCCGTTACGACTTCCATTAATTTACTGGACGCAATCAAATGAGCAATCGGCTGAGTAAGATCTACACCCGCACAGGTGACGACGGCACTACGGGACTCGGCGACGGCGCACGCGTCGACAAGGAATCCTTGCGGGTCGATGCATACGGCACCGTCGACGAGGCGAATAGTGCAGTGGGCATGGTGCTCGCGACTCCGCTGCTCCCGGAAGCCGCGCGCGCTTGCCTATTTGAGGTTCAGCATGACTTGTTCGACGTTGGAGCCGAACTGTGCATACCTGGTCATCGGGTCATTACCCAAGAGCACATTGATCGTCTGGAGCAAACTCTGGATGCCTTTAATGCGGAGCTACCTCGCCTTAAAGAATTCATTCTGCCTGGGGGCGGACCGGCAGCGGCAGCCTGTCATCTAGCCCGCACCATTGTGCGGCGGGCGGAGCGTCGCGTGTGGGCACTCAGTCGTGTCGAAGCGGTTCATGACGACGTGCCGAAATATCTCAATCGGCTGTCCGACTTACTGTTCGTGATCGCACGAGTACTCTGTCGCGCTGAACGCGGCAGTGAGGTGCTTTGGAGACATGACCGAGGTCGCTAGGGCGGCTTAGCGCCACAGGTTGTCGTCGGCAGATGGAACCGCGGCCACTAACACGGACCCGACTTCACGACACAGAGAGGAAGGGTCGTAGGCCACGTCGTCGCGAAATCGCAACTCAGCGCCACTGGCTGGTCTTTCGCTCACGGGAGTGACGAGATTGTCATCACCATACTCGACTCGCCAGTCGGTAATTAACGTCGCGCCGGGCGATATCGTGATAGATCCATCGAAGCGGTGAAACGGCGGGATTGGCCACTGCGCTCGTTCGAAGGCGGGCATCACATGCAGCACAGGCCAGTCGCCGCGGAAAAGAGCTTTATCTCTGAAGCGCCCGACAAACACGGCCTGCGCCGCGTTTCGAGACTCAAGCCAAGCTAAATCGGGCTGACTTGTCCGTCGAGGACCAAAGAAATAACCCAGCAGAATGCCGCCACGGCGGGGGGCTCGGGCGATTAAGCCAACGCCGTACTGCCCGGTCTCAACCGGCAATAAGAAGAATGCACCCTCACAAATTCTTCTGGTCATGGCTCCACCGGGCGGATTGAAGAATCGGCGCGCAATTCATCGAGTCGGCTCCAATCGAAATGAGGGCCAGGGTCGGTCTTACGCCCCGGAGCGATATCGCTGTGCCCGACGACCGGCGCGGAGCTCAACGTCGGATAGGCCGCTTCTAGAGCTCCAATCAGCGCTGCCAAAGCGACGTATTGGGCGTCAGCGTAGATCTCATGATCGCAGCCCTCAAGCTCAATCCCGACCGAAAAATCGTTGCATGCCGTACGGTGATTCCAAGACGATCGCCCCGCATGCCAGGCCCGCGCGTGGCACGGCACGAACTGTACGATCCGACCGTCACGCCGGATGTACAGATGGGCGGAAACACGTAACCCCTCGATCGTTTTAAAAAAAGGGTGTTCGGCGGGAGGAAGGGTATTCAAGAAAAGCGCTTCGACCCACGATCCACCATACTCCCCCGGCGGCAAACTGATCCCGTGGACCACAATCAGATCGAGAGACGCGCCCGGCGGGCGGGCGTCCTGATTCGGCGATGGGAGATAATCGCCGCCCAAGACAAGGCCTGTGCCGGGATCGATACGTAACGGGTTAGTCGGTAACATCCTCACACTTTAATCCGGTCCAAGAGCGGCGGCGAGTCACTTCGGTCGGTACACTCTCAGCTATGCGCACCATTCGCATCCATCATTCCGGTCCCCTCGCGTCTGGCGCCTTGCTGCCTCTTGATGAGCGCTCGGCCCTGCATCTTCTTCGGGTTCTGCGGCTCAAAGCCGGGGCGCCTGTGGTCGTGTTTGACGGACAGGGACTAGAACACGATGCGGTTCTCGCTAACGGCCACAATAGCCGCCTGAGCCTCCATATCGGCCTGGCGCGTCGCGCTTTGCCCAAATCACCGCTGTCGATCACGCTGGCTCAAGGCATTTCTCGTGGCGAGCGCATGGATTACGCCATTCAGAAAGCTACGGAACTTGGCGTTCAATTCATTGCTCCGCTGCTATGCGAACGAAGCGTCGTAAAGCTAGACGCTGAACAGGCAGCTAAGAAGCTGACCCATTGGGGTGGCATCGCCAGCGCAGCTTCAGAACAAAGCGGACGAGCCGACGTACCGTACATCGTTCAGCCAATCCGGCTTGAGGAACATCTGGCCCGTGCCGTCGCGGCAAATGACGCGAGGCTACGTCTGGTCCTAGACCCCACATGCCAAACAGGACCCTCATCACTCCCTGCCGATCTGCATGATGTAGAGCTCCTCATCGGCCCAGAGGGTGGACTGAGTGATACAGAACTCGATTTAGCAGGTCGAGCAGGCTATCGCAGCCTACGCTTAGGGCCTCGCGTTCTGCGCACAGAAACAGCCGCTGCCGCCGCCATTGCGGTACTGCAGGCACTGCACGGTGACCTCAAATGACATCCACGCTAAAGCGATTCATGCCTCCCCGAAAGCTGATCTACGCGATAGTGGGGCTATTCGTAGCCATTTTGATCGGTTTGGTGGGCTGGATTTACTATCTTGACGGCGTCGTCCTTCGTGAATTCAAAGGTCGCCTATGGTCAGTGCCAGCGAAAGTTTATGCGGCGCCCACGGACTTATATGTAGGCGCCCCAGTGACCGCGGACGACTTAGACGCGGAACTGCATCGCTTACATTACCGCGTTGGCGATCCAAACTCCGGCGCGGGCGTTTATCGCCGCCGTGGGTACGACTTTGATATCACGACACGTCGCGTTCGCTTTGTGGATGAACTGCGCGCACCTGTACGCGTGCGAATTCATGCCGGAGCCGAGGGAATTACGGGCATTGAAAATGCTGATGGATCTGAGTTGCCGCTGTTTAGACTGGATCCGTTGTTGATCGGTAGCGTATTTCCCGTGCACGGAGAAGACCGAATCGTCCTGACGCCGACTGACGTGCCACCCTTTTTGGTCGCGGCACTAAAAACCATTGAGGATCGTCGTTTTGACGAACACCATGGCGTTGATCTACGTAGCATCCTGCGCGCAATGTGGGCCGATGCCCGTGCGGGGCGCGTGGTTCAAGGCGGAAGTACGCTGACTCAGCAGCTCATCAAAAATTACTTCTTAACGGATGAGCAAACTTTTGGGCGCAAACTCAAAGAAGCCATTATGGCGATGCGTCTTGAGGTGCATTACACCAAGGAAGAAATCCTAGTCGCTTACCTCAATGAGGTTTACCTCGGCCAAGATGGCGAGCGGGCGGTGCATGGTTTCGGTCTTGGTAGCGAGTATTATTTTGGCAAGCCCATTGAGGAGCTAGAGCCAGCCGAGATGGCGCTACTCGTTGGGTTAGTCAAAGGCCCCTCGTACTACGATCCACTTAAACATCCCGACCGCGCGCGTACGCGTCGCAACCTAGTGCTCAAGGAATTGGCCGAAGCCAAGGTGATCGACAATACCGTTGCTGAGCGTGCCCAAGCGCAGCCCCTTGGGCTGCGAGCGGCGGGTGCCGGCTACGTACCGGCCTTCTTAGACCTTGTGCGTCGCCACCTCAAACGCGACTACGCAGAGGCAGACCTTGCCGCAGCCGGGCTTTCCATCTACACAACCCTCGATCCCCACGCGCAGGCCGCCACGGAGCGCGCGGTGACAGCGGAGCTGAAGCGTCTAGACTCGGTCGCGCGTAATCGGTCGAAAGGAGCTCCACTGGAGGCAGCAATGATCATTGCGGAGCCGACCAGCGGACAGGTTTTGGCCGTCGTGGGTGGCCGCGATACTCGATCACTCGGGTTCAATCGTGCATTGGATGCGCGACGCTCCATCGGCTCGCTAGTTAAGCCGGCCGTGTATCTCACCGCGATCGAAAGTGGCCGGTATAACGCCGCAAGCATCCTGCAAGATGCCCCTTTGGAATTGAAGCTGCCAGACGGGCAAGTTTGGGCGCCGCAGAATTACACTCATGAAGTATTTGGGGCCGTACCGATGGTTCGGGCGTTATCTGAATCGATGAATCTGGCCACAGTTCGACTCGGTTTAGATGTCGGACTACCGGCCGTCGCAGATACATTGCAGAAGCTCGGCCTTGATCGCCGACCGGCGTTGAATCCATCCATGCTACTCGGAACGGTCGAGATGACCCCGCTTGAGGTTATCCAAATTTATACCGCGCTTGCTAACGGCGGATTTCAGGCGCGTCTGCGCTCAGTACAGGCCGTACTCGATGAAGACGGCAAGCCACTGAAAAGTTTCAAGCTTGAAGTCACGCAAGCTGTTTCCCCAGCAGCCGTTTACCAAGTGGGCCGGATGATGACCCAGGTCACCGAGCGTGGCACCGGACGTGCAGTTGGCGCCCGTTTGCACATCACCCTGCCCGCTAAAACGGGTACGTCTTCTGACCTACGCGACAGCTGGTTTGCCGGATTCACGGGCTCCCATGTCGCTGTGGCTTGGGTCGGTTACGATGACAACCGACCCACGGGCCTAACAGGCGCAACAGGTGCGTTACCGATATGGCTTGACGCGATGGCGGAACTCCATTTAAAAGCTTGGCAACCTGACACGCCCACAGAAGTTGAGGATCGTTGGATTGAGTTCTCAAGCGGGCTGGCCACTGAGCCAAAGTGCAGCGCCGATGCCGTCCTAGTCGGGGTGCCGCACGGTACGACGCTAACGAGTCGGCCGGGTTGCACTCAGCCCACATCAGAGTCGGTCGTCGATAAAGTGAAATCATGGCTGCAAAAAACATTGCACTAAGTACTGCCGCTAAGCGGGCACTCCCCATTGGGCTGCTCGTGTTATTGGGCGCTTGCTCGGTACCAAAACCGTATCAATTGCCGCCACCCGCAGAAGAGCCGGTCGCCGCAGAAGTTGTCACGAAGGAACCGCCGCCACCGCCGCCGGCACCGATCCCAATAGAAAGTCCAAAACCGCAGCAACGGGAAGCGCCGGAGCCTCCGAGTCGAGCATTTAAGTTAGGCCCGGCGGCGCAATCCCTTGTTAATCAAGCGCATGCGCAAATTGCGCGGGGAGAGCTTCCTGGCGCTTCTGGCACGCTTGATCGCGCGCTGCGCATCGAGCCGCAGAATCCGCTTCTGTGGCTCGAGCTGGCTCGTTTGCGCCTATCGGAGACTGATCCGAAACAAGCAGAAACTTGCGCTCGGCGAGCTTTGATATTGGGCTCTGCCGACGTGACGCTGCGTTTAGCTGCGGGCCACTTGCTTGCAGACGCACTCCGCGCCCAAAAGCGCGACGCAGAAGCGAAGGACCTAGAGGATCAACCCTGGATGCATTGAGCGACACGCTTAATTTGGCGCTGAAGTCTCATCGGCAATCATATCCTCTAAGTGATCGAAATCGGGAATCAAAGGATTTTCATTCACCATTCGAAGCGCACAGAGAACCGGACTGTTCGCAGCGAAGTCGCGAGTAGGATCGGGCTTCACAATGTCTTGATTGAGTCGCACCAACTGCGGAAAACCTTGCGTCAAAACGCCGAAGTGCCCCCCGCCCAATCGCCGCCCCATCGAATGAAGCATGACGATCCGAGTGCGCCCGTTGGGCTGAGGGACCGGTCGCCCAAGAGCGGCTTCAAAGCTGATGATCGGCACATTTTTCCCATTCCATTGGATCGTGCCGAGATACCACGGAGGCGCGCCAGGCATCGGGCTGATCGGCGTCCACGCGACGACTTCAGCAGTGCAGCTGCGCGGAACCAATAATCGCTCGTCTGCGAGTGGAACGAGCAAGCCATAGAACTCGTCGTCAACCGATTGATTCATTGCAACGTCCGCCCGCGGGCAACCAATGGCTCAATCGCATCCAATAATTGATTTTCTTGGTACGGCTTGCCTAAATAATCGTCAACGCCGATCTCGATAGCCCGCGCACGATGCTTTTCACCAACGCGCGATGTGATCATCACGATAGGAATGTGCTTCAAGCGCTCGTCGCTTCGAATTCGGGCAGCCACTTCATATCCATCCATGCGCGGCATTTCAATATCCAGCAGGATCACGTCAGGCACCTGATCCTGCAGGATCTCCAAGGCATCCATACCGTCCCTTGCAGTCACCACGCGCATGCCATTGCGCTCAAGCAACCGCTGAGTCACCCGGCGAACAGTAATCGAATCGTCAACCACCAAAGCAAATGTTCGACGATCGTTCCGATCATCATCAGGCAGGCCGTAAACACGCGAGCGCCAATCGCCGCGCACTAAAGCGCCGAGGTCGAGGATAACAACGATCCGGCCATCCCCAAGCATCGTGGCTCCAGAGACACCGCGGATTGACGCCACGAGCGGTCCGATATTCTTGATGACAATTTCCCGACTACCAACTAACTCATCAGCAACAATCGCAGTGGAACTTTCTCCAGCCCGAATCAATACGACCGGAACTGGAACGTCCTGAATCGGGAGCTCCGATGGTCTTCCGCCGATGAACAAGCCCAGATGCTGAAAACGGTACACCTGGCCGCCATAAGTCCAAGACGGGTTTGCTTCATTGAGGTGTTGCAGAACGACGGACTTAGGCAACCGGACTACACTCTCAACTGTCGGGAGCGGCAATGCATAAATCTCTGCGCCGGCACGCAAGATAAGGGCCTGCGAAACCGCCAAAGTAAACGGCAAGCGGATCGTGAATCGGGTGCCCTGCCCACTGGTCGAATCGATTCTCAAGGACCCACCGAGACGTTTGACTTCATTCGTCACTACATCCATGCCTACACCGCGCCCGGCAGACTGGGTCACAACTGCGGCGGTACTGAATCCTGGCTCAAGAATGAGTTGCATCGCATCGGCATCAGCCATGGACTGGCGTGGTTTTAAGAGACCGATTTCCAACGCTTTCTGACGAATCAAGTTGAGGTCAAGCCCAGCACCGTCATCCTGCACGACGATGACGACTTCAGTGCCTTCGCGACGCAGTGACATCTCAATACGGCCATCTGGGCTCTTGCCGGCGGACAGTCGCTTTTCGGGTGGTTCAATGCCATGAATCACTGCGTTGCGCAGCATGTGTTCGAACGGCGCCATCATGCGCTCGAGGACTTGTCGGTCCAATTCTCCCGTTGCGCCGGAAACTATCAACTCAGCGCGTTTATCAACTTCAAGCGCCACTTGCCGTACGACACGGGCCAATCGTGGAACATGGCGTTGGAAGGGAACCATACGGGTCCGCATCAGACCATTCTGCAGATCAGTGACCACGCGAGATTGCTGCATCAAGAGATTTTGCGCATCACGCAGCTGGTTTTCTAGGATCCCTTGAATGCTAGCAACGTCACTGGCGGACTCAGCAAGGGCGCGGGAATACTGTTGGAGGGTCGAATAACGATCCAATTCTAAAGGATCGAAATCATCTCGCCGACGACCGTCATCGACGCGATGGAGGATTTGCGCTTCTGTTTCAATTTCGAGCTTTCGCAGTTGGTCACGGAGTCGGCTGACCACGCGGGAGAGTTCTCCAAGATTTGCGTCAACCCCTGTGAGCTGCTGCTCCAACCTCGCTCGCTGGATGCTGACCTCACCTGCACCACTTAATAGCTCGTCAAGCAGCTCTGCATCGACTCGAGCGAGCTCCTGGCGCTCGTCGCGAGGCAGCGGCGTGACAGATGCCGGCAGGATGGCCGAAGCAACCGCTTCGCTCGTGATAGAAATCGAGGGTGTCGGCGTGGAGTCCGAGAACGTATCGCCTGTCTTCGTTGCCTCCGAAGAATCCGAGATCGGCGAAGAAACGACTGTTTCAGGCTGATGAGTATCACCTAACTTGCCGTTTCCACCGCCATCCAGTGCCACGCTTCCGCGGGCGATTTCACTCACGACGGGCGGAGACATTGAACGACTTGTGTCAACCGCAACGATCGGCTGTGGCTCAGGCTGCTCTTCAGCGAGTATGCGCAGCGTTGGCAGCTCAGTCTGCGGAACGGCGAGCGCACGCAGTCGCGCAATAAGGTCTAACTCAGGCAGAGCCTGCTGCCCCCCGTGGACGGCTTGCCGCATAGATTCAAAGCGGTTGAGTCCCGCTTCGAGCAAGGCAATCAGACCCTGCGCTGCGCGAAACCCCGAAGCTTCGGCCCGCGTAAGCGCAGACTCGAGTTCATGCGCCAACTCGCCCATTGCTGCTACGCCCGCCATTCGGGCGCCACCTTTCAACGTGTGCAAATAGCGCTTTAAGGCAGTGATCGACTCAGTGTCGCCAGGTAGACCGCTCAGTCGGTCTACGGCTCTGGCAGCCGCGTCGAGCAACTCGGCCGCTTCCTCACTAAAAATTGCGGCGATTTCGGGGTCAAAATCGATTGTCGCGAAGCTGCCGGTTGCGGCCGCATCGATCACTGGCTCTACAGTGGATTGATGTAACGCGGCATTTAGCGATTGAGAATCATCGAGAAGCGACGCAGCAGCGGCGTCGATAGCGACGGTGTCTGCAAGCTGCCTCAGTAGTTGCGACCGTTCGCCGGGCGTCGGGGATTGAACATCACCACTGGCAACGCGAGCGAAGGCGTCTGCAAACGACAGAAGGAGCGGAAGGGCCTGATCAGGCAACCCTTTGCCGTGATCATACTGCTCCCTGATATATAGATTCAGCGGTTCGGCGAGTTCCGTGCTCTCGCTGATGGCGGCCATTCTGGATGCCCCGGCTAGGGTATGGCAGGCCCGATAGAGCGCTTCGCTGACCGGATGCGGGGATTGCCGCATCCCTCTGTTCGTCACCCATTCCCGAATCGTGGCGATATGGTTGGCCACTTCCGTTCGGTAAATCTCCCCGAGCGTGCTGTCGGCGTCTGTGGTGGATTCGCTCGTCAAACGTGAACTCGGCGCGAGTGGCGGGATGTCGTTCGGCGTGGATTCGTGACGCTCAACTCTTACAAACCGTGTCGGCAGCTCAAGCTCAGCGCCGCTCGGTGCTGACTTCTCTTCCGGTGGAGCGTCCGTTAGGAGTACAGACGTCGCAATCATCCAAGGTGAGGGCTCAACCGGTGAATTCGTCAGCGACTCATCGGTCTCGACTCCCCCGTCGTCCTCCCCAGAATCAACACTCTCAGATTCTGCGTCACGGCCTTCCGACAATGCATGCAGACGACCCATGATATCCGCCACGTCAAACGTCGGCGGCTGTCGGGTTTCAAGTTGATCAATCAATGCAGGCAGCCCTGCGACTGCATCACGAAGTACGCCTAGCAGTGCCGGTGTTCGGTTACGGGTTCCACTGATGATGCGATTGAGCAAGTTTTCGATCGCCCACGCATAGTCGCCAACCAATCGAGCTCCCACCATTCGACCGCTACCTTTGAGCGTGTGGAAGGAGCGCCGCATCCGGGTCAGCGCATCATCGTCGAGTGGATTTCTATCCCATGCCTGCAGATTCAATTGGATCTTGGATAGTTCTTCTCGCGCTTCCTCGATAAACAGCTGGATCAGGTCAGGATCAACCTCATCGGCAACGGCATTGCTGACCGTTACCGAGAGATTCGGCGCGGGCTCGGTCGCAACCGCAGTTGGCGCGCGATAGATCCCGCTTTCCTCCGGCGCCGGGGGCGGCGCGACGGCAGGAACGGCACTTGCGCTGACTGGACCCGTAACGACAGATCGGACGGGAACCACAGCCAGGCCTGCGCCTTCTAAAACACGCAAGCAGGCCTCTGCGTTATCCAGCATGTAGACCGGCTCGCTACGGCCGCTCTGAAGAGTCTCCATATAGTATTCAATCGATACTATCGCATCGGCCAGACGATCTAACCGCTGCGCTGACGAATCGGATCCGGCACCAACCGTTTGCGATACGTGCTTGCCAATCCGTTCGAAAATTTCAATCGCGCGTGTTCGACCGAGCATCATTAGTCCGGCAATGATCCCTCGCAACAGCGACGGCACTTGCGCCGAACTACCAACATCGTGACCTGCTATGGCAGCGGCAACTGCCTCTTTGATATGCGCCAAATTCACAATGCATTCGCGGAGTACGGCGCTCTGGACTTGTTTGAATTCTGCGTCCGTTGCCTCATCAGGAATGACGTCTGGCGAAGTTTCCTTGGGTAGAATCAAGCCGAGCAGTTGGGGCTCCAAACTGTCCTCGACCTGAATCAGAGCCGCCGCAATGTCGATCAATGCATCAGGGGCTGGTGGCACGCCCGCCGCGACTATCTCATCGAGGCGCCTCAATTGGTGCTGCACTGTACCCCGTAGCGCAGGTAGTCCAAGAACACCTAATGTGTCCGCCATTTTACGCAGCATCTCGGTTTGGCCGAGCAGGTCCGAGACATGCGCCCCGCCGGTTCGAACAAATATATCGAGGGCGTCTTTCACGCGTGCAAGGTCTTCGCGTATCGCAGCGCCTACAGTCTCCATCAACTTGACTGAAGGAGCAGACAGGCTCGCTCGCTGATCCTCGACCTCTTGTGAGACAGGCAGCAAGTCACGAAGGCGGAAGGACGATCGAACGGCAGCAATCCGCTCACCGTTCACCGGTGTTCTAGCAACGAAGTAGAGCAGATTGTTCAACAGGTCTACGGGTGGATTCTCAGCGTATCGGTCCTCACCAATCTCAAAAAGGCGGCGCATCTCCCGATCTGCCTGGCCCAGCAATCGCTTTAGGGTTGCAGCACCGTCTGATCCTCCCGCGCGGAACGCCTCAATAACGGCCCCTACAACCCACCACAGTTGAAATACTGACTGGCGCTTTGCGGTTTCTTCTAATCGCTCGGCGACCTGCGCTAACACATCCAAGTGCTGAGGCAGCCGGTCGCCGCGCAACACTCCGAGTAGCGCCACTTGGAATCGCGGGCGCAGTCGTCTAGCCCATTGGGCTACGTTTTGCGACATCTCGCCGGTTCGCAGAGTACTCGGTGTGGGTTGCCGATCTGAGGTGAGATTCAGCAGCAGCAATGTCCCCTCGGAAAGCAAGGCCTGCCCACGGACTGCTCGCAGATCGTTGAGCAGCGGCAGTAAAACCAACGGAACATCGCGGCCGCCGGCAAGAACTCGCTCTAGATACGCCGGAAGCTGGACCATCGCCCGCATCAGGGCATCCAGCCCTTCCGGCTGGTTACGAAGATCGGATGATGCGGATGCCAAAAATAATGCAGCGTGCTCCATCTCCTCGGCTAACAATGCCGCGCCGTGAATTTCGATGACGCGGAGTACGCCGAATACTTCATGCAAACGCGCAGCACAAACTTTCAGTGGCGCGGGATCTGCCATGGATTCCGCATAGGCCTCTAGCGCGTTGCGCGACAGGCCTAAGGTCACGCCAATTTCGGCGGCTACGGCTTGCAGAGTCTGATCGGCCACCGCACTCATAACTTAGCCTCGTTCGTGCGCATCGCCGCGCAATCCAAATTTTGGCGTTAACGAACCAGGCGCAGGCAACTGGAAGCCCGCCACCGATTGGCGCAACTGTGTAGAGAGGTCGGCAAGGCGGGCAATCGACTTAGACATCCCGGTCGTGCTCTCAGACGTTTGCACGCTAATTTCGCGCAGCACTTGCATGCTTCCGGAAATATTTGCGGACACTGCGACCTGCTGACGGGCGCTCGCGGAAATGTTTTGCATCAGCGTTGCGATCTGGTGGGAGACCTGTTCAATTTCTCCCAAGGCGGCGCCCGCGTTTTCTGCGAGCAACGCGCCGCCCACGACGTCTGTGGTGCTACGTTCCATCGACACGACAGCCTCGTTAGTATCCGCTTGGATGGTCCGCACTAAGACTTCGATCTGTTTCGTTGAATTCGCTGCACGCTCAGCCAGTCGCTGCACTTCATCAGCGACCACAGCAAAACCACGACCAGCTTCACCGGCCATTGAAGCCTGAATTGAAGCATTTAAGGCAAGGATATTGGTCTGCTCGGCAATGTCATTGATCAGTTCAACGATGTTGCCGATTTCTTGCGAACTCTCACCGAGACGCTTGATCCGCTTTGACGTTTCTTGAATCGTCTCCCGAATCGCATTCATTCCATCAATCGTCCGTCGTACTGCGTCACCGCCCTTATGAGACACCTCCACAGCGTGGCGCGCGACGTCAGCGCAGCGCTCTGCATTCGTCGATACGCCCTCGATCGAGGACGCCATTTCAGCAACAGATTCGGTCGCCGACGTGACCTGTTTCGACTGCCCTGCACTGGCCTTTGCCAAATGCGCCGCCGCGGCCTGGGTAGACTTTGCCGCCGCATCCAATGAAACCGCGGAGACTTGAATCGTCTCTACGAGGCCGCGCATCGCTTCGATCGCGAAATTGATTGAGTCTGCGATCGCACCTGTGATTTCTTCGGTGACGCTCGCTTTTACCGTCAAGTCGCCATCAGCCAACGTGGCAATCTCGTCTAATAGACGCAAGATGGCCTGTTGATTCTGGTCATTCTGCTGGGCGTCTCGTGCGAATGCCTCCCGCTGAGCAACGACTACACGATAGGACCGAAGAGCCATAGTCAAGACGATCGCGACCAATACCAATATTAAGCCCGCTAACGGGCCGCTGACGGCAAGTAGACCCGCCCATCCAGCGCCGACGGCGAGGCCGGCACACACGACCAGCGCCAACCCGCTGATCAGCAAAATCTGCAGTTGCCTGATTCCTGCGTCGTACTGACGGTCAGTGTTCATTCGACAAGACTCCGCATATCGCCGCCGTCATTGACAGCCGTGGGTGCATGGGATTGATCATTGCTACGCCGACGCCTGTAAGAAAGATGGATGTTCGATAAGCTTTCGAAGACCGATGACGGGCCATGATTCGCCGCTGCGCCTGAAAGACCCGATCAAAAACTGCTCGCAGCGGATTAACGTGGGAGGTGCTGAGGTCGCTCGTTCCGCCTCGGCAAACCGACGAAACCCGATGACCTCGTCGACCAATAAGCCCACTGGAATTTCGCGATGATTCACGACAAGAACTCTTGCAGCGCGCGTGGCCGGAGTTACCCCACTGCCTAAGAATTGGCGCAGGTCCACCACCGGCAGCAATTGCCCTCGCAGGTTACACAGGCCCAATATCCAAGGCCTTGCTCCCGGAATTCGGGTCAGCTTTGGCGGCATCGCCATGACTTCTCGCATTTCATCGCGCGGCACCAAAAAAAACTCTTGGCCAAGTCGGAAAGCCACACCGACCCACTCGGCGCCTTCCACGGCGCGGCGTCCACCCGCAGCCGCGCGCCCGCGACGTTCTAGCTCCTGTAGAATCTCGTAGGGTCGATCGCGCAAGGCGCGAAGATCATTCTGCAGGGCCATGTGAGCTCAACCCGACAATGCGGATTGAGCCTTCTGCACAAGCGTCTCTGCGGAGACTGGCTTGATCAGATAGTCAATCGCGCCCTGACGCATACCCCAGACACGATCTGATTCTTGTCCCTTACTGGTCACCATAATGACGGGGATATTTTTTGTATCCGGGTCCTTCGCCAGTGCCCGCGTGGCCTGATAACCGTTGACACCGGGCATTACGATATCCATGAGAATCAGGTCTGGCTTGATGGACTTTGCAAGCCGTAAGCCCTCTGCGCCGTCGGCGGCAGATGCTGTTTGGTAGCCGACTTTCTCTAGTGCACGTCGGATCACGTGCACTTCAGTTGGCGAGTCATCAACAATCAGGATTAAGGCCATGACAACCTCCCGTCAGTGCGCAGCGGCATCGTTAGGGTTGACGTGTTGCTCAATAGCACCCAACAACTCCTCACGCGTAAATGGCTTGGTGAGATAGTGCTCTGAGCCGACGATGCGGCCACGGGCTCGATCAAACAATCCGTCTTTTGAGGAGAGCATGATCACGGGGATCGCTCGGAACGCCTTATTGTGTTTAATCAGAGAACAGGTCTGATAGCCGTCAAGACGCGGCATCATGATGTCCACAAACACAATGTCGGGCGGATGGTCTGCCAGTTTTGCTAAGGCATCAAAACCATCAATCGCGGTATAGACCTCGCACCCCTCTTTGGTTAGGAGCGTCTCGGCGGTCCGCCGAATGGTTTTACTATCGTCGATGACAAGGACCTTCAAACCCGACAGGCGGGCCTTTGAGGTCAACTGCGCTGCATTGTCCATCGCTATTCCTGACTCGGCCGTTCCACGACCAGACCGACCCGCTTCACGCACGCTGTGTACGAGCAGACCGCTGCCGGACGCCTTTGATTCTTGCATATCGCCCGATAGGTGGCCACGACAACTGCCTCTTAACAGCGATAATGGGCTTCCGGTGTACCATGAACGCCCCCCTCGGGGGTTGATCAATGTCACATTGAGCCGACTGCGCGCAGCCTTCTGGAGTTCGACCCGATGAATCGTCCTATTCGCCTTGGCGTTGTCATGGATCCGATCGATACCATCAAGCCGCAAAAAGACTCGACCCTCGCGATGCTACTCGCAGCTCAGAAACGTGGTTGGGAGCTCCATTATGCGGAGTTGCAAGACCTCTATCTGCGAGATGGGGCACCCATGGGTAAGTGGGCCCCTTTACAGGTGCGCTCAGATAATGCGGATTGGTTCACCCGTGGAGAGTCGGTTGCGCGTGGCCTAGGCGAACTCGACGTGATCCTGATGCGCAAGGATCCTCCGTTCGATATGGAATACATCTATTCCACCTATATCTTGGAACGCGCCGAACAGGCAGGGGCGTTGGTCGTTAACCGCCCGCAAGGACTGCGGGACATGAACGAGAAGGTCTATACGGCCTGGTTTGCCGACTGTTGCGCGCCAACCCTCATCACGCGCGACATGGCAGATATGCACGCCTTCCAACGTGAGCACGGCAAGATCGTCTGTAAGCCCTTGTATGGTATGGGTGGTCGCTCCGTCTTCGTGATTGATTCGGGAGATAAGAACGCGCAGGTCATCTTTGAGACGCTCACGGAATACGGAAGCCGATACGCGATCGTCCAGCGTTACCTGCCGGAAATCGTCTCAGGGGGAGACGCCCGGGTCATCTTGGTGGATGGCGACCCGGTACCCTTCGCACTCGCTCGGATTCCGTCCGCCAGCGACAACCGCGGGAATTTGGCCGCTGGCGCGAGCGGCGTAACCCGTCCGCTCAGTGAACGCGACCGGTGGCTGGCCGCCCAAATTGGCCCTCGTCTGCGCGAGGCCGGGATGCTCTTCGTCGGGCTCGATGTGATCGGTGATTTTGTCACTGAAATCAATGTCACTAGTCCAACTGGTATTCGAGAAATCGATAAGCAATGCGGGACAGATATCGCCGGTTTATTGATGGACGCTATCGAGCGCCGACTGGCTGCGCGGGTCGACTGATCGTGTTTCGGATGGCGGTGGCACTCCTCGCTGCCGCAGGCATTGCGCAGGCCGCGGCACCGGTAGAATCGATGCCGGTCAACGGGCTCCGTGCGCCGGTGGACATACTCGTCGATCTCTGGGGAGTTCCCCATATCTACGCGCAAACCGAAGCGGACCTCTATTTTGCCCAGGGCTTTAACGCCGCTCGCGATCGACTCTTTCAGATCGATTTGTGGCGTCGGCGCGGCTTAGGCCAGCTTGCCGAAGTGTTCGGTAAAGCCTACTTAGATGACGACCGCGCCGCGCGACTCATGCTCTACCGGGGCGATCTCCGAGCCGAATGGGCCGCCTACGGCCCTAAGACCCAGAAAATCGCTCAGCGTTTTGTCGACGGCATCAACGCCTATGTTTTATTCCTTGACGCGAATCCCGACAGGCTGCCGGTAGAATTTCAATTAGAGCACTACCGACCCGCGCATTGGAACGTGGAAGATCTCATCCGGATACGCAGCCACGGGTTATCTCGGAATGTCGAAAGCGAAGTCGCCCGCGCCCAAGGGGCCTGTCGCGGGGAACTCGCCGCGGATCGGGTGCGGGCGCCGATCACGCCAAACTGGACAGTTACTATCCCGGTAGGCCTAGATCCGTGCTTGCCTAAAGACGTTTTGCGTCTTTACACCTTAGCGACGCGCGAATTTCGATTAAGTGCGCCCTGGAACGCTCAGGCACGGAATGAGTTCACGACTCCAGAATCCTTCGACGGCAGCAATAACTGGGCAATCTCCAGCACTAAAACAACAACCGGTCGTCCTATTTTAGCCAATGACCCGCATCGGGCTTTTACTGAGCCTAGCGTTCGGTACTTGGTCGGCCTCGAAGCGCCTGGAATTCATGTCGTCGGGGCCAATGAGCCGCAAATACCGGGCGTCTCTTTAGGCCATAACGAATCGATCGCGTTTGGATACACAATCTTCCCGGCCGACCAGGAAGATTTGTACGTCTATGAACTTGATTCGACCCTAACCCGCTATAGGTATGGATCTGGCTGGGAATCCATCAAGACAATCACCGAAACCGTAGAAGTCCGCGACGCCACCCCTGAAGTGATCAATCTTGAGTTCACCCGACACGGTCCACTCATCTACGTGGACAGCCTCCACCATCGGGGCTACGCCTTGCGAAGTGCTTGGTTTGAACCAGGCACTTCGGTGTATTTCGGTGCAGTTAGCTACCAAAAAGCGCGAACTTTGAAGGAGTTTGAACATTCAATTGCGCGTTGGCGGGCGCCTACCCTAAATCACCTGTATGCCGACGTACACGGCACCATTGCTTGGCTACCCGCGGGTCTTGTCCCTAAGCGCCCAAATCACGATGGCCTGTTGCCGGTACCGGGTGACGGCCGCTACGAATGGGCCGGCGCTCTGTCCCACAGAGAGATGCCGCGTCGCGTTAATCCAGCCGAAGGATTTCTGACGAGTTCCAACGAACTCAACTTGCCGCCCGGTTACCCCTACAAAGAGCGCAAGCCTGGCTTCGAATGGACCCCGGGTTGGCGTCATGAAAGAATCGCCGGCGTTCTAAGCGCCACCGATAAAATCTCTATCGAAGACTCCAAAAAACTGCAGACGGATACAGTCTCATTGCCGGCGCGACGACTAATCGCCGTACTTAAGGGCCTCAAGACCGACGATGCCGACACGCGCGCGGCGCTCGCCCTACTCGAACATTGGGACGGAAATGTCACAGGCGACTCCGCGGCTGCCGCGCTATATGAAACGTGGTACGCGCACCACCTGCGGGTGGGGGCAAAAAACTTGCTCATGCCAGCCGCGCAGGCCGCCGGCGTTGACGGCGCTCATGTGGACGCGCTGATCAGTTTTGCCGAACAACCGGAAACGTGGATCCAAAATCGTCCACAGGAAAGGCGCGACGCCTTGCTCACCTCGACGTTAGCCGCCGCCTTTCGCGAGCTGCGGACCCGATTGGGTATGGATTCCACGCGCTGGCGTTGGGATGCGCTGCATTTCAATCTATCGGAGCACCCATTCTCTGCGATCGTCGACGAAAAAACGAAAATGCGCCTGAATGTCGGCCCATTTCCTAAAGACGGAGATGGCTTCGCGCCAAGCCAATCAAGCTATCGATCAGCCGATTACCGCGACCTTGGCGGCCCCTCTGTACGGGTAATCATGGATGTTGGCCACTGGGACGACTCGGTGGCCGTGAATCACCCCGGCCAGTCCGGTGATCCTGACAGCCCGCATTACCGGGATCTTGCGGATCTGTGGCGCCATGGCGAGTACTTTCCGTTGCTGTATTCTCGACATGCGATTGAGCAGGCGACCGAACGCGTCATCCACCTCACGCCCAGATCACCGTGACATTAGCCACCCCGCCCGCGCATCCCAATGCTGCCCATGACCGTCTTGCGACGGCGATTTTTTTGGCCGTGGCACTGCATCTACTCATTTTGTTAGGCATTGGTTTTTCCGCAGCGACCAAAGGCCATGGCGAGGGGTCATCGCTTGAGGTGATTGTGGTGCACGACCCTGTGTCAGATCCTGTCCAAAACGAACAGGCTGACTATTTAGCGGAGGTGAACCAACGTGGCGCGGGGACAGCAACGGACGTCAGGCGCGCCGAGGCTCCAGGGGGCGGCGTTCCGGCTGGAGCAGAAGGAACCGCATCGGGTGGGGGCAGTCATCAGTACGGCAACGGCGATGACGATCTCGTAGCCACGCGATCTGCCGGTAAAACGGCAAACTCCTACGCCATTGCCGCCGGAGAACGATCGCCCCTGGTGATGGAAGCTCCGCGCGCTGACGATACAGCCTTTGATACTGGCGATGCGTTGGCGTTGCGCGGTCACCCGAAAAACGAGCTCCTCGTTACCGCAAACACTCGGGCATCTAGTGTCGCGGTCTATCTTGATGCTTGGCGGCATCGAATCGAACGCATCGGCACCGCGAACTACCCGCTTGACCTCATACGCCGCGCCCACCTCACCGGCAGTCCAGTTCTTGAGGTGAGAGTCTCCGCAGATGGCCGCCTTGTTGACGCCATCGTTAGCCGATCCTCTGGCCATCTTGCGCTAGATCAAGCTGCCCTTAATATTTTGAGACTATCCGCCCCTTTCGAGCCCTTCCCAGGACCGCTCGCCGCGCTACACGACAGTCTACGGCTGACCTACGAATGGCAGTTCTCAAAGGGCGAGTTAACCGACTCCACCGTTCGCGCGCCGACAGATACGCAATAGTCTTCTTGTTCAGGAACGATGGGCGGCTGATACTACGGACATGACCGGCGATTACCTCACCAACCAACTGCTTGTGGCCATGCCAGCGCTGGGCGACCCAAATTTCGCGCACACTGTAACGTTGGTATGCGAACACAATAAAGGCGGCGCGCTGGGTATCGTCATCAATCGCCCGATGGATATGGCGGTCAGCGAAGTGTTTCAACAACTCGACTTGGCGACGCAGGACCTGAAACTCGGGAAGCAACCCGTCCTCCGCGGAGGCCCTGTAGCCCCCGAACGGGGGTTTGTGCTCCATCCACCGGCAGCGGATGGCGCACCTGGCTACGATGCAACGCTAGAAGTTTCCCCAAACCTGCATGTCACCACCTCAAGGGACGTCCTCGCAGCCATCGCTCGCGGTGAAGGCCCGAGCCAAGCTTTGGTGGCGCTAGGCTACGCTGGTTGGGGCGCCGGGCAATTGGAGGAGGAAATTCGCTCCAACGCATGGCTGAACGTTCCGATGGATACATCCATATTGTTCGAGACGCCTTACAACGAACGTTGGCGCGCAGCAGTAAAATTGCTCGGCATTGACTCTGAACGCCTCTCGAGCCAAGCGGGTCATGCCTGAGCCTTCCGAACCCGCAATTATCGCGCTTGGTTTTGACTATGGCTTGAAGCGCATCGGTATTGCCGCCGGCGATACGCTGACCGGTAGCGCTCGACCAATAGGCACAATCTCGAGCCACGATGGCGCCCCAGACTGGTCGACAATCGACCGCTATGTTCGCGACTGGGGCCCGTCCGTATTTGTAGTTGGTGTCCCCTATAATATGGATGACTCCCCTACGGCCTTGACTGAATCCGCCATGGCATTTGGCGATGCGCTAAGTAAACGCTTCGGAAGACAGGTTGAGCCCGTCGACGAACGATTATCCTCGCGCGAAGCGGAAGATCAGTTACGGCAGCGCCGCGCGAATGGCGAAAGATCTCGTCGCGTGGGACGAGGAGATATTGATGCCGTAGCCGCGGCCGTACTGTTAGAACAATGGTTGCGGGAACGTAACCGAATGACCAGGACTTAAAGCATGCCGCCCTTTAGCCAATTTGATGAAGCCGGCAGAATTCGGCACTTGATCACCTTAGACGGCCTCTCATGCGAACAAGTCCGCGAATTGCTGGATCGCGCACAAAGCTATCTCGCTCCGCGCGGCTCGGCGCCGATTCGGAGTCACGCTCTAGAAGGTCTGACTATCGGCAATATTTTTAACGAACCGAGCACGCGAACTCGCTCGTCTTTTGAATTAGCTGGTCGTCGCTTAGGCGCAGACGTGCTCAATCTCGAAATACAGCTCTCTTCGCGCGTTAAGGGCGAAACAGTGATGGATACCATCCACACTTTAGAATCGATGGCCGTCGATGTATTCGTCATTCGCGATGCGGAACCTGGAATCACGCAGTTCGTGGCCGAACACGTCTATGATCACGTCAGTGTCTTGTCGGCTGGCGAAGCGCATATTTCGCACCCAACGCAGGGCCTTTTGGACGCGCTGACGATTCTGCAATACAAGGGCGGTTTCAGAGACTTGAACATTGCCGTAGTCGGAGATGTGAAACACTCTCGCGTCGCCCGCTCGGCATATCAGGTGTTCACGGCCTTGGGCGTGGGCGAACTTCGCATAGTCGCGCCGACCGCGCTAATGCCAGACCAAGATTCGATGCCGGACGCTAAACGGTTCAATTCGCTCGAGGACGGCATCCGTCACTGTGACGTTGTGATGATGCTGCGTGTGCAGAAGGAGCGAATGGCGCAAGCAGCCATTCCAGATGCTCATGAATACCACACGCAATGGGGGCTCACCACCAAGCGACTCAGCCTAGCGAGACCAGATGCAATTGTGATGCACCCCGGCCCAATGAATCGTGAAGTCGAGATTTCGTCTGACGTCGCAGATGGCGCCCAATCGGTGATTCGCGATCAAGTCACGAACGGCGTCGCCGTGCGCATGGCCGTCCTCGACGCTGTTATTTCAAACCGTAGACTTCGTGGAGATAGGCGATGAGCGCGAATAATCCGGCCCATCGCGGCAGTATCCTGATTGAAGACGCTCGCGTTGTTGATCATGTCGCCTGGGAGGGGGACCAGCATGTGCTGACACTCCACGCCCCGAGAATAGCCGCGCGGGCGAAGGCCGGAGCGTTTGTGCACCTCACCTGTGACCCGAACCTGCCAATGCGTCGCCCTCTCTCGCTGCAGAGTGTCGATGCGGAGGCAGGCACGATAGAGATACTTTACAAAATCGTGGGAGAGGGAACTCGAAGACTCGCTCTCACCCACACAGGAGATCACCTTTCCTGCATGGGACCGATCGGTAACGGTTTCACTCCCGATGCGAGCAGGCCACGAGCCTTACTCATTGGGGGCGGTGTCGGTTTGCCGCCCATGGTTTTCTTAGCCGAAACCCTTGCGCAGCAGGGCGGCTATGCGCCACTGGCGCTCTTAGGCTCCGAAATTCCGTTCCCATTTCCGACCGCTGTCTCAAAAATTCCTGAAACGGGTATACCGCAGGACGTTTCCGCTTCGCACGAGCGGCTTGAGGCTATGGGTATTGCGAGTCGGTTGACGAGCGGCGCGGGAATCGAGGGCTGCTACAAAGGCTATGTCACGGATCTTGCTAGCACCTGGCTTGCCTCTCTGGACGAAGCGACACGCCAGTCGGTCGCGATCTACGCCTGCGGTCCAACGCCGATGCTGAAGGCAGTCGCGCGAGTTGCACGTCGATTTGCAGTGCCCGCACAGGTATCTCTCGAGGAATATATGGCCTGTGCCGTTGGAGGCTGCGCCGGATGCGCCGTTCCCGTTACCAACAAGGAAGGTACGTACATGAAACGTGTCTGTGTCGATGGGCCGGTTTTCGACGCCTACCAAGTCTTCCCAGAGTCCAACTGAGCACCTCCGAATGAAAATACAGCTGACCCCCTTAGAGGCTCGCATTCTTGGGGCGCTCATTGAGAAAGAAATCACGACGCCGGATCAATATCCGCTGTCATTGAATGCGTTGGTCAATGCCTGCAATCAAAAGACGAATCGTGACCCTGTGCTTAGTTTGGACGAGTCGCAAGTTCAACAAGCCCTCGACGGCCTATCCAAGCGCCATTTGATCTTGGAACGCAGCGGATTTGGCAGTCGCGTCGTGAAATACCGTCATCGACTGTGCAACGGCGAGCACAACCCGATTCTAATGACCGCGCAGGAGGTTGCCGTCATCACCGAGTTGATGTTGCGCGGCCCCCAGACACCCGGCGAGCTGCGCTCGCGAGCGCAGCGCTTGGCCTCGTTTGAGGACCTCGGCGACATCGAAACGACACTGGAAATGCTCGCGGCCCGTGAAGATGGTCCGTTCGTCGTACGCTTACCGAAAATGCCGGGTGCTCGCGAAGCGCGTTTCTGCCAGCTACTCACGGGCGAGCCTGACCTCGCTGCGATCTCTCCGTCCGCGTCTCACCCGTCCCATATGGGCACGGAGGTGGAACGACTCGAGCATGATCTCTCTCTAATCGCCCGAATTGAAGCTCTTGAGTCCCAAGTCATCGCGCTCACGAACCGCCTCAATCAACTCTCGAACGTCGACTCACCCAACGTCGGAGACTGAGCGCCTGTCAACTGAAGCCAATCGTTGCCTCAAGATTGGCTCGAGAATCAGCACTATTCAGCGCATCCTCCAGGGTAATTCGACCCGCACGCACCAGATCGGTCAATGCGGCGTCGAATCCTTGCATTCCTCGCTCAGTCGACGATGACAGCGCCTCTTTGACTGCAACCGTGTCGCCCTTGCGAATAAGATCCTGCATATGGGGCGTATTGACTAAGACTTCCATCGCGGCATGACGCCGGTCCGGGCCACGAACCAATCGCTGCGCAAAAATCGCTTTGAGATATTGCGACAGATCGAGCAGCACCTGCGGGTGCTCATCGCGCGGGAAGAAATTGACGATCCGATCGAGCGCCTCGGCAGCGTTATTCGCATGCAAGCTGGCG
This sequence comes from uncultured Pseudomonadota bacterium, assembly GCA_903879335.1. Lineage (GTDB taxonomy): Bacteria > Pseudomonadota > Gammaproteobacteria > Steroidobacterales > Steroidobacteraceae > CAIKZZ01. The sequence continues at coordinate 38,701 of CAIRLC010000041.1, forward strand.
ATGCATAGATGCCCAGTGCCTGAGAGCGTAATCGCGGCGCGCATCGCCTCTCGATCGCGAATTTCGCCAATCAGAATTACGTCAGGGGCGGCCCGCATCGCACTTCGCAATGCTCTATGCAGCGACTTCGTGTCTAAACCGACTTCGCGCTGATTAATAATTGAGCGCTTGTTTGCATGCAAAAATTCAATCGGATCTTCGATGGTCAGAATATGATCAGAAACGGTCTCATTGCGATGGTTGATCATCGCGGCGAGAGTCGTCGATTTCCCGGAACCCGTAGCACCGACCATCAGTATCAGCCCGCGGCGCGCAAGCGATAATTCGCGCACGACATCCGGTAGACCTAAGTCTTCAATTTTGGGCATATCGGCCGTCACATACCGCAGGACGATTGCCGGATAGCCACGCTGATGAAAAACCGCGACGCGAAAGCGACCAAGGCCAGGCTCTGAAATCGCAAAATCGATTTCCAACTCTTCTTCGAAATACTGGATTTGTTCCGGCGTCATCAATCCATACGCAGTTTCCCGAACAAGATCCGGTGTAATGACCTGCTTATTGACCGGATAGATTTGGCCATCGATTTTTATTTTTACCGGCGCATATGACGTAAAGAACAGATCAGATGCGTGTTTTTCGACCATCAGGCGAAAAAGAGGCTTGGTATTTAATCTTAACGGGCCAGTTTCGATCGCGAGGTCGGCAGATTCGGGCGCGGCTTGCGCCGACGGTTTATTGGGACTCATCCGCAATCCTCAATGCCGCGGCCTCTTCACCACCAAATTGCTCTAGGCGCTTACTTTCGAGTTTTACTCTGAGGCGCAACTCATTCTTGGAGTCAGCATTGCGCAATGCATCTTCGTAGGAAATCAATTCCGCTTCGTATAGATCAAATAAAGCTTGATCGAAAGTTTTCATGCCAATGCGATTTGATCTCGCCATCACATCTTTCAGTCCAGCGACATCACCCTTAAAGATGAGGTCGGCCACTAACGGCGAATGGAGCATGACTTCCATCGCAGCGATTCGCCCAGCAGCGCCGTCGCAGGCGATCAACCGCTGTGAAATCAAAGCCTGAATATTCAGCGAGAGATCCATGAGCAGTTGCTCACGCTTCTCATCGGGAAAGAAGTTAATGATCCGGTCGAGCGCTTGATTAGCATTATTCGCGTGCAAGGTGGCCAGCACGAGGTGACCCGTTTCCGCGAATTGAATCCCGAATTCCATCGTCTCACGGTCGCGAATTTCGCCGATCATGATGACGTCCGGCGCTTGTCTCAGCGTATTTCGAAGCGCCACATGCCAAGAGTCGGTGTCCACCCCAACTTCTCGTTGTGTCACGACGCAATGACGATGCGGGTGCACATATTCAATAGGGTCTTCAATAGTCACGATATGTCCACGCGTCTCGGCATTACGATGGTCAAGCATCGCAGCCAGCGTCGTCGATTTACCGGAGCCGGTTCCTCCAACCACAATCACAAGACCACGCTTCAGCAGCGAGACATCCTTAAGAATGGTCGGTAGGCGCAACTGGTCGACAGTGGGTATTTTTGAGGCAATCGTCCGGATCACGCAGCCATGACTACCTTGCTGTACAAATGCGCTCACGCGGAAACGACCGATACCTTGGGGCGATATCGCAAATTGGCATTCTTTAGTCGCGTCGAATTCACGTGACTGACGATCATTCATGATCGCGCGGGTCAGCAGATTGCTTTGCTCCGCAGAGAGTGGCCGTTCGGCGACAGGGAGAACCTCGCCATCAATCTTGATTGCGGGTGGAAATCCAGCAGTGATGAAGAGATCAGACCCACGTCGCTCGACCATTCGACGCAACAGGTCCTGCATTAATTTAGTCGCCTGGTCTCGCTCCATGTTCCATCGCTGCCGCGCAGGCGGTTACAGCGCCTCCTTATTCTGCGCCTTGAGTCGCGCTTCGTCCTTAGTCACGAGTCCTTTGGTCACGAGGTCTTGAAGACATTGATCCAAGGTTTGCATTCCTACCGCTTGCCCGGTCTGAATCGAGGAATACATTTGGGCAATTTTCCCCTCTCGAATCAGGTTTCGGATCGCTGGGGTACCCATCATGATTTCGTGGGCCGCAATCCGGCCGCCACCGATTTTTTTAAGCAAGGTCTGAGATATCACGGCACGGAGGCTTTCTGAGAGCATCGATCGGACCATGTCTTTTTCGCCGCCGGGGAACACGTCGACTATTCGGTCGACGGTTTTCGCGGCCGAACTCGTATGGAGAGTCCCGAAAACCAGGTGACCCGTTTCGGCAGCGGTTAGTGCCAATCGGATCGTTTCGAGGTCCCTCAATTCACCGACCAAGATGATGTCAGGGTCTTCGCGCAAGGCAGAGCGTAGCGCTTCAGAAAAGCCAAGCGTGTCCCGATGGACCTCGCGCTGATTGATGAGACAGCGCTTTGATTCGTGAACGGCCTCAATCGGGTCTTCAATCGTAATGATGTGTTCGGGCCGCTCGTTATTACAATGATCGATCATTGCAGCCAAGGTCGTTGATTTGCCTGAGCCAGTTGGACCGGTGACCAGTACCAATCCTCTAGGCAGCATGCACAGATCACGAAAAACCGCCGGTGCGTGAAGGTCCTCTAACGTGAGGACTTCGCAGGGAATCAACCGGAAGACGGCGCCTGCGCCGCGATGCTGATTGAAGGCGTTCACGCGGAACCGGGCGAGGCGGGGAATTTCGAATGAGAAGTCGGTCTCGAGGAATTCCTCGAAGGCTTTGCGCTGCTTATCATTCATAATGTCGTACACCATGCTGTGTACGTCTTTATGCGATAAAGCGGGCATATTGATCCGCTTGATGTCTCCATCAACACGAATCATGGGTGGCATGCCTGCCGACAGATGCAAGTCGGAGGCCTTGTTCTTGACCGTAAATGCCAATAGTTGTGCGATATCAACGGCCATCAGGGCCTCCCGGGGACTTGGCCTCCGGCTCAGAATGAACGGAGTATAGTCACGGGTGGTGCTTGGCGATATGTTAACGAGTCCTCAGTTTTCACCTTCACGGTTACTTTCGGTCAAAGATCGCATCGATCGAGCGACTGCCGCCGCTGGTCGTGCGCCCGGTAGCGTCACCTTGATTGGAGTGAGCAAGACCCAGCCGGTCGATGTCGTCCGGGCAGCAATTTCAGCTGGCCTACGCGACCTTGGCGAGAATTATCTGCAGGAAGCGATCCCCAAAATCACTGATCTGTCAGGCCTCTGCGACACGGTACACTGGCACTACATCGGTCAGCTTCAGTCCAATAAGACACGTCCGGTCGCTGAGCACTTTGATTGGGTCCATACGGTGGACCGGCGGAAATTGGCTGAGCGGCTATCAGTCCAGCGCCCCGCGCATCGCGGTGATCTTAACGTTTGCTTGCAGGTCAACATTGGCAACGAGGCCACCAAAGGTGGCATTGATCCGGATGGGATTCTGGATTTAGCGCAAGCGGTCGCCGCGCTGCCTCGCATAAAGCTTCGCGGGCTCATGTGTATCCCGCCGGAAAGCAATGATTTCGATGGTCAGCGCGGCTATTTTGCGGCATTGCGTCAATTGTTAGATGACCTGCGAGCGAAAGGGTTTGTCATGGACACCCTTTCAATGGGGATGAGCGCGGATCTAGAAGCGGCGATAATGGAAGGGGCGACGCACGTGCGCATCGGCACAGCGATATTTGGTGAGCGAAACAAAGTATGAAAAAGCGAACAGACACTTGGCCTCGGGTAGCGGTGATCGGCGGTGGTCAAATGGCCAGAGCGCTCGTCGGCGGCTGGCTCGCCCGTGGAGCGCCGCCAGAACATTTATCGATTGCCGACCCGGTAGAGTCGCAGCGTGACTGGTTGTCCCGACGGTTCCAGAAAATTGGGCTGCATGCAGACAACGCAAAGGCTGCTGCGCAAGCCGACGTCTGGGTCTTCGCAGTAAAGCCGCAGCAACTGGCGGAGGTCGCGGAGGCCCTCGCCCCCTTAGCTGAAGCACGACGCCCGTTGGTGATTTCAATTGCTGCGGGCATCAGCGCGGCCGATCTAGGCCGCTGGCTTGGCGGTCATGCGAGCGTCGTCCGGGCAATGCCCAATCGTCCGGCACTGATCGGCGCCGGAGTAACCGGCCTTTACGCCGGGAGCGAAGTGAGTGCTGCCGAACGAGCGGTGACCGAGCGGCTGCTAGAAGCGGTGGGTTCAGTCGTTTGGGTCGATGCTGAAAGCGAAATCGACCTAGTGACCGCAGTATCAGGGAGCGGTCCCGCATACTTTTTCTTGCTAATCGAGTTGCTCGAAGCCGCTGCTATCGCCCAAGGACTCAGCCCTGAAGTCGCGCGCAAGCTCGCCGTCGGCACAGCCGCTGGAGCATCCGCGCTGGCAAAGGCCAGTGGCGAAGAGCCGTCAGTGCTCCGTGAGCAAGTGACTTCAAAGGGCGGCACGACGGCTGCTGCCTTGGAAATCTTTAAGGCCGCAGACTTACGGTCTATCGTGGCGCGGGCAGTCGAAGCTGCGGCAGAGCGCTCGCGTGAAATCGCAGCGGAGTTCGGTTCCACGCGCTGAATACGCGCGCCTAGGAGTTTGTCATGGCGGAAATTGGCTTTCTGATCCGCACGATTGCCGATCTTGTACTCGCGGCCTTCCTTCTGCGGTGGCTATTCGCGGTACAGCGGACTGATTTTCGAAATCCGTTTGTCCAATCGCTGCATCGACTGACCAACCGTGTCATCTTACCGATGCGAAGGGTTCTACCTCCGATCGGTCGCACAGATACCGCGACGGTAACCGCACTGGTCGTAGTTGCGTTAATGCGTTCGGCAATACTGAGCTTTATCTTAGGGTTCGGTATCCCTTCTGCGCCGGCATTGATACTGGGCGCACTGGTTATCATTGCGCGCATGCTCCTTTGGATATTCCTGGGCGCGATTTTTCTGCACGCGCTGTTGAGCTGGGTCGCAGATCCGTACAACCCATTTTCTCGCCTGCTAGCGGACGTATCCGACCCGATATTGAGGCCTATTCGTCGGTTCGTGCCACCAATCTCGGGTCTAGACCTCACCCCACTCGCGGCTATTCTGCTGTTACAGGTCGCAATCTATTCTTTGAATACCCGATTGGCGCCACTGTTTCTACCCTACGATTTGTGACCAGTCTGATCCGACGCGAAGGAAATGACCTTCTACTGCACCTGCGTGTTCAGCCTCGCGCATCTAAAGACGAACTGTTGGTGGATGGGGAACGATTACGGTTGCGCATCACCGCACCGCCCGTTGAGGGCGCGGCCAATAACCACTTGATTCGCTTTCTAGCCAAAACGTTCGGCGTATCCAATAGCCGTGTGGAAATCGTGCGCGGCCTTTCCGGACGCGAAAAAACAGTAAGAATCATTGAACCTACGGTTATTCCCGCAGCGCTCATTGCGATTGGCGCTCCAGAAGAGAGTCTAAAACCGCTTAAAAAATAGTGGATTTTGGTTTTTAGTATGTTATCGTCGCGAACGAAGCAAAAAGAAAGATGTGGTTTAGTACTGTTTTTTTCGGGGTTTGAAGCGCTATCTAGAAGCGATTTCGCTCTCTAAGGTGTGCCTTGAGTCTAAAAAACCAGCATTAAATCGCTGATCAAGAACCGAAATTCACAGGAGATTAACCCCATGGCAAAGAAGAGCACCGCTCCGACCAAGTCGGAAATTCTCGCGCAGATCGCGAAGGACACTGAACTCTCGAAGAAGCAGGTTGGCGCTGTATTCGAGTCGCTGAACGGCATCATCAAGAAGAGCCTCCGTGGCGCCGGCACGTTCACGCTGCCTGGCCTGCTCAAGCTGAAGGTCGTTAAGAAGCCAGCCACCAAGGCACGCGAAGGCGTAAACCCGTTCACGGGTGAAAAGATGGTGTTCAAGGCGAAGCCGGCCTCCAAGAAGGTCCGCGCCGCCGCCCTGAAGTCGCTCAAGGCGTTTGTGAACTGATTGAGCGCAGCTTAGGCGCCTGTGCGCCGAAGGCTATGAAAAAGCCGGGGTTTCCCCGGCTTTTTCGTTTTTGAGCCAATGGGGTTGAGCGCTAACGATCGAGAAACGCCTGCACCGATCCCTTCAGTTCGTTCAGCCGCCCGTGGAAAAAATGCTGCGCGCCCACAATCGTGTCGAGTTGTGCTTTTGGGTGCAATGCGTCCGCCCAAGCCGCGACCGACGCATGGTCGACTAACTCGTCGGAATCGCCCTGAATAACCAGCGTTGGCGCCGTCGTCAGCGGATGATTGTCAAAGGCGAAGCGCCGGATGGGCGGCGCAATCATGTAAAGGCGTTCGACCGGCCGAACGGCGGCAACCCGATAGGCGACATAAGCACCGAAGGAAAAGCCCGCCATAATCAGCGGCGCGCGCGGATAGCGGGCGGATAGCCAATCCGCTGCAGCGAGAGCGTCGTCGGTTTCCCCTCGGCCGTCATCAAATACTCCAGCGCTGCCACCAACGCCTCGGAAATTGAAACGTAGGGTCGCGATACCCCGTTCCTGTAACGCTCTTGCCGTCATGTGGACGACTTTATTCTGCAGCGTACCGCCGTGTAACGGATGGGGGTGACAGACGAGTGCCGCACGCACACCGTCATGACACTCTGGCACCTCAAGAATCGCTTCAAGGTCACCGACCGGGCCGTTCAAGATTAAGCGTTCAGGCACTGGAGGCCTAAAAGGCGTCGTGGTCATTCGTCCATCACCTGCAAACTAACGAGCGTCACCTCAAATACCAGCGTTGCATTGGGCGGAACCTTGCGCCCGACACTACGACTTCCGTACGCAAGCGCCGCCGGAATGACGAGATGCCGCTGACCTCCACGCTGCATCCCAGTGATGCCGGCATCCCAGCCGGCGATCACCGTGCCCCGACCAAGCCGAAACACCAGAGGTTCGCCGCCATGGTCTGCCGAGCTATCAAACTTCCGCCCGTGCCCATCAGTCACCGCCGGGTCATACAGATAGCCGGCGTACTGAACCGCCACAATATCGCCACGGCCCACAGGCGGCCCATGACCTACGGCCACGTCAGTCACCTGCAAACCCGCCGGGAAGCCGGTTGGTGGGCCTAGCGGCATCCCATTGGCGGAGCTTGTGGGCCCCGCAAGGAGAAACCACGCTAAGAATGCCCGCATCGCCGACATAGAGCCCCCAAAGGGCGCGAAACGCGCCTCACCTATTATTGCGCAGGCGGGAGACCCAACAGGAGACGATTAACCCGACGCACGAACTCGCCGGGCTCAGTGAGCTGGCCGCCCTCAGCAAGGGTGGCCTGATCAGCCAAAATGAGAGCGAGATCTCGGAAAGCTTCCTCATCCTCCGTCGCAGCTAAGCGAGCCACCAAGGGATGCGTTGGGTTGATTTCAAGAGTCGGCAGCTGGGTGGGCATACTTTGGCCGGCCGCATCCATCAGGCGGCGCATTTGTGCGCTCATTTCGCCGGCGGCGCGGACCAAGCAAGCCGGAGATTCAGCAAGCCGTTGGGTGGTCTTCACTGCCTCCACGCGCTCAGATAACGCCGCCTTAAGACGCTCGCACAGCGCATCAGCCCCCTCGGGGACCGACACGTCTTCCTTCGGCACGAGGTCTCCAAGATCGAGTTCGCCAGCCGCGACGTCTTGGAAGCTCTTGCCTTCATATTCGCCGAGATAAGACAGCATCCACTCATCAATTCGATCGTGCATGAGCAGCACTTCAACGCCATGTTTACGCAAGCGCTCTAGGTGGGGGCTCTGGCGAGCCGCATTCCAAGTCTCAGCAGTCAAATAGTAGATGTGTGATTGGCCTGGTTTCAGGCGCGACAGATAGTCATCAAGCGATTGGTCCTGCTTCTCAACCGCGGTATGCGTGGAGGCAAAACGTAACAACTTGGCGATACGGTCCCGATTGGTCGCATCCTCGGCAATGCCTTCCTTGAGGACTTGGCCAAATTCCTTCCAGAAGCTTGCGTACTTTTCCGTCTCATCCTTGGCCAACTTCGCGAGCAAATCAAGCACGCGGCGGGCAATTCCGGCGCGCATCGCTTCGATATCAGCGTCCGTCTGGAGCAGTTCGCGCGACACATTGAGCGGCAAGTCACTGGAGTCGACGACACCCTTAACGAACCGCAGATAGAGTGGTAGAAACTGCTCAGCATCATCCAGAATAAAGACCCGTTTGACGTAGAGCTTTAGGCCCCGTGATCCATCACGATTCCATAGATCAAACGGCGCCCGCGCAGGCACATAGAGAAGTGTCGTGTACTCGCGCTTACCTTCGACACGGTTGTGAGACCAAGCCAATGGCGCCGTAAAATCACGCGCCACCGCCTGGTAGAACTCGTTGTATTCCTCGTCTTTGATTTCGCTTCGCGACCGGGTCCACAAGGCCTGCGCGCTATTGACGACTTCGCGCTCGAGCGTGGCCTCCTCGTCTTTCCCTGGCGCCTTCGGCAAGCGCACCGGGAAGCCGATATGGTCCGAGTAACGCTTAACTAAGCTTCTGATTTTCCAAGCGTCTGCATATTCCAGGGCATCTTCTTTGAGATGCAAAACCACACGGGTCCCACGGGTTGGCTGCGACACGTTTTCGATGGTGAATTCGCCGTTACCATCAGACTCCCATCGGACGCCTTCGGTCTCTGCAGCCCCCGCAGCACGGGTGTACACCTCAACGCGATCGGCCACGATGAACGCGGAATAAAATCCAACACCAAATTGCCCGATGAGCTGTGCATCTTTTTGCTGGTCGCCAGATAGCTGGGACAGGAAGTCAGCAGTGCCAGACTTGGCGATTGTTCCGAGATGGGCTACCACCTCGTCGCGAGTCATACCGATGCCGGAATCGGCAATTGTGAGCGTGTGGGCGTCTTTATCGAGATCAATATCGATGACGAGTTCCGCACCACCAGCCAATAGCGAGGGGTCGGCGAGGGAGCAGAATCGCAACTTATCGCAGGCATCCGACGCGTTTGAAATCAATTCGCGAAGGAAAATCTCGCGGTTCGAATACAGGGAATGAATCATGAGGCGAAGCAATTGCTTCACCTCAGTCTGGAAACCACGGGTTTCGCGCGTCGTCGTGTTGGTCATGAGCTGCCCCAATCAAAATGTTTAGTGGGCTGCCAACGAGGGCAGCCGCAGCAAATTTGGGGGCGGCTCAACTAGGATTCAAGGGGCCAAAAGGCGTCCTGAACTAGCGATTCGGCTCCTCTGTGCCTTTCCAACCCGACTTCATCTGGTCGGACCAGCGCTTATAGGTTGAATAACTCGGCAGTGTCCGAGTGATCACACCATGGCGAATGGCCACAGCTTTCACACCTGCAGAGGACTCGGGGTCCGCCGGCTTGCGTGCACGGGGTGCTTTGCGTGTTGTCATGACACTCTACATTTCCAAATGGAACAACAGCCTACGAACGGGCTGCCGGAAATGGGAGGAACTGCGTCACAAGGTGAGCGAACGCTCGGGGGCTTCTTCAGCCTCTAGGGCCGGATCTCAATGGGCGTGTCGACCCGGGTCAATAGCCAGACTTCCAACATATCGTCATTGGTTAGGGCGATACAGCCGTTAGTCCAATCGTTGCGGAAATAATATTCGGCAGGATGCTTCAGCGTATTAGGCAAGCCATGAATCATGATGGCCCCACCGGGTTCGACATGAGAACGCCGCGCTCTCTCCATGTCGTCTCGGCTTGGGTAAGACACGTGGATCGACAAGAAATATTCGCTCTGAGAATTCTTGGCGTCGAGCCGATATAGCCCTTCAGGTGTTCGGAAGTCGCCCTCCTGCTCCTTGTGCCCCTTGGGTGCTAGACCGAGCCACACCTTAAAGCTGCGATAGGGGACTCCGCCGCGCATCAGATACAGCCGACGCTCACTTTTCACAACCACCACACGATCGGCCATAGGCAGCGCCTCCGGCGAGACCATCGCTGAAACCTGCCCGGACACCATGGCCGCCAGCCCCAAAGTGGCTGCTAACAACGCACCTCTAACGCTCATCGACCTTCACATCAGCACAGGTGCGATTGCCAGGAGTGCTTACAGCACGCAGTACGTACTGCCGACCTGCTTCCGCCTCAATGACTAAGGGGAATCGGACAACGGCGTGGTTCGCCATGACGCAATCGACCAAAACCTCGTGACGCCCCGGCAGCACCGCAACACGTGAGTACCCGAAACGTAAGACGCGGGCATCTACTTTCCGAATGACAGCTTTAATCGGCACGCCGGAAGTGATTTGTGGCGCACCAACGATGAGCGCCTGGTCGCCGCTCACTCGATCTGGGCCCTCGTACGCTCGTTCGGTCTGACAAGCAGCAAGCCCGATTAAACCGGCGAAACACGCGAATCGAATACTCAATGTTTTACCCCTTCTGCGCTCGAGACTGGCGTCGATGCGGTCGCCGCTTCGACGATCGGAACATTTACGTTCATCCCGACGTGTATCGCACCGAAGTCTACGTCGGGATTGTATTCGCGCAGGAGCCAAAAGGGGATCTGCCCATGACGCGTCAAGGTCCACAGGGTGTCCCCAGCCTGACAGCGACGCGGCTCTGTACCCGTCACACGATGCCGACTCAGAAAGGCGGCTTGCTGCGCCCGGTGGTACTCGGAGCGGCGCGCTTCAAAAGTAGCGGTATCCACGCCAGACAACTCTATTTTGAGCCGTCGGCCGAAATCCACGGATTCTCCAGTTTTGAGCTGATTTATCGCGCGCAAACGGTCCCGCGTAATTCCGGCCCACTGCGCCAAATGCCCGATGGTCTCGCTGGATTGCACCCGAATGGCGCTGTCAGCCACCCGATAGTCTGCTGAATCAACCGCCGGTGCGCGGACGCTATTGCTCGGCGTGACGCCCTGCACAGCAGCGTGAGGTGACGAGGATGTCGCGACGGCCGGCAACTTAACGGGAGCGTCCGCAGCCGTTGCGGCTGGGTCGGATTTTCCGGCCTCGGATACCGATTCGTGGATGCGCAACTTTTGCCCCTCTCGGACGAGGTCGGGGCGAGCCAGTCCATTCAGCCTGAGGAGCGTTCCGACCGTGATGCCAGATGATCGCGCGATACTCGACAGACTCTCGCCGTGGGCAACCAGATGTACCTCTGGTAAGTCGACTGTCGGTTCTGACTCCACGGCGGAATTTGATTCGGCCGCTGACGGAGTCTCGGGAGCCGCGACCGACGACTCGGGAAGCAAACTAGGCGCCGAGTCCTCGTCTGCCTTGATGGCGGGCAGACGCAAGGTCATGCCAGGCCGAACATCCCGAGCCGATACCTGGTTGTAATCCGCCAGCTCGCGGGAACGCAGACCATACTGTGTCGCGATACGATCCAAGGTCTCTCCCTTGCCAACGACAACCGTACGCTCCTTGTCGTCTCGTGCCGCTTGACCCATCCGCGCGAGCAAACGCCCAGCATCGACCCCCGCGGGCACGCGCAGCTCGAAGCCCCTCGGCACAGGCTTTCGGCCTGCCCAAACCGGATCCAACAAGGACAAATTGAGCGCCCGTAAAGTCTCACGGTCGGTTCCAATGGATTTTTCGAGCGCTTGGGCGGGCATCAAGGCCGGCAATCGAACCGTCCGGCTATCGTCGTGCGGCATTCGATCGATACGCCCGAAAAACTTGTCGGCGTTGCGATCCACGTCCAACGCGGCCAGGAAGGACACATAAAAATTACGCGACGCAAATCCAAACGTGCGCCCCTGATAATTTCGAACAATCGTGACGATATCGTCGGTTCCCAACTCTTCTTTTGCTCGGCGCATGCCTCCTGCGCCATGATTCCAAGCGGTTAATGCCAACGGCCAAGTACCGAGCGTGTTGTAGTTAATATTGAGGAACTGGGCCGCCGCGAGGGTTGACTTATAGGGATCAAGCCGCTCGTCCACGGTCGCATCGACGCGCAGCCACCGCTTCCCGGTGCTGCGCATGAATTGCCACAAACCGGCCGCGCCTACTTTGGAGTACGCACGGGGATTAAAAGATGACTCTACGTGAGGTAACGCCGATAACTCGCCCGGGAGTCCCTCTCGGCGCAATGTCTCCTCAACATGCTTTTCCCACGCACCAGAGCGAACCAAGCCTTCGCGGAATCGATCGGCTTGGCCCAATTGAAAGCGGACGTGCTCGGCGGCTTCGGTGAGAGTCGCGTCGGAGACGTTGGCCGGAAATAGGGTTAAGACCCGATTCTCGTCATCAGAAAGGTCTTCTCGTGCACCCGTACCCAAATGCCGCAACACGCGCTCATAATGGGCACGAACGGTATCCACTAATGCCGAACGTTCGGACCCTGACAATCCTGGAGGAAAAGTCAGCTCTTCATACACAATATCCAAGTGCCGATCATCATGGAGCAAGCCACCATGGGTCGTCACTTTGGAATAGATCCGCTCCCAAAACAGAACATCGGGCTCCAGCACTGCCGGCCGCGGAAATTGCGCTGGGTTTGCATGGACACGGGCCGGAGTCGCTAGGATGCAAGCAGCAGCCAACGCGCACCCAACGGTCATCACAGCGCGGCGCGCAGATATCATCTATTCAGCCTCCAGCCTCAACTATTCAGAGTATACAAACTGTCAGCACTGCGGTGCTGCGAAGCCGCTAGAAGAGTCTAGAATTTAACAAGGGGCCGCCCAGAGGGACTGAGATGGACACTCCGACCAACGACATTACGCTGATAGCGCACGCGATCCAATTGTCTCTTGCGCCGGTCTTCTTGTTGTCCGGCATTGGAGTGATGCTTGGTGTACTCACGAACCGGTTGGCCCGCATTGTCGATCGCGCACGCCCGCTAGAGGAGCGACGCAAACACGTAGATCCAGACGCCGCCGCCGAACTGAACCGGCAATTGCAAAGTTTTGCCCGCCGCGCTCGACTCATGAACACCTCGATTACGCTCAGTGTCATCTCAGCGTTGCTCATCGCGTCCGTAGTCGCGCTGCTATTTTCCAGCGCATTCATTCAACTGAATCTGGCTGTCGCTGTCTCGGCCCTGTTTATCGCGGCGATGTTCAGTCTTGTTCTGGCCCTAGGCTCGTTTCTGGCCGAAATACGCATTGCGACAGCGGCACTACGCATTGCACACGATCCGCATTAGGCGGCAGCTGAAAATATCGTGTTCGCCAGAATCCACGGACTAAAGGCTGATAGATCGGCTCATCAATTGAGCCGCTCATTGGTCCCCAACGGCCGCATAATTTCCGCGGCCACCTCAAGCCGACTTTTTCGGTAAGAATTAGCAATTCACCCCGGGCACCGTTAACCATCGACAAATAAAAAGGCCACTCTGATTCAGAGCGGCCTTCAGCGCGAGTCGAGAGGAGAGATCACTTCTCATGCTCGACTACAGCAAGATCAGCAGTTAGAGGTCAACCGCACTTAGAATCCCCGCAGTTCAGGCAAGTCATGCAGCCATCCATCATGATGACGGCTGGCGTGCTGCATTTCCCGCACAACTGGGCGCCCTCCGGCATGTGACGCTCGGCAAAGATGTCAGGCTGCTTCTTTCGAGCCTCGTACTCTTCTTTTTTCTTGGCAATTAAATCCTTGAGATGTTCATCCATCTCAGGACGCGCCAAAACGCCGATCGTTTGCAAATGCTTTTCGATCACATAGCCGAGCTCGGCAATGATTGAAGGCATGAACTTTCCGCCTGGCTGCCAATAGCCGCCGCGGGGGTCAAAAACCGCCTTCAGCTCTTCAACCATGAATGAGATATCGCCGCCTTTACGGAATACCGCGGAGATAATCCGAGTCAAGGCCACGATCCACTGGTAATGGTCTAAGTTCTTAGAGTTGATGAAAACTTCGAACGGCCTGCGGCGCTCATTCTCGGTTCCTTCATTCAAGACAATGTCGTTGATGGTCACGTACATCGCGTGATCGGAAACGGGAGTCTTAATCTTATAAGTAGATCCGATAAGCACGTCCGGCCTTTGCAGCCGCTCAGTCAACTCGACAACATTGCTGCCATCTTTGCTGCGACTCGCGTTCGCCTCTGCCTTCTTCTCCTCGGATGCTTTAGCAACTGCCGGGTCTACGGGCTTCTCGACGCGATACTTGGTGATCTTTTTTTCTATTTTGAGCATGTCAGAACTTCCCGTAATAGCCTTCTTTCAAAGCATCAAAGAGGTTTGAGGCGGTATGGGTCTCACCGTCATATTCGATGGTCTCATCACCACGAACAGACACTTCGGATCCATCGTCCAAAGTAAACACGTAAGTCGTGTTCTTGAGATCCTCTTCTTTGACGAGAACACCGGTGAAGGCTTCTGGATTAAACCGGAACGTCGTGCACCCCTTGAGCCCTTGTTCGTAGGCGTAGAGATAAATGTTCTTAAAGTCTTCATATTTGAAGTCTGTTGGAACATTGGCCGTCTTTGAGATGCTCGAGTCCACCCACTTTTGGGCAGCGGCCTGTACGTCCACATGTTGCTCTGGAGTAATCGTATCGGAGGTGACGAAATACTCAGGCAGGCGCTCGTCGTCAGCGGTTGAACCTGGCATCGCTTTAGGGTTTACCAAGGCGCGATAAGCGAGCAACTCAAACGAGTAAACGTCAACTCGCTCCTTCGTTTTCTTGCCCTCGCGGATCACATTACGGAAGTAATGATGCGCAAAGGAAGGTTCGATGCCATTCGAGGCGTTGTTCGCCAAGGAAAGCGAAATGGTGCCGGTTGGTGCGATAGAGCTGTGATGGCTAAAGCGCGCGCCGGTTGTTGATAACTGCTCGACCAATGCAGGCGCAACCGCTGCAACACGCTGCATGTAACGACTGTAGCGGGCATGCAAGATTCGGCCGGGTACTCGTTGACCAACCTTCCAGCCGTCCGCCACCATTTCTGGCCGCAAGCGCAGCATTTTTGCAGTCACCACGAACTCTTCGTTCATGATCGGCGCAGGGCCCTTCTCCCGAGCGAGATCAAGCCCCGCTTCCCAACCTGCAACGGCCATCTCACGAGATACGGCCTCCGTGAACTGGATGGACTCGCCTGAGCCATATTTCATACCCAGCATCGTCATTGCCGAACCGAGGCCTAAGAATCCCATGCCGTGGCGACGCTTGCGCAGGATTTCTTCACGCTGACCCGGCAGAGGCAACCCGTTGATTTCAACCACGTTGTCGAGCATTCGCGTGAAGACCTTCACGACTTCCCGATACTCTAGCCAATCAAATTCCGCATCAGCCTTGAACGGGTTACGCACGAAGCGAGTCAAATTCACGGAGCCCAACAGGCAGGACCCATAAGGGGGCAGCGGCTGTTCGCCGCAGGGGTTGGTCGCGCGAATATTCTCGCACCACCAGTTGTTGTTCATTTCGTTCACGCGATCAATCAACACAAAGCCTGGCTCTGCAAAGTCGTACGTGGACGCCATGATGTAGTCCCACACGCGACGCGCCGGCAGTGACTTGTAAATCTTGCAGCACACGAGACCATCGTCGCGGGTGACATACCCTTCGGTAATCGGCCACTCACGCCACAAGAAAGCCGCCGGATCCGATAAGTCGGGCTGCTCTGCGTCATATTCCTTTTGACGAAGCGGAAACGCCAAATTCCAGTTCGAATTGCTCTTGACCGCTTCGATGAACTCATCGGTGATGAGGAGCGACAGGTTAAATTGCCGCAGCCGGCCGTTCTCGCGCTTCGCCTTGATGAATTCCATGACATCAGGGTGGCCGACATCGAATGTGCCCATCTGGGCGCCACGACGACCGCCCGCCGAGGAGACGGTGAAACACATTTTGTCGTAGACATCCATGAACGAGAGCGGACCGGAGGTCAGTGCGCCAGCGCCGGAAACATATGCGCCGCGCGGGCGCAGCGTCGAGAACTCATAGCCGATGCCACAACCGGCCTTCAAGGTCAGACCCGCCTCGTGCACCTTGTTCAAGATGTCGTCCATCGAGTCGGCGATCGTGCCGGATACCGTGCAATTGATGGTTGACGTCGCAGGCTTATGCTCAAGCGCGCCCGCATTCGACGTGACGCGGCCCGCAGGAATCGCGCCTTTACGCAATGCCCAAAGGAAGCGCTCGAACCAGTGCGCTCTTAATTCAGGCGCTTCAACGTCGGCAAGCGCCACCGCAACACGGCGGTAGGTGTCATCCATCGAATGATCAACTGCACGACCGTCTTTTGCGGTCAGGCGATACTTCTTATCCCAAATATCGAGCGAAGCTTCCTGAAAAGGAACCACCGCTTCCTGTTGTTCCACTTTTTGGGCCGTAATCATCGTGATGCTGTGCTCCGTTGAGCAAATTATCGTTTTAGTACCGTCCTAAACGACCCCGTGAAGCGCCCTAACTGCGCCGATGGTCTATCAGACCTCAGGGCGCTTCCGCTCTCTCGCGATCGATCAAGTTCTTTCGGAACACAACATCTTGTGTCCGAGCGGCTACGTTATTTTCGCAGAGCCCCTGAGTCAAGCATCCAAGGACGTTATTTTTAACCGTCAAAAATTACATATAAAACAATTAATTAAATATTTAAATCGAATAATTCAGCGGTCAGAACGCGCAAATATTTTGTCAAGTAGCAGGCGCCGATAACTACAACATCTTGTGCCAGAGCGGGATCAGCCCCTGCCTCCGGCAACCGGCAGGGCTGCGCGCTGTCTCTTTCCTTGAAATTCTGCGTGGGTGCCCCATCTCTTATCGAGCGGAAAACCCGTCATAAACGCTGACACGGATCGCTGCGGGTCCTCCGATTACGGCGACTCGAGTGCTTCTGGTGTTAATCCGTTTTTGCCGGCAGTCCGCGGCCGCGGCGGCTCGATGCGCTTTACGGATTGGAACTTTTAGGCAGCCGATGCGGTCATTTCGTAAGGGCGACTGAATGCCAGTACGCTCCGTCACCACAAAACCATGCACGAAGGGAACTTCATGTTGAATACACGTACCGCGAATCGGGCTGCCGCCTGCGCCCTCGCCGTCCTGTTTACCGGCGCCGTCGTTACCACGACGCCCGCCATTGCCGAAGGCCGCCTGCCAACCGAAGTTGGCGGTGCGCCATTACCCTCGCTGGCACCAATCGTGAAGAAGGCCTCGCCCGCCGTTGTCAATATCTCGACACGCGGTACGGTGGCCGAAAAAGGCAATCGCAACCCCCTGTTCGATGACCCCTTTTTCAAGCGTTTCTTCGATGCGCCGGAGATGGCTCCTCGGCAACGTCAGTTCCAAAGCGCGGGATCGGGTGTCGTCGTTGATGCGATACAAGGGTTCATCATCACCAATGCCCATGTTATCGAAAATGCTAATGAAATCACCGTCACCACGAATGACGGTCACGACTACAAAGCAACCGTTGTCGGCTCAGACGTCGGCGCCGACGTCGCACTGATAAAAGTTAAAGACGCCAAACTCACCGAACTTCCAATTGGCGACTCCTCGAAATCTGAAGTCGGGGATTTCGTCCTCGCGATTGGTAACCCATTTGGGCTTCAGCACACGGTGACTTATGGCATCATCAGCGCCGTCGGCCGTTCTGGCATCAATCCAGATGGCTATGAAGACTTCATCCAGACCGATGCGTCGATCAACCCAGGTAATTCGGGTGGAGCACTCATCAACCTACGCGGGGAACTGGTAGGCATCAACTCGGCGATTCTTTCCAGATCTGGCGGCAACATCGGAATTGGCTTCGCTATTCCGTCGAACATGGTGCGCTCGATCATGGATCAACTGGTCAAATACGGCGAGGTTAAGCGAGGCTTGTTGGGCGTCAGTATTTTGACCTTGACGCCTGATCTTGCAGAAAATCTTGGCGCCAAAGACCTGCAAGGCGCCTTGGTGCAGCAAGTGGTTGAGGGTTCAGCCGCGGAAAAGGCGGGGCTCAAGGCGGGCGACGTCATTACCGCTGTCGCCGGGCAGCCGGTGAAGACTGGACCGGAACTGCGCAACCGCATCGGTCTGATGCGGGTCGGCGAAACCGTTGATCTCACGTATTACCGCGACGGCAAGTCGCATCATGCCACTGCGGTCGTCGCCGCCAAGGGGGCTGCGCCTGGCGAAGATTCGCCGGCTGGCGACCTCCATCGCGCCTTTGAGGGCGCGGATCTGGGCGATGCCGCCAACGGCGGCGGCGTACTCGTCCGCACTGTTGAGGCCGAAAGCCCAGCAGCACAGGCCGGTCTGCGACCGAATGACGTCATCACGGCAGTGAATCGTCAGAAGGTAGGCGCCTTGAAAGACTTGCGGGCCATTGTGAAAGGCCAGCAGACGCTTCTGCTGACGGTTCGTCGGGGCGACAGCATCTTAGTCATCCCGGTACGCTGACGCCGGGCGCTGCTGCGCGTAGGATCCCGGTCTTGTTCGCAAGACCGGGATCCCTCAGATGCGCCCTTCCAAATTCTTAATCCTAGGTGGCACCGGCTTCGTCGGCTCCACACTCGTTCACCGCCTCATTCGAGACGGGCATACGGTGCTGCTACCCACCCGTCACCCGCAGCGATATCCCGACCTTAAGGTACTGCCGGGCGTCCGCTTACTGGCCGCCAATATCCATGACCCTGCAGCCCTCGCACAGTTAACGGCCGGCATTGACGTCGTCGTCAACTTGGTTGGAATCCTGAATGAGTCCGGGCATTCAGGCAGCGGCTTTGTACATGCGCACACCGCTCTGACTGCAAAGGTCTTAGATGCCTGTCGCGCGAATGGCGTTCGTCGCCTACTGCACATGAGTTCGCTGCGCGCGGATGAGTCAGCTCCGAGTCACTATTTGCGTTCCAAAGGTGCCGCTGAGCGTCTGATTCGGGAAAGCGTTGGCGGCCCGCAATGGACCATCTTTAAGCCGTCGGTCATTTTTGGCCGCCACGACTCCCTGACCAATCGATTCGCAGCATTGCTGGGTGTATTACCGATGATGCCGCTGGCACGCGCAACTGCGCGCTTCGCGCCGGTGCATGTCGACGACGTCGTTCAGGCGATGGTCAGGTCCTTAGACCTACCCTCGAGTCTCGGAGCCACTTACGAGCTCGGCGGGCCTGAAACCATCAGTCTGGGCGAACTCGTCCGGTATGTGGCATCGGTAACTCATCGTCGGCGCCTGATTTTTGGCATTCCGGATTGGGCCGGATTCTTGCAGGCACTCGTCTTTGAATACTTGCCGGGCAAAGTTCTGTCTGTCGATAACTTTCGTTCGCTTGAACTCGACAGCGTTCCGGAGATTGACGGGTTCAAGCAGCTCGGTATCCGCCCGGCTGCACTGCACACAATCGTGCCCTTT
Organism: uncultured Pseudomonadota bacterium; assembly: GCA_903879335.1. GTDB lineage: Bacteria > Pseudomonadota > Gammaproteobacteria > Steroidobacterales > Steroidobacteraceae > CAIKZZ01. Next base: position 57,916 of record CAIRLC010000041.1, read on the forward strand.
TATCTCGGTTATTAACCCCGTTTTTTCCTTCGCCTTGTCTGCGGCCTGCGCTTAAAATCTGAGCCATGGACATCTATCTCGTGGGCGGTGCGGTACGCGATGAACTCCTCGGACTCGCAGTCCGAGAACGAGACTGGGTCGTCGTCGGCTCGACGCCCGACGAACTGGAAGCGCAGGGTTTCCGCCAAGTCGGTAAAGATTTCCCGGTTTTTCTGCACCCGCGATCCCATGAGGAATATGCACTAGCGCGCACCGAGCGAAAAACCGCACCCGGCTACCACGGGTTTGAAACGCGTTTCTCGCCGGATGTGACGCTGGATGAAGACTTGCAGCGTCGTGATCTGACAATCAACGCCATGGCAAAGCTGCCTGACGGAACGATCATTGATCCTTACGGCGGCATGCGTGACTTGGCGGCGCGAATTTTGCGGCATGTGTCACCCGCGTTTGCCGAAGACCCAGTCCGGATACTTAGACTTGCGCGGTTCGCTGCCCGCTACGCGCATTTAGGCTTTACGGTTGCACCCGAAACCATGGCCTTGATGCAGCAGATGGTCATTGATGGCGAAGCAACGGCACTGGTTGCCGAGCGGGTGTGGGCGGAAACGGAAAAGGCGTTGGCTGAACCCAGCCCGGTGACCTACTTTGCTGTGTTACGCAAATCTGGGGCGTTGGGCGTGATATTTCCTGAGCTTGATCGGTTGTACGGGGTACCGCAGCCCGAGCGTTGGCACCCAGAAATTGATACGGGCTTGCATGTCATGCTGGTGCTTGAATCCGCTGCAGCCTTATCCAAAGAACCCCGTGTACGCTTTGCCGCCCTGATGCACGATCTGGGTAAAGGAACCACGCCAAAGAGTGAATGGCCTAAGCATCATGGCCACGAAGCGCGTGGCGCGAAAATTGTCGACGCACTATGCGCCAGACTGCGGATCCCCAATGAGTTTCGCGACCTAGCCATGATCGTCGCTCGGGAGCACGGCAATGTGCACAGGGCCATGGAAATGCGCGCGGACACCATCTTGGCGCTCATTGAACGCTGTGACGGTGTGCGCCGACCTGAACGCTTTCGCGAGGCCATCGTCGCCTGCATGGCTGATGCAAGGGGGCGCACCGGTTTCGAACAGGTTAGCTATCCGCAAGCGGACTTTCTAAATCAAGCTCTTGATGCAGTCCGGCAAGTCACTGTCGACGCGAGCGAACGAGCAGGGCTAGATGGCGCATCCATCGGACGCCTATTTGCGACGCGTCGACTTCAAGTCCTGGAACAACTCTGTCGCGATAGATCTATAAAGACCCGGTGAAGTCTTTGATGGAAAACCCTTCTAGCGGACCTTCGTAGTCGCGCGTTAAGGCCATGCACTTAAACCGTTCGCCCATGTCATTAGGCAGCACCAGCCGCAACGCCTCTCGCGCGGCCAACGGCTCGCGCTCAACAGGCAATTGGCTGCGCCAAGCCGCTAAGTGACGCTCAAATCCACAAGCAAGAAGAAAGCAGGCCTGCGTGGTATATCCCGCGACGTCGAGCCCGGACTGCATGCCCGCTTCAGCCACGGCCGTGAAATCGACCCAAGCCGTCAGATCCTGCAGGCCGAGATTGATATACGGGTTGTTATGGATCCGATGGCGATGGAACGCAACGAGGGTGCCTTTGGACCGATCTGGTGAGTACAGACGCCGCCGAGGCTCGCCGTAATCCACGAGCAACACGACGCCGACTCCAAGCGACTGAGTCACTGCGGCCACCCAATCCTTTAACCGGACACACCACTCAATCTCCTGACCTACGGCAAGTTCAACGCCAGTATCGGCGAGCCAAGAAACAGCCAGCTGAGATGCAGGACGTGCGACCTCGAGCAATTGTCCGTCAGCGAACTCGATGCCGAGCTCCGTCAAGCCGTATGCCTCAGCCCGAAAACGGGCAACCGGCAAGGCATCGAGCACTTCATTGGCCAAGACCAGTCCACGAAATAGCTCGGTCGGCGGCCGATCCAACCAGAACACTCGATCCCGGATCCCGTTCGGCAAGGTGCTGAGGTGACGCCGCTGGCGTTCCCGTAAATCCGGACTGATCTCTAAAATTTCATAACGATCCGGCAGTTGCCCCATATCTGCCAACGCCAACAAGATATCGGCGGCCAGTGCGCCGCTACCAGCGCCCAGCTCCAGCACCTGGCCTCCACCCAGCGACTCCAGCACCTGCGCGCATTGCTGCGCGATGCACCGGCCGAACACCGGCGACAGCTCGGGTGCCGTTACGAAGTCTCCGCCCACCCCTAATTTATGGGCGCCTGCAGCGTAATACCCAAGGCCCGGCGCGTAGAGCGCCATCTGCATGAAGGCTTCGAAGGACAACCATCCGCCCGCAGCACGGATGGCGGCTACGATCTCGGCCTGAAGTCGGGCCTCGTGGGCTTGCTCGTCAGCGGTCAACGGTTCTAAGTCAATCGGGATCATGGTCGTACGGGTTGGGCTGGGTTGTGTATCCTCACCTCATGAGCAACGAAGTGCCACTCCCGCTGTCAGGCCGGACCGCCCTAATCACCGGCGGCGGGCGCCGCTTAGGAGCGGAAATTGCCAGAACGCTGCACGCGGCAGGCGCCTCCGTGCTCATTCACGTCAACCGCTCAATAGCGGAGGCCGCAGTACTGGCGAACGAACTGCTCGCGTTACGACCCGCATCCGCGGCCGTTCACAGCGCAGATTTACTTGATCTCGCTACCTTGCCTGAACTGGTCGACGCCGCCATTCGCACGTTTGGAAGCCTAGATATCTTGGTCAATAATGCTTCGACCTTCTATCCAACACCGATGGGCGAAGTCACGACGGCCGCGTTCGATGACCTGATTGGCACTAATCTGCGAGCGCCGCTCTTTCTGACACAAGCCGCAGCGCCAGAATTGCGACGACGAAATGGTCTTGTGCTGAATTTGATCGATATCCATGGGTCGCGGCCTTTAAAGCGGCATCCCGTCTATTCATCGGCCAAAGCAGGCCTCGCCATGCTGACCCAGTCCCTCGCCCGAGAACTAGCGCCGCATATCCGCGTCAACGGAATCTCGCCGGGTCCCGTGATGTGGCCAGAGGGCGCAATGGACAGTGACCTGCAAGCACGCATCGTAGATCGAACGGCGCTGAAGCGCATGGGGTCTCCGGCTGATATCGCCAAGGCGGCACTTTTCTTTGCGAAGGATGCGCCCTATGTGACTGGCCAAATATTGGCGATCGACGGCGGGCGTTCCATCGGCGGTTATTAAGGCGCCGCCGCCCCGACAATCGGTACCGGGCGTAATTCGTGCGCTTGTGAATCAAACCCCCGCCACAAATCAGCCATCGTCTGTCGCAGCACCGGGTGCTGAAGAGTCGGAGCGATTTCGGCTAGCGGAGCCAACATAAAGGCCCGTCTTAGTAGGTCGGGACGAGGCAGCGTCGCTCCCTCGAATTCACCCACCACATCGCCGTACAACAGCAAGTCCAAATCCATGCGACGCGGAGCCCACTTGGGCGCCGTTCGCCCTCGCCCACAACTGGACTCAACCTCGTGCAAAACGGCGAGCAAATCGTCCAAGGACAAAGCCGTTGTGAAGCGAACTGCAAGATTGATGAAATCCGGGCCCTCAAAGCCGACCGCTCGATTTGCATAAGCCCGCGATGAAACCAGATCGGGAAATCTGGCTTTCAGCAACGCGAGTGCTGTGGTCAGATTCTCTTCAGGTTCAACATTAGACCCAGCCGCAACATACACGTCGCGCACTTTCAGAGTCCGAAATCAGCGCGCGAGCGTTCAATCATGACGCCTACGTCGCGACTGCCGCGAACGGCGCCGGGCTTATTCAGAACAATCTTGACCCAAGGCAACCCGAATTTCTCGAGGATAAGCCGGGCCACTTGCTGCGATAAGGTCTCGACAAGCCCATATTGACTGGCTTCAACAAAGGCAATGACCGCCTTCGCCACCGACTTGTAATCAAGCGTGTAAGCAATGTCGTCCGTCGCGGCAGCCTGTCGTATATCTGCCGGAAATTCGAAGTCGAAGCTGACCGTTTGACGGATCCCACGCTCCCAATCGTAGATACCGATGACAGTCTCGATGCGCAAATCACGCAGGAAGATTCGGTCATTCATGAGTGCGTTTCTCGGAAAAGAGGACGAAGGGCGTGCACCCTACCAGTGTACGCGCACGCATGCACGATCAGGCGCCGGGTGGACGCAGCTCGCTGAGCGACCAACGCGCCCGGGCCATCGGTCCCTCGGTTGTTCGCTCCCCCGCGCTGAGGCGTTCGTACCCTGCATAGGCGATCATGGCTGCGTTGTCGGTGCAAAATTCGGGGCGTGGGTACGCGGCTCGAGCGCCGTAGCGAGCGGCGACCTCAGCCAACCGCGCACGAAGTCGCCGGTTAGCGCCGACACCACCCGCGACCACCACCACCTGCCGTCCTGAGGCCTCTAGCGCGCGCCCCACTTTGGTCACAAGGGTTTCAACGACGGCATCCTCAAACCCACGCGCAAGATCGGCTCTGGCGGCCGCATCATCGCCGGCGCTCTTGAGCGCCAAAAGCGCCGCCGTTTTGAGGCCGCTAAAACTGAAGTCATAGCCGGGCCGATCCAACATAGGACGGGGGAATTTGTACACACCAGGCCGTCCCATTTCCGCTAGGTGGGCTAGCTTCGCGCCGCCGGGATAAGCGAGCCCTAACAATTTCGCTGTTTTATCAAAAGCTTCGCCGGCCGCATCGTCCAGCGACTCACCCATCACCTCGTACTGCCCAACCCCCACAACGTCGACGATCATCGTATGTCCGCCTGACACCAAGAGCGCCAGATAGGGGAAGGGCGGTGGGTCAAGTTCCAAGCGCGGCGCCAGCAGGTGCCCCTCAAGGTGATGAATGCCCACGGCGGGAACTCCCCATGCCATTGACAGGCTGGCACCCACCAGAGCACCCACCAGGAGCGCACCAATCAGGCCCGGGCCGGCGGTATAGGCGATTCCGCCCAATTCAGACGGGGACAGGCTCGCGTCCTTCAAAACAGCCCGAATCATGGGGACTAAGCGCCGCACATGGTCCCGAGACGCAAGCTCTGGGACGACGCCGCCCCAAACTTCATGGAGGTCAGTCTGGGTGTAGACCGTGTGCGCGATGAGCCCCCTCCCGCCGCCATAAATGGCCACAGCGGTCTCGTCACAGGAGGATTCGACCCCCAGAACCAGGAGTGGATGGGCCCTTTGGGGGGGGAGTTGAGATGGGTTTTGATTTTCTTTCACGACATCCGTAGACTAACCGGCTCTCTGCCTGACTGGTAGTCGGGCTCTAATCTCGAGTAAAGGTCGATCTCAATGCCGAGCGTACGTATCCGCGAGAACGAGTACTTCGACGCTGCCCTGCGTCGTTTCAAGCGCGCCTGCGAAAAGGCTGGCGTCCTCACGGAGCTTCGCCGTCGCGAATTCTATGAGAAGCCCACCCAAGAGCGTAAGCGCAAGAAGGCGGCCGCTGTGAAGCGCCACCTCAAGCGTGTGTCGCGCGAAGGCGTGCGCGCGCCCCGCTAAAGGGCACTCTGCAATGACGCTGCGCGAACGCATCACCGAAGAGATGAAGGCGGCGATGCGCTCTGGCGATAAAGATCGCCTAGGGCTCATCCGCATGCTCCAAGCTGCGATCAAACAGCGGGAAGTCGACGAGCGGATCACGCTTGACGACACCCAGACGCTGTCGGTCGTCGAAAAGATGGTCAAGCAGCGGCGTGAATCGGTGGTGCAATTCGAGGCTGGCGGTCGCGCTGACCTCGCAGATAAAGAGAATGCTGAAATCAGCATTCTTTCTTCCTATCTGCCCACACAACTGGATGCAGCCGAGCTGGACGCCTTGATTCAGGGCGCCATTGCTGAATCCGGTGCCTCGTCTATCAAGGACATGGGCAAGGTGATGGCAGTCGTCAAGGGCAAGGCCGCGGGTCGTGCCGACATGGGCGCCGTAGGCGCGCGCGTCAAGGCACTGCTCGGCGGCTGATAACAGCCCCGCGCGGGACCGCCATGTCCGGCAGGATCCCCAGAGCCTTCATAGACGAGCTGATTGCCCGCACCGACATCGTCGAGGTGATCGGCAGTCGTATCCCGCTGAAGAAAGCAGGCCGGGAATGGAAGGCCTGCTGTCCATTTCACGGCGAAAAAACACCGTCGTTTACGGTTTCTCAACAAAAGCAGTTCTACCACTGCTTCGGCTGCGGCCTACACGGTACCGCGCTCACCTTCCTGATGGAGCACGATCGGCTCCCCTTTCCGGATGCCGTTGAAGACTTGGCCGGCCGCCTTGGGCTGGAAGTTCCGCGTGAAGGGGGGGCGCCAGACTCGCCAGAACGTCATCTCGATGATCTTTACGCCTTAATGGCTGCAGCCGATCAACATTTTCGGGACGAATTACGAGATTCGGACCGCGGCAAGGAATACCTGAAAAAGCGGGGCTTGGTCGGCGAGACGGCGGCGCGCTATCACTTAGGTTTTGCCCCAGCAGGCTGGGATGCGGTACTCAAGAAATTTGGTGCGACCGATGCGGGCCGGCAGGCTCTCCTGACGACCGGACTGATCATTGAGAGATCGCCAGAAAACCAGCGCGGGCAGGGACCTGGCTACTACGACCGCTTTCGGGACCGAGTGATGTTTCCGATCCGCGATACCCGCGGCCGCGTAGTCGGCTTTGGCGGTCGGGTTTTGGATCAGGGTGAACCGAAATACCTCAATTCCCCGGAAACACCGCTATTTCACAAAGGCCGAGAGCTCTACGGACTATATGAGGCGCGGCAAGAACTTCGGCAGATTGAACGACTGCTCGTGGTCGAGGGCTATATGGACGTGGTGCGGCTTGCCCAGGCCGGCATCCATTACGCTGTAGCCACCCTCGGAACGGCGACGACACCCGAGCATTTAAATCGCCTGTTCAGGGTCACCGGAGATATCGTGTTCTCTTTCGATGGAGATCGAGCGGGCCGTCAAGCTGCGTGGCGCGCGCTTGAAACCTGCCTCCCCTTCGCGAAGGATGGCAAGCGCATACAGTTTTTGTTCTTACCGGACGGCCACGACCCTGACACGCTAGTGGCTGAGGAAGGACGAGAGGCATTTGAGGCTCGCGTCGCGGGTGCCATGCCGCTGTCCGAATACTTGGTGCAGCATTTGGCCGCAGAGACAGACCTGACCAGCGTCGACGGAAGAGCCCGCTTGGCTGAAACCGCTCGGCCACTCTTGCAGAAAGTTCCGCCAGGCGTCTTCCGAGAACTGCTCATTGAACGACTCGCGCGCGAAGTGCGTATGAGCGGCCCACGCTTGGCGGCACTACTCGGCTTAGGCGGCGGCGTCGGAACGCCAGTAATTGAAACCCGACGTAGTCGGCCGATCACAGGCCGTGGCTCGCTACTGAGTCAGGCGCTCGCCCACTTACTCCAGTATCCCCAAGCCGCCATTGCAGTACGCAACCCGGAATCCTTGCGCCTCGGCGGCGAGCGCGGATTAGAAGTGCTCGCAGAAATCATTGAAATGCTTCATGAAACGCCGAATCTCTCAACCGGCCAATTGGTCGAACGGTGGCGAGATCGGCCTGAGCATGGCCGCCTGCTGGCCTTAGCCTCACAACCGCTCCCCGATCTGCCGGCTGAGGCTGCCCAGCGAGAATTTACCGCTGCCGTCGATCGCCTCATGCGCGAGGCCGGCCCAGAGCGCCGCATCGATGAGCTCATCCAAAAAGCAGCCACAGATGCGCTAACGGACTCGGAAAAACAGGAGCTTAGGGAGCTCCAAGCGCGGCCGAAGCCCGCCCCCAAATCGGCGCGCTAGCGCCAGACGCGATCCGGCACGATTCTTGACAAGCCCCTGATTTAATTCGGGGAACTTGGGATTTCGGGCGCGGCGGTGTAAACTACTGGGCTATTTGTCTGTCTCCCCTAAGGGGTCTTCCCTTGAGCGAAAAGAAATCTGCGGCACCAGCCTCTGGCGTGCCAGACGAGCGTCAATCCCAGCTCAAGCTGCTCATTGCCAAAGGCAAAGAGCAAGGCTTCCTCACCTATGGTGAGGTCAACGACCACCTGCCAAGCGAAATCGTCGATCCCGAGCAGATCGAAGACATCGTAAACATGATCAATGACATGGGTATCCCGGTGTACGAAAAGGCACCGGACGCCGAATCCTTGATTATGGCCGATGGTCCGGTCGCCACGGATGACGAAGCGGTTGAAGAAGCCGCTGCCGCTCTGGCCACGGTCGACGCAGAGTTTGGTCGCACGACCGATCCCGTCCGCATGTATATGCGCGAGATGGGCACGGTTGAACTGCTCACGCGAGAAGGCGAGATCAGGATCGCCAAGCGAATTGAGGAAGGTCTGGACGCCGTGCGCTCTGCGCTGGCTAATTTCCCATCGACCTACGACTTTATTCTCGGCGCTTATGAACCGGTAAAGGGTGGCCAAGGCCGCCTCGCAGATATCATTGTCGGCTTCGTTGATCCCAATGCTCCAGATGAAATCGCTCAGCCGCAGAATCCGAAGCTGATGGCAGCGGACAAGGGCGAGTCGGAGGACGACGACGAGGAGGCTGAGGACGAAGAAGGCGCCGAGACTGGCCCGGATCCAGAAGAGGCAGCGCGTCGTTTCTCTGCCATTCAGAAGCTTCACGTGCAAATTGTGAAGTCGCTTGATGGCGCGACGCCGAAAGATCCTAAGGTCGTCAAACTGCGCAAGAAGCTTCAAGAACAGTTCATGGAACTGAAGCTGTCGCCAAAGATGTTTGACGCGCTGATCAACAATCTCCGTGATCACGTCGCGACCATCCGCGGTCTTGAGAAAGAAATCATGTTGGTCTGCATTAAGCAGGCCGGCATGCCGCGCAAAGACTTCATCACCGTCTTCCCAAAGAACGAGACGAGCACGGATTGGATCGATAAGCAGATTAAGCTCAAGCGCAAGCATTCAGCGGCGTTGGCCAAGCTGAAGCCAGAAGTAATCGCGCGGCAACAGACGATTCTTGACCTAGAGAAGAACCTTCATCTCAAGATTCATGAGGTGAAGGAGATTAATCGTGAGGTTGCGGTCGGCGAAGCTCAGGCTCGACGTGCAAAGAAGGAAATGGTGGAAGCCAACCTTCGCCTCGTGATTTCGATCGCTAAGAAGTACACCAATCGTGGCTTACAGTTCCTCGATTTGATTCAGGAAGGCAACATCGGCCTGATGAAGGCAGTCGACAAATTCGAATACCGCCGCGGCTATAAGTTCTCTACCTACGCCACGTGGTGGATTCGCCAAGCCATCACGCGTTCGATCGCCGATCAGGCTCGCACCATCCGCATCCCAGTCCACATGATCGAAACGATCAACAAGCTGAACCGCATCTCGCGGCAGATGCTTCAGGAAATGGGCCGCGAGGCCACTCCGGATGAGTTGGCTGTGCGGATGGAAATGCCTGAGGACAAGGTGCGCAAGGTCCTTAAGATCGCCAAAGAGCCGATTTCGATGGAAACACCGATCGGCGACGACGAGGACTCGCATCTTGGTGACTTCATCGAAGACGCCTCGGTCCAGTCACCACTGGAATCGGCCACGATGGAAAGCTTGCGTGAGACCACCCATGCGGTGCTTGCGCAATTGACGCCACGCGAAGCCAAAGTGCTTCGGATGCGTTTTGGTATCGACCTCAACACCGACCATACCCTTGAGGAAGTCGGTAAGCAGTTCGATGTCACCCGGGAACGTATTCGTCAGATCGAAGCTAAAGCGCTGCGCAAGTTACGTCATCCGAGCCGTTCGGAGCAGCTGCGCAGCTTCCTCATGGAAGAATAAGCGAGCCGATCAAGCCAGAAGCCGGACCGCGGTGTATGCCGCGAGTCCGGCGGCCATTGACCATAGCATTTGGCGTGATGCCCACATCACGATAGCGGCAACGATAGCTGCAGCGAACCGTGGGTTCTCAACAGCACCTAGAGCCCCGTCATCCATGATGATCACGCTCGGCGCCAGGGTTGCCGCGAGGGCCGCAGCCGGAGCCAGTCTGAGAGCTCGCTCAACAGACTCGGGCAGAACCAAGCGCTCGCCGAACAGCAGAAAGCTACAGCGCGTCACCACGGCCGTAGCCCCGACACCCAATACGGCAATCCAAATTTTTGTCTCGGGGCTCACGGGGAAACTTCTTTTCGTCGATCCACGGCCATGGCCGCGACGATGCCCGCAAGTATCGCGGCAATTACGCCGAGCTTAAATGGCAATCCGCGCAGGACAAGGCTGAACGCGGCGGCGACGGCCGCACCGATTTGGGCCGAGCGTACTGCCAACATCGGCACCAGCACAGCCAGCAGAGCCAGCGCGCCGATGAAATCTAAGCCCCAATTGGATGGAATAAACGTCGCCGCGAATAAGCCGACTAAGGAGGCTAGGTGCCAAATTACGAAGACAAGAAGACCCATGCCGAAGAAATACCAAGTACGCATGGGATCAGCACGCAGCGTGGTTTCATGACGCATGTAAAAGACAAAACCTAGATCGGAGATGAGGTAACCGAGCGTTAAGCGCTCGCGCATCGGCAGCATGCGAAATGAAGGCGCTAGCGCAGCGCTATAAATCACGAATCTTAAATTAACGACCAATGCGCTCAAAACCGTTACGGCGATGGGCGCACCCGCAAGCATCAGCGGCAAAGCCGCCAACTGGGCCGCGCCTGCATAGGCGATCAAGGACATCCCGACTGCCTGCCCTAGGGTGAGTGCTGACTTGGCCATTGCCACGCCGGTCACTAACGACCAAGCAGCAATCGCCGGACTCGCCGGCAGCATATCCCAGAGCCCAGCCCGCACCGCGGCTCCGCGGGTGTTCGGTAGTCGCAAGCTTAGTCTCGTGAACTACGAGAGACGTCGCGGGTCCAGTTGAATGGATCGGGCGCGCGCCGTTCCTGGATGGCCAGCAGTGCCTGACGCAATTCTTGCGCAACGACGTCAACCGCTGCCGGTATATGGTCGCGCCCGTCCGCATCACCAAGCACACCGATCGGGGCCACAATTGCTGCGGTTCCACAGGCAAAGACCTCGGTGCAGGTACCGCTCTGTATCTGCTGCAACAACTCATCGATGAGCATGGGTCGTTCAACGACGGTGTAGCCGCGATGCCTCGCCAATGTGACCAGCGAATCGCGGGTAATGCCTGGGAGAATGGCGCCGTCGAGCTGCGGCGTGTGCAGCTCACCATTGATCACGGCAAACACGTTCATGCCGGATAGTTCTTGAATATATCGGTGCTCAGCGCCGTCTAACCACAATGCAATCGTATAGCCACGCGCTAAAGTCGAATTTGAAGCCCGCAGTGACGCAGCGTAATTGGCCGACGCCTTAGCTACACCGACACCGCCAACTGCTGCCCGCACATCTTTACGCTCGATAGCGACCTTAAGCGGTCCGCTCGCATAAGCCTCTACCGGATTTGCGATCACCATAAATCGGAAGGTGTTCGAATTTCGCAGCAAGTAACCAGGCTCAGACCCGTAAAGAAAAGGCCTTAAATATAGGGACTTACCGTCACCCGTAGGAATGAAATCTGCCATCGCGCCGGCCACGGCATCAATTCCCTCGAAGAACAAATTCTCAGGTACCGGCGGCATGGCTAGGCGTTCGGCCGAACGGGCAAGCCGTTCGAAGTTGTCTTGCGCTCGAAATAAATTAGGCCAGGCGACACCCGCTCGATACGCCTTCATCCCTTCAAACACGAACTCGCCGTAATGTAAGGCCCGCGCGCCTGGAGCAATTTCGATGGGCCCATAGGGGGTCAGCGCACCTTTACCCCACTGCCCATCGGCGTACTCGACCGAATACATGACCGGAGCAAGCACGAGGCCGAATCCGAGTTTTTCAGGTAGCGAAAAGCTCTTTAGCGCGCTCGCTACATCAGGGGAAATCGTATAGTTCGTCATGAAATTACCTTAGTTCTTCCGCAAGACCCCGGTCCCGTCAGAGATTTTCGACGCCTATGGTGGGCCTGAATCGATCGTGTCGTCAGCGTATACGAATTGCGCTCAGCCTACCCAGCCAAGCCAACGGAAAGGATAACGAGGATTCCCATCGGACACAGGTATCTCAATGCGAATACCAGCACCCGGTATTGTCGCGGCGACAGCCCGCCGTAGTCGATATTGCTAACACGCCCACCTAATCTCCAGCCAAGAAACACGCTGACGAACAGCGTAGACAGTGGCATCAACACATTTGAGCTAGCAAAATCGACAATTCCAAATAGATTCAGGTGTGCCACACGCGGAATCACGGCCAGCGGATGCCAATCCGCGCAAGCGCCGAAAGAAGCCACCGACCCCTGCCCCACTAGCCAGCAGGTGGTTGTTGCGATCAACGTCGCCACAGTGCGAGTCAATTTAAAGCGCTCGGTAAGCCAAGAAATCCATGGCTCCATCAACGCCAAGGTCGGCGTTAAGGCCGCCAAGACCAGCAAAGCGAAGAACAGCGATCCCACCGCTCGACCACCCGGCATTTCGGCGAAGGCGACGGGGAGGACTTGAAAAACAAGTTCCGGACCACTTGCGGGGTTCAGTCCGTAGTGAAAAACCAGTGGAAATATAACGACCGTCGCAAGACCGGAGACTACCAAGATCGATCCGATGACGGCGACTACGCTTCGACCTAACGGCTCGCTGGCCGGCATATAGCTGCCGTAGACCATCATGACGCCAACGCAAATTCCCAACGCATAAAATGCTTGGCCAACCGCATCGAGCAGCACGGTGGGCGTTAGCCGACTGAAATCCGGCGCGAACGCGAAGTGCAGGCCCTTAACAACGTCACCGGTTTCGAGTGAATAGCCCACGAGCAAGAGCAGAACGAAGAGGAGGGCTGGCGCTCGCCATCGATTGGTAAATTCGAGACCGCGGTTGACTCCACGGGCGGATATCAATGTCACTATCGCAAAAAAGCTCAGCTGCCAGCCCGAAGCTGCCCACGTATTGCTGACGATCGCATGAAAAAGTTGGGTCGTCTGCGCAACTCCCCCGCGCGCGTACTGGCCAGTGATGAATAACCATGTATAGGCCAGCACCCAACCGGCGATCATCGAGTAGTACGACGTCACCAAAAAGCCCGCCAACGGCCCCGTCCATCCGACGATATTCCAACCGCGGGAGAAACCGTAACGCGCCGCAATCGTACCGGCAGCACTCTGGGGGCTTGTGCGCGCTAAGCGGCCGATCACCGCCTCTCCAATGAGCATCGGCGCACCAAACACAAGGCAAGCCAGTACGAAGACGATGATGAAGGCGAAGCCTCCACCGGCACCTGTGAGATAGGGAAAGCGCCAAATACTACCCAGACCCACCGCTGCACCAACGGCTCCGAGTAGAAAGCCGAGGTCAGTGGACCAGCGTTGTGTGCTCATAGAAACGTGCCGTTCAGGCGCGCGGGCAACCCGTCGCCACTCATAGTCATTTTCATCGTGGCGTATTCTTGTCAGTGAGGAGAAAGATCTGGGTTTTAAGCTCTACAAGGGCAGTTCGGCATCCATGCCGAACCGCCATCGTGTCAGGGCAAAATTGCGATAACGCGTGCCGGGAAGCCCGTGCCACCCTCAGGCTTTGGCCAACTGATAAAGACCAGAGCACCTGACTCTGGAACCTTATCGAGGTCGGCCAACATTTCAATTTGATAGTGATTCAGCCCTAGGATGTAGCTCTCAAGCGAGTAATCATCCTTGTCCGTCTGAAAGCCTGGATCCGTATCCGTCGTTTCGTGACCGGAGGCGGTAATTTTTCGGTCTTCATAGAGCAATTGTAGAACTTCCTTGCTCCAACCCGGATAGTGCGCGTGGCCTTGCGCATCACGATTCTGCATCGCAGCGTCGTCTGGCCATCGCTTCGACCAATCCGTGCGCATAGCCACAAAAGCGTTTTTCGGAATGCGACCGTGCTTAGATTCCCAGGCTTTGACGTCGTCCAACGTCAGCGTGTAGTCGGGATTTTTGGCAACTTTGTCATGCACGTCGAGCACGACCAAGGGCATGATGGTCTCCGTCAGAGGCACCTCATCGACCGTGCGCAGGCCATCATGAAAATGAGCCGGCGGATCAATGTGGGTTCCCCACTGACCAACATGGGTGAATTGCTGCACCTTAAAGCCATCTTTTGGGATCGTGTACATTGTATTCACGGTCTCCTCGCCAAACCCTTTCCAGTGCGGCGTGGAGGGACCGAAGGCGTGCGTCAGATCAACAAAAGTCTTTGCCGAGAGTGTCGCATAGACCTCATTAAGCGTAGCCGCTTTAGCAGGCTTTTCGGCCAGCGCGGCCGAACCGGTAGTCAACACAATGAGTGCGCCGAGCACAGCACGTCGAATAATGTTCACTGCAATGTCTCCTTTGGCTATGTGGAGGCGGATGGCTGCGCCAGCACCCATCCGCACACCCATTTCGGCTTAGAACTTGTAGTTCACGTGGGCTTTCACCCAACGAGGCATGCCTGGATACCGCTGAGCGAGGCCGTTAATACCTGTGTTATCGAACCCCATCATGGCGTAGTGCTTATCCGAGAGATTTTCGACTGACAGGCCGACCTCGAATTTGTTACTTGCCGGGGTATAGAACACACGCGCATTCGTGATGCCATAGGCCGCTTGCTCGACACTCGGCATATCGGCTAAGTTAAACCAGAAGCGTGACAGATAATTGCCGTCCACCTGGAACGACAGCCGACCGCCAGCCACCGGGGTGGTGTATCGGGCGAGCGCATTACCCGAAATTTTGGGTGCATTTCCCGGCACGTAATTGCCGTAGACCAAACTGTAGTCGCCTCGGACTCGCCCAGGAACGTTCTTAACCAAGGCGTCGACATAGGACAAACCCAAACCAAAACGCCACGCATCGTTCGGTGCCCACTGCAAGTCAACCTCAGCGCCCTTATGGGTCGCATCGGCGTTCACAATGAGCTGTTCGAGGCTGACCGTGTAAATAAGGGCCTGGTAGTCCTTATAGTCGTAGTAGTAAACCGCTCCGTTTAAACGGACCGTGTGTTGCAGGAATTCAGTCTTGAAGCCCGCCTCGTAGGAGGTCAGTACTTCCGGACGGAAAGTCAGGTCATCCTTGTTTTGGATGGTGGATGGGAACAACGGCGCGGTAAACCCACCGCCCTTAACGCCGCGGTTGTAGCTCACGTACAGCAACGCGTCAGGGGCAACATGGAAATCAAGCTGAGCCTTACCAGCCCACAGGGTATCGGAGCGACTCCCATTGTAATCACCGCTCAACTGCAGCCCATCGGGCCGCGTTAACTGCAGGATTTGGCCGGTCGTGCTCTGAGGAAAGTACTCATACGGACTCCAACTAAACGTGTAGTCCTTCTGGTCACGAGTCACGCGAGCGCCGACGGTGAGGCCGACCATATCGGATAGGCGATACTCGATCTGACCGAACGCCGCGTAGGATTTTGTCTGCAAGCTGTAGGGCGCGCGTGTTGCCGGCAAACCGCCGTCTGGCGACGGTGAAGCGCCACCGATAACAAAGCCCGGACCGCTTCCCGCCACATAGGGCGATGGCGAATAAGGCCATGGCCCTGGCACGCCACTATAAGTCTGGTAGTAGGCGTTATTGGGATTCGTGTAACCACCATTTTGCGACTGATCGACGAACTCTCGAGCACCGAAAAATGCCGGACCTTCCCAGCCCTCGTAATAGTCACCGTTGATATTCAGTCCATAAATGCCGGCCTGCCATTGCAGCTGCTTGTCGCCACCATTCAGACGCAGTTCAATGGACTTCTGAACGACATCGCTACCGTTGAAGAATTGGAAGATCGTGTATGGCGACACGTCGGAGTCTTCCTGGTACTCCTTCTTCAGCTTGGAATAATCGACAATTCCGGTAAAGGTCGTGCCGCTAAAATCTTTGGTGTACTTCACCGAGAGACCGCTGGTCTTGATTCGAGCGTATCCGGCTCGGTTATTAGTGGTCGTGAAGTTTGGGCTATTCGGAATGCCGCTGGCATTCGCGCCTGCTCCGGTTCCCCAGATATTGGCATTACCCGCCAGCTGGTTATAACCATCAGCGCCTGGGTTGGTGGCGTACTGCTCCCAACCGCCGGCACGCTGGTCGGAGCGACTGGCACGGGCATTCAATAACGTTTCACCGCCGGCAACATCTTTGAACAACAGTTGCCCACGGACACCCCAGTCGTTTCCGTTCTCAGAATCCGGAGCACCACCAGCGATGTTGTGGAAGATCGGGTCGTAGTGATTACTCTCAAACGAGAATCGACCGTCGATGTTATCGGCAATCGCACCGCCAACCGCGCCCTCGACGCGGGTCAGATTGTGCTGACCAATAGTCACATCAACGTAGCCGTTGGTGTCGGCCGTTGGGCGCCGAGTGACAAAGTTTGCCAGTCCGCCCGTTGCGTTACGTCCGAATAGAGTTCCTTGAGGCCCGCGTAATACTTCTACGCGCTCCATATCAAACATTGAGAAGGCAAGCCCGGCCATCTGACTGACATACACGTCGTCGACGTAAATGGCGGCAGGACTCTCCTGATGATCGGCAAAGTCATTCTGCGTGACGCCGCGAATTGACAAGCTGAATGAAGAAGGACCGTTAGGCTGAGTCAACACCACCGCGGGCATTGACTTCGTGATGTCACTCGCGCTGACAGCGCCCAGTGCGCTGAGGTCGTCGCCGGATACTGCCGAAATAGCGATACCCACTTCCTGTGAGTTCTGGGCTCGCTTCTGTGCGGTCACGACGATTTCTTCAAGACCTCCAGACACCGCGGGCGCTGTCTCGGCAGCTCGGGCCGAAGAGGCAAACACCTGCGCGACACCAAGCGCAAGCGTCGCGCTCAACAAGCCACCAATTCTCGGGTTATTCGATCGGTTAATCATTATTTTCAGCCCCTAAATTTCAACTAAATAGTTTGGGTAGATAAACTTGTCTGGGATCGCAATCTCGCTTAGATCGACTGCAGCACGCCACCATCAACACAGATTGCTTGGCCGGTCACGTAATTGGCTTGTCGAGATGCGAGGAAGGCAGCGAAAGCAGCGAAATCTTCAGGTGTTCCGATCCGTCCAGCCGGAATAGTTGTAGATGCCTTCGTCTCATCGACGTTCAATTCGATGAGACGCTCAGTCAATTGATATCCGGGCATCAACGCGTTAACCGTGATCTGATCTGACGCAACTTCTTTACTCAATGCATTCACTAGGCCGTGCAGGCCTGCGCGCAGAGAATTAGACAACATCAAATTGGGCACGGGCTCTTTGGCTGCGATGGATGTGACGACAATAATGCGCCCATGTTGTTGAGCACGCATTCCCGGTAACGCGGCACGAATTGCGCCCACCGCACTCATCCATAATCCCTCAAAGGCCTGCCGCCAACCGGCGTCCGTGATCGAATCAAAGGTTGCCGCTGGAGGACCTCCAGTATTGACCACCAAAATATCGAGGCCACCCAATCGGGCAGAGGCTTCAGCAACGACACGAGACGCAGCCCCGTCAACTGAGAGGTCGCAGACGATCCCTTCAGCCCCTAATTGGTTAGCGACCGCCGCAATTCGCTCGGCATTTCTGGCACAGATGGCCACCTCAGCCCCTTCAGCGATTAGCGCAGCTGCAATAGCCTTTCCAAGCCCGCGGGACGCGCCCATCACCAGAGCTCGGCGGCCTTTAATGTTGAGATTCAATTTCTTATAACCTCAACGACGCAGGTAGTCGTCAGTTCCCGTGAGCCAATCAATACGCGGCGGATTGAATATGTCGCAGTCGAGGGTGTCTTCGAGAGCCAGCGCTCGATGCGGGACGTTTGAGGGGATCACCACAACCTCACCGGCACGTACAACGATCTCACGCTCATCATTTTCACCGAACCAAAAATGCAATGCGCCGGAGATGATGTAGGTCAGTTGTTCGTTTTCGTGATGATGACGAGGCACATCGTCACCCTTCTTCAAGTGAACGTGCGCAATCATCAGTCGTTCGCCGGTCACTAATTTACGCGTGATCGTCCCTTTCATTGGTTCGGCAGGAATATCGTCCCAACGATGGTGGGACACGGCGTTCGCGTTTGGTGTTGCCATTGTTATTGAAAGTCCTAAATGATTTTCGGTTAGAGAAATCGGTCGTCAATGTCTACGCCAAGTGCCGTGACCAATCGATTGGTCTCGTTGGCGAGACCGACGATCGCGAGTAGTTCTGAATACTGCTGCTCCGACATACCTTTATTGCGAGCGGCTGCACCGTGCGAAGCGATGCAGTAATGACATCCATTTGATGCGCTGACGGCAACATACAAGAGTTCTTTGACCAAGGGGTCGAGCTCACCGGGCCCCATGACGTCCTTGATGTTGGACCAAATCCTGCGCAAAGCTGGGGGGTCGTGCGCCAACACTTTCCAAAAATTATTAATCCAATCGGTCTTACGAGTCGCCATGATGTCGTCGTATACAGCTCGAACCTCGGGAGAGGCATCGGCATATTCAATGGGCAACCGCTTCGGCATGGAGGCACCTGTTGTTCTCGTGAACGTAGCCTACCGACTTAATGGACGGATGGCTTGCGCCTTGACCGTTTATTGCAAAACCGTAATTTCGGTCATTGCCAACTTACTCAGTTAGCCATGTGACTCTAACACCGCCAAAAGAACGTTGTAAACGCAACACGTGGGCTCGCCTTAGCCGGCGTCACCCAAGCTTTAGAACTCTTTTCTAGGTTTGGAAAACAAAACGAGCTAACGCTTGCGGCCGTAAAACACCGGCTATGAGATGGCGAGTTCAGTCGACAGCAGCGCATCACCTGAGCGGCGCAAGCGCCCACCCAGGCCCTAACGATTTGGCGCGGGCGGGCCTTCGTCGGCTGCGGCCGACAATTCCGCCTCGGTTGCGCGTCGGTACTGTGCGTGAATCGTGATCGTTTTTACCCCGGTGACGTGCACTTCCAGGATCCGATGAATGCGATCGTCACGGGTATAACGCACTGAGTCGACAACTCGCACGTGTTTCCCATCGTCGCTCGAGACAACAAAGGCATCGGCCACCCACCCTCCCCGCAAGGCGCGTGACCCATACCGATCCGTCAGGTTGATCGGTTCGTCGTCTCCAGCAATAAAGGCGCGCCCCCGAGCATCCACGCCTACCCGGACGGTGCGAGCATCCTGTTGGATATCGAGGCGCTTTGATGGCAGTGCAAAGTGTCCGACAAATTCGAATGGAGGAAAACGCCCCCATGCAGGAACGGCCTCACGACTCGTGAATCCGCGATCGCCATCGCCGCCTTGGCCGGAGCGACTTGACCGCCGATCGGTACCCGGTGGCATCGAATCTGGCTCGGCGCCCTCGCGAACTTCATTTCCCCAAAGATCGTAACGCGCTCGCCGTAGCTCTCTAATTCGCGGTAGCGCCGCCCTGATTAGCGCTTGTGCGTCGTCACTTGCTCCCACTTCCAGAACCCAGTGGCCAGATAAATTAACTGGACTTGATGGCGTGGGAGCAAGACGTGGTCCGCCCCCGCAACCCACCATCACGACTGCGCACACGGATAAAGCGCAGCCGACAAATGCAGCTTTCACTTGGCTGTATAGCCGCGACCTTCGAGGCATGCGCTCATCGCTCGAAGATACTCGGCCCGCGCGATGGACACATTGTTGACCACCTCTCCACCGCCCGGACGGGTTGGATCGAAATGGGTTTGATCTGAAGCCCAGCGATGGCACTGGTAACGATCCTCCGATTGCTGCGCTTCGGTCTGACCATTGCGCGGGTAAACGTAGAGGTCTGCCGGAGCGGCTTGCGGCGCACCGTCCGCCCCTTCTGGCGCCGGAACAACTTCATATGAGCGCTGTTCCTGACGCCAGACATAGTACACGTCATTTGCGTAGTAATACGGAACCCCACCGAACCATAGGGTTGAGTAAAAGCCCGGCAAGATCGGCACAAACACACCAATCGGCGGTGCTATTACGGTCCAACGCGGACCATAGGGAGCGTACCAATTACCGCCGTGATACCAGTATCGACCACCGCCGTGGTGAACTTCGTAACCGCCGCGCGGTACGGAGGTCATGACCGTTCCGCGGGGGGCGAACGGTTGATGGCCTTCATGGTAATCACCAGACCTAGGCCCAAATCGATCTGGGTGGTCAGCCATTGCGGGCGCCAAGGTCAACGCAAGCGCGCACGTGACAAACAACATGATGGTTGGGTGCTTCATAGCAATCCTCACTTAACCGAATAGCCTCGACCCTCAAGGCATGCGGTCATCGCTCGCCGGTAAGCCCCTGCTTTTTCACCGCCGCCGGAGGGTCCGGCGGATTGAGACAGTGCACGGTCGCGCTGTGCATCAGCCCGTTCCGCGTTCTCGGTGGCGGCGCCAATCGCGCCGCCCGTAATAGCACCAACGATCGCACCGCCACCCTCGCTGCCTCGAGGCGCAATGATTGAACCCAGTACAGCGCCTGCGATCGCGCCAACGGTGAGACCGGAACCCGGTATCGGCTCCTGAGCTACAGGACGACTCGGCGGTGCAGTGGGCAATTGCGCGGGATCAAAACCGGTCTGTTGGGCAGCCCAACGGTGACAGTCATAGCGGTCACGGTCTAACTGCTCCGGTGTTTGCCCGCGCGCTGGATAGGCGATGACTTCTTGGTAGCGCGGCGCTGCGGCCACCGGATACGGTCGATGGTAATAGCTACGTGGCGGCGGCGATTCGACGCAAGCCGTCAGCGACAAACCACCGAATAAAACTGCAGGCAACCAATATTTCGACATTTGAGAGCTCCCAATTCAAGCGTTCGAGGACTCTATCCCAACGGTAACAACGTTTTGAGTGCCGCGCAGATGACAGAATGTAAACGCCACGTAGAGATTAGACGGGGCAAGCCTCTGCGAGTTCCCGCAAATTGCCTCTTCTTTGCCTCTGGGCCGCGATGACAGCCCGAAGACTGGCATCGAACGGTACACTCACAACGTCGGGCATGAGGCCCTGAAGCGAGTATTGATATGTCTGCCCAACCGTCTGACCGACCAAAATCGCGTTCCTTACGACCCCTGGCCGCGCTTAAGCCCTTTTTGCAGCCTTATCGCTCTCGCGCTCTGATCGCCTTAGCTGCACTGGTGATCGCGGCAGCCGCCATGCTAGCGCTGCCCATCGCGCTACGACAAATGATTGACCATGGGCTTGCAGCGCAGAGCGCGGTGGCGATTGATCGTTATTTTGTCGGTTTTTTGCTGGCGGCTGCAGCTTTTGGTGGGTTTGCCGCACTTCGGTTCTACCACGTCACCTGGCTGGGTGAGCGACTGGTCGCCGATGTACGTCGCGCTGTCTACGCCCGCGTCGTCGCCATGGATCCAACTTTCTTCGAGGTAACCCGAACGGGGGAAGTCCTATCTCGGCTTAATACGGACACCACGTTGGTACAGACCATCGCCGGCTCGTCCCTATCCATTGCATTGCGTTCGGTTCTTAACCTCATCGGCGCGCTCGTCATGCTCACGCTGACTAGCCCTAAATTGACCGGTGCACTTGCTCTATTTTTGCCGGTCATTGTTGTGCCGCTAGTCTGGGTCGGTCGGCGAGTCCGCAAATTGTCTCGGGATGCTCAGGACCGAGTAGCAGACTCCAGCGGTCTCGCCGGGGAAACGTTAAACGCGATTCAGACTGTGCAAGCGTACACCCTCGAAGATCTGCAATGCCGTCGTTATAACAGCGCGGTCGAGGCGGGCTTCAGTGTCGGCATCGCCCGCACTCGGGTTCGCGCGGTACTGACCGCCCTCGGGACAACGCTAGTCTTTGGAGCGATTACGGCTGTGCTCTGGCTAGGTGCGCATGAAGTATTGGCGGGCACGATGACGGGAGGCCAACTCGGACAATTCTTGCTTTATGCCGTTTATGTCGGCAGTTCGGCAGCGATGCTTAGCGAAACGTTCGGAGAGATGCAGCGCGGCGCTGGCGCCATGGAGCGTTTATCCGAGCTGTTGATCGCCCGACCGTCGATCGAGTCGCCCGAGAACCCTGCGCACCTTGCAAGCCGAACGGCAGGCGCAATTCGATTTGAGGCGGTCACATTTAACTACCCGTCGCGCCCCGATGCGTCGGCACTCACGGAATTCAACCTCGACGTAGCGCCTGGCGAAACCGTCGCACTGGTTGGCCCATCCGGTGCCGGAAAAAGCACTGCTTTCCAATTGTTACTGCGCTTTTATGATCCTGCGATAGGTCGCGTCATGATCGATGGCGTCGACATTGCAACGCTCGATCCCAAAGCGCTGCGATCGCAGATCGCGCTCGTGCCGCAAGATACCGTGCTGTTTGGGGCAAGTGCCTACGAGAACATCGGGTACGGCAAACCTGGCGCATCTACAAGCGACATCGAGAGCGCAGCCCAAGCGGCCGCAGCGGACGGATTCCTCCAGGAACTCCCGAACGGCTATGACACTTTTCTTGGCGAGCGCGGCTTGCGTTTATCGGGAGGCCAGCGGCAACGGCTGGCAATCGCTCGCGCCGTCCTGAAGGATCCGCCTATTCTGCTGCTTGATGAAGCGACCAGCGCACTCGACGCCGAGAGCGAACGGCTCGTTCAAGTCGCTCTGGAGCAACTGATGGCAGGCCGAACAACCCTCATCATCGCGCATCGACTGGCGACGATCTTGAAGGCGGACCGCATCATCGTTGTAGATCAGGGCAAGATCGTCGGTGAAGGCACCCACGACAGTTTACTGGCCACCAATCCCCTATACGCTCGACTCGCGGCTTTGCAGTTCGGCATCACCGTGTGATGGATCAGCCGCCAAAGGCACGACTCAGGCCGAGGTAGACGCCCCGGCGCTGTCCCCATTGCGGCGCGCCGACGCCCACACCGGTGCCGTCGCGCAATTCGTAGACTCGATCGAAAAGGTTAATGACGGAAAGCGTCCATTCGAGCTCACCGACGAAGCTCAGCATCATCTTCCGGTGTGCGGATAGGTTGAAGGTGACGTAGCTCGGTAGATGGTTTGCATTCAGGGCTCCGTCTCGCAATCCGGAGCCTGCGATGAAATCGACGCTCACGGTTGTATCGCGGATTTCTTGCGTAAGACCACCGGATAACGTGATCCGTTGGTCGTGATCAAGAGGAATCCACTGACGGGCGATAGCGGCCAGTTCCTCGGCCGCAAAATTGTATTGGCCGGTCACAATTTGAGTCGCTTCTGCCCGACCCCATGCGGCATTCAAATAGGCACTGGTCGTACCCCGCCGCCAACCCACGGTCGTTTCGATGCCGTAAATTCGACCACGCGCATAATTGAAAGGCGAGAATAAGACGGCCGGTCCAAATTGCCCCTCGTCTCCAAGATCGGTGATCGAACGGAAGTACCCGTCGACACCGAAGGTCACTGCAGGAGCGAGCCGCGTCATAAGACCTAAATCAAAGTAATGGGAACGCTCCGCTCGTACGGCCGCATCACCGGTTGACGGCGCCGCACCCGTGGTCTGTGCGAACAGGCCTACTGATTCCGGTGAAATCTTTTCCGTAGGTGGTGGCGTGAAGTACCGCGCGTAGCCGGCGTGTACGGTCGTCCCACCGTCTAACTCAACCACCACAGCCAGTCGAGGGCTTAACTGAGTTTCACGAATCAATCCGTCATAACCGTCAAAACGAGCACCTAAATTAACGGTCCATCGATCCAAGGGATGCCATTCATCCTGTAGATAACCGCCCCACAAACGCGCGCCGGTACGCGAGCGGTCAGCTATCGTCAGCGAGTTAAATACCACGTCACCCATCGCGTCGAGGGGATAGACCGTTGTCGTGGCGGTCGTGTGCGCCACCTCATCGTGGTAGGTCAAACCGAAGCGGAGCGTATGTCGCTCGCCCGGAGTACTGGCATCGAATTGAACTCCCCAGCGAGAATTGGTGCGCGAAATATCACCCGCGGCTCCTGAAAAGGCCAAATCTCCTTTTAAGTCAGGAAGATAATGCACTGCTGATTCGCGGTCGTAGAGAGCGAACTGATAATGCAACGGTCCGCCGCTGGCGTTCTCATAGGCGAGGACGACGTAACGGTTGCCCTCGTGCTGACGATCGTCAAGCGCTGCGGATAGTGGCGGAGCATCATCCGGTGAAACGTATAGCGGAGACAGTCCAGGCCGCACTGGTATCTGAAAAGAGTCGTCGGCAAGACCAACCATTAGGCTGACCCGTGCCGATGTCGGCAAGACGTGCGCTGCGTAGGCGAAGCCGCTCCACTGATCGGTCCGGTCATGCTGCGCGGACTGCGTTGGTAACGGATTTTCGATCCCTAGGTTATTTTGAACATGTCCGCCCGTCGCATAGTAGGACCACCCCTCAGTGGCGCCACTAACCTCCCCATCAAACTCCCGGTGTGCTGGCGAGCCGACCAGTAGATTGAGCTCGCTACCGTTGTGGTAGTCAGAACCCTTGGTGTGAATGTCCACGACTCCAGCCGTGCGATAGCCATATTGCGCCGGCAAAGCGCCGGTTAGTAGATTGATTTCATTGGCGAATCTTGGATTAAGCGCCTGACCAAAGAGAGCAATCGACTCCGGAATCACCACATCGTTGATCCGATACTGAAGGTTGGCATGGTCGCCACGAACGTGCAGCTGGCCAAACGAATCTTGCGTAACACCAGGAGCACGAAGGAGCACTTGATTTAAAGGCGTGGATTCACCGAGCGGAAGATTTTTTAGATCTGCAGCTGCTAAGCGATACTCACTTGCGCCGATCTCGGGCATGAGTTGATTGCGAGCTTCGTCGAGGCGACGAGCAGTGACCTGAATTTCAGTGAGATCAGTCGCGGGCGCGGGCTCAACGGTCTCAGCGAGACTGGGCTCGGTTAAGAGCGCCAAACCGGCAAGAACCGCCCGCCGTAAAAAAAATTGTGAATAGGACATGTGATCTTGAATGCTCGTACCCGCCGAACTACCGATCAATTCTTATGATCGGGACTCAGTTATCCGAGGAGAGCGGGTGGAGCGCGAGACAGATAGCGCAGTAGCAGCACCTCGCCACTTCGTGCAGTCGGCATTGGCTCCACGGGGAGACTGTACGAGATCCGAATCGCTATTTCCGGGACCGCCGTCGTCGGGCCTGCCGCAGACTCGACGGCGGCGATGCAAGCCGCGCATGCGATGGGGTGAGGGGCGGCCCGGTCATGCAGTGCGTGGCTGGCAGAATGGACCAGCCCCACCCATTGCGCACTGGCGTACAGAATCACGAGGACTCCCAACAGGAAACCCCGTAAACCGTCGACCCGAGCTAAAAGTGACCGTAAGCGCACAGACCAACCTTAGCAGATATCGGCAAGCGGACGGGCTTGGCACTGGATCAGACCGATAATCTGGCTTCAAGTTCCGGAGCCCGGGAGCATGGCGGGCATGGGTGAACGAGGGTAGGATCATGGGACAGTTGGGAGAGCGTGTCCGCCATCTCGACCTCGGCCGCGGACGCGTAACCGATTTTGAAGTCATTTGCGTGGGGGGAGAGATTCATGATTACGCTGAAAATTAATGGTAGAGCGCTTGAAACCGATGCATCACCGGACACACCACTGTTGTGGGTACTGCGTGACCATCTCGGCATGACCGGCACCAAATTTGGCTGTGGCAAATCGCTATGCGGTGCGTGCACCGTCCATGTCGACGGTTCGGCAACCCGGTCGTGTGTAACGCCGGTTGAGAACGTGGTTGGTAAAGAAATCAGAACGATCGAGGGCCTCTCCAAAGACCGCTCGCATCCCGTGCAGCAGGCTTGGATGGAATTGGATGTGCCACAGTGCGGCTACTGCCAATCCGGCCAGATCATGTCGGCGACTGCCTTGCTTGAGCGCAACCCTAACCCGACTGACGCAGACATCGACTCAGCGATGGCAGGCAATATCTGCCGCTGCGGCACCTATCCACGCATTCGCGCGGCGATTCACAAAGCTGCCGACCTGATGAAGGGGGCCGCTAAATGAGCCCCCTCTCAAATGACCTCAAATTGGGTCGCCGCGACTTTCTGAAGGGCTCTCTGTTGGCCAGTGGCGGCCTTTTGATCGGCGTCACACTCACCGGCTGCGGCAAGGCTGCACCGGTTGGGCCTGGTGGCTCACCCGTGGCCTGGCTGCACATTGGCGGTGACAATTCCATCACCATCATTATCGACAAGTCAGAGATGGGACAGGGTGTCTACACCTCGCTGCCCATGTTGATCGCGGATGAATTAGATGTTCCGCTATCGATGGTGAAAGTTGAATTTGCGCCCGCAGATAAAGCTTTCATTAATGTATTTCTCGGCACAATGATTACCGGCGGCAGCACCAGCATTCGCGAAGGCTGGAGCAAATTACGTACGGCTGGCGCTACGGCACGAGCGATGCTCGTCGGTGCTGCTGCTGATGCATGGAAAGTTGATCCTACCCAGATCAAGGTTGCCGATGGGAAATTGACGGGGCCTAGTGGCCAATCGGCAACGTTCGGCGAGATGGCAGATGCCGCGTCCAAGCGCGAGGCGCCAAAAGATGCCAAGCCAAAGGACGTCAAGGATCTCAAACTTGTCGGTACCGCGACAAAACGCCTCGACACCCCCAATAAGGTCGATGGGACAGCCGAATACGGCATCGACGTCAAATTACCCGGTCTGAAGTACGCAGCACTCTCGCAAAGCCCGGTGCTTGGGGGCAAAGTGAAGAGTGTCGATTCGACCACGGCTGAAAAAATGCCGGGCGTCATCAAGGTCGTCACAACCTCGAGCGGTGTCGTCATCGTTGCCGACCATTACTGGCAGGCGCACGTTGCGCGCGACGCGCTCAAAATCAGCTGGGACGACGGCGTCAATGCGCACCTCAGCACTGCGTCGATTAGAGCCGGACTGGCTAATGCCAAGGGCGCCCCTCTCACCGCCCGCAAGGATGGTATCGGCGCCGCGGGCGTAAAAGGCGGAAAAAAGACCGTCAGCGCAACCTATGAGCTGCCGATGCGAGCTCACGCGACCATGGAGCCCATGAACTGCACGGCTGACGTCCGCGCAGATGGCTGCGACATCTATGTTGGTACGCAGATTCAACAAATCGCGCAGGCCACTGCCGCTGCCGCTGCCGGAATGGCGCCGGAAAAAGTTGGGGTTCATACCACGCTACTCGGCGGCGGCTTTGGCCGTCGACTCGAAGTCGACTTTATTCCGGCAGCTGTAGAAGCCTCGAAAGCGATTGGCGCGCCGGTAAAGCTGATCTGGACGCGTGAAGACGATTTCACGCATGACGCCTATGGTCCGCCGGCTCACAACTCAGCGACAGCCGCATTGGATGCCTCTGGCAATCCGTCGGCCGTCCATCTAAACGTCGTGGGCCCCTCCATCACGGCACGGATGTTCCCGCCGGTCGTCGCAAAACCAGGCACCGTTGACCCGTTCATGGTGGAGGCAGCGGCCAACTATCTTTACGACGTGCCCAATGTGCAAGTCGACGTCCTCCGCCATGAGATCGGTATCAACGTGGGCTTCTTGCGGTCTGTTAGCCATCAACTCAATGCCTTTATGGTTGAGAGTTTCATGGATGAACTGGCTCACTCGGCAGCTAAAGACCCATTTGAGTATCGTCGCGCGTTACTGATCAAGCAGCCGCGCGCGAAACGCGTACTGGAAGAAGCTGCAGCTCGATCAGGTTGGGGTAAAGCCCCCGCAGGTACGCATCAGGGAATCGCCGTTATGGAGGGTTACGGCACGTACCTCGCTGCCGTTGCAGATATCTCGCTGGTCGACGGCAAGGCGAAGATCGGCAAGATTACTTGTGTGGTTGACTGTGGGCAGAAGGTCAATCCGTCAATTGTCGAATCCCAAATCGTCAGCGGCATGGTCTTTGGACTTCCGCAGGCACTGTGGAGCGAAGTGACGCTAGAGGACGGCAAGGTTCAACAATCAAACTTCGACAGCTACCGAGTTGCTCGTATGAATGACGTCCCGACCCTCGATGTGCTGCTGCTCGACAGTACTGAAGCGCCAGGCGGCATTGGTGAACCGTCGGTCGCTGTAGTAGCGCCCGCCATTGCGAATGCGATCTTCGCTGCGACAGGTAAACGAGTGCGAGATCTACCGCTCGCCAAATCAGGCCTCGTCTGACGCTCGTCGAAACGAGACCTCAAGGGGACCCGGCTGCCGATAGGGCAGCCGGTCTTCCCACAGTGCCAAGGCGGGACGGCTGTCCTAAAATGGTTGATGCGGCCCCGCCATTTCGCTTCTGGGCAGAACCACACTGAAGCGACCGCCGCCTAAAGGGGGTCAACGGCCTGGACGCGTGCTTGCATATCGCGCTGCTTTGGCAAGCCCGCCAGTGAAAGAATTCGAGCCACGCCGCCCGGCACCTGCTTGGGCGTTCGAAATGATGCTCAACGTCTGTGCCCGTGTGCCGAAAACCGAGACGGAACGCCGCGATTGGCCGCAAATACGATAATCTTTCGCCACACCGGATCAATAGGTTATTTAGGCGCAATTGAACTCGCCGTCCCAGCGTTGAAGCCTATTGCGTCACGTCACCCCCATACTGAGTTTTTTGGAAAGTCATGGTGAGCTTAGCGATTGAGTCGGTAAATCAGCCTGAAATCATGGCGCTGATCGAAGCGTTGGATACCTATCAGAAACCGCTCTATCCTGCGGAAAGTCACCACGGCATCGATTTTTCGGCGTTGTCGCAAGACAACGTGATCTTTATCGTCGCGAGAAGCGCCGACGGCGCCGCTGTTGGCTGCGGCGCCATCGTGCTGGAAGACAGCTATGGCGAATTAAAACGGATGTACACGGCACCATCCGCTCGCGGTCGCGGCGTGGCACGCACCATCCTCTCAGCCCTAGAAGCAGAAGCATCGCGCCGGAAGGTTTCGGTATTCCGGCTGGAGACCGGCTATCTTCAGCCTGAAGCGATCGCGCTCTACGAACGAGCCGGTTATCGACGTCGAGGTCCATTCGGGGACTACACGAACGACCCCAACTCTGTGTTTATGGAAAAACCGTCGCTGCCTCCGGGATATACCCTGCGTTTAGCGAGGCTGGATGAAGCTTCGGAGATTTCGACAGTGATCGGGCGATCGGCGCGCGAAGTGGGCAGCCAAGATTATTCGTCGGCTGTCATCGAAGGCGCACTCACGGGTGCCTTCGGCGTCGACACGCAGTTGCTGCGAGATCAAACGTATTTCGTGATCGAATATTCTTCTATCTTGGTGGCCGTGGGCGGATGGAGTCGCCGACGCACGCTGTTCGGAAGCGATTCTCGTTCCGGCAGAGAGCCAGAATTACTGGACGCCACGACTGACGGCGCGCGTATTCGGGCGTTTTTCGTCCATCCTGAACATACTCGGCTAGGCTTAGGCACGGCGATTCTTTGCGCAAGCGAGAGCGCGGCACGGGCCGAGGGGTTTTCGGCGTTTGAAATGATGGCGACTCGCACGGGTCGCCATATGTATCAGCGCCACGGCTACACAGGGGACACGTCAATTCAACACCCGGTGGGCGACAGTATTGCGATCGAATTCTTCCCAATGTCCAAGCGCGATCAATTGACGCAACGATGAGCAAAAGGACTTTGATCGCGGGATTAATTCTGGGCGCTTGTTTGACCGGCTCGGCCTCCTTTGCCGCTAAGGTTGGCGACTCGATCGACGCTGTAGTGAAAAGTTATGAGGCCTTAGCGTCTCAAACCGATGGTCTGTCTGGCCCGGGATGGCCGAACGTGCGACCTGAAGCTGTGCATGCACGGCTGGAGGGTTTTAGACAATTGCGTCATCGACTGAGTGCCTTGCGCTCAGCGCCGGCGCAGTCTCCCGAAATCGAGACCCGGGAGTTATTAGCGTGGCGACTAGATCTACTGATAGAAGCTGGTCGATTTGATGAGGAGCGTGTCCCCTTTGATAACGGAGATGGCTTTTTTAATACGGCAAACTATGCGGCGGCACAGACTGTGCTCCGCAGCGAAGCCGATGCCCGAGCCTGGATTGCGAGATTAAAGGCGCTTCCGGATTATTACCGAGTGCAGATCGCAAACATGCGCCGTGGTTTGGCAACAGGCTTCACCCAACCCCGGTCAATTGCCGAGGGCATCCTCAGGACGCTCGAGATTGCGGCAGATCAACCGGTAGAAGCGAGTCCCCTCCTCGGCCCCTTCCGACGGGTGCCGGCAACACTGCCCGATGACGTCAATCAAGGTCTGCGCGCCGAGGCGGCCGTGGTCATTCAAGATCAAATCAAGCCAGTACAACTCGAATTAGTCCGTTTTTTTGAAGACGAATACATCCCGGGCGCACGAGTAACGACCGGTGCTCGGCAACTCCCGGATGGTGAGGCGTACTACCCATTTTTGGTTCGGCGGTCCACAACCCTCCCGCTTTCGCCTGAGGAAGTGGAGGCTATCG
The DNA here is from genome assembly GCA_903879335.1 of uncultured Pseudomonadota bacterium. Classification (GTDB taxonomy): domain Bacteria; phylum Pseudomonadota; class Gammaproteobacteria; order Steroidobacterales; family Steroidobacteraceae; genus CAIKZZ01. The sequence continues at coordinate 88,287 of CAIRLC010000041.1, forward strand.
GGGAATCTGAATTGGCGCGTCTCACGCGTGAAATGGAAGTCACTATGCGGGAGGCGGGCTGGCAAGGCGACTTACGCTCATTCATTGAGTTCTTGCGCACGGAACCGGCGTTCTATGCGCAGAATCTTGAGTCGTACATCGAGAAAGGCAGCGAAATCGGCAAGCGAGTTGATGCGCTCTTACCGCTCTCTTTTGGCAAATTACCGCGCCTGACGTGGGGGCTTCGGCGCAAACCGCCGGAATTGGATGCGTCCTCGAGCGGCTATGACCCCGGCGACCCTGCGAAGGGTATCGCCGGCTCGGTCGTCGTGGGTTCTCGGTCATACGGAGATCCACTCTTTTCATTGCCGGCTTGGATCCTCCATGAAGGCGTTCCTGGCCACCATTTACAGATTGCACTCGCGCAAGAGCGCTCAGATTTACCCCCATTTCGGCGCAAAGACGATATCACTGCATTCGTCGAAGGATGGGCGTTGTATTCCGAGTACCTCGGCGTAGAGATGGGCGTCTATCGCAACCCGTATGAGCGCTTCGGACGGTTGGCTTTCGAAGTCTGGCGCGCCTGTCGCCTTGTCATGGATGTGGCCATTCATTGGCGCGGCCAAGTGCCTGAACAAGCTGAGCAGTGCCTGCTCCAAAACACAACATTGCCCCGATCGGTTGCTGACTACGAGACCGCCCGGTATACCGCGTGGCCTGCACAGGCTTTGGCTTATAAGATCGGAGAGCTGCACATCTTGGCGCTACGCCGACATGCTGAGACAAAACTAGGCCAAAAATTTGATTTGCGGCGCTTTCACGACCAGTTGCTAGATGATGGCCCAATGCCTTTAATGATGGCTGACCGGCATATCGAACGATGGATTGAACGCTCAACTTCCGCGGCTTCACCCGATTCTTCCCGAGGCTCCCATGACCGCCCCTAATTCGCATCGGCGCTCCTTCGTCATGGGCGCTGGCGCCGCCCTTTTCGCAGCCAGCGCACGCGGCGAATCAGGGGTCACTCCGCCGCCAAGCCCTCGACTGACTTTTGTTTACGAAGCTCTGGTCCTATTAGCGAAAGACGTCCCACACGGGCGAACCCCTCACGGCGAGCGTTTTCGCGCACCGATCATTGGGGGCGATTTTTACGGGACGGACTTCTCCGGAAAAATTGTCCCTGGCGGCGCGGACTGGCAGCTCCTGCGCTCTGATGGCTGGTTTGAACTGGACGCGAGTTACTTCATGGAAACCTCGGACGGCGTCCAAATACAGGTTCGCAACCATGGGCTTTGGCACAGCGACTCCGGTGATTGGCCAGCCGATTACGCGTACACGACGCCAGAATTCGAGGCGCCAAATGGTCGCTATGAGTGGCTCAATCGAAGAGTATTTGTGGGTACGGTTTCACCTTCGCCCGACTCAAGGCCAGCCGTCGTGATCAGAGTTTGGGCGGTTGGCTGAAGACTGATCGAAAGAAGCTCGACGCCAACTCGCGTCGAAGCGGAACAGCTCTATTTCGATAGGTGTTGTTGAAATCTGACCTGTGCAATTCGTGCTCGGCGATCTCGGCCGCGCAGATCACCGACCGTATCAGGCGCACTCAGCAACATCGGTTATTACCCAAAATTAGTCGATCAAACTTGTAGATGGGAAAACAGTCGCGCCCAATGGAACGGCAAAGCTGATTTTTATTTTATTAATTTAAAATCATGGACTTAAAAATACTTCGCATACAACTCCATTATAACTAGATTGCATTAACGTCTCGAAAAAGCGACCTAGCGAAAACCAAAATTGGGGTACAGAATACCGACCACTACGATCAAACAGCGCCAACAGGGGCATAAAACAAATGAAATTGATCCAGTCATACCCACTTTTGCTCGCGGCAATCACCGCGACATTTGTCGCGCAAGCACAACAATCGCCCGGCGGCCCGGAAAAACCTGCGACCGTCGGATCGAGTCTCGATGAGACGGTCATTACGGGTACACGACGTGAGGGGCGAACGGTGCTTGAGTCGTCGGCCTCAATCGACGTCTTATCCGGCGAAGATCTGGCCTCACAGTCCACAGCCAATATGTTGGACACCTTATCGAATGCCGTGCCCAGCTTTACTGTCGGACAGAATTCAATTTCTGATGCCTCGAGCTTCGTTCGGGCACCCTCCCTGCGCGGTTTGCCCGGCGACGAGCTACTCGTCATGCTCAACGGCAAACGACTGAACCGCTCTTCGCTCGTTCAGGTCTACCAAGGCGGCGAAACTGAACTGTCATTTGGGTCTCAAGGCCCTGATCTTGCATCGATTCCGTCCATTGCGATCCGGTCGCTGGAGATCCTCAAAGACGGTGCATCAGCGCAGTACGGCTCGGACGCGATCGCTGGCGTCCTGAACTATCAATTCCGGGAAAATAACACCGGATTTGAGGCGACTGCCCGCTACGGACAATATGACACCGGCTTATTTCCCCGGGACGGTGCCGATCGCGAAGTCGCGTTTAATTGGGGCCTACCGCTAGGCACTGGCGGTTTCGCCAACCTTTCAGCGGAATGGGCTAGCAACGAACAGACTGTTCGAAACGCAACACGGCCGTCTGCAATCGCCTTTGCAGAAAACTACCCGGCGCTGGCGTCCCAACTTCCCCACTACCCGGGCCCGGTGCAGGAATTCGGCACGCCGCCGGCGGATAGCCTCAAGGTTTTCCTGAACAGCGCGCTGCCGTTGGCCAATGGCGACAAAATCTATTTCTTTGGGAATTACTCGCACATCGCGGCGAATGAAAGCTTCAATTACCGACTGCCGACCGACGTCACTGATCAGTACGGTAACTCGTTTGGTCGTAATGCCGCCTTCTACGACATCTACCTAGATCCGTGCACGGCTAATCTGACGGGTTGCCCAGCCGGCGGATACGTCAATAACGCGCACACGTTCAACTTCTCCAGCGTCTACCCTGCCGGCTTCACGCCTCGCTTCTACGGCACAACGGTTGAGCGCTTTGCGGCAGCTGGATATAAAGGCAAGACAGAGTCAGGCCTCACGTACGACTTCTCTTTGACTAGCGGCCATAACGAACTATCACTGAGCCTGCGCAACTCACTGAACCCATCCTTAGGTCCGCAGTCACCCACGTCATTTAATGACGGCGCATTCGTACAGGATGAGTACACGGCCAGTCTTGATCTGTCGACGCCTTTGAAAGCGCCGGGTTTCATAAATCCGTTGTCCGTCGCGTTCGGTCTTGAACTGCATCATGAGAAATATTCTCAACATGCGGGCGATGCGGCGTCCTACGCGTCGGGACCTTATGCATATCAACCCCTATATGACTGCACAGGCACGATCTGCACACCGACACCGGATGGCTCTGGCGCGCAAGTTATTGCCACTAAGTCGACCGCGTCGAATGGATACGGCGGCAATGCATCAACGTTCAGCGCTTCTACCCGCAACGTCGCAGCCTATGTGGATCTAGAAGGCGATCTGACTGATCACCTAACGCTCGGTGTAGCAGGACGTTATGAGAATTATTCGACCTTCGGTTCAACCAGCCTTGGCAAATTCCAGGTGCGTTACACCGTGACGGATGCGATCGCGTTGCGCGCAACGGTGAGCAACGGATTCCATGCCCCCACAGCAGGCCAGCAGAACGTTCAGACGGTATCCACCACATTCACCAATGCAGGCACCCAAGTCGAGATTGGCACCTATCCTGTGGATAGTGTCATCGCAAAGTACTACGGCTCGAAAACCATCAAGCCTGAAACGTCAACAAATCTCAGTGCCGGTATCGTTTTCACCCCGGGTAACGATTTCGTTGCTACCTTGGATGCCTACCAAATTGACGTGCGCGATCGCATTACGATCAGTCGCGCCTACGATGTCAGCCTCGCAGATATTCAGGCGCAACCAGCTCTGTCATATGTTGGTGAAGGCGGTTCAGTCCAGTACTTTACGAATGGCTTTAGCACGCGGACAAAGGGTCTCGACTTAGTGCTCACAAAAACGGTGCGCTTACCAAATGACGCTACCCTGTCAGGTACGCTCGCTTATAACTACAACATTACGGACGTGACGAAACGGGATACTTCGGTCGTTGCAGACTATCAAGTTGTCGACATTCAGCATTACGCTCCCAACAATCGCATCAACACAACCTTGAACTATTCTCAGGGCAAACTTACCGTTGGGTTGCATGAGAACTATTACGGCACCTATCGCGACGAGTTTGATTATCCAGGGCAGTTATTCAGCGCCAAGCTGACGACTGATTTGGATGTAGGTTATGAAGTTGCGCCGAAGGTTGTCTTGGCGATTGGTGCTCGAAACTTATTTAACGCGTTCCCAGATCGCATCAAGAACAATGATGACGTCGGAAACACGATTTATCAGACGACCCATAGCCTCTGGGATGGTGAGTTCTATCCGCGTGGCGGCGGTCCCTTTGGTTATAACGGCCGTTTTGTCTACGCACGAATCGGCGCGAAATTCTGATGGTTGTTCGGGCGGCCCGATGGAACGGGCCGCCTGATTCTTTGCGGTCACCCCTGAGTAGCGTTATAACGGATAACGCAATCTGATTGGGAATGATGAATGGCCACCGAAGAAAAAGCAGGCGCTAGCCGCGGCCCATCGTTCCCCATTTTTCTATACTTTGGCTCGTCAACGATTTTGCTGCTGCTTGTAGCACCTGACGGCACGTGGCTTGACGTTGCCACAGCCTATCTTCTTCAGATGAAGCTGCACGCAACACCGTCGCAGATCTCTACGTTTCGAGTGTTGACAGGTGCGCCAATTTATATGGGCTTCTTGTTTGGTCTTGTCCGAAATCTTTGGAATCCGTTTGGCTTACGCGATCGTGGCTACTTTCTGATATTTTCAGTAATTACTGGGCTAATTTTTGCAGCGCTTGCATTGTTGGACGTTACGTATGCTGCGCTGTTCGTAGGCGTGTTACTGATCAGCATTTGCACACGTTTTTTACTGGCCGCACAACAAGGCCTTATGGGACTGGTCGCCCAAGAGCATCTAATGTCCGGCCGGATGGCTGCGTTATACAGCGCTTGCTACTTTATCCCACTCATATTGGGCGCCCTATTCGCGGGCGTAGCTGCAGATTCATTCACTCCAAGGATGCAATTTCTGACCTTAGCGGTAGTCGGTGTTGCAGTTGGAATTTTTGGTTTTTTGAAGCCTAAGAGTGTGTTTGAAAATGCCTATGAGCAGCCTCAAGCTCAGGGCTCAGATCTCGTTTCTGACTTGCGCCGTCTGTTCAGCGACCCTGCCGCGCTTGCAGCCGTGGCAATGATTTTTTTATGGCAGTTTGCGCCGGGCTTGCAAACAGTCATGCAATTCCACCTCACAGAACACTTGGGTGCCGCGGAATCCGCATTCGGCTATTGGACGGCAACGTATTACGTGTCGTTCTTACCTGGGGTGATTGGCTACGGCTATATTTGCCAGAAAGTTGCGTATGGCCGGCTAGGAACTTGGGCCATCCTCGCGAGCGCGCCGTTAAATTTAGTGCTGCCGCTTTTGACAAGCCCCGAGCAATTGATGTGGTTTGCAGTTCCGTTGGGGTTGTCGGCGGGCGCCGCTTTCGCAGCACTCTACGACATTGCCATTCGTGCCTGTCCGCCGGGACTGCACGGCGCTCTCATGATGGCTGTGGCGGGCGGTAACCAGTTGGGTTGGCGAACTGGCGATGTCTTCGGTACTTGGCTTTATGGAAGCGGTGGTGACCACGGCTTCTGGTACGCATCAATCGGCACAGCGGTGACCTCCGGGATCGCACCACTGTTTCTCGCGCTAGCGCCCCGAAATCTTTTGGCGACACGGGACGGAGAGCCGTTAGGCGCCTGATCAAGCGAGCTGGGCTGTTTGGCCGCAGTCGCTTGCTTACCGATGTGGTGGGCCCGCAGGGATTCGAACCCTGAACCAAGGGATTCACTTATCCCCACGATTTCCCGTGGGAGTGGACTATCTCTTCACCCTCGCCAACCCCGAAAGGTAGCGGTCGGGTGCG
>CAIRLC010000042.1 GCA_903879335.1 uncultured Pseudomonadota bacterium
CTGGACTGTATTCAGGATCTAGCGTTATGACGTACTCCGTTAAAGCCGATGGCGCGGCAACCCTCGTAGGGATTCGGGTGACGATCAACGGTACGACTCTATCCTTTCAGTAACGAATCGCGTTTTTTGGGAGGGAAGACCTTATTGATCGGATGGATCATCTGTACTGCGGGATCAAACGCATTGCACATTTTGAGCGCCCTCCAAACCGCCACGAAATCTCTGTTGAATCTCGGCTACTTATCGCCCATCGCGGAAGTTGTTGCACTGTCGAGATTGTAAGTGACCGTTCAATTCCGCATCCCACCCCGCGGTTAGTGGATTTAAGCGGGTGTCAGCGTCTTAGCCATTCTCCGTATCAGTGCCTTCGAACTTGCCGCCATGAACGTCGTCGAGGTCAGAAGGTTGCGACTGGTTCCCGTGAAGTCGGCGACATGGCCACCGGCTTCGCGCACACAGACCATCAATGCGCCGATATCCCATGCGCTCATCTTGGGGTCCAAGGCGCCATCCAATTCCCCGCGGCAGAGCAATGCGTATTGCACGCAGTCACCCACGAGACGCACTCGGCCCACCTCGGGCAGTAATCGCGACAGTTGCCAAGGGCCTTGGGGATTACCCAGATCGGTCATTTTGTAGCTGGTGAGGCCCACATCCGCGTGCCCATAGCGTCTAGGGGCCCCGACCTTGACGAGGCGCGGCCGGGCATTGCCTTGTCGCAGCCAGCAACCGCGGCCGACGGCAGCATAGGTGGTTTCCTGCATTGCGGGCAGATGGATGCAGCCATAGACCGGGACGCCATCGATAAGCAGGGTCAGCAGTGTGCCGTAGCAACCGAGGCCCAACACATAGGACGCCGTCCCATCGATGGGATCAATCAGCCACGACCGACCCGACAGCGCGAGCGTGCCCCCATATTCCTCGCCCAAGATCGTATCGCTCGGCCAGTGTTTCGCGAGCGCGGCGCGCAGGTAACGCTCGGCGGCGCGGTCTGCCGCCGTTACTTCCGAGCCATCGAGCTTGCGCTCAATGGCCACGCGGCGCTGCCGGCCGAGCGTGATGTGATCCACGCCCGCAAGTGCCGTCGTGACGACCGCTTGCAGACGACGGAACTCAACGGCGGACAGGGCGGGCGAGGCGGTGGGCATGGCTCAGACTCAGGCGGTGTACGTGACTCGGATCAAGCGAGATCAAACCAGAGCACTTCGGCCTGGCTGGTGGTGGAGATCAGCAGGCGTTCCTGCTCGCCGACCAAGACGCCATCGCCTTCCTGCACGGTTTGGCCTTGGATCGACAACGACCCTTGCGCCACCTGCAGCCAGCCAAAGCGGTCTCTCTGCAAGGGCAATTCGAGGGCGCCGCCGGCGGTGAGTACGCCGGCATAGAGGCGGATGTCCTGATGCACGGTGAGTGCGCCACCGGTGCCGTGTCGATCCGCAACAAGCCGCAGTCGATCGGTGCGCTCGGCGAGCGGGTAATGCTTCTGCTCGTAGCCAGGGTTCAGCCCCGCGCGTTCCGGCAAGATCCAGATTTGCAGGAAGTGCACCGGCATCGTCCGGCTGCCGTTGAACTCGCTGTGACGAATGCCGGTACCTGCAGTCATGCGCTGCACGTCGCCGGGGCGGATGACCGAGCCCGTGCCGATGCTGTCCTTGTGTTCGAGCTCGCCGGCGATGACGTAGGAGATGATCTCCATGTCGCGATGGCCATGGGTGGGGAAGCCCGCACCGGCCGCGACCTGGTCGTCGTTGATGACCCGCAGGCTGCGAAAGCCCATGTAGCGCGGGTCGTGGTAATCCCCAAAGGAAAACGTGTGCCAACTGTCGAGCCAGCCGATGTGGGTGTGGCCACGCTCGGCCCGTTTACGGATAACGATCATGATCAGGCGGTCGTCCAAGAACGTGAAATACACCTTAAAGCATAGCGCGGTTGCGGTGCGCCGTCGCTCTGCGGCGCGGGGGTGAGGCCAACGGGACGCGCAGACGCTACACTGCGCCCATCATGCAATGGGCTCCTTCAGTCGCCGCACCTTGGGTGGTGCAACTGCACCTCGGCTTGGCGATCCTTGCCCTGCTGCTGGGCCTTGTTCAGTGCATCCGTCTGCGCGGCACATCGCACCATCGCGGGATCGGTTGGTCGTGGGTGATGACCATGATTGGATTCAGTGTCTCGTCGAATGGTAGGCGCAGCGTCTGGCCCACATCACTGGCCTTCGGCTGGCTGCGCCACCCCTTGATCGGGTTGCAGTCCGCTGTACTGCTCCTCCTTGCCGCTGCGGGCGCGGCGCAAGCCGACGACGCCGCACGCGCGTGGGGACATCCATTCTCCGCGCTGCGCGGTCATAACGGCACGGTGTGCGGCACCTGCCATCAGGCGGATCCGTACGCGACGCAAGCGAGCGCCTCGCCCGTACTCTTAGCCAGTCAGTGGTGGGTGGCCGGCGGTCAGCATCGCTTGCCGGCCTACACGTGGTTCAAGAACCCCGTAGGAGCGAGCAGTCTGGCCCTATCCGCCGGTGCGCTGGAGACCGAGCACCATCCCTTTTTCGTCGCGCTGGGAACGAACGGCCGCGCCTGCGTCAGCTGTCATCAGCCGGCCGACGGCATGAGCCTCTCGCTGCACACAATCCTCGCCCGGTGGACCACCACCGGCGGCCGTGACCCGCTCTTTGCGATGATCGATGGCGCCAACTGCCCGGGACTGCCGGCGGAGGAGGCCGCCTCGCACCGCCTGCTGCTTGAGAAAGGGTTGTTCCGGGTCGGGTTACCGTGGCCACCACGCGCCGCCGATGGGGAGGCGATCGCGCCTGAGTTCCACTTGGAGGTGGTGGACGACCCCACGGGCTGCAACCTCGATCCGCACGATGGGCTGCACGCGGCTGAGCCCACCGTGTCGGTGTTTCGTCGGCCTCGCATGGCGGCCAACCTTGTTTACCTTGAGCCGGCTGCCGACCACGGCCCGTCCGTGCTGATGAGCGACGGTCGAGCGGCAAACTTAAGGGTCCAAATGAACGACGCCGCCCGCCACCACCTGCAGACGGGGCGCGATTTGACGGCTGCGGAACAGGCTTCGATCCGGGCCTTTGAGCGGCAGCTGACGGTGGCACAAGCTTGGCAAGCGGTGGGTGGATCACTGGACGCCGCAGGGGCGGCCTTAGGCGCCGTGTCGCTGGCGGCCGATTCCCCCGCGTCACTGGGCACCGCCCAACGCTCGCCGTTCCCCGAGATCGAGCCCTGGCTCACCGAGCGCAGTCTGGTTGACGGCCTCGGCGCCTGGCCCTTAGCCGCGCCACCGGCGCATCGGCCGGAAGAAGTGCAGGAGAGTGCGCCGGTTCGGGCCTATCGGGATGCGGTGGCGCGCGGCTATGCGCTCTTCATCGCGCGTCCGTTTGTGGGGGACGACGGGCGGGTTCAGACCTGCGCGAGTTGCCATAACGGCTTGCACACCGGGATCGACGTGACGGGCGATCACCCGGGGCTCGGTGTCGCAGCCCTCTCGGGCGGCATGCCGGCCGCGGACTTGCCGCTCTTTAAGGCCACATGTCGGGGCGATGTGGTTGCGCCACGGGCGGGCCGCGTGGTCTACACCCACGACCCGGGCCGTGCGTTGATCACTGGCCGCTGTGCGGATTTGGGGGAAGTGAACGCGCAGCAACTGCGCGGGCTGGCCGCCCGTGCGCCGTACTTCACGGGCGGTTCGGCCGCCACCTTGCGCGACGTCGTGACCTACTACGACCGACGGTTCAACATCGGTTACTCCGCGGACGACGTCGACGCGCTCGTCCACTTTTTAGAAGCGCTGTGAGGGGCTTTCCTCACCACGCCTGAGTGCATGGGGCGACCGGGATCGATGCGATTTACAGACCGAGATCGCCCAGTCCCGGATGCTCGGCCGGCCGCACGCCCGGCGATTCCCAGTGGAATAAACGCTCCGACTCGGCCATGGGCCGGTCATTAATCGAGGCGTGACGCTCGCACATATAGCCCCACTCGTCGAAGGCCCAGTTCTCATTGCCGTAGGAGCGGAACCACTGACCGGAGTCGTCCCGCCACTCGTAGGCGAACCGCACCGCAATGCGGTTATCGGTGTAGGCCCAGAGTTCCTTGATCAGTCGGTAGTCGAGCTCACGGGTCCACTTGCGAATCAAAAACGCCTCGATCGCCTCGCGGCCACTGAAGAACTCCGCCCGATTGCGCCAACGACTCTCCGGGCTGTAGGCGAGCGCGACTTTGGCGGGATCCTTGCGGTTCCACGCATCCTCTGCCGCGCGGACTTTAAGAATCGCCGTCTCGCGCGTAAAGGGCGGCAGCGGCGGACGGGGGGCGGGTGTGCTCATCGGGGTCTCCAACCGTAAGGGGTCGCCGGGTCGGCGGGCGACGTCAATGCGCTATAGGATCGGGTGTGCCGTCTGAACTGTCCAGCGCCCGCCGTGCCGGCTCCCCCACCGGATGGAACCACGCGTCGCCTGTCACTTTTTGACGCTTAGGCCGCGCAATCCGGCCGATCGCACCGGCACGGTGGGGCGAACTCCGCCCGGAGACGGGTCGCGGCACGATCAATCGCGTCCGAGCGTCGCGTCGCAAGCGCTTGATCGCGACCGAGCGATATGAAAGCTTCCCCAGTCCTACGGTGATTCGCCTCGTGCGTCAGTCTCATCGACTTGAACGCGCGGGACAGTAAAAACGATAAGCTCACGGCGAAAGCTTGGGTCGTCGGTGAAGCTGCCGATTTTCTTGGACTCTCGTCAGAGGACGATGCCTTTATCGGGCTGCGGCTGACATTGGCCGGTGGACTTCAGACGCGACGTCCGTCCAAAGGCTGCTCCCAAGTGGGGTGGTTGGATGAGCACCGGGTGTTGCAGCATCCGCCGTACAGCCGACTCGCACCGCCCCTGATATCGCCGCATTGATCGGCGTCATGCGGCGTATCCTGCGGATGGTCCATCACGATACGCGGGCGGGGCACAGGCTCGTGCTCGCTTCACTGGGGGGTTTGATGAGTTTAGCCACAGAGTTCAAAGCGTTTGCCATGCGCGGCAACGTCATCGATCTGGCGATCGGTGTGGTGATCGGCGGTGCCTTCGGCAAAATTGTCTCAGCGCTGGTCGATGCCGTGATCTTGCCGGTCGTGGGCGTCTTGACCGCCGGGGCCGACGTCTCGTCGCTGGCGTTGACCGTAGGGCAAACGCCCAAGGGTGAGCCGGTGTTGTTGCGCTACGGGGTCGTCTGTCAGGCGGTGCTGCATTTCCTCATTGTGGCGGCCGTCTTGTTTCTGGCGATCAAGGCCATCAACCGCCTGCAAGCGCCACCGCCGCCTGCGCCGGCAGCTGATCCGGCGCCGTCCGAGGACACTGTGCTGCTGCGCGAGATTCGCGACCTGCTCGCGAAACCCTAGTCAGGCCAGAGGCGGCGTTGCGACTGCCGCTTGCAGGAACGACCACAGCTCGGCAATGTGCTCGGCGCGGGTATATTCCGCGCCGATCGAGACCCGCACGGCCCAGCGGCCGGCGACGACGGTGGGTGTCAGGACCGCGGCACCCGAGTCGTTGATCCGTTGCGCCCAGGCGCGGGTGTGGGCATCGAGCGCCTCGCCGCGAAGGCCGGTCGGTTCGTGGCGGATGACCACGGTCTGTAAGGTGAGGGGCGCCACGAGACACCACTCGGGTGCCGCCGCTATCCAGTCCGCGAGATCCCGGGCCCACTGCAGGTGCGCGCGCAATCGCGCTTGGATCGCGTCCGTGCCCTGATCGCGCAACGCGAACCAAATCTTGAGCGCGCGGAAGCGCCGGCCGAGTGGGATGCCCCAATCGCGGTAGTTGCGCACCTCGCGGTCGACGGCCGTCTGCAGATAGCTTGGGTTCGTCGACATCACGCGGATCAGATGCTCGGGATCCCGCACCAGATAGAGGCTGCAGTCGAAGGCCACCGACAGCCACTTGTGCGGGTTCACGACGATCGAATCGGCCGCCTCGATCCCGGCCCAGAGCTGACGGTACTCCGGCAGCACCATCGCCGAGCCGCCCATCGCAGCATCGACGTGCAGCCACAGTCCTTCGCGCTGCGTGATCGCGGCGATGTCCGCGATTGGATCAAAGGCCGTGACTCCCGTCGTGCCGCTCGTGGCGACGACCGCGGCCGGTTGTAAGCCCGCCGCCCGATCCGCCGCGATCGCGGCGCTGAGCGCGGCGACATCGAGTCGGTAGGCGGCATCGACGGGCAGCGCGCGGATGTGCTCGCGACCAAAGCCGGCCAACACGGCGGCTTTTTCAATCGAGCTGTGCGAGTACTCGGAGACGTAGACCACCAGCGGGGCCGCGCCCGACTGCAGCCCGGCGCGGCTCGCGCCGTAGTGATTGGCGCGCTCACGCGCCGAGACCAAGGCCACGAAGCTCGCTGCCGAGGCAGTGTCTTGCAGCACGCCGCTGAACGTGACGGGTAGGCCGAGCAGGTCGCGCAACCAGTCGGTCATGACCTGTTCAACTTCCGTGAGCGCGGGGCTCGCTTGCCAGTTGAGGCCGATCGACGAGAAGGCCGTCGACACCATATCGCCGAGCACCGAGGTCAGGCTGCCGCCGGAGGGGAAGTAGCCGAAGAAGCGCGGGTGCTGCCAATGCGTCATGCCCGGCATCACGATGCGATCCAAGTCATCGAGCATCGCCGTGAAGGCTTCCGCACCCGCCGGCGGGGCGGTCGGCAATTGGCGGATGATATCGCCGGGTTTGACCGTGGCTTGCACCGGGAATTCCGCGCGGCTTAAGCGCTCTCGATAATCCGCGATCCAGTCGACGAGGGCGTGGCCCGCGACACGAAATTCTTCTGGGGTCATCACGAGTCCTTCGGTCACAAGCCCTGAATCATACCGGACGGGCTGCTATCCTTCCGGCCGGATCATGGGGAGTAGCGGCGATGACAGGCATCACGATTTTGGACGGCGGCACGGGGCGCGAGCTGAAGCGCATGGGGGCGCCCTTTCGCCAGCCGGAGTGGTCCGCTTTGGCGTTGATCGAGGCCCCGAGCTACGTCACGCAGGTGCATGCGCGCTACGCCGAGTCGGGGGCCGACGTCATCACCACCAACAGCTACTCCCTCGTGCCCTTTCACCTCGGCGCAGAGCGCTATGCGCGCGACGGCGCGGCCCTCGCGGCGCTGGCCGGGACATTAGCCCGCGACGTGGCTGACCACGCCGCGCATCCAGTGCGGGTGGCGGGGTCCTTGCCGCCTGTGTGCGGGTCTTACCGGGCCGATCTTTTCGATGCGGCGGCCGCCCGTCCGCTCGTCGAGGTCTTGGTGACGGCCTTGCGGCCGTCGGTGGACCTGTGGCTCGGTGAAACCCTCTCCGCGATCGAAGAGGCGCGCTTACTGCGCGAGGTGATCGGCCGCGACGGGAAGCCCTTGTGGTTGTCCTTCACGCTCTCCGATGATGGCACCTACCACGACGTGCCGCGGCTGAGGTCCGGCCAAACGGTGGAGGCTGCGATCACGGCAGCGCTGGAGCTGGAAGCCGCCGCGGTACTCTTCAACTGCAGTCAGCCCGAAGTGATGGGCGCGGCGGTCACCGTGGCGCGCAAGGTCATCGGTGAGGCGCATCGCGACGTCGAGGTCGGCGTCTACGCCAACGCCTTCCCACCGATGCGCAAAGACGCGACCGCCAACGAAGTTCTGGTCGATATCCGCGCCGACCTCGACCCGCCGGGGTACCTGCGCTTTGCCAAGGCCTGGGTCGCGCACGGCGCCACGATCATCGGCGGTTGCTGTGGCATTGGGCCTGAGCACATCGCGGCGCTGCGGGCGACGCTGTAACGTCGGACCGTCCGCGCCCGGCGCCGCGAGTCCGAGCGGTCGGCGGTCGCGGGTCGTTGCCCACCGTGGGTCGGCATGGGGTGGCGTCGCTGATTGGCGCCAATCGCAGACCGGCCCCTGTATCTAGGGGTGTTTAAAATCCTCGGTCTGGCGACTCTCGGGCAGGCGGGTGCGATGACTAAATTCGATCAGCGTTACGCAAACGACGCGTTCTTTTACGGCACGGCGCCCAACACCTTTTTAGTGGATGCGGCCGTGCACCTGCCGCCGGGTAGTGCGCTGCTCTCACTGGGTGAAGGTGAGGGCCGCAATGCGGTGTACTTGGCGTCGCGCGGACATCGCGTGCACGCGATCGACGAGAGTGCGGTGGGTCTGGCTAAAGCCGAGCGCTTCGCGGCGGCCTCCGGCGTCTCGATCACCACCGAGTGCGCGGATCTGGCCCACGTCACGCTCGCCGACGGCGCCTGGGATGCGATCGTCTCGATCTGGTGCCATGTCGATTCGACCTTGCGTCGGCGCTTACACCAGGAGGCCGTGCGTGCGCTGCGCCCGGGTGGCGTATTTATTTTAGAAGCCTACACGCCGGCGCAAATCGGTCGCGGCACCGGCGGACCCTCGGACCCCGATCTGATGCCCACCGTCGCTCAACTGAATGATGAGCTCGCCGGTCTCGAGATCGTGCGTGCGCAGGAGCTCGAGCGGCTCGTGGAGGAAGGCCAAGGCCACCGCGGACACAGTGCCGTCGTGCAATGGATCGGGCGACGTCCGAGCGGGGTCCGCTGATGGGCGTCGTACTCCTCTGGGCGGTGGGCATTGTGGTCGCCATCTTGGTCGGGCGCGGCTGGGTCAGCGCGCAACAACGGCGCCGCGTGCCGGCGCTGCTCGCGGCCGGGGCGACGATCGTCGACGTGCGTAGCGCCGAGGAATACGCGACGGGTCACGTGCCGGGCAGCATCAACGCGCCCCTCGCACAACTGCCTGCCGGCTTAGATCGCGTCGATCGCACCAAACCGGTCGTCGTGTGTTGTGCATCGGGCGTGCGCAGTGAGTCGGCGCTGGCGCTGCTGCGCCGCGCCGGGTGTCTTGAGGTCGTCAATGGCGGGAGCTGGCGTGACTTGCGCTGAACGCAGCGCGTTGACCGCGGACCGTCGACGCGTGTCGGTGGTGGGCTGTCACGCCGAAGGTGAAGTCGGGGACGTCATCGTCGCCGGCATGCCCATCCCGGAGGGAACGTCGGTCTATGAGCGCATGGTCGCGTTTCGGCGCGATCACGATGAGTGGCGCCGGTTTTTGATCTTGGAGCCGCGCGGCAGCGTGGCGCGCCACGTGAACCTCCTGGTGCCGGCTTCCGATCCGCGCTGTGCGTACGGCGCGATCATCATGGAACCGACCGAGTATGTTCCAAGTTCCGGCTCCAACCTGATTTGCATCGCCACCGTGTTGCTCGAGACCGGGCGCGTGCCGATGCAGGAGCCCGTGACGCGGTTTGATCTCGAGGTGCCGGGCGGTGTGGTGGAGATCACGGCCGAGTGCCGTGACGGACGCTGCGTGGCCGTGGAGTTGGCCAACGTGCCGTCCTTTGTCGATCGGCTGGAGGCGCCGTTGGAGGTGGCGGGCGTGGGCACCCTCAGCGTCGACGTGGCCTACGGCGGCATGTTCTACGCCTTGTTCGACGCCACGCGCTTGGGTTTTCGGTTAGAGCCCCACGAAGCCCGAGACCTCGCCCTGCTCGGCGAGCAGATCCGCCGTGCCGCGCGCGAGCAGTGGGACGTGGTGCACCCGGAGAACCCGGGTATCCGCGGCGTGTCGATCGTGCAGTTGAACGAACCCTTCAAAGGCCCCGGGGCCGTGACCCGCAACACCTGCATTGTGGCGCCGGGTCGCTCCGATCGCAGTCCAACCGGGACGGGCACCTGTGCGCGCATGGCGGTCCTGCATGCGCGCGGCCAACTGGCGGTCGGCGAGCGCCTCATCCACGCCTCCCTGATCGGCTCGCAGTTTGAGGGACGCCTACGCGCGACGACGACGGTGGCGGGACGCCCGGCGATCCTACCGGCGATCCGCGGCCGCGGGTGGATTACCGGGTATCACGAGTATGTGCTGGATCCCGCGGACCCCTTTCCCGCCGGTTATCTGGTCGCCGACACCTGGGGCGTCGGCGGCGGCGCGACGCAAGACGCCGGCGAGGCCTAAGGGCTAACCGTGAGCCGTCTGCAGGGCGGTCGCGACAAAGCGACTGAGTGCGTTCGGCGGCAGCGCGCCGCTCTCGCGGGCGAGTTCCCGCCCGCCCTGAAATAAGATCGTGGTCGGGATACTGCGGATGCCGAGCCGCGCACTGACGCCGGGCGCCGCATCGCTATTCACTTGCACCACGACTACCGACCCCACCCAACGCGCCGCCGCCTCGGCGACGATCGGTCCGTACTGCCGGCACGGTCCGCACCAGGGCGCCCAGAAGTCCACGAGCACCGGCAGATCGGTGCGGGCGAGGAATGCGTCAAAACCGACGTCGTCGAGGGCGATGGGCGTACGCCGGAGGAGTTCGGTGTGACAGGCCGGGCAGCGTGGCGCCTGCGTCAGGCGCGCGGTCGGTACGCGAATCGCGCGCAGACAATCCGGGCAGGCGAGGTGCAGCGTCTCAGTCGTACTCATGGCGACAGTTCTCGGAGCGGATTACGGCTAAGATGGGGGCTAAGGACAGCGCTTTAAAGGGTGTGGGCATGTCGGCGACACGATGGGATTTGGATGCATCGGCGGTGCTTGCGCTCAACAAAGCCGAAGAAATCGCGACCGCGCCGCTCGATGTCGCCTCACTCAGTCATTTGCTCGACCAAGCCGTGCACGCGGAAGGGGTCGAGGGCGGCAAGGCTGCCTTCTTGATCGCGCTGGATGAGACGGCGCAGTACGACAATTACAACTTCCACTGGCTCAAAGCCAAGCTGCCACGCTTCGTGTACATCGATCGCGTGGTCGTTGCCGCCTCCCACCGCGGCCAAGGTCTCGCCAGGCGCCTGTACACCAACCTCGCGCACGTGGCGCGTGCCGCAGGTCACACCGCGCTCGTGTGTGAAGTGAACTTCGAGCCGCCAAATCCGGTCTCGGATGCGTTTCATGCGGCGCTTGGGTTTACCGAGCTCGGGCGCGGGACGCCGAAGCCGGGCAAAGTCGTGCGCTATCTGGCTTTAGACCTGTCAACGAACGCCCAGGCCTAAGTGAAGCCGCGGCGTGTCGCGTGATGGGTCTCAGGCGGCGCACTGACTCGCGACGAATTGCGCGTGGGTAGGCATCACACCGACGCACTTGCCGATGACCTGGCGTAGGTCATCGAGGTAGCGGCCGAGTTCTGCATCGCTCAAGCGGTCGGCAAACGGATGATAGGCGGTCGGCATGATGCCTTGACCGATCATCACCTGGATCCAGCTCGTTTCGCCGAACAGTTCGCCGTTCTCTCGAAAGACGCGACCGCTGGCGCGAAATAGATCAATCTTGTGCGCGAGCGTC
>CAIRLC010000043.1 GCA_903879335.1 uncultured Pseudomonadota bacterium
AATCTCTTCCGTCGTAAACCGTTGTTTCGGCATGATTCCTAACCCTCCGTTCCACCATCCTAGGGAACATCAGTCTGGACCAGGAATCGCAGGTCAGGTCACATGGATGAGGACATCACGGCGGATGATGAAAAGTCGGGCCTTCAAGAAGACTTTGATATTAAGGATGACGATGCCTTTTGAATGGCTCCATGAATTGGGAGCCAAGGTTTTGAATGAGGACGTTGGACGGCGGGCCTCGCGCAATGCGAGGCGGCCTCCAGCCGCCGAATGTGCCCCACAACCACACACATCGCCTCACTTGCCTCACCCGACTCACCAAGAAAATAGCAAGGTGTCGAAAAGGCGTCACGCGAGCGTCGTGAACTGCAACGCGTGCGAACACTTTACGGCAAGCGAGTCTTCGGCTGCCGGGATTGGTACTTGTATCCTAAATGTCTGGCAAAAATCGAGAAGCGCGCCGCGCTATCAGCGCATGCCACCATTCGCCTTCGCGCCGAGATATTGCAATGGTTTTCGGCGACGAATCGTCGAACGCCATTGATGTGTTGGGTAGGTTCGACATCGGAAGTTTCTGCCTGTGCGATGAACAGGAGGTTTCATCCGCCGCAATTTAGATCGCGCCGTAATTCGGCAGTTGCTGCCTGTTTAGCAATTGGACGCGCGCCGTGTCACATGTAGGTATCCGAACTGCCTACACAGTGCCTACATGGCGCAGAAACAAAAAAGCCCGCTTTCGCGGGCCGTTCGTAACTCATTGATTGAGTTGGTAGCGGGGGTAGGATTTGAACCTACGACCTTCGGGTTATGAGCCCGACGAGCTGCCAGACTGCTCCACCCCGCACCAGATCTAGCCCGAAATCATACGGTCTTTCGGTTTAATACGCAAGCCTATCTCAATGGAATGCCTTGGCAATCGTATCGCTCAAGAGGCTGCTGCATAAGCCCAGCGCGAGTACTGAGAGCGCATTAAGACTAAGCAAGAATTTGAACGACACACTGGACTCATCGACGCTTTCGCCGGCTGGTGCCTCGAAGAACATCGCCTTGATGACGCGCAGGTAGTAGAACGCACCCACGACCGAGAACAACACCGCAACGATCGCAAGCCAGGTAAGCCCCACATCAAGAACTGCCTGGATCACGTACAGTTTGGAGAAGAAGCCTACAAACGGCGGAACGCCGGCAGTGCTTGCCATGAGGAAGAGCATCATCCAAGCAAACCAGGGTCGATGCTGAGCAAGGCCACGGAAATCTTCGATACGGTCGGCTTCGAATCCCTTCCTGGACAGCAGCAAAATCATAGCGAAGCTTCCGAGCGACATCAGCACGTAAGCGACCGTGTAAAACAGCGCACCTCGATAGCCCGCAGGTGTACCGGCCAAAATGCCAAGCAAAATGAAACCAACGTTCGAGATGGTTGAGTAGGCCAACATACGTTTGAGGTTGGTCTGCGCGACCGCGACGATATTACCAACACCAATCGATAGCACCGCCAACACGATCAGCATCTGTTGCCATGCGCCCACTGCTCCGGCCAACCCTTCCGCGAGGACACGCAGGGCTAATGCGAAATAGGCGAGCTTTGGAGCGGCGGCGACGAACATCGTGACCGAGGTCGGCGCACCGTGATAGACGTCCGGCACCCACATGTGGAACGGAACTGCGCCAAATTTAAACGCGATGCCAGCCACGATAAAGGCCAATCCAAAGAGCACGCCGACGTTGGTGCCCGCACCCAATTGCGTGTGGACCGCCAAGGAGGCGAGATCAAATGTGCCGGTCACACCGTAGACGATTGAGATGCCGTACAGCAAGAGGCCTGACGCGATCGCACCCAACACGAAATACTTCATCGCCGACTCGGCCGCTACCGAGGAGTCCCGATCAAAAGCAACCAAGGCGTATTGCGACAGCGCCAACACTTCGATGCCCATGTACATGGACAGCAGGCTGCCGGCCGATACAATCACGAAGATGCCGAGTGTCGCAAACAGAGCAAGCACGAAGTACTCACCCCGGAACAGTCCGCGGACGCGCAGATAATCTCGCGAATACAAGAAAACAGCCGCAACCGAACCACAGGCGACCAGTTTCAAGAATCTCGCGATACCATCAACGACAAACATGCCGGTGAAACCGACATTGCGCCCTTCTGGCAAAGCCGCGACAAAAACGGCCGTTACGACCAATGTCGCGAGTGCTAACAAGTAGCTGATACCGCGCTGAGCATCATTCAAAAAGACATCGACGATTAGAACAATCGACGCCCCAATCACAAGAACGATCTCGGGGGTCGCTAAAGCCAGGGAGTTGGCGAGGATCTGGTTCATGGAGTCTGGCCTTCCCGGTTCAGAGCTTGCTGACGGACATGAGTTGGACAAGGTGACGCAGCGTAGGCTCCATCACATCAGTGAGCGGCTTTGGATAAACGCCCATTGCGATAACCGCGACAGCGAGCACGCCCAGGACGAAGAACTCTCGTCCGTTCAAATCTTTGAGTGACGCAACACCATCATTGCCCACGGGCCCTAAGACCACTCGCTTAATCAACCATAAGGTATATGCGGCGCCAGTAATCAGCGTAGTAGCCGCGACGGCGGCGAACCAGAAGTTCGCCTTGAAGCTCGCGAGCACAACCATGAATTCACCGACAAAACCCGACGTTCCAGGCAATCCGGCATTGGCCATGCCGAAGAGAACCATAAACGCACCAAAGTATGGCATCGTGTTAATTACGCCGCCGTAGGCACCAATATCGCGGGTATGCAGGCGATCGTATAGAACACCCACGCAGAGGAAGAGCGCGCCTGATACAAGACCATGGGAAATCATTTGCACCATGGCGCCAGACAGCGCCAAGGTCTCACCCGAGGTGTTGCCGGTCGCCGCGACAATCTCGTAGCCGACGAAGCAGCCCAATGTCACGAAGGCCATGTGCGCGATAGAGGAATATGCAATCAGCTTCTTCATGTCGGTCTGAACGAGCGCCACGAGACCGATGTAAACCACGGCGATCAGCGACAAGCCGATCACCAGCCAGTCGAGCGAATGCGCCGCATCCGGTGCAATCGGCAGACTGAAGCGCATAAAACCGTAGCCGCCCATTTTCAGCATGATGGCCGCCAAGATCACGGAGCCGCCCGTCGGCGCCTCAACGTGCGCATCCGGCAACCAGGTGTGCACCGGAACCATGGGGACCTTTACCGCAAATGCGGCAAAGAATGCGAGGAAAATGAGGGTCTGCTCCGTGCGATCCAATGGCAACTGATAAAGAGCCGCCAAATCATACGAACCGGCCTTCAGGTACATATAGACCAATGCGACCAGCATGAAGACAGAGCCTAGGAAGGTATACAAGAAGAACTTGATGGTCGCGTAAATCCGTCGCGCCCCACCCCAGATACCGATGATGAGGAACATCGGGATCAGCATGGCTTCCCAGAACACATAGAACAACAAGGCATCCGCCGCCGAGAACACGCCGACCATCAAGCCTTCCATGATCAAGAAGGCCGCGAAGTATTGGCTCGGCCGCTTTTCGATCACCGTCCATCCAGCGATGATGACCAACACCGTCGAGAACGTGGTCAGCACGATCAACGGCAGCGCGATGCCGTCGATGCCCAAGTAGTAATCGCTGTGAACTGCCGGCACCCAGGGCAACCGCTCCACAAACTGTAACGCCGCCGTCGACGCATCGAAATGACACCAGAGCGGCACACTGAAGCCGAGCGCCGCGAGTGACACGATCAACGCAGCCCAGCGAGCGAGCGACGCCCGGCCGTCACCGATGAGCATGACGGCCACGCCACCGAGGACCGGCAACCACGTGATGATACTGAGGAGAGGAAGGTTCATCTGTATCGTTCCGTTAAGCCGAGCTCACGCCCGCGCAAGAAGCCACGCAAGCATCGCCGCAAGGCCGATGATCATCGCGAAAGCGTAGTGATAGAGGTAACCGGACTGTACGTGACGGACAACCGCCGCGAGCCAGCCGACCGAACGTGCCGAGCCGTTGACCAACACGCCATCGATAACGATTTCGTCACCGACTTTCCAGAACAACCGGCCGAGTGCGCGGGCTCCACCAGCCAGAACGTTCTCGTTAAACCAGTCGAACCAGTATTTGTTGTCCAACACTTTAATAAGCGGCGCGCATACCGCAGCGATGCGATCCGTCAGCGCTGGATTCTTTAAGTACAGATACCACGCAGAGACCACACCCGCGGCTGCCAGATAGAGCGCAGGGCCGTGGAAGGCCTCGATGATGAAACCAACTTGTCCGGTGTATTCGTGACCCAATTCGCCGAGCACGTTATGGCGTTCAGCAACAAAGATCACGCCATCGAAGTAGTGCCCAAACAGTACCGGACCGACCGTGAACCAGCCCACAAATACCGACGGGATTGCCAGCAGAATCAACGGCAGCGTAACAACCCACGGGCTCTCATGCAGATGCTCGCGCGTGTGGTGATCCATCCGTTCCTGACCATGGAAGGTCATGAAAATCATGCGGAAAGTGTAGAACGCCGTGATGTAGACACCGGCCGTAACGCAAAACTGCGCGTAGGCGGCTCCTGGCGCATGGGAGAGCCCGACGGCGTCGATCAAGGCGTCTTTGGAGAAGAAGCCCGAGAAGCCTGGGAATCCAATCAAGGCAAGCGCGCCGATCAACGACGTCCAGTAGGTAATTGGCAAGTACTTGCGCAAGCCCCCCATACGGCGCATGTCCTGTTCATGGTGCATCGCAATGATGACCGAGCCGGCACCCAAGAAGAGCAAGGCTTTGAAGAAGGCGTGAGTCATCAGATGGAAAATGCCAGCCCCGTAAGCCGACGCGCCTAGCGCGACGGTCATGTAGCCCAACTGAGACAAGGTCGAGTAGGCCACTACCCGCTTAATGTCGTTGTTGACGATACCGAGGAAGCCCATAAACAGCGCGGTCGTCGCACCAATCAACATGACGAACCCAAGCGCTGCTTCCGACAACTCAAAGAGCGGCGACATACGGGCGACCATGAAAATACCAGCGGTCACCATCGTCGCAGCATGGATCAGTGCGGAAATAGGCGTTGGGCCTTCCATGGAGTCCGGCAACCAGACGTGCAATGGCACCTGAGCCGACTTACCCATGGCACCGATGAACAGGCAGATGCAGATCACGGTGATGGCATTCCAGGTATTGCCATCCAAGATCGTCATGCTGTGTTGGGCGATCGAAGGCGCTGCCTTGAACGCAGCGACATAATCGAGCGATCCGGTGTAGTAAACGACGCCGGCAATGCCGAGCAAGAAGCCGAAATCCCCCACGCGATTCACCAAGAACGCCTTCATGTTCGCAAAGATGGCACTCGGCTTCGTAAACCAGAAACCGATGAGCAAGTAGGACACGAGACCCACAGCTTCCCAGCCAAAGAACAGCTGAAGGAAATTGTTGCTCATGACCAGCATCAACATCGCGAACGTAAAGAGAGAAATATAGGAGAAGAAGCGCTGGTATCCCGGGTCATCGTGCATGTAGCCGATGGTGTAGATGTGCACCATCAACGAGACAAAAGTGACAACCACCATCATCAGCGCCGTCAGATGGTCCACCAAGAACCCGATTTGCATCGTGAGTCCATCGGAGACGAGCCAGGTATAGACCGGCGCGTTGTAGGTAGCCCCGCCATCCAATTGGTCCTTGAGAACCAGAAGGGACATGACGAATGCGGCACCGACACCGAGAATAGTGACGCTATGGGCCCCTACCCGACCGATAAGACGCCCAAAGAGGCCGGCAAGGATCGCCGCGAGGAGCGGCGCGAGCGGGATCGCAAGATATAAGTTCTGCATCATCAGCCCCGCATCGTGTCCAGGTTCTCGACGTTGATGCTCTTACGCTCGCGGAACAGCACCACCAGTATCGCAAGGCCAATCGCCGACTCGGCAGCGGCGACCGTCAGAATGAAGAAGACGAAAGCCTGACCGGCCACATCTCCCCACCAACGACTGAACGCTACGAAATTGAAGTTCACGGCGAGCAGCATCAGTTCAATGCACATCAAAAGAACGATCACGTTCTTCCGATTCAAAAAGATTCCAGCGACCGCAATGCTGAACAAAATGCCAGCCAACACGAGAAAATGGGGCAACGTAATCATGACGTCTTCTCCGCATCGACCTTGACGATTCGCACGGCTTCTTCACGACGGCGTGCTACCTGCGCGCTGACGTCCTGCTTTTTGAAACCAACGCGATGACGCATGGTTAACGCAATCGCCGCGACAATCGCGATCAGCAACACAATCGCGGCCAACTCGAACGGCAACATATAGTCCGTGTAGAGCACCTGGCCGAGCAAATGCGTATTAGAGTAGTTGGCCGGCAGCGGTGGCGCGGTCACCGACAAGCTCATTCCGAGATGCCGGAACCAAACGACGTAAACGATCTCGGCAATCATCAGGCCTGCCACCAGCGCACCGAGTGGAGCATGTTTCGTAAAGCCTTCTCGCAACTGCGCCACATTGATGTCGAGCATCATGATGACGAACAGGAACAACACCATCACCGCGCCGACATAGACAAGCACGAGAACCAGACCGAGGAACTCTGCATCCAATAACAACCACAGCACCGAACTCTCAAAGAACGCGAGAACCAGAAACAACGCGGCCCGAACCGGGTTGCGTGACAGAACAACCCCGACGGCAGAGCCGACCAGGATCGTAGCGAAGACGTAAAACAGTAGAGTCGTCAGCACGTTTGCCTGCCTTTATCGGTACGGGGCGTCAGCCGTCTTGTCCGCGGTGATCATCGCGTCGAAGCGATCGCCCACGGCTAACAGCTTGTCCTTCGACATGATGTTCTCGCCGCGGTTTTCCATGTGGTACTCATGAATCCGAGTTTCCACGATGGCGTCGACTGGGCACGCCTCCTCACAGAAACCGCAGAATATGCACTTGAATAAATCGATGTCGTAACGCTTCGTGCGGCGGGTGCCGTCTGCCGAAACGTCCGACTCAATCGTAATGGCGAGCGCCGGGCAGACGGCCTCACACAGTTTGCAGGCAATGCATCGTTCTTCCCCATTAGGGTAACGACGAAGGGCATGCAATCCACGGAAGCGGACTGATTGCGGTGTCTTTTCCTGCGGGTAGTGCACCGTGAACTTTGGCTTCCACATGTAGCCAAAGGTAACGGCCAAGCCCTGCAGGAGCTCTCCGAGGAAGAGGGTCTTCGCGATACTGCGTACAGAAGTCATGACGAACTATTCACTCCTCAGCCGAACTGAGCCCAAGGCCCGACTCGCAAGGCGACCATGCCGCACTCGACGAGAATCCAGACAATCGTCAGCGGGATGAACACTTTCCAGCCGAGACGCATGATTTGGTCATAGCGATATCGCGGGAATGTCGCTCGGATCCAGAGATAAACAAACAAGAACCAGAGCGTCTTCACGAACAGCCACAAGAACGATGATTGCGCGAGCAACCAATCCGCCGGTACCAGGCCTTGGAATGGCGACAACCAACCGCCTAAGAAGAACACCGAAGTCAACATGGCGATGAGGATCATGTTCGCGTACTCGGGCAACGCAAACACGGTGGCGAAGGTGGCGCCGGAGTATTCAACGTGGAACCCGGCAACGATTTCGGACTCGCCTTCGACCACGTCAAAAGGCGCACGGTTCGTCTCAGCAACGCCCGATATGAAATAGATGATCATCAGCGGGAACAGCCACAGCAGGTTCCAATGGAGCAGACCACCCGACTGTGCGCGCACAATGTCGGTGAGATTCAGCGAACCGGCCGCCATTAACACACCAACCAAGGCAAACCCCATGGCGATTTCGTAGGCCACGATTTGAGCCGCAGAGCGCATGGCACCCAACATGGCGTACTTCGAGTTTGAGGCCCAACCGGCGATGATGACGCCGTACACGCCGAGCGACGTCATCGCCAGCAGATAGAGCAAGCCGGCATCGACGTCGGCAAGTACAAAGTCGGGCGAGAACGGCACGACCGCCCAAGTCGTCAACGCCGTCACGATGGCAATCATCGGTGCAGCAAGGAATAGCAGCTTATCCGCCTTCGACGGCAGCAAGACTTCCTTCAGCAGCAACTTGATCACGTCGGCAAAGGGTTGAGCCACACCCTTCAGGATCGGGAGACCGAAAATGCGAATCTGATTCGGGCCGTGACGGGCCTGCATCCAACCGATCACCTTACGTTCGGCATAGGTCAGCAAAGCCACCGAAATCACGACGACGAGCATCACGCCAATGATTTCTGCCGTCTTGATGATCGGGGCATGCAGAAATTCTGGGATGGATGCCCAGAGTGCAGACAACCGGTCGATGAGCGAATTAATGATCGTCATGATGGCGCTCAGGTGTTAGCCGCGGCCCGCAATGCGGCCGGGGTCTCTTGGAGGGCGCGCGAGCGACGCACGACCGGATCAGTGCCATACAGTGAAACCGCATCGAGGGCCCCGGGCACCGGCCCCGCGAGGGCCCAGTGACCGCGATACGTCGTATCCAAACTGAGTCCAGTTCCGTTGAGCGATTGCTCCAATTCGCGCCGCACGTCTTCTGACGAGCCGTACTCGAAGCCATCCAAGCCCAAAAGCGAGCCTAAGACACGCAGGACCTTCCAGCCCGGACGCGAATCGCCCAAGGCCTTGGCGACCGCAGCATTCGACTGCCAGCGGCCCTCGACGTTGACATAGGTCCCCGACGTCTCTGCGTACGCGCCTATAGGCAGCACCACATGGGCGTGCTGGGTGGCTGCATCGGAGGCGTACGGCGTAATCGCGAGCACAAACTTCGCTTTGGCCAGCGCAGCCTCAGCTACAGCCCCGTGGGAGGTGTCTGCAGACGGTTCAATGCCGCCAAAGAGTACGTACGCTTCAAGCCCGGCTGCCCACATGGCACCGGCATCCAAGCCGGTTGTGGCGGCCGGACGTGCACCCGATTCCCGGTGCGGCAATAAGCCGGCCAGGGTGGCGCCAGCGGCATTACCGCCGTTCGGCAAGTACGAGAGCGTCGCCCCAGCGAGCGCCGCGACAGCGCCGGCTACGGCCCGCAGGTCCGCATATGCCGGATGCCGCTCGGCCAAATTACCCAACAACAGCATCCGACGCGAACCGTTCAGGAGCGCCGCGGCGCCTGCGCGCTGCTGATCAGTCGGGCTCGGAGCCTGCCCTAAGATGGCCGGCAGACTCTGGCCTGCTGCTTCCGCAACTGCGCGGCCGATCGAGGATAATTCCGCGACCATCTGCTCCGCCGATACAGCCGCGTAAGCCGCCACCGGGAAACGATACTCAAAGTGGGCGGGATTCACGAAGGCCACTTTGGCGTGGTTCTTCAAGGCCGCTTTGCGCAGTCGATGCGCCAAGATAGGCGCTTCCCCGCGCAGATCGGAACCGACGACCAATACGCCGTCTAATGTATCCACATCGGCGATCGGGAAACCCAAGCCGGGGTAATCAGGATCGGACGCCTGATCACGGACGTCACGACGACGCAGCCGGTGATCGAGATTCGCCGTTCCAAGACCACGCCCTAAGCGCGCCAATAAGTACGATTCTTCGAGGGTCGCGGTCGGCAGACTCAGCACGCCGATACGGTCGGCGCCAAATGCCGAAACGGCATCCTTCAGGGCGAGTGCCGCGGCTTCGAGGGCGACTTCCCACGTCGTTGGCACCAACGCGCCATCCCGACGAATGAGCGGGGTCTGCGCGCGATCGTCCGCATAAATGCCGGTGTAAGAGAACCGATCACGATCCGAGATCCAGGTCTCATTGATCGCATCATTCATGCCCGGTACGACGCGCATGAGTTGGCCGCGCAACAAGTGCGCCGCTAGATTTGAACCCACCGCATCGTGCGGGGACACCAAGGGTTTTTCCGTCATTTCCCAGGAACGGCCCTGATAACGAGCCGGCTTGGAATTCAACGCACCCACCGGGCAAAGATCGATGATGTTGCCGGAGAGCTCATGGTCTACCGCTTTCTCGACGAACATCGAAATGAGCGTATTTTCACCGCGCCCGATCGTGCCCAACTCCTGGATGCCTTGCACCTCTTCGGTAAAGCGCACACAACGCGTGCAATGGATGCATCGCGTCATATCCGTCGATACGAGCGGACCGAAGCTCTTGTCCTTGACGACGCGCTTACCTAACTCATAGCGCGCGTCGTCACGACCAAAGCCCATCGCGAGATCCTGCAACTCGCACTCACCGCCCTGATCACAGATCGGGCAATCAAGCGGATGGTTGATGAGGAGAAACTCCATCGTGGCCTTCTGCGCTGCGATGGCTTTCGGGGACTTGGTGTATACCTTCATGCCCTCGGCGATCGGCGTCGCGCAAGCCGGCAAGGGCTTTGGCGCTCGCTCTACTTCGACAAGGCACATGCGGCAATTCGCCGCCACTGACAACTTCTCGTGGTAGCAGAAGCGTGGCACGTAGGCGTTCACCGCGTCAGTGACCTGAATGATCATTTGACCCTTGCGGCCCTGCACCGCAACGCCGTTCACTTCTAGATTGACGATATCCTGGCTCATGCGCTTTCCCGGTCCGTCATCACGCGGCACGCCGCGAGGGGTCATCGACGATACTGCGACCGCCGTTCTCCACCATGTATTCAAACTCGTGACGGAAATGCCGCACGAAGCTCTGCACCGGCCATGCCGCTGCGTCGCCGAGCGCGCAGATCGTATGACCTTCGATGCGATTGGCGACATCCACCAAAAGGTCGATGTCGGACTTCTTCCCTTCACCGGCAAGAATCCGGAGAACGAGACGATTCAACCAACCAGTGCCTTCGCGGCAAGGCGTGCATTGGCCACACGACTCTGCTCGGTAGAAGCGAGTGAGGCGCTCAAGCACCTTGACCATGCAGGTGTCCTCGTCCATGACGATGACAGCGCCCGTGCCGAGCGAACTCCCCGCCTTCTTCAGGCCATCGTAGTCCATGGTCGCAGGCATGATGGCCGACGCCGGCATCACCGGACAGGAGGATCCGCCGGGAATGACGGCTTTCAAGGCCTTGCCGTTACGCATGCCACCGCAGACGTCCTCTAGGAGTTCCTTGAAGGAAATGCCGAGGGGCAACTCGTAGTTACCGGGCTTGTTCACATGCCCGGACACCGAGAACACTGCACTGCCGCCTGAGTTCGCGACGCCCATCTCGGCAAACCACTTCGCCCCCTTGCGCATGATGGTAGGCACCGAGGCAAAGCTCTGGGTGTTATTGATCGTCGTGGGACGACCATACAGACCGAAATTCGCAGGGAAAGGCGGCTTGAAACGGGGTCGGCCGGGTTTGCCTTCCAAGGACTCGAGTAAGGCCGTTTCTTCGCCACAGATATAGGCGCCGGCGCCGGCCACGGCATACAACTCAAAGTTGTGCCCGGAGCCGAGAATATTGCTGCCGATATAGCCGGCGGTATAGGCCTCTTTCAGCGCGTCATCAAAACGCACAAAAGGCTCTGCGAGAAATTCGCCGCGAATGTAGTTGTACCCTGCGGTGGCACCCATGGCGTAACCGCCAATCAGCATGCCCTCAACCACCGAGTGCGGGTTGTAACGCAGAATGTCCCGATCGTGGCAGGTGCCAGGCTCGGACTCGTCAGAGTTGCACACCGCGTACTTCGGGCCAGGCGCTGAGCGCGGCATGAAGCTCCACTTGAGTCCGGTTGGAAAGCCAGCACCGCCGCGGCCACGCAGGCCCGACGCTTTAACTTCCTCAATCACAGCCTCGGGCGTGATCTTTTCGCGCAGGATGCGCTCCCAAGCTTCATAGCCACCAATGCTCTTGTACGCCGAGAGCGTCCAACTCTCCGGCAGATGCAGCGGCTCGAAGACCACCTGATTCATGACGCGGGACATGCGGGTCTCACTTCAAGTTATCGAGGATCTGATCAACCTTCTCAGGGGTCAGATGCTCGTAGTACACGTGATCGATCATCATCATCGGCGCGTTATTGCACGCCGCGAGACATTCCTCTTCACGCTTCAG
Source organism: uncultured Pseudomonadota bacterium (assembly GCA_903879335.1). GTDB lineage: Bacteria > Pseudomonadota > Gammaproteobacteria > Steroidobacterales > Steroidobacteraceae > CAIKZZ01. The sequence goes on from CAIRLC010000043.1 coordinate 12,011, forward strand.
GTAGAACATGCCATCCGGCGTGCTCTCTCCCGTTTTAATGCCGAGTTTCTTCTCGACATGCTCAACAATTTTTTCGGAGCCGCACAACATGCAGGAGATGTTGGTGCAGACCGAGACGTGAATCCGGCCGACCGGCTTAACCTCGAACATCGAGTAAAAATTAGCGACCTCATAAACCTGAATTGGCGGCAACTGCAGATAGGCTGCAACGGCATCCATCAGTTCAACAGTGAGGTAGCCATCGTTCTGGTGTTGCGCAGCGCGTAACGCCGCAAGCACCGCAGAACGCTGGCGACCTTCTGGAAATTTAGTCACCCACGCATCGATGTCGTGGCGGGTGTGCTCCGAGAGCACGGTCATAGGATCACTCATCGGTCGACCTCTCCGAAGACAATGTCGATCGTGCCGATCACGGCGACGACGTCGGCGAGCATGTGGCCTCGTACCATCTCCTCGAGCGCCGAGAGATGTACAAAGCCGGGTGCACGGCATTTCAGGCGGTAAGGTTTGTTCGCGCCGTCTGAGACCAGCCAAATTCCGAATTCGCCCTTGGGTGCTTCAACGGCGGCATAGGTTTCCCCGGCCGGCACCGAATAGCCTTCGGTCATCAATTTGAAGTGATGGATCAGCGACTCCATGTCGCCCTTCATCTCGACGCGGCGCGGCGGCACGACTTTATGGTCGGCAACCGACACCGGACCTGGATTCGCTCGCAACCAATCGATGCACTGACGAATGATGCGATTCGACTGCCGCATTTCATCAATACGAACGAGGTAGCGCGAATAACAATCGCCGTTGATTCCCACCGGGATATCAAAGTCCAGACGGCCGTAGACGTCGTAAGGCTGATGCTTACGCAAATCCCAGACGACGCCAGAACCGCGCAAGCACGGTCCGGTAAATCCAAGGGCCTTGGCGCGCTCAGGGGTCACCACGCCGATGTTGACCGTTCGCTGCTTCCAAATGCGGTTATCCGTCAGCAGTGTCTCGTACTCATCGACACACTTCGGGAATCGATCCGTAAAGTCCTGCAGAAAGTCCAACAACGTGCCCGAACGGGCATCGTTGAGTCGATTAATCTCTCGCTTCGACCGGAACTTCGATGGTGCGTACTGCGGCAGGAAGTCCGGCAAATCACGGGCGACACCGCCAGGACGGTAATAGGTGGCGTGCATGCGTGATCCAGACACCGCTTCGTACGCGTCGATGAGGTCCTCACGCTCGCGGAAGCAGTACAGGAACATGGTCATCGCGCCGATGTCTAGGCCGTGAGCGCCGAGCCACATCAGGTGATTCATGATGCGGGTGATTTCATCGAACATCACCCGGATGTACTGGGCTCGCTCGGGAACTTTAACGCCCAGCAAGTTCTCGATTGCCATCACATAGGCGTGCTCGTTGCACATCATGGAGCAATAATCGAGACGGTCCATGTAGCCGATGCTCTGGTTGAACACCTTCGACTCAGCCAGCTTCTCGGTGCCGCGATGCAGCAGACCGATATGCGGATCAGCTTTCTGAACGACCTCACCATCCAATTCAAGAATGAGGCGCAATACGCCATGTGCCGCAGGATGCTGCGGACCGAAGTTCAGGGTGAAATTCTGGATCTCAGACATCTTATTTCCCCGAACGGCCGGCCGTCAGCGCGGCGTCGTAACGGTTGTCTTCGCGGATAACCCGTGGCACCGCCGTGCGAGGCTCGATGCTAACGGGCTCATACACCACACGCCCCTGCTCCGCGTCGTAGCGAACTTCGACGTGACCTGAGAGTGGGAAATCCTTACGGAACGGGTGGCCGATAAAGCCGTAGTCCGTGAGGATACGACGCAGGTCCGGATGTCCCTGGAAGAGGATACCGAAGAGGTCGAAAGCCTCGCGCTCAAACCAATTGGCAGTCGGCCAGACGCCCACCACGGACGGCACGGTCGGCGGTTCGGCCGTCTCGCAATAGCAACGCAGCCGTAAGCGCTGGTTATTGGCATATGAGAGCAGGTGATAAGCCACGGCAAAACGTCGTGCGACCGGCGTAGGCGGCACAAACACATCGCCACGGCCGACCACACCACGACCGAAGCCCGTGCTGGTCGCCTCGTGGGTATCCCACTCTTCCTTACCGTAGGTCAGGTAGTCGATACCGGATACGTCGACTGCGGTTTCAAACGCAAATCGGGCGTCATCACGCAGGGCGGTGCAGATCTCGATGAGATCGTGCGGCGCAACTTCGTAACCCAGCTCTCCGTCGAGAGACGGCAGTCGGGTCAGACGGGCACCAAAGGTGCTCTCAATAGTCGCGGCCAGAGCCGCGAGTTTGCTCAGCGGTACCGCCGCTTCGGGAGTCTGGTCAGTCATCGGGCGATCGTGCTCGTACGACGAATTTTATTTTGGAGCTGCAGAATGCCGTAAATCAGCGCCTCTGCAGTTGGCGGGCACCCAGGGACGTACACATCCACGGGCACGATGCGGTCGCAACCGCGCACCACTGAATAGGAATAGTGATAGTAGCCACCGCCATTGGCGCAGGAGCCCATTGAAATAACCCAACGCGGCTCGGCCATCTGGTCATAGACCTTGCGCAGTGGAGCCGCCATTTTATTGGTCAAGGTTCCGGCAACGATCATGACGTCCGACTGGCGCGGGCTTGGACGGAAGACCACGCCGAATCGGTCGAGATCGTAACGGGACGCACCCGCCTGCATCATTTCGACAGCGCAGCAGGCCAAACCGAAGGTAACCGGCCACATGGAACCGGTACGGGCCCAGTTCATCAGGTCATCGAGTCGAGCGGTGACGAAGCCGTTGTCCTTGAGCTCGGCATCGACTTCAGCGACTAATCCCATTCGAGCGCTCCCTTCTTCCACTCGTAGATGAAGCCGACCACGAGAACCGCGAGGAATACCAACATCGACACAATGCCGACGCCGCCGATCACCTTAAGCGAAACGGCCCAGGGGAATAGAAACGCGATTTCCAGATCGAACAAGATGAACAGGATTGCAACGAGGTAATACCGAACATCGAATTTGATGCGGGTGTCCTCGAATGGCTCAAAGCCGCACTCGTAAGGCGAACTTTTCTCTGCGTTAGGCTTGCGCGGCCCGAGCAAATAGCCAAGCACGATCAACAGACCGCCGAATCCGGCAGCGATGACCAGAAAGATCAGGATGGGCAGGTAATTTTGAAGCATCGTCCCCGTCCCGGAGTCGCGAGCGTGCGCCCCGTAAGCGGACAGGATTCTAGTTGAACGACGCGGTCTGCGTCACTCGAAAATTTAATTCTCAGCAGCGTTCTTAGTAATTGTTCTTACGCTGCTGCAGAGAAAATCAAAGAGACTTGGTGCCGACGGCCGGACTCGAACCGGCACACCTCGCGGTGCTAGCACCTCAAGCTAGTGCGTCTACCAATTCCGCCACGTCGGCAATTCGGTCTCTTTAATCAAGAACACAGGGGCGTCCAGCACCAGCGGCCTTACTTGGCAGGCGCTGCTGGCGAACCCGCAGGCGTCTGCTCAAGCAGACTCTTCGGGGCACCAGAGGACTGATGGCTCGCGTAGAACGCGAGCGACAAACTCGTCACGAAAAAGCAGGTGGCGAGGATCGCGGTCAACTTCGAAAAGAACGTTGCCGAACCCTTCGAGCCAAACACGGTTCCCGAGGCGCCGGAGCCGAAGCCCGCGCCTGCATCCGCGCCCTTGCCGCGCTGAAGCAGCACGAGGCCAATGATGGCCAAGGACAGGAGGACATGAACCACTAAAAGCAACTGTTGCAGCATACTCATCTACCCGCGACCGCTTAACCTGCGGCGACGCAGATCCTTACGAATTCTTCCGCTTTCAACGAGGCGCCCCCTACGAGACCCCCATCGACGTCCGCCATGCCGAACAATTCGGCGGCGTTCGATGCCTTCACGCTACCGCCGTATAGGACGCGCACGTGATCCGCAAGCATAACATCCTTCGCGGAAAAATATCCACGGATAAATGCATGCACAGCTTGGGCTTGGTTTGGTGAGGCGGTCCGGCCAGTACCAATCGCCCAGACCGGTTCGTAGGCGACGATTGCCTTGAGAAAGGCAGCTGTCCCGGCAAGCGAGACAACCGCATCCAACTGCCGCGACACCACCGCCTCGGTGACGCCGGACTCCCGCTCTTCGAGCGTCTCGCCCACACACAATACCGGCACGAGTCCGGCAGCCTGTGCCGCCACAAACTTGCGAGCCACTACCGAGTCGCTCTCACCGTAGAGTGCGCGCCGTTCTGAATGACCCACCAGGACGTGGCTCGCGCCGACGTCGACCAGCATTGCACCCGACACTTCGCCGGTATAAGCGCCGATGGATTCGGTGCAGAGGTTCTGACCGCCGACCCGCACCGCACTGCCCTGCGCGAGTGCTGCAACTTCCGCGAGATACACAGCGGGCGGGAAGACGATGACCTCGGCCGCGCAGGCGCCGACGCCCGCGATCAGTGCAGACAGGAGTTGCGCGTTCTCCTCACGGGAGCCGTGCATCTTCCAGTTTCCAGCGACGATCGGTCGACGCATAACGTCTATCCCTCAGTGAAGGCGCGCGAGAATACTCGCCACACCCCCCGAAATCAACGCGCTGCGCTCACGCGGCAGCAGAGCGCACCACGTCCGCAAGACGTTCCGCAATCCGTTGGACCGTGTGGCGGTCTTCACCCTCCACCATCACCCGAATCAAGGGCTCGGTGCCCGAGGGTCGCAAGACGACGCGACCGGTGCCTGCGAGCTCCACTTCAGCCTGTGCAACCGCCTCCACAACCGCTGGCAGCGTATTGAGATCGATCTTGCGCGCGATGGTCACGTTGATCAGCACCTGCGGGTACTTCGTCATGCCAGTGGTCAGTTCGGCCAAGGACTTGCCGGTCTCGCGCATGACCGCAAGCACCTGCAGGGCACTCACGATCCCGTCACCCGTGGTTGAGCGATCGAGGCACAGGATATGGCCGGAGGTTTCACCCCCGATCGTGCCGCCGCGCTCACGCAGCAGCTCCAAAACATGACGATCGCCGACTTTCGCGCGCAGAAAGGGGATACCGAGCCGACCTAGGGCATGTTCAAGACCGAGGTTGGTCATGACAGTGCCGACCACGGGGCCCGTCAGGGCACCCGCCGCGTGCCGCGCCTGGGCGATGACGTAGAGCAGTTGATCGCCGTCCATGACGCGGCCGAGATGATCGACCATGATTAAGCGGTCGCCATCACCATCCAGGGCAAGCCCAGCGTCGGCCCGCACACCAGGCACGGTCAACTGCAACAATGACGGCGATGTCGATCCGCAGCCATCATTGATATTGCGGCCGTTCGGCGAGCAACTGATCGGCACGACGTCCGCGCCCAAGTCCGAAAAGACGCGTGGGGCGACTTTGTAGGCCGCGCCGTTGGCGCCATCAACGACAAGTTTGAGACCGTCTAGACGCAGTCCTTTGGGCACACTGGCCAGACAGTGCTCTTGATAATAGGAGCGCGAGTCATCAATGCGCGTAGCACGTCCGAGGCGATGGGAGTCCACCGTCACTGGCGGCGACTGCAACTCAGCCTCAATCGCCGCCTCGGTGGCGTCCGAGAGTTTGCCGCCGTCCCGATCGAAAAACTTGATGCCGTTGTCTTCGAAGGGGTTGTGCGAGGCACTGATCATGACCCCGAAATCACAGCCGGTGCGCTGCGTCATGAACGCCACAGCGGGAGTCGGTAAGGGCCCGATCAACCGGACGTCGACACCCGCCGCCACAAAGCCGGCCTCAAGGGCTGCCTCAAACAGATAGCCGGACACTCGGGTGTCTTTACCGATCAAGACGGAACCGCCTCGCGGGGCGAGCACTTTGGCCGCAGCACTGGCCAAGCGCACCGCAAACTCCACGGTCATCGGCGAATCACCGACACGACCGCGGATGCCATCGGTACCGAAATAGCGTAAGCCCATCAACCTTCTCCCTGCGTGCGGCGCATCGCCGCGCCGACTTTGACCGCATCCACCGTCTCTGCCACGTCATGGGCGCGCAGCACCGCCGCACCTTCGGCCGCCGCCAGCGCAGCCAAAGACACACTGCCAGCCAATCGGTGTTCGACGGCGCGGCCCGTGAGATGTCCGACCATCGACTTGCGCGAGACACCCACTAAGAGCGGCGCCGCTAAATTCGCGAACCGCCCCAGGTGACGGAACAATTCGATGTTATGGGCCTGGGTCTTCCCAAAGCCAAAGCCGGGATCAATCAGTATCGAATCGGCGGCAATCCCCGCCTCGCGACAATCCACGACCCGCTGGGAAAGGTAAGCCAAGACCTCAACCACCACGTCGGTGTAGTGCGGCGCCCGCTGCATTGAGTCCGGCTCGCCTTGCATGTGCATCACGCAGACGGCAGCCCCGACGTCGGCGGCCGCAGCCAAGGTCGCCGGGTTACGCAGACCGCGAATATCATTGATCAGGTGCGCGCCGGCGGCGCACGCAGCGCGCACCACCTCCGCCCGACTCGTGTCGATCGAAATCACCACGTCGAGCTCGGCCGCGATCCGTTCTACGACGGGTACGACGCGCGAAATCTCTTCATCCACGCTAGGCATGACCGCGCCCGGGCGCGTCGACTCCCCGCCTACATCGATGATGGCGGCACCCTCCCCGACCATGCGCCGGGCTTGCTGCAGAGCGGCCTCGGGGGCGGCGTACAAGCCGCCATCCGAAAAAGAATCGGGCGTCACATTGAGGACGCCCATCACGACCGGCTGATCCAACGCGAGCCATCGCGTCCGGCAGCGCAGCCGCATCACGGCCTCGATCAGTGCTGACTGGCTGGGGTACTGACCCCAAGCTCAGCGGTAGCGCCAGCCGGCGCCGATGGCGGCGGATCACTCGGTGTCGAACCGCCTTCCCACCCTGGCGGCGGGCGCGGATCACGACCATCCATGATGTCGCGTATTTGATCGTCGCCGATCGTCTCGTAGCGCATCAACGCATCCGCCATCGCATGCAGCTTCGACAGGTTCGCTTCAAGCAGATGCTTGGCGCGCGAGTAATTGGCATCAATCACGCGACGGACTTCCTCATCAATCACGTGGGCCGTGACGTCTGAGACCTGCTTGTGCTGAGTCACACTGCGACCGAGGAAGACTTCGCCCTGATCCTCGGTGTAGCTCTGCGGACCCAGACGGTCCGACAAGCCCCACTTGGTCACCATGTTGCGGGCCATTTCAGTGGCGTATTCAATATCGCTCTGAGCGCCCGTCGTCACGCCGTCGCTGCCGAAAATGAGCTCTTCTGCGACACGCCCACCGAACGCGGACGAAATTTTACTCTCGAGGCGTCGCTTGCTGAGGCTTAAGCGATCCTGCTCGGGCAAATACCACGTCACGCCGAGGGCCCGGCCGCGAGGGATGATCGTGACCTTGTAGACCGGGTCATGTTCGGGCACCAAGAAGCCAACGATGGCATGGCCAGCCTCGTGATAGGCCGTCATCTTCTTCTCAGCTTCCGACATCACCATTGAGCGCCGTTCAGCGCCCATGAAAATCTTATCGCGCGCACGCTCAAACTCAGCCATGTTGACGACCCGCTTGTTGGTGCGTGCGGCGAACAATGCCGCCTCATTCACCAGGTTCGCCAAATCAGCGCCCGAGAAGCCCGGCGTGCCACGCGCGATAACCATCGCATCTACATCGTCACCGAGGGGCACTTTGCGCATGTGCACTTTGATGATTTGCTCACGGCCGCGAACATCCGGCAATGGCACCACCACCTGACGATCAAAACGGCCCGGGCGCAACAGCGCTGGATCCAACACATCGGGACGGTTGGTGGCGGCGATGACGATGATGCCTTCGCTGCCTTCAAAGCCGTCCATTTCTACCAACAACTGGTTCAGCGTCTGTTCACGCTCATCATGACCGCCGCCCAAGCCGGCGCCTCGGTGACGACCGACCGCGTCGATTTCGTCAATAAAGATGATGCACGGCGCATGTTTCTTGGCCTGTTCAAACATATCGCGAACGCGCGAAGCGCCGACGCCGACGAACATTTCCACGAAGTCCGAGCCGGAAATCGTAAAGAAGGGCACTTTGGCTTCACCCGCGATGGCGCGAGCGAGCAGTGTTTTGCCGGTGCCCGGGCTGCCAACCATCAACACACCCTTCGGAATCTTGCCGCCGAGCTTTTGGAACTTTGCCGGATCCTTCAAGAAGTCGACGATTTCTCGCACCTCTTCCTTGGCCTCTTCAACGCCAGCGACGTCGGCAAAGGAAATGGACACCTGCTCCTCGTTCAACAGCCGGGCGCGGCTCTTACCAAAGCTCATGGCTCCCCGACCGCCGGCGCCACCCTGCATCTGGCGCATGAAGTAGACCCACAGGCCAATCAGCAGCAGTACCGGGAAACTCGATAAAAACAGCTGCATCAACCAGCTGGACTTTTCCGGCGGTGGCGCACTGAAATTAACGTCATGCTTCTTCAGGAAGCCGATCAGGGCGGTGTTATCCGTCTCCGGGCTGTAGGTGACGTAGGCGTCACCGTTAGCGCGGTTCCCTGAAATGGACTCGCCCTTCAACATGGCAGTCCTGATCGCATTGTTCTCCACTTCAGTCAGGAACTGCGAATACGGCATTTCCGGAGTGGGCGCCGTACGGTTGCCAAAATTGGCGAACACGGTCAGGAGCACGAGCAGGATCACGCCCCATAAGAAGATGTTCTTCGTGAAATCTTTCAAAGCTGACTCCAGAAACGGGCGTCCAACCCAGACTGCACCGCGGGCCTCAAAGGATACGCCTGCCAGTGGCTAGCAGGTACATTTCAGCGCTACGCGCACGCGATGCAGGCGGCTTTTTCATCTTGACCTTGTCAAACTCAGCCTTCACTGCACGCAAATACGCATCGAAACCCGCGCCTTGGAAAACCTTCGCAAGGAACGACCCACCCGGCTTAAGTACTTCGCGACAGAACTCGAGCGCGAGTTCGCACAAATACAGTTGCCTGGGCTGATCGACGGCGTCGATGCCGCTCATATTGGGGGCCATATCCGACATCACAAGGTCTACCGGCCGTCCATCGAGTAATCGGTGCAATTCCTCGAGTGGACCGGGTTCGCGAAAGTCACCGTGGATAAATTCGACCCCAGTTAAGGCATCCATCGGCAAAATATCGAGCGCAGCGACAAAGCCTTTTCCATTCAATACTTTACCCGCGTATTGGCTCCAGCCCCCGGGAGCTGCGCCTAAGTCAACGACCACCATACCGGGCTTCAGCAGTCGCTCCTCGGCATCCAACTCTTCCAGCTTAAAGGCCGCACGCGATCGCATGCCTTCTTTACGGGCACGCTGCACATAGGCGTCACTCTCGTGCTCCTGCAACCAACGTCGACTGGATTTACTGCGTTTGGACATCGTCGGAAAAGGCCTTCGGGCTTAAGACTGCACTATACTCTGGCCATGCAACTCTCTGAACGACAGAAGAAATACCTGCGCCGTCTCGGGCATGCCCTGAACCCGGTCGTTGCGCTCGGCAATAACGGACTCACCGACCCGGTGGTGGCCGAAATGGATCGCGCCCTGACCGACCATGAGTTGATCAAGGTCCGGGCCCGGGTCGGCGAGCGTGATGACCGCAACGCGGCACTTGACGTACTGGCCGAGCGTACCGGGAGCGCCCTCGTGCAGCGCATCGGCAACGTTGGCCTGTTCTATCGCCGTAACCCCAAGCTCGCGCGCATCATCCTCCCGGATTGACGGTCAGCGGCTGCGCAACTCGCGCACGAGGGCCGTGACCGCAGCGGCGGTCGCCAAGGCGTACAGCACACTCGACACCCCATGCCAAGCGGCAAACGCCGTCGTGTGGGTGCCATGCGCCAGTTTCTCCGCCTCGATGAGCGGATGCAGCACCCATTCACTGGTCGCAAGCAGCAGTGCCGGGGCCAGAACCAGCGCAACGCCGGCGCGGCTCAGTCGTGTCCCACCGCCGAGCACGAACAGTGCGAGCACGAGCGCGATGACCACCCAGTTGGTTTCATGGAACAACTGGCCAGCAATTTGACCGGCCAAGGCGCGATCATTCAAGGTCGCGAACAGGGTCGGGGCGACCAAAGCGCCTACCGTGAGCAACACACCGGCCAATAGCGCCAGCAATAACTGGCGCGCCAGCCTCATTCGTAGCGAACCGCAACGATTTCGTAGGAGCGGACGCCACCTGGCGCCTGTACATCAACCACCTCACCCTCTTCCTTACCAATCAGCGCACGCGCGATGGGTGAGGTGATGGCGATCAGGTTCTGCCGTATATCAGCTTCGTCTTCGCCAACGATCTGATAGGTGACTTGAGCGCCGTCCGCTTGGGCCTCTAATTCAACCGTCACACCAAAGACGACTCGGCCGTTCTGCGGCAGCTTCGACACGTCGATGACTTCTGCATTGCCGAGTCGGCTTTCGATCTCGGCAATGCGTCCTTCGATAAAGCCCTGATTTTCACGCGCAGCATGATATTCAGCGTTTTCCGACAGATCGCCGTGACCACGGGCCTCGGCAATGGCGCGAATAACGGCCGGCCGGTCTTCAGACTTCAGACGCTTCAATTCCGCTCGGAGACGCTCGGCGCCGCGAACAGTGATGGGAGGACGCTTCACGCGCGGAGTTCCTTATGCAGATCTTGCAGCCGATTAACGTCAACCGCTTCCATGTGGTCGAGAGCCTCGCAGGTCGCTCGAGCGGCTGCGACGGTCGTGTAGTAAGTCACCTTGCGAGCGACCGCTTCGCGACGAATCGAACGGGATTCACGCACCGCGTGTTTCCCTTCGGTCGTATTGACGATCAGATCGATTTCATCGTTCTTGATCATGTCAACGATATGCGGTCGGCCTTCGCGAACTTTCAAGACCTTGCGGCAAGGAATGTTCTCCGCGCCCAGCGCACGCGCAGTACCTTCCGTGGCGACAATTTCAAAACCGCGCGCAATCAAATCGCGCGCGAGGGGTGCCGCGAAGGGCTTATCGCGCTCGCGCACAGAGATAAAGCAAACGCCTTTGCGCGGCAACACGACGCCAGCACCTGCTTGCGCTTTGGCATAAGCCTCACCAAAGGTGCGTCCGGTACCCATCACTTCGCCGGTCGATTTCATCTCTGGGCCAAGAATTGGATCGGCCTCAGGGAATTTTGCGAAGGGGAACACGGGACCCTTCACCGAGTAGAACCCGGGCACAATCTCACCCTCAACGCCCTGCGCTTCCAGTGAACGACCCACCATCACACGGGCTGCAATCTTAGCCAAGGGACGACCGGTCGCCTTCGACACAAAGGGGACTGTGCGTGAGGCGCGCGGGTTCACTTCGAGGACGTACACGTCCCCGGCCTGGATCGCGAACTGCACATTCATCAGACCCACGACATTCAAGGCGCGCGCCATCGCGACCGTCTGGGCCCGCAGCTCATCCTGCAACTCAGCTGAGAGCGCATACGGCGGCAACGAGCACGACGAGTCGCCAGAATGCACGCCCGCTTGCTCAATATGCTCCATGATGCCGCCGATCAGCACATCTTCGCCGTCACAGACGGCGTCGACATCGACTTCAACCGCGAAATCCAGGAAGCGGTCCAGCAGCACGGGGCTGTCGTTGCTGACCTTCACCGCTTCGTTCATGTAGGTGCGCAAGTCGTCTTCATTGAAGACCACTTCCATCGCTCGGCCACCCAACACGTACGACGGGCGCACGACGAGCGGGTAACCGACATCCCGCGCCAACTGCACCGCCTGCTCTTCGGCACGCGCCGTGGCGTTGGCGGGCTGACGCAGGCCCAGTTCAGCAATCAGCTTTTGGAATCGCTCGCGGTCTTCGGCGACGTCAATGGCGTCCGGTGTCGTACCGACAATCGGAGCGCCGGCGGCGGCCAATGCGCGCGCTAACTTCAGTGGCGTTTGACCGCCGTATTGCACGATGACGCCAGCCGGCTTTTCTTTACCGATGATTTCCATCACGTCTTCGAAGGTCAGCGGCTCAAAGTAGAGGCGATCGGAGGTGTCGTAGTCGGTCGAAACGGTTTCAGGGTTGCAATTGACCATGATGGTTTCAAAGCCATCCTCGCGCAGTGCGAGTGCGGCATGGACGCAGCAGTAGTCGAATTCGATACCCTGGCCAATACGATTCGGTCCGCCACCCAAGATCATGATCTTGCGGCGATCGGTTGGCTCAGACTCGCATTCTTCCTCATAGGTCGAGTAGAGATAGGCCGTGGTCGTCGCAAACTCAGCGGCGCAAGTGTCCACCCGCTTGTAGACGGGGTACACGCCAAAGCCGTGGCGTCGAGTGCGGATATCAGACTCGCTGACCCCGATCAGCCGAGCCAGACGACCGTCGGCAAAACCCTTGCGCTTCAACGAGCGGATACGGTCAGCATCGAGTGCATCGATACCCGCGTCACGCACCTGGCCCTCTTCACGCACGATGTCTTCGATCTGCACCAAGAACCAAGGATCTATCGCCGTCAGTTCATGGACCCGCTTTAAGGTCCATCCTGCGCGGAAGGCGTCGGCGACATACAGCAGGCGGTTCGAGCCTGCGTGGCGCAATTCGGTGATCAGATCGGCTTCCCGCTCATCGGTCAGCGGCAACGCAATCTGCTCGTTAAAGCCATTCAGGCCCGTCTCGAGGCTGCGCAACGCTTTTTGCACGGATTCTTGGAACGTACGGCCGATGGCCATCGCCTCACCGACAGATTTCATCTGCGTCGTGAGCCGTGAGTTGGCGCCCGGGAACTTCTCGAAGGTAAACCGTGGGATCTTCGTCACCACGTAGTCGATCGCCGGTTCGAACGACGCCGGCGTCAAACCACCGGTGATGTCATTCTTCAGTTCATCCAGCGTAAAGCCGACCGCGAGTTTGGCCGCGACCTTCGCGATCGGGAAGCCAGTGGCCTTCGAGGCGAGCGCCGAGGAGCGCGACACGCGGGGGTTCATCTCGATGACCAACACCCGCCCGTCAAACGGACTGACCGCAAACTGCACGTTGGATCCGCCGGTATCGACACCAATCTTGCGCAGTACCGCGATCGACGCATCGCGCAGGCGCTGGTATTCCTTATCGGTCAGGGTTTGCGCCGGGGCCACCGTGATTGAGTCACCGGTGTGCACGCCCATTGGGTCGACGTTCTCGATGGAGCAAATAATGATGCAGTTGTCGGCCGAATCGCGCACGACTTCCATCTCATATTCTTTCCAACCGAGCACCGATTCTTCGAGCAGCACTTCGGAGGTTGGCGACGCGTCCAAGCCGCGCGCGACAATCATCTCGAACTCTTCACGGTTGTAAGCGATACCGCCGCCGGTACCCCCTAAGGTGAATGAGGGACGAATCACGGTCGGGTAACCAATCTCCGCTTGGGTCGCGAGTGCTTCTTCCATCGAGTGCACGACGTGCGCTCGTGCGGTCTCGAGCCCAATATCCTTCATGGCATCGCGGAACAGTTCGCGATCCTCGGCCATGTCGATCGCCTCACGCGAGGCGCCGATCAATTCGCAATCAAACTTCTCAAGAATGCCTTCTCGCACTAAGTCGAGCGCGCAATTGAGGGCAGTCTGGCCACCCATCGTCGGTAACACGGCGTCGGGGCGCTCTTTCTCGATGATCCGGGCGACGGTGCGCCACTGCACAGGCTCGATATAGATCGCGTCGGCCGTTTCCGGATCCGTCATGATCGTCGCTGGATTCGAGTTGACGAGGATGACTCGATAGCCCTCCTCCCGCAGCGCCTTACAGGCCTGGGCACCGGAGTAGTCAAACTCACAGGCCTGACCAATGACGATCGGGCCTGCGCCGATGATGAGAATGCTTTTTAGGTCGGTACGTTTAGGCATGTCGTTCGCTTTCTCGTCAGGCGGTCTGGGCGCGATCGACGCGCGCCACCATCAGGTCGACGAAGTGGCCGAATAAACCGGCAACGTCGTGTGGGCCCGGGCTCGCTTCCGGATGACCCTGGAAGCTGAACGCCGGCCGATCAGTCAGCTCAATCCCTTGCAAGGAACCGTCAAACAAGGAGCGGTGGGTGGCCCGAACGTTCGCCGGCAGCGTCGTCTCGTCGACCGCAAAACCATGGTTTTGACTCGTGATCAGCACGCGACCGGTCGTGCTCTCTTGCACCGGATGGTTTGCGCCGTGATGGCCAAACTTCATCTTCACGGTCCGGGCGCCAACCGCAAGCCCGAGCAACTGATGCCCGAGGCAGATGCCGAAGACCGGGATCTCGGTCGTCAGGAAGGTCCGGATCGCGGCGATCGCGTAATCGCATGGCTCCGGATCCCCTGGGCCATTCGACAGGAAGATGCCGTCTGGATTCAGCGCGAGGACGTCTGCCGCCGGAGTCTGTGCCGGCACGACCGTCACCCGACAGCCGTGATCGGCGAGCATGCGCAAAATATTTCGCTTCACACCGAAATCGTAGGCCACCACGTGCAGGCGGCTCCCCGGTCGTACCGCGCGCGGCGGCTCACCGACCCAATTGGTGCCTTCATTCCATTGGTAGGACTCACCCGTGGTCACGACCTTGGCGAGGTCCATGCCCTTGAGGCCCGGGAAATGTCGCGCGGCGGCGATCGCCACCTCAGGATCGACCTGATCCCCGGTCAAAATGCAGCCTGCTTGGGCGCCTTTGCTGCGCAAGATTCGTGTTAAGCGGCGGGTGTCGATATCGGCGATCGCCACCGTGTTGCCACGCTTTAAAAAGTCGCCAAGCGACTCTGCGGCGCGCCAGTTTGAGTGCAAGGCCGGCAAATCGCGGATCACGAGACCCGCGGCATAGATGCCGCCGGATTCCATGTCCTCCGGCGTCGTGCCGTAGTTGCCGATATGCGGGTAAGTCAGCGTCACAATCTGACGCGTATAGGAAGGGTCGGTGAGGATTTCCTGGTAACCGGTCATGGCCGTGTTAAACACGACCTCGCCAACGGTCTGGCCGGCAGCACCGACGGAAATACCTTTAAATACCGAGCCATCTTCGAGGGCGAGTACAGCAGACGTCGTCAACGGCTCATTCTCCCGAGGCGAGCGGCACGCGAGCAGCCTCTACACCCCGCGCAGGGCGTAGATGTGCAAAGCGGGTGGAGCCTGTGTGTAGACTCCGCCCGCTTCGGTCGTTACGCGTGGATTTCGATCCGGGTGGCGATTCTACGGCACTGGGTTCTTTCGCACCAGTCTCGAGTCGAGTGCCCGCCGTCGATCGACCCATCAATCCAGGCTTGTGGGCCGCGGTCTCGACGCCCCCGAATCCAAGGGCAAGAAGTCCGCGGCGGGGGTTGCCAGCAGATGCTGACGAAACGCAGCCGCCACGGGCGAGAGCTGGGCGTGTGCTCGATGCACGAGGTGCCAGTGGGTGTGGATGGGAAAGCCATCGACATCGAGCGCCTGTACGCCATGCTCACCGGCGAGTCCGTGAAGGGCGTGACGGGAGACGATGCCTAAACCCAAGCCGCCAGCGACCGCCTCCTTGATGGCCTCGTTGCTGCCGAGTTGCAGACGGATGTCCGGCCGGAAATGCTGGGCACGAAAAAATTGATCAGCGGCCATCCGCGTTCCAGAGCCGAACTCTCGCAACACGAAGCGCCGCTCGGCAAGACTCGCCAACGGGATCCGTCTAGACCGGGTCAATGGATCGCCAACCGCGCCGATCAGCACCAACGGGTTGTCCATGAACACCGTCTCCTGCAGCGCTGCACTGCGCGGCGGCTGGGACATGATGTAAAGATCATCTGAATTCTCATTAATTCTCTGCAAGATACCGTTTCTATTATTTATTTCCAGGGATATATCGATACCCGGATGGCGCTCGCAAAAGGCGCCAATCAAGCGCGGCATGAAGTACTTGGCGGTGCTGACGACGGCCACTTTGAGTGTGCCGCGGGTTAGACCCTGGATGGCGTCAACGGTCTGCTCGAATCGTCCCCAGGTCGCGGTCATCTCCCGGGCCGTTGTGGCTAAGGCATGACCGACCTCGGAGAGGATCACCTTGCGACCGACGACTTCATACAGTGGTAGGCCAATCGCGTCCGATATGTCTTTGAGCGCCATGGAGGCCGTCGGTTGGGTGACATGCAATGCCCGCGCAGCCGCCGTCACGCTGCCCGTGTCTGCCAGTGCCGCAAAGAGGCGCAACTGCCGATAGGTGATATGCATAAGTTTTAATCTATAGATTGAAGCCGATAAATCTATTTTACCTGATTATTTGATGTCCGTACTCTGCGCCGCCAGGAGGTACCCCATGCATACCCTGCTCGACCCCGCGATCCTATTTTTCATTTTCGGTCTGATGGCTGGACTTCTGCGCTCAAATTTAGAAATTCCGCCTGCGATTGCTCGATTTTTGTCGCTGTACCTACTCATGGCACTCGGACTCAAGGGCGGTTTCGCCCTAGCGCATTCCGGTGTGACCTGGGAGGTCGGTACAAGCCTCGCTGCCGCCGTGACATTAGCGCTGGTCGTACCGGTGCTGGGCTTCGTTGTGCTGACGCAGATCTTGTCGGGCTTTGATGCGCTGGCGGTGGCCGCCACCTATGGCTCGGTCAGCGCCGTCACCTTCGTCACGGCCGTGCAAACCTTGGAGCACCAAGGGATCACTTATGGCGGCCACATGGCGGCAGCTATGGCCTTGATGGAATCCCCGGCCATTCTGATCGCGGTACTCGGCGCTAATGCCCTGCGCCGTCAGCAGCACGCCCGCACCCCCCATACCGCCCGACCCACCTTAGGGCAGACATTGCATGAATCCCTGACGGACGGCGCCCAACTGCTCCTCTTGGGCGCCATGGCGGTGGGTATGCTCACGGGTGAATCCGGCAAGACGGCCATGCAACCCTTCTCCGGAGACCTCTTCAAAGGAATGCTGGCCTTCTTTCTGCTCGATATGGGCCTGCTGACCGCGCGCAATCTACCCACGCTGCGCGGCACCTCAATCTGGCTTTTGGGGTATGCGCTCTTCGCACCGCTCGTCCACGCCGCGCTCGCGCTTGGCCTCGCGCGACTGCTGCACCTATCGCCCGGCAACGGGGCCCTGCTCATGGTGCTGGCGGCGAGCGCCTCTTACATCGCGGTACCGGCAGTGCTTCGGGAGGCGATCCCGGAAGCGCGACCGCCGCTGTACTTTGGCCTATCGCTCGGCGTCACGTTTCCACTGAACCTCTTGCTCGGCATCCCGCTCTACCTCCTGCTCGCTCAGCGAGTCTTGGGGTAGCTCCCATTCATCGCCCCTCAGCGCCCCACCCAGCGCGGTGGCGGCGTTGAGGGCCGGACCTTGGAGGTTGAAAACGACCTCAGCGCAGCTCGAGTACATCCGCCATGGAGTAACGACCCGGCGCTCGCGCCGCGAGCCAAGCTGCCGCCCGCAATGCCCCATAGGCAAACGTCATTCGATCGTGTGCCCGGTGCGTGATCTCAATCCGCTCACCGGGACCGGCAAAGTAAACCGTGTGCTCGCCGACGATATCGCCGCCGCGGAGCACCGAAAAACCAATTGAACCGGCGCTGCGGGCACCACGACGTTCCGTTTGAACCGGCCCCAAAGTCTCGCCGCGACCGCGAGCCGCAGCAGCCCCGAGTTGCAAGGCCGTCCCCGATGGGGCGTCGACCTTGTACCGGTGATGCGCTTCAAAGACTTCTATATCGTAGTCGCGCGGCAATGATGACGCTGCTTTTTCAATGAGTTGTGCGATTAAGTTAACGCCAAGACTGGTGTTCGCAGCGACCAGCACGGGGATGTGCGCGCTCGCCTCTTCAACCGCCATCAAATCCTCTGCAGTTAAGCCGGTGGTGCCAATGACGATCCCCACACCGGCCTGTACACACGCCGATAGGTGCGCAGACACAGCCCCAGCCACGGAAAAATCGACCGCCACGTCGGCGCCACTCAGGCCGACCGATGCATCGGCCGTTAGAGCAATGCCCATGGGCGTCGCAAGTCCAGCGCTCGTGCCGGCATCGGCACCCAAAACTGGGCTACCTGCGGATGCGACGGCGGTGGACAAAGCATAGTCCGTGCTCTCGTGGATGGCACGGATCAGACTGTGGCCCATGCGGCCGGTCGCGCCGAAAAGGGCGATTGCAACGGGTGAGGTTTGAGCGTTCATTTGGATCCAAAGAAACTCTTGACGCCATCGAGCCAAGACGACTCACGGGGATTGTGGCGCGACGGATCACCCTTGAGAGTCGCTTCAAATTGACGCAATAAGTCCTTCTGCTCACTCGATAAATTGACCGGTGTCTCGATCACCACTCGGCAATACAAGTCACCCCGGCTGCCACCGCGTACCGGACGGACGCCCTGGTCGCGTAAGCGGAACATGCGTCCCGACTGGGTCTCCGCCGGCACCTTAATCTTGGCGCTACCTTCCAAGGTTGGCACCTCGACTTCTCCTCCGAGCGCGGCCGTCGTGAACGTGACGGGCACCTCACAGGACAGATCCGCCCCGTCACGCTCGAAAATCGCATGCTTGCGGACGGCGACCTCGACGTACAGGTCACCGGAGGGCCCCCCATTTCGGCCCGCCTCACCCTCACCCGACAGACGAATGCGATCGCCGGTATCGACACCGGCCGGAATTTTCACTTGCAGCGTTCGCGACTTGCGGACGCGACCCTGACCGTAGCACCCATCGCAGGGCGACTCGATGATCATGCCGCGGCCTTTGCAGCGGTTGCAGGGTTGCTGCACCGCGAAGAAGCCTTGCTGAATTCGTACCTGACCGGTACCCCCGCAGGTGGCGCAGCGGGTTGGCGTCGTGCCCTTGGCAGCGCCATTGCCACCGCAGGGGTCGCACTCCACGAGGGTGGTGATGTCGATCTCACTGTTGTGACCGAACACCGCCTGCTCGAGATCCAGTTCCAGTTCGTAGCGTAAATCCGCGCCGCGAAACACTTGGCGACCGCCGCCGCGGCGACCACCACCGAAAATATCGCCAAATACTTCGCCGAAAATGTCGCCGAAGGCCTCGCCCGGATCCATACCCGCGCCGCTCTGCTGCTGATTCACGCCGGCGTGGCCGAACTGGTCGTAGGCTGCACGCTTCTGCGGATCGGACAACATCTCGTAGGCTTCTTTAGCCTCCTTGAATGAGTCCTCGGCCGTCGCATCCCCCGGATTTCGGTCCGGGTGATACTTCATCGCCAGGCGACGGTATGCCTTCTTGATTTCAGCCTCGGAAGCGGTCTTCGCGACTTCAAGAACTTCGTAGTAATCACGCTTGGCCATGCACTCACCCTTAAAACCAGAATGCCGCCGCAGACGGACCCGTCTGCGGCGGCACGATCATCATCGCCGATCTTGGGGCCCTTAGGCCTTGTGATCTTTGTTCTTCACTTCCTCGAACTCAGCGTCGAGTACGTCATCCTTCGGGTTGCCGCCGGCACCGGCCGCCGACGCAGCCTCCTCCGGCGAACCGCCCTGAGCACGCTGCAAGATGTCGCCCGCCGCGGTCGACAAGGCCTGCGCCTTGGCGTCGATGGCCTCCTTCTCGTCCGCCGACATCGCACTCTTCAGATCCGAAAGCGCCGCTTCGATCTTAGCCCGATCCTCGCCCGCGACCTTGTCACCCAAGTCCTTCAGCGACTTATCAACCTGGTGGACCAAAGCGTCGGCCCGGTTACGGGTATCGACGAGCTCACGGAACTTCTTATCCTCGGCGGCATGGGCCTCAGCATCAGAGACCATCCGCTTGATCTCCTCTTCGGACAAGCCGGAGGAGGCCTTGATGACGATCTTCTGTTCCTTGCCGGTGCCCTTGTCTTTGGCGGACACGTGCAAGATGCCGTTCGCGTCGATATCGAAGGTCACCTCAATCTGCGGTGTACCACGCGGCGCCGACGGAATGTCAGTCAGGTCGAAACGACCCAGCGACTTGTTGTCGTGGGCGCGATCACGCTCGCCCTGCAGCACATGGATCGTGACAGCCGGCTGATTGTCATCGGCCGTCGAGAACACCTGACCGGCCTTGGTCGGGATCGTGGTGTTCTTCTCGATCAACTTGGTCATGACGCCGCCGAGCGTCTCGATACCCAGCGAAAGCGGGGTGACGTCGAGGAGCAGAACGTCCTTGACTTCGCCCGACAGCACGCCACCCTGCACCGCAGCACCCACCGCCACAGCTTCATCGGGGTTCACGTCCTTGCGTGGCTCCTTGCCGAAGAAGTCTTTGACGGCCTTCTGCACCAAGGGCATACGGGTCTGACCACCGACCAAGATGACCTCGGCGATGTCGCTCAGCGACACACCGGCGTCCTTGACCGCAGTCCGGCATGGACCCATCGTCCGATTCACGAGCCCTTCGACCAGTGACTCGAGTTTCGCACGCGTCAACTTCACGTTCAGGTGCTTCGGACCGGAGGCGTCAGCCGTGATGTACGGCAAGTTGATGTCGGTCTGCTGACTCGACGACAACTCGATCTTGGCCTTTTCGCCGGCCTCTTTGAGGCGCTGCATCGCCAAGGGATCCTTGCGAACGTCGACGCCGGATTCCTTCTTGAACTCGTCCGCGATGAAATCAATGACGTGACGGTCGAAGTCCTCGCCGCCCAAGAACGTGTCGCCGTTCGTGGAGAGCACTTCAAACTGACGCTCACCGTCGACTTCAGCAATCTCGATGATCGAGATGTCGAAGGTACCGCCACCCAAGTCGTACACCGCAATCTTGCGATCGCCGCCCGACTTGTCGAGACCGTAGGCCAGCGCTGCGGCCGTTGGCTCGTTGATGATGCGCTTGACGTTCAGACCCGCGATGCGGCCGGCGTCCTTGGTCGCTTGGCGCTGCGAATCATTGAAATACGCAGGCACGGTGATGACCGCCTCGGTGACGGCTTCACCCAAGTAGTCCTCGGCGGTCTTCTTCATCTTCATGAGAACGCGGGCCGAAATCTCCGGCGGCGCCATGGACTTGCCCTGCGCCTCGACCCAAGCATCGCCATTGTCGGCCTTGGTGATCTTGTACGGGACCATATCGAGGTCACGCTGCACCACATCGTCGCCGAACTTACGGCCGATCAATCGCTTGACGGCGTAGAGCGTGTTCTGTGGGTTCGTGACCGCCTGACGCTTGGCCGATTGACCGACCAACACCTCATCATCCTTGGTGAACGCGATGATCGACGGGGTCGTGCGATCGCCCTCGCTATTCTCGATGACCTTGGGCTTGCCGCCCTCCATGACCGCCACGCACGAGTTGGTCGTGCCGAGGTCGATACCGATTACCTTAGACATACGGTGCTCCTACAAGGAAACTGAAAGCTGTTGGCAGCCTAAATGGGGACGCTTGGGACGATCTCAAGCGTCCGGCGCACGTGAAACGATCACGCGCGCGGCCCGCAAGACGCGACCGTTAAGGGCGTAGCCTTTCTGGATCGATAAGACGACGCAGTTCGGGGCCATCTCGGCCGTCGGTTGCGCCACCATGGCTTCGTGCTCGGCCGGATTGAACGGGCTACCGGCTTCAGGGGCCAATTCACGAATGCCGGCTTTCTCGAAGGCCTTCTGCAACAAGCGCAGCGTTGCGCTTTGGCCTTCAATCAAACTGTTGACGTCGCTGCCAGCGCCATTGGCAATCGCCAACTCAAAACCATCCATGGCGGGTAACAGCTCTTGCGCAAAGCGCTCCACGGCAAATTGCCGCGCTTGCTCCAGCTCGCGAGCGGCGCGCTTACGGAAGTTGTCGAATTCAGCCAATACCCGCACATACTGGGCGTAATGCTCGTCAGCCTTGGCTGTGGCGGCCGCGAGGGCCTCCGCCTGATCGTCCACGGGCGCATCAAATTCTTCGCCCGTTGGGGCTTGAGTCTCGTCGGTCATGAATACCATCTCCAGAATACGGGTAGAGCGGCGTACGCTCGGCGCGGAGGATGGGGATTCAAGGGCGGTGATTCAAGGGCCAGAGGCCGCATCGGCGACGGCGATGGGCTGGTTTGAGCCCCCGAGGCTTAAGCGTCACACCGGCGCGGCGCTGCAGACCGGCCTCGCGATCGGCGTCAAAGCCGCCGATCGAATCAAGTTAAATGCACAACACTATCAATATCTTAGGCATTTATTTGAGCTTCAAGCGGAATCGGCGGCGCCGTAACGCCGGCGTCTGGGCTTTAGCGATTATTCAATGCTGAGCCCAGCAAGCGGGCCGTTAAATCGACAATGGGAATGACCCTCTCATACGCCATGCGGGTGGGTCCAATGACCCCAAGAACTCCGACCACCTCGTTATCCACGGTATAGGGGGCGGTGACTACGCTGCAGTCATCCAAGATCCCGTAGCCAGACTCGCGACCAATAAAGATCTGCACGCGATCCGCCCGCAAGCATTGGTCAAGCAGATGCAGGATGTCGCGCTTCTCGTTGAAGGCATCAAATAAACGGCGCAATTTGTCAACGCTGGAGAGTTCGGCGACGCCCATCAAGTTCGTCTCGCCCGCAATGACCACATCAGGCGCGTCCGCGTGGTCGCCCGAGCCCATCATGGCCTCGGCCATGGATATCGCGTCGCTCATCAACTCATTCATCGACGCCCGATCGTCTTGTAACTGCCGCAGGATTTGATGGCGAATCGCCTCCATTTCACGCCCGGCAAACTGCTCATTGAGGAAGCTCGCGGCACGGCGCAGCTCCTCGGAACTGTAGGGCCTCGACAGCTTCAGAATGCGGTTCTGAACTTCCCGTCCGTTCACCACCATGATGGCGAGTACGCGGTTCTCAGAAAGCGGCATGAATTCGATTTGGGTGACCGCCGCGTGCGTCTGGCGGGGCACCGTGACGACGCCCGCGAGCTGGGTAAAATTGGATAAAAACTGTGAGGCCGTGGCCACCAATTGCCGCGGATCGTCAGCGCTGGCGCCGAAGCGCGCCTGTAGACTGCGCAGAATCTCGCGATCGTATTCCGCTGGCTTAAGTTTCAGCAGTGCATCCACGAAAACCCGGTAGCCCTTTTCCGTCGGAATACGGCCCGCGCTCGTGTGCGGCGAACTTAAAAAACCAAAATCTTCCAGATCCGCCAAGACGTTTCTCACAGTCGCCGAACTGACGGTCAGACCCGATTCGCGCGTCAGGGTGCGCGAGCCCACCGGCTGACCGTCACGAATATAGGCCCCGACCAGCGCATTGAGCAGCGTTTCCGCTCGCTCAGTCAGACGAGGTGGTGTTTCGCCCTCCTCCCGTCCGTTACCGCGCTGTTCGCCACTCATGCCGTCTAAACCCCTGTGAAGGATCACGTTTTTAATCTCGCCGGAAAATCTATCGACGCCGTGACGCAAGGTCAAGGACGAATCCGACTGACTGCTGAGGGCGACAGGCGCAGCGACATCCGCTCGTGCTAACGTTCAGCCCTCATGACACCCGAATTTACCTGTATCGCCCTCGTCGGTCGTCCCGCGGATCCGCCGGTCGCCGAAGCGCTAGTCGCCCTCGCCCGACACGCACTCGGGCGAGGCATGCGCGTGCGCGTGGATGCAGCCTCAGGCCTCGACTACGACCCGGGCGTCGAGGCGGTGCCGGAACGTGAATTGGTCGTCAGCGCTAACCTGATGGTCTCCGTCGGTGGGGATGGCACACTCCTGTACACGGCCCGCCTGTTGGGTGACTACGATGTGCCGCTCTTAGGGATCAACCGAGGTCGGCTCGGCTTTCTGGCCGACATTTCGGCCGCCGAAATGCTGGATCGCTTTGACGATGTCCTCCAAGGCCAGTACGAGCGCGATGTACGCCGGACCTTGCTGGCGCGACTGATCACGCCGGATGCGGAAGAGAAGACGTCGATCGCACTCAACGATGTGGTGCTCCAGAAACGCGATACCGGTCGGATGCTCGACTTCGAAAGTTTTATTAACGGTCATTTCGTCAATGCCCATGGAGGCGATGGCCTCGTGGTCTCCACGGCCACCGGTTCGACCGCCTATGCACTGTCCTGTGGCGGACCGATCTTAACGCCCGACATTGATGCCATCGTGATTGCCCCGATTTCACCGCACACACTCTCTGATCGACCGCTCGTGGTCGGCGGCCAGTCCACCATTGAATTGCGCTTGGTGGCTCAGGCTCCGATCCGTGCCGAGATCACCTGCGATGGGGCCTTGCTCGGTGATTTGGCCGTCGATGGGCGCCTCGTCATTGAACCGTCCTCGAAACGGGTGACCCTCCTCCACCCACCAGGTTATGACTACTTTCGGATTCTGCGCTCGAAGCTGCACTGGGGCCGCGGCGGTCGACAGGGTCCACCGGATTCCCGATGCTGACCCAACTGCAAATTCGCGATTTCGCGATCATTGACTCGGCTGAGCTCGAGTTGGCGCACGGCCTGACCGCCTTGACCGGCGAAACGGGTGCGGGCAAATCGATACTGGTGGATGCCGTCATGCTTGCCATTGGCGCTCGCGCGGATGCCGGCGTCGTCCGTCATGGCTGCGAGCGGGCGGAAATTTCTGCCGTGTTCGACTTGACGGGCAATACCGCGGCCCAGGCCTGGCTGCGCGAACAAGAGTTGGATGCCGATGGCGAGGTCATCCTGCGCCGCACGATCGGCAGTGATGGCCGCTCACGCGCCTACATCAATGGTCAAACCCAACCGCTGCAGCAAGTTCGGGCCTTGGGCGAACGGCTGATCGACATTCATGGTCAGCAAGAATTTCTGACATTGACGCGCCGAGAAGCGCAGCGCGATCTCGTCGACGCGCACGGCAATCACGCGGCACTGTTAGTGCCGGTTGAGCAACACGCCCGCGCGTTGCGCGCGCTGGAACGTGAACTGGCCACGCTCAAGAGCGCGGCCAGTGAGCGCGACTCGCGACTCGATATGTTGCGCTACCAAGTCCAAGAACTGGCAGCGCTCGCGCTTGCGCCTGGTGAAGTGGAGACGCTGCTCGCGGAATCACAGCGATTGGCTCACCGCGGCAAACTCGCTCAGGCTGCAGAAGTGGCACTGAAATTTCTCTATGAAGGCGATGGGCAAGACGCGCATGCCTTGCTTGGCCGGGCCATTGCCACATTGCGCCCCGTGTCGGATCTCGATCCCAAATTAAGTCCGGCGATCGCCTTGGTGGATGAGGCCCTCATCCCGTTGAAGGAAGCCGGACGCGCCCTCGCGGATTACCTCGAATCGCTGGACGTCGATCCGCGCCGGCAGGAATTTGTCGAATCCCGCATCGCCTCGATCGAACAACTCGCCCGCAAACACCGCGTAGACGCCGAGGCGCTGACCGACGTGCTAGCGGCGTTGGAGCGGGAACTGCTCGCGCTCGAGCGCGCTGACATCACGGTCGCTGATTTGGAGAAAAAAGCAGCGTCCGTCCGCGCAGACTACGATGCGGCGGCTCAAGCGCTGACGGAGGCTCGATTAAAAGCGGCTAGAGCCTTATCAAGCTCTGTCACTGCACTGATGCGCGGACTCGGCATGCCGGGGGGCACATTTGAGATTGCCGTGTCGGCTGCCGATGGCTCGCGCGACCCATCCGGACGCGACACCATTGAATTCTTGGTGAGCGCCAACCCAGGACAGCCGCCTAAGGCGATCGCCAAAGTAGCCTCCGGCGGTGAACTATCGCGCATCAGCCTCGCCGTTCAGGTGGCTGCTGCCCATCAATCGAATGGCCCCTCCTGCATGATTTTCGACGAAGTAGACGCAGGCGTGGGCGGCGCGGTGGCTGAAATGGTTGGACGGGAGCTGGCGGCATTGGGCCGGCGTGGGCAGGCTTTGTGCGTGACCCATCTCCCCCAAGTGGCGAGCCAAGCGGACCATCAGCTGCGGGTGGCTAAATTTTCGGATGGAAAAACCAGCCGCACGCGGCTCTCGGTACTCTCCATCGAGGAGCGCGTTGAAGAATTGGCGCGCATGTTGGCCGGGGTCGAGGTCACGGACACCGCACGCTCGCATGCGCGCGAATTGCTGGAACGCCGGCACGTGCCGGACGCGGCCAGCACCGCAAAAAGCAGCCGAAAACGTCGCTAGCCAGGGCTGAGAATCGCCCGGCGGCACGCACGCCTCGAGCTTAAGCCACGGCCTCAGGCTTTGCGGTGCGGGCAGTCTTTTTGCCGACAGTGCCCATATAGAATGAGCGCGTGATCGGTGAGGTCGAAGCCGAGTCGTTCGGCCGCCTGATTCTGCAGCGACTCAATGGATAGATCGGTGAACTCTTCGACGTGGCCGCAGTCTACGCAGACCACATGATCATGATGCTCGCCCCGGTTCAATTCAAAGACAGCCGTCCCGCCCTCGAAATGGTGTCGAGTGATGAGTCCGGCCGCCTCAAATTGGGTCAGGACCCGGTACACGGTCGCCAAACCAATATCTTCGTTGGAATCCAAGAGTCGACGGTAGATGTCTTCCGCAGACAGATGGTGGCCCGCTTCGACCGCCAAAATGTCGAGGATCTTGACGCGCGGCGTCGTGACCTTGAGGCCTGCTTTGCGAAGATCCTGGCTTTCCACTCGACACTCTCCTGATCCGGTATGATCTGCCCCCATTATCCACCCCGCGACGCCGGGGACAACCCGCGCTGCCGAGAGGCCAGAATGTTCGCACCCAAGACCCTGCTTGCCGCTGCCCTCACTGCCGGTCTCGCCCTCACGGGGTGTGTCTACAAGGTGAATATCCCGCAGGGCAACTACATCGAAGCCAAGTATTTGGATCAGGTGACGGTGGGTATGACCCGCAGTCAGGTGCGTTATTTGTTAGGCACGCCGATGGTGTCGGATCCGTTCCGCCCCGAGCGCTGGGATTACGTCTATTACTTCAAGACCGGCAAGACCCAAAAAGTCGATCAGCGCAACATCACCATTTGGTTCGCCGAGGACAAGGTCACCAAAATCGATCGCCCTGCCGGTGAGTGGAAAGATCCGGTCGCTCAACGTCCGTCGATTTAAAGCTTTCCCGAACCCGATTGAGTTAGCGCTTGGCGCGCGGCCGCCGCACGGTCATCCGGCTCTTCATCCCGACAGCGCCACCCATGGATCGGCCTTGCCGAGCCAAGGCCCGGCGAGTTTCTTTCGGGTCTTGTGGCAGAGGGCGATAAAGCTCGACTCGATCACCCATGGCAACCGGCGTGTCAGCCGACACTTCCCGCCCCCATACGCCCATGGACAAGTCACTGGGTAGATCGGGGTGGCGGTGCGCCAACTGAGCCAATGCAATCGCCTCGGCCACCGTGGTTCCGACCGGGACCTCGAGTGAGACTTGGGTCTGTCGCGCAGCCTCAGCGTACACCACGCTGATCGTCACTGAGGTCATGGATGGACGACCCGAGCGCGTTTTACAAACGCATCGACGATCGAGTCCCAAGTCGCTTCAAAGAAGGGCCCGAACACGAGATCAAGAGCTGCGTTGCGGAATGCGAACTCAACGGTGAGCTCCACTTTGCAGCCTTTCAGCTCGCCCAGCGAGCCGTCGGTGGTCCGTGACCTCAGCGCGTGGAACTGCCAAACGCCTTTGAAGGACTTCAAGGGCCCCTCAGTCAGTACCATTTCGATCCGCTCATCGGGCACATTGGCATTGGTGGTGGTCACGGCGCTACGCACCCCGACCCGCTCAAAGGTCAGAGTGGCCGACAGAGACGTGGCATCTTCGGCATGCACCACCGTCACCGGACACCAGGGCAGGAACTCCGGGTAGCGCCGAACGTCGTTGACGAGGGCGTACATCTGGGTCGGTGTCTGGGGCACGAGCGCGGTCCGGTGAACTACGCGCATGAGCATGTGGGGGCTAGATACGTCACGGGGCTATTCTGACGCTTAGGCGCTCGGGTCACAACGCGGCTAGAATGGAGGGCTGCACAAGGAATGACACGGACCATGGCCGCCAAGAAGGAAGACAAGGACTCACACACCGGCTCTATTGCGGTCAATCGCCGCGCCCGGCATGAGTTCTTCATCGACGAACGCTACGAAGCGGGCCTGGTGCTCATGGGCTGGGAAGTCAAAGCGATGCGCGCCGGTCGTGCGCAGTTGGCGGAAGGCTATGTCTTTATCCGGAATGACGAGGCGTTTCTGACCGGAGCCCACATTACGCCCTTAAACTCAGCCTCGACCCACGTGATCGCAGATCCCGTCCGCACCCGCAAGCTCCTGCTCAATCGCAAGGAATTGGACCATCTGGTCGGTGCTGTGGATCGCAAGGGCGCGACCATGGTGCCCCTGTCGCTGTATTGGAAGGATGGTCGCGCGAAACTCGAACTGGGGCTTGCGCGCGGCAAGAAGCAACACGACAAGCGCGAGTCGGAGAAGGACCGTGACTGGCAGCGGGAAAAGTCGCGTGCGCTGCGGGCGCGGAACCGCTAGCCACGACTCGATCTCGGAACGGCATCCAGCGGCCGCTCCCGGTGGAGTGCTGGCCCCGACCTGTCGTCATTCGCCGCGGTGTACATCGACCCGGCGGCGTCCAGCCGCTGGGTCGAAGCCGTGTGCTCACCGATGGACTGATATAAAAACCGAATAAGGTCTAAATTCAGTCGCTTAGCGCTCTTGGAGCGGTCCCGTGCGGTACTCCACCCCAGCGAGAGCGATCCGTTATTAGACGGCGAATGTCGCCCCCTACCGGCGGACGACCGTCAGGCAATCGACGCCACAACGACAATCTCGACCTTGTAGGCGGGCGTCGCGAGCTTCGCCTCGACCGTGGCGCGGGCGGGCGTATGACCTTGCGGCACCCAGGCGTCCCAAGCCGCATTCATTTCCGCAAAGGTTGCGATATCGGCGAGATAGACCGTCGCCTGAAGAATACGAGTCTTATCGGAGCCGACACGCGCGAGCAGGCTGTCGATCGACGCGAGCACTTCAAGAGTCTGCCCCTGCACATCCCGTGACGTATCTTGCGCCACCTGACCGGCTAAGTAGACGGTTTGGCCGTGAACCACGGCCTCAGACATGCGGGGGCCGGTATCGAGACGCTGGATCATGGCGAACTCCAAAAGACGGGGCATCGCCCCATTGAAAGCGCAGGACTCTAACCCAATTAACGCTACAGGACGACAGTCTGTTAGACTATCGCCTGCTTCTGGGGCCGACCGGTTTCGACGTGGGTTACGAAACTCCAGGTGCATGCCGAGGTGCGGATTCCTCGTTAAACCATTTGCAAATTTTAGCTGCGAACGACAACAGCTACGCTCTGGCGGCTTAAGCCCCGCCTACTTCACTCCTCTCGGTGCCTGTGCTGGGGGAGATGGGGTCGCAATCACAGGATCGCGATGCACGCGTGCCTAGGGTAGTGCAAAGCTAAAAAGGACAAGGCTGGCATCAGGTTTTCCCTGCCGATCGGGTAGCCTGGAGCGAGATCAATAGACCGGATAAGCATGTAGATCTTGTAGCGTAGGACTTGCGGACGGGGGTTCAATTCCCCCCGGCTCCACCAATACTCAAAATCCTAACCCTTATCCGGTTGGGATTTTTTTTGCCTGTTCCCCACTGAAATGCGTCGTTGCCTCGCGAGCGTGACCACCCCAAACCCGGCGTTCTCGCCCCCGT
>CAIRLC010000044.1 GCA_903879335.1 uncultured Pseudomonadota bacterium
AGTCGCTTGTGCCGGTAAATGGCGGAGAGGGTGGGATTCGAACCCACGTATACCTGTGAGGGTATAACTGGAATTCCAGTCCAGCGCCTTCGACCACTCGGCCACCTCTCCGAAGCGCGCAAGGGTACCCGCCAAGCAGCCGTTAGGCAAACCCTATTCAGCGATTAATTGCCCGGACCGTCGTGCGTGGGCTTCACCGGCGCCGATGGCTTCGCCTTGGTACCTGAGTCAAACGGAGGGGGACGGTCCAAGCACCCCTCTTTTTCCGTGCGTTCGTGGGTCTCGGTCGCGCCATCAGGCACTTTCACGGCGTTTCGGGTATTCGGTGGGGTAAGGCCATCACCGACCCGCACGACCGGCACTGAGCGCGCTGTCAGGTAGGGAGAGTAATCCTCACACAACTGCGCTCCATTCCGCTTTTTATGCCAGTGCAGAAAATTGGTCCCGGACGATTTACACGCTCCGAGTGAAACAGCGGTGGCCAACATTACGCCGGTTGTGACCAGAGACTTGAGTCTGAACATCATCATGCAACCCCTGCGGCCGACATGGCGGCCATCACTGCAGTCTGCGCCCCCGCCGTCAACGGCGTGAGGGGAAGACGTATCCCGGTGCCGATGAAGCCTAGACGGTGAACCGCCCACTTCGCCGGAATCGGGTTCGGTTCGACAAATAAGGCCTCGTGCAACCCACGTAACGGGACATCGGCCGCCCGCGCAGCCTCCACATCACCCAAGGATGCTGCCTCGCAGACGGCGTGCATGCCGGCCGGGGCTACATTGGCGGTCACAGAAATCACGCCGACGGCGCCTTCAAGCAAGGCGTCAACCGCCGTCGGGTCGTCGCCTGAGAGCACATCCAGATCGTCCCCACACAAGGCTCGCAGTTCACGAACGCGGGCAGCACCCGCAACCGCTTCTTTGATGGCCACGATTCTGGGGTGGCCGGCTAGGCGCGCCACGGTTGTCGGGAGCATGTCTACGCCGGTGCGGCCCGGCACGTTGTAGAGGATAACCGGCACTGGGGAGTCATCGGCGATGGCGGTGAAGTGCTGGAAAAGCCCCTCTTGGGTCGGCTTACTGTAGTAAGGCGTCACCACGAGGACGGCGTCCGCGCCGGCCGCAGCCAAGGCTCGCGTACGCTCAATACTGGAGGCGGTGTCGTTCGTCCCGCTGCCGGAAATCACCGGCACGCGACCTGCCACGCGGGCCACGGCCCGACGGGTCAATTCCAGAGCCTCCGCGAGCGTCACCGTCGGCGACTCGCCGGTCGTGCCGCAGACGACGATACCGTCAGTTCCTTGCGCTAAATGCCAGTCGACCAGTCGATCCCACCCGGGATAGTCAACCTCACCTGCGTCGGTCATTGGGGTTACGAGGGCTACGATGCTGCCGCTATACATGTGATCAGACTCAAAAAACGGGAATCGGGCAGTCGCGCCGGGGCTGTGATGGTACTGACGGGGAGCCAAGGGGCGCAAGCAAAACCCCGACTGCACCGCCATCGCGGTAGACTAAGGGCATCTGACGCCCCAAAAAGTTCCCGGATGAAGCAGCTCCTCGCCCTCTCTGCCATTGGCAGTGACCGCACCGGCATGGTGCATGATCTGACGCGGACCATCGCCGACTGTGGCGGTAACGTGATTGAAAGCCGCATGTCCGCGCTCGGCTCAGAATTCGTGATGGCGTTGCTGGTCTCCGGTAACTGGCACTCGTTGGCCAAAATCGAAACGGAGGTCAAGCGGATCGCCGAAGCAGGCCAAATAGCAATTCAGATTAGCCGTACCGAAACTCGCCCGATCCGGGCCGACATGCTGCCGTATTCGGTCGATATCGTATGCCTCGATCAAACCGGCATTGTGGCCGCAGTGTCAGGCTTCTTTTCGGCTCGCAGTGTAGACATCGCTGAACTCGACACACACAGTTACGCGGCGGCACACACCGGCGCACCCATGTTTTCATTGCGGCTGGTGGTCAATGTCCCCAGCCGGATTCATCTCGGCGTTCTGCGTGAAGAGTTCATGGACTTCTGTGATCAACTGAACTTGGACGCCATTTTGGAACCTGTTAAAAACTAACCGCGAGCGACCCGCCCATGACCACACTCACGCTTGGTAAGAAGATTCCAGATATCAAGGCGGACTCGACCGCCGGAGCCTGGCGCCTCAAGGACGTCGCAGGCAGCACCGTCGTCCTTTACTTCTACCCCAAGGACGACACGTCAGGCTGCACCAAAGAAGGCGAAGCGTTCCGCGACCTTTACGCCAAATTTAAGAAAGCCGGTGTCCTGATTTTCGGCGTATCGCCGGACAGCCTCGCGTCGCATGAAAAATTCCGTGCAAAGTACGATTTCCCATTCGATTTGATTGCGGACACGGAAAAAGCCGTCTGCGAGCACTTCGACGTTTGGAAAGAAAAGAGCATGTACGGCCGCAAGTACATGGGCGTCGAACGCAGCACCTTCTTGATTGATGCCAAGGGCGTGCTGCAGGCCGAGTGGCGCAAAGTGAAGGTTCCAGGGCATGCGGAGGAAGTTCTCAGCGCCGCGCTAGCCCTGGTCAGCAAGGCATGACGCGGACGACTCGCACGAGCCGCGCACCACGTGCGGCTCGCCGAGAGCACCGAACGTTCGTACTCGACACGAACGTTCTCATGCACGATCCAACGGCGATCTTCCGCTTCGCGGAGCACGACGTCTACGTGCCGATGCGCGTGCTTGAAGAACTCGACGCTGGCAAGAAAGGGGTCTCCGAAGCCGCACGTAATGTCCGTCAAGTCAGTCGCTTTTTCGACGATTTGATGCAAGGCGCGACAAAATCGCAAATCGACGCCGGCCTTGAACTCCCAAGCGTTGTTAAGAACGTCAATGGCAAGGCAGGCGCATCCGGCCGACTTTACTTCCAAACCGAGTCGTTTAACGCCAAGTTGCCCGAATTACCGGGCCAAGGCGCTGACAATGAAATCCTCGGACAGGCCCTCGCGCTGAAGCGAGCACGCAAGCACACCACCGTCACGCTCGTCTCGAAGGACATTAACCTTCGCATCAAGGCCGCTATCGTTGGCGTCAATGCGGAGGACTACCGCAACGATCAAACGATTGAGGATGCCGACTTACTGCAGACCGGCACAGTTGCACTCCCAAATGATTTTTGGGAGAAGCACGGCACCGATCTCACCTCCTGGAAAGAGCAATCCCGGACCTTCTACCGCCTGACGAGCCCTGCCGTCCGCGACTGGCACCCTAACCTATTTGTTTATGAAGAAAGTGGATCTGGCGTCGAGGCAATCGTACGGGAAGTTTCCGGCGATAGGGCAACTCTGGAGCTCTTGGTCGACTATCGCTCTGGGCGGCACCCGGTCTGGGGCGTCGTTGCCCGCAATCGCGAGCAGAATTTTGTCTTGAATCTGCTGATGGATCCAGAAATCGACTTCGTCACGGTTCTGGGCCCCGCCGGCACTGGCAAGACGCTCATGACCTTAGCCGCAGGGCTCGCGCAAACGCTCGACACGCGTCGTTTCAATGAAATCATCATGACGCGCGTGACGATTCCGCTCGGCGAAGACATTGGCTTCTTACCAGGTACGGAAGAAGAGAAAATGGAGCCGTGGATGGGCGCGCTGATGGACAACTTGGAAGTCCTGACGCAAAACCAAGAGGGCGGCAATTGGGCGCGTGCCGCGACCAACGATTTGTTGCGCAATCGGATCAAGATTCGCTCGCTCAATTTCATGCGCGGCAGGACTTTCCTCAATCGCTACATCATTCTGGATGAGGCTCAAAACTTAACGCCCAAACAGATGAAGGCTCTCGTCACTCGCGCGGGTCCTGGCACCAAGATTGTCTGCCTCGGCAACATCGCGCAGATTGACACGCCCTATCTCACCGAGACCAGTTGTGGACTCACTTATGTCGTCAACCGTTTCCACGGCTGGCGGCATGCGGGCCATGTGACCTTGGTTCGTGGTGAGCGATCGCGATTGGCGGATTACGCCTCCGAAACACTCTGAGGGAACCCGCGCGGCCAGCCGCGGTCTGACATTCGATGAAGCCTATTGCTCGCCTATTACCTAGCCTCCTGCTGCTGCTCACGACGGCCCTGACGGTGGCGGGGTCCGCCGCGGCGGCCACCCCGATCTCGGGCGGCGACCTACCCGACATCGGTACGCCTGCGGATGTCATCATGACGCCGCGAGAGGAGTACGAGATCGGTTCGATGATCGTCAAGGGTCTGCGCGATAGTGGCGAGATTTTGGATGACCTAGAGGTCAGCGAATACATCCAAGCGGTGGGTTCTAGCCTCGCCGCTCGCGCCCGCGAGGGCACTCTCAAATTCACGTTTTTCGTGGTCAAGGATCCGAGCATCAACGCCTTCGCGCTCCCGGGCGGATTTGTGGGCGTCAATTCGGGATTGATTCTCGCCACGTCATCCGAAAGCGAACTGGCGGGCGTACTGGCCCACGAAATCTCACACGTCACGCAGCGCCACATGGCTCGCAAGATGCAGGCCGCCAGCCGAGCGTCGCTGACGTCAACGGCGGCCATGCTGGCTTCCATTTTGCTCGGTGCGCTCTCCCACAGCTCTGACGTAGGCATGGCCGGCGTGATGGCCGGCACCAGCGCGATGCAGCAGCAGCAACTCAATTATTCGCGTGAAAACGAGTTCGAGGCCGACCGA
The DNA here is from genome assembly GCA_903879335.1 of uncultured Pseudomonadota bacterium. Classification (GTDB taxonomy): domain Bacteria; phylum Pseudomonadota; class Gammaproteobacteria; order Steroidobacterales; family Steroidobacteraceae; genus CAIKZZ01. The sequence continues at coordinate 4,676 of CAIRLC010000044.1, forward strand.
GTCGGGATCAGTGTGCTCGCCGCAGCGGGCTACGACCCCTACGCAATGTCAGCATTCTTCGAAACCTTGAGCCGGCGCACCGGCGGCAGCGGACAGAACGCCAAGATATTGGAATTCCTGCAAACCCACCCGGTCACAACGGCGCGCGTCGCCGAGGCCAAGAGCCGAGCCACTGACTATCCCATCGTGCGGCCGATCGATACGAACGGCTACCGACTCGCGCGCGAACGGCTCAAGGTCATGGCGCTGCCAACCGGCATCAACCCGCACGATGTCTATCCGGCAGTCGCGGACTTGGGCACTGACACGGTGGCTGATTTCCGTCTCTATGGCCGTTCCTTGGCACTGATACAGGCCAACCTACCGAACGAAGCCATTCCAAGCTTGCGCGACCTGGTGGCCCGCCATGCCGATACGATCGAGTACCACACCGCGCTCGGGCAGGCTTTGCTGGCGGCCGATGACATAGAAGGATCGAAGCAAGCGTTGGCCCATGCCAAGGATCTGTTCCCCCGCAATGTGCCGGTGACCGTCCGCTATGCGGAGACCCTGATGCGAGCGGGCGACGCTCGGCAGGCCCATTACGTCCTGCTCGACCTGTTCAACGTCACCCCCCCAACGCAGGACCAGGTGCGACTGATCGCGCTAGCCGCAAACGCCGCCGGCGAAACGGCCGAAGCGGATTACTACATGGCGGAGTATCATGTGATGAGTGGTGACCTGACCCTTGCGATCATGCAGCTGCGCCAAGCGTTGGCGACGCCGCAGATCACGCCGGTGCAGCGAGCCCGATTCAAGGCTAGAATCGAGGAACTGAAGGAGTTCCTACCGATTCGGTTGCAGGGTGCCGTCGACCGTGGCGAACCACTGCCAAGCAAAGTACCCGACGAGCGTCGATGAGATTTTTGGCCGCATGATGCGCAATCAACACACACTTCCGCGATTCCAGATCATCGCTGCCCTTTTGGCGGTCTGTGTCGGCGCGTCCAGTTGGGCCGCTAAGCCGGAAAAGCAAGTGAAAGACCCGTTTGAGCGAATGAATCGGGCTACCTATCGCTTCAATGACGTCTTGGACCGTAGCTTTCTGCGACCGCTCGCTGAAGGTTATCGCGATCACGTGCCGGAAAAGATTCGCAACGGCCTCAGCAACTTTATCGCCAATATTGAATACCCCTCGGTCGCCGTGAACGATGCGCTACAGGGGAAATTCAAGGCCGCAGGACAAGACGTGGGACGGTTCGTCGTCAACACCATCGCGGGCGTCGGCGGCTTTCGCGACCCTGCCACGAAACTGGGGATACCGGTCCACCGCGAGGATTTTGGTCAGACGCTGGGCCACTGGGGCGTGCCGGCAGGCCCGTACCTCGTCCTACCCTTGCTTGGCGCCTCCGATTTCCGCGACGCGCCGAGTTGGATCGTCGACGCCCATCTGGTTGGCGAGCATCGCCTCAAGAATCAACCGCTACGCTGGGGAATCTCGGCACTCAGCGTGTTCGAAATCCGTGTTCAAGCCCTAGCCGCCCAGGGCGCGATCGATCGTGCTTTCGATCCCTATGCGCTCGTCCGGGATGCTTACCTCGCGCGCCGTGACTATTTGGTACACGACGGCGTCGTGTCCGACGAAGATAGCGGCTACGACGTGCTGGACGACGGCACGATCGAATAGCGCCGACTACCTCGGTGAGAGCAAACCGAGGACGCCGCCGACTCTCGCTAAGGCGGACGCTGTGTGCGGTAATCCACGGAGCTTAGGCGACGCGTCCCGAGTCGGACACTCTTGGATCAATGCCAACAGGACCGCGACGCCAGCACTGTCGATGGCTTCTATGCCGCTGACGTCGATCTCACGCACAGGGCGACTGCGGATCAACTGTGATCCTTGGACGTACGCCACCTTGGCATTCGCATAGAGCAAATCACCCGACAGCGAGAGCCCCTCAGCCGTCGCTGCAAAAAGACAACCCGTCACGGCTTAGCGCTAGCCGGCGCACTGCCCTCACGCTCGATGCGCGCGATGACCGCATCAAGACCGCGCTGACTGATTTCTTCGCCGAGATCCGTGCGGTAATTCTTCACGTAGGAAATACCCTCGATGATCACATCGAAGGCTTTCCATCCACTCGCCGTGCGTCGTAACTTATAGTCGACCGGAACGACGACGCCGCTTGAGCGCATCACTTGCGTCCGCACGGTCGCCACGTCCGGGTTTGAGTCAGCACGATAGGGCAAGATTTTGAATTTGTCGGCCGAAAACTCCGTCAAGGCACCGGCATAGGTATTCATCAACATCTTGACCATCGCCGCCACGAAGCGTTGCCGCTGCTCGGGCGATGCCGTCCGCCAATTTTGCGCCAACACCAATTGCGCTGCGTAATCGGTATCGAAATGAGGCAGCAGAATAGTTTCAACGATCGGATTCGCCTTCTTCGGATCCTTACGAATCGCCGCCCGATTCTGATCAATGGCAGCGAACAGTTGCCGCGCCGTCGCTTCCATTTCGGCTTGGGGGTCTGCAGCCACTTCAGCATGCACTGGCGCGGACAGCATGAGTCCGGATACCGGCAGGAGCACCGCAGTCGGCGCGGCGATCGCCATCAACAGACTCAAAAAACGCTGACGCATACTCATTCCTTTTTCGCGCCCTGTCCGGCTTTATCGAACAGGAACTTACTGATTAAATTTTCGAGGACGATGGCCGACTGAGTCATCTCAATGCGATCACCCTCTTTGTACGGCGTATCGGAACCACCCGGCGTAAAACCGACATAATTGCCGCCCAGCAGACCGGCCGTATAAATGGCCGCGTCGCTGTCATTCGGCACCTGGTTGTAGCGTTCATTGATCGCGAGGCGCACGACTGCTTTGAAACTGCTCGAATCGTAATCGATCGATTCGACGCGTCCGATCGTGACACCGCCGATCGACACCGGAGCGCCGGCCTTGAGACCGCCCACGTTGTCGAACTGAGCGCTGAGATGGTAGTCGTGACGCCCAAACTCAAAGCCATGGCTACTGATTTGGGTGGCCATGAAGAAAAGCGCGGCAAAGCCGAGCAAAACGAACAGGCCCGTGCCGATCTCAACCGAAGAATTACGCTTCATTTCAGGTCTCCGAAACTCACAGCAATACCGCCGTGAGCATGTAATCAATCGCGAGGATGGCCACCGAAGAGGTCACGACCGTGCGGGTCGTCGCCCGCCCCACGCCTTCAGCCGTTGGGACCGCGTGGTAGCCCTCATAAACCGCGATCGCACTGCAGGCGATGCCGAAGGCGATGCTTTTCACAACCCCCTCGAGCACATCCCGCAGCTCCACAGCGCCGCGCATCTGCGACCAAAACTGGCCCGCATCGACACCCATCAGTTTGACGCCCACCAATTGCGCCCCGTAGATCCCGATGGCCGAAAAGATGGCCGCCAACAAGGGCATGGAGAGAAGACCCCCCACAAAGCGCGGCACACAAATACGCCGCACCGGATCCACGGCCATCATCTCCATGGCGGCGAGCTGGTCGGTGGCGAGCATCAAGCCGATCTCCGACGTCATTGCCGTTCCAGCTCGCCCGGCAAAAAGCAGCGCGGTGATGACAGGCCCGAGCTCCCTCAATAAACCAAGCGCCGCCGCAGTGCCCAGCGACTCAGTGGATCCGAATCGACGCAGTAAGTCATAGCCCTGCAGACCCAACACCATGCCGACAAAGAGTCCGGACAACATGATGATCACCAAGGACAGCGCCCCGGTCATGTGGATCTGCTCGATCAATAATCTAGGACGTCGCAGGGTCGAAGGAATCCCCGTCACCAGTCGTCCCAAAAACAGCGCAAAGCGGCCGAACTCAGCCGTGACGGTAATGAGGCTCATCGCACACCATCCGCAAGGTCAGACGCCAAATCCGGGGCCGGATAATGGAAAGGCACGGGACCTTCTGCAGAGCCTGACATGAACTGCCGAACGGCAGGATCTGGGTTCGACGCCAATTCCGTCGGACTACCGGCAGCCGCAATCCCACCACCCGACAGCAGTACCGCGTGGTCTGCGAGGCGCTCAATCACATGCACGTCATGCGAAACGACGATGCTGGTGATGCCGAGCGATTGGTTCAAGTCACGAATGAGCCTCAAGACCATGCCGAGCGCGATGGGATCAAGGCCTGCGAAAGGCTCATCGTAGATGAGAATTTCAGGGTCCATCACAATCGCTCGGGCGAGCGCTACACGCCGTGCCATGCCGCCCGACAGCTCCGCGGGCATCAGTCGGGCCGCGCCGCGCAAGCCGACCGCTTCGAGTTTCATTAAGACAATTCGCCGGATGAGGGGTTCCGGCAGATCGGTATGCTCCCGCAATGGGAAGGCCACGTTCTCGTAAACGTCCAGATCGGTCAACAAGGCGCCATTCTGAAACAGCATGCCCATGCGCCGCCGCAGGGCGTAAGTGTCACGGCGGTTCAGTCGACTGAGATCAAATCCAGCAACGCTCACGCGACCGCTGGACGGCTGCAATTGGCCCGTCAGCAGCCGCAAAAGCGTCGTCTTGCCGGTACCCGACGGCCCCATGATGGCGGTGACCCGCCCCCGCTGGATCGCCAAATCAAGTCCAGCCAGAATGGTCCGACCACCCACGGCGTAACCAACCCCCTCGAGGGTCGCCACAGCATCTTGAGCAGTCATGCGTGCGATCTCACCGGGCATGACAACGCGTCGCGGGCGCCATCGGCCCGCAAATGCGTAGGACGCCTCTGGGCGGCGCACACCATATCCGACTCCTCAAATTGCACGGGCCACGGTAGTCACGAAGTGGACCAACGCGGCGGGGGTTGGTTCCCATGATAGCTGATTCATTCCCCCATCCCTCGTTGCCCGTAGCGCAAAGACACTATTAGGACTAAAATGGTCCTAAATCAGACAGGGCCCCGTTCCGTGCTACGGATTAGCAAACTCACCGACTACGCGACCGTACTGCTCGCCCACCTCGCCGGAGACGGCGCCGGGCAACGTACGGCCGTGGAACTCGCCGAATGGTCGAAGATTGGCTTACCCACGGTCAGTAAAGTCCTCAAAGAACTGCAGCGTGGTGGACTCGTGACGTCCACGCGCGGCGCTCGGGGCGGCTACAGCTTGGCGCGCAGCGCCGACACGATCAGTGCAGCCGACATTTTAGACGCCGTCGAGGGACCGTTGGGACTGACCGAATGCTCAATCCATCCAGGCCAATGCGATTTGGAGTCAGGCTGTCGAGTGGGTCGTAGTTGGCAGCGCGTGAACGTTGCCATCCACCGCGCACTGGCCGACGTCAGTTTGACCGATTTAGCCAATGCCGACGCCGTCGTGCCTGAACTGATTGTTCGTTTGAGCCCCCGCATTGCGGTTAGAGCCCGTCCGGAGCATGCATGAGTACGCCGATCGCACCCGATCTCGATGACTTGGTGACCCAGAAATACCGTCACGGTTTCGTGACGGATATCGACTCCGATACGCTCCCGCCGGGTCTGGATGAGGACGTTATTCGGCTGATTTCGAAGAAAAAGGGTGAACCAGAGTTTCTGCTCAACTGGCGCCTGAAAGCATTCCGTCTGTGGCAGACCATGAAGGAACCGACCTGGGCCCATGTGACCTATCACCCCATCGACTATCAGGCGATTTCTTACTTTTCCGCGCCGAAATCGAAGAAAGACGGGCCGAAAAGTCTCGCCGATGTCGACCCTAAATTACTTGAGACCTATGACAAGTTAGGCGTCCCGCTGCATGAGCGCGCGCGTCTCGCAGGCGTCGCGGTTGATGCCGTGTTTGATAGCGTCTCGGTGGCCACCACCTTCAAGGATCGCCTGCATGCGGCTGGGGTCATTTTCTGCCCCTTCTCAGATGCCGTTCGAGACTATCCAGCATTGATTGAGCAATATTTGGGCAGTGTCGTCCCGCAAGGCGACAACTTTTATGCGGCATTGAACTCCGCAGTCTTTACGGATGGGTCGTTTGTCTACATTCCAAAGGGTGTGCGCTGCCCCATGGAACTGTCGACCTACTTCCGCATCAATGCCGCCAACACCGGTCAGTTTGAGCGCACGCTCATCATCGCGGATGAAGGCAGCCACGTGAGCTATCTAGAAGGCTGCACGGCACCCATGCGAGATGAGAATCAGCTCCACGCTGCGGTGGTTGAACTGGTCGCACTCGACAACGCCAATATCAAGTATTCCACCGTACAAAACTGGTACCCGGGCGACGAGAACGGGATCGGCGGCATCTACAACTTCGTCACGAAACGTGGCGAATGCCGCGGTCGGAACTCACGGATATCTTGGACCCAGGTAGAGACTGGATCGGCGATCACGTGGAAGTATCCCAGCTGCGTATTGATTGGCGAAGGCTCGGTGGGCGAGTTCTATTCGGTGGCCGTCGCTAACCATCGCCAGCAGGCCGACACGGGCACCAAAATGATCCACGTCGGACCGAACACGACCAGCACCATTGTCTCTAAAGGCATCTCGGCCGGCCGAGCCCAGAACACCTACCGTGGCCTCGTTAAGGTATTGCCGTCGGCAGCCGGTGCGCGCAATTACACCCAATGCGACTCTCTACTGATGGGTCCAGACTGTGGCGCGCATACGTTTCCGTATGTGGAGGTGAAGAACCCCTCGGCGGTCGTTGAGCATGAAGCCACCACCTCGCGGATCGGCGAGGACCAGTTGTTTTATCTCCTGCAGCGAGGACTGTCGCAGGAGGATGCCGTGAATATGATCGTGAACGGCTTCTGTAAGTCAGTCTTTAACGAATTACCGATGGAGTTTGCCGTAGAGGCACAAAACTTACTTGCCGTAAGTTTGGAAGGATCCGTCGGTTGATCATATGAGTAATGCCATGAACCAGATTCAGCGCGGGGACTTAATCCTCGATATCCAAGGCCTCGTCGCCGACGTCGCCGGTCGCAACATCTTGAAGGGTCTCAACCTCACCATTCGTGCCGGCGAAGTGCACGCGATCATGGGCCCCAATGGCGCAGGAAAGTCCACGCTGTCGCAAATCCTCGCCGGCCGGCCGGATTACGATATCAAAGCAGGCTCAGCCACCTATCTGGGTGAAGACCTGCTCGCGTTGGCGCCCGAGGAGCGCGCCCGCCGAGGTGTATTCCTCGGCTTTCAGTACCCTGTCGAAATTCCGGGGGTGAATAATGTGTACCTCCTGAAAGCGGCCTTAAATTCCCGCCGCCGCCAACAGGGATTGCAAGAACTCGACGCATTCGAGTTCATGACTATCGTCCGCGAAAAAATGAAGCTGATGAAAATGGACGAGAGCTTTTTGAAGCGCGGCGTCAACGAAGGTTTTTCGGGCGGCGAGAAAAAGCGGAACGAAATCCTGCAGATGACGGTACTGGAACCGACGCTCGCCATTCTGGATGAAACTGACTCGGGCCTCGATATCGATGCGCTGAAAGTGGTGTCGACCGGCGTCAACAGCCTGCGCCGAGACGACCGAGCGGTCGTCTTGGTCACGCACTACCAGCGACTGCTCGATTACATCGTGCCTGACTATGTACATGTGCTCGCGGGCGGCAAAATCGTGCGCTCCGGTGACCGAACCCTTGCTCTTGAACTTGAACAGCGAGGCTATGACTGGCTGATCGAGGGGACGAACGCGGCATGAGTGGGCGCCAGTCTCCTGCACTCGCACGCCTCCGCGCGGCGCTGCTGCCGACGCTCTCGAATGAGCGCCTCACCACGCTCGATCGCTTGAGCGCGCTGGGCTTCCCGACGCCACGTGACGACGCCTATCGTTACACCAACTTCCGCGTGCTTGATCGCCGCGAGTTGGCGCCAGCCTTGGTTGTGAACGCAGCCCAGATCCCTGGCGATATGCCCGTCGGTAAGCATCGACTCGTATTTTTAGATGGCCGTCTCTACGCTGAGGCGAGCGCATGGCCAGACAGCATTCAGGTTCAACCGGAAGAACATGCCATCGACTCATTGAGCGATGCGGCGACCGACCGAATGCTGATGCTGAATGCCGCATTGGGCAATCACCGAACCAAGGTCGTCATTCCGAGAAACACTCAGGTGTCTCTGGATATCGCGCTGATCTCAACCGTTGGCGGTGCATATCCGGCCATCTCCTTTGTCGTAGAGGCGGGCGCTGAACTGCGGACGATTGAGTATCAGACGGCAATCGATGATGCCGAATCGCTGACGGTCTCTGCGCTGCACTTCGAACTCAAGGACGGCGCGACCGTTGACCATACGCTCGTACAGACCTCATCCGCGCACGCGATTGTGGTCGGTGATGTGCGCGCCCGCGTGGGACGAGACGCCAGCTACCGGCACCGCTCCGCGGTACTCGGCGCCCAACTGTCACGGATCGATCTCAACATCGAACTTTACGGTCGCGGCGCGTCGACATCCCTGACGGGGCTTTTTTTGGCGGATGGGCAACGGGAACATCATCTACGCAGCGTCGTGCGTCATATGGAACCTGATTGCCAAAGCGATCAACTGTACCGTGGCGTTGCCAATGAACGGGGTCGCGGCAGTTATGATGGCAAGGTGGTGGTCGACGTTGGAGCGAACGGCACCCTGTCTTCCCAATCCAGTAAAAATCTATTGCTCTCGGCCGATGCCGCCATTGAGACCAGACCGCAATTGGAAATCAATGCCGACGCGGTCAAATGCGCCCACGGTGCAACAACCGGCTCCTTAGATGAACGAATGATGTTCTATCTACTGTCGCGCGGCTTGGACCGAGACACGGCGCGAGCCGTATTGACGTATGCCTTCCTCGGCGACGTTCTAACCGGATTCGCTGCCGAGGCGCGCGCCTTTGTCGAAGCCCGAGCGCTAGGTCGCTTGCCGGCCGCCGATCTGATTCGAGGATTTGTCGCATGACGCGCACGCCACCCTACGATCTAGCGGCCGCCCGCGCAGACTTCCCGATCCTCGCGCGTCCTATCCGCGGCAAACCGTTGGTTTATTTGGATAATGGAGCCTCAGCACAGCGACCTTCAGCCGTGATTGAGGCTGAGCGACGTTACGCTGAAGAGTCGCATGCGAATGTACATCGCGGCGTACATACCCTGTCACAGCGCGCAACGGATGCTTTTGAAGGGGCGCGTGAGCGCGTACGTCGCTTCCTCAATGCGCGCTCAACGCGTGAAATTATCTTTACACGCGGCACGACGGAGTCCATCAATCTTGTCGCGCAGTCCTACGCGCGACCTCGCCTGCAGGCGGGTGATGAGATTCTGGTGACCCATCTCGAGCACCACGCCAATATCGTGCCATGGCAGATGGTCTGCGATGCCACCGGCGCACGACTCGTCGTCGTACCGATCAATGAGCGCGGCGAAGTCGACCCGGAAGACGTCCGGACGCGGATCAGCTCACGCACTCGCCTCCTCGGCGTTGCCCACGTCTCGAACGCGTTAGGCACGGTGTTGCCGGTGGCCGAGATCATCGCCATTGCCCACCACGCGGGTGTGCCTGTCCTTGTCGATGGCGCTCAGGCTGTGCCGCATATGGCGATTGATGTACAAGCAATGGATGCGGACTTCTATGTGTTCTCGGGGCACAAGCTCTATGGTCCGGACGGCATCGGTATTTTGTACGGCCGAGAAACCCTGCTAGCCGAGATGCCACCTTGGCAAGGCGGCGGCGACATGATCCTACACGTGTCTTTCGAGCGGACGACGTATAACGAGTTGCCGTACAAGTTTGAGGCCGGGACCCCACACATCTCGGGTGCGGTCGGCTTAGGCGCTGCCCTTGACTACGTCGAGCGCATCGGCCTTGAGAACATTGGCCACTGGGAAGCGACGCTGCTCGACTACGCGACGCAGCGCCTCAGTGGCATCGAAGGACTGCGAATCATCGGTACGGCCGCGCATAAGGCGGGGCTTGTATCGTTTGTCGTCGATGACGTACATCCGCACGATCTCGGCACGATTTTGGATGAACAAGGGATCGCGATACGCACCGGCCACCACTGCGCGATGCCGGCCATCGAGTTCTTCAAAGTGCCGGCAACCGCTCGCGCGTCATTTGGCCTTTACACCACGCTTGAGGAGATCGATTGCCTAGCCGAGGCAGTCATCGCCGCACGCGAACTCTTCCGCTGAGGCTTCCATGGATCTGAAGGATCTTTATCGAGACGTGATTCTAGATCACAACAAACGACCGCGGAACTTAGGGACCCTGGCTCCGCCTGCCATAGGCGCAAAGGGGCACAATCCCTTGTGCGGAGATCAGTTAACGGTCTACGTGTCGCTCGATCACGGGCAAATTACCGACGTTAAATTCGAAGGCAGTGGTTGCGCCATCTCGATGGCCTCCGCTTCCCTGATGACCGAAGCGGTCAAGGGCTTGGATACGGAGGCGTTTGCACGCCTACATGCCAGCATCCATGACGTACTCACCCGTCATGATGCTGAAGTGCCAGCCGCGCTCGGCAAACTGGCCGCCTTAGGTGGCGTCCGCGAATATCCATCACGCGTCAAATGCGCGAGTCTTGCTTGGCGGACGCTCGAAGCTGCCATAGCCGGCGCCGTTTCGGTCACTACAGAATAATCCCATGCACCATCACGATCGCGAACCGTTTGTCGTCAATGAAGACGTCAAGGCCGTACTTGTTCCGGCCGGCATCGAAGTCAAACTTCGGGTTGGCAGCGTCGGCTATATCACTCAAGCACTCGGCGGAAGCTTCACCGTCTATGTCGAGGGCAATTTATTCCGTATTGCCGGCGAAGATGCTGGGGCAATCGGCAAAGAGCCCCCTGCTCGCATTGAGTTGCCACCCGATGCCACTGACGCCGATGTACAAGCATTGGCCTGGTCGCAATTGAAGACCTGTTTTGATCCCGAGATCCCCGTCAACATCGTGGATCTCGGCTTAGTCTACGACTGCGTGATTGAGCGTAGCGAAGACGGCACACGGCAGGCGAAGGTCAATCTGACGCTGACCGCACCGGGCTGCGGAATGGGTGAGGTCTTGGTCCAAGACGCGAAAGACAAGTTACTCGCCATCCCAACGATTGCTTCGGCGGATATCGAGCTCGTCTTTGATCCGCCCTGGGATCGGGAAATGATGTCCGAAGAAGCCCGGTTGCAGATGGGCATGATGTGATGAACTCAGAATGGATCGACATTGCGCCGGCCGTTGACGTCCCACCCGGCGAACATCGCTCGTACGAGGCCGCCAGCTGGTACGTGGTCATCTACAACGTGCAAGGGACCTTTTACGCCCTGGAAGATCGTTGCACCCATGACGACAACCCCATCGAAGACGGTGAAGTGGATGGCCTCGAAGTCATCTGCCCCCGGCACGGTGCACGTTTCTGCCTGAAGACCGGTGCGGCCCTGACGCCACCGGCTTACGAGCCGCTGAAGACCTTTCCAGTTGAAGAAGTCGCAGGCCAGCTGCGTCTGCGCGTGAATTGAAGAAAGACCATGAAGACGCTGTACGTTGCTCGCCATGCGACTGCCGAAACGCATTCACCCACCGGCACCGATTTCGATCGGCCCTTGGCCGCTCGTGGTGAGTTAGAAATCGAGGCTATGGCAGCCCGGACTCGAGATCTGGCGCTTGGGCTCGACCTGATTTTGGCAAGCCCCGCCGCGCGCACTCTAGCCACAGCCGCAGCCTATCAACGGGCCTTTGGTCTTGCGGATGCGCACTTCAAAACCTCTCGCACGATCTACAGCGCGGAGTCTGGACACCTAGTGGATGTGGTCCAGGCGCTGCCGGCAGGCGCTGACCGGATCTTGGTCGTCGGCCATAATCCCGTGATCAGTCAACTCGCGCGATGGTTGGCGGACACCGATGATTTTGCCGAATTCGTCCCGGCCACCGTGGCGGTCTACGAGATCGACATCGATCGGTGGGCCGACGTTGATCCATCGTTGACCCGATTGGTCGCGCGACTGGCGCCGCAGACTTAGTGCCTTAAGCCCCCAATGCGAGCAATGAGGCATTCCCACCGACCGCTGCCGTATTGATGCTGATCGTCTGCTCTGTGGCGAATCGGGCCAGATAGTGAGGCCCCCCAGCCTTCGGCCCAGTGCCCGATAGGCCACTGCCGCCAAAAGGTTGCACGCCGACCACCGCGCCAATCATGTTTCGGTTCACGTAAATATTCCCGGCTCTGGCCAGACTCCGCACTTTTTCAATGACAGAGTCGATCCGCGTGTGCAGACCCAGGGTCAGTGCAAAGCCTGTTGCATTGATCGCATCGATCAAGCGATCAATGTCATTCGCACGCCATCGAAGCACGTGCAGAACCGGACCAAATACCTCGCCGCGCAGGTCCTCAATGGAGTCTATTTCGATGGCCACTGGCGCAACGAAGCGGCCACTCGAGAATTTATCCGGAACCGACACTCGATGCGACCAGCGTGCACGCGGCAATATCATCGAAACGTGCGCCTCGAGCCGTGCTTGAGCCTCTGCGTCAATGACGGGGCCGATATCAGTGGTGAGCAACGCGGGATCGCCCAGACACAACTGATCCATCGCACCTGCCAAGAGGGATTCGACGCGGTCGGCAATCTCTTCTTGGACACAAAGAATGCGCAGCGCAGAACAGCGCTGCCCGGCACTTCCAAAAGCCGACAACACCGCGTCGTTGACGACTTGCTCGGGTAACGCTGAACTGTCGACGATCATCGCATTCTGCCCGCCGGTTTCTGCGATAAAGACGGGAATGGCACCGCCACGGGCGGCGAGTGCGCGCTGAATGATCGTCGCGGTGTCGTTTGATCCCGTGAATGCCACCCCTGCGATGCGCGAATCGGCGCATAAGCGTGCACCGACCGTCGCACCATCTCCTGGCAGGAGTTGCAGCGCACCGAGCGGAACGCCGGCGCTATGCAGTAACTCAACCGTCAGCGCCGCCACCAAGGGGGTCTGTTCGGCGGGTTTTGCAATCACCGTATTGCCTGCCGCTAAAGCGGCAGCCACTTGGCCGGTGAAAATTGCGAGTGGGAAATTCCACGGACTCACGCAGACAAATACGCCCCGGCCACGCAGCATAATTTCATTGCTCTCTCCGGTCGGGCCCGGTAAGACCGCTGGACGATCAAACGCCATTCGCGCCCGCTGCGCGTAATAGCGTAGAAAATCCACGGCCTCACGAATCTCAGCGATAGCGTCGGGGACAGTTTTGCCGGCTTCACGGCAGAGCAAGTTCACCCATTGGTCCCGAGCCGCCTCGAAGGCGTCAGAGGCGGCTTCCAGAACGCGGGCCCGGTCGATCGCGGGCCACCGCTCCCAGCCGGGGAATGCGGCCGTTGCCGATTCGATCGCCGTCTCTGTGTCTTCTAGTGAGGCCTCAATCACGTGGCCGACAATCGTTCCATCGACCGGGCTCACCACCGCGCGCCCGGTTTCTGCAATGATATGGGCGCTCACACGCTTACGACCCACGACCAGAGGCTGGGCGACTAGATCCTTCAAACCATAAGAGGCTGCTCCCAGCGCCATCGCCTGTAAGGCTCGTCCATCGGCGAGATTTAAACCCTGAGAATTCACCCGGTCGTGACCAAATAGTCGAGCGGGCAGCGGTATGCGAGGGTGAGCCACGCTCGGCAGACTCTCGACGAATGCAATTGGGTCTGCAACCACCTCACTGGACGGCAGGCGCGCATCCACAATGCGATTAACGAAAGAGGTATTCGCGCCGTTTTCCAACAGCCGCCGGACGAGATAGGGCAGCAAATCTTCGTGCGATCCGACGGGTGCATAGACACGACAAGGCACGCCCTCGCGCGACGGATCCGTCACGACGGCGTAAAGCTCTTCACCCATGCCGTGCAAGCGCTGGAATTCAAAGGATCGATTCCGAGCACGAGCCATCTGCAGAATGCTGGCGACCGTATGCGCATTATGGGTCGCGAACTGAGCATAAATCGCGTCGCTGGCATCGAGCATCAAGCTGGCACACGCCAAATAGGACACGTCGGTGCTCTGCTTACGCGTAAATACTGGGTAGCCCCCGTGGCCACGCTCTTGGGTTTTCTTGACTTCACTGTCCCAATACGCGCCCTTCACGAGTCGAATATTAAGGCGACGACCCGTCTGTCGGGCTCGTGTAATCAGCCAACGCAGGACGTCGGCCGCTCGCTTAGAGTAGGCCTGTACAGCCAAACCGAACCCCTGCCAGCCCGTCAATGAAGGTGCCTCAAGGACCAAATTGATGAGCTCGAGGGATAATTCGAGTCGCTCAGACTCTTCCGCATCGACCGTGAGCGCAATGCCGACCTGAGCCGCGCGCTCACACAACCTGATCAGCCGCGGCCCCAACTCCGCCAGCACACGAAAGCGCTGACCATATTCATAGCGCGGATGCAGCGCGGACAGCTTGACCGAAATCGACGGCAATGCTTCTGGGGATAGTTCCCGAGCACCGACCGCAGCTTTTCCAAGCGAATCAATCGCGGCCAGGTAGGCTTCGAAATACCGGTCCGCGTCCGCCGACGATAGCGCCGCTTCCCCCAGCATGTCGAAGGAGTAGCGGTAGCGCGCACCATCGCCCTCACCCGCGCGGGCTAATGCCTCGGCAATCGTTCGACCCATCACAAATTGGTGACCGAGGATTTTCATCGCTTGACGCATGGCTGTACGAACCACGGGTTCACCCACACGGGTGACCAGCGAACGAATAAAGCTCGACGGATCACGACGGGTTTGCGCATCGGGTTGGACGATCCGACCGGTCAGCATCAAACCCCAGGTCGAGGCGTTCACAAATAATGAGCCCTTATCGACCAGGTGCGAGGCCCAATCCCCGGCGTGAATCTTGTCAGCGATCAACCGATCCGCAGTGACCGCATCGGGGATCCGCAACAGCGCTTCAGCCAGACACATCAGGATCACGCCCTCCTGAGAACTGAGGTCGTATTCTCGTAAGAGCGCATCCATTGCGCCCTTTTTAACCTGAGAGGCTCGTACAGCGTCGACCAGCGCTGCGGCGTGGGCAGCAATCTCCGCCGAGACGCTCGCACTCGGTGGTCTCGCCAAGGGCAATAGTTCGCGTAGGACGCTGTCCTCGTCGGCCAACCACAGTCGGTTGATGTCGGCAGCTACAGTGACGGGAACGGCGCTATTCGGCGATACGAAATCGGTCATGGGGCACCCACTATGTTGTTATCGCCACATTAGTGATATTTTTTTAGTCGATTCATCTATGTTAGGAATGTTTTAATAGTTGTAATCACTGCCCATGAAGAACCCAACCGCTCTTGATCGAGTCGACCGACGGCTGCTGCGCTTACTGCAAGCGGACGGTCGGCTGACGATTGCCGAACTCGCGCGCCAAGTGCACCTAACCGCCACACCGTGTCTTGAGCGGATAAAACGGCTCGAACGAGATGGATATATCCGTGGCTACAGCGCAGAGCTCGAGCCCGCATTACTCGGCGCTGGGCTTATCGCATTTGTGCAGATCCAGTTAGACCGCACCACGCCGGACGTCTTTAACCGCTTTCGCGAGCGAATCGCCACACTAGACCCCGTCCAGGAATGTCATATGGTGGCTGGTGGATTCGACTACCTACTGAAAGTACGCGTGGCCGACATGACGAACTATCGCCGCTTTCTAGAAGATTTAGCGGCATTACCCGGGATTGAACAGACGCATACCTATGTCGTGATGGAAGAGCTGAAGTCGAGCCGCGCCATCACGATTCCGGATTGATCGACTTAACGGAAACGGCTGACGTAGTCGGCCAGTATTTGATTGTGATCGAACGCCAGACTCGGCGCCGCCTCTGGATCCACAATGCGGATGCCCCCGGCGTCATCACCGGCCTTAGGCTCGCCCACAGCGGTGCCCACATAGACCACACCAATGGTCTGACCACGCGGGTCGCGCTGTGGGTTTGAGTAGACGCCGAGTAAAGCCTTCAGGGTGATGCTGAGTCCAGTCTCCTCGTAGGCCTCACGAATCGCTGCCGCTTCAACCGTTTCTCCGAACTCGACGAATCCACCCGGGATCGCTAATCCGAGCGGCGCAAAGCGCCGCTCCACCAACACAATTGGGCGACCCGGTCGGTCGATCAATTCGATGATCGCATCAGCGGCGACCGGTGGTGTTTGTGGACGCATCCGCTTTTATTCCTCATCAAACCGCATTGAACTGAATAAGGCTTTCATCGATCGCATTCAGTTCGCCCTCGATGGCCTCACGCTCCGCCCATAACTTCGACTCGCTGTCGGCCGTCAAATCAAAGAGCGCTAGACGCGCGCCGATGTGTTCCAATCTATTGAGCAGCTTCGCCAGTGACCGCAATTCAAGCCCTACGGCCCGTCGCTCCCACGGCGCGATAGGTTCGGAATCTGCAGCGGCAAGCGCTACCGTTGCGGCCAGACGATCGCCCTGCGCCGCCGCCAGTCGTCCGCGATCCATTGCTTGAGCGCCTTGCTGGCCGCTCGACGCTAAAGCCGCGCGCAGATGAGCGCTCATCCGCACAAGACGCAACGGCGCGGCCGTGCCCGACCGCACGGGGACGATATAGGCACTCAATAGAACCAAGCCACAACCCAATACCGTGGCAAACATCCGGGCATCGGCCAGTTCCTCAGAGTAATGGCCGGTTGCTGCTGACAAAGACAGGACAAGTACCGTCACACCAATGACAGTCAGCGAATAATTGGCAAACAGGGATGCGCACATCACAAAGCCACCCAGACCCGTAATGGCCATCAGCCAGATCGGTGTGGTGATGACGTGCAACAGTAGCGCCCCGATCAAGACACCGAATACGGTCCCACACAGACGCATGCTGAAGCGACTGACCGAGCCGGCAACGTCCGGCTTACACACCCAAGCGACCGTCAGTGGCACCCAAAATGCATGCTGGTCCAATAACGAGTTGAGCGGGCCAAGCGCCAGGGCTGTCGCGACGGTGTAGGTCAGACCTAACTTCAACGCATGTCGAGCCTGGAGGTCACTCCATTTGAAATGTAACGTTAGACCCTCTAGACCCTTAAAGACGCTCGAAACACCGACTGCCGCACTCGCTCTGCGTCCAATAGGCCAGGGTTTTGCCAACAAGGAAACCGATCGCGTTAGGGCTTCAAATAATGGCCTTGCCACGCTGTGCGTGAACTGAGAGTTGTGCTCAGCACACGCGCGCTCCATATCAGCATGCGCCTTTCGCAGACGTGACGCGCTGCACCCAAAGACCAGATAACGCTCAATTTGTAAAGTCAAAACACGGGCGAACCGACGCACTTTGTCAGCCGCGTCCTCGTTCTCTTGGTCGACAGGAACGCCGTTCAGCGGCCACACCCAGATTCGAACCCGCTCGACCGGTTCTAGTAATCCCTCTAGCCACTCCCGCGTTGCACCGTTCGCACCACTATTGATGATGGACGCACGAGCAACGCCGATGGCCACGACGACCCGTACGTCGGCCGCGCTCCAGTGTGGGTCACCCAAGGCAACACTCAACTGACGGTAGGCCGCTGCGATTTTTCGGCGAGTAGGCGCATAGCGAGTGAACGGCCATGCAATGCACGCAACACCTGTGCTGATCAGTCCACCGACCAGATACCACTCGGCCTGCAGCCCAGCGGCACCCACGCCAATCGGCGACCCCGAATACAGCGAAAATAAGGCGAGTCCGAACAAGGCAATCAGACCCGAGCGAGGACCAATGGCACCGGCATAACCCACGAGCGTGGCCAACACCAATGCAGTCACTAGGTGTAGAACGGGATCAGCCGACACCAAGCCGCCGAGGAGGACCGTTCCGGACGTGGCAAACGCCGTCATCAACATCACTCGCCAACGCTCGTTATAGGGCTCCGAAAAATCAGACAGCGTGGTGAGAAGCACGCCCAAGGCGACCGGTGTGCCCCAGGCATTGGGCCCCGTCAACTGGGCGACATACAAAGCCACGACCATACCGATCGCCGTGCGTATACCCGGCATCAGCGTCACCAAAGCCAGATCGACGCGAAAACAAGACAAGACGACTCGACGCCCGCCCGGCACAAAGAGCAGTAAAACGATAGTCATCGCGGAAGCTGCAATCAGCGCGAAAGTATCCACTCAGAATCTCCGCGAGTAGCGTAAAGGGCGTCGACCTCGCGCACGATAGCGGATTTATGACCTCATCACTGCCGTCGCAGAAAATCTCGCTGCACACGCCGATCACGCTTATCCGGTCGACCGTCAGTTCGAGGCCGGGATAACGCGTCCAATTGGTGAACTTCTCGCATCGCCGCACGCCTCGCGACACTGCGCTCGGTTTCTTGGTAACAGGATTGCGCCTCAAGCGCTGGACCGCGACGTTTTGGAATCGTCAGCACCGTGAACTCGATGACCTGTGACTCTCTAGTCACCTCAAGCACGTCCCCTACAACAATCTCGCGGGAGGGCTTGGGCCGACCGCCATTCAGCTGTACACGCCCTGCCGCCACGGCGGAGCTGGCGAGGGAACGGGTCTTGTAGAGCCGCAGGTGCCACAAGCAGCGATCGATCCGCAGACGCCCGCCATTGGCGCTCTCGGCATCGAAATCATCGTCGTCATCGTCGTGGCGCCCGCCCATGTTTGCTCCGCTCCATATTGAGGGCGATTATTACCTATACTTCGCCGACTTCCCCAGACCGCAGAACTTCTCTATGGATAGCGCATTTTACAATCGTCTGACCGCCGATATTGCTGCCCTGCGCACCCAAGGCCTCTACAAGACCGAACGGGAGCTAGGGTCCCCGCAGGGGCCAATGATCAGCGTTGCTGGACGCCAAGTCATTAATCTTTGCGCAAACAATTACTTAGGCCTAGCCGGCGATCCCGGCGTGGTCGAAGCGGCTCACAGGGCTTTAGACGAGTATGGCTACGGCATGGCATCCGTACGCTTTATTTGTGGCACCAATTCCATTCATCGGCAGCTCGAAACCCGCCTCGCTGGGTTCCTCGGCATGCCGGATGCCATCCTGTATTCCTCTTGTTTCGACGCCAATGGCGGCTTGTTCGAGACCTTGCTGGGGGAAGAAGACGCCGTCATTTCGGACGCTTTGAACCATGCCTCGATCATTGACGGCATTCGCCTGTGCAAAGCACAACGGCTGCGTTACGCCAACCGCGACATGGCGCAGCTAGAGGCTCGTTTGATCGAGGCCAAATCCGCCAGGACCCGCCTGGTCGTCACCGATGGCGTCTTTTCCATGGACGGCACGATCGCACCGCTCGCCGAGATTTGTGATCTGGCCGATCGTTACGAGGCGCTCGTCGTGGTCGATGATTCCCATGCCACCGGTTTCGTCGGCAAGAAGGGCCGCGGTACACCGGAGGCCTGTGGCGTCGAAGGCCGGATCGATTTTCTAACAGGCACGCTTGGCAAAGCATTGGGCGGCGCGGCTGGCGGCTATGTCGCCGGATCCGCCGTGGCGATCGAATGGCTGCGACAGCGCTCGAGGCCTTATCTGTTCTCAAACTCCATCCCGCCAGTGATCGCCGCCACAACGCTTGCGGTGCTGAATCGGGTCGAAGGCAGCGACGAATTGCGGGCGCAGCTCGTCGATAACGCCGCCTTCTTCCGCGCCGGTATGACCGCGGCAGGATTTACCCTCGTCCCAGGATCCCATGCGATCATCCCCGTCATGATCGGCGATGCTGCCTTGGCATCGCGTATGGCAGACCGTCTGCTCGAGCTCGGCCTTTACGTCATCGGCTTTTCTTTTCCAGTCGTCCCCCACGGGGCCGCCCGAATCCGCACCCAAATGAGTGCAGCCCATACTCGAGCGCATCTCGAACAGGCGATCGCTGCATTCACCACCGCCGGCCGCGAACTCGGCTTAATCGCTTAAGGAAGGTCACATGAAAGCGCTAGTGAAATCTCGAGCGGAGCCGGGCATCTGGATGGCAGACGTCGCCGAGCCGACGATCGGCCCGAACGACGTGCTCATTCGTATGCGCAAGACAGCGATTTGCGGCACCGACATGCATATCTGGCATTGGGACGAGTGGGCGCAGCGCACCATCCCGGTCCCTATGCAGGTGGGGCATGAGTACTGTGGCGAGATCGTTGACCTCGGCAGCGAAGTCCGCGGCTTCAGCGTCGGCGATCGAGTCTCTGGCGAAGGGCATATCACGTGCGGATATTGCCGGAACTGCCGCGCAGGGCGACGGCACCTGTGTCGGAATACCGTCGGCGTGGGGGTGAATGTTCCGGGCTGCTTTGCCGAATATATGGCGCTGCCCGCGTCGAATGTGTTCAAGCTGTCGCCAGCCATCGATGACGAGATTGCCTCAATCCTCGACCCCTTTGGCAATGCCACCCACACGGCGCTGTCCTTTAACGTGGTGGGCGAAGATGTCCTGATCACCGGCGCCGGACCCATCGGCATCATGGCGGTCGCGATTGCCCGCTATGCAGGGGCGCGTCACGTTGTGATCACCGATGTGAACCCCTACCGGCTCGAACTCGCCCGGTCGATGGGCGCGACTCACGCCATCGACGTCCGCCATGAGTCCCTAGACTCCGTCATGGATAGTTTGGGCATGGAGGCTGGTTTTGACGTCGGCATGGAAATGTCGGGCGTACCGTCAGCGTTTAGGGAAATGCTCCGGACCATGCACCACGGTGGGTCGATCGCCATGCTGGGCATCATGCCGAAGGACACCGGTATCGCTTGGGACGAGATCATTTTTAAGGGTTTGGTCGTGAAGGGAGTCTACGGGCGCGAGATGTTCGAAACTTGGTACAAGATGGACAGCATGCTGCAAAGTGGCCTCGACATCCGACCTGTGATTACTCACCGTCTGCCGATCAGCGAATACCGACTCGGTTTTGAAACCATGGCCTCAGGTCAGAGCGGCAAAATTGTACTGGACTGGATGGCCTGAAGCCGTCCGCCAACCCATGGAGCTGAGGTAGACTGTTCCCCCAGTTAGACGAGTTGCAGGCGGGGATGACGCCCACAGAACCCCAAGACGCTTCCCGCCCCACCGATCCGGGCGGTGCCGCACGTGCCCTCTGGCACTGGTGGTGGTCTCTATTCGTCCTACCCGCCCAAGAACGTCGACCGCTGCCCTTCGAACGCCTCGCGCTCTGGCAACGCGCGGCCGGTTGGCTGCGGGCAGGTCACTCTCCCGACAAGGTACTGGCCCGCTACGAACAACCGGCACGCACGCTCGCGCATATGGTCGAGCCGCGGATCGCTCGCCTGAGATTCGTGGCCGGCCGGTACATCGACCGCTTATCTCCACAGGTCGACACCTTAGCGCTGCGTGTGCCAGGCGGCGCGAAAACCCTCGCCCTGATCTGCATCGCCTTACTGACTGCCTTTGCCGCAACGCCGTTGTCCGTTGACGCTCAGATCGGATTGGGCCTCGCCCTTCTATCAATAGCCCTGCTCCTTCGAGCCACCCAATCGGAGGCCCGAGTGACACTGCTGGTTGGTTTATCGCTACTGGCTACGTCCCGATATATCTTTTGGCGAATCACGATGACCCTCGGCACACCCGGCAGTGCGGAATGGTGGACTGCGCTCGGGTTGCTCATGGCTGAGGCCTACACGTGGCTTGTCCTATGCCTTGGCTACTTACAAAACGCGCGGCCACTGCAACGACCGGTCGTCGAATTGCCGCCTGATCGATCACAGTGGCCAACGGTGGATATCCTGATCCCCACCTACAACGAACCCTTAGCCGTCGTTCGTCCATCCGTCCTCGCGGCATTGTCACTCGATTGGCCCGCCGAGCAATTACGGGTGTATTTGCTCGATGACGGCCACCGTGAAGAATTTCGCGATTTCGCTGCCTCCGCGGGCGCGCAATACATCACAAGACCGGATCGTCGCGGCGCAAAAGCCGGAAATCTCAATCACGCGTTGCAATACTCCAGTGGCGAGTTCGTCGCCATCTTCGATTGCGATCACGTACCGGTACGCAGCTTTTTGACTGAAACGATGGGTGCATTTCACCGAGATGCGCAGTGCGGACTTGTCCAAACACCGCACCATTTTTTCTCACCAGATCCCTTTGAGCGCAATCTCGGCACGTTTCGCAAAATCCCTGGTGAAGGCAGCCTGTTTTACGGTGTCGTTCAGGATGGCAATGACCTATGGAACGCGGCTTACTTTTGCGGTTCATGCGCGGTGCTGCGTCGCAGCGCGCTCAACAGCATCGGCGGGATTGCCGAAGATACGGTGACCGAAGATGCGCATACAGCGCTACGCTTACATCGCAAGGGTTATACCTCAGCGTATATCAATAAGATTCTCGCCGCAGGACTTGCCACTGAAAGTCTCGCCGACCACGTGAATCAACGGGCTCGATGGGCCCGCGGTATGGCCCAGATCTTCCGTATCGATAATCCCCTGACGGGCCGAGGGCTCACTTGGGCGCAGCGACTGTGCTACCTCAATGCGATGCTGCACTTTTTCTCGGGTCTACCGCGTCTCGTGTTCCTAACCGCTCCGCTCGCTTATCTGTTCTTCGAATTCCACGTCCTAAACGCCGGCACGATCGCGCTCGCGATCTATGCGCTACCCCATTTGGTGCAGGCGTCCTTAGCCAACTCCACCATGCAGCGGCAATTCCGACACTCGTTGTGGAATGAGGCTTACGAAGCCGCTCTGAGTTGGTACACCTCGCTGCCAACGCTGTTGGCGCTGGTGAGTCCGCGTCGCGGCCGTTTTAATGTCACCACCAAAGGTGGCCTGATTGAGCACAGTTATTTTGACTGGCGCCTAGCGACACCCTACCTCGCGCTCGTCCTCTTGAACCTCATCGGTGTGGCGATTGCCATTCCCCGATTCTTGTATTGGAATACTTTCGAGGCCGAAACCGTTGTGGTCAACCTGGTCTGGACCTTATTCAATCTCACGTTGCTGGGTACGGTACTTGGTGTCGCCAGTGAAACTCGGCAAATTCGGCGTGCGCATCGGATTGAGACTCGGATTGCAGCCCACGTACAGCTAGCCAGCGGTGAAGTGCTTGATGCCACGGTTCTCGATTTTTCGACCGGCGGACTCAGACTCTCGATCAATGCTCTACCATCCGAATTCGACGAAACCGGTGTCACGATCAACATTGATCTGGCAGAACCGCGCGGAACGGTCACAGTGACGGGGCGAAAAGTCCGCATCGATGGATCAGAGGTTCGATTCGAATTGAGGCCCATGGATCTTGAAACAGAACGCCGATACGTTGAGGCGACGTTCGCGCATCCGCAGTTGTGGCAAGACTGGCATCAATCGATGCCTGCAGATCGCCCACTACGCAGTCTTGCTGAGGTGCTGTCGTTTGGCATGGCCGGCTACGTTCGGGTTGGCACACTGATCGGCGAGGACGTCCGGCGACGAATCCGAGCGCGCACTTCTGCATGGAGCAAAGCCTAAGCCATGGGACCCTTTGCGCTCTATTTCTGTTTGAAGCTATGGCTGCATCTGACGGGCTATATCGCGATTCACGCGTTGCCCAATCTGTTGCTCGCACTATTTACGGCCCTCCCGACACCGAATTCGCGCCTTCGTCTCGCCAAGAACTTGGTGGGTTGGCCGCTGGCGGTGTTATTGCTGTATCACGACTCCTACCTACCGCCGCCGGCGCGTGCGATTGAAGCGGTCACCCTGCTTCGCTCGTTTAGCCCAGACTATCTTTTGGAATTAGCGCTCAGATTTTTTAATCCATGGCTTCTAGTGGCCGGCATCGTGATCGTCACGGTCTATGTCTTGGCCGCCCGGAAACTAAGGATCGGGAGTTTTGCGATTTTGGGTTTAGTCTTGGTGTGGGTCGTTCCAGCGTCATGGAGTCCACTCCTCTTATCAGCACCCAAATCCAACCCTGACGGACGGCCCGCCGTGGCCGACTTGGACCGATATGGTCGCTATGTGAGTAGCGAAGCCTTAGATCAGAATGTGGAGCGCTTTCATGCCGAGGAAGCGACTCATCACATCGCCTATACCGAACGTGCACATGGGGCACCATTCGATATCATCATCTTGCATGTGTGCTCTCTCTCGTGGGATGACCTCGCTGGTGCGAAAGTGTCTAGCGATGACTTTTTTTCACGTTTCCAGATCGTCCTGACTCAATTCAATTCAGCGGCAAGTTACAGCGGACCGGCGGCGATCCGACTATTGCGGGCAAACTGCGGTCAGAGTGCACAAAAAAGTCTTTACGACTATCCCAACCGTGAATGCCTTCTGTTTGCCGGATTTGAGGACGCTGGCTATGAACCCCATTGGCTCATGAATCACGATGGCCACTTTGCGAATTTCTTCGGTGACGTCTATCGACGGGGTGGTCTCGCCGTTGAGCCGGAACGCAATAGCGATGCGGATGTGGCCGCCGATGCCTTTGACGGTACACCGGTGTACTCAGACTATGACGTGCTCTCGCGCTGGTGGGCTCGACGCATGACGAGTGGCGTCGAACGCGTAGCGCTTTATTACAACACGATTTCATTGCATGACGGCAATCGCCTTCGCAGTGCCCCCGGGGCGGTCGGCGTGAACAGCTATGCCCTGCGCACTCGACAACTTTTCAACGACCTCACCCGCTTCATGCGCGTCGTGGACAGCTCCGGTCGTCGCGCCATGATCGTCTTGGTGGCTGAACACGGCGCTGCAGTGCGCGGTGATCGATATCAGATTGATGGCCTTCGAGAAATTCCCTCTCCGGCGATCACAGAAGTCCCCGTCGCCATCGCCTATGTCGGCAGCGATGCACCGGATCTCAAGATATCCACGCGAGTCGATGATCCCGTCAGTTACTTTGGATTGGCGGAAATACTGCATCGCAGTATTTATAAGAACCCTTTCGACGACTCCGCAGCGTTGCAAAAGCTATCCGAGAATCTCTCCGGCGGCCCATTCGTCGCAGAGAACGACGACACGCTGGTTGTTCGGGTCGCTGGACGATATCTCATGCGGCCACCTGGAGGCGCTTGGGTTCGCTGGGAAGGCCGGTCGCCTCAATAGTTCATGTAAGGACGAACGGGCTCATAGGTCGTCGTCGCGAGCGCACCCGGTCTGAAATAAAACGACACGCTGACCGGATGATAGTAATCGGAACGGTCGTGTCCAACGCTCATCCCAAAAACACCGTGCGCCAGTTGGCGCTCATACGTCAGCGCAAAGACGACCGAAAACCCGCTGACCGTACCGCCAGTAACAACCGGCGTCAGTCCGTTCGCAATGGCAGTCGCCGTTGCCGAGGCATCCGTTGGATACCACGGCGATCCACTGTCGTGCCGGTGCGTGAACGTGGGCGCAAAGCGAACGCGTAGCGCAGAACTCTCCTGCCGACGCGACCATTCCAGCGGCAGCGCGAGCGTGGAATAGGACTGCGGACTGAAATAGCCGCCATTACCCCAGGTGTATCCAAGGAGATTGCGGGTATAGGCCTGAAAGCCTAGTGCCGCACCCAGACTCAAGTCACCGTGAATCGGATGGCCGACCACACGATCCGCCGCCAGTCGGGCGCTCATCATGTCGTTCGTTTTGACACCCGTGCCTTCAATCTGCGTCGCGCGCAACGCAAACGAGACCGAAGAGTCGGCTCGATAACGCCCGACCCGAAGCGCGGCGCCGCTGTCCGTCAACGCACCCCACCAACGACCGGTCGCAGGGTCTATACGTCCAGCGTAGGACAAGAGACTGGCGGTGACCGGGCGTCTAAAGGCTTCAACACTCAAGTCCATATCGCCGACGGTCGGCGCATAACGAATTCCACCCACCAGACGCTGCATTGCAAATCCAATGGGTGTCGAGCCGACATCAAGAACCCAATCCCGGTGATGCCAGGCGACGCCGACAGCGATACCTTGCGTGTGCGTCGACGTGCCGGCAAAACGACCTAATCCGGAGATCGCCACAGTACCCAGACCTGAGCCCGCTGACTGTTGCGTGGGGATGGCCCCGGCATCCAGAGAGACCGCCTCTACCATCAGGCCCAGCATGGACTGATTCGGCAATACGTGCCGCCACTCGACCGGGACCGTCACACTCTTGAGCGCCGAAAGACCCTCTTCGCCCGGCTTGTTGACCCATTGCACGGACCAAGACACGGGCTCAATCGTCACCGGGCTCGGCGACGCGACGACCGGCGTGAGCGACAGTCTCTCAAGGAGCGCCAAAGCCCCCGCGCTGCGATCAGCGGAGGCAATACGGGTCACGAGCCGTCGCGCCGTTGCTGGGTCGTGGAGGAATTCTGCCCAGAGCGCCGCCGCCAATAGCGCATCGGGATGATTGGGGTACCGCTCGAGCACGTTCGACATGAGCGCCTCCCCGCCCAAACGATCGCCTCCAACCGCCAATCTTTTCCCTTCGCGATACTGATCCCAGATCCACGTCGCGGCATCCTCGTCCTCGACCGCCTGCGCCGCTGCGCTGGCCTGTGCCGGCACCGCAACCTCCGGCGTGGACTCGATGGCCGCTACAGTCACCTCGTGTGTCGTAGCGATTGCAGCAGGCGCTGGTAGCGCCGGTGCGGGCCATTCAGCCTGAGCAACGACTGGGCTACTAGCCCGTGGACTGTCGATGGCAGGCGGCAGCGTTTCTTCGACCGTATCTGCTGGTGCGGCTGCGAGGGAGGCCTGAGCAAGATCCAAGGCATCATGGTAATCACTGGCCCTGACGTCAGGCCGCCCACGCAAGGGCTCCAATAAGGACACGGCCACTCGCGCCGTTTGTGCCCGCCGGGCCAACAAACGCGCTAAAGCAATCGTATAGCGCGGGTCTTTGGGATGAGCGCGCATGAGTTGTAGTAGGCCCGCCTGCGCGTCAGCACGACCGTCCGGAGCGCCCGCTAACAATTCGTAGTACTCGATACCGAATATGCCGTTGGGCGCTCCATCGGGAAACACCTTGGCCAGTGCTGCTCGCACTTCAACGCCGCGTCCAACTTCAATCAGTCGATGTATAGACGCCAAGCCCAGTCGATCGCGAGTCACGATTCGGACCTCAGTCTCGAGTGTCCGCGCCTCGCTACTACTCGAGAATTCGCGTAGGAGCCGATCTAGTATCCGTCGTGCCGCAGGTAAATCACTGTGTTGCAGATCTAACTCTGCCAGCAATAAGAGATCGTCTGCGCGAGCCGTGCGCAAGGAGGCCAATTTTTCCAAGGCTTGGCGTGCGAGATCGGATCGATCCCGCGCCTCCCAATCGCGCGCCATCCGGCGTAATTCATCACCGGATGGGTCAGTCACCGCCAATAAACTGGCGACCGCGAGCGCTAATGCCGGCATGACGAACTCCCTCGCAACAATCGACCGTCGGACGCGAATGCGTACCGGCCTTCATCATAGGCGAGAGCGATCAACGCCAACACATCGCCATAATAATGGCCGCCATCATGAGCGACTGCCGTTGTTTCATGCAGCTGACGAAGAATGCGCTGATAGCGAACCGGCGCGACTTGTTTCAAGAATGGCAGTAGCGCGGCGCGATGGGCTCGACTGGCGACACCACCACTCTCCCCGGTGCGCGGGTCAAACCATTCGGGCAATTCGTCGCCAGAAATCTGAGTCGCAAAGGCCTGCAACCGATGCATGGCACGCTGCCGCGCCTCGCCATCGGCCATCAATGCCGTCCACAAATAGACCCGTATGGCGTTATAAGCGCCCCGACCCTCTTGTCCAGACACTAAACGATAGCCTTGGCCCTGCACGTATTCGGCCCAATCAGGAACAAATCCGAACGCGACAGTGGCGTCGAGCAACCGATCGGTGGATTGGTTCAGTGCCCCGAATCGAGGGTCAATCGAGGATAGTCGGGCCAAGACAAAGGATGGGGCATAACTCGGATTCACAACGGCGCGCTGACCATCGTGCACGAACCCCTCACGACCCGGCAGGAGTACCGGACCCAAATCGTCCAGGTGCACGACCTCCTCATCCAGTATGCGCATCGCCAGTTGGCGACCAAGTCGCGCAAAACGCGGCTCTGCCCAGAGACGCCCCGCTTCCACTAGATCAAAAGCCAACCAAAGATCCGCATCACTGGCTGAGTTGCTGTCGAGCACGCCCCAGTCACCCGCATCCCGATGTCCCCAACGCCAAGCCGGCAAGCGTTGATTGAGATCGCCGCCGGACAGGTTGTCGCGGACCCACCTGATGATCAACTCAAAGGTCGGTCGATCGTCTCCGACCAGCGCCAGGAATGCGGCATAACCGGCAGCCTCTGATACGGTCGGTTGGTCAGGCAACGAACGATCGATCACCCGACCGTCCGCCTGCAGGTAAGCCTGACGAAATTCCGCCCACTCCGGCCACGCTCGACACAAGGCGTCGGCGGGCGTGACCGACACCCAGAATAAGGTGACCATCACGGCGAGCCGACGCACGTCGATCACTCGTGCGTCGTCTTACTCTGGAGTCGTGCGGCAGCACGCCGGCGGAGTGCACCGACCACGATGAAGGCGAGAACAAACACCAGCACGATGGCGGCCAATGAGGCCAGTATTGGATGCCGAGTTACCGCAAACCAAAGCCGACTGCTCAACGGTAAGTCACCGACGTAATAGGTGGGCGCCCATTGATAGGCGTGCAGTGAGTCGCCGCGCACCAACACCACATCACCGTAGATCGCATTGGATCGGCTATCTAAGAGCTGCGAGATTGCACCCCGCGCCGCCGCATCGGTGGCGAGCATCGTCACCACAGAGCGATGCCGCGTATACGGCGACTCATAGCCCTCGATGACGCCAACGCTACCCACTGCGGTGACATCGACATTGGCGGCAGGGCCGTTGGGGCCGGCGAGCGCCTTGCGCAATTGCGGGCTGCCCGCACCGATGGTGATGCCGAGCGGCGTTTGACCATCACTGCGCAAACCGTCAGTGGTGGATGCCAAGACCAAAAGATCCGCATCGCGAAACTGATCGGCTGCAGCACTCGCGCCTACCAGGCGCATGCCATAAGCGGGCACACCCGTCTGACGGCCAAATCGACCCATCAGATGCAAAAAAGCCTCAATCGACGGGGGGGTTGGTCCGTCTTTCAGGACCACCACCGTCTGCGAGAGATCAGCCAGGCGAGTGAACGGGTAACCCGCATTGGCAAACAAGGCGAGATTGGGCAGCGCGACGTAATGCCTGAAGCCCGTCAAATCGATCGTCGAATCCGGATCGATAGACGAGCGCTGTACATCGGGCATGCGCTCACGACACGCACCCTGCACATGCGAGTCCATCGTGAAGCGCAAGGACAAGACGTTATCCGCGCCGACCTGAACGCCAGGCAAAGACACTCGCTGATCGTCACTCAGTACCGTCGAGGGGACCAGCGGTACCATCAAGCGCTGCAGACCATCGGCGTCGTCATCCGGGCGCAAATGAATGACTCGGGCTAAACGATCGTTCACCTCAACGGTCAGCGAAGAACCGTCCCGCTCAATCGGAGCCGTGTAGCGATAATGAAGATCAATCGGGAGTCCCGTCTGCCGCCACGTCATCAGATCGGGCGGTAGGCGAAGATTGAGACGAATGGGATCGGGTGTCCGCCCGTGGACTTCCAGGGCTTCGGGCGAGTTCACGAGCTCCGAAAACCGCACTGGACGATTCGTCGGCAACCACCGTGGCGAGTCATACGGTAGCCGCTCACGCGGGGTCACCGCATGGACCTCAGCCTCTGAGCCCGAGAGCACGGCATTGCCGAGCACGAGGCCAAGCACGGCGGTCCGAAGCTCAGCCTCATCACGGCCCATAAACACCAACAACTTACCCAGACGAACGGTGGGGTTATCCATCAATCGAATGGTGGGACCACTGACATCGGCGAGCACAAGCCCAGCCGGCTTGCTGCGGTTGGTTGCAAATACCAACGCATGGCGGGAAACGGCGGCCGCATCACTCACCGGGAACTGCGCGACCCGATAGTCCGCAAGCAAACCGAACCACGACGCCGCGACACCGGCGCTACGCACGGTCTCAAGACTCGGTGTTTGCGGTAGCACGACCGGCAGCACCAGCGGCTTTGAGTCGCGCCGATCAAAGAACGGAGCGGGCAATAAGGCTAAATCGTTCCGTAGATCGGTGGGCCGCAGCTGCAACTCCAGCTCGGAGCGATCGCTGATCGTGGCCCACAACGAGGTGTGACCTGGATCCTCACAATCTTGTGTGTAATGACCCACCAACTGCAGACGCAGGTGATTGAAGTCTGCGAAGTACTGCGGATTCAGGTCTACATCCCGGGCGATTTCATGCCCGGATGTCTCTCGCGGCAAGGGCAGTGCTGCGGCCGGCTCGCCGTTCAAACTGATTCGTAGATGCGACAAGTCCGGCAGCATGGACGGGGAGTAGCTGTAGCGCAGATGCAGCCGCGCCTGGGTGATGATCTCATCGCCACGCGAACCGATCGCCAGATCAGAATATCCGGCCACACCGCGCAGCTCGACGGGGCCTGCGGCACCGAGATCCCGCAGCGCAATATGCACGGTGTGGGTCGGGGGCAAAGTCTCCGGTGCAGCCACCGCGGCCGTCACATACCCGATCAAGACCGCCTGCAAAGCGAGGCTTAACTTGCGATAGCTCATGCTGATATCGCCTTTTGGCTTGAAATCCGAGGGCACCCCCCGTTCAGGGGAATGCCGACACTTTAGCGCAGATCGCAGCCACAGTAGACGTAGAGTCGCCGTGGGTCCTGCAGAGCTTCCACCGACCGCAACTGGCGCTCAGGGGCCGTCAGGCCACGTAACGGCATGCCGGCCGCCCAGCGGGATAGGCCCAATCGTCCGATCAAGCCCTGACCACTGCTGTCAAATGCGCGCAACAAGCGCTCTTTCCAGCCGAGATCTTTCTCGACCCAGGTCACCTGATAATGATCGGCCGGCAGCTTGGCTCGCTCGGCGGCAGCGCGGATCGCGCCGTCGAGGTCCCCCAAGTGATCGACCAAGCCGTTATGGGCGGCGTCAGTACCGATCCAAACCCGGCCTTCAGCGACGCCTTCGATGGCCTTGACGTCCTGATGACGAGTGGCCGCTACCCGGCCGACAAATTCATGGTAGGCGTGCTCAACGCCCAGCTGCATCAGGACCTTCGTATCCGCCGTGAGCGCACGCTCCACCTGCAGCCCGCCAGCAATCGATGAGGTACCGACACCGTCGGTCGAGACACCCAATTTACTCAGTGTGCGTTCAAAGGTCGGCACCATGCCAAATACGCCAATTGAACCGGTAATCGTCGTGGGCGAGGCCCAAATTTCGTCGGCTTCCATCGCGATGTAATAACCGCCTGACGCCGCGACGCTGGAGAAGGAGGCCACGACCGGCTTACCTGCGGCCTTGAGCGCGGCCACTTCCTGGCGAATCACTTCGGAGGCGAGCATGCTCCCGCCGCCGCTGTCGATGCGTAGGACCACGGCCTTCACGTCGTCATCAAAGCGCATATCGCGCAAAAGGCCGGCAAAGGTATCGCCACCGATCATGCCCGGACCTCGCTCACCCGGGACGATCTCGCCTTGCGCCACAACGACCGCCACCTGACCCGCCGGATGGCGGATCAGCCGATCGGACTCTGTGGCCAGGAAATAGTCATTCGCATCGACCGCGTTGAAGGAATGGGTGTTTGAGTCTTCGCCGACCAGCCCAGTGAGTTCTTTCTCGAATTCGCCACGGGTCTTTAGGGCTTCAACAAGTCCCTGCTGCTGCGCCAGCTTCGCCGTATCGCCCTCCACACCCTGCAATAACGACACCGCGTCCGTAACGTAGCGGTCGAGTGCTCCGTCCTTCAAATGGCGGCGATGCTCGATGTCGGTGCGATACGTCGTCCAAAGCGGCTTGATCCAGCCGAGCGTTTGTTCACGATCCTCAGGGGACTGATCTTGGCGCGTAAAAGGCTCGGTGAAGGACTTGTGAGTACCGACCTTAAAGACGTTGATGGTGACGCCCAGTTTCTCTAACGCGTCGTGGAAATACAGACCATAAGCGGCATAGCCGGTCACTTCCACCATACCCGCGGGGTCAAGATAGGCATGATCGGCCTGCGCGAGGAGGTAGTACTGATCCTGGCTGACATAACGGCCATAGGCGTACACCGGTTTGCCGCTATGACGGAACGCCTCGATCGCGTCCGCAACACTGCGGAATTTTGTTAGACCGCCACCGGACAAATTCTCCGTCTCAAGGACAAGCGCTTGGATACGCGAGTCCTTTGCGGCTGAACGGATGGCGGCCAGTACTTCCCGCAGTACGATTTGCGACTCGCCATCATTACCGGATACCGCGCGCACAGAGCGCCCGAAGGAATCATCGCTCTCTTGCTCGACAAGAGTGCCATCAAGGCGAACGACGAGCGCAGCCTTCGACGGGATGATCGGCAAGTTGTGATGAGAGGCGCCAACCACTAACACCATGATCGCAAGCAATAACAGCAGATGAAGGACACGGCGCAGCCCGTCCAGAAAACGCCAAGCCATTGCAAGGAACGCTTTGATTCGCAGCATCACGCTCTACACCCCATCCGTCGGCAAGCCGCTTCGTCAAATCGTCGCACGAGCGGTTCACAAAATGAAAAAGGGCCAGCCGCAGTCTCCTACGCTGGCCCCATCCGTCGATCGTCCGCACCCCGGAAGGTGCAGTCGCTCAGACCTTCTCTTCGATACGCGCCGACTTGCCCGAACGCTCGCGCAAGTAGTACAGCTTCGCGCGACGCACGTTGCCACGACGCTTAACGGTGATGCTGCCCAGCGCCTTGCTGTACAGCTGGAACACGCGCTCGACGCCTTCGCCGTGCGAAATCTTACGCACGGTGAACGACGAATTAAGGCCACGATTGCTGCGAGCAATCACGACGCCTTC
The DNA here is from genome assembly GCA_903879335.1 of uncultured Pseudomonadota bacterium. GTDB lineage: Bacteria > Pseudomonadota > Gammaproteobacteria > Steroidobacterales > Steroidobacteraceae > CAIKZZ01. Next base: position 37,403 of record CAIRLC010000044.1, read on the forward strand.
GTAAGCCTGCACGCGCTCGCGCTCGCCTTCCTTAACCTTGACCTCAACGATCACGGTGTCGCCGGGGCCAAACTCTGGAATCTCGCGGCCCATCTGGGTCTGCTCAATAGCCTGAATGAACTTGTTCGTCATGACTCGTGTTCCTCTCGATACTTGAGGAGGAGCCCGCGCTCCTCGCCCGTCAATTCTCTATCGGTCAACAGATCCGGCCGCCGCGCCTCGGTTCGACCGAGCGCCTGCTGGAGCCGCCATCGCCGGATTGCTGCATGATTACCACCACACAACACCTCAGGCACCCGTTTGCCACGCCACTCTTCCGGCCTCGTGTAATGCGGCCAGTCCAGCAGCCCGCCAGCTTCTGCGAAGGACTCCTGAAGCGCCGATTCGGCGTCATTCAAAACTCCCGGCAGCAAGCGGACGGTCGCATCGATCACCACCAGCGCCGCGAGTTCACCACCCGACAAGACGTAGTCGCCAATCGATAACTCGTCATCGATCGAAGCTTCCAGCACTCGCTCATCGACACCTTCGTATCGACCGGCAAGCAGCAAGAAACCCGGCAGCGACGCCAACCGGCGAGCCATCGCTTGATCAAACCGTCGGCCTTGCGCCGACAGATAGATCCGCGGGCTGCCCGGCGGAAGTCTCGCCTCAGCGGCCGCAATCGCGTTCGCTACAGGCTCTGCCTTCAACACCATCCCCGGACCGCCACCGTAGGGTCGGTCGTCCACAGTTCGATGGACGTCTTGCACGTACGTGCGAGGGTCCTCCGTACCGACATGGACGATACCGCGTTCTAGCGCGCGTCCTACAACTCCGATCGCGAGATGCTCCCGAATAGCCTCCGGAAACAACGTCACAACCTCGACAGCCAGACGGGCCGAACCCGCACTCACCGTCAAAACTCCGGATCCCAGTCGACCGTGACCCGTTTGGCCACGAGGTCGTGACCTTTCAGGTGTTTGGACACGAGCGGGATCCATCGCTCGCGCCCTCCGCCCGCGACCACCATGACCGGATTCGCAGGGAACTCAAGAAAGTGGCGGACCACTCCGAGCTCAACCCCTTCAACCGTCACAGCAGTGCAGCCGACCAGATCTTCCCAGTACACCTCGCCAGGCTGCGTCGGCGGCAAGGCCGAACGCGGCACTGCGATCTCACGCGTCCCGTAGATTTGCGCAGCTTCAGGGCTAGTGAGCCCTTCAAGCGCCACCACGAGCGTACGCCCGTTGCCATGTCGGCGACCCTGAAGGATCTTGACTGGCTCCCAAGTGCCATCGCGACTCGCGATGCTCAGGTCGGGATATTTAAGAATGCCTTCAGGAGGATCCGTATAGGACTCCACCTTCAGCCACCCTTTTACGCCGAAGGCCGCACCAAAGCGGCCTAAGACGATCATGCGATCAGCGTCCTCGGACACCCGAGGGCCCCGATTAGGCGGCAGCCGAGGCTTCCGCCGTCAGCTGCTTGCGGTAATCCTGAAGCAGCGCTTCGACGCGAGCCGAAGCCTTCGCGCCCTTGCCAATCCAGGCGTCAATCTTGGCGACATCCAAGCGAAGCTTGGTTTCTTTGCCACGGGCGATCGGGTTGAAAAACCCAACCTGCTCGAGCGAGTTGCCGCCCTGGCGGCTGCGGCTATCCGTCACAACGACGTGGTAGAAAGGATCCTTCTTGCCGCCGCGACGCGTCAGGCGAATGGTGACCATCAGCTGATTACCTACTAAATGCTGCAGAAAAACTGATGGCGCGACCCGAAGGCCGCGCCGGAAAGCCGGTCATTGTACTGATAAGTATCGGAATCCGCTAGGGGTCTTCAGCCTCCAAATCCAGGAGGCAGTCGCCCGCCCAAACTGCGCATCAGCCCACGCACTCCAAGCTTGGAAAATTGCTTCATCATCTGCTGCATCTGCATCTGCTGCTTCATGAGCCGATTGACGTCCTGAACCTGCAAACCCGAGCCCTTCGCGATCCGGCGCTTGCGGGACGCGTCAATTAAGTCCGGATTTCGTCGTTCGGCCAGCGTCATTGAGTTAATTAACGCAATCTGTCGGCGCACTTCCTTGCCGGCCATTTGCCCCGCATTTGGCGCCTTGGCGGCAGCCGCAAGTCCACCGGGCAGTTTGTCTAAGAGCGCGCCGACCCCGCCCATTTGCTCAAGCTGCAACATTTGGTCACGCAAGTCATTGAAATCAAAACCCTTACCCTTCTGTATCTTCTTGGCGAGCTTTTCCGCTTTATCCCGATCGACCTGAGCTTGAACCTGCTCGACCAAGGACAGGACGTCGCCCATGCCGAGGATCCGAGAGGCGACGCGCTCCGGATGAAAGGGCTCCAAGGCGTCGACTTTTTCACCCATACCAAGAAATAGGATGGGGCGACCGGTCACTTGACGGACCGACAGTGCAGCACCGCCGCGCGCATCGCCGTCGGCCTTGGTCAGAATCACGCCGGTCAAATCGAGCGCGCCGTTGAAGGCCCGCGCCGCATTCACCGCATCTTGCCCCGCCATGCTATCCACGACGAACAAACGCTCATGCGCGGCAACCGCGCGATCGACGAGACGCACCTCCTCCATCATCTCGTCATCGACATGCAGCCGTCCGGCAGTGTCCACCAGCAGCACGTCGTAGACGCCACGGCGAGCCTGATCAAGCGCGCCCGTTGCAATCGCCACCGGCCGCTCGCCAGCCACGACGGGATGGAAATCAGCGCCAACTTGCGCGGCGAGTCGCTCCAACTGGGTGATTGCGGCCGGACGGTAGACGTCGACGCTGGTGAGCAAAACGCGCTTTTTCTGCGCAATCAGCAAGCGCGCAAGCTTGGCGGCCGTCGTGGTTTTACCCGCACCCTGCAGACCAGCCAGCAGAATGACGACAGGCGCTTGATGGCGAAGGTTCAGGCCTTGGCCGGGCTCACCCATCGTTTTAACGAGCTCGTCATGCAGGATTTTGATGAACACCTGACCGGGCGTCAGGCTCTGCTGCACTTCCGCGCCAAGGGCGCGCACCTTGACGGCGTCAATGAAGGACTTAACCACCGGGACAGCGACGTCAGCCTCGATCAGGGCCATCCGCACCTGGCGCAAGGCATCAGAAATATTGTCCTCAGTGAGGCGGCCGCGGCCCGTGAGGGCGTTAATCGCGCCGGACAAGCGCTCGGTCAGACGGTCGAACATGGCATCTCCTTCGTGGCCGCTGATTATAGACCCACGACGGGTCCCGCTTCCCGCGCCGCTGTGCCTGTGCAATCATCAGGCAGTCTTTCTGGGATTTCAGCGTGTACTCGATTCTACCGCTCGTTCTATATCTCACCGCTGGCGCGCTATTGGCGCGATCAGTGCGTGCGCACGCCAGTGACCGCCCACCCGCGGCACTCGCGGTAGCGGTCATTGCCGTACTGGTGCACGGCTCGTTGCTTTTCCGCGCCATTGAGTCGCCTGCGGGACTTGCACTCGCCATCACCGATAGCGCCTCGTTGGTGGGCTTCGTGGTGGCGATCACGACCACACTTGTCGCACTACGAGGCGGCATTGCGGCCCTTCCCGCTCCGCTTTGGGCATTGGCGGGGCTTCTGGCAGTCGGCACTGGCCTGGTCACGGGCTTCCATGAAATCAATGGTCAGCAATGGCAGGTCGACCTGCACATTACCTTCGCAGCACTCGCCGCCGGATGGTTATCCATATCGGCCGTGATCGTCACTTGCCTCTACTTTCAGAATGCCCGCTTACGCCGGCGCGGCCCCCTGGGCGTACTGGCGTTATTGCCTCCGGTGGAGACGCTTGAAACCGCCTTATTTCGTGCCTTAGGTGCCGGCTATGCCGTATTGACCCTGGTTTTGGTCACTGGCTCTTTCTTCGTCCATGACCTCGTTGCGCAACATCTGCTGCACAAGGTCACGCTGGCGGTGATCGCGTGGATCGTATTTGGCGTCTTATTAGTCGGACGCGTACGGTGGGGATGGCGCGGTCGGAAAGCGTTGCGTTTTACGACTGTCGGTATCATTTTCTTGGCCCTCGCCTATTTCGGCTCGAAGTTCGTGCTGGAAAACTTACTCGGTCGGCATTGGGGCTGAATGAGCGGAGTCCCGCTAGGCCGCGCAATAGCCTGCCTCATCGCTGCGGTGTTGCTGTCCGCGTTCTTTGCGGCGACAGAAACCGCATTGATGAGTATCAATCGCTATCGTTTGAGGCACCGCGCTAAGCAAGGCCATGCCGCCGCACGGCTGACAGAACGTCTGCTTTCGCGCCCAGATCGCTTGATTGGCGTGGTTTTGCTGGGCAGCACGCTCGCCAATGTTGCCGCAGCCAGTATCGTGACGGTATTGACGCTTGAAACCTTCGGGGAACGTTGGCTCGCGGTGGCTAATGGCGGACTGACACTGCTCCTGTTGATCGTCTGCGAAGTCGGCCCGAAAACCTATGGCGCATTGCATGCCGAAAGCATCGCGCTACCGTCCTCATACGTGTATCGACCGCTGCAAGTCCTGACTTACCCAGTCGTGTTCGTGATTAATGGCATTGCGAATGCCTTGTTGCGCCTACTCGGGGTATCGGCTGAAGCGGTCGCCTCACACTCGCTATCCGCCGACGAGTTACGCACGGTGGTGGCCGAAGCCGGCGCACTCATCCCCATCAAACACCAGCAGATGTTGGTAGGCATCCTTGACCTCGAGCGCATTGAGGTTGAAGAGATCATGATCCCGCGCGCTGACATCGTCGGGATCGACCTCGAGGACGATTGGGAACAAACCTTGGATCGACTGCGCGATTCACCGCACACGCGGTTGCCGCTGTATGAGGGTGACCTCGATCACATCGTTGGCATCCTGCACATGAAAAAGGTTGCTGGTCAGTTGGCACGCGGCGATGTCGATCGCGATCTATTGGTTGAACTGGCCAAATCGCGCGAACCGTACTACATCCCTGAAGGCACGACGCTGACGCAGCAATTGGTCGCTTTCCAGGAAAATCATCGACGCCATGCCTTTGTGGTTGACGAATATGGTGAGGTGATTGGTCTTGTAACGATTGAGGACATCCTCGAAGAGATCGTTGGCGAATTCACGACCTTGCCGCAAGCGCTGAAGCGTGGCGTACATGCCGAGGAAGATGGAAGTTTTGTGGTCTCGGGCGCGACCACCGTTCGCACATTGAATCGAACTCTGGGTTGGTCCCTACCGACGGGCGGACCACGCACCGTAAATGGTTTGGTGCTTGAACATCTGGAAACGATCCCGCAGGCCGGCACAACCTTCCGACTGGGCGAGCATACGTTAGAAGTGATGCAGATCTCGGACAACGCCATTCGCACGGTGCGAATCCGACCGCTTAAGCACTGATCACGGCACGCTCAAAGTACGGGATGGGTCGAACTTAAAGCGAAGCCAAGCTCGAGCCGGCCAACCGAAATCCCCGCCGTATTCAGCATTGCCGGTGCATGAAAAGAAGCCAACTCCGCTGGCAATGACCGCAAGAGTTGTCGTAACACTTCACAAACCACCGCGTGCACGATCGCGATATTGCCGTCCTCGACCTTGACCGCGATGCCGATCGAACCACGATTGGCCGACAAGAGATGGCGCACGGCATCGGCTCGGATACCCACGGCATAGCACCCATCTGCGCCAATCTTGCCGATCAGCTCACCGTCGAATGATTGCATCAGCGCTGTGCAAAATCGATGGGATCCAGCCACCAGGTCTGGGTGAATGGCCATTGCCGAGTACAGCGCAGCCAGTTTCAGTGTGCGCTCATCTGGCGGAGACGCATCGACATGATTCACCGTATCGACAGCGGCCGCGAAACGGGCATACAAAAGCGCCAAGCGTTCAAGAGGCAGTGCGGGTGTTGGCGCATTACAGCCATCAATCGCCCATCCGATGGCGTCGATCGGCAGATCAACGAGTTCAGCGAGCGTTGAGCGGATTCGCCGTTGCAGAGGATGGTCTGGCTGCGCATAGCCGTCGCTCGCCCCCGCCAACTCGGCAGCCGCGGCAGCCATCCCAATATGCTTTCCGGAACAATTACTACACAGCGGACCTGGAATCAGGTTCCGTTGCATCCATTCACGATTCACCGCATCTGATAGCGACGGATGCCCACCGCAGCACAAATCCGATTCTGCGAGGTTGAACTTGATGAGCATGGCGCGAGCGCGTTCAAGGTGGGCAGTCTCAGCATTATGCGAGGCACACATCAACGCGAGATCAGCCGATTCAAATTGACGCGCTAACGTGGCTGAAGTTTCCAACACAGCAAGCGCTTGTGCAGGCTTCGCCGCCGAGCGGATTAAGGTCATCCGCTGTGGATCGCCCCAGTGGTACAGCAGTTTGCCCTGCGCATCGGTCACAGCGACGTGCGCAAGGTGCCGATTTTCGATGTGAGCCCCACGATAAGACGTGGCAGCAAAGTGCTCGGCGGCCATGATCTAAGTCGTCACAGCTGAGCGCTGGACGTCATGTCCGCGCAGGTTGACGCAAAGCCTCGAGCGCCTCACTCAAGCGCTCAACGGCAACGATCTCAAGCCCCTCAATACCTTTGCGTGGCGCGTTTGCGCGGGGCACGATGGCGCGCCGAAATCCATGCTTCGCGGCCTCGCGCAGTCGCTCCTCACCAAAGGGTACTGGGCGGACTTCACCGGCTAGTCCGAGCTCACCGAAAGAGATGAGGTCTTGGGGCAATGGACGGTCGTCCAAGCTTGAAACAGCCGCGAGTATGGCCGGCAGATCCGCTGCAGTTTCGCCGAGGTGGACGCCGCCAACGACATTGATAAAGACGTCGTGAGCGCCAAGCGCGACTCCGCCGTGCCGATGCAGCACGGCCAATAGCAAAGCCAGCCGGTTGCCTTCGAAACCAACCGCGACTCGGCGGGTGTTCTGAGATCGCGCCTCATCCACCAGCGCCTGTACCTCTACCAGCAGCGGACGAGTCCCCTCGCGCGCCACGGTCACAATGCTTCCCGCCACCGGCGCTGGATGGCGCGAGAGAAAGATGGCCGATGGGTTTTTCACCTCACGCAGGCCGCCCTCTTCCATCGAAAACACGCCAATTTCGTTGGCAGCCCCAAAGCGATTCTTAACGGCTCGTACGACCCGAAAGCGGCTTCCGGCGTCACTTTCAAAGTAGAGCACGGTATCGACCAGATGTTCCAGGACGCGTGGTCCTGCGATCACGCCCTCTTTGGTGACATGGCCAATCAGGAAAACTGCGGTCCCCGATTGCTTCGCAAACTGCACAAATCGCGCCGCGGATTCCCGTAATTGCGAGACGGATCCGGGACTTGAGTCAACCTCTGCGGTTCCCATGGTCTGGATAGAATCAACGACCAGCACGCGCGCCTCGCGCGCGCGCGCGGCGCTAATAACCGTTTCCACATCAGTTTCGGCCAGAAGCCCAAGCGGCGCGTCATCCAGCGCGAGACGGCGGGCCCTCAACCCGACTTGGCGCAGACTTTCCTCGCCGGTGGCGTAAAGGACAGCGGTTGATCGAGCCAGGCCGGCCGCGGCTTGCAACAGCAACGTGGACTTGCCGATACCCGGGTCACCACCGATCAAGGTCACCGATCCAGCCACTAGGCCGCCGCCGAGCACGCGATCGAATTCTCCGGAGCCGGTCGGCAGACGCGGCGCTTCGGCCGTCGCGACCGAGCCGAGCGTTTCGGTTGCACCAGCCTCGACCAGTGGCCGGGAGCCGGTGCGAACCGTATTTTTCGGCGTCGCGTGCGCCGATAGGGTATTCCAGGCCTGGCAAGCAGGGCATTGACCCTGCCATTTCGGGGTCGAATCCCCGCAGGCACTGCAGACATAGACTGTTCTGGACTTTGAGTTCACGGTATGGATGCTAACAGAGAGCCCGCACTCGTCGGATATGTGCGCCGTGTCGCAATTGAAAACTCGCTTCACGGCTAGACTGAAAGCCAGACTATGTAATAACACTATGTACGCACACCCCCTTTTCCGTCCTCTCGCGGCCGCAGCCGCCGCTGTACTGTTGGGCTTCCTCTTGGCAGTCGGTTTGACGCCGAGCGGCTATGCCAGCGTCGAAGGCGCTCCGCTTGCGCTGCTGCAGCGCGCTGCCAACGCCGAGCGCTCCGATACGGTGACTTGGATTGATATCGACGCTTCGGCGAAGGAACCAGGCCGAACGCGGACTCGGATAGCTCGGGCCATCGACGCAGCACACGCCGCCCATGCTCGAGTCATAGTCGTGACCAACCCACTGTCGGAGGCGTCGGACAGCACCGATCTCAGTGCCGCAAGAGCCCTTCTTGAGGGTGCGGACGCCTCTGGCGACAACGCCATGCGGGCAAAAATTGAGCGTTGGTTGACAGATCTCGATCACGACGCCGACCTAGAAGCCGCGATCCGACGAGCCGGCAATGTGGTTTTGCTCGCGACGACAGACGGCGCTCCACTGGACCGCTTTGTGGCCAGTGCGGCAGCGGTCGGCACAGAGCCCACCGTCAAAGCTGATGCCGATGGAGTCGTCCGTCATGCGCGTCTGTTCCGGACCGACACAGGGCAGCCATCACTCGCCTTTGCCGCGTGGCTGGTGGCACATCCCGCCAACGACCGCGGCGCCATAGCCCTTGATTCGAATTCGACGGCAACCGCATCGGCGCGACTGGGGACTCAGGGCGGGCGTTGGCTGCCCTCCTACGGTCGACGCGCCGGCACCGAAGGCGGACTGACGCGCGTCTCAGCCGATGCGCTCCCTAGCGCCTCCGCTATGCTCAGCAAACGCGTGGTGATTATCGGTAGCGCTGAGCCGGCCGTCCGAGTCGCGACCGGCGAAACACTCTCTTTAGCAGAAGTCGTCGGGCAACAAATCGTCAGCCTCGAACACCACGATTTCACCACGATTCCACGCCTTGGCCGCACTTTCACCATCCTCATGTTGCTCGGCGCAATCCTCTGGGCTGCCCTAGTGGCGCCCGGCTTACGGGCACCCGTGCGATGGGTTGTGATCCTCATGATTGTCGTGGGTACATTTGCGCTGGAACTCGGTCTGCTCGCCTTGGCGCACGTGTGGATTCCGCTCGTGGCCGCAAGTCTTGCCGTGCCGTTGGCAACACTTGCCGCAGCCGTCGTCCCCGAACGCAAGCGGACCGCCCCAGCGAGCGGCGCGCCGGTCGTCCCATTGCCCCCAACGCTGCCGAGAATCTCTCGCCCGCCGAGACCGAGGCAGGAAGCCCCTAAGCGGCCTGACGTACCCGCCACCGACCCCTTCCTGACGGCTGACATCACCGGACCGCAGGAAATCAGCGGCGCTCCGCGACGGGCGAAACCATTAGTGGCCGTGCCCTCACCGCCGGCCGGGCCGATGTCGTTGAAGGATATCTCGCGCATTCTCGACGCTCGTCGCGAAGAGCCCAGTCGGGCTGAGGTCGCCGACATGCTGCTCGGACGATCAAAGCGGCCCCCAAAACCCAAGCTTGGACGCTACGAAATCGACCGCGAACTCGGCCATGGTGCGATGGGCACGGTATTTCTGGGTAAAGATCCAACCATCAATCGAGTGGTTGCGCTGAAAGCGATTCCGATCGTGGAAGAATTCTCAGAGGCGGATCTTGCTGACGCGCGGGACCGTTTTTTCCGCGAAGCTGAAATGGCCGGACGCTTACAGCACGCCAGCATTGTTACCGTATATGACGCCGGTGAAGACAGCGGCATCGCCTGGATTGCCATGGAATATGTGCAAGGCCATCCCCTGTCCGACTACACCGTCAAAGATCGTCTCTTGCCGGCTGAGAGAGTCCTCGAAGTCTGTGCGCGTATTGCCGATGCACTCGATTATGCGCACGGACAGGCGGTCGTCCATCGAGATATCAAGCCGGCGAATGTCCTCCTGAACCCGGACACGCTGGATACAAAAATTACGGATTTCGGTATCGCGCGTTTAACCAATTCGAGTTCGACCCGTAGCGGCATTGTGCTCGGCACGCCGTCGTTTATGGCTCCGGAACGATTAGAGGGCCGCTCGGTGACCGCCCGGTCCGACCTCTTCGCCCTAGGCGTCTCGATGTTCCAGTTACTGGCGGGTGAATTGCCGTTCCGCGCCGAATCTATGGCCGGATTAATGGAGAAAATCATCCATTCTCCACATCCGTCGATTCGCGCCTTGCGACCAGATTTGCCCGTTTGCGTCGCAGCAATTGTGGATCGAGCCTTACAAAAAGATCCCGCAGACCGGTTCCAGAGTGCCGGAGAAATGGCGAAGTTCTTGCGCGCCTGCGCTAAGGCCTGTGCCAGCGCAAAAAAATGATTGATATGCGTACAAAGATCCAGAGCTTTTCAGACACCGATAATGGCCGGGTTCGCGAGCACAATGAAGATGCCATCAGCATCGATGCGGACATTGGGTTATTCGTCTTAGCCGATGGGATGGGCGGCTACAACGCCGGCGAAGTCGCGAGCGGCCTTGCCGTGAAGACCATCGTTAGCATGATGCGCGAAGCTTACGCCGCGTACCCGCTGGAAGGCATCGACTCGGCGACCGGCCTGATGCGACCCAGCATCATGCTCAGAGATGCCGTACAACGAGCGAATAAAATCATCCATCAGACCGCAAAAACCCATGCCCAATGCAATGGTATGGGGACCACCGTCGTTGCCGCACTGTTCTACGATGATCGTATCGTCAGTGCACACGTGGGTGACTCTCGCCTCTACCGGGTGCGAGACGGTGTCTTGGAACAACTCACCTCTGATCACTCTCTGTTACAGGAACTCGTTGATCGGGGAATCTATACCCGGGCCGAGGCGGAGCGGGCAACGAGTAAAAATTTCGTCACCAGAGCCCTGGGTGTCGAGGCGACCGTTGAAGTCGATGTGCGAGAGCATCGCGCCCTACCGACGGACCGCTACTTAATGTGCTCCGACGGTTTATCCGACATGGTTGAGGATCAGGAGATCATGCACCATGCGGCCCAAAACCCGGTGGACTTGCGGGCATTGGGCCAGACGCTGGTCATGCGAGCCAACGATAATGGCGGCCGGGACAATATTTCGGTGCTGCTGACTCAAGTAGTCGAGCCTTTTCCAGCACAGCGCGGCATACTTAACAGAATATCGGGATGGTTCCGCTGACGAGCTCGAAGGACTGAACTGCTATGGCCCGCCTGATCCTTGCCCTCGACGGGCAGACGCTTGCCGAGTTCAACATGTCTCGGGAGCGTTATACCATTGGTCGTCTCGCCGACAATGACATACGCATCGATAACGCGGCGGTCAGCGGCCATCACGCACTGATCATCAATATCCTCAACGATTCATTCCTTGAGGATCTCAACAGCACCAACGGAACCTACGTGGGCGGTCGCCTTGTCCGCAAACACGCGTTGCAGCACGGCGATGTGATCACCGTAGGACATCACCAATTACGGTTCGTGGACGGTGAGGACGCGGACAACGACCGCGAAGCCTTCGAAAAGACCATGGTGCTGGCGCCCTCCGAGGCCGCGGCCACCCAACTCAAGCCGAAGAGCGAGCCGACGCGGCCGATGCAGACGCCGAGCGCTCAGCCCGCCTCAGCCACCGCAAGGCTGCAAGTGCTGTCTGGGGACCAAGCCGGGCGTGACTTCGAGGTGGTCAAAGCCGTGACCATGATCGGTCGGTCCGGCATCCAAGTCGCCGCCATCACCCGACGGGCGGATGGTTATTACCTGATCCATGTTGAAAGCCGCCGCGCCAACGACTACCCGTTGATTAACGGCGTCGCCATCGGCGGTGCGGCTCGCCGACTGGCCGACAACGATGTCATCACCGTTGCCGGGGTCAAAATGGGCTTTCTGCTCAGCTAAGCACGATCAACGGCCGGACGATTGCCCGCCACCGCCGCCATAGCCGCCGCCACCGCCGCGACGGCCGCCACCACCGCCAGCCGGTCGACCACCGCCTGATGGGCGTCCGCCACCGCCGGGGCCTCGACCACCGCCTGGCCCACGGCCACGGCCACCCTGACCTTGGCTCTGGCCCTGACCGCCGCCTGACGGTCTGCCCGCCGGCGAGCCTCCACGGGAAGATTTGGCCTGACTGCGCGCCCGGTCCTCGGCCTTTTTGGCTCGAATCGCCGCGATACGTTCGGCCAAGGGGACCTCAAGCTTCGCTTCAGGTTTCGCGTGATAGTCAAAGTCCGCAACGGTCACGCGTGGCAAGCGCTTGCCGAGCACCTTCTCGATCGCGCCGATATCGCCCTCCTCGTCTTTCGCAACGAAGGTAAAGGCGTCACCAACGGCCTCAGCGCGGCCAGTACGACCGATACGATGGATGTAATCGGCTGGAACTAAGGGCACGTCAAAATTGACGACATGCCCCAACTCTTCCACGTCAATGCCGCGTGCGGCGATATCGGTCGCCACCAGGACTCGAATCTTACCGTCCTTGAAATTCGACAAAGCCGCTGTACGCTGCGTCTGGGAACGATTACCGTGGATCCGATCCGCAGAGATCCCGCGCTTCGCAAGGAACTCGGCGAGGCGATTGGCGCGGTGCTTCGTCCTGGTAAAGACGAGCGCTTCCTTCATATCGCCACGCTCAAGTAACGTCGCCAATAGTGCTGACTTGAGTTCTTGAGAGACCGGATAAAGCGCCTGCGTGATACCACTCGCCGGGCGCGACTGCCGCTCAAGCGCGATCGTGGCCGGGTTATTGAGCAGTTCGCGGGCAAGCGTTGCAATGGGTGGCGGCATCGTGGCGCTGAAAAACAGCGTTTGCCTCACTTTGGGCACGTACTTCAGTATGCGACGGATGTCGGGAAGGAAGCCCATGTCCAACATGCGATCGGCTTCGTCTAAAACGAGTACCTCGAGCGCGCTAAAGTCTGTGTAATTCCCAGACTGCAGATGATCGAGTAGTCGGCCTGGGCAGGCGACAATGACGTCGGTGCCGCGGCGCAACGCATGTTCTTGGGGCCCCATGCCCACACCGCCGAAAATTGCGGCACCGCTGACCGGCGTATGGGTGCCGAGGTCTTTCATGTCTTCAAGGATCTGCGCCGCCAGTTCACGGGTCGGTGCGATCACCAAGGCGCGGGTCTTCCCGCGTGGCCGGTCGATCAACCGATTCAGTATGGGCAACATGAACGCTGCGGTCTTACCGCTGCCAGTGGCTGCGCAGGCCAGCAAATCCCGCCCCTGCAGCGCGGGTGGAATCGCGTCACCCTGAATGGCGGTGGGTCGGACATAGCCCAATTCCTTCGTCGCAGCGACGAGGCTTGGGTGCAGCTGGAGATCTGCGAAAGTAACGGTCATCAGTAATCCTAAAAAGAAACGAGGACGCCCGGCAGGGAGCCGGGCGGAGGATACAGGGATGCGCCTTGCGGCGCGGTTAAATCAGACGGTACGCAGCCAACCGTGGCGCTCAGGTGCCGTGCCTTGTTGAATCGCGACCAGCGCACTGCGCAAACGCTGGGTGTTAGGGCCGACCTCTCCGGTTCCGACCATGTGGCTCACGCCGTCACCGCAGACTAGGGTTCCCACCCCAGAGAGAACGGCGGCGGTACCAGAAAGGGCCGCTTCCCCGTCCTTCACCCACTCGAGCATCTCGTCCACCGTAAAGACGCGCTCCTCAATCCGATAGCCCATGTCGGCGGCCATGACGAGCAAAGAGTCCCGCGTAATGCCGTGTAGAAACGCCGAGTCCAAGCTCCGGGTCAAAATGTGACCGTCACGGATCAACAAAAAGTTCGCCGCACCGGTTTCTTGCACTTCCCCTCCCGGGGCAAAGAGCACTTGATCGACCAGATGCGCCTCACGAGCGGCCAATGTCGGACCCAGCGCCGCGGCGTAATTACCACCGGTTTTGGTAACGCCGAGATGCGACGCGCAGCGCGTTGCATGTTGTTCGACGTAAATTTTGAGTGGTTTGGCGCCACCGCCGGCGAAGTAGTCCCAAACCGGACTCGCCAATACCAGCAACATCGCCTCGCTCGAGGGCGAAGCCGCCGCACCGATATTGGGCGACGTGCCGATCAACATCGGTCGCAGGTAGAGCGCACCCGGCGCGTCAGGAACCGAGTCGCGGTTACGGTCAATCACACCCAGGACCATTGCCTCCAACTGAGCCGTATCCGGCTGAGGCAGCCGCAGACTTTGCGCACTCTGCCGCATGCGCGCGATATTCCGGTCGAGGCGGAACACATGCACGCTGCCATCGGCCCACTTAAATGCTTTCAACCCTTCAAAGCACTCACTCGCATAATGGAGTACGTGGGCTGCAGGATGCATTGGGATGGGTGCGAGCGGCACGAAATCATGTGCACTCCACGCGCCGTCAGAAAAGGTCGCCGTGCTCATGATCGGGGCCAGAACACTACCAAATGGGGCGGTTTGTGGGTTGCTGCTCATCTCAGTCTCATCCTCGGGTCAATCACTGTGCCAAGCACGCTATGCATTAGGCCACGGCGGGAAACAACTGCCGAGCTCCCGCGATAGCTGCGACTGGCTGACAGTCTACCAAAAGACCGGCGGCGCGCCCTGTGACGCGCCATGCAGTCAGCGATATCAGTCAGCGACGGGCCAAAATCTCGGCCCGCGCCTCAGCCAGCCGCTTTTCTACCAACGGACGCTCCTCAGGGTTATTCCAGTCGGGATAGATTTTGACGGCATCGGAGATTCGATCAATCCACGCCAGAAAATAATCGGCGGCGACGGCCGAGTGCGTGGGTTGATCGGCCACCGAAATGAAGATTGGGCTCGTCGTCGCATAGGGATACAAATCCAATATTGGATATTCAGCCCGATCCGCCGAAGCCCGCAGTAGGCACCAGCCACTGGTCTTGATGTCGACAGACCCATCAACATCTATTGCTGTCCGATCCGCTACCAATGGAATGGCCAGTACCCGCCCGCCCGTGCAAACGACCTCTAAATGATCAATGGGCACCATCGAGCGCAAGTGCGCATGGAAAGGTATTTTGCCGGCACGCTTGCGTACAACTTCGCCCCCAATCGGTTGGCCACCGAGCGTGAAATCCAACAAAGGTCCGTTGCTTGCAAAGGAACGGCCTGCTTTTAATCCAGCCAGCCAACCCGCCACATCGCGGGCATTGCCTTGGGTCGCGACGAAGGTTCTATTCATGCCGACAGGACCACGCAAGGACGCAAAATCAGCCATCGCGTCTGTTCCACCAGCGGCCGGTAGATGAAAGCCCAAGTCGAGCAATTGATACCAAACACCGGCCGTAACCCGATGATCACTGAAACCAAGAATCTCCACGTAATCAACGCGACCGAGCGCCACATCCACAGGTAATTCGTTGGACAGCGGTTCCTTGGCGTCGAAAGGATGTACCGCCTCATCAAAGGGATGGACATAGCCAACCAGCGCCCCACCCGCATGGGCGCGGTCAGCGACGTCAAGGTTCATAGGCACTATGCTGGCAGCCGCGGTATTGGGGTAGCCCACATAGCCAGGAATTAACGTGCCCCGTTGTAGCCCTATTAGACCGAGATGACCCCAGTAACTCGTGTGATATTCCTGACCGTGCCAGATCGCATTATGGTCATCGGAAGTAGGATCAAGTTCGCGACCTGAATAGGCTATATCGGGAATCCGTTGTTCCTTGTTGACGATGACGGCATGGACGAGGTTCAAATCTTCAGCCTGAGCCTGCCACTTCAAATGAACCGGATCATTACGATAAAGCCCCGCGTAATTCATATGAACATGGACGTCACCCGACACCCAGGATCCACCCTGCGTTTCCAGCGACCACGCCGGACCTAATTGCATCGTCAGCGATACAGTGTCCCCAGCGCCGGAACCGGCATCCACGGTGGTCGTTTGAAGTGGTCGCGTAAAGCCCTGCAAAACATCAATTTTGATGGGGCCAAGCGGTACATCAACAACATCATCACCGTGGGTATGAAAATAGTGCGCTTCAAAGCGTTGCTCCCTGCGATCGAAGCCGTCATCGGCGGAAATCCAGGCGCCGACGGGAGCGTGGGTTCGCCCGGCTGAATCAGTAATCGAAACACGCGCGGCAACGGGATGCCCATCAGCATCGCGTATGTGCAGTTTTAAATGCACGACTGCGTTGCGGGTTGCCCGCTCCTTGACCTCAAGTCGTCGCTGCAGACCGGTCGCTGCGTCCTGCAAGCACAATTCAAGACCACCCGCTTGATTGGAAATAAAAGCGATCGTCCGACCGTCCGGCGACCATCGAGCCCCTACCGCGTCATAGTCACCGTAAGACAGTGGAAACGCGTCTGTGCCGCCACCGGCTGGAAGCACCCACAATTGATGGGTGTTCCGCCCGACATAGGAGCTGTAGAGCAGTCGACTACCATCGGGCGAGAATTCAGGTCTCGCACGCCAATTGGTTTCTTCGTAATGGATTTCTTGCGCGATCGCACCAGGGCGAGCCTCCATTTGAAAAAACCCACCGGTTCCATGGATATGACCTCGATTGGAAACAAAGACTATCGAGCGTCCATCTCGAGTCCAGGTCGGATTAATCTCTTGATCAAACGCACTGTAGTAGTAGCGGCGTATCGAACTTTTTATATCGTCGGTGAGCGCCAGCGGCTGAGAAATACCGGTAGGCAACAAATCCGCGAGGTAGAGATGTAGATGCCCGTTATGCCCGGTTGATGTCCACACCAGATGGTGACCGTCAGGCGATATCTTTGGCTCCACGTTTACGGCGCCATCGTGAGTCAGCAGCGTCGTTTGTAAAGTCGTGAGATCGAGCCGAGCCAACTCGAGTGCGTCGTTTTGATAAGTGACGTAGACGATGTAGCGCCCATCCGGAGACCAATCAGGCTGGTAATCGTAACCGGGGCCATCTGTCAGCTGGGTCGCCGTGGTTGAATCGATGCGCTGACGCCACAGCGAACCTGCCATCGAGTACACCACCTCCTGGGAGTCCGGCGAAAAGCTCACGGATGAGGGACCGCTCGTGAGCTGCGGCAGAAACATCTCGTGGTAGTAATACGGATGCGGCAAATCTATTTGGGGAAAAATTCCTCGGCGTTCGGCACTGACTCCAGTAGCCGCCAAGAGGCACAACGCTGCGGAAAGAAGGCGTGAAAATCTCAAACCCATGACCGGCCTCGCAATTTCAGTCCAATGACCCACTATGCGCCGAGTGCATTTTTAGGACAACTGGCGCAACCGACGCTAGCGAGAGGTACTATTCAAGGATGAGGATGAATGTCATAAGCCTCCCTGTCTTTGGTTTTTTTGCCGTCTGCCTGACGCATCCGGTGCTCAGTTCACCGATCGCAGAGCGTGAACCCGCCTATGCAGCCTGGCGGGATGCGCACCACGCTGTCGATACCTTGGAAGCCGGATCCTTAACCACCATCGACGGACGATCGCTCACGGTGTGGCGCGCTCGCCTGTTGCAGGCGAGGAATGACTTCGACAACTTAAATGCTCAAACAGCGCTGACGATGAATGATCGACGCGCGCAAAGATTAATGATCGCGGATGTCACCGCGAGCAACGCCAACCTACTCGCCAGCGGCGCTGAGCGTGGCGCGCAATGCAGCGATCGAGATCAAGCTCAGACTGAATCGGCATTGACCAGCGCGCTCTATGACTGCTTCTCACAGATCGGCAATCACTTGGTCGTTCAGAACCAAATCATCGGTCGAAGCACCGCGCTCGAACTCTTGTCTGAAGAGCATGATGCCGATCGGCGCGAGCAGATATTCCGCGCCTTTACCCCGCTATGGGAAGCGATCAATGGGGCAACTGCGACACAAGAAAGTCCTTATCGACGGCTGATACAGCTCACCGCTCAGCACCGATCGAGCGCCCCTGACCGAATAGACCTCGCTGCCCGAACTGTGGGCACCAACCGCGCGCAGGTGGAGCGCTGGCTGATCAGCATTTTAACTGTCTGGTCGCACGCCACTTCGGGCGCAGATATCGAACCGTGGGATTACTGGCATGCGCATAGTCAAGGATTAGACCCATTAAACGCGCGAATCACGACTGCTGACGTTCAACCCCTCGCTGCCCGTTACTTTAGAGACCTCGGTGCAGACTTAGATCAACTCAACGTGCTCCATGATCTGGCCCCTCGCGTTGGGAAAGCTCCGCTGTCATACACCGACTACATTCGAATCGGTCAGACAACGCCTTCAGGATGGCGACCCGCCTGGGTTCGCGTTTCGGCAACTTTAGAAAAAGGCGGGGTTTCCGCCGAAAACGAGATCATCCACGAGGATGGCCATGCGGTCCATATGATGGCACTGCGATCCCGCCCGGCTTTCTTCGACTTGGGCGATGCGGTTTTTTTTGAGGCCTTTGCCGACGTCCCGTCGTGGAGTGTCGCCGAGCCTGCTTTTCAGGCTCGTTACCTCGGCATCCCTGCAGGCAGCCAAGCCGCTAAAGAGGCGCTCTATGCTGGCGTGATGCTCGATGTTGCATGGGCATTGTTCGAGATCCGAATGCTGAATCAGCCGGGATCAGACCCCAATCAACTTTGGGCTGAAATCACTCAGCGCTATCTGCACATCGTTCCGCACCCAGAGCTCGCCTGGTGGGCGTTGAGGGTTCAACTCGTCCACGAACCGGGATACATGATCAACTATGGGCTCGGCGCCATTCTCACGGCACAACTGCGAGAACGGATCATCAGGTCCATCGGGGCCTTTGATGCAGGTAACCCCACCTGGTACGGCTGGGTATCACGCCATTTGCTGCATTTTGGCGAAGCGCTGGAGACACCTGTTCTGCTGCGGCAATTTCTCGGACGCCCAGTCTCCGACCGAGCGTTACGAAATACCCTGCGATACCTCGCAAAGGCGAATCAGGTCAATTCTGAAAAAGTGGCATCAAGAATGGACACAGCTTCGTCAATTTCAGCCGCCGTCACGACCAGTGGCGGCATGAATCGCACGGTCGATTGACCGCAAGACAACAGCATCAGGCCATTCTCATAGGCTCTGGTGATAAATCGGTCGCAGAACTCTCTCGCTGGACTCCGGCTCGTTCGATCGGTCACTAATTCCATACCGATCATCAGTCCCTTACCGCGGATCTCGCCAATTGTCTCGTAACGGGACTGCAATTCGTGCAGACGCGCCATGAAGTGCTCCCCCATGCGAGCCGCATTCTCAACCAATCCGCCCGCCACCAATTCAAGGGTTGCTGAAGCCGCCGCGCAACACAACGGATTACCTCCATAGGTATTTCCATGAGCGCCCCGTTTCCATTGGGACATGATCGACCGTTTAGCGACAACCATACCGATCGGCAAACCAGAACCTAAGCCTTTCGCGAGTGACATGATGTCGGGCGTCACGCCCCAATGTTCGCTCGCAAACATCTTTCCGGTTCGACCAATACCGGACTGCACCTCATCAAAGATCAGCAGGATGCCGTGCCTGTCGCACAGCGCTCGCAAGCCCTGCAAAAATCCGTCCGGTGGGACGATATAGCCACCTTCTCCTTGGATCGGCTCAACCAGAATCGCCGCCACTTCAGAGGGCGGCACATTGCTTTGGAAAAGGACATTTTCAATGTAAGACAGAACCGCAGCGCCCTGATCTTCACCGGCCAACAAGGGACGGTAGTTATTCGGGTAAGGCACGTGAGTGACGCCCGGCATGGTCGGGAAAAAACCCTTTTGCTGGGTGTACTTCGACGACGTAAACGCCAAAGAACCCATGGTGCGGCCGTGGAACCCACCAAGGAAACCGATGAACCGAGATCGCCCGGTGACATAGCGTGCCAATTTGAGCGCACCTTCCACGCTTTCAGTGCCTGATTGCGCAAAGAAACTCATGGCTGCCTCACCCATCGGCGCCAACTCCGCCATCTTTTCGCCTAAGCGAACCTGATGCTCGTGCCAGTAATCCGATGAAATGTGCAAAAAATTCTGGGCGGCATCGGTCACTGCAGCCACCACTTTCGGGTGACTGTGCCCCGTACTGCAAACCGCAATACCCGCCACGAAATCAATGAATCGATTACCGTCTACGTCCCATACTTCAACCCCACGGCCGTGGGACATCACAAAGGGGTAATCGCGCGGATACGAGGGCGAAACCACTGCGGTATCACGCTCAATGAGTGCTCTGGCCTTTGGGCCCGGGAGCTCAGTTTTGATGTGCGGGGTCTTCATAAAAATTCCTCAGATCGGCAATTTAACCGCAGCAGCATGCGCCGCTTTGGTACGGGCGTGCAGTTCTCGCAACGCCAAAAGTTCTTGGGCCGTAGGCGGTGCAATGACCTCGACGAATTCGGAGGTCTTCAGCGGCCAACCACAGGCCGCTATCGCGGATTCAGTGGTGACGTGCTCGTACCGAGCGACTAGGACAAATTCATCGGTGACCGGATCGGGCTTGAGCACTCCGTAATCACTAATGATCGCTTGCGGACCTCGTCCGGGCGCCCTGCGTCGCGAACGCTCACCATCGCCGGCGAGAAAACCGGCCGAAGAAATAAAATCCAAATGCGCCACGAAACTACGCGGCGATTGTTTGATGACGACGAATACTTGTTTCGCGTGGGTTGCGATTTCAGGCGCGCCGCCCGCGCCCGGCAGCCGTGTTTTAGGCGCGTCATATCGTCCGACCACGGTACTGTTCAGATTGCCGTATCGGTCAATCTGCGCCGCACCCAGAAAGCCGACATCAATCCGACCGCTCTGCAGCCAATAGGAAAAAATCTCCGGCAACGGCACGACACAGACGGCGGTATCCGCCAATTCACCGTCTCCAATCGACAGAGGCAACACATTAGGCCGGGTACCAATCGTGCCGGATTCGTAAATCAGAACAATATCCGGCGCGTGTGACTGACGCGCCAAATTCGCGGCAGCCGATGGGAGCCCGATACCTACGAAACAAACCGCTTTATCCCAGAGCAATCTAGCGGCTGTCACCGTCATCATTTCATCCGGCGTCCAATCCATACCGCTCATAGGTCATATCCATCGGCACGTAAGGTCTGCACGCACTGCGCATGATCGACCGTCGAATAGACATAGCGATCGAGCCACTGCAAAAATCGCGCTCGGTCGCGCGAAATATCATCCCACGCAATATAAAACGCGTTATCGCGCGAATAGTAACCGCGCGCGTAGGACGGCCAAGCGCCGCCCGGGACGCAAGCAACGGCAGTCACCACCCAAGCAGGCAGGACAACGCCGTTCATCGGCGTATCCAAGCGCTCAACGATTTCCTCTACCGTGATAATCAACTTTCTGGCTGCCAGAGCGGCCTCTTTCTGGGCACCAATGATTCCGCTGAGCAAGACGTTACCTTCGCCATCAGCCTTCTGGGCATGCAGGATGGTTACGTCCGGATTCATCGCTGGCACAGTGGTGAGCTGTTCACCGGTATATGGGCACTGGATGGAGCGGATTTGAGGGTTCACCTCGGGCAAATCGGTGCCGAAGTAGCCTCGTAGGACCCCAAATGGGAGACGGCTAGCACCGGCAACATACGCCGCCGCCATTCCCGCGTGCGAATGTTCGTGAATTTCAAGTGGTGTCGGCCAGCCCTTCTCAATCGCCTCACGAACACGGTGCGCAGAGCCGACACCGGGATTGCCGCCCCAGGAAAATGTCAGTCGATTTGCGCAACCCGCACCGACCATTTGGTCATAGATCAGGTCGGGGGTCATCCGGACCAAATGCAGATTCTGGCGTCGCTGACGAATAATTTCTTGGCCGGCAGCGAACGGGATCAGATGCGTAAAACCTTCGAGCGCGACGGTTTCTCCATCGTGGACGTGGTCTCGGATCGCGTCACGCAGCGTCATCAATGGCATGGTTTATTCAACGACCGTCTGCGATTGTTCGCGCAGGTATAGCGGCAAGTAGTAGAACGAACCAATGGCTTTCCCTGTTGAGGTCGATCCCTTCCATCCCGAAAAAGCCTGATAGCCCGGCCAAGCGCCGGTAGTCGCGCCTTGAGGTCGATTCACATAAAGCGTTCCAGCCTCAATGTGATCCAAAAAGTACTCAACGTCTGTCGACGAACCATAGACCCCTGCCGTCAATCCCAAGGGGGACGCGTTGGCCAAGGCCACCGCCTCTTCAAGTCCGGAGACGACACAGACCATTACAATTGGCAAAAACATTTCGACGGCGAATAACGGGTGGTCCTTGGGGGCCCGAGCAATGGTCGGTGAAACATAGCACCCGTTCGCGAAGTGACCGTCCGTGAGTCTGTGGCCACCAAACAAGATGTGCCCGCCGTCGGCATTCAAATGATTGATGTACTCCTCATACTGATTCACCGCCCGAGCAGAGATGACTGGACCGAGAGAGGCGTCCTTGCGTGTGGGGTCGCCGATTTGCAAGGCTTGAGCCTCAGCGATGAGCCGCCGCTCTAATTCGGGAGCTACGTCCTCAGCCACATAGACACGGGAGGCTGCCGAACATTTTTGACCTCCGAGACCGAAGGCCGACCTCGCAATTCCGGTGGCCGCACGATCAAGATCGGCACTGGACGTGACGACGACAGCATTCTTACCGCCCATTTCAGTGATACAAGGGCGCACCCAGGTCCCGGCTGACATCCGCCGACTCAGATCCATCCCGACCTCATAGGAGCCTGTGAATGTGACGCCGGCGATACGGTTATCGTTTATCAGTGCGTTCCCGACGGTCTCGCCGCTGCCCGCCACAAAATTAAAGACGCCCGCAGGGTATCCGGCATCGCGTAACAGTTCCGCCAACAAACGCACGGCCCATGGGGTATCGCTGGCACCCTTAGCGACCACGGTATTACCGGTCACCAATGCTGCCGCGGTGGGACCCGCAGCCAGCGCAAATGGAAAATTAAAGGGTGCCACCACGGCCCATACCCCGTGGGGCTTTAGCACGCTGCGATTATGCGAACGCCAGTCCGTCAGCGGATCGTCGGGCAAGACGTGATCGTAATAATTTGAGCGTTCATATTCATCGGCATAACCGCGGAAAAAATCAGCGACTTCGGCGGCTTCGGCCAAGGCTTCAAGGCGATTCTTGCCGACCTCCAAGGACAGGATGGCTGCCAAATCGTAGACTCGTGCGTCGATCAGATCGGCCACCCGTCGGGACAGGCGAACGCGTTCCGATGGCGCCATGCGCCGCCACGCTGGAAACGCTCTGGCCGCAGCCTCCACCCCAGCACTCACTTGAGCGAGATCTGCCGTATCGAAGTCGCCCAAATGGGTGCCATCAATCGGCGAACATTTGCGGATAACGTCGTATCCAACAACATCGACGCCATCGATAAATAGAG
This sequence comes from uncultured Pseudomonadota bacterium, assembly GCA_903879335.1. Taxonomy (GTDB): domain Bacteria; phylum Pseudomonadota; class Gammaproteobacteria; order Steroidobacterales; family Steroidobacteraceae; genus CAIKZZ01. The sequence continues at coordinate 60,592 of CAIRLC010000044.1, forward strand.
GATGTCTTCGGCCGAGGTCCTGTCGAACCTTCAACACCGCGGCATCATATCGTTCATGCATTTCCGGAGGCGGATTGAACATCGTCGAGTAGGTCAGTTTAAAACTCATGTCCAGTCGAACTCCGCAAGCAGGTGGTCGAGCAAATCTACCGCGTCATCAAGATCGTTTTCAGCAATGACCAATGGCGGTGCGAGAATGATGAGATTTCCACGAATGGCCAGTGATACGCCGTGCTCCATCGCGCGTCTCACCAACGCCCGCAATGGCACTGGTGATGCCGGCCACGGGGCATGCAAAGCGCGGGTCGCTTGATCAAGCACGAGCTCAATCACCGCGAATAATCCGTCGCCGCCGCGTACGTCGCCGATGACAGAGTGCTTGTGCTGCAATGCTTTCAGCCGCGCGTACAAAGCGCGGCCAAGCGATCTTGACCGTTCGATCAATCCTTCCTGGGCGTAGGCCTCCAGTGCGGCGACGCCGGCGGCACACGCCAATGGATGACCGCAATACGTGAGCCCGGTATACAGCATTTGATGTTCGAGACGAGCCGATACGTCAGCGGACATCACGACTGCACCTAGAGGCACATGCGCGCCAGTCAGACCTTTGGCCAAGGTCATTAAATCTGGACGCCCTGCTTCCCCGTACCGCTGCCAGGCGAACCATTCCCCACAGCGGCCGAAACCACTCATCACTTCGTCAGCAATGAGGTATACGCCGCGAGAACGTGTTTCCTCGCGCAAGCGAGGCCAATAATTATTGGGTGCAACAATGCCGTTTGTTCCGGCATTGGCTTCCATTAAGACGGCAGCGACACCCCCATCGGGTTGCGCATCGATAGCCGTTGCGACAGCTACTGCCGCAGCCTCACCACAGGCGACATCGGATGGCGAACCGAAGGGGCAGCGGTACGCGTAAGGCGGGGGAACCCGGATGGCTCCAAATGCCTCAGGATCAACTTGCGCCTGAGTACGCGTGTCGCCTGAGAGTGCCATCGTGGCGTAACTAGCGCCGTGATAGGACCGATCTCTGACGACAATTCGACCTTGTGGCAATCCGCGCGCCTGACGGGCAAATTTAACTGCATGCTCATTTGCATCCGCTCCGCCGAGTGAAAAATATACTCGGCCACCCTCAAAACCCGACAACTCTAACAACCGCCTAGCAAGCGTTGCCCGCGGCTCAGCTCCCCATGCCGCAGTGACAAAACACAATTTTTCAGCTTGTCGCTGAATGGCACGAACAACATAGGGATGTTGGTGGCCGAGATTCATGCACTCGGCCAAGCTGCTCATATCAAGGTAACGACGCCCTTCCGTATCCACGAAGTGAGCGCCCTCACCGCCCACAATAGTCGGCGCATTCCAGTCCGCCTGGATACACCAACTATGCAGTACGTCGTCGCGCTCACGAGTCATGACTGCGCTGATCGCCCCCAAAAAGTGACCCGCATTCTCGCGCGACTGTCGCCGGCGCTCAAGTCGCGGATGACCGCAACAGGTGTTTGCGCCCTATAGCTCGGGTCGCCAAGACAGCAGCACCTCAACAATCGACGCCAAGACGCCGACCAAAGGCGCCGCGCGAGCGTCTGACCATTCCACGGAATCGCTCTCTAGATAGGTTGACTGTCCGATTTCAAGCTGTACTGCATGGACCGGGCCCGCCGATTGGCCGTAATGGCGGGTGATAAATCCACCTTTAAATCGGCCGTTCAATACCGCCGTAAATGGACCAGAACATGCTGCCGCATACACGGACTCGCCAAGGCTCGACCCGCAACTGCGTCCGTCGTTGGTTCCTACGTTGAGATCCGGCAGTCGTCCGTCAAATAATCGCGGCACTTCGCTTGCGATTGAATGGGCATCCAGCAGCACCGCATAGCCGTGACGCGCAATTGCAGCATCAAGTAACTGCCGTAACCGGGTGTGATACGGCTGCCAATACAGCTCCCGGCGGCGATTCACCTCGTGAACATCGGGTGGCGCAACCGCGTATAGGGCTTCACCGTCGAAGGTCGCCGCAGGGCAAAGTCCAGTGGATACCTGACCTGGATAGAGCGCCGCATCATCAGGCGGACGATTCAGATCCACGACATAGCGCGACAGCGTCGGTTCAAGCCAGCTGACCTGACGGGCGCGCGCAAACTCATAGAGTTTTTCGACATGCCAATCGGTGTCTTCGACGGCACGCGCCCGCACCGTCATCCCGGCGGCAATATCCGCCGGGATGACCGTCCCTACATGAGGGAAACTGATGATGAGGGGCGCTGATCCCTCGGTGGAATGAATCATCGGCCAAGCATGGGCAGATCCAGGCCCTGCTCACGCGCACAGTCAATGGCCGAGGTGTAGCCCGCATCCGCATGGCGCATGACGCCCGTTCCCGGATCATTCCACAACACGCGACCGATCCGACGTGACGCGGCTTCGGAGCCATCGCAAACAATCACAACACCCGAATGTTGCGAGAAGCCCATGCCCACGCCACCACCGTGATGCAGTGATACCCATGTGGCGCCACCCGCCGTATTCAGCATGGCATTGAGCAACGGCCAATCAGAGACCGCATCCGAACCGTCTCGCATGGCCTCGGTTTCCCGATTTGGGCTCGCCACCGAACCGGAGTCCAAATGGTCGCGACCAATCACGATCGGCGCCTTCAGCTCGCCCTTGGCGACCATTTCATTGAAGGCAAGTCCAAGACGATGGCGCTGACCGAGTCCCACCCAGCAAATTCTTGCCGGCAGACCCTGGAACTTGATGCGCTGTCCCGCCATGTCGAGCCAACGATGCAAGTGCGCATCGTCGGGGATGAGCTCTTTGACCTTGGCATCGGTCTTGGCGATGTCTTCAGGGTCGCCCGAGAGCGCCACCCAGCGGAATGGACCAATACCGCGACAGAAGAGCGGACGAATGTAGGCTGGCACGAAACCCGGGAAGGCGAAGGCGTCCTTGCAACCTTCCTCTAACGCGACTTGGCGGATGTTATTGCCGTAGTCCACCGTAGGTATCCCCATGCGATGGAAGGCCAACAAAGCCTCTACGTGAGTTTTCATCGATGCGCGAGCAGCACGAGTGACCGAGTTTGGATCCGAGATCCGCTTCTCCTCCCACTGTTCTACTGTCCACCCGGCCGGCAAGTAGCCGTTCACAGGATCGTGAGCCGACGTCTGGTCGGTGACGGCGTCTGGCCGCACGCCACGACGCAGCAACTCAGGCAAGATCTCTGCAGCGTTACCGCATAGCGCGACGGAGAGTGCCCGCTTTTCCGACGTCGCCTTCGCGATGATTGCCAATGCGTCGTCGAGATCTTTAGCTTCAACATCGATGTAACCCGTGCGCAGCCGCATCGCGATACGGCTTTGCTGGCACTCAATGGCCAGCATTGACGCACCAGCCATCGTCGCGGCCAAGGGTTGTGCACCACCCATACCACCAAGGCCAGCAGTCAGAATCCACTTACCGCTCAAGTCACCACCAAAATGCTGACGTCCCATTTCGGCAAAAGTTTCGTAAGTGCCTTGGACAATGCCCTGGCTGCCAATGTAGATCCAAGAGCCTGCCGTCATTTGGCCGTACATCATGAGCCCCTTACGGTCGAGCTCATTAAAGTGGTCCCAGTTCGCCCAATGCGGCACCAGATTCGAATTGGCAATCAGTACACGCGGAGCATCGGCGTGCGTCGGGAACACGCCGACAGGCTTACCGGACTGAACGAGCAGCGTCTCGTCATCCCGGAGGCGCTTGAGCACTTCGACAATCTTGTCGAAACATTCCCAGTTGCGAGCGGCTCGGCCGATCCCACCGTACACAACCAGTTCATCCGGGCGTTCTGCAACATCGGGGTCCAGATTATTGTGCAGCATGCGCAAGGCTGCTTCTGTGAGCCAAGAACGCGCTTCAAGCGTCGTGCCGGTGCGGGCCCGTAATACGCGGGATGGATCTTTGCGGCTGGAAGTCATACGAAAAATCTCCGGGAGTGAACGGGAAAATTAGCAAATGTTTCAGACGTCATAGACGCCGCGCAGTTCAAAGCGACTGCCGGCATGGTGTAAGCGTGCAAACGACGCGGGTTGCCCCTGAGTCCAGGTCGTGCGTTCGATCAATAGAACGGGAGCGGTAGACGCCATATCCAACCACTCGGCGATATCAGCGTCAGCGGCGACTGCGCGAACCACATGCTCGACCCTCTCCAGTGGAGCGACTTGCATGAGGTGCTCGTGCGGGGTGACTCGGGTGAAATCAACATTGAGGTAATGAGGGGCGACCGTCGGATTCACCCAGCGATCTTCCACTTCAAGTGGTCGTTCATTTTCAAAATGAACGATGATGCTGTGAAAAAGTTTGAGCTCGGAAATACCTAAACCAAAATGTGCCGCGACCTCCGCAGGCGCCAGCGCTGCCTCCACGCGCACGGGTACGGCGCGGTGAAAATGGCCACGATCGCGGATATCCGCAGCGACATTGCGAATTTCTAAAGGCTGAGCCGCTGCCGGCAAATCGGCCACAAACGTACCGAGCCCAGCGACGCGCGATAGCACGCCCGCGGTGACGAGTTCACGCAAGGCACGGTTTGCCGTCATTCGGGAGACCCCGAGCACTCGCACAAATTCGTGCTCAGATAACACGCGCGCACCAGGCCGCCAAGCTCCAGACCGAATTCGGTCGGTGACGTACGATTTCACCTGTTCGTAGAGGGGCTGGGCGCTCATGCCACGCCTTGTGCCCGGAGATACGCCAAACTCGAACGGTAGGCTGCCTCGATGGCGCTGCGTGCACGATGACGCCCGCCTTCGACCATGTGTTCACCACCGACCCATACGTCGCTGATCATTCCGGGCCTTGGCGCAAAGATGAACGCGTCAACTAGCGCGTCGGGCTGCGTACCTGCAAACTCTGCACGGTCCGTATCGACCCGAACAATATCAGCGGGTGCACCTACGGTCAGTCCAGCCCCAGAGTACCCAAGCGCCCTTGCGCCGCCAGCCACAGCGGTATTCCATAGGGCGGTGCCCACGTGCGGCATCCGGCCATCAGCGGCTAAGACTCGCCGCTGGCGCAGCATACGAATGCTGTATTCAGCGAGTCGCAACTCTTCGCGCGGATCGACCGAGACGTGACTGTCGGATCCAATGCCCAGTGCGCCACCCAGCGCCAAGTAGTGATCGAGGGGGAATACGCCGTCACCTAAATTACCCTCCGTTGTCGAACACAAACCAACAACGGCACCAGACTGAGCGATCCCTGCTAATTCGGCCGCATTGACATGGGTGGCGTGCACCAAACACCAACTTGCATCCACTCGCCCCGTTTCCAGTAACCATTCGACGGGCCGGCGCCCCGTCGCTGCAAGGCAATCGTCCACTTCACGCTGCTGCTCCGCGATATGGATGTGTACCGGCATCCATGTTGAGGAGTCACGAGCGAATTGCGTCACGGTCGCCAATGCATCGGCGGGTACAGCCCGCAAGCTATGCAGGGCCATGCCGGTACGATTGCGCCGATCGTCGTCTTGAGCCAGCGTTTCGATCAAACTCAAAAACTCACGAGTCTCGTGATGGAAACGCCGTTGCGCGGCGGCAAGAGGTCGACCGTCAAAATTCCCCTGCTGGTACAGCGTGGGGAGTATCAAATGCCGTATCGCTGTGCCACGGGCCGCGCTACGAACCGCTTGCGCCAAACGGGAGGGTGACGCATAGCGTCGACCATCAGGGTCGTGGTGCAGATAGTGAAACTCAGCGACGGCGGTATATCCCGCCTCCAGCATTTCGGCGTAAAGAAAGGCCGCAATCGCTTCTACATCCTCCGGCCGCAAACTCGCGACGAAGCGATACATCACATCTCGCCAGCCCCAAAAAGAGCCTTCGGCACTCGCCTGAACTTCCGCCGAGCCTGCCATCGCCCGCTGGAATGCGTGGCTGTGCAGATTGGGCATTCCGGGCAATGCCAAACCATGCATGAGCGCTCCGTCGGTGGCTTGACCCGGCGCGACCGACAAGATCCGTCCATCATCACCAATGACGATGGTGATGTCGTTGACGATTCCCTCAGGCAGCAAGGCACGCTCAAACCGCAACCGCATGGGCACTCCTGACCTGTATATACAGGCTTAATTGGCGCATAATACCGCCATCAGAATTCCTTGCAAGGGGGGCCCATGTGGGACCAACTGCTGATCGATACGCAAGTAGCCACCGCCGAATCGGCGGCCGACGGTTTTGGACTCATTGAACATGGCGCCGTGGCCATCAATGGCGAGCACATCGCCTGGGTCGGGCCCGCTCGCGACTTGCCGCCAGATGCACAGCGGCTGACCGGAACCATCCATCACTGCGGGGGACGCACGCTGACTCCGGGTCTGGTGGATTGTCATACCCACCTCGTGTTTGGTGGAGAACGTTCTCTGGAATTTGATCTACGTGCCCAAGGCGTCGATTACGCGACGATTGCCGCCCGTGGCGGCGGTATTCGCTCGACCGTGCGCCTGACACGAGAACTGACACCCGAGGCGCTGGCGTCCATTGCTTTGCCGCGGGCGCGCGCGCTGATGGCGGACGGTGTCACCACCATCGAAGTGAAGTCAGGTTATGGTCTCGATACAGCCTCTGAATTAAAAATGCTTGAGGCCGCGCGACTGATCGGTGAACAACTCGATGTCAGCATCGAGCCCACGCTACTGGCCCTGCATGCGCTACCGAGCGAACGCAGCAATGACCGTAAATCCTACATTGATGAAGTGATCCAAGAGCTCCTGCCGGCTGCGGCCGAGCGCGGACTCGCCCGCGCCGTCGACGTCTTCTGCGAGAGCATCGCGTTCACGCTCGAGGAGTGCAGGCGCGTCCTCACGGCAGCAAAGGCGCTCGGCCTCGGGGTTAAGGTGCATGCGGACCAACTCACCAACGGCGGTGGCGCGGCGCTGGCCGCCGAACTCGGCGCGCTCTCGGCCGATCACATCGAATACACCTCAGAGTCTGGCGTCAACGCGTTGGCCAAAAGTGGAACGGTCGGCGTGCTGTTACCAGGCGCGTTCCTGATGCTCGGCGAGACACAGCGACCGCCCATCGCTGCATTGCGTGAAGCAGGAGTCGCGATGGCCATCGCCACGGACCTGAATCCGGGTAGTTCTCCGTTGAATTCCTTAACCCTCGCAACCACGCTAGCCCGTGCTCAATTCGGCTTGACCGCGGCGGAAGGGTTTTTAGGCGTGACCGCACATGCAGCAGCAGCACTCGGTCATACGGATCGCGGCCGCATTCGAGCGGGTATGCGGGCAGATCTTGCACTTTGGAATGTGGCACACCCCCGTGAACTCGGCTACTGGCTCGGCAAACCGAACTGCCATGCGATTTGGCGCGGCGGACGGCAAGTTGCGCACCTGACAGCGTGAGCCTGCGCTAGCATCGCGAAATCCATTGATGAGGTGACTGATGAGCAGCCGCGAACTACGCAAGGACTTTTCTAGCGACAACATCGCCCGTATAGACCCGGCGATACTGGCTCAGATTAGTGCGGCCAATGAAGGCACCGTACACTCTTACGGTTCAGACCTGCACACCGAAACACTGGGTGAGCAGATGAATGGTCTGTTCGAGCGCACGGTGACGGTGCTTCCTGTTGCCACCGGCACGGCAGCGAATGCGATCGCCCTCTCCACCCTAGCGAAGCCTTATCAAGGCATTTATTGCCCAACCACGGGACACGTCAACACGGATGAGTGTGGCGCACCGGAGTTCTATAGCGGATCGAAGTTGCTGGGTTTACCCACGCCGGACGGCAAATTACGACCTGGGCAAGTCACCGAAGCGGTCGCATTCGCGCACTCGATGGGTGTTCATCACGTGGATCCGGCGGCTTTGACCATTTCCCAGGCGACTGAATGGGGCACCGTCTACACGCCGGCAGAGGTCCGCGCACTGGCCGATGAAGCCCATCAATTAGGCCTCAAACTCCACATGGACGGCGCCCGGTTCGCAAACGCTGTGGCTCACTTAGGGTGTACCGCTGCCGAAATCACGTGGAAAGCCGGTGTCGATATTCTGTCCTTTGGTGCCACTAAAAACGGCGCACTGGCGGCTGAAGCGATCGTCGCTTTCGACACCAGCTTGGCGCGGGATCTCGAGTTTCGACGCAAGCGGGGTGGGCATCTCTGGTCGAAGATGCGATTCCTCAGCGCCCAGCTCTCCGCGTATATCACCGATCAACGGTGGCTCAACAATGCCCATGCCGCGAACCGAGTCGCCTCCCAACTGGCCGATGGATTGGCCTCTTTACCGGGCGTGACCGTGCTAATGGCCGTCCAAGCCAATGAGTTATTCGTCGCCATGCCGCCAGCCACTGCGGCTCGCCTGCGCAGCGCTGGCTATGAATTCTATGACTGGCCGGCCCCGACAGGGATCACTGAGCCGGTCGTCCGGCTCGTCGCGGCCTACGACATGCTGCCTGAAGACGCGACCGGCCTGCTGCAGGCCGCACGCGGATAATCAGTGGCGCTGCACCAGTCGGCCATACTGCTTCAGTAAGTCCTGCAAGGCGGCGTGCGGGATAGCATTCGCAAAATGGCCGTTCTGACCTTTGAGGTCTTCAGCGGCAACCATCGCATTGATAATGGCCTCCTCGGTGGCTTCTACAGCGCCGAGAAAGATGGGGTCGAGGTCATCGTTACCGATGAAACGGGCGACGTTCTCCGTCACGCCCGTGACACCCTCGGCATTGGCCGTTGAGAAGGCGACAAAAATATCGCCGGATCCATTGCCCGAATAGGAACCGTTGCGGGCCAGTCCAAGCGCTGCCCGTCGGGCCAAACGTTTTAACTGATGAGGCAGTAGTGGCGCATCGGTGGCAACCACAATAATGATGGAACCCGTCTCGTCACGCGCGTCCTCAGAATAGACCCGATGCTCACGCAAGTGCTGACCCACCGGCACGCCAGCGATCCGCAAGGTATCACGCAGGCCATAGTTTGCCTGGACCAACACGCCCACGGTGTAGTGCTTGGCGCCCACGGCAATCGCACGTGATGCTGTGCCGGTGCCGCATTTGAACTCGTGACAAATCATGCCGGTACCGCCGCCGACATTGCCCTCCGCCACCGGGCCGCCGTGTGCTGATTCGAGTGCCGCGTCGACATGCTCAGGACGGACGTGAAAGCCGTTGATGTCGTTCAGGTAGCCGTCCCAAGTCTCCGCCACCACCGGCAGTGACCACCAATATCCAGAATTATCGGAAGCCCCATGCTGTATCCGCCAGCCAATCGCCGCGTCGCGCACGACCCCAACGCTGTGTGTGTTCGTCAGCAAGATCGGGCCTTCCAACATCCCCGACTCTTCCAGCCAGGTCGTGCCAGTCATCTCCCCGTTTCCATTCAGCGTAAACCAGCCGGCAAAGCTCGGCAGGGCGTTGGTCTGAATGCCGCGCGGAAGCACAGCCGTGACGCCGGTGCGCACCATGTGTTTTGGGTCGGTTCCGCTGATGAGCGTGGTCTGTCCAACCGTGACACCTGCCACATCAGTGATCGCATTAAGTGGGCCAGGCTGGCCGTCAAACGGAATGCCTAGATCTCGAGCGCGTGGCCCTGCTGCTGCAATTGTCGACAGGAGCAAAGCGGATAGTATCCAGCGCCGACTCATTTCACACCTCCGGTGTCGCTGCCACCGTATTTTTTGGAATCAAGCTATCCAGCTCGGCGCTTGTCAGGTTTCTCCAGCGGCCGTGCTCGAGGCCCTCAATCAGCACATTGCAGAAACGTACACGCACCAGCCGCCGAACGGTGTAACCAAACACATCGCACATGCGGCGAATCTGTCGATTGAGGCCCTGGGTGAGCACAATCCGAAACACATTCTTCGATACCCGTGAACAGACGCACGGTGCGGTTATGGTATCGAGGATCGCAACGCCACGACTCATCGCTTGAATAAATTCATCCGTGACCGGCCGATCCACCGTCACGACGTACTCTTTCTCGTGATGGTGTTCGCGACGCAGCAAAAGATTGACGATGTCGCCGTCGTTGGTCAGAAGGATCAGCCCCTCCGAGTCCTTATCTAGACGACCGATCGGAAAGACGCGTTCCTTATGGGCGACAAAATCAACAATATTGTGCTGCACTGAACGATTGGTCGTGCACTCAACGCCCACGGGCTTATGCAGCGCGATATAGACGTGACGTGTTGGCGCGCCAACCTCTTCCCCGTCGACGCACACACTATCGTCTGGCGCAATGCGCGTGCCCAAAGTGGCCACTTGACCATTGACCGTAATCCGACCCGCTTCGACCCATGCGTCAGCTTCACGACGCGAACAGAGTCCGCGCTCACTTAAATATTTATTAATTCGCATTAACGCTTCGGTATTCAACGAAATGGTCCATCGCCGTACGACTCGGCAACGTAGTTTTCAAATCGAGTGTATTCACCCAAGAAGGTCAGCTGAATCTCACCCGTCGGGCCATTACGCTGTTTGGTAATGATGATGTCGGCGATACCTTTTCGAGGAGTGGAAGGCTCGTAGACTTCCTCGCGATAAATCATGAGGATCAAATCTGCGTCCTGCTCAATAGCTCCAGATTCGCGCAAGTCCGACATCACGGGCTTCTTTTCAGTTCGCTGTTCAACACTACGATTGAGCTGCGAAAGTGCGATCACTGGACATTCCAACTCTTTGGCGAGCGCCTTCAATGAGCGAGAAATTTCAGAGATTTCCGTAGCGCGATTTTCTTTACCGCCCGCCACCGTCATGAGCTGTAGGTAATCCACCACAATTAGGCCGACGCCATGCTCGCGCTTCAGGCGGCGCGCACGTGCCCTGACTTCAGTCGGGGTGAGTCCGCCCGATTCGTCGATATAGATTGGGGAATTCGACAGCACCTCGGTGGCACTGGTGATGCGCGGCCAGTCCTCGGTGGACAGCGTGCCCTTACGCAAGTTGCCTTGGCTAATCCGGCCGAGCGACGAGATCATGCGCATCGTCAGCTGCTCGGCAGACATTTCCATGGAGAAAATGGCTACTGGCACCTTTCGGTCGATCGCGGCGTTTTCCGCGATGTTCACGGCCAATGTCGTCTTACCCATCGACGGTCGGCCGGCGATGATCACGAGGTCGCCAGCCTGCAGACCAGTGGTCATCCTATCGAGCTCCGCGTAGCCCGTGGATACACCCGTGAATGCGCCTGGATTTTGATGCATGGCGTCGATGCGATCGATCGTTTGCGGGAGCACCTCGCGCACCGGGATGAACCCGTCCTTTGCACGCGCGCCGCGCTCAGCAATGGCGAACACTAATTGTTCTGCCTCACCCACCAAATCGATCGGCGCGCGACCCTGAGGGTTCAACGCACCTGACGCAATTTCACCGCCTGCATGGACCAAGGCCCGCAGCAAGGCGTTGTCCCGCACGATATTGGCGTAGGCCCGGACGTTTGCTGCACTGGGTGTGTCGCGAGTTAAGCGTGCGAGGTAAGCGAGACCCCCGACTTCATCAACCACGCCCTGATTCGAGAGAATCTCCGAAACGGTGACTGCATCGCACGGCTTGCTATCGTGGACGAGACTCGCAATCGCTTCAAAAATCAGCTGATGATCGCGACGATAAAAGTCGGGTTCGGCAATGAGATCAGCGACGCCATCCCAAGCCGAGGCGTCAAGCATGAGGCCGCCTAATACGGCCTGTTCGGCCTCCACGGAGTGGGGCGGAACACGCAATCCGTCCACTGCGTCCGAGGAACGGTATTCAGAATCCGAATAAGACATCTACGACCTCGGGTCCGGCAAATCCCCCTGGAAGGGGGATTCTAACCCGGGTCGGGCACCCCGGTACGACCATCAGCGATCGCACCGGGATACCGACGGGATCAATCTTCGGCAACCACCGTCACGACGACGTCGACGTTGATATCCGTGTGCAGATGGAGCACGAGGGCGTGCTCACCGACGATACGGATTGGACCGTTCGGCATACGCACTTCAGCTCGGGCCACCGGATAACCGGCCGCCGTCAAAGCCTCAGCGATGTCGCTGGTACCGATCGAACCGAACAACTTGCCTTCGCTGCCCGCCTTGGCGGAGATCGAGAGCTTGTAGTCCTTCAGAACTGCCGCGCGGCCTTCCGCGTCCGACAGGTCCTGAGCGGCCTTGCGCTCAAGTTCAACGCGCATCGCCTCGAACTTAACGACGTTCTTCGGCGTGACGAGCGTTGCACGGCCCGTCGGGAGGAGATAGTTGCGGCCGTAGCCCGACTTAACGCTGACGCGATCGCCAATGTTGCCGAGGTTGGCCACCTTCTTGAGGAGGATCACTTCCATGGAAGCACCTTAATGTATTGAGTCTATGTAAGACTGAGTGGACCCGGGTCGATCTCTCGGTCGTGACATCAGGTCCCGTCCATTCCCCGACCCGGAGGGATCGGACAGCGACGGGATGAGTCGCTCACGAACCGCGCAGCTCGCGCCCCGGACGCCTATCAGTGCTGATCCGTGTACGGCAGCAACGCGAGGAAGCGCGCGCGCTTTACAGCGGCGGCCAGCTGACGCTGGTAGAACGAACGCGTGCCGGTGATACGGCTCGGAACGATCTTGCCCGTCTCGGTGATGTAGTTCTTGAGGGTCGCGAGATCCTTGTAGTCGATCTGTTCGACTTCATCGGCCGTGAACTTGCAGAACTTCTTGCGGCGGAAATAACGTGCCATAACGTGCTCCTTACCTTTTATTCGCCGCGCATCGGGCGGTCGTCGCGATCGTCGCGGTCATCACGATCATCACGATCGCCGCGGCCTTCATCGCTCTTCTCATCGCCGGCCTTCGCCATCGGCGAGGGTTCGGTCACGGCCGCGTCCATACGCGTCGTGAGGTGACGGATCACCGCGTCAGAGAAGCGGAACGAACCCTCGAGCTCAGCCAACGTCTTGCCGTCGGACTCGATGTTCATCAGCACGTAGTGGGCTTTGTGCACCTTCGCGATTGGGAAGGTCAATTGACGACGACCCCAATCTTCCAAACGGTGTACCTGGCCGCCGCCCGCCGTGATCATGCCCTTGTAGCGCTCGATCATGGCCGGGACCTGCTCGCTCTGGTCCGGATGGACCAGAAAGACGATCTCGTAATGTCTCATGGTGTCTCCCTATGGGTTTCAGCTGCCGGCCGAGACTGCCGATACAGCAGGAAAATCAATACGTTAAACAATACCTCGCGAACCCTTTCGGGCTGTGAGGGCCGCGTAGTCTAGGGGCTTAACCCATACTTCGCAAGTAAAAAACCATTCGCCTCAATCGCTTAAGTCGAACCGCGCTGGCGCAGGGCCTCGTAGAGCACGACGCCGGTGGCGACTGAAACGTTCAAGCTTTCCACCGCGCCGCGCATCGGCAAGCGAACCACGTGGTCACACTCCTCGCGAGTCAATCGGCGCATACCAGTCCCTTCAGCCCCTAGGACGAGCGCCAGCGGCCCACGCAGGTCAACCTCGTAATGCAGCTTATCGGCCTCACCGTCGGTACCCACGACCCACACGCCGGCCTCTTTGAGATCACGCAGGAATCGCGCCAAATTCGTGACCTGGACCAATGGCACAGTCTCTGCGGCGCCGGCGGCCACCTTGCGCACCACCGGCGTGAGCCCCGTCGCCCGATCGCGCGGCACCACCACCGCGTCCACGCCCACCGCATCGGCACTTCGCAGGCAAGCGCCGAGATTGTGGGGATCTTGCACGCCATCGAGCACCAAAATGAGCGGTGGCCGTTTCTCGACATCCAAAGAGGCGAGAAATTGATTCTCATCCATGGGTTTGGCGGGCTCCACGCGTGCGACCACCCCTTGATGGACGAGACCGGGTAACAAGGCGTCAAGCTCGGTCACGGGGCGGGTCTCGACAAGCACATGGGCCGCGCGAGCAGACTCCACCAATTCCTGAACCCGACGGTCACTGCGTCCGGCTTGCACCGTCAACTTTCGCACCGCGCCCGCTCGGCGCGCTAAAAGCGCCGCCACAGCATGGATGCCATACACCAAATCGTCGCTCATCCGCGTCTCCCCCGACTTGGCTTCGGACCGGCCCGCCTTGTCGCTTTCTTTTTACCGCCCGCTGTCTTAGACGCCGGGGCTTTCGCTACCGGCGCTACTTTCGCCACCTTAGCGCGCTTGGTGCGCTTAACCGTTTTCTTCGCGCTCTTGCGCGCCGCCTTCAGCGCTTTAGGCCGCTCAACTTTGCCATGCGCATCGCGAACTCGCCCTTTGACCGGGCGCCCGCGCGCCGCTTCCGCCGCCACCGGCGCTTCAGCTGGCTTGCGCCGAGGATGGTAGGCCGCCGCCACCCGTTCGACGAGGTCAAAATCGATCTTTCGTTCTGAGGGATCAACGCGGGTGACTCGCACCACCAATTGATCACCCAGCGTGAACCGCTCACCGGACCGCTCACCCACCAAGGTCTTGCGGTCCTCCTCGTAGCGGAAATAATCCCGGCCCAAATTAGCCACATGAATCAACCCGTCGACTTGTAATCCCGTCAACTGCACGAAAATTCCGAAGTCGGTGACGCCCGTAATCACGCCCGGGAAGGTATCGCCGACGCGGTCGCGCATAAATTCGCATTTCAGGAAGGCGGTCACGTCGCGCGAAGCTTCATCAGCACGGCGCTCACGCTGCGAGGTCTCCTGACCCAGCACTTCCATCTCGGCGAGAGAATGCTCGAAATTGGCCGCGGTACCACCGCTCAATACGTGGCGTATCGCTCGGTGAACCAGGAGATCTGGATAACGCCGAATCGGTGAAGTGAAGTGGGCGTAGGCCTCGAGCGCAAGGCCAAAATGGCCGATATTTTCCGGCTGATAGACCGCCTGGGCAAGTGAGCGAATAATCATCGATTCAAGCAAGGCAGCATCGGGGCGGTCACGCACATCCCCAAGCAATTTTGCCAACGCCGCAGGATCAATTTCTCCGTCCGTTTCTAAAAGCAGGCCGCGCGTGCCCAAGAACCGCTTTAATTCGAGAATGCGATCCTCATCCGGACTGGCATGGACGCGATACAGCGTCGGCATGCCGTTTTTCTTAAGGAACTTAGCCGCCTCCACGTTCGCCGCGATCATGCATTCCTCAATCAAGCGATGGGCATCATTGCGGGGGTAGGCTTTGAGATCGGCAACTCGACCGTCCTCGCCGACGACCACTCGCACCTCACCGGTTTCAAAATCCAACGCGCCGCGCACTTCACGCTGCCGTCGGAATGCTCGGTAAAGGTCATAGAGCGATTCCAGCGATCCGAGTACCGGGGCGCTCAAACCCCGTCGAATCACAGGATCTCGTTCAACGAGCGCAGACGCTGCAGCGTCATAGGTCAGGCGTGCATGTGAACGCATCACCCCCGAATAGAAGCGCGTCCGGGTGACGCGGCCTTCGCGCGAGACCGACATGTCGGCGACCATACAGGCGCGCTCAACATCGGGCATCAGTGAACACAAGTGGTTCGATAACTGCTCCGGCAACATCGGCAACACGCGGCTCGGAAAATAAACGCTGGTCGCTCGCTCACGGGCCTCGGCATCGAGTGCGGTTCCCGTACGGACGTATTGGCTCACATCGGCGATCGCGACCACCAAGCGCCAACCCGTGCGCGTAGGCTCGGCATACACCGCATCGTCGAAATCCCGTGCATCGACCCCGTCGATCGTGATGAGCGGCAATGCGGTTAAATCCTCAAACACGCCGAGCTGGCTACGATCAACGTTGCGTCCGAATTTCCGAGCCTCTCGTACGACGGCGGGTGGAAACTCATGCGGCAACTGATGTGAAGCAATGGCCAAATCCACTGCGGTCTGCGCCACACCCTCCTCAGCTAAGACGCGGACGACACGGCCCACAGGATCGGCATGCCGATTCGGCGGCTCGACGATCGCGGCCACCACTAAGCCGCCATGTACCGCTCCGTTTGCATCGCGAGGTGGGATCACCACGCGATGGCTAATCCGTTTATTGTCGGCCTCAACAAAGCCGATGCCACGCTCTTGGTAATAACGACCGGCGACCTGCAGAGTTCGGCGCTCGAGGACCTCAACCACCTCACCCTGCTTGCGGCCACGGGCATCGACCCCGACGATCCGCACGGCGGCACGATCTCCATGCATCACCACCCGCATTTGGTGGGGTGGGAGGAAAGCGTCTCCCGAAGCGTCATCCGGGATCAAGAACCCGAATCCGTCCCGATGACCGACGACGCGGCCGCTCTTCAAAGCGACGCGATCGAGCACCACGTATTCTTCGCGCCGATTACGTAGGATCTGGCCGTCACGGACCATGGCGGCGAGTCGCTTGTCGAGCGCAAAGCGCATGTTGTGATCTTTGAGCCGCAGCACGCGGGCGAGTGTTTCGACGTCCATCGGCGCATCGGCTTCGCGCAAAACGGTCATCAGGTACTCGCGGCTGGGTATCGGTTGCTCGTACCGCTCGGCTTCGCGCGCACGGTTCTTGTCCGCGTCCTGCCAGTTCTTTTGCTTATTTTTCATTCATTTCCTTATCGGCCGCGTCTCAGCGCCGCCGTTGCTTGCCCCGGCGGTTTTGCCGCCAGCGACCTTTTCAATTGACAGTGGCGGTGCCACTGCGTAAATTCCCGCGCTTCGCCTCCCGGCACTTGTCGGGTCCGCGACGTGCCCAGGTGGCGGAATTGGTAGACGCACTAGTTTCAGGTACTAGCGGGTAACACCGTGAAGGTTCGAGTCCTTTCCTGGGCACCATTTTTTTCCTAGCCAACGGTTGTCCGTTGAGCTTTCCCGGTCGCCGTGTTCGGGGCCCCGTCCGCACGACTGACGACCAACACGCCGAAGTCAGGAGAGACCTTATGCGTAACGCCCTCATCGTCGTAGCGACAGCCTTGATCACTGCGGCGTGTGCCGACGCCCCCAGCTCGCCACCCGTTGCCTCTCAACCGACCGCGGCACCCATACCGGTGGCTGCGCCCGCGCTGACCTCCTCTGGCAGCGTTGTCAGTCCCGAATTGCGCAAGAAGGCCGCCGGCGTGGGCTACTTCCCCCGCACCCGTAAGGGCGTGGCGGTATTCTGTCGCAAGGATGCTGACATCGGCACCCGCATCCCAACCGAAAAGTGCATCGGAGAAGACCAAGTGGCCGAACTCGTCGCACGCGCGGTCGAAGCCAAGGAAAACCTGCGTAAGGGCGAGATGTGCTCCTCGCCCACATGCAGCAACTGAGGCGATTTCCGTGCTCAGTCGAATGGGTGCCGGCGAATGATCGTGTGATCACGATCCGCGCCGGTGCTCACGATATCTAAGGGCACACCAACCACTTCCTCGATGCGTTCCAGGTAGGCCTGAGCGGTCGCCGGCAATTTGCCGTAGTCCGTTACGCCAACCGTCGATTCCTTCCAACCCGGTACTTCCTCATACACGGGCTCGCAATCGGCATATTGGTCAGCAAATAATGGTGGCTCGTCACTGAGCTCGCCATTGACCCTATAGCCCGTGCACAGACGAATGGTTTCAAGACCGTCGAGCACGTCGAGCTTGGTCACGCACAGGCCGCTGACACTGTTGTGCAAGGCCGAACGGCGCAACGACACCGCATCAAACCATCCGGTCCGACGCGGACGACCGGTGACGGCACCAAATTCATGGCCGACGCGAGACAGATGTTCGCCATGTTCATCAAACAATTCGGTGGGAAATGGACCAGAACCGACGCGGGTCGTGTAAGCCTTCGTAATCCCGAGCACGTACGAAAAATACAATGGCCCGATACCGGTGCCCGTGCCAGCGTTACCCGCGGTCGTGTTCGAAGAAGTCACGAACGGGTAGGTGCCAAGATCCACATCGAGGAGCGCACCTTGGGCGCCCTCGAACAAAATGTTCTTACCCTGACGGCTGAGATTGCGTAGCAACAAGCTCACGTCATCAACCAAGGGCTTAACACGCTCTCCCAGCTCGAGTGTTTCATCCAACACTTGCTGGAAGTCTACGGTGTCCGCGCTGTAGTAATGGCGCAGCATGAAGTTATGCAGGTCGAGCACTTCGCCCAATTTCGCGGCCAAACGCTCACGCTGGAACAAGTCCGCAATGCGCAAGGCCCGGCGGGACACCTTGTCCTCATAGGCCGGACCGATGCCTCGACCGGTGGTGCCGATGGCATTTTCACCACGGGCACGCTCCCGCGCCTTATCCAAAGCCACGTGAGACGGCAAGATCAAGGGGCAGGCGGGGCTCACCTTCAGCCGATCAAAGACCGGAACGCCGCGCGCGACCAACATGTCAGCCTCTTTAAGCAGCGCCGGCAGCGCAACCACGACGCCATTACCAATGAGGCACAACGACCCGTCGCGCAGAATTCCCGAGGGAATCAACGACAGGACGGTCTTTTCGCCGCCAATGACGAGCGTGTGGCCTGCATTATGACCGCCTTGAAAGCGCGCCACGGCTGAGGCCCGCTCAGTCAGCAGGTCAACGATCTTACCCTTACCTTCGTCACCCCACTGGGTGCCGATTACGATGACATTCTTGCCCATGTGCTTTCCGAAAGGGGCGCCGTCAGGCGCGCAGACCAAAGAGAATCAAACAACCAATGACCATTGAGGCCAAGCCAATGATACGCAATTGGACAGCCTCTAAGTCGGCGACCTTGCGTAGCGAAGCCTTGGCGGCTGCCGGATTGGCGAACGGGAGGATACCCTCCACCACAGCGACTAACGCCACGGCTCGCCCGAGATCGACCCAGTTGATACCTAAGGTCATCGCGCAGCCGGATCTTTGAGGTACTTAAAGAACTGGCTGTCTGGCGAAATCACGAGAACGTCCCCGTCGCGTCCGAGCGTCTTCCGATAGGCTTTCAGGCTGCGGTAAAAAGCGAAGAATTCAGCATTTTTGCCCGCTGCCGCGGCATAAATCATTGCGGCCTTCGCATCCCCCTCGCCGCGCATCCTTTCCGCGTCACGGGCCGCCTCCGACAGGATTTGAGTGCGTTGGCGATCGGCTTCAGCACGGATCCTGATCGCCTGCTCCTCACCCTCGGAGCGCAACTGTGCGGCCTGGCGGGCAAAATCCTGCTCCATGCGTTTGAAGACGGAGTCGCTGACGTCATCAGGCAGATCGATCCGTTTGACCCGGACATCGACCAGCGCGATGCCCAACTGCTTAACACCAGTTGCGGCCGACGCCTGAACATCGCCAATCAATTCGCTGCGTTCAGCCGCCACGACTTGCTGAATCGTTCGGCGCGCAATCGTACCCTTGAGACCGTCTTTCACAATCTCGGCTAAGCGGGCCGCAGCGACTTCTTCAAGTCCACCCGTCGCTCGATAGTATTGAGCAACATCCGCGATACGCCACTTCACATAGAAGTCGACGTTGAGAATCTTGCCCTCACTGGTGAGGAACTGTTCCGACGGATAGTTTCGCGTCAACAAGCGGCGCTCGAACTTTTCAACCGACTGCACCAACGGGACCTTGAAATGTAGGCCCGGCACATAGTCGGAGCGAACCAGTTCTCGCAACTGCAAATTAATCGCGTAGTCCGTCTCTTTGACCACAAAAACGCTTTGCGATACGAGCAGTAGAGTCACCGCGATCGCCGCTAAAACGAGAAGAATGCGCTTGTTCATCAGCGACTCCCTCGAGCCCGACCCCGGCCGTCAGCACCGTCACCGGATGCGGGTGTTGGCGTCTGCAACGGCGCTCCGGGCACCACCGTGACGTCCGGTAGCGTCGACTCCCGCTTCACCTCAGGACTGCGTTTTTCCAACAATTTATCGAGCGGTAGGTAGAAGTTGCTGCCAGTGCCTTTCGAGTCGACAAACACCTTGCCGCCCCGCCCAAGCACCTCTTCGACCGTCTCGAGATAGAGTCGTTGACGGGTCAGCGCAGGCGCCTTGTCATAGGCTTGCGCCAGCTGTGCGAAGCGTGAACCCTCGCCTTCAGCGTCAGCGACAATCTGTTGACGATAGGCCTCCGCATCCAAGAGTTGCCGCTCCGCGGTTCCGCGGGCCTTCGGCAAGATATCGTTGCTGTACGTTTCAGCCTCGACGCGCAACCGATCCTTATCCTCTCGCGCTTTAATCGCATCTTTTTGCGACGGAGCAACCTGCTCGGGCACCGAGACATCCTGCAAATTGACGCCGATGACTTCTAAACCGGAACGATAGCTGTCGAGCGTATGCTGAATCAGAACGCGCGTCTTGAGGGCGATGTCCTGACGTCCTTGCTCAAGAACGAGGTCAAGACTCGTCTGGCCAATGATTTCGCGAATGGCACTTTCGGAGGCTTCCGCCAAGGTCGCTTGCGGGTCAACCACGTTGAAGACAAACGCTTGGGGATCGGCGCGTCGATACTGAACGGCAACGTTGATATCCACCAACGCTGCATCTTGGGTCAGCATTCGAGAACGGTCCGTGATACTCAGCACTTCTTGCGTGTTCACGACTTGCCGAGATTCGATCGGCCAAGGCAACTGGTAATTCGGCCCCTCACCGGCGATGCGATCAAAGTGTCCAAAGCGGGTAATGACCGCTTTCTCCGCGGCGCCGACCAAATAAAAGCCCGACGCCAGCCACAAAGCACCGAGGATGGCGGCGATAAGTCCGACCGACATTGCCTCGTGCCTCGGGGCATCCCCGCCCTCGTCATGGGATGAGGGGCGCTGGGGCCCGCGTGGGCCGAATAGTCGGCGTTTCAGACCTTTTAGGATGTCCATAAGATCCGGCGGACCGGCCTCAGGCTGGCGATCCCAGGGATTACGGGAACCACCGTTTGGCGGTCCACCAGAGTCGTTGGAAGACATGGGCGGGATTTTTTCCGTGGAGTCCGCACCGGCGCGGCCCCCTATCGAGCGAGATTTTAATGGAATTCCTGCAGCTCAGCATGATCGGCCGCGAGGTTCGGCAACCCCTCTCGCCGACGGAACTCCTCCAGATCGCGTTCAGCCAACTCAACCTCGATCCGCCAACCGCCCGCGTCGTCGATGGTTTCACCGAGCACCGCGCCCCGCCGGAATAACTCAGCGCGCGCACGACCATGCCGAGCCGATAGGTCAAGGGTGGTCCGTACGAGACGTGAGCCGAAGCGTTCAGACAAGGCATCCCGCAATAGATCAAGCCCAATACCAGTCGCTGCCGACAACCAGATGCGACAAATCAGGCCGTCCTCGTCCCGTTCAATGCGAGGCGTTTCACCCAATAAGTCCACCTTATTGTAGATCTCGATCTGGGGAATATCGCCTGCACCGATACCGGTCAGAACTTCGTTAACGGTGGTGATTCGCTCTGCGCGCTCAGGGTCAGCTAGATCAATGACATGCAGATGCAAATGCGCTTCTCGCGCCTCAAGCAGCGTTGAGCGGAATGCCGCCACCAATTCGTGCGGCAAATCCTTCACAAAGCCGACGGTATCGGCCAGCACGATTTCCGGACAATGCGGCAATTTAAGCCGGCGGACGGTCGGATCCAACGTTGCGAATAACTGATCGGCGGCATAACTGTCCGCGCCAGTGAGCACGTTGAATAGGGTTGACTTGCCAGCGTTGGTGTAACCCACGATCGCGGCGCCCGGAATTGGCACTTCTTTACGGGTTTGTCGACCCGTATCCCGCTGCAGCGCCAACTTTTCCAGTCGACGGTTGAGGGTCCGAATGCGATTGCTGAGCAGGCGTCGGTCGGTCTCCAGCTGCGTTTCACCGGGACCGCGCAGACCGATTCCGCCTTTCTGACGTTCTAAGTGCGTCCAACCACGCACCAAGCGCGTCGATAAATGCTTCAACTGCGCCAGTTCGACCTGCAACTTCCCCTCGTGACTACGCGCACGCTGAGCAAAGATGTCGAGAATCAGACCGCTGCGGTCCAATACCCGTCGGCCGGTGAGCTTTTCGAGGTTGCGCTCCTGGCTGGGTGACAAGGCGTGATCTACCAAGATCACTTCCGCGCCTAACTCCTCAGCCTGAGCCTTCAACTCGTCGGCCTTCCCGCTCCCGACGTAATACCGGGGATCCGGAATCGCACGGGAACCGGTCACGACGCCCACGGGTATAGCCCCTGCTGATTCAGCCAAGGAACGGAATTCCTCGAGATCAGCAGGGCTCGGTTGGCTGCCGGCACCGATACGGCACAGCAGCGCACGCTCACCACTCTTCGGACGGTCGAACAACAGGGAGACCTATAGCCCGTTCAACCGAAGATCGTCGGTCATTCGACGATCGGGTCCGCAGTCAGTTCGCCGGAATCGCCCGTGGTGAGGCGGACATTACGTGCCGGCACGATCGTCGAAATGGCATGTTTGTAGACCATCTGACTGACGTTGTTGCGCAGCAGCACGACAAATTGATCGAAAGAATCGATATTGCCCTGCAACTTGATGCCGTTGACGAGGTAGATCGAGACTGGGACACGCTCTTTACGAAGTGCGTTCAGGAATGGATCCTGCAGGGACTGGCCTTTGGCCATCATTTTATCTCCTTGAATTCTTTGAACTTCCAGCCTGCGCCGCAACGTCGTCCCTGAAGCGCGCGCGTGGTCCGAAAGCATCTACTCCCTCTATGGGGATCAAGAGGCCATAATTCTAGCATGACGGGTCATTTTCCCCCGCGTTGAACGCTCCAATCGCGGATAACTTCACACAACTTATCGGTTGAACGAGATTCCATTGGGGACACCCACAGCGCTCCGGGCTCTGAGCGCAACCAAGTGTATTGGCGTTTAGCCAACTGCCGAGTGGCGATCACCGCGAGGTCGCGAGCGGCTGTGAGGTCGCACTGGCCCTGGAGATGCATCCACAGCTGCCGGTACCCCACTGACCGCAGGGCGGGAAGGTCCGCATTGAGGTCGCCGCGGGCATGTAAGCGCTGAACCTCGTCGAACAGGCCGGCGTCCAACATGGCATCGAACCGGGCGGCTAACCGACGATCGAGGGCGCTTTTCTCCGGTGGCGCTAAGACCAAACGGAGGTAATCCTGCGGCTGCGCCGTCTTGAGGTGCTGACGCTGCAATTGGCTGAGCGGCATACCGGTCAATCGAAAAACCTCTAGGGCGCGCTGAATGCGCTGGGCATCTTGCGGGGCTATGCGCGACGCCGCTTCAGGATCGACACGTGCCAGTTCAGCATGCAGCTGGGCCCACCCAAATTCGACGGCACGGGCCGCGATTTGAGTGCGCAGTTCAGCGTCGGCCGACGGCAGCGTTGCGAGTCCCGCCTGCAAGGCACGGAAGTAGAGCATGGTGCCCCCGACCAGCAAGGGCAATCGGCCACGCCCTCGAATCTCAGCCATCAGTGGCACCACATCGCGCAAAAATTCGCCCGCCGAGTAGCGCTCGATCGGGTCACAAATGTCGATGAGATGATGCGTTGCTTGGGCCAACACCTCGGCCGATGGCTTCGCGCTGCCGATGTCTAGACCGCGATACACCATCGCCGAATCGACGCTGACGATCTCCACTGGAAGGCGCGTTGCGATCTCGATGGCGGCATCCGTCTTACCCGCTCCGGTCGGACCCATGAGCAATATCGCCGGACCCATCGTCAGCGACCACGCAGGAACAAGCGATCTAATTCCTCAAGCGTCAACCGCACCCAAGTTGGCCGACCGTGGTTACATTGATCGGCACGATCCGTACATTCCATCTCACGCAATAAGGCATTCATCTCGGGCAAGCTAAGACGCCGATGCGCGCGCACGGCGGCATGACAGGCCATCGTGGCGAGCGCGCGCTCCCGGAAGGTCTCCATGGCCAGCGTCGAGCCCAATTCGGATAACTCACTAATGGCATCGCGGACGAGTCCGCCAACGTCCCGACTACCCAAGGCCACGGGCATTTCTCGTACCGCGATCCGGTTAGGTCCAATTCGATCAATCACGACGCCCAACTGCGCCAATGAGTCAGCCTGTTCTGCCGCCTGATCCGCTTCTGATTCAGACAATTCGATCACTTGAGGGACAAGCAGCGTTTGACGCGCGGGACCGTCACCACTCAGTTCCTGCTTCATCTGCTCGTAAATCACGCGCTCATGCGCGGCATGCATATCCACCAGCGCGAGCCCTTCCGCCGTCTCAGCCACGATATAAATGCCGTGCAATTGACCGACGGCATAACCCAGTGGCGGGATCGCCGGCGGCTCCGAGCTGGATTCCGAATCCTGATCAGCCGCAGTCACCACCGACGACTCGACGGCAGGCCGCGCGAGATCAGTCCAATTGACTCGGCCCCCGATCTGATCACTCGCACTCAATGCCATGGGCGATTGATAACGAAGGCTGGGTGATGACCCATAGGACGGCATCGAGACGGGGCCCGCCAGCGCGGAGGGTGCTATGGGACCTGGAACGGATGCTGAGGGCTTGGTATCCGCGAGCGCCGCCTCGACGGTACGACGAACAAAGTCGTGCACGGTTCTGGAGTCGCGAAAACGAACCTCCAATTTTTGCGGGTGTGCGTTCGCATCAACGCGTGACGGGTCCAGATCGAGCGACAACACATAGGCCGGGTGGCGGCCGTGGAAAAGGACGTCTCGATAACCCTGGCGGATTGCGCTAGCGAGAAAACGATCGCGCACCGATCGTCCGTTAACGACGACGTACTGTTCATCGGGCTGCGCACGATTATAGGTTGGCAGACCGATCCAACCGCGCAGCGACAAGCCGATGGCCTGATGCTCAACATGAACTGCGCTGGCGACAAATTCTTGACCCAGCAGCGCGGCGAGGCGTCTCTCCTGCCCCGCTCGATCACTGGCCGCTTCAACCGCAAAAGAGCGGCGCCCATTGTGAGTCAGCAGGAACGCAACACTGGGTCGCGCGAGCGCGATACGGACGAGCGCGCGCTCTAAATGCTGAAATTCGGTCGCCGGACTGCGTAGAAACTTACGGCGCGCTGGAACGTTATAGAACAGATCCCGAACTTCAACCGATGTCCCGGACGGATGCGGCGCGGGCCGCGCGGGTCCAATATGGCCGCCATCCACCGTAATCTCAATTGCGTGGGTCGCCTGCCCATGACGCGACGCGATCCTTAACCGCGCCACGGAGGCGATTGAGGGCAATGCTTCACCGCGAAAACCCAAGCTGACCACGTGCTCAAGATCCTCAAGGCTCGCAATCTTGCTCGTGGCATGGCGCTCCAGGGCGAGCGGCAATTCCTCCGGCGGAATACCCGCGCCGTCGTCACGCACAGCAACTAACGCGATACCGCCCTCTTCCACCGTGACTTCGATCCGTCGAGCGCCGGCATCGAGCGCGTTTTCGACCAGCTCCTTGGCCAAGGAGGCAGGGCGCTCAATCACCTCGCCGGCAGCGATTTGATTGACGAGATGAGAGGGGAGTAGACGGATCGGCACGCGGTCACCTTACAGTTCCGCCGCAGTGTATCAGCCGATGCCTGATCAGCGCGTGCCCGACACACCCGGGCGATCAGAGTCGAGTGAGGCGAGCCGAGTCCCCGGTAGCGGGGAGTCGCGGAAGTAGCCGCGTATCCCTGACAAAATGGCGCTGGCCAATTTTTGCTGATACCGCTCGTCACGCAAGCGTTTCTCTTCACCGGGATTCGTGATGTAGGCGGTTTCGATCAACATTGAGGGGATATCAGGCGATTTAAGCACCACGAAACCGGCCTGTTGCACGTGCGCCTTACGGACATCGCCAACGGTATTCAGCTCGTTCAAGACTTTCTCTGCAGCCACCATGCTCGCGCTCATCGCGGCTGACTGCGACAGATCGAGCAGGACGGAGGCCAGCACATTGTCTTTGTCATCTAGGGACACACCGCCGATCAAATCCGCCGAGTTTTCCCGGTCGGCTAGCCACTTTGCCGCCTCGTTAGTCGCCCCTCGAGCGGATAAGACATACACCGAAGCCCCGGACACGCTGCGATCCGGAACGGCGTCTGCATGAACCGAAACGAACAAATCAGCCTGTGCGCGGCGGGCACGATTGATCCTTTCACGCAACGGCACAAAACGATCGTCTGGGCGGGTCAGTACAGCGCGCATACCAGGCTCAGCATTGACGCGAGCCGCCAACTCGCGCGCGATGGCGAGGGTGACATCTTTTTCGTGGGTGCCGTCTGGACCCGATGCGCCTGGGTCCTCTCCGCCGTGACCGGCATCCACGGCGATCGTGAGCACTCGTCCACGCGGACCTGCAGCGGTAGTCTGCGACCGTACGGGCGCAAGCTTTGCGGCAGGTGCGGATTCAGCCACCGCCATTTCCTTGACCGGCAAAGACGTCACGGGGGCGGTGTCCGCAGGTGCAGGTGCTTGAGCCGCCGCCACCGTTGACTCCGCTCTCGCCGAGTTCGTGCGCGCTGGCGCTGACGCTGCGGCCGGCGTCAACGCAACCAGCAAGTGACCTGACGGCGCATCGACACGGCGAACGTTCGTTTGCGGGTCCACTTCAAAAACGACGCGAAGCCCGCCGCCTTCCCGAGGCCCAGTTCGGACGCGGTGTACGAGCCCAAGACCCGCCGGAAGTTTGAACGAGCGAGGGGCTAGCGTTGCGGCATCCAGATCGAGCACAACGCGATCAGGATTGCTCAACCTGAAGAGATTTGACGGCGCTACACCATCAATCAGGACATCCGCTTGGGTTCCACCGGCAATCTCAGTCAACCGCACTTGCTTAACGGTCGCGCCATGCGGCTTAGAGGCCATTGCAGCACCCGCAAAAGCCCACGTCGCGCACAGCGCGACGGGCAACCCGAGTCGAAATGCATGAGGCAGCCGGTCCATGATCCAACCGTACCCCCGCGCACCGAAAAAATCAATCCTCTTAGAGACCTACGTAATAAACTTCATCCAATCTCGGTCATCCATAACCGCAATAGGTCAGCACCGACCACCGTATCCGCCGCGGCACTGAGCGACCGGCCGTCCCCCTCATAGCTGAGTGCCACCGACAAATCCGACCGTGCAGCCACTATCGGAATCCGTTCGGGCCACTCCACCAGGACGGAATTCCCTGGCGCTAACAGATCGCGAAAACCGATGCTGTCGAGTTCGTCATCGCTCGCGAGTCGATACCAATCCAAGTGGTGAATCAGACCCGCGCTAAGGCTATAGGTCTCGATCAAGGTATAGGTAGGGCTGCGCACCGGGCCGGCGTGGCCTAAGGCACGCAACGCTGAACGCACTAAGGTGGTCTTACCCGCGCCTAGATCGCCCGCAAGGGTAATGAATCCGTGCTGTTGGGTCATTGCGCGTCCTAAAGCGGCGCCCACAAGCATCGTCGCAGCTTCATCGGGGAGGAAGCATTTCATGGATTCACCACCGATCGCAGCGCCAATAAAACGTCGCTGGCCAAGAGCCCTCGCTCTTTGGCATATGCCTTAGCATAGGCCGAATAATCTCCAGCCATTCCATGCACTTGCACAGCAGCCGCAACGACCTCTGCGATGGATTGCAGCGGCGCCTGCTGCGCCAATAATGCGGCAATGACGCCGGTCAGTACGTCCCCCATTCCGGCAGCAGCCATCCCCGGATTGCCGGCGCGACAGACCCAAGGAAGCTCGAGTTCAGGGGCGCCGACCAAGGTCCGAGCGCCTTTCAATACCACCGTAGCGCAGTAGCGTTCGACCAAGGAGCTCAGCGCGGCACGGCGGTCCATTTGGATATCCCGGTTGGAACAACCGAGCAGTCGGCCCGCCTCCCCCGGATGCGGCGTCAACACCCAATTCGTACGCCGTTGCCGCGATTCAGCGAGCAGGTTGAGTGCGTCAGCGTCAACCACTAAGGGTTGAGGGCAGTCGAAGGCCGCCTGAAATAAATCGCGGGCCCAAGCCGTACGCCCGAGACCCGGGCCGATGGCGACGATGTCTGCTGACTCGAAAACCGCCCGTACCGAACCACCCCCATCGAGCCCAAGACAAATCAATTCCGGCCGCGACGTCGCGATGGCTGCTGCGTGCCCGGGATGGGTGACGACGGTCACGAGCCCAGCACCTGAGCGCAGAGCCGCTTCCCCAGCCAACAGCGCCGCACCCGGCATACCGGGGCCGCCAGCCACGATCACTACTCGGCCATGGGAACCTTTATGGGCCGTGCGTCGCCGGCGCGGCAAGGTCTTCGCCACGAGTTCCTGGCCGATCGGCCGTAATGCCGGCGGCTCACCGTCGTAAGCCGCTCGGGGTATGCCGAGGCGATCAACTTGGACTAATCCGACGAAATCAGGACCCTCGCCCAGATGAAACCCGACTTTTTCCGCAACGAAAGTCAGCGTCTGCGTCGCCAAGACTGCCTCTGGCTGTGGCTGGCCCGTATCCGTATTGAGCCCCGAAGGGGTATCCACCGCCAGTATTGGGCAAGCCGATGCGTTCATCGCGCGAACAGCCGCCAAGGCTACGCCTTCGATCGAGCGAGTCAGCCCGGTCCCGAGCAGCGCATCGATGATCAATTGGGCGGTCCCTGCGTTCACCATTTCCGCAAGTTCGACGGTGCCGCCGCTCTCGGTGTAGGCGAGGTATGCCGCATGGGCATCGCCCACGTGCGGCAGCCCTAAAGGAGCCGCAACCCGCACCTGAAGGCCCCTTCGGCGCAAAAGACGCGCCACGATGTAGCCGTCGCCACCGTTATTGCCGCGACCAGCCACCACGAGGACGGATCGCAAGTGCGGCCAGTTCACGACCACCGCATCCGCAACGGCCTGACCTGCACGGGCCATGAGCTCAAGGCCGGAAAGACCGAATTCAGCGATCGCCCGCGCATCTACGGCGCGCGCGCCCGCAGTCGTTAAGATCGGAAATGCATTTAAGTTCATCCAACGATTATCGCGCAGGTTGGCACCTTATACTGCGCCGCCATGGAACTCTCAGCCGCGCATTTGGAAACACTGGCCGCCGAAATTCGGCAATTGGCCCTCGATCTGGGATTTGATGCGGCAGGGATCGCGGCCATTGAGTTGCCCGACGATGAAGAGAGACTGGCGGCCTGGCTCGACGCGGGCTATGCCGGCGACATGCACTTTATGGCGCGTTTTGGCCGCCGACGAGCCCGGCCGGCCGAGATCAAACCAGGCACGCTGCGAGTGATTTCCGTTCGGAGCGATTACTGGCCAACCCAAGCTCGAGATGCCGACGAAACCCTAGCCGATTCTGAAAGCGCCTACGTATCCCGCTACGCGTTGGGCCGTGATTACCATCGTTTGATGCGTAATCGGCTACAAGCGCTAGCTGACGCCATCACTGAGCGGATTGGACCTTTTGGCCACCGCGTGTTCGTGGATTCGGGCCCAGTCATGGAGAAGCCCCTCGCTCGCAATGCTGGACTCGGCTGGATTGGCAAACATACGAATCTGATTCATCCCAAGGCGGGCTCGTTTTTCTTTTTAGGCGAGCTTTTCGTTGCACTGCCCCTGCCTACCGACCGTCGTACTGGCGAACACTGTGGCAGTTGCTCGGCCTGCATCCCCGCCTGCCCGACCGGAGCCATCGTCGCGCCGTATCAACTCGACGCGCGTCGCTGCATTTCCTATCTCACGATTGAGCTTGAGGGCAGTATTCCGGAAGACTTGCGACCGGCCATCGGTAACCGGATCTATGGCTGTGACGACTGCCAACTGGCGTGTCCGTGGAATAAGTTCGCCCGATTACCGTCCTCCGATGTCTTTGAACCCCGGAATGGCCTCGACAGCAGCAGTTTGCTTGAGCTTTTCGCTTGGACGGCTCAGGAATTCGATGAACGCTTGCGCGGCTCAGCCATACGCCGGATCGGCCACGATCGATGGCTGAGAAATATCGCCGTCGCCTTAGGGAATGCGCCCTCCTCCGAGGCTGTGACCGCAGCACTCCTCAAGCAGAAGGACCATCCGTCTGCCTTGGTCAGAGAACATGTGCAGTGGGCCCTAGAGCGCCATCAAACGAGCATCAACCCCGGAAGGGATTGAAATAATGCCGGCCACGCCGTGGCTTCTTCACCTCGGCCTCTAACTGCGCGAAATGTTGCTCGTTCGCCAGAAAATCGACGTCCGCGGCGTTCACGATCAAAAGTGGCGAATCCACGTATTGATGGAAAAACCGCGTGTAGGCATCAACCAGTCGCTCTAAATACGCACGTTCCATAGCCTGTTCGTAACGAATTCCCCGTCGCGCGATGCGATCCATGAGGACATCGACAGGAGCTTGCAAGTAAACGACTAGATCCGGTTTTGGCGAGTCGATCGCGAGACGCTCATACACCTGTTCGTAGAGTGAATATTCCTCATCGTCGAGCGTGACCCGCGCGAACAGCCGGTCCTTCTCCAATAGAAAATCAGAAACCCGGACCGGCGCGAATAAATCGCTCTGCCGCAATTGCTGAAGTTGCCGTGAACGTTGGAACAGGAAGAACAATTGAGCCGGCAACGCCCCCGTCCGAGGGCTGCGATAGAACCGTTCAAGAAAGGGATTATCCTCGGCGTGCTCAAGCACTAGATCGGCGCCCATCAATGGCGCCAGTTTTTGCGCAAGACTCGTCTTGCCAACGCCAATAGGCCCCTCAATCACGACGTAGCGATAAGCCGCGGAGGGCGTGGACGACGGCGCGCTCATAGCGTTGCTCGATCTCCTGAAAGTACCGTCTCGGACCCGTCCATGGCCGCCGCCAGATCTAGAACCCGGCCACGGCCCGGAATCCAGTCGCCCGGGGCAATGTCCCGTAGAGGATACAGAACGAAGGCGCGTTCGTGCAGACGGGGGTGGGGCAACGTCAACTCGGGGGTGTCCAGCACGACCTCGCCGTAGGTGAGCAAGTCCAAATCGATGGACCGCGGACCGAAGCGCTCCACTGGAGGCACCTTGCCCAATTGACGCTCAAGGTTGAGCAGCGCTCTCAGAAGCCCATTGGGCGACAACTGCGTTTCCAAAATCGCAGCGGTATTCATGTATACAGGCTGCCCTGGTGGACCCCAAGGCGCTGACCAATAGTTGGGGGCCACCGCGATCAAACGGCAGCCCTCAAGATGTTTCAGCGCAGCGACAGCCGCCGCAATTTGCGCCGGAGGGTCGTCCAGATTGCTACCTAGCGCAATTAACGCTCGGCACCAATCCAGCGATTGTTCAGCCACCGTCGGTCGAACCACCGTGACCACCACCATCGCGACCACGCCGACGACGGCGCCGGCGTCGTGGACGATCCTCACCGTCCGTGACCTCAACTTCACCCTCTTCGCCCGGCGACTTTGCGAGGCGAGGCACCGCGGCAACCATCGCCACACGGCCCTCGTGATCGAGCGTTTGAATCTCAGTCCACCAGTCAGCAATCTCACCGGAAACAAGTCCGGCGTCCGCGCGCAGCAACATAAAATCATAGGCCGCACGGAATCTCGGATGGGCCAGTAATGCGAGTGCACGGCGTCCGTCGCGACGATCAAATCGCGGCTGCAAGAGGAGCATTTCCTTGAGCGGCAGCGTGAACCGCTTCGGCACCGCTACGCGACGCATCAGCGCCTGCACTACGTCATCAATCGCATCTGAGAGTGAAAAAGACTCAGGAACCCCAGTTTCCATGCGAGATGCGGTCGCACGCAGGATCGGCCCGTAGAGCAGGACCGCATAAAGAAAAGTTGGCGTGACTGACTTATCCGCCCGCACACGAGCGTCAGTACCCTCAAGACCCAGATGCAACAAGCGCGCGGCCGCGCCGTCTGGTTCACGGCGCAGCTCATTGGCGGTCGCCGGTAGCAAGTGCGGGAGCAGACCAAATGCGACTAGGCGGTCGAGTGATGCCGAACCGTGCCCGCTGAGGAATAACTTCGAACACTCGTCAAACAACCGCGCCGCAGGCACACCGGCCAAAAGATCGGCAAGTTCCCGCATCGGGTGCAATGTGTCGTCGTGTACGGTGAATCCGAGTTTGGCTGCGAATCGCGCGGCACGCAGCATACGGACTGGATCTTCGCGATACCGCTGCTCCGGGTCACCAATGAGACGCAAGACTCGAGCGTGTACGTCGGCGGCTCCCCCGGTGTAGTCCCACACACTGAAATCAGCAATGTTGTAATAGAGCGAATTGGCCGTGAAATCACGACGCCACACGTCTCCCGTGATATCTCCGTAGACGTTGTCCCGCAGCAAACGCCCGCTGTCGTCCTGTACGCGGTTGTCATCGATTTCGCGGTGGTCTTCGTCGTCTACTTCATCGGGCGCAGCCGAAGCACGGAAAGTGGCGACTTCAATAATTTCATCGCCGTAATGCACGTGAGCTAAACGGAATCGACGACCGATCAAACGGCAGTTACGAAAGACCCGACGCACCTCTTCAGGCAAGGCGTTCGTCGCGATATCAAAGTCTTTCGGATGGTTACCGAGCAACAAGTCGCGGACTGCGCCACCGACTAAAAAAGCTTGGTAGCCGGCTTCTTTCAACCGGTAAAGAACTTTGAGGGCCGCAGGTGAGATATCCGCACGGGAAATGTTGTGCTGAGCCCGGGAAATGATTACCGGGCGACCATCTGTAGAGTAGGTCATAGCAGTTCTAGGGTCATGGGTGCTCAGGGCAGCGTCTCTTGTCGTTTTCGAGTTGTGTCGTATAATAGCAGGCTAACGTGACGACGCCTCATCGTCCCGTTTCGGTTGCTCCCATCGTCTAGAGGCCCAGGACACAGCCCTCTCAAGGCTGGTACGAGGGTTCGAATCCCTCTGGGAGCGCCATCAAATCCGTGATCTCTATGAAACCATCTGATCCGAGCACATTTGGCCGGAAAAGCATACGTTCAGAGAGAATTTAGCACGAGATTGTCTGCTTCGCGCAGCGCTGAAACGCCGTCTCAACAGACTTACCAGCCAACCGCCTGCCCATCTTTTCGATGATCAGACGCTCCGCGATAAACACGTGGAATTTTTTGATCCTTGCCAGGGCCATCAAGTTTGGACGGGGTCGTCGGCAGCAGGCCAACCGCTTGGTATCCGCCCATGTCGTCGCCGTTATCAGGCGAAACCCGATGACCAAGACGGCTCAATGCGGGACCAACCTGAGCAAATAGCGCCGTTTCTAATCGCAACAGATTGGTGCCTTGTGCATGGGTAAATCGGGCTAAATCTGAAGCCGCTTGCGGGTTCAAGCCGAGATCGATCATGTCGATCAAGACTTGCGCGTGGCCTTGAGCCTGTTGACTGCCTCCCATCAACCCAAAAGCCAACAGAGGCTCGCCGTCCTTCATCAAAAATCCCGGCAAAAGCGTATGAAACGGTCGCTTACCCGGGGCAATCACATTTGGGCTGGACGGATCGAGGCTAAATAACGCACCACGGTTATTCAGTACGAATCCAAACCCAGGTATGCCGATACCGGATCCGAAGGTGTCATAGATGCTGTAAATGAACGACACCATGTTGCCCTCGGCATCGGCGGTCGCTAAGTAGACAGTCCCTCCAACCGGGTCACCTTTGGGCTGTGGCGTACTTGCGTGACGCAAGCTGATCTTCGAGCACAGCGTCGCTGCATAATCTTTAGAAATCAGTCTTGCTACCGGAACGTCAACCGCACCGGGATCCGCGTTAAAGGCGTACAAATCCGTGTAGGCCAGTTTTTTAGCCTCCACTAGGAGATGCCAATAAGAGGGAGAAGACGGGCCAGCCTTCGCCAAGTTAATGCCCAATTTCGGAGCACACACCTCAAGAATATTGAGCATCTCTAGGGTCGCAAAACCCTGCGTATTGGGCGGCATTTCATACACATCGTAGCCATGGTAGCTCGTCGTGATGGGATCGACCCAGTTTGCATGCGTCGCCAACAGATCGGCCGCAGTCATTGTGCCGCCGAGAGCCCTCGACTTAGTCAATATTGCGTTCGCGATATCGCCTTCATAAAACGCCGACCGCCCTTGTGCTCCGATCATCCTCAAAGCGCGTGCAAGATCCGGGTTTCGAAAAACAGAGCCAGTCTTTGGGATCGTTCCATTCGGCAGATAGACTGAACTGGCATCAGCGTCACCTGCCAACACTTCAGCGCCATAGACCCAATCATGGGCAATGCGCTCACTGACGGCATATCCTTCCTCTGCGATCACCGCAGCGGGCTCCAACAAAGCCGCTAAGTCACGGGTACCGTAGCGGCGAAGGATCGTATCCCAAGCATCAACAGCGCCCGGAACAGTGACAGCTTCAATCCGGTGCTGCGGCATCTGATCGGCAAATCCGTGTTTGGCTAACCAGGCTGCCGTCGCACCTTCAGGCGCACGGCCACTGCCGTTGAGCGCAACCAACCGGTGTTCCTTGGCAACCCAGGCAATCATGAACACGTCGCCGCCTATCCCTGCACTACCAGGTTCGACGACGTTTAAGACAGCTGCGGTAGCAATCGCCGCATCAAATGCGTTCCCGCCGCTTTTGAGCACGTCCAAGCCAGCGTTCGCGGCTAAAGGTTGGCTTGTGGCCACAAGACCGTGACGAGCAAACAACTCCGAGCGCGTCTGACTTAACCAACCACTCGCCCGGTCACCACGAACGGCAGGCAGGGGTGTGGAAAATGATGCGTACGAAACAACAGCGAGCAGCAGCGTCACAGTAATCTGCTCGCGGTGGCGACTTAAACGGCGCATCGGCTCTTATTCCTCAAGCAGTGCGAAATCGGCCTTGGTGACGCAGCAGTCCGGGCAATACCAATCATCCGGAACATCTGCCCAACGTGTGCCTGGCGCGAGCCCGTGGTCTGGATCGCCTAATTTTTCATCGTAAATATAGCCGCAGAACTGGCAGGCATACTTGTGGAAGGAATCATCCATGCGCGGTAACCTGCGCTGCGTCTTCCCGGTCCAAATCGGCCCAGATTTCTCGAATCCAGTCCCGCATTTGCAACGCTTCTTGCCATCGATCTGACAGCTCTAAACGCTGACCATCGGTAATAGCATAAGGCGGCGGGCCGAGTTCACAGAGGAAAACACAGGTCGCATTTTCGTGATTTCGAGAGCGCCAGCTGCGCAACCCATCTCGCCACAACTCCTTGAAGAGGGCGACCCACGGCGCATGTTGCGGAAAATCGAGTTGGATCTGAATCTGCTCTCGCGAGGCCACCCGCCCTTGGAAGCAGTCACTGCGATCATGAATCCGCTGTAAATAGCCTCGGTCTCGAGGGCATAAGGGCAACTGAAATTCACGCTCGAGCACAAAATGCGAAAGATCAGCGGTCAGTAGCAACTCAGGAATCGCGTCCAAGACTTCCAACGTGTAATAGAGGTCATTCAGCAGGCTGTCCCGATGGGTTTCAAAGAGCAGATCAAATCCCATTGCGGCGGCCTGATCCATCCAGCGGTATATCAGCGGAATGGCGCCGGCTACGCTGACGGGCATGACTTGACCGATGATGTTGACCTTCGCCGCGTTAACCCGTTTCGAAAAATCCAACAATGGCTTCATATCCCGACTTTGTCGGGGGAACAAATTAACCATACTTTTAAGGCCGTGTTTTTCGAAATAGGGCAACGTTGCCTCGTATTTCGGCAAGTCGCTCACCGCAGGGTCGACACAGACCCCGTCGTAGCCTGCCTCGGCAATGATTTCGAAATTCCGCTCATGTCCACGCTCCTGCACAGCCGGATTCCGGAAGTCCATCGCCCAGAGTGACTGGAATATTTCTAACTTCTGCACGAACGACTCCTTCCTAGAACGAGGTCAAGAACGAGACGGCGTTACCACCGCTAACATTACCGACGCGGGCCAGTGCCAGATACGCTTCACCCTCCTGACTCGTCGACTCTCCGACCACCCGGGAGACTCGATAGCGATGAAAACTCTTGAAGGATGCCCAAAAGAGAATAACGCGGCTATCGTCATCACCAAAGAGTTCGCGATGCAATGCCGGCAAGCGAAACCATGGCGTCGTTGGTTTAGCGTGATGAGCGTTGTGATATCCAAAATTCAGTACTAGAACGTTAATCCAAGGATGCCGGAGAGACAGCGGATTACTGAAGGTATGTGCTTGCTCGTACACACGGTCGCCTCGATGCGGCATTTTGACGTTCTCAAACAACACTGGCGTACCGCCGTAATCGTGTTGCAAGGCATCCATGAATCGTAGAACCGTCATCATCAGCAAATAGGCGATAAAATAACCAACGGCCGCGCTCGGGAAAGCCCAAGCCAATAAGAAGAAAAGCGAGCCTCGCACTAGGATAACGATTGAGTTTCTTATGCGCTGATCCCGACGTGCCGGAATGATGAAAGATCCGAAGATCATAATGAAATGCATGACCATGTCATGCGCGGGAAAATAAAACCATTCTAAAAATTGGACGATCCGAGCGGCGATGGGGTGAGTATTGAACCACTGACGAGACTCGAACCACATAACATCTGCACTATCCACATGATGGCGAAAATGCTTCACCCGGATATCTTCATAGGTGCCATAGGAACTACCCGTGACCCAAGTCAGGATTGAACCTAGGTGCGCGTTACCCTTGTTCTGACTGAAAATCGCGTTGTGTCCACATTCATGGAGCAGATAGGCCGCAATAATCATGGCGTGGGCAAGCCAAAGGGCACCGAGAACACTGGGCCAGATTCCGCCGTGCATTAACGCGTACAGACCAAGGCTATACCCGGTCCCTACATATAACAGTGCAGCACCGTTGTACACGGCGCCCTCGCGATCTTTGAATCCTAAAAAACTCATAGCTCTCGTCGCCTCTCCATCATCAAATACCGCGCCCACAAGATGCCTTGCCTGGCGACAGCCGACCCCAAAGAAAGACATTCTTCCACATTCGAACAGCCAGGTCGCCGCCGCTGATCATGCATTGACCGTCATTGGTCGGATTGTCCAGACTTGCCCATGACCAGTGTCAATGACTGGACCGGATGTGAGGAGCTTAGGATGGCCGTCGAGGACCCTTATCGCTGGATTGAATCGGTGGCGCAATCGGCCGGACACAGCCTATGCCTTGAGGACGACCTTGGCCGGCGAATGAGCTATGCGGAGGTCCACCAGTCTGTAGGCCGGTACGGCGCCGTATTGCTCGATTTGGGGGTGCATGTGGGCGACCGGGTCGCGCTCCTGGTTGAGAAATCCCTAGAGGCTGTGCTGGTCTACCTCGCCTGCTTACGGGTCGGGGCGGCCGTGGTTCCCCTCAATACGGCCTATACCGCGGCTGAGCTACGCCACTTTATTTCAGACAGCCAACCTCAAGTACTTATTGTCGATCCGGCCAAGACTGAGGCCGCCGTGGAAATCGCAGCGGCGAACGGGTGCCCTACCGTCGAAACGCTGGGTGCACGCGGTAACGGCTCAATCGCCAACCGGGTTGAGATGCAATCAGTCGGCTCACCTGTCATCTCGATTGCGGCCGACACCCTCGCCGCTTTGCTCTATACCTCTGGAACGACCGGCAGGTCGAAGGGGGCCATGATTACTCGCGGCAATTTGGTCGCCAACGCTCAGTGCCTCGCGAGTAGCTGGCAAATGACCCGTGAGGATCTGTTGGTCCACGTGCTGCCTTTATTCCACGTCCACGGCCTATTTCTTAGTCTGAATACCATGTTCGCCGTCGGTGCCGCGGTACGAATCCATCGGATATTTGATCCTCGGCTGACAATTGAATCTCTCTCAAACGGCTCCGTATTTATGGGAGTGCCGACTCACTACACGCGTCTGCTCGCCTGCCCCGAACTCACTCCGGAGGCGGTGAGCGGAGTACGGCTCTTCATCTCTGGATCTGCCCCTCTGCTCAGCGAAACTCATCGAGAATTTGAGGTTAGAACTAGAAAAGTAATCCTCGAGCGGTACGGCATGACAGAAACGCTCGTGAATACCTCTAATCCTTACACCGGTGTTCGTAAACCCGGATCCGTAGGGCTGCCGCTACCCGGTGTAGAGCTTCGCATCACCGACCAACGCACCGACGGCGATGGGCCGAACGTCGGGATGATCGAAATTCGTGGACCAAATGTGTGCGCCGGTTATTGGCGTGCACCCGATCAGACTGCCGCGGATCGGACTGTTGACGGCTATTTCAGATCTGGCGACCTGGGCTTTATCGACTCAGATGGGTACCTGCATATCTCCGGACGGGCAAAAGATCTCGTGATTACCGGCGGATACAACGTTTATCCCAAAGAAATTGAGTTAGAGCTCGACCGTCTTGACCAGATATCTGAAAGCGCCGTTTTTGGGGTGCCTCACCGAGATTTCGGCGAAGCAGTCACAGCAGCCGTCATCCTCAAGCCGAGTGCGGCAATGCACGAAGCGACTGTGATTGAGTTGATGCGTAATCGCTTGGCTAGATACAAAGTCCCGAAGCGCGTGATTGTCGTTGACGAGTTACCCAAGAACACGATGGGTAAGATCCAAAAGAACAAATTGCGAGAGCGCTTTGCCCATCTTTACCTGGATACGTTGGCTAAGCCGAATGGCATACGGTAGTGGATACCGTACCGACCAAGCATCGCCCTAAATCAGACATGGTTACGTTTCACGCCATCTAAACTACAGTGTAACGTCCAGAATTACGCGGAGAATCTTCAGCATGCTGACTCAATGGCTCTTGTACGGAATGGTAGCGCTAGCTCACCTGATCGCCGTCACTGCGTGGGTACGTGCGACCCGCCGGAACAAGCCATCCTCGAAACTAGGCCTCGGGGACGTGATCATCGGCATCGTCGTCAACTTCTTGGACACATTAGGCATTGGCTCCTATGCGCAAATTACCTCGCTTTTTAAACTCCGAGGCCGCCCGACGGACGATTTGATCCCTGGCACCATGAATGTCGGCAGCGCCATTCCCTCTTTTTTCGGGGCGTTTCTGTTCATCGTCTCTATAAAAGTTGATCCGCTACTGCTTTTTGCAATGATCGGCAGCTCCGGTCTTGGTGCTTGGTTTGGCGCCGGACTCGTAAGTCGCATGTCCAAACGTCATATCCAGACGGTGATGGGCTGCGCTTTGTTGGTGGCGGCCGGATTCCTGGTGATGGGATTACTGGGCTTGATCCCGAACTCCGGGACTGAAATGACGCTCACGGGTTGGCGATTCCTACTCGCCGTAGGGTCAAATTTCATTCTGGGCGCGTTGATGTGCATCGGAATCGGTAATTACGCGCCAAGTATGGTTCTGCTATCGATGCTTGGCATGCACCCGATTGCTGCGTATCCCATCATGATCGGAAGTGACGGATTGATTATTCCGGTGGCCAGCATTGGCTTTATCCGCTCCGGCCGCTTTGATCATTCCGTCGCGGTGGGGTTAGTGATTGGTGGGGTCTTGGGAACTTTTGCCGCTTTCCCGTTGGTCACCGCCATCAGTGGCCACTTAAACGCGATGCGCGGTCTCGTGATTCTTGTCGTCCTATATGCTGCTGTTTCTATGCTGATGGCTGCGAAGCACAACAAAGCACAGGACGCTGGGGCCTGAGCGGGGGGGCCTACGGTTAACATCAGCCTGTCAAAAACCCGTGGTATAAGCACTAAGTTTCCAAGTTTTAAGAGTGATGCATGAGCGCTTTGCCTTCAAATTTCGAACGTGCTCGGTTAAGACGCGCACTCATTCAACTGGCGAGTCTGTTAGTCCTTACCTTGCTAGCCAGCGGACTGGTGAGTCTGTTTTCGTTGTGGTCTATGGAGCGGATGCAAGCAAGGATGCTAGAGCGTCAGTCGGCGCTCCTGAGCGCCGTTGATCATGCCCGCAGCGCACAGGTTTCGTTCAAGATTCAGGTGCAAAGCTGGAAGAATTTATTGCTCCGTGGCGAATCTCGTACCAACTACGAGACGGCCATGCACGAATTTGAAGTCAGCGAACGACGAACCGATGCAAACTTACAAAGCGTAATCGACTGGGCGGAGACAACAAAAGACAACGAAGCGCGAGAGAGCGCGATAGCCCTACGAGCGGAACATGCGAAAGTTGGAACGGGCTATCGCTTGAATTTACCAACGTCGGAGCAAGTTCCGAAGCTCCGCGATCAAGCCGACATGGCCGTACGCGGTATCGACCGACCGTTAAATTCGGGTCTCGATGAACTGGTGACGGCGATGCTCGTGGGCGAACGCAAGACCGAGGGCTTAGATCGCGCCACGGCGATCGACCGTTTTGCGACCTTATCGCGCATCATCTGGATCTCCATTGGTCTCTCGCTACTGCTGGTGTTGAGCATGCTTGCTCGAACTCTGCGTGATCCGGCATTAAAGACATGAATGCATCGGCGACCGCCTGCGCCGGACTTGGCGTTTTCTTCATTGGGATGCGCCTGGTGTCATCCCACCTACGAGAATTGGCATCAGGCAGTATTCGGAAACTGCTGGCCAAAACCTTAGGCCGGCCAGGCGTTGCCTCATTCGCAGGTTTATGCGCTGGAGCGCTGACGCAGTCCACTAGCGCAGTGACCTTCATCGCGACGGGTCTAGTCGCCGCAGGCGCGTTGACACTGACTGTTGCTGTTGCCATGTTGGCTTGGGCAAACGCAGGAACGGCGGCACTCGTCCTTCTGGCTTCGCTGAATGTACATGCCCTCGCTCTTTATCTACTGGGCATCATCGGTTTGGCCTTTTTTAACGGACTAGATCAGCAAGCGCGCTTCAGGCACGCCGTGTATGCGTTATTCGGACTAGGACTACTTTTACTCGGCCTGACGCTGGTCAAACAGGCCGTTGCTGAGGTTCGTGACGATTACTGGGTGCGCGACTTTATCGAATTCACTGCGTCCGGCGCCGGCATCTCTCTGCTTGCCGGGTTTGTTCTCGCGACAGCGTTACAGTCGTCGTCTGTCGTGGCCGCGCTGGCTCTTCCATTAGCCGCTGCGGGGCTATTAAACCTGCACGGAATGACCTTGCTCATTTTAGGTGCCTGCGCAGGCTCAGGTGCCGCGGTTGTCCTCGTATCCTCAAGCCTAGAAGGACCAGCACGACAACTTGCGATGACGCAAGGCATCATCCGTAGCCTAGCCTCATTGCTATTGCTACCCCTCGTGCTTGCGGAAGGCCACGGCTACCCCATAGGGTTAGCGACCGCCGCCGAGGCCGTGACTCTGGATTTACCGGCCCAAGTGGGACAAGTGTTCTTATACGTGCAACTTGTAGGAATCGTGATCGCCTGGACGTTGAAACGCCCCGTATTGAGTTTGGCGGCTTGGGCTGCGCCGTCCGGGCCGGGCGACACGCTGTCGAAACCGGCTTACTTATATGACGATGCGGTCGGGGACCCTGGGACTGCGCTCGAATTAGTCCGACTTGAGCACGTCCGTCTGATTAATGCATTACCTGACTATCTGGAAGACTTACGCGACGATGGCGAGCGCAATCCGAATGCACCGCCGCTATCCCTTCGCGCTTCGGCGAGCGACACTGTGGCCGTTCAGATGGAAGATTTCCTCACCGAACTGATCCGAGAAAACCCGGAGATGTCGACCGAGCATATTTTCGACGCCCGCCGCCGCATTGGTGACCTGACAGCGTTGCAGAAG
Organism: uncultured Pseudomonadota bacterium; assembly: GCA_903879335.1. Taxonomy (GTDB): domain Bacteria; phylum Pseudomonadota; class Gammaproteobacteria; order Steroidobacterales; family Steroidobacteraceae; genus CAIKZZ01. Next base: position 101,903 of record CAIRLC010000044.1, read on the forward strand.
TCATTGGCAAAGTTCGTCAGCGAACTCAGCGCAATCCCGGCCGTCGAGCGCCCTGCCTTCGTACGCTCCCTCGTGGAAGGCCTGCACGCCTTACTCATGGTGGTCGCTGAAGCCTGCGACCAAAAATCCCATGACGCACGAGATTTACTGCACGAATTAACCGCTGAGCGCGGCGCGCTTGTAAATCGAGTCCGACAGGAATTATTGGCCGGGACTGCCGGCTTGGTTCATCGAGAGTCTTTATTGTCTTCCGTATTATTACTAGAACGGGTGTTGTGGATCTTGCGGGAACGGTCGCCGCTACCCTTCCACCAAGAAGAGAAATCCACTGGCGACGCGACATCCGCTGCCGCTGCGAGCGGTGTTACTCTGGGATGACTTGAACCTATTGGAGACACTACCGTGCACATCAGACGCCAGATAGCCGCTTTAATGTTGGCATTTGTCGCGACAGCCAATGCTGGCCAACGTCCATATGACGTTCTGATCAAAAACGGTCATGTGATTGACGGCTCGGGCTCGCCTTGGTATGCCGCTGACGTTGGGATTCTGGATGGTCACATTGTTGCCATTGGCAAGCTTGAAGAGAAAAATGCCGCTCAAGTCATTGATGCGCATGATCAAATTGTGGCGCCGGGCTTTGTTGACATGCTCGGCCAATCAGAATTCTCAATTCTCGTAGATCCCCGGCTTCCATCCAAGATTTATCAGGGCATTACCACTGAAATCACCGGCGAGGGTGGCTCAGCAGCACCTGCGACAGGGACCGCCGCTACCGACTTGCGGGTTGATCTGTCGCATTACGGCCTTGACCTTAATTGGACCGATTTCGCCAGCTACTTCGCCCGGCTTGAACAGCAGGGTATCGGTATCAACCTCGGGTCGTATGTGGGCGCAACGACGCTGCGAAAGGCGGTGATTGGTAATGACAATCGTACGGCCACCGCTGATGAGCTGCTACGGATGAGAAGCCTTGTGCGTACCGCCATGCAGCAAGGGGCACGAGGAGTTTCAACATCTCTGGAGTACGCCCCTGCCCCGTATGCGAGCACCGAGGAACTGATCGCTCTGGCTCAAGAAGCATCCATCGCCGGCGGCATCTATGCAACACATATGCGCTCGGAGGGTGACGGTATTGACACTGCGCTCGATGAGACTTTCCGTATTGCTCGCGAGGCGAAAATTCCAGTCGAAATCTGGCACCTGAAAACCGGCGGTAAGTCGAATTGGGGCCATATGTCGACGGTCGTCGGAAAAATCAATGCCGCGCGGTCCGAAGGACTCGATATCGCAGCAGACACCTACGCCTACACGGCTTGGTTTAATGATATGTCAGCCTTCGTACCGCCTTGGGCCCACGACGGCGGCAAAGAAAAACTATTGGATCGCTTAAGAGACCCAGTCGCTCGTGCCCGGATCAAGGCCGATATGCTTCGATCTAGCGCTGAGTGGGATAACGAGTGGCAAGAAGTTGCCGGTCCAGAGGGTATCCTAGTGGGAGTTGTGCACAATCCTGCCCTGAAGCCGTTGCAAGGGCGAACGATCAAAGAAATTGCAGACGAACGTCGCGCAGACCCGATGGATGTCTTACTGGATATCCTCGCTGACGATCAAGCCTCGTCGGAATGCGCAGTTTTTGGCATGAATGAAGCAGACGTCTCCCTCGCACTCATCCAGCCTTGGACCTCTGTCAATAACGACAGTTCTGGGGCGTCTATCGAAGGCATTTTGGGTTCGTTCCATCCGCATCCTCGTGCATTTGGGACTTTCCCAAGAATCCTGCGCAAGTATGTACGCGACGAACACAAGTTGTCTCTCGAGGATGCGATACGAAAATTCACTTCGTTACCTGCTTCCCGAATGCGGCTCGCAGATCGTGGGATGCTGAAAATCGGCTTATGGGCCGACGTGGTCATTTTCGACCCTGAGACAATTTCCGATCACGCCACCTTTGCTGAACCGAACCAACTCTCAACAGGAATGGACTGGGTCCTCGTGAATGGGCAGCCAGTCATTGCCCACGGTCAAATGACCGGAGCCCGCCCAGGCCACGTGCTCCGGGGGCCGGGATATCTGGCTCCGAGTACAAATCTAAAGAACAAACAGAAAAAGGACCTATCATGACCATCGCTTATTGGTGCATTTTGATTGCCGGGCTGTTGCCGTACCTTGCAACCGGCATCGCGAAGTCAGGCGGCGGCTATGACAACCGCAATCCGCGGGATTGGCTCGCCAAGCAAACCGGCCAACGAGCCCGCGCTAATGCGGCACAAAAAAATTCATTCGAAGCCTTTCCATTTTTTGCCGCGGCCGTGTTGGTTGCGCACGCTGCGCACGGCCCGCAGGCCCGGGTAGATACTTACGCGGAACTCTTCATCGCTGCCCGTGTCTTGTATGTGGTTGCCTATATTTACGATTACGCCCTGATGCGCTCATTGTTTTGGGTCGTAGGTATCGGCTCGGTAATCGCGATTTTTTCAGCCGCGTAAGCGGCTAAGTTCTTAGGAGAAGTTATGTCCCGTCAGCTCTTAGCTTTATCAGCACTCGTTATATGCGGCATCGGTCTTGCCTTTGCCCACGATTCCCATACGAAAGCGGAACAGGCGAATGATTACCGACATGGGCTTTACGGAGCTATTGCCTGGAATTTTGCGCCGCTCGGCGCCATGGCGCAGGGTAAGGCCCCGTTTGATAAATCCGAGGCTACAACCCGCGCAGCACGCGTTGCTGCCCTAGCCGAAATGCTTCCTGAGGCGTTCCCAGAGGGTTCAGCGATCAAAGGGAAGACGGAAGCCAAGGCCGCGATTTGGGAACACCGTCCTGAATTTGACGCGCTGCTGAAGAAATTCATCAGCAAAACGGAAGCGCTGAGTGAGGGCGCTAAAACAGCCGATGCCGAGAAACTTAAGACATTAGTACTCGACACCCGAGCCGTTTGTAAGGAATGTCACGAGAAGTACAAGGAAGATTGACTACATCAGAACGCTCGGAAGTGGCGGCGCGATGCGAATCAACCACACCAATAGCGCGGCGCAGACGACCAATATGACGATTGCGAGTCCGAGTCGGTGACTGCTGATCGCAGCCGACTCGGGCACGCCGTGCCGGCGCCCCGTCAGGAGCGCCCGCACGAGATCCTCCTTGAGGACCACCTTGTAGAAAATGACTGCGATGACGTGCAGAGCGATCGCCACCATTAAGCAATCAGCCACCAATTCGTGCAGACCAGATAGCTTATTGCTGGTCGAATGACTGACCCAAGCGTAGAACGGTCCGGCGCTATCCGTCTCATCGTTGGAGAAGAGTCCTAATGAGGCCTGCGCCCCTACTAAGAGGAGGAGCAGCAGGATCATCCAGCCACCTGTAGGCGTATGGCCACTGATCGGCGGCGATTCCCGCTGAAAGACGGCGCGCAGATAGCTAAAGGTTGCCTTCGGGCCACGTAAAAAATCGGAAAACCGGGCATGTGCCGGGCCTACAAAACCCCAAAATAGGCGAAAGGCAATCAGCACCAGTGCCGTGGCACCACAAATTTCATGCGCAAGAAAAGGAATGTATTGGTAAAACCAAGCCGACAGGAAGGCGCCGCTGACGCACAGAAATAAAACCCAGTGAAATAGGCGCGTCGGGATATCCCAAATCAATGTCCCACTTGTTTGAGGCTTCATCGCACACTCCCTCAGCACTTCTAGGCATTGCTATGATTACATGAGCCGGATCGCCTGTGCAGGTTCGGTATTCCGAAATTCTGGTTAGCCGTGCGGACTACTGCCATGATCAACTTTGCACAGGTTTCAAAGCGTTACGGGCGAATTATCGCCCTGACGGACCTGAGCTTTCACATCAAGGAAGGCATTACCGGTTTGCTCGGACCGAATGGCGCAGGCAAGTCTACGGCACTGCGCTTGATTGCTGGCTATTTCGGCCCAACGAGCGGCACCGTACGGGTCTTAGGCGGCGATCCCACAGATCGCGACACCCGTCGAACGATCGGTTACCTACCAGAGGGCGCGCCGTTATCGCACGACGCGACCGTGCTGGAGATTCTTGATTTCGCCGCCTCGACGCGCGGCATCAAACGGCGAGCGCGCACGAGGGCAATCAGAAGTCTGTGTGAGCGCCTCAACCTCGGTCCATTGGCCCACCGTTTCGCCGATACCCTGTCCAAAGGACAACGACGTCGAGTCGCCCTAGCGATTGCACTCGTGGGCGATCCGACCATCCTGATACTGGATGAACCCACAGACGGGCTCGACCCGAATCAACGTGATGAAGTCCACCATTTGATTAATGAATTAGCCCCGGGCCGAATGATCCTGATCTCCACGCATATGCTCGATGAGGCTGAGCGGGTGTGCGATCGGGCGCTGATCATGTCAGACGGTCAACTCCTAGCTGACGGCGCACCACACCAAATCGCAGCAGGGTCGCGCCATCATAATGCGGTCAGTATCGAACTCGAACTCGCCGATGAACTCCCAGAGGTCGCGCGGCAAATCAGCGCTCTACCCTCGGTGAGTGAAATTGAGGTAGACGCCGAGCATCGACGGCTGACCGCATTGCCTCAGACCGGTTCAATGCCGTTCGCGGACATCGCAGCTCTAGCCGCCTCCGCGAAATGGCGGATGATTGGAATACATCGCGAAAGCGGTCGCCTCGAAGATGTCTTTCGCAAGCTCACCAATCGGGAGGCAAGGGAATGATCGGATTCTTCGCCATCCTGAGACGAGAGCTACAAGGTGCGTTTACATCACCGCTGGCTTATCTGTTCATTGCCACTTACGCGGTCTTGACGACCATTGGGACTTTCGAAATCGGGGATTTATTGGCAGGCGGCCAGGCCGATCTAAGCAACTGTTTCACGATTCAGATTGGGCTACTCGTGTGGCTGACCCCCGCCTTAACCATGCGCCTGTGGGCAGAAGAGCGTCGGCAAGGCACGATTGAGCTGTTACTCACCCGCCCCATAAACCTCAGCACCATCGTAGTTGCGAAGTGGACGGCTGCAGTCGTTCTATTGATCGTTGCTTTACTGACTACATTCCCGTTATGGGCAACCGTGTCATTTTTGGGCCACCCTGACCATGGCGCAATCGTCTCTGCTTACATCGGCACTCTACTTCTCGGCGCGGCGCTACTGAGCATAGGCTCGGCATTATCGGCTGCGAGTCGGAATCAAGTCAGCGCATACGTTGCAACCGCTTGTAGCGGAACCGTCGTGCTGCTCGCGGGTCATCCGATCATGGCTGAATTCGCTCGCGACCGGATTCCGACGGTTCTGATTGAGACAATCGCCGATCTTGGGGCCCTCTCGCACCATCATGCGCTCGCAAGGGGCGTGATTGGATTGGATGACGTAATCTATTTTCTGGTCTTGTCGATGGCCGGTCTTTTTGCGACCGCCGTGGTTCTGAACCAGATTCGCGATTTACCCTTAGTCCTATTTAAGCGTCGCGTTCATCCGGGGCTGACTGCAGTTGGAATACTGATCGCAGTACTCTTGGCTTCAATAGGCGCCCCGCGCCTGTTGGGCAGCGCCAGATTCGATTTAACGGAGGAGAGTCTGTATACGCTTGCGCCAGCGACGCAACGTTTACTCAATAACATCGAACACCCGCTTACGCTCACGCTATATGCATCATCACGCACACTCACAGCGGCGCCCGGTTACGGCACCCAAGCGCGAAGAATTAGAGAACTATTGGCCGATATATCCGCCCGAGCGCGTGACAAGATTCATTTTTCGGTGATCGATCCGACGCCTTTTTCCGACGATGAAGACCATGCCTCCGAAATCGGCTTGCGTTCTATTCCCGTGGGTGAAGCCGGCGACAGCCTCTGGCTTGGACTGGTGGCCGAATCGGACATCGGCCATGCCTCAATCGACTTGTTTGAGCCATCCCAAGCGGCATTTCTCGAATACCGTATTGCGCGCCTTATTCGACAGGTCGCCCGACCACATCGCGCCACGGTCGGATTAATATCGACCTTACCCACGGGTGCAATCATTGGCAGTTCGGCGATACCCGGACACCCTGCTTGGGCGATCGACGACGAACTGCGCGAACAATATGAAGTGCGGGATATCCTATCGAGTGACATCGCGCTCCCGAAGGATCTCGATGCGCTGCTCATCTTGCATCCGAAAGGAATTTCTTCGCAACTCTTAACGGCAATCGATCAGTTCATCGCCAATGGCGGACATGCCTTTGTCGCTGTGGATCCTGATGCGCAGTTCGATAATGAGCAGGATGATCCAAGCGTCGGCACTGACCACGCCTCGACTTTGGAACCCTTACTGCGCACTTGGGGGCTGAACTTCGACCCAACGGTAGCCGTCGGCGATCTAGACAATGCACTACTGATTGGCAGCGGTCGTGGCGATCGCCCGGTCCGACATCTCGGGTTTTCAGGATTCGGTTCCGAAAATCTGGCCGCAAACGATCCGCTGACGAGTGGGTTGCATCGATTAGATTTTGCGACGCCGGGGTTTTTAAGCGTTCATGTTCCGACAGGTGTTTCTGCAACGACGCTCATTGAAACGAGTGTCTCCAGTGCACCGATTAAAGTTGCGGATCTGGCATTTGGCGCTTCACCAGAAACCCTTCGGCATGGATTCCATCCGACGGGTCAACGTTACATCATCGCCACGCATCTTCGTGGACCGCTACCCTCTGCGTTTTCGGCGAGCGCCGCAAATCAGAAAAAGTCTGCCGATGTCATTGTCATCGCCGACACGGACTGGTTAGCAGACCTCTTATGGATTAGAGACCAAGAGATCAATGGCACGCGCTACCGAGAACCATGGGCTAATAACGGGGATTTTCTATTGAATGCGGTAGACGAATTGACGGGAGGCGAAGATCTCATCGGACTCCGTGGACGGGAGCCTAGAGCCCGCCCGTTCATTCGACTGGATGACATTCGCAATCGCGCCGACCGGAGACTGTCTGCCCAGTCGGAGGCGCTCGAGCAGAAGCTGGCAGAAGCCAACCGTCACATTGCAGATCTCACTGGAAATGTGACTGGCGGCACCGCCACCAACCCACAGCAACGTGGCGAACTGGCTGCCGCTGAGCTTGAGCGGCGTCGTATCGTCAGGGCGCTTCGTGGTGTTCGCCACGACTTAGACCGCGAGGCCGCGAGGCTGGGTCATTGGATTTACGCCATTGACCTGCTTCTCGCACCGGCAACCCTACTCCTGACGGCCCTCATCGTACTCGGTCGTCGACAGCGACGCGCCGGCACGTGACCTATTATGTCTTTTGATCGAGGATACTCAACAGTGATGACGCCTCCACAGCAATCGGTACCATCTGGCAGCCTGAGACAAATTGGCGCTGCGATTTACGATGGCTTGCTGATCTTAGCGGTGTTTATGGTGGTCACTTTTATACCCGTGGCACTCACCGGCCATGATCTATCAGCTGCCCAAATCGGGTCTGCGCTGCATCTATTGCACCAACTCACCCTACTGTCCGCGCTTGGGCTGTATTACGGCTATGCCTGGACGCGCCGAGGCCAGACTTTAGGTATGAAAGCTTGGAAAATCCGCATTACCGATAAAAATCACGGCTCACTGAATTGGCGGCAGGCGCTACTCCGGCTCGCGATAGCGGGTCTCTTTTGGATTGTCGCTATTATTGGCGTATTGGACTACATGCATCGCCACGACCGGCAATCGCTGTTGGCCCTGATCCCGCTATTGGCCAACTATTTCACAGCAAACCTAGGTATTCAGGCCACGATCACCGACCGCCTCAGCCAAACCCGCATCCTTCGTGACTGATTTTGTCACCGGGTCCGAGCAATGGCGATTGATGTCACCGCAGCAAGTAGCCCGAAAGGGGCCCACGCAACGAGCAATGGTGACAGGCCATAGACGTCACCGCTATTTTCGAGCATCCGATTAATCAGAACGTAGACGATGCCGATACCAATACCGATTGCCATCCTTGATCCTGCACCGGACGAGCGTAAGGGACCAAAGACGAAGGGCACCGCCAACATGCACATCACAATCGTTGATAGCATGCGCGCGATACGCGACCAATAGGCTATTTCCCAGATCCGTGACTCCAGTCCGTTTGCTTTGAGATGGCCCACAAAGCGGTACAGGCCGCGTACGGATAAAACGTCGGGATCTTGTACGGCAGCCCCGAGCAGGTCAGCGTTAATTTCCGTCGCAAAACGATGCATCGGTTCGCGCATCGCCTGCGCGCCGGTCTCACTCAGCGTCGTGGATTCATAATCCGCCAAAGACCACTCATGTTCGGCGGCTAGACTGGCATGCGAGGCCCGAGTGACGGCGGCTAAGCGTTGATGTCCATCGGCATCGGTTTCTAAATCGAAAATATAGACACCGCCGTAAATGCTATCGGCGCCCTGTTCTTGGACACTCACGATCCGCGACTTGTCTTTCAGCCATATCCCGGCTTTGCCAGCGAAGCTGAAATTTGCGTACTTACCAAACGTCCTTACTTCGTTTGCGTAGGCATCAAGTGGAGGGGCAACGTATTCAGCAATCAATACACCAAGCGCAAATAGAAGCGTTCCGGCCGCTGCTACCGCCATAGCCATCCGCACCACTGAAACGCCAGCCGCGCGAATGACGATCAATTCGCTGCCCCGGGCGAGATTCCCCAATCCGAGAAGGGCTCCGATCAATGTCGCGATGGGGAGCAATTGACCCGCTTGCTTGGGCATTTTAAGTGCAGTCACGGCGAGCGCATCGACCATGCTAAAGGTGCCGACGCCCACATCCGACTGCTGTTCGATAAAAGAAAACAGCCCCCCCAAGGTGATCAGCACTACGGTCACCAGCAGCGTGAACCATATGACCTGACGAGCGATGTAACGATCGAGGATATTCATCGGTTCGCCCACGCAGGCGGAGAACGACGCCACCACAAGACGGCCGCGATCAATACAGCGATCAGATGAGGCCACCACATGCCAATCGTCGGCGACACGGTGCCTTTCTCCAGCCAGGTCCGCGCGGCTGATAAGAGATTCGAGTAGATAAAGAAGGTCAAGATAACAAAGCCGACCCGGGCATAACGCCCTTGACGTGGCTCAAGCTCGGACAATGGAATCGCCAATAGCGCGAGCACCAACACCATGAGCGGTAGAGAAATTCGCCATTGGTACTCCGCAGTAGCCTCAGGCGAGTTGTCGCTCCGGAGGTCCACCGTTGTCCGTGCCTCAACGCGGGTTTTGCCACCAACTGCCGCATCTATTCGAACGGGAATGCCGTGCTCGGCAAAGCGGACTCGACGCATGGCTGGATTGCCAGGACTTCCGTCAAATCGCTCGCCGTCATACAAAATTAGCGTGTGAACACTGCCATCAGGTGAAATGGTCTGACGTGCCCGATCGGCCAACATGACCTCCAAATGGTCATCCGCCCGCCTTTCGACAAATACTTTCTTGAGTGACCCACTCTCATCGGTGGATTCGGCATAAAAAACAGCTGTGCCATGCGCAAACGAATGGAACTTCCCAGGTTCTAGCAACCCAAATTCAGCCGCTTGAATGGCCGCCTTCTGAAGCGCTTGCGCCTGCGCAAACGCATTAGGAGCGAGATCGAGCACAGCCCATGCACACAGAATAGTCACGAACCCGGCCAGCAGTCCGACCGGCCACAATAACCGCAGCGGACCTACGCCGCAGGCACGCAGGGCGGCCATTTCCGACTCGTGATACAAACGACCAAGTGCCAGAGCGATGCCCAGCAAAACACCCACCGGCAGCAAGAGGGTGCCGTTTTGCAACGACATCAAGCCAATTAGGCTCAAAATGATCTCTTTCGGGTAGCCGCGCTCAGCCGCCTGGCCTAATACCTGAGCCAGCTGTTGGCTCAGCAGCACCGCGTACAGAACGCCAGTGACAGCAAGCCAAGAAAGCGTCACTTCCCGAAGGACGTACCGGTCGATCGTCCGCACCCGAATTTCACCTGTTGCAAGCCGCGGCTATCGCCAGCAAGCCCTTGAAAGTACACTCTCCATCTGGACGAGCGACGACCTTCCGGCCGTGCCTCGTAAGGTAAACCCAAAGCTGCGCGCATAGAAGGGCATCCGCCCTTAATCGGTATCCGGTGTCAGCGCGTGCTGGAGAGAGAGATAATGGAATTCAAGGCTGAATCAGGCGCAGCGCGCCGTACCCGTACCGATTGCGTCGTCATCGGAGTGCACGACGATGGAGTGGCCGCTGGTAGCGGAGCTGCCATCGACGCCCTACTTTCCGCGAGAATCGCCCGTATAACCGCTGCCGGCGACTTTACTGGCAGGCTCGGTGAAACGCTCATGCTACCGGACCTTGGCAAGGGGCCCGCCGCTCGAGCCCTGCTCGTCGGCCTTGGCGGAGCTAAGACTTGGTCGCGGCGTAGTTACCGCAAGGCACTGACTTCGGCCGCCAACGCGGCGCTTAAGGCACCAGTCAGCGACGTCGTCGTAGCCTTTGCCGACGCCGAGACCCCTGACACGGATGCTTACTACCGCGCCCGATTTGTGGCAGAGCAGTTCACCCACGCGGCCTATCGGGTGCCCGCCATCCGGTCGGCGAAAAAAGCGAAAGCCCCCCAACTGAAGACGGTTCGGGTGATCGGGTCGGCAGCAGAATTGGGGGACACTCGCCGCGGTCTGCGGGATGGATCCGCGATCGGCGCTGGCGCGTCGCTCACCCGCGACCTCGCCAACCTCCCGGGCAACGTGTGCACCCCGACCTACCTCGCTCGGGAAGCTGAGCGCATGGCGCGTGAACATAGCTCAGTCCACTGCAAGGTCTTGGGCGAACGTGAAATGCGCCGTCTGGGCATGGGATCGCTGATGTCGGTCACCGCGGGCTCGGCTCAACCTCCGAAATTAATCGTGTTGGAGTATCGCGGCCGAGGGGCTAAGGCGGATCCTATTGCACTGGTTGGCAAAGGCGTCACGTTTGACACCGGCGGCATCTCCTTAAAAGACCCAGGCGGCATGGACGAAATGAAATTCGACATGACGGGCGCAGCATCGGTATTCGGAGCCATCAAAACCATGGCTTTACTCAACGCACCGATTCGCGTGGTGGGCATTATTCCCGCGGTTGAAAATATGCCATCGGGGACAGCGACCAAGCCTGGGGATATCGTCACCTCAATGTCCGGGCAAACAATTGAGGTTCTGAATACCGACGCTGAAGGTCGCCTGATCCTTTGTGATGCTCTGACTTATAGCCGTCGTTTCAAGCCGCGCGAGGTCGTCGACATTGCGACGTTGACCGGCGCTTGCGTCATTGCACTGGGTGCGCACAATAGCGCGCTGATGAGTAATGACGATGGCGTCGCTGAAAGTCTGTTAGCAGCCGGCCAGCGCTCTTCAGACACCTGCTGGCGCATGCCGCTGGCGGAGGAATATCAGGAACAGCTCAAGAGTAATTTCGCCGATTTCGCCAACGTGGCGGGTCGTGATGGCGGAGCCATTACTGCGGCTTGCTTCTTGTGGAAGTTCACGGTGGGCCTCAAGTGGGCACACCTCGATATCGCGGGCACAGCCTACGTGACCGGCGCCGCGAAAGGGGCGACGGGTCGACCCGTGCCGCTGCTGGTCGATTACTTGCTTGCGAAGCTCGGATGACCACGTCGGTTGAATTTCAAATTCTAGAGGGCTCCGACCTACGGGCCCTAGAGGTCTATGCCTGCACCCAAATAGCCCAATGGGTGGCAGACGGAAAGACCATATGCGCCGTGACTGAATCGCTCGAGTCGGCCGAACGCCTAGACGCTCTACTCTGGACCTTCAACGACCAAAGCTTTGTCGCCCATGAAGTCGCCGGAGCGACTGATGCAAAAGTCGGTCAGCCGCCTCTACCGCCGGTTTTGATCGCCGTCGGGCGAACCATTGCGGCTGATATTCTCGTGAACCTGGCATCCACTGTACCCATTGGATTTGAAACTTTTAACCGCGTCGCCGAATTCGTCGACGCAGACCCCGCCCGCCGCGATGCTGGACGACGCAGGTTCGTCGCCTATCGCGATCGAGGCTTTCCCCCTGAAACACATAAAGTCGGCAGTTGACCCATGGAAAAGACCTACGCACCCGGTGATATCGAAACACGCCTTTACCAGCGATGGGAGGCCGAGGGCCGATTCAAGGCCAGCGGAACCGGGACGCCCTATGCCATCGTGATTCCGCCGCCGAATGTCACCGGCACCCTACATATGGGACATGCCTTTCAAGACACCATTATGGACGCCCTCACGCGGTACCACCGCATGCGTGGCGATGACACGCTTTGGCAGCCCGGCACTGATCATGCCGGCATTGCAACCCAAATGGTCGTCGAGCGGCAATTGAATGCAGCCGGACAAACACGCCACGATTTAGGCCGGGAAGCATTCGTAGAACGGGTCTGGCAATGGAAAGAAGAGTCCGGCGGCACAATCGCGCGCCAAATGCGGCGGCTTGGTGCGAGTGTGGATTGGTCACGCGACCGATTTACGATGGACGAGGGGCTCTCTAAAGCGGTCACCGAAACCTTCGTGAAACTCTTTGATGAAGGCTTGATTTACCGCGGCAAGCGCCTGGTGAATTGGGATCCGGTCCTCCACACCGCGTTGTCTGATCTAGAAGTCTTATCCACCGAAGAACAGGGTAGCCTTTGGCATCTGCGCTACCCGCTCGCCGATGGCACGGGGCACCTGATCGTTGCCACCACCCGGCCAGAAACGCTCCTCGGAGACACGGCAGTCGCTGTGCATCCGGAGGATGAGCGCTACGCTCATTTGGTCGGCAAGACCATTCGACTGCCACTCACCGATCGTGAAATACCGATCGTTGCTGATACGTATGTGGAACGCGAGTTTGGTACTGGCTGTGTAAAGATCACTCCAGCCCATGACTTCAATGATTATGAACTCGGTCTGCGGCACAATTTGCCGCTGATCAATATTTTTGATCGTAACGCGGCGCTGAACGATGCGGTGCCCGCGCGTTATCAAGGACTAGATCGATTTGAGGCTCGTAAGCAGATCGTTGCCGATCTTGAAGGTCTCGACCTGATCGAAAAAATAGACCCTCACACGCTGATGACGCCGCGCGGCGACCGCTCGAATGCCGTCATTGAACCGTGGCTCACGGACCAGTGGTATGTCCGCATCGAGCCTCTCGCAAAACCGGCTATTGAAGCCGTCGAATCGGGACGCATTCGGTTTGTGCCCGAGAATTGGGACCGAACCTATTTCGAATGGATGCGGAACATTAAAGATTGGTGCATCAGCCGCCAACTCTGGTGGGGACACCGCGTACCTGCATGGTATGGCCCAGATGGCGCTATCTATGTCGGCCGCAATGAGACTGATGCACGACAGCGCCATAACATCCCGAATGACGTGGTCTTGACTCAGGACGAAGACGTCCTCGATACGTGGTATTCGTCAGCACTCTGGCCATTCTCGACGATGGGATGGCCGGATGACACCGCCGAAGTGAAGAAGTACTACCCCACATCCGTGTTGGTTACGGGCTTCGACATCATCTTTTTCTGGGTTGCCCGAATGATCATGTTCGGGCTTAAGTTCATGGACGACGTGCCGTTCCGCGAAGTCTACGTGCACGGTCTCATCCGTGATAACGAAGGCCAGAAGATGTCGAAGTCGAAGGGTAATGTCCTCGACCCGATTGACCTGATCGATGGCATTGATCTGGAGTCGCTGGTCAAAAAACGGACCTCTGGACTCATGCAGCCGCATTTAGCGGCCGGTATCGAGAAATCGACTCGGAAGCAGTTCCCCGACGGAATTTCATCTTACGGTACCGACGCGCTACGGTTCACCTTCGCGTCGTTGGCAACTTTGTCGCGCGACATTCGATTCGATGTGGGCAGAATCGAAGGTTATCGGAACTTCTGCAATAAGCTGTGGAACGCCGCACGCTACGTCTCAATGAGTGTCGAAGGCCAAGATCTCGGCGATGGCTCTGAACCTCAAAGTCTCGCCGACCGCTGGATTCGCTCGCGCCTAGCCGCGATGATCAGCGCGCTTGATCAATCCTTTGAAACGTATCGATTTGATCTCGCGAGCCAAGCGCTCTATGAATTCACCTGGTATGAATTCTGCGACTGGTATTTAGAACTGAGTAAGGCTGTACTGCAGTCAGACACGGCATCTGAGAGCGACAAGCGCGCGGCTCGCAGAACCCTGATCGAAACACTGGAAACGATTTTGCGGGCCTTGCATCCGCTCATGCCATTTATCACCGAGGAGATTTGGCAGCGAGTCGGTCCAATCGCGGGCCGCGTCGGCCCAACCATCATGTCCCAACCGTGGCCGACCACAGCTGGGCGAGATGCTGAGGTTGAAGCTGAAATGGGTTGGACCCAAAGCGTCATTTTGGGCGTCCGCCAGATTCGAGGCGAGATGGACATTGCTCCTTCCAAGCGATTCGAAGTGTTACTTGAAAACGCGAGCGAAGCGGACCTGATCCGCCTGACACGCACCCGTCACTTTATCGAGCGTTTGGCGAATCTGTCCGGTCTAAGAGCCCTGACGGCCGGAGAATCTGCGCCAGAGTCCGCGGTCGCATTGGTCGGCGAGCTACGCATTTTGGTGCCAATGGCTGGGTTAATTGACGTGGCGGCCGAAGTCTCCCGTTTGGAAAAGCGGATCGCCAAGATCCGTCAGGATCTCAGCAAGACGGAAGCGAAACTATCCAACGCGAACTTCGTCGCAAATGCGCCGGCCGCCGTCGTGGATCAAGAGCGTGGACGAATCGCCGATTTCACCCGTGAAGTGTCTAGCCTTGAGGCGCAACTCGAACGGGTCAAGGCGCTCGGCGGCTGACATGTGGGCCTTCGCGATTGTGCTCGCGCTTGCGGCTAGCACGATTGCTGCGATCGTGCTGCCGTCGTTCCTACGTGAACGACGGCGGCGTGTTTTGCGCACGCCAGGCAATGACCTATTACGGGCTCGTCTGGCCCGGACTCGGGCTTGGAAAAGGTTACCGGTTGAGCTGCGCAGCCGATTAGAGGAGCGCGTTCGCGTCTTTCTGGGTGAGCGTGAGTTCATTGGGTGCGGTGGTCTGAAGATCTCTGAACCGATCCGCGTAACCATCGCCGCGGAAGCCTGTTTATTGCTGTTAGGGCACGACAGACACGTGTACGACGAGCTACAAGCTATTCTCGTTTACCCAGACGAATTCGTTGTTTCAGACTTGTCAGAAGAGTACGGCATCGTCACGGAAGAATCCCGCCCGCTGTCTGGTCAAAGTTGGGACACGTCGAGGGTCATTTTATCGTGGCAAGATGTGACTGAAGCGGGGCCCGGCTATAACGTCGTGATCCACGAGTTTGCTCACTATCACGATTACGCCGCCGGTTTTACGGCCGGCTTGGGCGGAAGCCGTTGGACAAGTGTGGTGAAAGCGGCATTCGACACGCTCGAAGCGGCTGAAGCGGAGGAGCGTCCCTGCGTGTTAGATCCGTATAGCCTAGAAAGCGACGCGGAATTTTTTGCCGTAGCAACCGAAGCCTTCATCGAAGAACCGGATTCCTTACAAGAAGATTTTCCAGACGTTTATGACGAATTAGCCCGCCTGTATGAGATTGATCCCCGGCTTTGGTCTTGACCACTCTAACGTTGAACGCCGCTCCTCGGCCTTAATCCAGCACGCCTACGGAGCCGAGACGTCACATCATCGATAACCGGCGCCGTGCTCGGAATGATCTTCTGAACGCTCAGGATCGAGGTAGTGCCTCAGGGCGCAATTGCCAGATGCTCGCGTGTTTCCCTGAACGTGATTCCTGGCCACCGCTCAATCGTCAACTCGAGGTTGACCCGGCCAGGTGCCAGATAAACCAGTTCGCCGGCATGATCGAGCGCCAAATATTCGTAACATCGCTCACGGAACTCGGCGAGCATTTTGGCGTCTTCGCAGTGGATCCAACGCGCTGTTGCAACCGAAATACCTTCAAAGACGCACTGAACAGAATATTCATCCTGCAGACGAAACGCGACAACTTCGAATTGGAGTTGACCGACAGCACCTAGAATGGAGTCGTTGTTTCGCAACGGTCTGAATAGCTGGGTGGCGCCCTCTTCACATAACTGGGCCAGCCCCTTCTGTAGTGCCTTGGCCTTCAGGGGATCTTTGAGAACGGCTCTGCGAAAAAGTTCAGGCGCGAAATTGGGAATGCCGGTAAATGTAATCTTTTCGCCTTCCGTGAAGGTATCACCGATATTAATCGTGCCGTGGTTATGAAGACCGATGATGTCCCCAGCGAAGGCCTCCTCCGCCGTTTGCCGATCGGCAGCCATGAAGGTGAGTGCATCGGCGATACGGACTTCTTTACCCAACCGGACGTGACGAAGGCGCATACCGCGAAGATAGCGGCCTGAACAAATTCTCAAAAAGGCAATTCGGTCACGATGGGATGGATCCATATTGGCTTGGATCTTAAAAACGAAGCCCGAAAATTTTTCCTCCGCCGCTTCAACCAAACGACCGGTCGTGGCTCGAGGTCGCGGGCCCGGGGCGTGCGTCACGAATGATGCAAGCAACTCTTCGACACCAAAGTTATTGATCGCCGAACCGAAGAACACCGGCGTCTGTTTAGCGTTGAGGTAGGCGTCGATCTCAAACTCCGCCGTGGCCCCGCGCACCAATTCAACTTCATCAAAGTAGGCATCTCTGTCGTCGCCTAAAAAGGCGGCAGCCTCATCCGACATCAAGCCGTCAATCACCAGATTCGTACCTGCCCGGCCACCAGCCGCCGCCTCATAGGCGTAAATCTTGTCTTCAACGAGATGGTAGATGCCCTTTAAGGCGCGTCCCATGCCGATGGGCCACGTCACTGGCGAACACTTGAGCCCTAATACGCGCTCGATTTCATCGAGCAATTCAATCGGCTCGCGCCCTTCCCGATCGAGCTTATTGACGAACGTCATGATCGGCGTGTCTCGAAGACGGCAGACCTCCATCAACTTAATCGTTCGCTCTTCGACGCCTTTCGCACAATCGATCACCATGAGCGCGGAATCGACGGCGGTCAAAGTTCGGTAGGTGTCCTCAGAGAAGTCCTCGTGGCCAGGGGTATCGAGCAAGTTGACGATCTGGTCACGATAGGGGAACTGCATGACCGACGAGGTCACTGAAATTCCTCTCTGTTGCTCTAAGCGCATCCAGTCGGAGGTGGCATGTCGTGCCGCCTTCCGCCCTTTCACGGTACCCGCCATCTGAATAGCGCCGCCGAATAGCAATAGCTTCTCGGTCAACGTCGTCTTACCGGCGTCCGGGTGGGAAATGATGGCAAAGGTTCTGCGCCGACCAATTTCGGCGGCGATAGCATTCTCGGTCATGGGGAACTGGAGCCTCGAGGGGCCGCCATGGTAGCCGTTTGGCGCTCCGCGCGCACGGGCAGGCAGCCGACGATGGCTTTTCCGGAGGGAGTCGGCACAAACCCCAACTGGCCAGCGTTACAGCCACCATGCGAAAATAGTGGTCTTTTCGGACTCGAAATCAGCAAAAAGTCGTGGTTATGCCTAATTCCAAGCCACTTTTACACACAGCGTTCTACAAATTCTCGCCGCTGGAGAATGTAGACGAGATGATTGATCAGATCCGGGGTCTCACGGAAAACCTGCAAGGCAGCATTTTGCTGGCCCCGGAAGGGATCAACGGCATGGTGGCTGGTGACATTGAGGCAATCGATGCATTTGAGACTGGCTTGCAAGCGATTCCGGCCTTCGTAGGCATCACTTTCAAGCGCAGCGAATGTAAAACCGTCCCCTTCAAGAAAATGAAGATCCGCCGCAAGCCTGAGATCGTTCCGCTGGGCATTGAAGGAGTGGATGTCACGGCGGGCATGGGCATTAATGTCAGCCCTGCTGAGTGGCGCGAACTCATAGATCAGGATGATGTGGTCCTGCTAGACAATAGAAATAGTTTTGAATACCGACTCGGACGATTCCGAAATGCCATTGATCCCGGCGTTGCAAATTTTAGAGACTTCCCTGAATACGTCAAAGCACATGTTGCCGAATGGAAGTCGGAAGGCAAACGAGTCGCGATGTACTGCACGGGCGGGATTCGCTGCGAAAAGACGAGCGCTTGGATGCGTGAATTCGATGTACCTGTCTATCAGCTCGAGGGTGGCATCCTGAATTATTTTCTACAGATGCCAGATGCTGAAAAAGACTGGGACGGCGAATGCTTTGTTTTCGATAACCGAATTGCCCTAGACACCCACATGCAAGAAACCGATACGACGCTGGAAGACGTCTACGAGGGCGAACCGGACGGCGAATGGCGATTGCACCGAGCACGCCGACTTCAGGGCGACGATACGTGATTAATGATCGCGCGACACGCCGGTCGCGCCGGGAAGGGGTCGCGCCTAGTCGAATCGTGCTCCCGCCAGGGAATTGGAATTTAATCCTCGACTTTCTTGCTGAGCGGTTTACGACGATTCCGAGGTCCGAGATTGAAGCTCGAATGGGCCGCGGTGACGTGACTGATAGCCAAGGATCTCCGATTGCGCCCAGCCGACATTACAGCCCTCACTTAGAAATTTATTATTACCGCACGATTGAAGCTGAACCTCGCATTCCATTTGACGAAGTCATTCTCTTTAGAGACGAGCACCTGATTGCCGTCGACAAGCCCCACTTTCTTCCAGTAACGCCCAGTGGGCATTACTTACAAGAGACACTGCTGATTCGTTTGATTCGAGCTTTAGACATCGACACTTTGGCACCGATGCACCGCATTGATCGCGAGACCGCTGGTGTCGTGTTGTTCACGATCGAACCAAGAGTACGTGGACAGTATCAGCAACTTTTCGCGCAACGAGCTGTCCTTAAGCATTACGAAGCCATCGCCCCTTATCGGCCAGACCTGCAAATGCCGTACAGGCGGCGAAGTCGCTTGGTCACCGGGGAACCCTTCATGCGCATGCAAGAAGACGGCACGGCCAGAGATGCAGAGCACAACGCCGATACTCAGATCGAATTACTGGAAGTGTTCCCCGGCGAAACTCTGGCTCGTTATCGCCTGACGCCGTCCACAGGGAAAAAGCACCAATTACGCGTACACATGGCGTCGCTCGGAATTCCGATTCTGAATGATTCACTCTATCCGGAGGTGCATTCACAGAGCCAGCTGGATGCCAATGGTTACGCAGCACCGTTGAAACTCTTGGCACGAGACATTGCCTTTAAGGACCCGATCAACGGCGCTGAACGTTGCTTTCAGAGCCGTTTCACACTCAGCGTGGATTGACGATCAAACCAGATGGGGTCGAGGCGTGCATCTCAGGCGCGGAAACTCCCGATCGGACTGTGAGTCATCGAGGTCAGGATTTCCGCCGTCGGTCGTTGGCCCGGTGTGAGGGCCTGCCGATTAACCAATCATTCAGATCCAGACGATGCACGAGCGCATCCTCGCGACCCCCAATCGCTTGGTAGTAGCCACGGCGTATGCCCACTTGTGTGAAGCCGAGCGACTGATACAACAGCAGAGCCGGACGGTTAGAGGGGCGGACTTCAAGAAAAATCCAAGAGTTTCCGGTCCCGCGGGCTTCGTCGAGTAACCATTCCATCAGGCCGCGGCCAGCACTGAGTCCGCGCTGATCTGCGCGGACACAGACATTGAGAACGTGGGCTTCACCGGCACCCGTCGCCATGATGCCGTAACCAACAATTTCGCCGTCTCTGTCGAGCACCCGACAGCAATATCCGGCACGAATGCATTCGCGAAATACGCCTGCATTCCAAGGAAACATATAAGACTCGGCCTCGACCGCCGCAACATCCACTAGATCATCCTCAGTCATTCGACGATTGATGATCGCAGCGGATTGAGTCTCAAGTGCGGCGGACACGAGCCACCTCCAGTGCAAATTTTAAATCCATCCAAGCCTTGCGCTTTTCGCCGGGCGATCGCAGCAAATAGGCCGGATGGTAGGTCACGATGACAGGAGTTTGGCGACTGCCCAACGGGTGCACTTTGCCGCGCAGTTGTGCCAATGGCGTGTCGACGCCCAGAAGATTTTGCGCAGCCACTCGGCCTACACAAACAATTAAATCGGGCGCGACCAGATCAATCTGTCTCTGCAAATTGGGCAAGCACTGTCGGACTTCCTCAACGGAGGGGTCTCTATTGGCGGGCGGGCGACACTTCAGCACATTGGCGATATACACAGAGGCGCGGGGCTGGCCGGCAGCGTTCAGCATGGCATTCAACAACTGCCCTGCGCGCCCAACAAATGGTTCACCGGCGCGATCTTCGTCAGCGCCTGGGGCCTCGCCCACAATCAGCCAGCGCGCGCTGAGGTCCCCCACCCCGAAAACGGTCTGGGTTCTGGTTTCACACAACCCGCAGCGCCGACAGGCTTCGACGGCTGCCCGCAGCCCAGACCAATCGAGCCCGGAAGTATCAGGCGCCGGCATCACTGGGGCAGAGACCGGGTCGACAGCCGTCGGCTTGGTCGCCACAGGTGTAGGTCTTGTCGCCCGCGCGAACACGGGCGCAGGCGGCGATTGGGTGGCGATCTTGATGTCCGGTACTAGTGCTGGAACTGGCTCGTGAGCGATGACCACGGACTCCACGGCCTCAGCCACCAAGTCCGCGGGTCCTCCACGAAGGACATAGCGCTGGACGCCCATGGCGTCCAGTAGAGCCGCGCGACGCGGATCCATCACGGTGCCCCTGCGCCCTCGAGCGGCCGGCGCCTCAACTTACGCCAAATGCCCACGATCGGCGCTGAGAGCGCAAAGCTCCCGGATAGCGCGAGCAAAACTAGTTGCGGATGCAGTGCGATGACGACGAAAAATAGTGGCACCAAAATGGCGTATGTAGCCTTAACGCGACCGGTCAACTGCACGCTCTTAAAGCTGGAGTAGTAGAAACGGCTCGTCATAAAGACAGCCACGAGGGCGGTAACGACGAAAGCCGCGACCAGGGCGCCGAGACCACTGAATGAGAATTCGTGCGCACACCAAATAAAAGACGCAACCACCGCGGCTCCCGATGGCGACGGTAAACCTTCGAAAAACCGCTTATCGACGACGGAGGTACGCGTATTGAACCGCGCGAGACGGAAAGCGGTCGATGCCGCATAGAAAAACGTGACTAGCCACCCGATTCGGCCCCAGACGAGGTTGTACTCCAATAATTTGGCGACACCCCACTGGTAGACGACGAGCGCTGGCGCGACGCCGAAAGCCACCAAATCGGACAGACTGTCGTACTCCTTGCCAAAGGCAGACTCCGTGTGGGTCCATCGGGCGACGCGTCCATCGAGGCCATCGAAGATCATCGCGATGAAAATAGCGATAGGAGCGCGCTCAAAATTCCCATCGATCGCGGCCACGATCGCATAAAACCCCGAGAACAAAGTTCCAGTGGTCAGGAGGTTGGGCAGCAGGAAGACACCCCGGCGGACCGGGCGGGCGGATTTTGGATTCTGGTTAGACATACCGTGATCATAGGGCTCGTTGGGCGCCCCAACAACCGCCAAGAGCGGCGGCATCGGCTCCTGTTAATATGTACACCGTTCCCAAATGCTCCTCCCGAGGCCCCGCTCCATGCGCTTGTCCACCTATCCGCTGCCGAACATGAAGGAAGTTCCCGCCGAGGCGGAGGTCATCAGCCATCAATTGATGCTCCGTGCCGGGCTCATCCGTCGCGTCGCAGCCGGCCTGTACACCTGGTTACCCATCGGTTTGCGGGTGTTACGCAAGGTCGAAACCATCATCCGGGAGGAAATGGACCGAGCTGGCGCCCTTGAGCTCCTCATGCCAACGATCCAGCCAGCCGAACTTTGGCAAGAATCAGGGCGCTGGGAGCAATTCGGACCGGAACTCCTTCGCCTCAAGGACCGCCATGACCGCGGGTTCGTCTACGGGCCAACCCACGAAGAGGTTATTACCGACCTCGCCCGCCGCGAGCTCAAGAGCTACCGGCAGTTGCCGGTCAATTTCTACCAAATTCAGCTCAAATTTCGAGATGAGATCCGCCCCCGATTTGGCGTCATGCGCGCTCGTGAGTTTTTGATGAAGGATGCTTACAGCTTCCACATGGACTCAGCCTCTCTCGATGAAGGCTACAAGCTCATGTATGACGCATATACGCGTATTTTCACGCGTATGGGGCTGAAATTCCGTGCCGTGCTAGCCGACCCAGGCGCGATCGGCGGGACAGGCTCGCAGGAGTTCCATGTGCTGGCCGCATCGGGTGAAGACGCGATTGCCTTCTCTGATGGTGACGATTACGCCGCCAACATTGAGAAAGCTGAAGCCTTGGCGCCGACCGCACCGCGATCCGCGCCTGCCGAGGTGATGAAATCAGTGCCGACGCCGGGCGCGAAGACCATCGCTGACCTCACTGCGGCCTTAGGCATCAACGCTGCACAGACGGTTAAGACACTGGTTGTGGATGGCGAAGACGGCGGAGTGGTGGCCTTGGTGATCCGTGGTGATCACGAACTCAATGCAATCAAGGCCCAAAACCTGCCGTCCGTAGCAAGCCCTCTTCGCTTGGCCACCGCCGAAAAGATCGTGGAAGTCTTGGGTTCCGAGATCGGCTACATCGGACCCGTCAATCTAGGCTGCAAAATCATTGCCGACCGCTCGGCAGTGGCGCTTGCCGATTTTGTCTGCGGCGCCAATGCGCGTGATGCGCATTTGGTCGGCGTCAATTGGGGACGAGACCTCCCGGAGCCAGAAGTCGCCGATTTACGGAACGTTGTCGAGGGCGATCCGAGCCCGTCAGGTCAAGGGACCTTGTCGATCGCTCGGGGTATCGAAGTCGGTCACGTCTTCAAACTCGGCCGCAAATACAGCGAAGCCCTAGGCGCCACCGTTCTTGATACGGGCGGCCAAAGCGTAGCCATGCTCATGGGCTGTTATGGCATCGGCGTGACTCGAGTCGTTGCAGCTGCCATTGAACAAAATCACGACGAACGCGGCATTACTTGGCCCGAGCCGCTCGCCCCGTTCAACGTCGTCTTGGTCCCTATGAATTATCAGAGGTCGGAGCGCGTTCGTGAAACCACCGACGCCCTCTACGCCCAACTCACGGCGGCCGGGATTGATGTCCTTTTAGACGACCGCGACGCACGTCCCGGAGTTAAATTCGCCGACGCTGAACTGTATGGAATTCCGCACCGTATCGTGATTGGAGATCGGGGCTTAGATGCAGGCACGCTGGAATATCGACACCGGCGGGCGGATGCAAACGAGGATATGCCGCTTGCCGAAGCGGTAGCCTTCTTGAAGAGCCGAATCCAAGCCTGAGGAACTGCCCATGGCCACCGTGCTTGTTCTTTACTACTCACGCAACGGAGCAACGCTTGAGTTGGCGCGGCACGTCTGTCGTGGCGTGGAGAGCGTGGCGGGTGTCACCGCGATCTTACGGACAGTGCCGGCGGTGACGACAGTGGTACAACCGCCCACTTCGGCGATCCCTGCGGAAGGCCCTCCCTACGTCACGGCTGCAGAGTGGAGCACAGCGGACGGCATCGCCCTCGGCAGCCCGACTCGGTTTGGCAACATGGCCGCGCCAATGAAATATTTTTTGGACGGGACTAGCGCCGCTTGGGCCAGTGGTGCCTTAGTTGGCAAACCGGCCGGCGTGTTCACCTCAACCAGCACACCCCATGGCGGTCATGAAGCGACGCTTCTTTCGATGATGCTGCCACTGCTGCACCACGGGATGCTCTTAGTCGGAATCCCGTTCACTGAAGCTGCGCTCTCTCGGGCACGGGGAGGCTCTCCGTATGGCGCCGGTACCGTCACAAGCGCCAACAATAACGGCCTAGGCGACGATGAGCGTCATCTGGCACAAACGTTAGGCCGTCGCATTGCTACCGCTGCGTTACGACTCCACGGAGAGCCTCGGGTATGAGTCGCTCAGCACGCGTTTTGGCGATCACAACGGTTCTATTGCTTGCGGAACTCGCGACTTGGGTGTTCTTGCGCTACCGCCCAGGAACAGCAGCTCTGTTATTTGGAGTTGGCGCAGTACCATGGCTACTGCTGTTGCCACGCCTTGCACGGGGTGATCGGCGCGCGGCCCTCTGGGCGGTATTACTGACATCACCCTATTTGGCCTATGGACTCATGGAAATCCTAGCCAATCCGGGCGCCAAAGCGTGGGCTGCCGGCGCAGTATTCCTATCATTTGCCCTATTCGTCGCCGCCATCGGTCACTTACGGCTTAGTCGTCCGAAAGACTCAACACAGACCTGACAAAGGGAACTGTGAGCCGCCGCTGATGCGACAGCGATGCGGCATCTAAACGATCGAGCGCATCAAGCAATGCGCCAAGATCACGCGGCAAGCGGAGATAGAGATACGCGAAGACATCACTGGGCAATTCGATCCCAAGCGCTGCGGCCCTCAGTTGCAGCGCGCGCCCTTGCGCTTCATCGTCGAGCAGTCGCACCTGCAAAATCAAACAGGCCGCAAGGCGTGAGGCAAGATCCGCTAAGGCCACCGTAAGCCCAGCTGGAGCGCAGCCAGCTGTCATGACCAGATTGCCACCGGCTTCGAGAATGTCGTTATAGAGATTAAAAATCGCGCGCGCCCACTCCGGATCATCCGCCCGCGCATCAATATCGTCGAGACAAAGAACGTCGAGTTTATCCAGGCCAGTCAGCATTCCCGGCTGACACCATGATTCACTGAGCGGTAAATAAGCAACGCTACGCCCCGCTGTCGTTGCCGCCGCGCAAATAGCCTGCAATAGATGGGATCGCCCACTTCGGCCCACGCCCCAGATAAAGGCAGGCGCCAAGCCTCGCTCGCGAACACGCGCCTCGCAGGCCGCCAGCACTGCGGCATTGGGACCTGCTTCAAATTGTTCAAAGGTGGCAGCGGCCCGAAGGCGAACACCCAGCAGTGCAAGTTGTTCCATCAGGTCGTCACTCGCTTCGCACGGATGGCTTCACGGGCATAGGTGAGGACATAATCCAAACCACTCACGACCGTGGTTACAAAGACCATCGCTCCCAGCCATGTTAAGACACTGATCGGCAAAATCGGCCATTGCGCGTGCACGACGACCGTGAGGACAAATAAGAGTTGGAGCAAGGTATTCAGTTTACTCACTGCCGTCGGATGCCCCTCGATATAGCCGACCAGCAATCGATACACGATCGCGCCGAGGACTATGATGGCGTCCCGTAGGACGACGGCCGCCGCCAACCAAATAGGCACAAGCCCAAGAAAAGCCAAAACCAAATAGAGACTGACGAGCAGCAGTTTATCGGCGATAGGGTCTAGGATCTTTCCGAGGCGGCTAGTCCAGCCAAAGGTCTTGGCCAACCATCCATCCAAACCATCGGATATGGCGGCACATCCGAAACACAATAAAGTTACGTCATAGCGCGCCGCCAACAGGGCCAGCACACTCGGCGGCACGAGCAAGATTCGGCTGATGCTCAGGGCATTGGGTAACCAAGACCATCTCATGGGCGATACACCAAATCAATCTGGCGCGGGCTGACGCCATCGGACACATCAAAGTGCCCTCCGTCCCGCGCGGCTTTACGCAGCGTCACGGCGTCTGAGCCCGTGATCCGAATTTTGAGTGCCGTCGCTGAAACGGTCTCAATGGACAGTCCACGAACAGTTGGGAGGCTCGCCAACTGCGACAGTGCCCCGGCAAAAGACTTGAGATCGGCCACCCCCTGAATAACCACGGTGAGGCGGGCGCTATCAGTTCCGCTCACCGCTAAAGCGGAGCCGAGGCGATCGGCCATCGCATCAAAGATCTCAGTGACCGTACCGGTCGCCGTCCCCTCTCCCGCTGGTCCCGACCAAAACCCCGATACTGAAGCTGCGCCAATACGCACCAACAGGAGTCCATCTGCACCAAATATTTTGGCCGCCGAGCTCAGGGCCTCCGGCTTGCCTTCTCGAAGTTCCACCGGCAGTTCTGACTTGGACTCCGCAAAATTAAGCGGTAGGCCGCGCAATTGGCCCGCTTGCATGAGATCGCGACGCGTTGCCGCTTGCGCCGAAGCGGGTCCGTCTAGAACGACCATGATCTGGGGCCGGTCGCGCCCCCAAAGTCGTTGCGAGGCCTTAGTCAGCGCGGTTTCAACCAACGTCGCATCAAAACTAACCGTGACTTGGCCGGCCGCCATCGAGCGGAAGGTTTGTACGAAACGGGGAGCGTCCGCATACAGCTGCGTCAGGGCAGGATCTGTGCCCGCCCCGGCTCGGCCGGTGACGCGTACCACCACCTGACGCAAGGCCTCCGCGGACACCATCCCGCGACTGGATTCGGTAGAGTCCCCGGACACCGTCACCTCGAAAAGCCCCTCGACTGGCGCAGCAACGGATTCCCGGACCGGTCCAAGACCGAGCAAGGCAAGCAGAAAGGTGGCTACAAACCGGTAACGCATTGAATTCTCGTTCTACAAAGCCCCTCTCTAACTCTCGTCCGGCGGGGGCTCGTTTGACCATGTAAAATACCACAAGCACTTCCTTAGACCGGCGAGCGACATGATTGAACAGCGTACCCCCGTGACCTACCGCGATGCCGGTGTGGATATTGATGCCGGCGACGAACTCGTCGAACGGATCAAACCACACGTCAAGCGGACCCTCCGACCTGAAGTTATGGGAGGCCTAGGCGGCTTCGGCGCGCTCGTCCGCGTGCCTCTGGAGCGTTACAGCAAACCGGTGCTCGTTTCCGGTACCGATGGCGTCGGCACCAAACTGCGCCTCGCCATAGATACCCATCGGCACGACACCATCGGAATCGATCTGGTGGCCATGTGCGTTAACGATGTCGTCGTGCAAGGCGCCGAGCCACTGTTCTTTCTCGACTATTACGCCACCGGCAAATTGGATGTAGCCATCGGTGAACGCGTTGTCGCCGGCATCGCCGAAGGCTGTGCGCAAGCGGGATGCGCGTTGGTTGGTGGAGAAACGGCTGAAATGCCGGGCATGTACAGCGGCGACGACTATGACCTTGCCGGCTTTTGCGTCGGCATTGTTGACGAAGACAAAATCTTGGACGGAAGTGCCACTCAGGCCGGGGACGTGCTGATTGGCTTAGCGTCGTCGGGGCCCCATTCGAATGGCTATTCACTGATTCGGCGATTGATCGCCCTATCTGGCGCTGATGAGACGACGCTCGTAGCCGGGAAGCCGCTCTACGACCAACTTCTGGCGCCCACGCGGATCTACGTCAAGTCGCTGTTGAAACTGCTCAATGAAGTGCCAGTCCATGGCCTTGCACACATCACCGGCGGTGGCTTACTCGACAATATTCCAAGGGTAGTGCCGGACGGTCTTGAGGTCGTCATTGATCGCGCGGGTTGGCAGCGCCCAGCCGTCTTCGAATGGCTGAAAGAAACGTCAGGCATTGATGAAACGGAGATGCACCGAACCTTCAATTGCGGGATCGGCATGACCGTCTGCGTGCCTCGCGAGCACGTGGAAGCGGCGTTAGCCAGCTTGCATGCCAGTGGCGAAACCGCATCCATCATCGGTGAAGTACGCGTCGGCAATTCCGGCGTCGTGCTGACCTGAGCCACATAGTGACTCACCGGGTTGTCGTCCTGCTCTCCGGTAGCGGCAGCAATTTCGCTGCGATCGCGACGGCCGCCCGTGCCGGCGACCTGCCGATTGATCTTATGGCCGCCGTCTCGGATCGACCGGCGGCCTTTGGGCTTGAGCGGGCTCGAACACTGGGCATCGACGCCATTGCCGTCTCGCCGAAGGATTACCCAGATCGGTCCACGCACGATCGAGCATTGATTTCAGCGATTGATCAATACGACCCGGACCTCGTGATTTGCGCAGGGTACATGCGTATTTTCACCGCTGAACTGGTCCATCATTATGCGGGGCGCATGCTCAATATCCACCCCTCGCTGCTGCCAGCGTACAAGGGTCTGAATACCCACCGTCGCGCTCTGGACGATGGGGCGCCGAAGCACGGTTGCACTGTCCACTACGTCACCGAGGAACTTGATGGCGGCCCGCTTGTCGGACAGGCGGAAGTTCCCGTGTTACCCGGGGATACTGAAGACACCTTAGCCAATCGGGTGCATCGTGCCGAACACCAGCTCTATCCGGAAATGATTGGCTGGCACGCCTCGGGACGCTTGCGACTCGTCAGCGGCATCGTTCATTTAGATGGCGCGGCGCTGTTAGAACCGGTGAGACGGAGTTACAAGAATGCTCAGGACTAAATCGTTGATCTTCCTTGCGCTTGCCATAGTCGGGGCCAGCTTGTCTGGGATTACCCGTGCGGACGACCTGCGGGCGCACGAAATAACTTACCACACGACGTTCAAAGGATTTAGTGCGGGTGATCTTCGCCTGACGCTGTCGAAAGACGCAGCCAGCGACAGTTGGATTTATGAAACGAGAGCCTTTCCAAGCTTTTTGGCGAGCTTGGTCGTGAGCCCTGAGTCCTTAGAGCGCAGTTGGTTTAAGGTCACTCCGCAAGGCGTCCAACCCAAACGTTATGCGCTCACGGATGGCGGCCACGATCCAGAGCACCAATCAGATCTGAATTACGACTGGAGTCGTAATCGGATCTCAGGCAAGGTCAATGGAAAACCCTTTGATGCCTCGCTTGAGCCAGGACAGCAGGACGTCAACACCATCAGGCTTGCGCCGGTCGTCGACCTACTGGCAGGGCGTGAACCTGGTGACTATCCGCTCTTAGATGGCCGTGAAGTCAAACACTACACGTACCCCAAGAAGGGAACAGCAACCCTGCAAACAGAACTGGGCGAACTCGAAACCGTGATCTACGAAAGCGAGCGTCGCAACTATGATGGGACCGGGCGGACATGGCGCTACTGGTTTGCGCCCTCACTGGGTTGGCTGCCTGTTCGAATTGAACAACGAGAGGATGGTCGAGCACGACTCACGTTCACCGTGCGCTCGTTGAAGTGGATGACCCAGGCGGCACGCCCTGCGACCAATTAAATCGGTGGCAGGGTGCGCCACAGCGCATCAGGTCTTCGGCAACGTCACGCCAGTCTGGCCCTGATACTTGCCACCACGGTCTTTGTAGGACGTAGAGCAGATCTCGTCTGACTCGAAGAAGAGCATTTGCGCAACGCCCTCATTCGCGTAAATCTTTGCCGGCAGAGTCGTCGTATTTGAAAACTCGAGCGTCACGTGCCCTTCCCACTCCGGCTCGAGGGGCGTCACGTTAACGATGATGCCGCAATTGTGCACAAACACACCGGCTTCAAGCGCGAAGTTCCCAGCTTCAGGAACCGTCAAGCAGTACACATCGTGATCTCCAGCGACTGGCCGGATCGACGTCACTTTGTGGTTCAGTACTGCGCCACTCCGCTGTAGATCCTGTGTCGACTGCAGTGGTGGAGAAACCAAATTGGCCTGGATCAAGCTCGACAGATGACTGCCCAAGAGATCCTCGCCACCGCGCGAAACTTCCGCCGCATGGGCTGAGGCCTCGCGATAAGCATCCCTCGAATTGGCATAGATTCCATGGCGAACATTCCACTCATGCGCAAGGCTTTGAGTCGGATGGAATTGGCCATCCAAGGGCTGATAGACCATTTCGACCCCGTTCTGCTGCCGGCGATACAACGGCATCAGAGAATCATTCGGGCGCAAATCCCCGGCGGGCACCATACGACCAGCACGTGTGAGGAACAGATGATCAGGGGTTGCTCTGATCACAGCGCCGTCATCGAGGGTAATTTCCAGCAGAGCGTCTCGACCGATGTAACGCGGCATTTCAAGTCGACTGATGATCATTTGGCCGTGCGCGTCGATGCTGTAGCCGAAAAACACTTCACCCTTGTCGCTACGGCGAGCCATCTCTTCGAGAGAGACGCTATCGCCATTCGCGAGCGCCACTCTCGTGTCTCCGCTGAAACAACGGGCGTACGTGGACTTCCCGAGACAGACCACCAATGTGCTGCGAGGAATGCGGAAGTACTCGACCGTACGAGCCAGTGCGAAAGAGTTTGGCGGGATAATACAAACGTCCGACTGAACGTCGACAAAACTCTGTGGATCGAACGCCTTAGGGTCTACGATCGTCGAGTTAATGTTGGTAAATATCTTGAATTCGTCCGCACAACGAACATCGTAGCCATAACTCGATGTGCCGTACGACACGATCCGCTTTCCATCGACATGACGGACCTGCCCAGGCTCAAACGGCTCGATCATGCCTGCTTCGGCGTGACGTCGGATCCAATTGTCGGACTTGATACTCATGATCGTTCCCTAGCCATCGTTAAATAGAACCGTCAATCATCACTGACAGACAAGTTCGGAAATACTGTAGCCCCTGTGGCGTCCGCGCATAACTGCGCAGCAACTCGACGAGCCATGGAATCGTACGCCAGTGCCAGCGGCCCTGTTGGCTCCGCCACGACGGTCGGCCGCCCGCCATCAGCTTGCTCTCTGATGCGGATATCGAGCGGCAGGCTACCCAATACAGGCACGCCATACTCTGCAGCCATTCGCTCACCACCGCCTGCACCAAAGACATGCTCTGCATGCCCGCAACGGGTACAGATATGTAGCGCCATGTTCTCCACGATGCCGAGCACCGGAACGGCGACTTTTCGGAACATCATGAGACCCTTGCGGGCATCCAGAAGGGCAATATCCTGAGGCGTCGTCACGATCACGACTCCGCTGACCGGCACGCGCTGTGAGAGCGTTAACTGGGTATCCCCGGTTCCGGGCGGCATGTCCACAATCAGGTAGTCGAGCTCACCCCACTCCGTATCGCCTAAGAGCTGCATCAAGGCCTGGGTGACCATCGGTCCCCGCCAGACCATCGGTTGCTCAGCATCAATTAGAAATCCGATCGACATCACGGCGATGCCATAGGCTCGCAGCGGCTCAATATGCTTCCCATCCCGGCTGGTTGGGCGCTCTCCGGCCAAACCCATCATCAGTGGCTGAGAAGGACCGTAGATATCAGCATCCAAAATACCGACCCGAGCGCCTTGGGCGCTGAGAGCCAAGGCTAAGTTGGCCGCTGTCGTCGATTTACCGACGCCCCCTTTCCCCGACGCAACCGCGACGATATTCAATATTCCCGGGATAGGTTTAACCGACCCCTGAGCTGCAGCCGCCTTGAGTCGGGCCGACAAATTGAGCAATACGGGTCCAGACCAACCAGCGGCCTGCAAGGCGCTGGAGACGACCGGGCCGAGCTCCCGGGCATACCCGCCGACGGGGTAGCCTAGTTCAACGGCAACATGGGCCTGACCGTCCTGAACGGTAACCTCGGTCACGGCAGCCCCCAAAGGGCGATTGAGTGCCGGATCGACGGCAGCGCGAGCGGCCGCAAGCAGGGCGTGGGAGTCCATAGATGGTCAGCCAGAGCGGAATTGAGTCACGCATTCTATCGAAGGTGCCTGCCCTGCGGGGGCTTTGCGGGGGCTTTGCGGCACCCCTGTGGCATACTCATGCCTGTGAAATTCCTGACCTCCTTACGCGGTGAACGGTTACTCGCGGACCTGAAGTCAATCCAGGATCCGGACAGCCCCGATTTCCGCCGCGCCGTGCAGAAACTCGCGGGCCTAGGCGGCGACGCCATTCCCATGATCATCGCGGCTCTGGCCACCGCCGACCGCCGGGAAACGCTCGCCTATGTTGAAATTCTTGGGGCAATGGCTGACAGCCGGCATCTGAATCGATTGCTGGAGGAATTGACGAATCCCAATCCGCGGATAGTCTCCGCCGTCGCCTGGGCATTATCGAGTTCTCGCAACTATCCGCCCGCCCAGTTATTGAGCGCGCTGAAGGACCCCGAAATTCCAACCGGCGCCCTGATCGAAATAATCAGCGCACACAAGGCTCGCGTGCCAATCCGGGATCTGCTCGCGGCCGCCTACACCATGGAATCACGCGACAAGTCGTCACTATTTCGCCTGATCGGTGACATCGCCGACGAAAGCAGCGTCCCAGACCTGCTCGCGCGCCTCGAGGGCAAGGATGTCTCGGTCCGCACCCATTTGATGGAGATTTTGGTTCGCTTCGACCGACCAGATGTTGCGGAAGCGCTGCTGACTCAACTGCGGAATCCGGCAAAACTGGTACGCCTCGCAGCTCTCGGCACTCTATTAAAGATGTCGGTCATCCCTGATGTGCGGGCAATCGCGCCGCTGATTGCAGACCCCGACATGGAGGTTGCAAACCGCGCTATCGAATTATTGATTAAGGCACGACATCCTCAGACCATTCCCCTGTTGCTGCCAGCTCTGAAGGATGAGTCGGAGTACGCCCGTCGAGCGGCCGTTGAAGTGCTCAATGAATTGTGTGACGCGGCATCAATCAAATATCTCCTTGAAGCGATCAAGGACAGTGACTGGTGGGTGCGGAGTCGCGCAGCCGACGCACTTGGAAAAATCGGCGGCACGCGCGTAGTGGACGCCGTGATTTCTCTGGTTAACGACCGAGATGATGAAATTCGCCGCACAGCAATCGAAATTCTGAATTTGACGCACGATGAGCGTGCCGTCGAGCACCTCATCGGCGCAACTCGCGACGCCGACTGGTGGGTCAGTGAGCGCGCCGTGGACGCCCTCGCGTCCATCGGCAACGCTAAAGCCATACCCCGGCTCCTTGAGATGCTTAACGGAGAGCCTCACTCGATTCCCGCCGTCATTCGCGCCCTGGTAAGACTAGGCGACGGCCAACTTATTCCGGTACTACTGCCGGTACTGCAAAGACCCGAAAGCGAAATCCGCATTGAAATCCTGCGGGCTCTAGGCGTGTTAACGGATGCCGAATCGCTAGAAACGGTTTGCGCCCGCATACGTTCCGTCGGGCAGTTAACCACCGATCAGACCGTATCAACCGCAGCAGCCCGCGCTATGCAAATGCTGGAGGAGCGTCATCCCGGCGCGTCAAATAAGAGCGGCGATACCGCGATGACCTTGGCGCCCACTTCCCGCACGATGTTAGAAGCGGTTGATTTGCGAGATCTTGCCGCACACGCCGACAGTCTGAATCAACGGCTCGATATCTCGACGCTGACACCGGGCGATGTCATTGACGGCCGTTATAAATTCTTATCTAAAATCGGCAAGGGCGCATTTGGCACAGTACTCTTAATTGAAGACGTCATCGTCGGCGAACACTTAGTACTGAAATTTCTAAATGCCTCGTTTGCTCAAGATGCAGACATGCTGCAACGCTTCACGCGCGAGTTGCGGATTAGCCGAATGATTACGCATCGAAACGTAATCCGAATTTATGACTTCCTGGAGATACGCGGAAATTACGCGATTTCGATGGAATATTTCCCGAGTCACACCTTAGCGGCCGAGATCAGCGCCGGACAGCCGATACCGATTGAACAATCGGTCCGCTACGGCATCGATATTTGTCGCGGCATGTCGGTCGCTCACCAGATGGGGGTCGTACATCGAGACCTCAAGCCTGCGAATATTCTGATCAATGACGAGCGGCTACTGAAAATCGTCGATTTCGGAGTCGCTGCGGCGCAGCGCGAGGGCGACGCTCAACTGACCAAGACGGGCTATGTCATCGGTTCACCCAAATACATGGCTCCAGAGCAGATTTTGGGTAAACCGATCGATCCGCGCGCCGATATTTATTCTACCGGGGTAGTGCTCTACGAGATGTTGGCCGGAGTCGCCCCGTACACGCAGGGCGATCATATGGCCATCATGTATCAACATGTACAGGGCCGAGCGAAATTGGTTAACGAGGTCAATTCGCGCGTGCCAGCACCGTTAGCTGCAGTCATCACCCGAGCCATGGCGGTCGATAAACTGAAACGACATCAGTCCATGGAGGAACTCAGCCTCGACCTCGAGCGCTGCCTGTGAGGAGCCGCTGAATATGGCCCGAATCGACGCCTTTTTAAAACTCGGTAGCGCACAAGGATGCTCAGATATCCATTTGGCGGTCGGTGTTCCGCCGATGCTGCGAATGAATGGCGATCTAGTGCCTATCCGCTTCAGAGATCTCGGCGCATCCGAGCTGGAAGGCTATGTCGAGGAGATACTCACGAAGAAGCTTTCTGAGCAATTTCGAACCGGTCACGATCTCGATTTTGCATACGTGACTGAGGATGGTGGACGGTTCAGAGTGAACGTCTTTCGCAAGGAGACAGGGGTCGGTGCGGTATTCCGGGCCATACCCTCAAATGTACCGTCTCTAGACACATTGAATTTGCCGGCGGTGGTAACGCGGCTGCTCGACCATCACCAGGGAATGATCCTCGTCACAGGCTCCACTGGCCAAGGCAAGTCAACGACTTTGGCGGCTATGATCGATGAACTGAACCGGACTCGACGCCTAAACATCATCAGTCTGGAAGACCCGATAGAGTTCGTACACAGCAGCAAGGGGTCGCAAATTATTCAGCGAGAATATGGCACGCATGTTCCCTCCTTTGCTGAGGGTATTCGAGCGGCCATGCGCGAAGATCCAGATGTCATTCTGGTCGGTGAGATGCGGGATGCAGACACGATCCGCATGGCGATGACGGCGGCCGAGACCGGACATCTCGTACTGGGCACTTTACACACGACGAGCGCCGTCAAGACAATTGATCGAATTATCGACGCGCTCCCTGCGGAAGAACGGGAACAGACGAAGAGCTTTTTGTCTCAAAGTCTCATCGCAGTGATCACGCAAGTGTTGGTCAAGAGAAACGACAGTCGCAGTCGCAAAGCGATCTGTGAAATCATGGTGATGAATCGCGCGATCGGTAAATTAATTCAGACAGACCAGACTCATCAGTTGGCGGCGCAATTACAAACAGGCCGCGATCAAGGCATGCAGACACTTGACCAAGCTTTGATGGCTGGCGTACTCGCCAAAGAACTAGACCCCGATGCAGCATATTTAAATGCATTGGATCGTCGACCATTCCAACGGTTCGTAAACGACTCGAGTATTTTACCTCGCGTCGAATTGCCGGGAGGTTGACCCCATGGCGCGGATCGACGATTACTTAGCTGAGGTCATCTCCCGAAAGGGTTCAGATTTACATTTCATCTCCGGCGATCCGGCCCGCATTCGCCTGTATGGCGAATTGCAACCTTTAAGGCCTGAACCGCTCACGGCAGATTTTGTCCGCGATGTGTTGCTAGAGATCATGCCGCAAAAGGCTCTCTCGCGATTCGAGGACAAAGATGGCGCAGATTTTGCTTACGAAGTGCCTGATTTGGCACGCTTTCGCGTGAATGTCATGCGTCACCTCAATGGCATGGGCGCAGTGATGCGCGTTATTCCATCGATGGCGCTCACGCTCGATCAACTTGGCATGCCGGACCCTGTTCGCAACTTGTGCAACACCCAGAGCGGCCTCATTTTAGTCACCGGCAAGACTGGCTCAGGTAAATCAACGACCCTAGCGGCGATGATTGATGACATTAACACGCGAACTCGCGGTCACATTTTGACCATCGAAGATCCGATCGAATTTGTTCATCGCCGTAAGAATTGTTTGGTCAGTCAACGCGAAATTGGTAATCACGCCCCGTCCTTCGCCTCTGCAATCCATTCCGCGCTGCGCGAAGACCCAGATGTGGTCTTGGTCGGCGAAATGCGTGACCTTGAGACGATCAGTATCGCGGTGTCTGCTGCCGAAATGGGCGTGTTGGTCATGGGCACGCTGCATACGAATGGCGCTGCGGCGACGGTGGACCGTATCGTTAATGCGTTCCCGACCGACAAGCAACCCCACGTCCGCACCATGCTGTCCACGAGTTTGCGCGGGGTGGTCTCCCAGCAACTGATTCCACGATCCGGCCAACCGGGACGCGTCGCTGCCCTTGAGATTCTCGTGAATACACCGGCGGTTTCCAACTTGATCCGACAGGGCAAGCTCGACCAGTTGGAAACCAGCATGCAAAGCGGCGCCGCCTACGGGATGCGCACCATGGATATGGCCATTCAGCAGCTATTGGATGCCCATGCCATCAGTGGGCGGGAAGCGTACCGAAAGGCCATCAATAAGCAGCGCTTTGAGGTTTATCGGGACGCTCCTTAAGCAGGCAGGCCCGCCGACTGGCATAATGGAGGGCCGACGTCTACGGTTCCTACACGCCCCCATGCGCCGCATTCTCGTTACCAGTGCCCTCCCTTACGCCAATGGCCCGCTCCACTTCGGGCACATTTTGGAGGCTGTTCAGACGGACATTTGGGCGCGCGCCATGCGCCTAGCTGGACACGAATGTCATTACGTGTGCGCCGATGACACCCATGGCACACCGATCATGCTTAAGGCTCAGGCTGAGGGGGTCACGCCCGAGCAGCTGATCGCCGGTATTGAAGCTGAGCACCGGTCGACCTACGCAGGCTTCCTGATCAAGCACGATCTATTCCATTCGACCCATAGCGATGAAAATCGCCGCTGCACCGAAAAACTATTTAAAGCGCTCGACGCTGCCGGATACATCAGCCGTCGGTCAATCCGGCAGTCGTATGACGAGACGGCCCAGATGTTCCTGCCTGATCGTTATGTCAAAGGCACGTGCCCCCGTTGCAACGCCCTAGACCAGTACGGGGATAGCTGCGAAGTTTGTGGTGCGACGTACTCGCCGTCGGAACTGAAAGATCCAGTCTCCGTGATCAGCGGCACACCGCCCGTAGAACGGGAATCAGAACATCTCTTTTTCCGCCTCGATGCGTTCGAAGGAATGCTCAAGGAATGGACACGCTCGGGTGCGATTCATGAGAGTGTCGCCAACAAGCTAGAAGAATGGTTCAGCGCTGGCTTACGAGACTGGGATATATCCCGAGACGCGCCATATTTCGGCTTTGAAATTCCAGGGCATCCCGGCAAATACTTCTATGTATGGCTTGATGCCCCCGTGGGCTACATGGCGGCAAGTTTAGCCTTGGCAGAGCGGGATAGCCTTAACTTCGATGGCTGGTGGTCGGCTGATAGTGGCGCCGAACTCCACCATTTCATCGGCAAGGACATTCTGTACTTTCATACCCTGTTCTGGCCCGCCGTGCTTCAAGGCGCAGGATTCCGCCGACCGACACAGGTTCATGCCCACGGCTTTCTGACGGTCAATGGTCAGAAGATGTCGAAGTCTCGCGGCACCTTCATCACCGGGCGCCGTTATCTGGAACGATTACCCCCAGAGCCATTGCGCTATTACTTCGCGGCAAAGCTCGGGCCGGGTATTGATGATATGGATTTGTCGCTGGACGATTTTGTCAGTCGCTTCAATTCAGACGTCGTCGGCAAACTCGTCAACATTGCGAGCCGATGTGCCGGCTTCATTGCACGAGGCGGTGGCCGTCTTGCATCAGAGCTACCGGACCCAGCGTTGTATGCTGAGTTCGCAGCAGCCTGCCCCCGCATCGCGGCGTTATATGAATCTCGAGATTTCATTGCTGCGATTCGCGAGATTGCAGGATTAGCAGATCGCGCAAATCAATATATTGATACGCAAAAGCCCTGGACGCTCGCCAAGGATCCGAGCCGTGCGAGCGATGTGCTCGCCGTCTGTACTCAAGGCATTAACCTCTTTCGAGCGTTGATGACTTATCTTGCCCCGGTGCTACCGGCAATGGCGGAACAGGCCGGCAGATTTCTGGGTCACCCGATTACGCGTTGGACAGATGTAGTCCACCCTCTTCTCGGCAGTGAACTTGCCGTTTACGAACCACTTGCAACCCGTCTTGATCCAAAGGTAGTGGCCACCTTGATAGAAGAAACCCCAACGAGCGCAGCAGCTCCGGTATCAGCCCCGTCAGCCGCTCAGGCCGCAGCCGCGCCACCAGCAAAAGCGCCAGCTGCACCAAGTCCGGCTGCTGCAACTGTGGGCGCAAAAGGCGAAATCACCATTGATGACTTTGCCAAGCTCGACCTTCGCGTCGGCAAAGTACTCGATTGCGGTCTGGTCGATGGATCGGACAAGTTATTGAGGCTTCAGATTGACCTCGGCAACGGCGATGTCCGTCAGATATTTTCTGGGATTCGCGAGTCATATACGCCTGAGAGTATGGTCGGGCGCAACGTGGTCGTCATCGCCAACCTTAAGCCGCGCAAGATGCGGTTTGGTATTTCTCAGGGCATGGTGCTCTGCGCCAGTAACGATAATCCAGGCGTTTTCTTGGTCTCACCGGACGACGGTGGGATCGCCGGAATGAGCGTTACCTGAGGCAATGACGGCGACGCTCGCGGAGCAAATCGACGCCATTTTGCCGCAGACGCAATGCACGCGTTGTGGTTACAGCGGATGTCGGCCGTATGCAGAGGCTATCGCTCTCGGCGAAGCGCTGCCTGATCGTTGCCCACCCGGCGGGCAACCGGTCGCGCAAGCCTTAGCTCGACTCCTCGGAGCACCGGTTCGCCCAATTAACCCCGAAGTCGGAGAGGAATCCGTACCCCGAGTGGCCGTGATTGATGAACTGGTCTGCATAGGCTGCGCAAAGTGTCTGCCCGCATGCCCGGTCGATGCGATCGTCGGCGCTCGAAAACACCTCCACACAGTGGTTGCCGCGGACTGCAGCGGCTGCGAACTCTGCTTACCGCCATGCCCCGTCGATTGCATCACCCTGGTCCCAGTTGCCGAAGCGCCCCTCGATGGCGCTACGCTTGCGGCACGTGCTCATTTCTATCGAGAGCGCTATGGCAACCACCGACAGCGGGAAGCGCGCCGTGAAACGGAACGCCAAGAACGCCTGGCGGCGCGTTCGCTGAGTTGAACTTCAACATGACTCCTAAGAAGCGCCACGCCCTATTCGCGAAACTCCAAGCGATTGATCCCCACCCGCAAACAGAACTGGTCTACTCCACACCGTTTGAGTTGCTGGTGGCGGTCATATTGTCGGCGCAAGCCACCGACAAAGGCGTCAATGTCGCGACTGCCAAATTATTTCCGGTCGCGAACACTCCGCATGCGATTCTAGAATTGGGTCTCCCAAAACTTAAGTCGTTCGTCAAAACGATCGGTCTTTTTAACACCAAGGCCGAGAACATCATGGGCATGTGCCGGAGATTAATTGACCTGCACGACGGCCAAGTGCCTCATGATCGCGCAGCCCTTGAAGCGCTGCCGGGCGTCGGCAGAAAGACGGCCAACGTGATTTTGAATTGTGTCTTCGGCGAACCGACTATGGCCGTTGATACCCATATCTTCAGAGTTTCGAATAGAACTGGATTGGCGCCGGCAAAAACCGTCGGTAGCGTGGAAAAAGCGCTCTTAGCTGCTGTTCCCGCTGAGTTTGCCTTACACGCTCATCATTGGCTGATCCTACTTGGGCGCTACACCTGTAAAGCACGTCAGCCCGAGTGTTGGCGCTGCCCGGTCGCTTCTGAATGTGGCTATCGTCCAAAAACCAAGGATCCAGGTTAGCCATTTAGGGGCGTTTGAATCCACGTCGATGCGCATTGCGCTCGCAGAAGCGCCGGCGCGACAATTGAGTCTCGCCTGACGATGATCAACGGCGAGTTGCTGACCGAGGAAGTCTGACATGACCGTACTTTTACATCGGCTTCGCCTCGTTCAGCCACGAACTCATATTTTACTCATCGCTGCGGTCACGTTCATTGCGCTACTGGTTTCCGCAGGCGTTCGATCGGTACCCGGCGTTCTCATGGTGCCGTTGCGCATCAGCTTTGGCTGGGATCGAGCGACGATCTCGCTGGCCGCGGCCGTTGGGATTTTCTTATACGGCCTGGTCGGACCTTTCGCGGCTGCTGTGATGGTGTCGTTTGGTATTCGACGGACCATGCTCGGCGGCCTTGCGCTGATGGCTGCCGCCACATTTTCGAGCCTATGGATGACTGCGCCATGGCATTACATACTGGCTTGGGGCGTGTTTTCCGGCCTAGGCACGGGAGCCGTCGCCTCGGTCCTCGGCGCTGCCGTGATTAACCGTTGGTTCGCCACGCGACAAGGGCTGATGATGGGGATCTTGAGCGCGAGCACTGCGACCGGTTCACTCGTGTTTTTGCCAGTACTGGCGTGGCTCTCGCACCAAGTCGTGTGGCGGCCAGTCGTATTGACCGTGAGCCTCGCATGTCTGGTTCTTTTACCGATCATCGCCATCATCGTTCCGGAGCACCCCGCCGACATCGGCACCCAACGCTTTGGTGAGCAATCGGACACGCCAGCGCCTCGACCGCTGCGACAGGCACGTACCGCAGGTCTGGCCATAGAAACGTTGTTCCGAGCTGCCAGACGACCGATCTTCTGGTTGCTGTTTGGCACATTTTTCGTCTGTGGCTTCACCACGAATGGCTTAGTCGGTACCCACTTGATCGCCTACTGCGGTGACGCAGGCGTCGCCCCGGTCGCTGCCGCCGGTCTACTGTCGATGATGGGGCTCTTTGACCTGATCGGCACCACGGCCTCAGGTTGGCTGACGGATCGTTATAACCCCCGAATTCTGCTCACCATCTACTACGGTCTGCGCGGGGCATCGCTGATCGTATTGCCCTTCGTCAGTTTCGACGCGACTCACCTGTCCATTTTTGCGGTGATCTACGGTTTAGACTGGATCGCGACGGTTCCGCCGACGGTTAAATTAGCCAACCAATCCTTCGGTGAGCAAGACGCGCCGATCGTCTTCGGTTGGGTGGCCATGGGACATCAGTTAGGCGCAGCTGTCGCCGCATTCGGCGCGGGGCTCGTCCGGCAGAACAGCGGGAGTTATACGCCGATCTTCGTTCTGGCAGGTTTTCTTGCAATGATCGCGTCTGCAACCCTACTGATGTCTTTGAAAAGTAGCCTACGCGCCTCGCCCACAGGTGCCCTGATTTGATGGACAGGCTATCGCGAGGGAATGCTACTGGCTCGATGTACGGGTCTGAGTCCCAAATCCTGCAGCGCCCGTTTGAGTTGATGTACGCCATCTCCATAGCGACCCTCACGACAGGCGGCTTCCCCAAGATCACGGGCCCTGCGCGCGGCATCGGCTCGTTTTAAAGCGCTATGGGTGCTCCATGCGACGTCGAACTGTCCCAGCAGGTGTTCGCAGTCTGCGCTCGTGGGTGCCGACGGCAGGGACGGCTTGACCGCCAGGGCCGGACTCGCCATGGCCATTAGCAGTGCGACGACGACGCCCCACCGAGTCCGCTCACCCATGCCGGCTCCTCCCAACGGCGCCAATGCGCCAAATGCGTAAGTGGAAGCGTAGCCGATACCTGCCCTAGGGAACCTAACGGCCAGGTTAAGAGTCCTTAAGGTTGGCCTGCCACCCAACCATCCATTCCCGTATCCTTCCATTGAAGGAGATTGAATGAAGATTCTGCTCGTAGAAGACGACCGTCGCGCCAGTGACTATCTGACCAAGGGTCTGCGCGAACTGGGACATGCAGTCGAACAAGCGTTCGATGGAGAAACCGGCCGGATGACCGCGCTGGCGGGCGGTTTTGACGTGCTGATTCTGGACCGCATGTTGCCGAAACTGGATGGATTAGAGATCGTAAAGGCACTGCGGAATGCCGGTAGCACGGTTCCCATCCTGATTCTGTCGGCCCTAGATGAAGTCGACGAGCGAGTGCAGGGCTTACGCGCCGGCGGGGACGACTATCTAGCGAAGCCTTACCATCTAGAAGAACTGGCCGCTCGAATCGACGCATTGGCTCGTCGTCAGGGAGACGCTGCGAGGTCCGGACGACTCAAAGTCGCCGACCTTGAGTTGGATACACGGGCTCGAAAAGTGACCCGCGCGGGTCGGAAAATTGAATTGACCGCTCGCGAGTTCCAATTACTCGAATTTCTCATGCGTCATACGGGTCAAGTCGTCACGCGCACGATGATCCTAGAGGGAGTTTGGGACTACCACTTCGATCCGAAAACGAATGTTATCGACGTTCATATCAGTCGGCTCCGGCAAGCGATTGATAAAGGCCACGACGTGCAGCTTCTGCATACGATCCGTGGTGCCGGATATACGCTCACTGACGACCCGTAACCCCATGAGATTGCGGCCCTTCGCCCGCTCGTCGATCGCTCGCGTAGCCGTATTACACGCCTTGCTGCTGGCCGCCTCCATGATGGCGGTACTCGGTGTCGTCTACCTGTGGACCGCGCGAATCATAGCGTCCGAGGGAGATGAACTCGTCTCCGTCGAAGCCCAATCCATCTCTGCCGACTTTCGTGAAAAAGATCTCGATGCCTTTGTTACAGAAGTTGTCGACCGTGCGGAGGATCCGTGGATACGCGGTGGCATCTACGAGATGAGAGGCCCTAGAGGTGACTTTTTGGCGGGCAATGTTGTCGTGCTGCCAGAACTACACGCTGATCGGGATGGGTGGGTGGAATTCGACGTTGATGTCGTTCACGGAGAAGCGAGTGCGCCGCGAAGAATTCGTGGCCGCGTACTCAACCTAGATGGCGGATTCCACGTTCTGGTCGGCCATGACGTCGAGGACAGACTCGCCTTTCGCGCCGTGATGCTGCGCAGCCTCGCTTGGGCCTTACTCATGGTCATTTTGTTTGGCGCGCTGGGCGGCTGGTGGCTCGGCCGGCGTATCTCCCAAGCTGCTCAAGCGATCACGGAAAGTGCTGGTCGCATTGCCCGAGGCGATCTGGGTGAACGCTTGCCCGTATCTGGCAGCGGTGACGAAATCGATGCGCTGGTATCTCGGTTTAATGACCTATTAGGGCGGGTGGACACCCTCACCGGAACCATGCGAGCGGTATTGGACAGTACCGCTCATGATCTTCGCGGCCACCTCAACCGGATTCGCGCGGCGGCCCAGGACGCTCACCACACCGCTCAAGACCCGGCTCAAGTAGAGTCTACCGGCATCGTTCTTGCCGAAATCGATCGGCTCAGCGAAACGCTACAGGGTCTGCTACGGATCGCAGTGGCCGAGTCTGGGACGGCTCCCTTGGATCGGGTCGACCTATCCCAGTTGGCGAGAGATCTCGTCGAGTTCTACGAGCCCGTCGTGTGCGCAGATCAGTTAACTGCAACGTTAGAGCCTGACCTGTACGTACGAGGTCATCGCCAACTTCTTACTCAAGCGATTTCTAATTTGCTCGACAACGCCATTAAATACGGCGGCACGGCACCCATTCGAGTCGTCTTGACGCGCGATGGAACGACAGCCGTTTTAGCTGTCGAAGATGGTGGAATCGGAATCCCTGAGGATGAGCGTGAGCTCGCGGTTCAAAGATTCCGGCGACTACGAGGAAGTTCCGGACTACCCGGAACGGGACTCGGACTTAGTCTAGTCTCAGCAGTTGCCCGATTACATCAGGCAACGCTGAAACTTGAAGACGCCAATCCCGGACTCCGAGCGGCTCTGCGCATACCGCTGGAGCCATGACGCTATTTCTTCTTGGGGAGGTAAAGGTCCGTTAGCGTGCCCTCAAAGGCCTCAGCCGCGAAACAGACCGTTTCGGACAACGTAGGATGTGGGTGAATGGTAAGACCCAAATCATGCGCATCAGCTCCCATCTCGATTGCAAGCGTTGCCTCCGCAATCAATTCGCCTGCATTGGAACCCACAATTCCGGCGCCCAATATCCGATGCGTCTCGGGATCAAAAATGATTTTTGTGAATCCTTCGTCGCGGCCGAGCGCGAGGGATCGACCCGACGCGGCCCACGGGAACACGCCCTTGCCAATCTTGATGCCTTTGGATTGAGCTTCTGTCTCGGTTAGACCCACCCACGCCAGCTCCGGGTCCGTGTAGGCCACTGACGGGATGACGCGAGCATCAAAGTACCTC
The DNA here is from genome assembly GCA_903879335.1 of uncultured Pseudomonadota bacterium. Taxonomy (GTDB): domain Bacteria; phylum Pseudomonadota; class Gammaproteobacteria; order Steroidobacterales; family Steroidobacteraceae; genus CAIKZZ01. Next base: position 145,537 of record CAIRLC010000044.1, read on the forward strand.
TTGTGGCCGGCAGCCACCTCAGCGGCAACCTTTGCTTCGTGAGTTGCCTTATGCGCCAGCATGGGCTGGCCCACAATGTCTCCGATTGCGAAAACATGCGGGACATTAGTTCGCTGCTGCTTGTCGACCGGGATGAATCCACGCTCATCGACCCGGAGTCCGGCAGCCTCGACATTGAGCAGACGGCCATTGGGACGGCGTCCAATCGCAATAAGAACCCGATCAAAACTCTGCTTAGCCGGAGCATCTTTGCCCTCGAAAGAGACGACCAGTTCGCCACCAGTCTCAATCGAGGTCACTTTAGTACCTGTCCAAATCGCATCGTAATGCGAGCGCAATCGCTTCTCGAGCGGCCTCACAAGATCACGATCAGCGCCCGGAATCAAAGTCGCGCCCAATTCGACCACTGAGACTTTAGAGCCTAGTGCGCTATAAACGCAGGCCATCTCAAGACCGATGATGCCACCACCGACGACGAGCAATCGCGCCGGAATATCCTGCAATTCCAGTGCGCCGGTGGAGTCGATGATCCGCGGATCCTCGACAACGCCAGGCATCCGTATGGGTTCAGAGCCTGCAGCGACAATACACTGATCGAATCCAACAATTTGACGACCGTCTGCGCCGACAACTTCAATGCGGTGCGGCGACAAGAAGCGAGCTTCACCGCGGACTACATCGACCTCGCGCTGCTTAGCCAAGCCGGACAATCCTTGCGTCAGTTTGCCGACAACTTTGGATTTCCAGCCACGCAATCGATCAAGATCAATCTTCGGCTTACCGAAGGAGACTCCAAGCTCCTCCATCGCTGCAGCTTCTTCGATGATCGCAGCGGCATGGAGCAAGGCCTTCGATGGGATACAGCCGACGTTGAGACACACTCCACCCAACGATGGCCAGCGTTCAATCAAGCCAACTTTCACACCCAAATCGGCCGCGCGAAATGCCGCGGTATAACCGCCGGGGCCGGCGCCGATGACAACCAACGGGAAGTGGATGTCCGCGGCAGGCTCATTGGCAACTATTTCGACTGAGGGAGGCTGAACCGCTATCGGCGCACTTTCGACAGGCGTGCTCGCAGCCGGCATCGCTGCCGCACTTGGAGTACCCGACTTTTCAATCGGATCCAGGCGCGCGATCAACGCGCCTTCTGAAATGCGGTCACCCACCTTCGCGAATAACTCGCGGACGATGCCTCCTTGCGATGCGGGGACATCCAGTGTGGCCTTATCACTTTCAACCGTCAGTACCGGGTCATCCTTCGCGATGGTCTGGCCAACTTCGACCAGCAGCGCGATCACCGGGACATCTTTGAAATCACCCAGCGGCGGAACGTGGATTTCGATACTCACGGCACAGCCTCGAGTAAGCCGGTTGTCGACGCAAGTGCACGCGACAGATCCGTCGTAAAGCGTGCAGCACTGGCGCCATCAATGACGCGGTGGTCGTACGATAACGATAGCGGCAGCATCAAGCGCGGTAGGAATTCCGAACCATTCCAAATCGGCTTTATCGACGACTTGGAGACCCCCAAGATAGCGACTTCCGGTGCATTAATGATTGGCGTAAAGGCCGTTCCACCGATGCCCCCTAAACTGGAGATCGTGAAACATCCCCCTTGCATGTCGGCAGCAGTGAGCTTTCCTGACCGAGCCTTTTCAGAGAGTAGCGCCAGATCGCGTGCGATTTCGTAGACATCTTTCCGATCCGCATCGCGCAAAACAGGCACCACTAAGCCGTTTGGCGTATCCGCTGCAAAGCCAATGTGCATGTACTGCTTAAGAACAAGGTTCTCACCTGAATCATCCAGGGACGAATTGAAGCGTGGATGCTTATTCAGCACCTGTACGCAGGCTCGAATAATGAATGCCAACGGCGTGAGCTTAATGCCCTGCGCTTCCGTCTCTTTCTTGAGCGCTGCGCGCGTAGCTTCCAGATCCGTGATGTCGGCGTCGTCATACTGCGTAACGTGCGGGATATTGACCCAGCTCGCATGCAGACGCGGACCGGATATTTTCTGAATCCGCGACAATGGCTCTACGGATATGGGTCCGAATTTACTGTGATCGACCGACGGAACACGCGGCAAACTTGCGCCTGTCGACGCCACTGGAGCGCCGACCAACACGCGCTTCACCCAGTTCTTGACGTCGTCGTGGGTAATACGACCCTTCGCGCCAGAACCTTGTACTTTACCGAGATCGACGCCCATTTCACGAGCCAGTAAGCGCACCGAAGGACCCGCATAGGCGCGGGAAAATCCGACGTCCTCAATAGGTGCCTTCCCCGCTTCAATGACACTTCGAACCGCCGATGACGACGCCGCCAATACGGGCACAGACCCCACGGGTTGCGGTTGAGCGCTCTGCGTCACGGCAGCAATCGCCGGCGCCACGACAGGCGCTACGACGGCAACGGCCGCCGGGGCTGACGCTGATGCCACACTCGCCGAAGCGAGTACCTCGACCTTGACCACCACAGCGCCCGAAGCCACTTTATCGCCACGCGCGATTAACACTTCAACAATCCGACCGGCCGCTGTGGATGGAACATCCATCGTGGCCTTCTCGGTCTCAAGTATTGCCAAGGCTGCGTCGACTTCGACGACATCGCCCGGCTTGACCAGGACATCGACGACATCCACGGCCTTAAAGTCACCCAAGTCAGGTACGGTCACCGTCACCATTGATCGGGACGTGCCTTCCACAGGAGGAGGTGTGACCGCAGCTGCCACGGTTGGCGCCACGCTCGGTGTTTGCACAACCTCTGATGCGGCTGCTCCGACAGGGGCGGCGGCGAGTTTAACCACCAATGCGCCTGAGGTGACCTTATCGCCCCGCTGCAGCATCACTTCGGTCACGGTGCCAGCGGCAGTGGACGGCACATCCATGGTTGCTTTTTCTGTCTCGAGTGTCGCAAGTGGCGTATCGATTTGAACGACATCGCCGACTTTGACGAGAATCTCGATCACTTCAACCGATTTGAAATCCCCAAGGTCGGGGACATTTACGGATATTTCTGATGCCATGGTTCAGACCGTCGCGGGGTTAGGCTTGGTGGGATCGATGCCGTACTTCTTGATCGCTCCAGCGACCACACTAGGTTCGATCTTCCCTTCGTCGGACAAAGCCTTCAGAGTCGCAATCACCACATGATGGCGATCAACTTCAAAGTGCGCTCGGAGTGCGGCACGCGCGTCCGACCGACCATATCCATCGGTACCGAGCACGACGTAGCGACCAGGCACCCACTCTCGAATTTGATCCGACACGATTTTCATGTAATCGCTAGCCGCAATGAACGGACCCTTACGACCACTTAGTGTTTCAGCAATATAGGGGACCCGCGCCACGGCCATTGGATTGAGGCGATTGAAGCGCTCAGTCGCAAGCGCCTCACGCCGGAGTTCCGAATAACTCGTGACCGATAGCACATCCGCCGCAACGCCGTATTCCTGCTCAAGAATCTCAGCGGCAGCACGCACTTCACGCAAGATGGTGCCCGACCCGAACAAGGTCGCCTTGAGTTTGCCCTTACGGGATTCCAAGGGGTAAATACCTTTGAGAATGCCTTCCGTTACGCCTTGTGGCATCGCCGGTTGAGCATAGTTCTCGTTCATCACCGTCAGGTAGTAATAAACACTCTCCTGCTCGGCATACATCCGACGCAAGCCATCCTGAACGATCGTCGCGAGCTCATAGGCATAGGCCGGGTCATAAGAGATGCAATTCGGAATCGTGCTCATCAGCAACTGTGAATGGCCATCTTGATGCTGCAAGCCTTCACCGGCCAAAGTCGTGCGACCCGCCGTCGCGCCAACGAGGAAGCCCTTCGCGCGTAAGTCGCCCGCAGCCCACATGAAGTCGCCAACGCGTTGGTAACCAAACATGGAGTAGTAGATGTAGAACGGAACCATTTGCGTGCCATGGTTTGCGTAAGCAGTTGCCGCCGCAATCCATGAACACATCGCGCCACCCTCATTGATACCCTCTTCCAGCATCTGACCTTTTGTATCTTCGCGATACGACAGGAGCTGATCGGCATCTTGAGGAGTGTATAGCTGCCCGACCGACGAGTAGATGCCGATCTGACGGAACAAGCCTTCCATACCAAAGGTACGCGCCTCATCAGGCACGATCGGCACAATGTGTTTGCCGATATTTTTATCCTTGAGCAGGATACCGAGCATGCGCACGAACGCCATCGTCGTGGAAATCTCACGCTCGCCACTGGATTCGAGCAGGGGTTGGAATGCCGTCAGTGCAGGCACTGCCAAAGCGGGGGCCGTCACTCGGCGAGCCGGCAGGGATCCACCGAGAGCCTGACGCCGCGACTTCAGGTAAGTTAACTCCTCGCTGCCTTCGGCCGGACGCTTGAAGGGCAGTGACGCAATTTCTTCGTCCGAGACTGGGATATTGAAGCGATCGCGGAACGCCCGAAGCGCCTCTTCATCCAGCTTCTTCTGTTGGTGAGCAGGATTCTGCGCTTCACCAGCTTTACCGAGGCCGAAGCCCTTGACCGTTTTGGCCAGAATGACTGTTGGACGACCTTTGGTCGCCATCGCCTGTGCATAGGCGTTCCACACTTTCGTGGAATCATGGCCGCCACGATTGAGGCGCCAAATCTCATCATCCGACAAATTGGCGACAAGCTCCTTCAACTCGGCATATTTGCCGAAGAAGTGTTCACGGGTATATGCGCCACCCTTCGCCTTGAAGTTCTGATATTCGCCGTCGACGCATTCCTGCATCAACCGCCGCAGCAGGCCTTTTTGATCGCGCGCCAACAATGGGTCCCAACGTGAGCCCCATAGCACTTTGATCACGTTCCAACCGGCGCCAAGGAACGCCGCCTCAAGCTCCTGAATGATCTTGCCGTTACCGCGCACTGGACCATCGAGTCGCTGCAAATTGCAGTTGATGACGAAGACCAGATTATCGAGACCCTCGCGCACGGGCATCGTCAATGCGCCCATCGACTCGGGCTCATCCATCTCACCATCGCCGAGGAAACACCAAATCTTTCGATCGGATGCCGGCACGATGCCGCGGTGTTCTAGATACCGTTGGAAGCGGGCTTGATAAATACCCATCATCGGACCGAGCCCCATCGACACGGTCGGGAACTGCCAGAAATCGGGCATCAACCAAGGATGTGGATAGGACGACAACCCGTCTGCGGAGGCTTCCTTGCGGAAGTTGCGCAATTTATCTTCCGTCAAACGACCTTCGAGGTAAGCGCGTGAATAGATGCCTGGACTTGAGTGACCTTGCATGAACACGAGATCGCCCGGATGGGTATCTGTGCTAGCACGCCAGAAGTGATTAAAGCCGACTTCATATAAGGTCGCGGACGATGCGTAGCTGGCCAAGTGGCCGCCATATTCCGAGCTCTGTTTATTGGCCGCAACCACCATGGCCATTGCGTTCCAGCGGATGTACGCTTCTAACCGACGTTCGATGGCTCGATTGCCTGGGTAGGGCTGTTCCTGCGCTGGTCCGATCGTATTGACGTACGCCGTGTTCGGCTTGAAGGGTAGATAGGCACCTGCGCGACGCGTATGGTCAATCAATCGCTCAAGCAAGAAATGCGCTCTCTCAGGACCATAGGCCTTGAGGACAGAGTCAATGGACTCTAGCCACTCTTGAGTCTCTAGTGGATCTTGATCGAACTGCTGCTGCGCTTGCGCGCTCGTGTTATCGGACATCGGAAGGTGTATCCAGACAAAGCAACGCGCTTCGTTTCGAGTCCATTATGATCCCGTTTTTAGACCCCTAGGGTCAAGAAGAGGTTTGCCTGTGAAGCTGCTCCCAAAGCCTGATTTTCCTAGTTTTTTTCGCAGTGCAGCAAAAATAACTGCCTCATGGTTGAGCGGGATTCAATCATTAGTTGCGCTTGTAGACATCGCTCGTCTCGATGAGCTCGAAGAGTGGCCACACGGCCGCTTAATCCGCCAGACAATTGAGGCACGGCGCCTCAAAGCCGGCGGCTACACGACAGTGATTCTCCCCTGCGACCCGCCCGTGCCAGCCATCGTCGGCTTGATGCCCCATGGCGGCAGCGCCTACCATACTCTCACGCTCGCAGCACAGCTCGTGAAAGCCTCCGGCACGTACTGGCCAACCGATATTGGCATCGCCACACTCGTCGCCGATGACCAGATCGATAAAGCCACGGACGCAGTGGTTTCGGCACTGTTGGCCGCCATCGAAAGCCATCCTACGGCTAAACAAAGCAAGGCTCCGGTCTGGCGCCCAAGCGCTGTTCGCGTGACCGGGATGAAGCCTACCCGAACGTTAGCTGTGGAATCTGGCGCCCACCTGACACGCTGGCTTACCCAGTTACCGCCCAATGTGTTGGCGCCTGGCAGCTACCGAAAGGCGATTAGCGTATTGGCACGGCGCTACGGCTGGACCGTCGAAACTTACGATGAACCCCGGCTGCGCCGTTTAGGGGCCGGCGCTTTTCTTGCCGTGACGGCCGGAAGTGCCAATCGCGACGCCGCAATTGTTCATCTGCGTTATCGACCGAAAAAAGCCTCGAAGCGCGCTCCCATTGCCTTGGTCGGAAAAGGCCTTTGCTTCGATACCGGCGGCCACAATCTCAAATCCGCGAGTTCTATGCTGGCCATGCATGGCGATATGGCCGGCAGCGCAGTGGCGCTTGGAACGCTGCAAGCCCTCACGGAATCCGGCTATCCGCACCCTGTCGATGCGTGGCTTGCGTTGGCGGAAAATCGAATCGGCCCGAACGCCTACACCCAACAAGACGTCATCACAGCGCTAGACGGCACCACGATACAAATCACACATACCGATGCCGAAGGCCGGATGGTGTTGGCGGACACCCTGGCCTTAGCCGTAAGCAGCAAACCAGCTGCCATCGTTGATTTTGCGACACTCACCGGCGCGTGCGTCAGCGCTCTGACCGAAAGAATGTCCGGCTTTTTCACCAATAGGCGCGAACTGCGCGACGTCGTCGAATCTGCCGGCGAGGCCTCTGGTGAGCGCATGCACGGATTCCCTATGCCTGACGATTTTGATGATGATCTCGACAGCCCAACGGCGGACATCGCGCAATGTTTGATTAGCGGCAAAGGCGATCATATCTATGCCGCTCGTTTCTTAAATCGGTTTGTACCAAACTCGATCGCCTGGGTACATTGTGATTTGTCGTCAGCAGAACGCGTCGGCGGTCTTGCGCATGTACCTCACACCGTCACCGGCTTCGGCGTACGATTCGCGCACCACTTACTTGAGTCGGCTGAATTTCAACGGTCGATCGCTTCTTAAGGCTTCAAGATGACGCTTTTATCGATAATTCGTCCAGATGATTGGCACCTCCATTTGCGTGACGGCGCGTCGCTTCAAGCGGTCGTTGCGCATACAGCAAGGCGCTTCGGTCGCGCAATGATCATGCCGAACTTAAAGCCGCCAATCACAACAGTAGCTGCCGCATCCAGTTATCGAGATCGCATACTCGACGCGTCGCCGGCCGATCGTCATTTTGAGCCGTTAATGGCCCTGTATCTGACTGATGGCACGACCGCGGAGGAAATACAGCGGGCCAAGTCCAGCGGCTTCGTGCATGCGGTTAAATATTATCCGGCAGGCGCCACCACCAACTCGGATGCTGGAGTCACAGGACTTGAACGGGCCTATGGCGCACTCGCTGCACTGGAAGAGCACGACCTCCCTCTGCTTGTCCATGGCGAGGCAACCGACCCTAGCGTGGACGTTTTCGACCGAGAAGCGGTATTCATCGAAAGGGTACTGGGGCCTGTTCGGGACCGTTTTCCTAAACTTCGGATCGTTTTCGAGCACGTGACAACTCGAGAGGCTGTGGAATTCGTGCGAAGTGCGGGCCCTAAAGTCGCCGCGACGATCACGCCACAACATTTACTGCTGAACCGAAACGCCATTTTTCAGGGCGGAATCCGACCGCATCATTATTGCCTGCCTGTACTCAAGCGCGAAACGCATCGTGTGGCACTCATTGAGGCCGCAATTTCGGGTAGCACGCAGTTCTTTCTAGGTACCGATAGCGCGCCGCACGCGCGCCATACCAAAGAAGCCTCTTGTGGATGTGCCGGCATTTATTCGGCGCATGCCGGAATTGAGTTGTATGCAGAGGCTTTCGAGTCTGCCGGCGCTTTAGACAAGCTGGAAGGCTTCGCCAGCATGCATGGGCCAGACTTCTATCAGCTACCGCGAAATCAGGAGCGCATCACACTGATTCGGGAGGCATGGTCCCCGCCATTGAGTTACGGATTCGGCGACCACGAACTGGTACCCTTCCGCGCCGGCGAGACGATCGCCTGGAAATTACTCGACGACGCGACTGCTTAAACGGAACACGATGAACGACCACTACGAGATGAAAGAGCGATTTCGGGGCTTTTTGCCGGTGGTCGTAGACGTCGAAACTGGTGGTTTTCACGCCAATACCGATGCATTGCTCGAAATCGCCGGCGTCATTCTTTCGCTAGATCCAGACGGGATGCTGAGACGCTCTGAAACTTGGCGATTCCATGTGCAGCCCTTCCCCGGCGCCCGCATGGATCCCGCCTCATTAGCGGTCAATGGCATTGATCCACACCATCCACTGCGCCCCGCCTTGCCCGAAAGGGACGCACTGGGCCGTCTGTTTAAAGAAGTCAGGACCGCAATCAAAGATACGGGCTGCACGCGGGCCATTCTGGTCGGCCATAACGCCGCATTCGATCTCGCATTTTTAAACGCGGCGGTCGCTCGCACCGGCATCAAGCGCAACCCATTCCACCCGTTTAGCTGCTTTGACACCGCCACCGTCGCTGGGGTCGCTTACGGGCAAACCGTTCTTTCGAAGGCTGTGGTGGCCGCAGGCCTCGAATGGGATCGTGAATCGGCTCATTCCGCGCGTTACGACGCTGAGCAGACCGCAGATTTGTTTTGTGACGCCTGCAATCAGTTCAAGCCCATCTACGATCAGGCACGACGACGGATGGCGCGCGCGCTAGAGAAGGGCGAAATTCGCGAAGGCGCCAACGACGGTCATATGGAACCGTCGCCGGAGCCCGAAGACGGCTAGTTAGACGACAGCGCCGGCTTCTTCGAGGGTTTGCTTCAGTTCACCTGAGTGGTACATCTGCAGGGCGATGTCACAACCGCCGAGCAGCTCACCCTTCAAGTACAGCTGCGGGTACGTCGGCCAATTAGAGTGCGCCTTCAGCGCCTCTCGCAGCTCTGGGTCTTCAAAAATATTGACCGCATGAAAGTTCGCTTTGCAGGCATTCAGCGCGGCAACAGCCTGCGCAGAAAAACCACATTGGGGGAAGTCTGGTGTTCCCTTCATGAATAGCACCACTGGAGCCGCCGTCAGGTGGGCTTGGATGCGCTCGGTTACATTTGATTCGCTCACGGTCTCGACCTCCAAAAATTAATTTGATCTCGTAACGCCTGCCGCCACCGGCGGAGGCACCAGTGCACGACGCTGCTCTGCGGCGCGCACCACCACCCAACGGGTGGCTGAATCCATCTTTAACCACCCCGTAATCTCGTCCATCGTCCGATAACAACCCTGACACCAGCCCTGCTGGCCCAGGCTGCAAATGCCAATACACGGTGATTTGGGACTTAAGGAACTCATTTTCAAGGAATTTCCCGCCGAACTCCGCAATCGGCGTCCGGGTTGAAGGGGTAGCGGTAAACCCCTATTCTACCTAAGCCACGCGGTCGGGGTTACCGCCGCGGAAATTCAATTATCTAAGGGGTCTCTACACCGATGAATCCACTCAATACCGTCAAGGGCTCGATCGTGACGGGCCTTGTGCTTGCCGTCGTCATTGCCGGCATCCTCTCGGGCACCGTGAGCTTCAACCACTTGGCGTTCACCCGTTGGTTACACCTCGTCGCCGGCGTCATGTGGATCGGCCTGCTGTATTACTTCAATGTTGTACAGGTCCCAGGTCTTGCCGCCGCTGCCGCCGATACCGGTGGTCCAGGCGGTGCAGGTATCTCCAAGTACATCGCGCCACGTGCATTGCTGTGGTTCCGTTGGGCCGCCGTGGTGACCTGGGTCAGCGGCGCAGCTTACTTGGCGCACACTGGCGTCTTGCTGAAGGCATTCACCTTGGCTGAAGGCTCGCGTGTGATCGGCGTAGGCGCTTGGCTCGGCAGCATCATGCTGTTCAACGTCTGGGTCTTGATCTGGCCAAATCAGAAGAAGGCTCTCGGCATTGTTCAGGCGACGGATGCGGAGAAGGCGACGGCGCGACGCGTCGCGCTACTCGCCTCGCGCACGAACTTCCTGCTGTCGATTCCTATGCTGATGTGCATGGGCGGCCAGAACCACGGTTTGCCGTTCTGATGTGCCGGGCGGGGACGCCGAGCGTCCCCGCCCCTTTCCCTAGAGGCATCCGCGACTCGGGCCTGAGAAGCGATGATGTTTTTCGCGCGCCCGGGTAACCTAACCGAATGGACGCCACACTACCCCCCGATATCGATGCCGTCGTAGCCCAGACCCTCGCCGAGGATGTGGGTAGCGGCGATCTAACCGCGCAACTGGTCCCCGCTTTGGCGCGCGGAATCGCCCGAGTCATTACCCGCGAGCCGGGCGTGCTCTGTGGTCGGGACTACGTCGATGCAATCTACCGAGCGCTCGATCCGAGCATTATCGTGACCTGGCATGCTGCCGAAGGCGACACGATCACGGCCAATCAAACCTTGTTTGAGGTGGAAGGACCCGCTCGAGCCCTGCTGACCGGAGAGCGCAGCGCACTGAATCTACTGCAAACACTGTCGGCGACCGCAACGGCCGCCCGAATGTATGTCGAAGCTGTCTCAGGTACGGGTTGCAGGATTCTGGATACGCGCAAAACGATCCCAGGCCTGCGCCAGGCGCAGAAGTACGCCGCGCGCTGCGGCGGCGGAAAGAATCATCGGATGGGCCTGTATGACGGCATTCTGATCAAAGAAAACCACATCGCTGCCGCCGGATCGATTGGAGCCGCGGTAGCCGCAGCGCGCGATTTGTCGCCCGGCATCCCGGTAGAGGTCGAGGTAGAGAATCTAGACGAACTCGAAGCCGCTTTTGCCGCCAACGCCGACATGGCTTTACTCGACGAATTCAGTCTCGAGGACCTGCGCACGGCCGTGAGCCGTAACCGATTACGCGCGAAACCTCTGGGTCTTGAAGCCTCAGGCGGCATTGATCTCACCACGATTCGATCAGTCGCAGAAACTGGGGTGGACTTTATTTCCGTTGGGGCAATCACCAAACATGTGCGTGCCGTCGACCTGTCAATGCGGCTGAGTGTTTTGGCCGAGTAGACCGTTACTCTTAGGCGTCGTGGCCAAAAGACATATCGATGCCGGTGGCGTCGATCCGTTGCGGATGAGAGACACCGTAGCCCTGAGCATAATCCACACCGATTGAGCGGAGCATCTCGATGATCTCTTCGTTTTCGGCGAATTCGGCTATCGTCTTTTTGTTCGTCAAATGACCGATTTCGTTAATTGACCGCACCATTTCGCGATCAATCGGGTCCCGCAGAATTTCTTTCACGAAGCTACCGTCGATTTTCAAGAAATCGATCGGGAAATGCTTCAAATAGCCGAAGGATGAAAGTCCGGTACCAAAATCATCTAAGGCGAAGCGACAGCCCAGTTCGCGTAACGCCTGGATAAATCGTGTCGCCTGTGAATAACTGGCGATGGCTGCGGTCTCGGTGATCTCAAAACAAATCCGACGCGCATCAATACCGGTGCGCTGGAACAGATCGATGACAAAGGGCAAAAATTTGTCGTCGGCAAGACTTTGTCCTGAAAGGTTGATGGAGCACATCGCTAACTTTTCGCGCTCATCAGCCTCAGAAACCAGCCAACGCAAGGTATTTTCAACGACCCAGCGATCAATCGACGGAGTGATTGCGTAGCGCTCAGCTGCAGCAATGAAATTGTCCGGCGTGACCACCTTGCCCTGCTCGTCACGCATCCGCAGCAGAATCTCGTAATGCTGACCTTCCTCAGTTCGCTGAAGTGGCAAAATCTCTTGCCGATACAGCTCGAAGCGTCCTTCCTCAAGCGCCGTCGTAATCCGTGCCGCCCACTGCATTTCGCGGCGCCGACGCATTAGGTCTAGATCATTTTCCTCAAAACAATGGACGCGATTGCGACCTTGTTCCTTAGCGGCCTGGGCGGCTGAATCCGCAGCCGACAATACCGATGCCGCGTCACTGTTGAGACCACTGAGCGGCACAACGCCAACGCTAGCGCCGAGGCGGAAATGACGCTCCTCCCACTGAAATTTATGGGCAGCGACAGCTTCCCTGAGCGTCTCCGCCACACGCAGCGCTTCATCCAATGAGCAAGCTTCGAGCAAGACTGCGAACTCGTCGGCACCGAGACGGGATAGCGTGTCGCGCCACCGAATTTTTGACTTCAGTAATTGGCCAACTTGGGCCAACAGTGCATCACCGGCGGCATGCCCGCAGGTGTCATTCACAATTTTGAACTGATCAAGATCAACGACGCATAACGCATAGGCACTTTCGCGCGCTTTGGCGCTGACCAGTGCTCGTTCGAGGCGCATTTCGAATTCTCGCCTATTCACAAGGCCTGTGAGGGCGTCATGACTGGCGTGGTAATTTAACTTTCGATTCAGTTCGCGCGACTCACTGACATCATGAAAAACAAGCACGCCACCAATCACAATACCGTGTCCATCTCGGATCGGAGATGCCGTACTTTGAAGATACAGCTCGTTACCGTCCCGACGAATGAATAATGACGGCCTGACCGACTTAACTGGTCGAGCTCGGCGTACTGCAGACGCCAAGGGGCTCTCGATGGGCTCGCAAGTTTCCTCGTGATACGCGCGGAACACTTCATCAACCGGACGGCCCATCGCTTCTTCTAATGCCCAGCCTGTGAGTTGTTCAGCGATGGGATTGAGATATTCGATCCGTGATTGTTCGTCGGTCGTAATGACACCATCGCCGATCGCGCGCAACGTAATTTGGGCGCGTTCTTTTTCACGGAACAGAGCGTCTTCATACAAACGACGCTCGGTGACATCCAGTTCAACGCCGGTCAGGCGGGTCAGCACACCATCGATGACTTCGGCGCGAGCTCGCGAGAGTACCCAACGCCAGTCGCCATCACGATGTCGCACTCGGTGGACACTTTCGAATAAGTCAGTGTGCCCCGCGACATGCTCGCGGATGCCGGCGGATACTTGCGGCAAATCATCCGGATGTATGAGCTTGGTCCAGTCGGGGGATCCGTCGAGTTCATCGGGCGCGTACCCCAGCATCGCCTTCCATCGCCCGGAAAACCACGTTCGTCGCGTACGGCCATCGTAATCCCACACGCCTTCATTCGAGCAGGACTCAGCCAACGTACCCCGAGTACGGAGCGCCGCCATTTCCGTTTCGAGCATGATGCGCTCGAGGCCAGACGATAGACTGCTGCCGATGAGTTTGAGGAGCAGATGGAGATTCACATCCCAACCGCGACAAGGCGCAGTGGTCGCGAGCCCTAAAAATCCTTGATGGCGTCCACGGACCGAGATACCGACGAGAAGGATTGAGCGCATGCCCAGTTCACCGAAACGCTGCGCCTCGGCTGCTTGCTCATGGCGTGCAGTCAATGTGTCCCGGATCTCAAATAGCCGATTGCTACCTAAACGATCGCGTATCCACGGCAACTCAGATAGTGGTAAGCCGCGCAGTACCTCAAGGGAGCACGGTACAAACAATCCTTTCGCAACCTCCAGGTTGTCGACAGACAAGCCTGCGGCGTCGTAGCCGGCGTAGAAGGCGACGTCCGTGCCAGTCGCTTCCCGCAATAATTCCAAATTAGCGCGAATAATGTCGGTTGGCGCGCGAGCAGAGAGCGAGTGCAAGTCGATCGCAATTTTCGTACACGTGACGTCGAGTCCAAACCCAGCACGGGTTGTTGGAGAGGCCCAGCGCTGCGGCGCGAGGACATCCGAGGCTGTTAGCCCGCGGTCGTCTAGGCCCATACCGATCGACATCCCCGTAGTGCCCCTTCCCTGATAAGTGGACTGCTCGAACCCGTTGGAATACCCCACCGTATTCAGTACTTCAGCATATTGCGACGCATTCTGTCACGAAATTCTAGAAGTGAATCGCAATACATTGTTTTATTTAAAATAAATATACTTTTGCGTCTGAAGCTAAGGCCCCCTAGAGTGCGCTCATGGACCATTCCCACAAACATGTTACGAATAGCCACGACCATCACGACCACGGTCATCGTCAAGAGCACGGGCATAGTCATAGCCACGGGCACGGGCACGGGCACGGGCACGCCGATGGTCGCTTAGGTATCGCCTTTTGGGTCATCGGCGGTTTTACGATCGTTGAGGCCGTCGGTGGCTGGTGGTCCGGTTCGCTGACCCTATTAGCCGACGCCGGGCATTTGTTTGTCGATACGCTGGCGTTGGCTCTGGCCTATGGCGCGCAGCGCTTAGCGCGAAGGCCTGCATCACACCATCGTTCCTTTGGGCATAGCCGCGCGGGCGTTCTGGCCGCCTTTGTTAACTCTTTGGTTTTACTTGGAATTGTTGTCGCGATCATCGTCGAAGCGGGAATGCGGCTCGCCCATCCGCATCCGATTGACGCCAGTATCGCGCTTGGCGTTGCCGCCTTGGGTATTGCCGTCAATTTAGTCATGGCGGCCCTGCTCCATGGCGACCATGGCGATATGAATCTGCGCGCTGCGTATCTGCATGTGCTCTCGGATCTACTCGGCGCCGCGGCTGCCGCGGCCGCCGCACTCATCGTGATGGGCACCGGTTGGTTGGCCGCCGACGCGTGGCTTTCGATTTTTGTTACGGTATTGATCGGCCGCAGCGCTTGGCCGCTATTGATCCATTCCGCGCACGTGTTGCAAGAAGGCGCGCCCGACGGCTTTGACGCCGAACAGCTTGCAGTTCGATTGGTCGCAGCCGTCCCCGGCGTGATGGATGTGCATCATGTGCACGCTTGGTCTCTCACCCCATCCGAACCAATACTCACCCTACACGCGAGTATTGAAGCCACCGCCGATGCCGCCATGACCCTCGCCGCCATGAAAGACGTCATCGTGCGAGAATTTGGTATCCGGCACTCAACGATACAAATTGAGCCGTCGGAGTGCGCCGATGCTGACCATTCGTGTGGTCAGCCGGCCGCGTCCCTTGCAAGCCGGTAAAGACTCTTCAGCTCAACGTCGATTTCCTTCTGCAGTTGCTCGGTGAGCAGCGCGTCGATGCGTTTGGGCACATAACGCGGCGGCCCGACCGCGATCGTAATCGTCGAAAAGGGCTTGGGAAGTACAAATCGGTCCCACTTGCGAAAGATCCAAGCCCGACTGGCGTGGAATGAGAGCGCGACGATAGGTCGTCCCGAGAGCTGAGCCAGCATCACTGCGCCGGGCTTGCACTCGAAGGCGGGACCCGTCGGACCATCCACCGTAATCGCCGGTGATATACCCTTCTGCAAGGCCACATAGTAGTCGCGCAGCGTACGCGCGCCGGTATGACTCGAAGAACCCCGAATGACGTAGCAGCGATGATGGGCCGCTATGCGGGCGGGAATTTCTCCATCGACTGAAGGGCTGATCAGAAATCCTGGATCTATCCCGATCCGCCGCAGACCAATGAGATACTTGGTCAGGAACAGCTGGTGCTGATGCCAGTAGACCGGAATCATTGGTCCGTCTTTCAGGCCTTCGACCGCATGTTCCTCACCGATCACCACACGAATACGGCAGGTCAGCCAGAAGAAGCGAATCAGCAATACGCCGATTGGCGTGGCGATGGCGTATAGCCACCGCCGCCCAGTGGTCATATCGCGACCGCGGTAGGGCTCATCAGCCGTCGAGGGCGAGTTCGATTTGTCGGTCGAATTAGTCATGAGACTCCTCAGGGAGCAGCGATTCTGCGGGGTTAAAGCGCTGCCATCAACCGGATCAAATCGAGAACGGAGTGTTGCTTCACCGGAATCGGCCGAATCGCCTGTCCCTCACCGACCGCACACCAACACGAATGTTGATCCGACAGGGCCACCCTCCGTAGATCCAGACGCAACGATCCAATACGTGCATTCACCTCAGTATCAAACACGAGTTCATTCAAGCCCCGCAACCCGGTGCCGGCCGCCTTTAAAGCCGCCTCAATACGCATCCAAGCTGACGTCGGATCAACGGAACCGCTAGCGACGCCATGACGCAGGCCCGCTGGAAGAACTAGGCGTAAATCACTACGCTTGACCGCAAATGGGTTCTCGACGTCGACCCCCAAAGGAGCTGACGAACCGATCAGTACGACGACATCCACTGCACTGTGAGAAACGCTACAACACCCCCCGCCCGGCCAATGCGGGGGCCCATCGGATGGGTAAGCAATGGCCAAGGGATCCAAATGGAGCCCTTCGGCGCGAGCGGCGGCGAGCACGAGCGCGCTGGAGAGCGCCCGCACCAAGCGATCGGCGGGCTCGCGCTGACGAGCGATCGACACCAGACGGGATTCTGGCAGTCTTTTCGACAGAGCGGCCTCTAAGGTCGAGTCCGGCTGCGCCGGCACCGCAACGTGATGTAAACTTAGGAATTGTTCCACGTACCCCGCCAACAGCGTCGCAGCCATGCCCCGAAACCTCGATCAGCATAGCGCGAGCCCAACGCCGCCGCCCCTCGATCCCGACGCTTTTGACGTGGGATCGACGGAAGACTCGTTGCCTAGGCTGGTGGCTGCTGCCGCGCGCTCGGGGGATCTCTTTCGTATCCATGCGCCAGGACGCCGATCCGATACGTGGATTCTGAATAACCCAGCCGACATCAAGCGGGTTCTGGTCACCAATCACCGCAACTACACCAAAGGCGTAGGCCTTGATCGTGTCCGTATCCTGCTCGGTGACGGGATCATGACCAGCGAGGGTGACTTGTGGCGGCGCCAACGTCGCATGATCCAGCCCTTCTTCCATCGGCGGGTCATCGAGTCGTTTGCGGAAATCATCGAGGTGCAAGTCGAGCGGCGCATGGCCCTGTGGGAATCTGCCGCGCAGACCGGATCGCCGATCTCCATCACCTCAGAAATGAGCGAAATGACGCTCGAGATCATCTTGCGGGCCATATTTAGCGTCGATCTTGAATGGCTCACTGAGCGTATGGGACAAAATCCCTTTGCCTTAGTCACCGAGCATGCGGCTCGCGACCTGCAATTTGCCTATCGCTTCCGCGGTCTGGTGCGATTGGTCGGAGACTTGGTGAATCGCAGACGGTCAGAAGGGCTCGAGCGCCACGACTTTCTCGGCATGCTGATGGCCGCCCGCGATAAAGAAACGGGCGCCCCGATGCCTGACCGGGAACTTCTCGACGAGGCCATGACCCTGATCGTTGCGGGCCATGAGACCAGTGCGAGCGCTCTAAACTGGACGTGGTACCTACTTGCCACACACCCTGAAGCCGATGCTCAGGTCGCTCAGGAATTGGCTCAGCTCGATCCTGCGGCAAGGCTCTCCTACGCGGACGCTGAGTCATTACGACACACGCAAGCTGCAATCCTTGAAGCAATGCGCCTTTATCCACCCGGCTGGATTCTCAGCCGACGCGCGATTGCGGATGACGTGCTGTCTGGACATCGGATTACCGCGGGCACAGACCTCCTGTTGAGCCCCTACCTGATCCAACGCCATGCAGCGCATTGGGACTCACCCGAGAGTTATCGTCCGGAGCGGTTTTTGTTGGATGACCCTCGAGACCGATGGATCTATATTCCATTCGCGGCGGGTCCTCGACACTGCGTCGGCGAAAATTTTGCGATGTATGAAATGACTGTGCACGTCGCGCGCGTCGCGGCACGCTGGCGCATGGAATACCTAGACGACGGCCCGCTCGATATTGAAGCGGCAATCAACCTGCGGACACGCGGCGATTTACGCATGCGCCTGCACCCTCGCTGACGCACAGCGTCTGAACGGAAGAGACTGAATGTCACACGACACCCTAATTGATATTCTCGAATCTAATCGCGATGCGGAGCGGGCGATTCATTACCTTGAGGGTGAACACGACCGTCGCAAAGTGTCCTATGGAGCGCTGTACGAGAACGCACTCGGCATTTTGGGCCACCTACAAGCGGCAGGCGCAGTCGCTGGCGACAAAATGATCATCTTCTTGAACAACAATCAGCACTTCATTGAAGGCTTTTGGGGTGCTTTGGCAGGCGGCGTGATTCCAGTGCCCCTTGCAGTCGGCATCTCGGATGAGCATCGCCACAAGTTACTCCGTATTGCTCGTAAGCTCGGCAATCCGCTGGTTTATACCGACAGGCGCAATCTCGAACGGATTGGCGCGTTTGCCGCCACCGTTGGCGAATCAGAAACGTTCTCAAAATTAGAGCAGCGTGCGGTTCTTGTAGAAAACTTGGGCGATCTTTCTCAGCGCGGTCAGCCCGTACGCAGGCGCGCAGAAGACACCGCTTTCATTCAATTCTCCTCTGGATCGACCAGCTCGCCGAAAGGCGTTGTTCTCACACACGGCAATGTCATTGCGAATCTGCGCGGCGCGACAGCGGGTGCACACTTTAACTCTTACGATGTCTCTCTGAGCTGGATGCCGCTCACTCACGACATGGGCCTCATCGGCAAGCATATTTTTATGTTTGCTAATCGCATCGAAAATCACTTGATGCCCACGGAACTTTTCATTCGGCGCCCACTCCTGTGGCCGAAATTTGCCTCAGACATCGGCGCAACAATTTTGTCTTCGCCGAACTTTGGCTATCGACACTTTTTGAAGGTGTTGGATGGACGACCGCTTGAGGGTGTTGATCTATCGGCCGTACGCGTCATGTTCAACGGCGCTGAACCAATTTCAGTCGCTTTGTGCGACGAGTTCATGACCCAGATGGCACCTTACGGCTTGAAGCGTCACGCCATGTTTCCCGTTTATGGTCTGGCCGAAGCCACACTCGCCGTGACGTTCCCCGTGCCGGGAAGCGCGTATCAGCACCGCAACTTCAATCGACATCAATTAAATCCCGGCGCCATGGCTGGATTTGCTGCCGCAGACTCGACGGATGCGCTGCCACTGATGAGCGTCGGCCGACCCATTCCTGGTACTGAAGTTCGCATCACGACAGCAGACGACAGCGCTGCGACCGAAGGCTCGGTCGGCCGTATTCTGATTCGCGGCGGCAATGTGACAGCCGGGTATTACGAGGATCCGGAAGCCAATGCCCGAGCCATCACTCCGGACGGATGGCTCGACACTGGGGATCTCGGCGTCGTCGTCGAGGGCGACCTGTACGTGACGGGTCGCGCGAAGGAAATCATTTTCGTTAACGGTCAAAATTACTTTCCCCATGACCTAGAAGGTATTGCGCAGCAAGCACAGGGTCTGGAGTTGGGCAAAGTGGTGGCTGCGGGATGCCGGCCCGCGGGCGCCGAAGGTGATGAGCTCACGTTCTTCGTCCTGCATCGCGGCTCTATCGAAGAATTCTTGCCGGTCGCGCAAGAAGTCACCCGCCTTGTGAATGAGCACGCGGGTCTCGAGGTTGCTCACGTTGTACCGGTCAAGCGCATCCCTAAAACCACCAGCGGCAAAATCCAACGAGTCGCGCTTGAGCAAGCCTTCGTTGAAGGTGAATTCGCGGCAGACCTCGCGGCACTGGATCAGCTACGCAACACCCAACATGTCCATCGCGACGCCGGTGACGGGATTGAAGCCAGAGTCCTGGCCATCTGTGTCGAAGCGCTGGCCGGCAAATCTGTCGAATTAGACGACAACCTCTTCGAGATCGGGGCGAGTTCGCTTACGTTGATCCAGATTCATGAAGAGATCGATCGGCAGTTCCCGGGCGCCATTGATCTGACCGAACTGTTCGATTATCCAACGGCAGCTCAGTTAGCGGCGCATCTCGCCACCAAAGTCGCCGCAGGTTAAGGAAAGCGCAATCCCCATGGCGCCGCACCGGCAAAACTCAAGCGCTTACCACTGGCCTTTGTGGCTGACACGGGCGCCTGTACCGGTGCTCATGGCCTTGGTCCTCGTGCTGTCTTTGGCCGTTTTGTACGTCGAATTACCGGGTCGTCCTCTGATTTTGCACGCCGTGCAAAAACTCGGTCACCCGGTCGTGTTTGGCCTTATCGCAACCGGTTTGTTCGGTATTCGCCGGCGCTTACGGCCATTCGGCGGCGTCCTCGGCGACTATCTGCCTACGCTGATCGTCGGCACGGCGCTGGGGTTCTTCACTGAAATCGCTCAGGTCGTGACCCACCGAGACCCAGCACTCAAAGATGTCATGCTCGATGTCAGAGGCATTACCTGTGCGCTGGCACTGCTGGCCGCCTTTGATCCCCGTTGCCGGCGCAGCATCGATCGCCTGCGCTCGAAACATGCGTTTTTAGCCGTCGCGGCCCTCATCGCCGCTGCCGCGCTGGCACCGGTGGCCTGGGTTTCGGCAGCGTATATCCAGCGCGCGTGGACCGCTCCAACACTCTTCGAACCCCGTAGCGCTTTAGACTTACTGCTCGTCTCGCTCACCGACACTGCACCCGACCTAGGTAAGATCCCAGTACCCCTCGCGCATACGGCTGGTGAGAAGGGACTACGCGTTCCGCTCACGACCAGGCCCTATGCGGGGGTTTCCCTTGACGAGCCGCTCGCCGACTGGCGCCCCTATCACTCGCTGCGGTTAGATGTAATTAACCCCACCCGCTCTGAATTAGCCTTACATGTCAGGGTGCAGGACCGTAACCACGACGGTAACGCGACGGATCGTTATGAAGGCTTACAGGTCGTGGCGCCCATGTCGCGCCGCTCCATAGAGATCCAGCTCGCCGATATTGCCTCGGCACCGAGCCGCAGGACACTCGATTTGGGCCATATATCGGGCGTGACACTCTACAAAGTCGGCGGCGAAGGCCCGCGCGAACTGTGGCTCGGAAAGATCGGGCTGTACTAGGGCGAATAGCGACTGAACAGACCGCCCAGAGCGCCTGGATGCCCGCTAGGGCTTCCCTCGATCGCCTACGGCCTATCGAGAGGAATGGTGCCGGTGGAGGGAGTCGAACCCCCGACCTCTCGCTTACGAAGCGACTGCTCTACCAACTGAGCTACACCGGCGAAGGGCGCGAAGTATACGAGACCTGAGGTTCGACAGCAACGCACCCAGACAATCAAGTCACAGAGGCAGCCTTACGCAACGGTTTAGGTAGCGCAAAAACGACATGCTCTTCCCGCCCGGGGAGCTCTAAAGCGGGTTCTCCGCCCCACTCCTGCAATCGCGCGACTACATCACCAACCAATATTTCTGGCGCGGAGGCCCCGGCCGTCACACCAACAGCACTGACCCCCGCGAACCAATCAGGGTCTAAGTCGGCCGCGCCGTCGACGAGATAGCCTCGAATGCCACGCTTTTCAGCGATCTCGCGCAGACGGTTCGAATTCGAGCTGGACTTGGAGCCAACCACGATGACCACCTGACAGCGTTCAACGAGTTGTTTGACCGCGTCCTGGCGATTTTGCGTGGCGTAGCAGATGTCCTCGCGCCGAGGCGCGACGAGTTCAGGGAAGCGAGTCTGCAATGCTTCCACAATCCGCGCCGTATCATCGACCGAGAGCGTCGTCTGGGTCACAAAGGCAAGACGAGAGGGATCTCTCACGACCAATCGACTCACGTCGTCCGTCGTCTCAACCAGGTAGATACATCCACCGGCCGACACGTCGAACTGACCCATCGTGCCCTCCACCTCCGGGTGTCCGGCATGCCCGATCAAGATCACTTCACGCCCATCGCGGGCATGACGTACAACCTCTAAGTGCACCTTAGTGACTAAAGGGCATGTGGCATCAAAAACCGAAAATCCGCGCAAGTCCGCTTCGGCCCGAACGGCCTGGGACACACCATGCGCACTGAAAATGATGGTGGCGCCCGGAGGAACGTCAGAAAGTTCCTCAACAAAAACAGCCCCAAGACCGCGCAACCGTTCCACGACGTATCGATTGTGCACAACTTCATGACGCACAAATATCGGCGCGCCGAACAGTTCGATCGCGCGCTCGACAATCTCAATGGCGCGATCGACGCCTGCACAAAAACCGCGGGGATTCGCCAAATGTATGCGCATCAGTTCCTCGGGTACCGGCTGTCGAGAATTGCATCAAAGATCAGGAAGGCAGCGCCAACCGTAATCGCAGAGTCAGCGACGTTAAAGGCAGGGAACCACCAAGAGTCGTACCAGTGGACGTGGATAAAATCGACCACATAGCCGTAGTGGATGCGATCGATCGCATTCCCAAGCGCGCCACCCGCCACGAGGGCTAAACCTGACGGCACAATCCAACGAACCATCGATTCCATGCGATAGAGCCAAACGGTGATCGCCGCAGACACAACGATCGCTAGGGCAAGAAACAGATATTTTTGCCAACCGCCCGCTTGATCAAGAAAGCTGAATGCTGCGCCTCGATTATGCAATCGAGTAATTTCGAGCATTGGGGGCAAGATGGGTAGGCGCTCAAATAGCTCCATGGATGCGACCACCCAAGCCTTGACCGCTTGATCCACCAGGATTGTGGATCCCGCAAGCCAAAGCCATCTCAGTTGTCCGTAGCGCATAAGCATCACCCGTGTTAAGCGAAACGACGGGTCTCGCCCGTACCAGACACATTCTGTGCGCAACGCGCGCATGCATCGGGGTGACCGTCGACACTGCCGACATCTGCACGCTTATGCCAGCAACGCACGCACTTACGTTCGGCGCTGGGCGCGACAGCAATCCAGACATCATCACCAACTTGCGGAGCGACCGCAGCTGCCTCCGGCGCAGGCCCTCGATGCAAGCGGACCTCGGAAGTGATCAGCGCAAAGCGCAGTTCTTCTCCCAACGACGACAACCGCGCATAGCGATCATCACTGGCCCAAAGATCAACAATCGCATCGAGTGGACCGCCAATCTCGCCCTGCACGCGCAAGGGCTCAAGGACGCGAGCCACATCTGCCTTGATCGCAATCACTTCATCCCATGCGACGGCTGCGCCAACCGTATCTTCTGGGAACCGGTGCCATTGACCGAGGAACACAGAATCCGGTCGACCGGAGACCGCTGGCATCGCTTGCCAAATTTCTTCGGCCGTAAACGACAAAATTGGCGCCAGCCAAGCCACCATCGCTTCGGCGATATGCCAAAGTGCCGTCTGTGCTGAACGGCGCGCGTGACTCTGCTTCGGTGTGGTGTAGAGGCGATCTTTAATGACGTCGAGGTAAAACGCCCCCAAATCCACCACGCAGAAATTGTGAATGCGCTGGTAGATCAGATGAAAATCGTAGGTGCGATAGGCCTCAACAATCTCAGCCTGTACTTCCCTTGCGCGAGCCAACGCCCATCGATCCAAGTCGACTAATTCACTCGGCGGTATCGCGTCACGGGTCGGCTCGAAGCTCTCAAGATTACCCAACAAGAAGCGGACCGTATTGCGCATACGTCGGTAAGAGTCCGCCATGCGCTTCAGGATCTCATCCGAGACCGCAATCTCGTTGGCATAGTCAGTCGCTGCGACCCAGAGGCGGAGCACGTCTGCCCCGAGCGCGCCAATAACTTTCTGGGGAACGATCGTGTTCCCCAGAGACTTGGACATCTTTCTGCCCTTGTCGTCTACCGTAAAGCCGTGGGTCAACACACCTCGATAGGGAGCATGACGATGGATCGCGACCGAGGTGAGCAATGACGAGTGGAACCAGCCGCGATGTTGGTCGGAGCCCTCCAGATACAAATCGGCTGGGGAATGGATCTCAGGGAAGAGGTGCGCGACGCACCAATGCATCATTCCTGAGTCAACCCAAACGTCCATGACGTCTTTGGACTTTTCATAACTCGCCGCCTCATCCCCGAGCAATTCTTGGGCATCGAGATCAAACCACGCGTCAATACCATCCACTTCGACGCGAGCAGCGACCGCCTCAATGAGTTCCACCGTGCGCGGATGTAATTCGCCAGTCTCTCGATGCAAGAAAAATGGAATTGGAACACCCCACGTCCGCTGACGCGAAATGCACCAATCAGGGCGCGACTCAATCATGCTGTAGATTCGGTTCTCACCCCACTTCGGTGTGAACTGAACCCGGCGAATCTCAGCCAAAGCGTCCTGACGAAGCGTCTCACGCTCCATGCTGATGAACCACTGCGGTGTCGCTCGGAAAATCAAAGGCGATTTATGGCGCCAGCAATGGGGATAACTGTGTTGATACGGTTTATGCGCCAGCAAAACGCCACGTTCCGACAACAATGCAACGACCTTTGCATTGGCCTCGAATACTTGTTCACCCGCAAACAAGGGCGTTGATGCGAGGTAGCGACCGTCTCCACCGACGGGATTGTCGACGGGCAGTCCGTAGCGCTGGCCGACGATATAGTCGTCCAGACCGTGCGCAGGCGCAGTGTGTACTCCACCCGTTCCGGCATCCACCGTGACATGCTCGCCCAGAATGACAGGGACGGAACGCTCGTAGAATGGGTGCCGCAACATCAACCGTTCAAGGACAGAGCCTTTGACCCGAGCCAACTCCATTGAACTCTCGATTCCGGCCCGCGCTAGAACGCCGCCTAACAAGTCCAAGGCAACGATCAGAATTTCCGACCCAACGTCAGCCAGAACGTACTCAAATTCCGGATGAAAGGACACAGCCTGGCTCGCTGGCAGGGTCCAAGGCGTGGTCGTCCAAATGACGACATGGGCCGACTTATCGAGCGCCGGCAGTCCAACCCTTTGGGCTAGATCCGCCAGATCAATCACAGCATATCGAACGTCAATACTTGGGCTCGTACGATCCTCGTATTCGACTTCGGCCTCGGCCAATGAAGAGCGACAGTCCAAACACCAGTGCACGGGCTTGTAGCCTTTGTAGACGTGCCCACGCTCAACAATCTTCGAGAAGGCACGCAGCTGTTGCGCCTCATAGCCCGGCAGCATCGTGAGGTAAGGTCGATCCCAATCGCCCATCACCCCCAACCGAATAAAGTCTGCTCGTTGGCCGTCAACCTGTTTACCGGCGTACTGCCGGCATGCAGCGCGAAATGCTTTCGCATCGATTTTGGCCCCTACGCGGCCGTGAGTTTTCTCGACTTGATGCTCAATCGGCAATCCGTGACAGTCCCAACCGGGCACGTAGGGTGCGTCATAGCCGTCCAGCGTGCGCGATTTAACGACGATGTCTTTTAGGATCTTATTAACCGCATGCCCGATGTGGATCGATCCATTGGCGTATGGAGGGCCGTCGGCCAAGATAAACGTCGGTCGCCCTTTGGCAGCCGCGCGCAATTGCCCATAAATATCCTTGGACTTCCAGAACTCTAACCACCGCGGTTCCCGATTGGAAAGATCCGCCTTCATTGGAAAGTCGGTCTGGGGCAAATTGATTGTGTGCTTATAGTCCACGGAATTCTCACTCATGCGGCATGCGCCGCAAGTATCTGGCGGGCACGTAAGGCGTCCGCGTGCATCTGAGCCACGAGCGCGGGCAGCGAATCAAAGCGCTCTTCATCACGCAATCGCGCAATGAATTCCACCTCAATCCGCTGACCATACAGGTCGCCATTGAAATCAAAAATATTCACTTCGAGCAGAGGCTCGATGCCCCCAACCGTCGGCCGTGTTCCGACCGATGCCACTGCATTGAGCGGCCCGGGATGGCCTGACACGCCATAGACGCGAACGGCATAGATCCCCGAAAGCTCAACCGCACGCGAGTGCAGCCGCAGGTTCGCTGTCGGGAATCCCAATTCACGACCTAAGCGCTGGCCGTGACCGACGCGGCCGGCCAGTGAGTAGGCGCGACCCAAAAGCGTCGACGCGGCCGCTAAGTCACCAGTGGCCACCGCCGCGCGCACGCGAGTGCTCGACACTCGATCACCAGCGGCGTCCACGGTCGGCACTTCAGTGACACTGAAATGGAGCGACTCGCCCGCGCGACGCAGCGACTCCACATCACCGGCGCGCCCCGCCCCGTAACGAAAGCCTGCGCCGATGACGACGTGCCGAACGTCGAGTCCCTGGGCGAGCACGGTGGTGGCGAAATCGTCCGGACTCATGCGCCGCAGTTCATGGTCGAAATTCAGGACTATGAGCTCCGCCACGCCCAAACGGGCCAAGGCAACGGCCTTGTCCGTCACCCGCATCAACCGTTTCGGCGCACCCAGCGGATCAAAAACTTCCCGGGGATGGGGCTCGAAGGTGATAACGGCGACGGATTGGCCAGACATTGCAACATCACGGGCAGCGGCCACCAGAGCCTGATGGCCCAGATGCACGCCGTCAAAATTGCCGATAGCGACGACTCGGCCTGATTCGCCAGCTCGCGCCACCTGATATCCACGCCTGATCTGCATTCGATCCGTCTTCCGCGCCTAATCTAGTTGCTGATTATACCGGGCGAAGGTCACGAGGCCTGAGACCCATGAGCCAAAGCACCGCGCCATAAATAAATGCCCCGCCAAGGACACAAGCGGTCAAGCGACCGACGCGGATTAAGGCCGACCACTGCGTCCAAGTATCCCAAGCGCCGGCGGCCCACCACAAAAATAGAGCCATCGCCACATTCGCTAAAAGCAACTGCAGGCCGAGACGCTTCCACAGCGGGCTCGGCCGGTAGATACCACTCGCACGGAGCCCACGGTAGAGCAGCCAACAGTTTACGTAAGCGCCGATACCCGATGAAAGCGCCAATATCGCATGTGGAATCGGCGCACCAAAGTAAGCCGCCGGCACTACGACCACAAGGTCAAACAGTATAGCCACCGATAGCGCTGTAATACCGATACGCACAGGTGTTCGGGTGTCTTGGCGAGCCGTGTAACCAGGCAATAACACCTTGACGAGGCTCAGCCCCATCAAGCCCGCAGCGTTCGACATCAGCGCGTAAGCGCTCATGAGAACGTCGTGGCTGCCGAATCGACCGTAGCCGTTGATGGTCGCAATGAGAGGGCCGGCCAAGACAAAAAGCGCAACCGAGGCTGGCAGCGAGATCACTGAGGTCAGGCGAAGCGCCCAATCCAACGTGCCGTTAAATCGCTCCGGCGACTCCTCAGAATGATGGACGGAAAGCCCGGGCAATATGACCGTAGCCAGCGCGATCGAGAATACGCCCATCGGAAATTCAGCAAGGCGAACTGCGTAATACATCCACGTCAGGCTACCGGTGACGAAAAATGAAGCGATCCAGGTATCCAGCAATTGGGCAATCTGGGCCACCGAAGAGCCAAAAATACCTGGCAGCATTAATGTCGCGATTCGCCTGACACCCTCATGCGCATACCGCCATCGCGGCCAACTGAGCAACCCTAAGCGACTCAACCCGCGAAATTGCGCCACGAGTTGTAAGACGCCTGCGACAAAGACCCCGATGGATAGCGTCACGCCTGGATTCGACGAATGCGGCGCGAGCCACGCGGCAAAAACAATCATGACGATGTTCAGAATGACCGGGTTAAAAGCCGCCGTGCCAAATTTGCCGTAGCTATTCAGCACCCCTGAACCGAGCGCCGTCAGTGAGATAAAAAAGATATACGGGAAGGTCCAACGCAGCATCTGCGCCGCGAGATCGAGCCTCCCGCCAGCTCCTTCAAATCCAGGCGCGAAGAAAACAATAAGCACAGGCGCCGCGACCACGCCAATTGCCGTGATCAGGAATAAGACCCAACCAAGGGTGCCCATGACACCCGCAACCAGAGCATCGACCTCGTCGTGACTGCGTTTGACGCGATATTCGTTGACTACGGGCACAAAGGCCTGTGAAAACGCACCCTCACCGGTGATCCGCCGCAGAAAATTGGGGATCTTGAACGCCACAATGAAGGCATCCATCAATGGCCCCGCGCCAAACATGCGCGAATAGACCATGTCGCGAGCCATGCCAGTCACCCTGGATAGCAGGGTCATGGCGCCCACAATCGACGTATTTCGAAGGAAATTGCCCTTCATCGACCATTTTCCGGGGTTGAAGGGCCGAACTATACCGGCCAGAGCCTACTTTCGCCGAATAATGCGCAGGAAAAATTGACACAAAAACAAAGGTTCCGCAAAATAGCGGGCTCAGTAACCAAATTACTTTCTTTCGGAGCTCGTCCCTTGGCCAATATCAAGTCCGCAGAGAAGCGCGCCGCTCAGGACGTCGCTCGTCGCGCGCATAACAATACCCTGCGTTCGAAGATGCGCACCGCCATCAAGAAGGCTCGCGTCGCCATCGCTACCGGTTCGAAGGACACGGCCGAAGCTGCCCTGAAGGTCGCGACCCCAGTCATCGACTCGATGGTCAACAAAGGCATCGTGCACCGCAACACTGCGGCGCGTCACAAGAGCCGCCTGACGGCCCTCGTGAAGGGTCTGGGCGCCTAAAAGGCTGCCTTCCCTCACGGGAATCCAGAAGCGGGCCGGCTAGACCGGCCCGTTTTCCTTTCTAGGGGTTGCTGCGCGCAGCCTCGGCAGCATCGGAGTCGATTTCCTCGATTCGGGTCATCAAGGCTTCGCATAACTCGCGAGTGCCGGCACCTGTTGCCGCCGAAATGCGGAAGACCGGGCCTTTAAATCTCAATCGCCGAACAATATCCCGGCAGAGCTTGTCACCCTCATCGGGAGGCAAGAGATCCAGCTTGTTGAGAATGAGCCAACGCTCGCGGGCCCATAAGGTCTTACTGAACTTCTTCAACTCCGCGACGATTGAACGCGCGTCGGTCACCGGATCCGCGTCGGGATCGGGTGGCATGACATCGACCAAGTGCAACAGCACGCGGGTTCTCTGGAGGTGCTTAAGGAAGCGAATCCCAAGTCCAGCCCCATCGGCTGCGCCTTCAATAAGTCCTGGAATATCCGCCATCACAAAGCTACGGCTCATCCCAACACTCACCACCCCGAGATTGGGATGGAGCGTGGTGAAGGGATAGTCTGCGACTTTGGGCCTTGCCGCCGAAACTGAACGGATCAGCGTGGACTTGCCGGCATTGGGAAGACCCAGCAGACCGACATCCGCGATGACACGCATTTCCAAGCGCAAGGTGCGATTTTCACCCGGCAGTCCAGGCATCGATTTGCGCGGTGCTCGGTTAGTACTCGACTTGAATCGAGCATTACCCCAACCACCCTTGCCGCCCCGCGCGACCAAAACGGTATCCCCGTCGTTCAGCAGGTCCCCAAGCTGTTCTTGGGTATCTTCGTCTATGACTGTCGTCCCTACAGGAACGATGACGAACAAATCGTCGCCACCGCGCCCGGTGCAGTCATTGCTAGTACCCGCCTCGCCGGACTGCGCTTTGAACGTGCGCTGAT
Source organism: uncultured Pseudomonadota bacterium (assembly GCA_903879335.1). Lineage (GTDB taxonomy): Bacteria > Pseudomonadota > Gammaproteobacteria > Steroidobacterales > Steroidobacteraceae > CAIKZZ01. Next base: position 174,840 of record CAIRLC010000044.1, read on the forward strand.
AACGAAAATCAGCAAGCGTATTAATCCCGGCCTGGGCCCGTAAATAAACGGTACCCCCTAGGCCACCGTCACCGCCATCCGGACCCCCGAAAGGGATAAATTTTTCGCGTCGGAAACTAAGGCAGCCACGGCCACCGTGACCGGCTTGCACCCGAACGAGGGCTTCGTCAACGAATCTCATGGGAGCACTCTACGCCTAAGTTGAGCCGGCTGCGCCGACGGGGAACCCACAAACGAAAACCCCGGCCGTAGCCGGGGTTTCCAGACCATCGTCGCTACGTCTCGTTATTCTGAGACGACGCTGACGAAAGTCCGGCGCTCAGCGCCCTTCTTGGCGAAGGCCACTTTGCCCGGGGTCAACGCAAAAAGCGTGTGGTCCGTGCCAATCCCGACATTGTCGCCGGCCTTGAACAAGGTGCCGCGCTGACGAACCAGAATGTTGCCGGCGAGCACCTGCTCACCGCCAAACTTCTTTACGCCAAGACGCTTCGACTGCGAATCGCGACCGTTCTTAGTAGAGCCGCCTGCTTTCTTATGTGCCATTTCGAATGACTCCTAAACCGAATCCAAATCAACCGCTGATCGCCGTCACCTTGATCTCGGTGTACGGCTGGCGGTGGGTGCCCTGACGCAGGTAGTGCTTGCGGCGGCGGAATTTCACGATGCGGACCTTGTCGGCCTTGCCGTGCGACTGCACCGTAGCGGTGACCTTGGCGCCGGCAACAAGCGGCTTACCAATCTTGACGTCAGCGCCTTCGCCAACGACCAAAATGTCGCCGAACTCGACCGTGGCGCCGGCATCGGCCGGGAGCTTCTCAATACGAAGGACCGAGCCCTCGTTCACGCGGTATTGCTTACCGCCGGTTTGAATGACCGCGAACATGTTCCGTTACACCTCGAAAGGGGGTCTTGCGACCCCATGCGACCTGACCCCACGGCCGGTCTTGGGAATCGCGAATTCTAAAGATTGCGGAGGGTTGCGTCAAACCCAGTCTTCATATCCGATTCAATACCTCGTCAAGTGGGTTCCAGAATCAGGTACCATCCGCGCCCGGATGAGCGGAAAAACACAAGAACTTCTTGAAATACGGGCACCTGTAAGCGATGACCTCGTCGCTGCAGACGCCGTCGTGCGCCGTGAATTGGCCAGCGACGTGGTCCTAGTCAACCAGATCGCCGAATATATCATTGGCGCCGGCGGCAAACGTCTCCGCCCATTGCTGACGCTGTTAGCCGCCCGGGCGGCTGGCGCACCCATCGGCGGGGACCACGTCATCGGTTCGATCATCATTGAATTCATCCACACCGCCACCCTACTCCATGACGACGTGGTGGATGGTTCTGGACAGAGACGAGGTCGGTCAACAGCCAACGCAGTTTTTGGCAATTCCGCCAGCGTATTGGTCGGTGACTTTTTATACTCTCGCGCCTTCCAGATGATGGTTCACCTCGGTCACCCACGCATCATGGCGATTATGGCTGACGCCACTAATATCATCGCTGAAGGCGAAGTCTTGCAGCTGATGAATGCCGGCGATCCGGATACCACCGAGGCGCGTTATCTCGACGTGATCTACCGCAAAACGGCACGGCTGTTCGAAGCGGGGGCGCAGATTGCAGGCGTTATCGCAGGAGCTGACACGGACATTGAAAACGCCCTCGCCCGCTATGGTCGACACCTGGGCAATGCCTTTCAGCTTGTTGATGATTCGCTCGATTATTTAGGTGATCCCGCAACCCGTGGCAAGAATGTTGGCGATGATCTCGCTGAGGGAAAACCAACTCTTCCAGTGATCTATGCCCTGCAGCATGGAACCGAGGAACAGCGCACACTTTTATATCGCGCGATCAGCGATGGCAGCCTTGATCAGATTGAAGCGGTCATTGCAGCGATTGAAACGTCCGGTGGGCTTGAGTACACTTCTCATCTCGCTCAAAGCGAAGTCGATCAGGCCCTTGTAGCGCTAGAACCACTACCCGAGTCGGTTCACAAAGAGGCGCTCAAGAAACTGGCGGCATTTGCGATAAGTCGGTCGTTCTGATCGATAGATCGCACATTTCGGGGTGTAGCTCAGCCTGGTAGAGCGCTACGTTCGGGACGTATAGGTCGCAGGTTCGAATCCTGTCACCCCGACCACTGATCTTGAATCAATTGATCAGCAAAATGCCGACTTGAGTGCAACGGTCGCTTAGGCGTCTTTTTCCCGTGCTTGCGCCCCAAAGATCAACTGGCGTTGAGTCGCAATCGGCGTGACTTCTGCGCAATGACGGGCGGCGCGTTAGCGCCGCCCGTCAAATCCTGGCTCAACAACTGATATCACGCTTACCAAATGCGGCAACGATTCTCTCGAACCATCGGCTGCCCCTTTCGGCATGAGAATGCGCGCTCAAATTCCGGCATGTTGGCGACTAGCCCGTTCACCCGGTAACGGCCAGGAGAGTGTGGATCCGTCCGTGCCTGGAGCCGATCGTTTTCGGGCCTTGTGTTCTCACAGGCCCATTGGGCATTGCCAACAAAGAAGCGTTGGTCTGGGGTCAGTCCATCCACATTTGGCGGACTCGTGCCGGCAACCTGCCCCTTCCACGCGTTATACGCCAGAATGAGACCTCCCAAATCGGCGACGTCTTCGCCCAGCGTCAGTCGGCTGTTGATGTGTATCTCGTCCACCACAACGTATTGCGCGTATTGATCGACGATACATTGAGCGCGTTCATCAAAAGCCTTCGAATCTGCACTTGTCCACCAGTCACGCAAATTGCCCTTCGCATCAAATTGCCGACCCTCGTCGTCAAAACCATGCGTCAATTCGTGCCCGATTGTCCCACCCGTATCTCCATAATTCGGCGCGTCATCGAGCGCCGGATCGTACAGCGGAGGCTGCAAAACGCCGGCCGGAAAATTGATGTCATTCATTTGCGGGTCATAGTAGGCATTGACAGTCGGTGGCGTCATCATCCATTCCGTTCGGTCGAGCGGCTGGCCGATTTTCGACAACTGCCGACGGATCTCAAATTTCGTCGCGCGATTAACGTTACCGAAATGATCATTGGGTCGCACTTCCAATGACGAATAGTCCCTCCATTTGTCGGGATATCCAATTTTATTCACCACAGAATCGAGCTTCGATAGCGCTTCTCGCTTGGTGGCTACACTCATCCAAGAAAGCGACTCAATATCGCGACGCATCTCGCCTTCAATTTGACTCGTCATGCGCAATGTCGCCTGCTTCTGCTCGGAAGAAAATGCACGGGCGATGAATTCTCGGCCGAGCGCGTCGCCCAGTTTCTGATCAACCAGCGTTACACATGTATTCCAACGCGGCTTCTCTTCAGTCTGGCCTCGCAAAGTCTTCCCATAAAAATGGAAATTCTCTCGGCGAAACGCTGCAGATAGATTGGGCGCTGCACCGCGAAGCACGTGCCACCGCAGATAGGTCGCGAGATCCGAGTGCGACTGTTCGCCTAACACTCGATCGAATGCGCGAATGAATTTGGGCTGAGTGACCGTCACCTCCCGAATTGAACCAAGGCCGACCGCTGAGAAATATTCCGCCCAATCAAAATGCGGGCTCAAGCGCTGTAGCGCTGCAACCGTCATCCGGTGGTTCAGCTTCCGGGGATCACGCAGTTCGACGCGGGTAAGTGAAGCCGCGGCGAGTTGAGATTCGATTCGCATGACAATGAGCGAATGCCGGCGAGCTTCGACAGCACCTTCCCCTGACATCGCAAACATTCGCGACATGTGATCAACATATTCGTCACGTAGATGTTGCGAGTGATCGTCCTTAGACAGGTAGTAGTCACGATCCGGCAGACCAAGGCCACTAGCAGTCACAAAGGCCATAACCCGCGAAGAGTCGCTAAAGTCCTGCGCCGCCTCTAAAGCGAAGAAAACGTTTCCAGACCCGCCTAGATGGAGATTTGCCATGAGTGATGGCAACCGTCGTAGCGAAATACCCGACGACAATGCGCCAAGTTCAGATTGCACCGGCGTGAGACCCGCTTGATTGATCGCCGCCTCATCAAGGCATGCACCATAAAAATCACCAATCTTTTGGAGGTTCTCCCCCCTTGAAACAGCGGAACTCGCAGACTCCAAGATTGTTTTTAAAAATCCAAGATTGTCGTGATGCAACTTCGCGTAGACGCTCCATGCGGCCTGATCGGCAGGTATGGGATTATTTTTACGCCATCCACCACACGCATACTCGTAGAAATCCTCACAGGGATTCACCAAGCTATCCATCGATTGGACATCCAGGCTGGGCGTATATGGAATGGATGCGGGATTTGCATTGACCGGCGGGCACGCCGCTACAAGGGCGATGCAGGCAACCACAATTGCACGGAAATTATTCGTGATGCTCATTCCGATCCCCATCTTTGACTAGAAATTCAGGCCAATGCTCGCCCGGAAGCTCGACATACGCAACCGCTGGACCATACCGCAGGTACAATGCCGCATCCAACCGCTAGGCAGAGATGATGACAGCCCCGACGCGCCAACCCTTGGACTTACGGGCGACCGTGCTGATGTTGGTCCTATGCGTCATTTGGGGAGTCCAACAGGTCGTCATGAAAAGCATTGCTGTGGAGATCCCGCCACTGATGCAACTGTCGTTGCGCTTTGCGGGAGCCGCCGTCGTGTTCGGGTTCCTGTTGCTATCCCGTGAAGGCTGGGCCGGCTTTCGAGATGGGACCTTAGGTGCGGGACTCGGACTGGGCGTGTTGTTTTCCTGCGAGTTTATTGGCATCGGCCTCGCCGTAATGCACACGACGGCATCCCACACCACAGTATTTCTTTATTCGGCTCCGATCTTCACCGCACTCGGGGTGCAAGTTTTCCCCGAAGAGAGGCTGAGTCCGATTCAGTGGATAGGGGTTGGCATCGCGTTTGCAGGGATTGTGGTCGCGTTCCTCGGCTATTCCGCCAAACCGGTCATCGAGATGATTGAGGGCGACCTGATTGCGGTGCTTGCCGGAGCCATTTGGGGCGCGAGTAACGTCTGGCTACGGCGCACTCGCATCGGTAGCGCATCCACCTTCAAGACCGTCTTCTATCAAGTCTTTGTTGGCGCCATCCTGGTGGGACTTTATGCAGGCATTACCGGCCAGACTGGTATTCGTTGGACACCCACCGTCATAGTTGCAATGGTTTATCAGACGGTGGGCATTGCCGTCGTATCGTATTTGGTCTGGTTCTGGCTGTTGCGGCATTACTTGACCTCTCGTTTAATGCTTTTCTCCCTCATGACGCCGTTATTCGCAGTCGCCGGAGGTTGGGCGATTTTGGGCGAAGAGATAGACCCGCGGTTCGCTTTGGGAACCGCTTTAGTGCTCGGCGGAATTTTCGCCGTTAATGCGCGTCAAATTTTTCAACGCACCTGAATGGAATGAGCGATGACTGAAAACAACGATTTAAAATTCGACACTCTGGCCGTATGGGCTGCCGAGGAAGGTCCTTTCCCTCACGGCGCCGCGGTCACTCCAATCTACAGTTCTTCGACATTCGCCCATGACAATTTGGATGAGTGGCATGCGGTTGCCACGGGTAGAAGCGCTGGCCATATTTATTCACGCAATAGCAACCCCACCCTCACCGTCCTTGAGCAAAAGATCGCACTACTGGACGGTACTCAAGCCGCCGCCGCATTCTCAACCGGCATGGCCGCAATAAGCTCTGCGCTTTTCGCGCTGTTGAGGCATGGCGATCGGGTTGTGAGTATCAGAGACTCGTACGGCGGTACGAACGTCTTGTTTGAGGAGTTCCTGCCTCGCTTCGGCATTAAGGTTACCCTGTGCGACACAACCGATTTTGAGCAAGCAGAGGCGGAAATCGCCAAGGGCTGCCAGTTGGTTTATCTCGAGACGCCCACCAACCCAACCTTAAAAATCGTAGACATCGAGAGACTTTGCCGCGCGGCGAGCGCGGTTGGTGCGACGACCATTACCGACAACACCTTCGCCACCCCAGTGAACCAAAAGCCTGCAGCGCTCGGAAGCGATTTGGTACTGCACAGCGCGACGAAATTTCTCTCGGGCCACTCGGACGTTCTGGCAGGGGTCGTCTCTGGGCGGTCCGACCTGATGCGGAAAATCCATCATTTCCGCGAGATTGCCGGGGCCACATTAAGCCCAGAGGGCGCGTATGCGGTGCTGCGAGGAATGAAGACGCTCGGATTGCGAATGGCCAGACACAACTCGAGCGCTCAACTGATCGCCGAGCATCTGCGACGGCACCCAAAGATCGTCGAAGTTTTGTATCCCGGCCTTTCCTCGCATCCCGGTCACGAGATCGCCACTCGGCAGATGTCGGGGTTTGGTGGTGTACTTTCATTTGTACCGGTGGGTGGCGACCCAGCCCTGTCAACTGTACTGGACAGTTTACGACTGGCGCAGCGCGCGGCACACCTTGGTGGTGTCGCGACGACGGCGGGACCGCCCAAGGTCACCAGTCACGTCGAACTCACCGCCGAAGAGAGAGCACGTGCTGGTATCCCCGAGACTCTCATTCGATATTCCGTCGGCATCGAAGATCCAGCGGACTTACTCACCGATCTCGACGCGGCGTTAGCCCAAATCTGAGGCGCTGCTCCGTGACACGCGTGTGATAGATTTCCGGCCCCGAACAGATAGACACGAAAGTATGCTGAATCACGACAAACAGGCCGCCGCTGCCGAATTACCGACCAATTATTGGTTGGGCTTTGATACCGGGGGCACATTCACCGATGCGGCCATACTGGACGCCCATCGACGTGTTATCGCGACGGCCAAGTCGCTGACGACGCATTGGGACTTGTCTGTCGGTATAGCGGGGGCGATCCGCGCTGTGCTCGCGAAAATGCCGGCGACAGGCACTCGTGAAGCGGTCAGCCTGGTTTCCGTGTCAACGACGCTTGCGACTAATTCGGTAGTGGAAAATCGTTTTAGCCCGGTCGGATCAATCCTCGTTGGATTTGATGACGGCATGGCGGAACGATCCGGCCTACTGAACGACGGCATGGGCACCGTGATACGCGTGAAAGGCGGCCATGATGCAACGGGTGAGGCTTCCGAACCGCTTGACGAAGCTGGCGCAATAGCGGCCATCAAGAGCTGTATGGACCGCGTAGACGCCTTTGCGGTGTCAGCTCGCTTCTCAGTCCGCAACCCGTCGCACGAATTGCGTCTCAAAGAATTGATTCGAGAAATCACTGGTAAGTCAGTCACCTGCGCACACGAACTGAGCTCACGACTTGATGCGCCGCGGCGTGCCTTGACAGCAGCACTCAATGCCCGCTTAACACCACAAATTCGCCAATTGATTGAGGCGCTAACCAAAGTACTCGCGGAAGAACACATCAATGCGCCACTGATGATCGTCAAGGGTGATGGATCTCTGATGCGCGCCGACATAGCCCTCGAGTATCCCGTTGAGACCGTATTGTCGGGACCGGCGGCTAGCGTTGTTGGGGCGGGGTTTTTAACCGGACTGCGCACATTTGCTGTATCGGACATGGGCGGTACGACGACCGACGTCGCGGTTGTCGATGAAGGCAAACCGAGGGTGAATGCCGAAGGTGCTCTAATCGGTGGCTGGCGAACCATGGTCGAAGCCGTTGACGTCCGAACTATGGGGTTAGGTGGGGATAGCGAAGTCGACTTTGATCGCGACCTGAAGCTCCGTGTTGGCCCCCGCAAAGTCACGTCGTTGAGCTTACTCGCCACTCAATTCCCGGACGTCCTCAAGGATCTGCGCGCACTCAGCGTCCAAGACCGTCTGCCGGAATATCCAACGCTGTACGCACATCGTAATCCGGGAAGTAGCCTACCGCCCCATGCCGACGCCTTAGAACGACGGGCCTGGGAAGGCCTCTCGGATGAACCACGTCGGGTATCGTCATTCTGTACAAATCAGACTGGGCTTGCGGCGCTGCGCCGATTGGCCGATGCGCGTATCGCGACCATCGCGGGTTTCACCCCGAGCGACGCGATGCACATTCTGGGCATCCAACAGAGTTGGTCGAGGGAGGCTGCAGAACTTGGCGCAAAAATTCTCGCGATCGTAGAACGAAATGGTCGCGCGCTCGACCGGACACCGACGGTCGAGGAGATTGCCCAGCGCACACATGAGCATATCGTGCGAGAGTCCGGGCGAATCGTGTTGGGAACCGCCCTCGCCCACGACCCAGGCATCGATGCCAAGAATGGCCGATGGGGTGCGTTGGGAGATCACCTGATGGAGGATACTTTGGCGGGGAGACGCTTCTCATCTCTCGTAAGAGCCGAATTCGGTCTGTCGATACCGCTGATCGCCATTGGTGCACCCGTCGGGGCTTATTACTCCGAAGTCGCCACACGCTTGGGGTGCGAATTGCACGTGCCGGAACATGCGGGCGTGTGTAACGCGGTCGGCGCTGTTGCCGGGGTTGTCACTGAGTCGATCGATATTCTGGTCAACCAGCCAACCTTTAAACTTTATCGCGTGCACGACCCGGCCGGCGCCAAGGACTACTCTGATTTGGATGAGGCGACCGCCCATGCCGAACGAGTTGCGACGACGTTGGCCCACGCCGCCGCGGTGCGAGCCGGTGCATCAGATCCAGCGGTTCGCCTAGATCGGACAGAACGCCGCGCAAACATGGGGACGGGCGGCGATTACGTCGCCGAAATGACGATACGTGCCACAGCTACCGGTCGGCCACTGGCTGGCACAACGCACTGAAGGAAACCGCGATGCCGATCTCCGAATATGACGTCATAATCCTCGGAGCCGGCATGTCGGGTATCGCCATGGGCCATGCGTTGCGGCAAGCCGGGCGCCATGACTTTTTGATCCTTGAAGAAGCAACGGGAATCGGCGGCACGTGGTGGCATAACCGATACCCGGGTGCGCAGTGTGACGTGCCGTCGCACCTATACTGCTTTTCGTTTGCGCCCAATCCCAATTGGTCACATGTCTATGCGCGCGGCGATGAAATCCAACGTTATGCGGACGATTGTGTCGACCGACTTGGCTTACGGGCCCATCTGTGTCTCGGAACGAAAATTGAATCTGCGGCGTATATCCCAGAGAGCGGGCGCTGGCTGATCAAGACCGGGTCTGGGCAGGAATACTCGGCGCGACATTTCGTAGCCAGCATGGGGCCACTGCATCGGCCACGCCTACCGGATCACGTCCAGTCGTTCCACGGAACGATCTTGCATACAGCGCGCTGGGATTCATCGATCGATCTGACGGGCAAGCGCGTGGCCGTCATAGGCACCGCGGCGAGCGCAGTCCAACTCATACCTGCGATTGTTGACCGCTGCCAACATTTAGACGTCTATCAACGCTCCCCATCTTGGGTCGTACCTCGGGGCGATCAGCCCTATAGCGTTCGAATGCGACGCTGGCTTGCGAAACCGTTGATTGGTCGGGTGTATCGTTGGGCGTTATACGTCGGGACCGAGGCAACCTTTCCTGCGTTTCGCCATCGTGGCTTCATGCCGAGAGTGCTGCGCTGGGTGGCCACGCATCACCTTGCTAAGCATGTCCGAGACCCCGCACTCAGGGCACGATTGACACCGAATTACCCCGTCGGCTGCAAGCGAGTTTTATTATCTGACGAGTTCTTCCCATCGATCCAGAAAGACAACGTCACCGTGCACGGTGCTGCCCACGGCTTTGCCCCCAGTGGAATCATCAATGCAAACGGCGAGACCACTCCAGCAGATGTGCTGATTTGCGCCACCGGATTCGATACGTTAGCGCCATTAGGACAAATCAAAATCACCGGCTTGAGCGGTCAGACGCTAGCCCAGCGTTGGGCGGAAGGTCCTGAAGCCTATCGCGGGACTACAGTCGATGGATTCCCAAACTTTTGGCTGCTCTTGGGACCCAATACCGGCACTGGGCATACCTCGGTACTCATCCCGATAGAAGCGCAGGCCCAGTACATCAGTCGCTGTATTCAACAGCTGGATTCAACGTCAGCTAAAGCAATGGTTGTACGACCCGAAGTCCTGCGCAACCATAATAACGATCTACAGTTGAAGCTGAAAAAAACCGTTTGGGCTTCGCCGCAATGCAGCAGTTGGTATAAAACTTCTGAGGGTCGCGTCTTAGGAACCTTTCCGGGTTTTATCAGCCAATTCAGCTTCTCATTAAGGCGGCCACGCCTGGGTGATTACCAATTCTTGTAAGACGAGTTTGGGGAGATGCCCTCATGATCAGCAATCAATATCTGGCTCGCTTCTGGTTAGCGCTTGAACGACTCGGCAGCGGCTTGCGCAGTCGCAGCATCACCCTCGGAGAGCTTGTTATTCCCTATTTGGAGGGGGGTTCCGGACCCGATTTGGTGCTCATCCACGGCTTCGGTGCTGATCGGTACAATTTCGCACGGGTTGCGAAATTCTTAGGGCAGCATTTTCATGTGATCATTCCCGACTTACCTGGGTTTGGCGATGCGTCAAAACTGCCAACGACGTCCTACGATATGCGGAGTCAGGCAGATCACGTGGCCGCATTTATGAATTCCGTCGGCATCAAGAGCGCCCATATAGGCGGTAATTCTATGGGTGGATCGATTGCCGCCCATCTCGCGATGCGCCATCCGGATAGGGTGCGCTCACTTTGGTTACTCAACGCGCTAGGCTGCCCGTCAGCACACAACTCGGCCATGCATGCTGAATACCAAAAGACAGGAAAGCTACCTCTGATCATTCGCTCAGTTGGTGATTTCGAGCGCCTGATGAGCTTGGTCGTCTCGCGCAAAATGTTTATGCCGAACTCAGTCCGCAATGCATTCATCCAACGTGCGATTCGAGATGCCAACCTACATGAAGTGATCGCTCAAGAACTATCGGATCCGCAGAACACATTGACCGATGCGTCTGCGCGGATACGGATACCAACGCTCATTGTTTGGGGGGAGGAAGACAGAATCCTAAGCCCGTCATGCATTCCCGAGCAGCAGGCAATATTCTTGGACCACCGTGTCGTGGTGATGAAGGGTACGGGCCACTTGCCGATGTTAGAGAACCCAAAAACCGTCGCGCATGACTACCTTGAATTCATCACTTCAAAGTTTTCAACTCAGTAACGCGCTTCAAGCTCAGACTCTAAAGTCACAAAGCGGTACCTTCGACTTTCGAGACTCTCAATAATCGCGGGTAGCGCCTCGGCGGTATGCCACCCACGTCCATTGATATGGAAAATTAGGATATCTCCAGGGCGCGTTCGCTCGTTCGTCTGTTCGATGAGTTGGTCCGCCGATATCGCGCGTACCGGATCACCTTCTGCCCAACGCCAGTGCACAACCCGATAGCCCATAGATTCGGCAAGCTCAACCAGGTGGTCATTCGCATGCCCGCCCGGAAAGCGAAATAACGTCGGCTTTCGGCCAGTCACTTGCTCAATCTCGTGACCGGCCTTGTCTATCTCCGCCAATACGTCTGCATCACTCAAAGCGCGAAGATCACGCGGATGACTCCACGAATGATTTTCGATCGAAATTCCGAGATTTTTCGATAAATAGGCAATCGAATCTGCGTTATCACGGACAAAACGGCCGCTCGCAAAGATCGTGAACGGCACTGAATAAAGTTTTAATACATCGAGTATCGGCTTATCTAAATGCATGACTTTGTCAGCTTCGCAGGCATCGAAAGTCAACGCGACAACCCGCTCTCGGGTTGGCATAGAGGTGATGATTCCGCGAGTGTGATCAGCTAACGCGGACAGCGACAAGAATAGACTGGCGATCAAGGCGCAGCCCTCATTCGCCATTCGTCCCGCAGCATGGACATGATTAAGCGATCCACTAGCTCACCTCCGTCCATTTCATATGCCCCACGAAACACTCCGTCCTCCCTGAATCCAGCGCCTCGATAGGCAGAGATTGCACGAGTATTGTGCGTAAATACGTCTAACCAGACACGATGCGCGACGGTTTCAGTGAACAACCATTTCAGCGCACCAATCAGAAGAGCACTTCCGAAACCCAGCCCTGGCGTGGTTACGGCGACGCGCTTAATCTTCGCGCCCTCATGGCGATCAGCAACAGGCTGAAAAATAACGAAGCCGACCGGCGATCCATCAAACTGTAGGCCAATGAGGTATCGGGTATCGGGGCGATCCCAACAGGTCTGATGTTCCTCTAAGCTCCATCTCGCCGTCAGACGCTCGTATCCAGCCAGTCTCTCCGTCGCATAGACAAACTCCAGATCGTTGACCGTAGCGGAACGCAGGAGCAGCGGTGACGATTGTTCGGTCATGGCAACTGGGCAGCAATGACGGCTACTGCGGCCTCTGGGGTATCAACGACGATGTACAGTCCGAGGCCTGGGGAGAGGAAGCCCTCTTGTTCCGCACTCGCCATCAAAGCCAGAAAAGCGTCGTAAAAACCATGGGTATTGACGATAACAATGGGATGGGAGTGGACTCCGAGCTTCCGCAACGTGATCGCCTCGAGCAGTTCCTCGAAAGTCCCGCATCCACCGGGTAGGGCGATCACCGCTGAGGAATTGTTGAGCATCGCGTGCTTTCGAGCCCGCATATCCTCCACCAGTCTCAACTCGGACAGCGACTCGTGCGCGATCTCCAGTCGTTCGAGGAACCCAGGCAATATCCCGAGGACATGACCTGCGCGCGATAGGGCGCCTTCGGCTAAGGCACCCATTGTGCCCATGCGACTGCCGCCATAAACGACGGGATACCGGTGGTCCGCAAGCAGCTCCCCCAAACGACGGGCTACCTCCATATGCACCGGGTCGGCGCCGGTGCTCGATGCGCAGTAGACGCAGACAGGCTGTAAAAGATTGCTCATAGCGCTCCACGCAGGGCGGCACGGTAAGTACCGATAATTAGATGCGACGCTTGCGAGTTTATCTGCGACATTGCATCGATTGTACTGTGATTGACGCATTGCCAGTCCGCGTAAGCTTGGGTAAAACTGGGTTATGAGCCTAAGCGTACTCGACATCTTTAAGATCGGCATCGGCCCGTCCAGCTCCCACACGATGGGCCCCATGAATGCAGCTCGACGCTTCGTGGGAGATTTGGTCTCTGCGGATATTTTGGCCAAGACCAGCCGCGTCGGCGTCCAACTCTATGGCTCCTTGGCGCTAACCGGCCGCGGTCACTGTACCGATCTGGCCGTCCTGCTAGGGCTGGAGGGACATGCTCCAGATTCACTCGATCCAGGCACGGTAGAACCGACATTGCTCCGCATCCGGACCTCGCGGCGTTTGCGTTTGGGCGGCACTCAGGAGATTGATTTCGACGAACCGCTGGACGTGCTTTGGCACCGAGACCAAATTTTGCCAGGCCATTCCAACGGAATGCGGTTCACCGCCTTAGCAGCTGACGGCACGATCATCGCCCGTGAGGAGTATTACTCCACCGGCGGCGGCTTTGTCGCCCGCGCTGACGAGTTAGACGTGACTGAGGCAAATCCCCACACGGTCGTACTTCCGCACCCCTTCGAGTCAGCTCGAGAACTGCTTGAGCGGGCTCGAGCGACCGGTCTCGATTTGCATGAACTGGTGTTGGCGAACGAGGATGCGTTTAGGCCGCGCGCAGAGACGATTTCGGCGCTGAATCAAATTTGGTCCGTCATGCAGTCGTGCATTGAGCGCGGTTTCCAAGCACAAGGAATCCTACCCGGCGTCCTGAAAGTTCGCCGTCGGGCACCTAAGCTATTCCGGCAGTTAACCGAAGCGTCATCCCCTTCGCCCATGGTCGCGATGGACTGGGTGAATGCCTACGCGTTGGCAGTGAATGAAGAAAACGCTGCTGGCGGTCGAGTGGTGACTGCACCAACGAACGGCGCTGCAGGCATTATCCCAGCCGTGCTGACTTACTACCGTCGTTTTGAGCCCGGTTCCAGTGATGATGGTGTGTTGCGGTTCCTGTTGGTCGGCAGTGCAATCGGCATGCTTTACAAAAAGAATGCCTCAATTTCGGGCGCCGAAATGGGCTGCCAGGGCGAAGTGGGCGTTGCATGCTCGATGGCCGCCGGCGGACTCGTCGCCGCCCTGAATGGCACCAATGAACAAATAGAAAATGCTGCAGAGATCGGCATGGAACACAATTTGGGCCTGACCTGCGATCCGATCGCCGGTCTGGTACAGATCCCGTGTATCGAGCGCAATGCCATGGGCGCGGTCAAAGCAATCAACGCGTCGCGATTAGCCATGCGGGGTGATGGCACCCATAAAGTGACGCTCGATCAGGTGATCGCCACAATGCGGCAAACCGGCGAAGACATGTCGTCCGTTTACAAAGAGACTTCTCAAGGCGGCCTCGCGGTGAATGTACCGGAGTGCTGATGAGCCTCACCCGGTTGCTTGTAAGCCCTGAGCAATGCCGCTCGTAGAAGCCACGAGCGCATCCAAGAGTACGGCATCTTCGCGGCCAGATTCCCGCCAGCGGCGCAACAAATCGATCTGCATAAGATGCATCGGATCAACATAGGGGTTGCGTAATTTCATCCCGCGCTGTTGAGCAGGCTCGCCATCTAGCAAGCGATGCTGGCCACGTAATTTCAGAATCCAGCGCTCCGTCCTTTCATGCTCGGCTAGAACCAAGTCAAAGATACCTTGCCGTTCGGGTGCAACGAGACCGCTGTACCATTTCGCAATATTCATATCAGCGACTGCGAGCGCAAACTCGACCTCGTCGATCAACATCCCGAAGAAGGGCATGCTGGCCATCATGTGTTCCAGTATTTCAGTGCCGGCTGTCGCCTCAATCAAGTCCAGGCCCGATCCGACGCCGTACCACGACGGCAATAAATGTCGACACTGACTCCAAGCAAATGACCAAGGCACGGTACGAATACTCTCAACGCCGGTGCCACCTTGCCGCGAAATCGGTCTTAAACCAATCTGCATCCGCTCAATCACATCGATGGGCGAGACTTCTTGGAAATAATTCCAAAAACCCTTCGTTCCAAATACCAAGCGCCGATACGCGACTTGACTGGCTTCGCTCAAAGACTCGATGATTTCCGCATGCTTGGGATCCAAATCTAAGCTAGTGCTCTTTTGAGAGAAAGCGAGGCTCGCTGCACCAAACGCTTGCTCGAGGGTGCGCATGGCCAAAGAGCGCAATGAATAACCCTGGCTGATACCGCCGCCTTGCTCAGTCACCCGCAACACACCGTGAAAGCTTCCTGGCGCAGCACCGCGCAACAGAGTGGTCACCCGACTTCCGCCGCGGCTCGTGGCACCACCACGACCATGAAATGCGGTGAACGATATGCCCTGGCCTTGGCACAAATCAGCCATAGACTTCTGTGAGCGATTGAGCAGCCAGCGTGATGAAATCACACCGCTCTCTTTGTTACTTTCGCCGTAGCCGTACATCGCAACCTGTCGATCGCCACGATGTCTAATGTGTTCGCGGTACAAAGGCTCCGCCAAAAGATTCCGCATGACCGCTTCTGATTCGGTCAGAACTCCAACCGTTTCAAATAACGGCGCAACGTCCAGTGGGACGGCGCCTGTTTTTTTGTCGGTCATTTCTGCCCAACGCGCTAGAAGGAGGACCGTCAGAATATCTTCTGGTCCACTCACTCCGCTGACGACGTAATCACCGGTCGCCTCGCGGCCGTAACGATGGCGAGCATGATAGAGCTGTTCGAATACCGATAATGTACGGCGTCCGAGTGCATCGAGCGTATAGGTTGGACCTTCATCGCGCTCAAGCGCGCGTCGAATACGTTCGAGTCGTTCCTCCGCAGAACGCTCCTCAAACATTTCATCCCCGAATCCGCGACCAACCACGGAACGGTGCACATCGGCGTGTTGGCGTACATCGAGCGTCGCCAAATGGAAGCCGAAGGTGTCGATGCGCCGCAACAATCGGTGCACATGGAACAGTCCGGCGCGAGCGCCTTGATGCGCGGCAAGGCTAGTGGCCATGAGCTTTACATCAGCCGAAAATTGCGCCGCACTCTCGTAATGATGCGGCCTGCCCTCGTAGGTGTTTTTCAGGCGCGCAGCAATTTGTGCACAAAACTCTCGATACGGCATCCGATCATGCCGCGCCGGAGCGGAATCTGCCGCTCCGAGTCGGATACGGGTGTATTCCTCAAGCCGCTGCTGCAACGCCGCAGAAATTCTTACTCGGCTCGCACTCTGGGACAGTCGTTCCCCAAGGCGCTGTACCTCTAGGTAGTACGCATTGATGATGACTAAATGCTGGCGCTGCAGCGTGTCACGGATAGTTTTCGCATTAATATCCGGCGCACCGTCCATGTCGCCACCGACCCACGAACCAAATCTGACTAATCGCGGCAAGGATTCTGGTGCAACGTTTTCGCCAAATGCACGTGTCAGAGCGCTTGCCAGATCTTCGTAAAATCCGGGAACGATCGCGTACAAGACTTCTGACAAAAAGTAGAGCACATGCTCGCGCTCATCAGCGACGGTTAATCGTTCGCGAGGGTGATCTTCGGTTTGCCAAAGACTGGTCAGTTCGGTTCGAATCTGCTCCCAATTGGCCCGACGCTCACCCGGCACCAGCGTCGTGTCGAAGCGTTCCAGCAAGAGGCCGGCCACCCGCGCCTGCTTGCGCAATATCGTTTTACGCGTGGACTCCGTCGGGTGCGATGTGAACACCGGGTAGACATTGAGGCGCTTTAATAATCCGAGTACCGAGGATAGCGACCATCCTTCGCGCGCTAGCCGCGATAGCGCTTCATCCAGACCACCCGGCTGCGCCGCCTTGGCGTCATTCAGGTACTCACGACGCCGGCGTATACGGTGTACTTTCTCCGCAAGGTTAACGACCTGAAACCAGGTCGAAAACGCTCGAATGAGATCGCGTGCCTCATCTGGAGAGCGACCTTCCGTACGCTGCAAGAGTACGGATTCACCGTCCTCCCCCCCTTGGCGCCGAGCAATAGCGGCAACGCGATCCCCTTCAACGGTGTCGAAACGAGTTTCGCCACACTGTTCAAGTAGGATTTCGCCAACGAGACCCCCCAAGGCATGCACATCCTCGCGGAGCGGCGCATCCTTGGCAGGAAACTGAATATTCTGTCGATACATGATAGCGGCCCGCTCAGCGCGTACGGCTCGTGCATCTTATCAGGCGGCTCTATCCTCGGCTGTATTGATCCGCTTGGGCGCGTGTCAGATCGAGCGTAGTGCGACAGCTTCTCGTGCCCGGCGGGTGATCCCGGCAAAATCCGACGTTCGAATCGCCTCAGCGGTCGCCACCGATGACATTCCGACACACGTCACGTTCGGCAAGGCGAGGTATTCCGGGGCTGTGCGCATATCGATACCACCCGTTGGGCAGAACCGGACTTGACTGAAGACCGAGCCAAAATCTTTCAGCAGTGCCGTACCACCACTACGCGATGCTGGGAAAAACTTTAGGGTGTCGAGGCCAGTATCCAGCGCGGCCATGATTTCGGTCGCTGTGACGCAACCGGGCAGCATCGGGACATCAAGCGTCCGCGCTTCACTGCACAAAGTCGGTGAAAACCCTGGCGACACAATGAATTGGCTACCGGCCTCTACGGCTAAATTCAGCTGCGCAGGGGTCAACACAGTGCCCGCACCAACGATGGCTTCTGGCGCCGCCTCTCTCATGGCACGAATGGCGTGTATGCCAGCGGGCGTACGTAGGGTCACCTCTAACACCCGTAGTCCGCCATCCACCAATGCGCGCGCTAAAGGCGCGGCCTGCTCGGGGTCGTCAATCACGATCACCGGGATCACAGGCGCAAGCGCGAGCACGTCGCGTACGGATAGTTTTTCTACAGGCATACAATCGCTCCTTCCTCAGCCGTCGACACCATTTTGCGGAAAGGCCCAAAAAGTTCTCGACCAGCACCAAACTGGCTGATGGTCCGCATTTTTGCGGGCTCCCGCGTCGCGAGTTCTGAATCCGAAACCAAGATTTCCAGTGACCGCTCACGAGAGTTCAGTCGAATCATGTCCCCGTCGCGCACACGCGCCAGTGGACCACCCAAACTACATTCCGGCGTGACATGAATCGCCGCAGGCACCGAGCCTGAGGCACCAGACATGCGGCCGTCCGTCACCAAAGCAACCTTATAACCCTTCGACATCAGCGAACCGAGTATGGGTGTGAGTTGATGTAATTCCGGCATGCCATTAGCGCGAGGGCCTTGGAAACGGATGACCGCGATGAGGTCCCGATTGAGTTGCCCCGCGTTGAATGCGGCAACCAAATCCGCCTGATCGTCGAAAACCGCGGCCGGCGCTTCGATGACGCGATCGTCATCAGCGACTGCTGAAGTTTTGATGACGGACCGTCCTAGATTGCCACGCAAGACTTTCAGACCGCTTTCGCAATCAAAAGGTTCGTCGATCGAGCGCAACACATCGGGCGCAAGGCTTTGCGTCGGACCATCGCGCCATTCCAGTTGCCCATTGATCAAAAACGGATCGCGGGTATAGGCCTGCAGCCCCCGTCCTGCCACCGTATGGACATCGGGATGTAAAAATCCACCACGGAGCAATTGCGCGATAACAAAACCCGTGCCCCCGGCCGCTTGGAAATGATTCACGTCAGCGCTGCCATTCGGATACACCCGGGCGATTAACGGAATGACCGCCGACAACGCATCGAAATCATCCCAATCAATTTGTATTCCACCGGCAGCGGCCATCGCAATCAGATGGATCGTATGATTCGTAGAGCCTCCGGTGGCCAACAACGTCACGATCGCATTCACAAAGCTACGTTCGTCTAGCATCCGGCCGACTGGGCAATACGCTGATCCAAGCGCCGTCATCGCTGCTGCACGCCGAGCAGCTTCTACGGTTAGCGCATCTCGTAATGCGCTACCAGGAGGAACGAAGGCTGCGCCGGGAACATGCAACCCCATGACCTCCATGACCATCTGATTACTATTCGCGGTCCCGTAAAAGGTGCAGGTTCCTGCCGAGTGATAGCTCGCTGCCTCCGCGGCAAGTAACTCGTCGCGACCCACCGTGCCTTCCGCATACTCTCGCCGAATCCGCGCCTTTTCTTTATTTGGTAGCCCACTAGCCATCGGACCCGAGGGGACGAACACTGCGGGCAGATGGCCAAAACTAAGGGCCCCCATCACGAGACCCGGCACGATCTTGTCGCATACACCCAAATAAAGCGCTGCATCGAAGGCTTCATGGCTGAGCGCGATACCGGTCGACATCGCAATCAAATCCCGGCTGAATAGCGACAATTCCATTCCAGGGCGCCCCTGCGTGACGCCGTCACACATCGCTGGAACACCGCCGGCCACTTGCGCGACGGCCCCAACGGAGCGCGCTCCAGCTTTTAGGATCGCGGGATAGCGCTCGTAGGGCTGATGGGCAGAAAGCATATCGTTGTAAGCGGTCACGATAGCGAGATTGGGCCAGCGAGCACCCTTCAGCGTCTCCTTGTCGGAATCCGCCGCCGCGATCACGTGCGCGAGGTTAGCGCAGGACAAGCGACCTCGAACGGCCGTCGCTTGGCGAGCCGATTCAATACGCTCAAGGTAGGCGCCGCGGGACGGCGCACTCTTCGCAATGATGCGCTCAGTGACCGCCAAAACAACACGGTTCATTGGGGGGATGAATGACATGAACTGAACCACAGGCATTTAAAAACTACAGTAGTTTAACTACATTAATGGCATCTTTTTCAAGATGTATTTTCGCCTTATTGTTACATTTCAATTACTTAAAACATTTTGAGCATGCGCCCGCGCTAGTATTTCCAGATTTAAAATTAGTAGTTACACTACAGGTTATGAATACCGAAACTCGCTCAACCACGCTCAGTCGCGGCACGGCGCCGGCCTTTGACCTGGTCTTATTCGGGGGCACCGGCGATCTGGCAATGCGCAAACTCTTGCCGGCCTTATATCGACGCTATGCCGACGGGCTGATCCCAGCCGATGCACGCATCCTAGGAGTCGCTCGCTCAGAGTTATCGCGAGAACAGTTCGTCGACAAGGTGGAGGCGAAGTGTCGCCAATACCTCGGCGAAGCCTTTAAGGATGAGATCTGGTCGGGCTTTGCGCCATTACTCGGCTACGTCAAAGTCGACGCGACTAGCCCTCAAGATTACGTCGCGCTGTCACAAGCTCTGGCTGGCCGCGCAGAAATTGTTAGGATTTTCTTCCTGTCGACTGGGCCGGATCTTTTTGCCGCCATCTGTCGAGAACTGTCGGCCGCTGGCATTGTCACGCCCACATCCCGAATCATGTTGGAAAAGCCTCTCGGCGAGGATGGTGCGTCGGCAAGCCGAATTAACGACACCGTCGGCGCCATTGCTCGAGAGTCACAGATCTATCGTATCGATCACTACCTCGGCAAAGAGACGGTACAAAACCTACTCGCCTTACGCTTCGGTAACGCCTTGTTTGAGCCTTTATGGCGTCGAGGCCAGATCCGTCACGTCCAAATCACCGTTGCTGAACAACTTGGCGTTGAATCACGGGGTGACTTCTACGACCGCACGGGCGCATTACGCGACATGGTTCAAAACCACTTGCTGCAGTTGCTGTGCATATTGGCCATGGAGCCGCCGGCCAACAGTTCAGCCGACGCGGTCCGCGACGAGAAGTTGAAAGTACTGCGCGCATTACGCCCGATTGGAGAGGCAGATGCGCTCCTCAAGACGGCGCGTGGCCAATATCGGGCAGGCGTTATCGGCGCGGATCGCACCGTCAATTACCGCGACGAAGCAGGCGTTGACCCACAAAGCGTGACTGAAACCTTTGTCGCCATTAAAGCTGAAATTGATACCTGGCGATGGGCCGGGGTGCCCTTCTATCTACGGACGGGGAAACGTTTACAACGCGCCGTCGGCGAGATCGTCATCACTTTTGAAGCAGTTCCGCACTCTATTTTTTCGGGACCATTCAACTCCGACCCTCCGAATCGACTCGTGATTCAGCTGCAGCCTGATGAATCGATCACTCTGCGCATACTGGCGAAGGCGCCTGGCGAGGCGATGAGGCTGCGCCCAGTGGATCTGTCGCTTGATTTAGGCGAAAGCTTTAAAGCGAGACCGCTTGAAGCCTATGAGCGCCTGTTGGGGGATGCGATCCAGGGAAATCTCACCCTCTTCATGCGCCGCGATGAAGTCGAGGCCGCGTGGCAATGGATTGACCCCATCCGCGAGGCTTGGGATGCCGATCATGACGGTCCTAGGCCATATGCCGCCGGTAGCTGGGGGCCATCGACATCGAGCTCACTGATCGCCCGTGACGGATTCACTTGGTACGACGAGACGTTCTAGACATGAATCCATCCCGCATGAACTCAGATCACGTCACGGAACCTGAAGCCGAATTACTGCGCCGGGTTGGCCTTATCCGGCCCTCACTGACACCGGCTGAATCGAAGGTGGCGGACGTGGTTCTGGCAGCCCCGGCCTGGGTGCTGCGTAGTGCGCTGTCAGCCGTCGCTGCGCGCGCCGGCGTGAGCGACCCCACCGTGATCCGGTTCTGTCGCTCTCTTGGACTCGACGGATACCAAACCTTCAGACTCCGTTTAGCGCAAAGTCTGGCCACCGGCGCCACATTCTTGCATCGCGACATTGCCGCAACCGACTCTCCAGCCGAGCTGACGTCGAAAGTATTTCAGCGGGCAACGCGCACCTTGCAGGATGTAGCCGGCCAGATTCCCGCCGACCGCATCGAAACAGCGGTCGCGATGATCGCTCACGCGCGCCGCGTCGAGTTCTACGGATTGGGCAGTTCCGGCATCGTCGCAGCAGATGCGCGCCATAAGTTTTTCCGGCTTGGACTACAGGCCATGTCTTATTCCGACTCCCATTTGCACGCGATGGCAGCCACGATGCTCGGTCGTGGCGACGTGGTTGTCGCTATTTCGAGCACAGGTCGGACGATTGATCTGATGTCGAGCGTCGAAATTGCACGAGATGCTGGCGCATCGATTATCGGCATTGTGCCCCCCGGATCGCCGATCGCACGCTTGTGTGAAGTGCCGTTAGAGATCTCAGTGGACGAGGACACGGACGTCTACACCCCCATGACGACACGCTTAGCCCAGCTGACATTGATCGACGTACTCTCGATCGGTGTCGCGCTAAAACTGGGGCCGAGCCTCACGGCACGACTAGAACGTGCTCGGGATAGTCTGCTGGCCAAGCGAATCGGCGAGCGCGAGTAATCTCCCGCTCAGTGAGGGGGTGCGCGGACACTCAGGATCGCTTAGATTGGCGATCCATTGGCCAAGATCAATCCACGATGTCTGTCACTGACTTGATGCACGCTCGCGTCTCAACGCGTGCGTTCTTACCAAAACCCGTACCGACGGCCACGATTCGAGACCTGATCGCCGCCGCCGGGGCCGCCCCGAGCGGCACTAACATCCAGCCGTGGCAGGTCCATGTCGTCACAGGCACCGTGCGAGACCAAATCTGTGCAGCCACTCGAACTGCAGCGGTAGCTCCTCGGGAGCGTCCAGAGTGGATTTACGATTACTATCCGAAAACGTGGCGTGATCCGTATCTGGCGAGGCGGCGAGCCTGTGGATGGGGCTTATATGGCCTGCTCGGGATACAAAAAGGTGACCGCGAAGCGGGCCTGGCCCAAGAACTGCGAAACTTTGATTTTTTCGATGCACCCGTAGGCCTCTTTTTATTCTTGGATCGAGATCTCGGACGCGGCAGCCTCCTTGATTGCGGCATGTTCCTGCAGAACTTGATGATTGCGGCTGTAGATCAAGGCCTTGCGACCTGTCCGCAGGCCGCCTGGGTACCCTTTGACGCATTGATCCGCAGCATCCTGAGTATCCCGGATACCCAAATGTTGGTCTGCGGAATGGCCATAGGCCATGCGGATCCAGCTGCACCCGTGAATCGTTTTCGCCCCGGGCGATTAGCCGTGGATGAATTTACGACCTGGCACGACGGGCAAACGTCAGACTCAGAGCAGTGACTACCGCCACCCCTACCCGCTCGGGGTCCGTCGTCGGACTGCTTCTGTCCATGATCGGTGCCATGGGATTTGCTTCCAAGGGTGTATTTGCCAAGGCGCTCTATGCGGACGGTTGGTCGGTCGAGACTCTCCTACTACTCCGCGCAATCTATGCACTGCCATTTATGATCGCGTGGACTTTATGGACCAGTGGCAGTCAGTCGCTGCTATCCGTCACGCCAAGAGCTGTTTTGTGGACCGCATTCGCGGGTATTGCGTGCTATTTCTTCGGCGCGACCTGGGACTTCCAGGCACTACAGTTGATCGATGCCAGCGTAGAGCGGGTGCTGCTGTTCTCCTACCCATCGATTGTGGTGCTGATTGACGCTGCTCTCTATCGCCGAGCCCCGCAAGCATCCATGCTGGGCGCACTGGCTATTACGTATGCCGGGATTTTCATGGTTGTTACCGGCCTCGACCTACACATACTGCGCAGCAATCTGACCGGTGCAGGTCTTGTTTTGGCGTGTGCTGTAACTTCAGCGATTTATTATGTGACCGGCGATCGATGGACAAAATCATTAAGCAGTGCGGCCTACACCGTTTATGCATTGACTGCCGCAACGATCTGCTTGTCGGCCCGCCACCTCGTGATCGGTGCCGCTTGGAAAACGAATTGGGCAGCGCGCGACATACTGCTATTTGGTGGCATTGTCGTGTGCGCGACGATCATACCGATGCTCGCTATGGCGGAAGGCGTACGCCGCCTGGGGGCTCCGCGCGCTTCGGTCGTCAGCACCGTCGGACCGCCGACGACGATATTGCTCGGCGCTTGGTTGTTGGGCGAACGGCTCAGCCTCGCGCAATGGATTGGCGTCGCTTTGATCGTAGCCGGAATTTTGTTTTTGGAAACGCTGCGCCGATCTAAACCAAAAGTCGCATGAACCAGGCGTGCCCGCTAGGCCTCATGCGCAGCCGATGACCGTCGAGTGCAGCACCGGGCGACCACAAACATAGGCGTCCTAAACGCTCCGATGACTGAGACTGATGAGCCGACAGCGGTCCCCCGATTCAGCTCGTAGCCCGATCAACCCACTATCTGAATGGACAGGCAGAAGGAACTAGGGCCGATCAACCCGGGAAGAAGTCAATCGGCTTAGTGGTCGTCATGAGCTCAACGTCGCGGCTCTCAAAATGGAACATCTTGATCAGCGCAACAAGCTTACGTTCGAGCTCCTCATTCTTGAGCTCACTTGAAAGGACCTTACAATCAGTCACTTCGCCAGTCGGAACGATCGTGAGTTGCACGACCACTTTGCCTTGCAGGGCTGGTTCGTTACGCAACGCGCGATTGTAAAGATTGTAGATCGAGGCCTTATTGCGATCGAACACCATTTCGATCTCTTCACGACTCCGGGATGCTTTATTGCTTGTACCCGATCGTCGCGCGCCCTCACCGTTCTGCTTCATACCATCCGCAAAGGACTGAATACCTTGCATCGTCGAGTGGCCCTTGAGCGACCCTGTGCCGCCGCCAAAACCACTGCTGATGGAACTCGTGTTAATACCGCCACTGGCGCCACTTAGATTTGACGTCAGCAACGAACGCTCCGACCGAGCGGGCCCGTCCACCTTGGCGTTGAGAGGTTTCGCGCTGGCCAGCGGCTCAGCTTTAAGCAATGCACGCAGTCCCGCGAACTCATCTTTCATCGCATTCAGCGCTTTCTGGGCCGTGCGATGCGCCGTTTGCGTCGGATCGACCTGAGTCGGAGTCGGCTTAACAATGGGTTTAGGCTCTGGCTTCTTTTCTTCGGGTTTCGGCGGCAGTTTTAATTCCACCGCATGATCAAGCAGTTGTTTCGCGGAAACCGGCGTAAGCGCCGGCGTCGGCAACAAGCGCACAACGACAACCATCAAAAGCCAGAGCACCAGCGCTGCGCGCACATAACGCTTAAACCGACGTTCTTGCGCAGTATCCGCCAATAAGGGCAGATCATAAACGCGGTAATTAGCCGAAATAGTCGTCATATCAGCCACCCCCAGGTGGGGCTACATGCCGCTCTTTCTCGACTACAGCCAGTGACAACTTACCCACATGGGCTTGTGTCGCCGCCGACATCACCGACTTAAGCAGACTATACGGCAACTCTTTATCAGCCATGACCGTAACTTCAGGCGATTCAGCCTCCGTCGACTGCAGCACCGTTGCCGCATGAATTGAGGCATTAAGCGCATTCTCGAGTGAGTGCAGACTTGTGGGATCCGCGCGTTCTACGCCATCGACTGTAGCGGCAACCTTTCCGTTTACGAAGATCGTATCCTTGGTAATCATCATGACCGTCGAGTTATTCGGCTTGGCTTCAGAGACTGAAGACGGTATGGAAATATTCTTCGTGTTCGGCAAAATCTCATAATCCGAGGTGTGTACCAGCATGTACACAACCAGAATCACGAGCATGTCAATCATAGGCACTAGCGCGGGCATACCATGCCCGGACGTCCCGCCCTTGCGCTTACGGTGAACAATCCGACTCATATGCTTCCCTCAATCGGCGCATCACCGAGTGAAATCACGGGGAAGAGCTCGCCCTTGGCCACAACGCCGTCCTCGATTCCGTCAAAAGCACGGACCGCATCCATGGTTGCGACGATGGTGTCGTATGAGACATCCGGCTCAAGCAAAACGGTCGCGCTCCTCAGTTCCGGCACCCGAGCTTTGATGCGCGCGAGATACTCGTTGAGAGAATCAAACTCGTAGTGGCCATCGATATTGGGCAACGGCTGCAATGGACCGGTATTCCGGTCTTGGATGACCATGCCATTCTTACGGACGACGATTTCCAGCTGCAACCCATCTGGCAGCTTCAATGGCTCTGCGCTTTTAGCAGGCAAGTTGAGTTCCACGATGTGGGTCTTAGAAAAGACTGCTGTAAAAATCAAAAAGAAGAGCAGGATCGTAAAGATATCGAGCATCGGAACGATATTGATATCGTTCCGACCCTTGTATCGCGCGTGATTACGCGCTTGACGGCCGCGGAGCTTCGAGCCGGCCATAACTTTAGCCCGCCGTGCTCGTGGTCTGCTGAGGACGTTCGGACAGCGCGTTTAAGAATTTAACGCTAGCCACCTCGAGACCATCGACAATGTTTGTGGTCTTGGTTTCGAGATACAGGTGAGACAACAGTAACGTGATCGCAGATAAGAGACCGAGCGCCGTATTGTTCATCGCGACCGAAATGCTGGCGGACAGTAGGCTCGCCTTCTCAGCTGGATTTGCTTGGGCAACCGCCGCGAAGGCATTGATCAGACCGAGAACGGTCCCGAACAAGCCCATCAACATGCCGATGTTCGCCAGCGCCGACAAATAGTGCGTGCGGCGTTCCAGCTGGGGCACCACTTCAACCAAGCTTTCTTCCATGGCCTTTTCGACGTCATCCCGGCGCCGGGCCGTATGAATACGACTCATGCCGTACCGCATGACCTGAGCAAGGACCCCATCGGAGCCTGAGACCACTGACGTGGCTTGCTTGAAGTCGCCGGCTTCGAATAGTGGCTGTATTTCTCTCCAGAGACGGTCATTTCCAGACCCTACCCGATTCAAATACAGGAATCGCTCCACCGCGATGGCGAGACCGATGATCCAGACCAAGGCGATCGGGTAAAGGAAGAACC
This sequence comes from uncultured Pseudomonadota bacterium, assembly GCA_903879335.1. Taxonomy (GTDB): domain Bacteria; phylum Pseudomonadota; class Gammaproteobacteria; order Steroidobacterales; family Steroidobacteraceae; genus CAIKZZ01. The sequence goes on from CAIRLC010000044.1 coordinate 201,380, forward strand.
CACCCTGCTTGAAGAAGTTAATGATGACGTCAAAGGCGTGCATGCGAGGCTCCGTGGTGCTCGTGCCAGTCCAAACTCTGGACGAAGCGATTGAAAACGAATTATGTAATCAAAACCGTCGACTAGTTCTCAGGCTTGGAAGGGGATTCGGCCGGTTGCGACCCAATTTTTGTGTAGTACTCCGTCTCCCGTCTTAAGACGTCTCGATCCAGAGGCTTGAGTACTTCGTCCATTAGGCTATTCACAGGGCGCCCGGCAACATTGCCCGCGTCGGCATGCTTCCAGGGCACGATAACCATGATTTTGGGCAACTCTGAATTACCAGTAACTTGCGAGGCGTCGAGATCGAGGCGATCGATCGCCTTCGCTGACGAGGTGGCGCCACTCGCAACACTACGATTCGCTTCAGCACCCTTCTTCGGTTCTGTGCCCGGATCAGCAGCAAAGGCTGCGATACCGATCAGAAGGGATAAGCAACCGCCGAGAATTTTCATCATTGGCCTCCCGATGGGATCGGACTCGCAGGCGACCGGTGGCTGACTTCCGCAACCCAGCCTTCGAGTACCTTGTCGCCACCCTGCAGATCGATCGCGAGGCGCCACTGCGCAACTGCCTCTTCGGCACGACCAAGATAAAGGTCGAGCAGGACGCCGAAATTACGGTGCAACCGGACAGAATCCGGATCCAAGACTAAGGCCGCGCGATAAGCGCGCTCTGCATCAGAAAATTGTCCAAGATTGCGCGCGACGACGCCAATCTCGTCGAGAATCGCTGCATTTCGTGGCGCTATCTTGACCGCCTCTGCCAACAAGGGTTCAGCGTCCGAATAGCGCCCATCGCGTACAGCGATGACTGCTGAATTCAGCAATGGCCCCGCCAACTTCGGCCAGGCCTTAGAAATTGCGAGGAACTCTTGTTCAGCAAGTTTCGGGTCAGCTGTAGTTCTAGCCACAGCTTCCTGGAACCGTACATTAACATCCAACGGCGCCTCACCTTCCGACCCGGCACGCAAATCGATGGTGAGTTCTTCACCCGCCTCCGCCTTTGCGTATCTCGCCGGCTTTAAAACAGCGAGCGCCTCAAAACTCTGGCGAACGGCGTGATCGTAAGTACCGGAATTCACGCGAGCCACATTCAGCTCATGTAACCCAATCGCTTTTTCTTCAAATGGAAACGACTGCTCTTCCAATAGCAAATCGTATTGCTCTAAAGCGTCGCCGGACAAGGTCTTAGGCCGATCCGACTTCATCAAATCGACTGCAAGCCGCCGGTAAAGCTCGGCCATTTCGTAGGTGGCAGAAGTCGACACATCGGCTACCGCATATCGATCTGCACGCTCGTAGGCTTGCAGGGCCTTCTGCAAAGCAGTCCGCTTTGCTTCTAAAGTGCGTTTCAAGGGCAGCGACAGTCGAATGGAGGCAAAACTATCGCGTTGGACGCTGGCTAACTCAAGGCTAGCTTGAGCCGCGAGATAGCGGCTCCGATCGGTTCGATGAGTTGCACCCGCTGCGTCCGCTTTGATGAGTTCATCTAACAGTGTCGCTCGCCGGGAGGCGTCACGCGCCGCGAGCGCGAAATCAGCGAGTTTTTGTCGGGCTTCAATGCCGATTTCAAATGATTCGGGGAAGCGCTTGAGATACAACTCCCAAGCGGCAACTGCTCTCGCTGTCTCACCGGCTTTTTCGTACAGATCTGCCGCCTGACTCAGCGCCTCGCGCTGTGTCGCAGAATCCGCAGTCGGCTGTTGTGCAATCCGCTCAAATTCACGCGCGGCTGTCGTGCCTTGATTCGATGCCAAGTAGGCTACTGCCAGACGTCGAGTCACTTCCGCTTGTCGATCACTCTTCGGATAATCTTTGCGATACCGTTCCAACACGTCGATCGCGTCAGACCAGCGCTCTGCTGCTAAAAACGCCGCCGCTGCATCAAAATCCGCGGTTTCGTGGATCGCGACTCGAGGAACCAACTGACCAACGCGCAAGAACGTATTTGCTGCATCAGTCATAGCTCCTGCATCGCGTTGCGCTTCTGCTTGGCGATAGATTGATGCAGCAACACGCTCTTCAATAGCCTTGCGTTGCGGGTCGTCATTCGCCAGCAACTTCAAGACTTCAAGACCGGCTTTCTCTGAACGATCGTAGTGAGCCAATTCAAATTCGGACGCGGCCGTGACAATCCAAGCATCTTTAATCAGAGGCGCCGCGAGGTCGGCCTGCCGCGCCAGAGCATCGCGCGCCGTATCCAGCGCGAGTGAAAATTCGCGCCCTTCCAAGCGTTGACGAGCCACACGAACCAATACTGATCCGCTTTCTAGATGAGTTGGAAACGCCTTAGCAAATCGGACCGAAGCCTCAAGCACCTTCTGATGAAGAGCCTCTCTCTGAACGCCGGAGGCTGCCAATTCTTCTTTTTCTAACGCGACGACCGAGGCGTATCCAGCAACCGATGAACGTTGGAAGGTCGGCTGCTCGTAGGCGACTCGCTGGTACTCTTCGGATGCCTCGCCGTATTGATGGCTCTCAAAGAGAGAATCGGCCAGTAAGTACGTAGTTTCGCCAGCGGCCTGGTCGTTTGGAAATTCCGTCAGGAATTCCCGATACCATCGTGCGGCTTGACGGTAGTCTTCCTGAGTTTTTGAAGACTGAGCGAGGCCATGGTAATACGCCGCCAAATCCTGCAAATTCTGTTTCAGTTCCCGCACGACAAGCGGCAAATCGGATACCCGGCGATGAGCCCAAAATGGAGCGCTTAAACCATAGCGCTCGACATAATCTTGCTTAGACGCCAATACCAACTGCGCGAAACCGCCTCGGCGATAAGCATCGATGGCGACGCTATGTAGCAACGGTGCCCGCTCATTCATCGGTTCCCGTTTCTCGAATGCGCTGTAGGCCGTGGCCGCGTCCGTCCATCGTTCCTTCGCCGAATATAGGTCACCTAGAGTCGCATACAACTGATCTGCGTATGGCTTCGTCCCGACGCGACTGAGAAATTTATCAACGCCGGTGGCGCCGTCGTCACTCGAGAAAATGATCGATGTGACGCGCAGAGTATCCTCGACCAACTCACGCCGCGGCCGTGGGAAAGCTTCGAGATCACTCTCTCGGCCCGACGCGTCAATCAATTGACGATCCAAGAGATGAACGAATGCATCTAATGCGCCGTCAGTGTCGCCCGATTTAAAGCGCGACCATCCAAGCTTATAGGTGGCCTGCTCAACGAATTCTGATCGAGGGAAATTAGACAACATCTGCTGGTAGGCGCTTTCCGCGTCTAGCCAGCGATGAGTCGTAAAAAAGATCTCTCCACGGCGAAAATACGATTCGGCCGCCATTGGGCTTTCAGGAAAACGCTTTACGAGCGCCTCGAGCGTTTGCAACGACCCGCTAGTATCTCCAGCCGCCTCATACGCTCGCGCTAACTGATACAGGACTGCATCAGTTCGATTGTAATTCGGGGCGGTTTCTAGAAGTTTCGAGTAAAGCTTAATTGCATCTTGTGTCGCCAGCGGCAATCCAGAGGCTAAGTCTCTGCCTATCCTCTCCTCTTCACCGGCCTCCAGCTTCAAGTCACCCAGGCGACGCAGTGCATCAGCCCGTAAGGCGTCATCGGCATTGGATAAGGCTAAAAAGGCCTCATAGTTAAGGCGCGCGCGCTCGGGATCCGCCGTGACTTTTTCGCCAACCCGCACGTCAACTGCGCGCTTGAGCACATCACCAACGGTCGGTGACTTATCTGCGTATACCGTTTCGGATGCGAAGCAAGACGCGATCGCAGCGGCCAGAAGTACGTTGTTGAGCCGTTTCATGGCGCCGGGCCTCCTTGCGGAGGGACCGGTGCCGACGCACGATCGTACAATGTCGCCAGGGAATAACGAGCCTCTAGCACATAGTCGCGAATTCGTGCCTTTTCAGCCTCGAGTTCGCGGACGGCAAGCTCTGAAACGGAGGCGAGTTCACGGTCTCGCAGTTGAGACGCCCTCGCGTGCACGCTCTCAAGCTTGGGCCGTATGGCATCCAGTCGACCTGACAGAGATTCGATATGGGCAGGTACCGCGCTACGCGCCGCTTTTACCAACGCCGCGCTACGGGTGGAGTCTCTCAGCAGATGATTAACGTCTCGCAGTCGCTTGCGAGCGCTCCAGACTCGCGACTTGAAGCCATCGCTGAGTTCCCAGTAGAGGTAGCCCTTAAGAAAATCGACTCGTTCGGCAATATCTTCAATTTCTGGGTCACTGGCATCACCGGCACGATCGATCACGGTTTCCATGTGCTCCAACTCGCCCCAAATAGCTCTCTGGCGCGGAGTTCCCAAGGCGGCGAGGTCCGCATGGTCATCGGCTTCGGCAACCCGCGCCTCAAGTTCCGTGCGTCGTTGCACAAGCGCATCGAGATTCATGCGATCTAATGCGGCTAGATCGGACGGCAACTGAGACTGGAACTTCTGACGACGATAGGCGATCAGTTCCGCATAGGCTTCGATATCGTTTCCATGCAGATCAAGACGCTTGGCCACGTCGGACAGGTCTCGCCAATTCTGCAGAGCCGCCTGGAACTCATCACGGGCCAGTAAGCGATACAGGTAGCGCCCTGCCGGAACTTTGGCGACATCAATAGCAAGCACGGAACCTTTTGTCTGTGCGGAGGCTTCAATTGCCTGAGCCAAAGCGCCGCGCCGAATCGCATCAATCGATTGGTCCAGACGGGAAGTCTCGGCTGCAAATTCGCTCAATGCTTGCTCATACGCCGCAATTGCTTGCGCTTGCGCACCAAGGCGAGCGTAGCCATAAGGCACAGCGAGGTAGCTCTCCTGAACGGCGGGATCCAACAGATCTCTACCGCGAAGTTCAAGCCATGGCGCCAATGCCTCTCGAACATTCCCGGCGTCGGAGGCCGCCCAGCCGGCACCTAGCAACGCTCGAGTCGCTTGAGGACCGTCGGCACGCACCCGAGCCAATATGGCGAGCGCTTCCGTCGAACGGTGTTGCTGAACTAACGCATAGCCTAAAGCCACATTTGCCTGATCGCGTAGCGTCAACGATTCGGCTGAATTCGCTTCGCGACTGCCAAGCCCATCCAGAATTTTTGCACCCTGATCAAACTTCCCAGACCGAACGAGTCCAACGCCCAAGTTAAATTCAGCGTAGGCCCGCCATACGGAGCTTGTATCCCAATTCTCTAGAATCGCGACCGCATCAGCATCCCGCCCTACCGAGAGCAGAGATTCCGCCAACAGCATGCGGCGCTCGGCATCAAAATCGGTGGGTAGCGTGCTATGCGTCGCAGCGCTGAGGTTGTCGATGGCCTGAGCATCAAATCCGCGTCGAAAAAATGTCTTGCCTAGGTAGAAGTGGGCTCGGTCCTTGACGTTATCCGGGACGTTCGGGTGATCAAGAACTTCAGAAAACGTCTTACCCGCTTCAATATAGTCGCCGCGCGATAGCTCAATGCCGCCGATGAGCAACTTAGCGTCGTCGCGATGGTGCGATAACCGTCCCGCGCTATCCGCAAACTGCAGCCGTTCTAGCGCTGTTTCATAGTCGCCTGCGTAAAAATAAAATAGCGCGTCGCCATACGGAAGATCCCGAACGGCGACCGCTCGCAATGCCCCTGGCCCGGGAGGAGGTAACTCAGGATTCAGCAGGAGACTTCGTCGGGCAGCATCAACATTGCCTACAAAAAAGGCAAAGCCGATCAGCAACCCTAGCGTCACTCGCGATTTCATGACTAGGCGATTCCTCACCGTCAAGTTATTCCCATTCCTTCACGGTGAACTCAGGCTGCTGAGCGCTCTGCCGATCTGAGATTCGAAGCTCTAGATATTTCGCGCCTTGGCCCTTCTCAAAACTAAGATTGGCGCCGCGTTTATAATCGCGCCCATGCGGACCTTTACCGGTAAAAAAGGCTACGAGTTCGTGCTTTCCGGTGATCACATTACCCAAAAACACGCGATGCACACCGCCCCGATTGAGCGCCGCGATCTCTCGTTCCGTGTATAGGTAATTGGCAACTTCTTTGTTATCGAGCCGAACCTGAACGGCATCCAACTCAAAAAAGGCCCCGACATCTAAGGACAGGAACACAGCCACTTGAGTGTTAGCCGGAAATAGCAACTCCTCCTCAAGCGCCGACAAATCCTTGTTGAGCTCAAGTACGTCTTTACGCAGAGACTGCACGTCGGCTTCTAAGCTGCGGGGTGTCGCTGCGGCGCTCTGCGGTTGGTCCGCCATTGCCGTTGACGACATACCAAACATGACAGCGACGAATAGAGCTCGAGCTAGATTTCGTAGCAGAGCAGTCTTTCGTTGCAGGAACATTACAAAATTACTTTTCATCGTCCTACCTGCCTAATACAAGGATCGGATTCGGGTGACGTGGCCAGCTCATTCATCTAGAAGCGCACGCAGCTCACGCTGTATGGCCACTTGGTTCACATGATCGCTGACTGAGTGCACATACCGAATCACGCCATCTCGATCGATCAGAATCGTCAGGGGCACGTCTTCGATGGAATACTGGCGGCCAACGCCAACCGGATCGTCGTTGGATGTTCTCAGGCTTGCGCCATAAGGTCGAACAAAATCCAACGCTGACTGCCGATCCTCATCCAGGCTAACGCCCAAAACGACCAGTCCGGCTGACTGGTAGGTCTGCTCCAGCGCCCTTAAATTCGCCAAATAATCGCCACAAGCTGCGCACCAACTGGCCCAGAAACCCAGCAAAACAACCTCTCCTCGATGATCGGAGAGACGAAAATTCCCGGCTGGGCCGGACTGTAAATGCTGGAGCAGGTCTGGTGCGGCATGCCCGACGAGCGGATGCCGGGGCTTTGCATTGGCTTGAAACGACCAAGACGCCGTAACGGCCAAGGCTGCGGCTATCGCCCAGAAGCTCTTCGCCGAAAACCGCATCCGCTTCCTCCAGTCCATGATCATGCGATACCTACCCGCGCGGGAGGCTGGCGAGGCCCGGTCGCCTACCCAACCTAGCGTCGGCCCATCGGCTCAACGACACGCTAACGTCGCATGCACCAAGCGGAGTGTCAACGCAGCAAACTGTAGTGATTATGCAGTTCTGTTCACTTTTTTTGATGCCAATTACGATTCGTCGCCGGATAGAGACAGCTTGTGCCGTTGGATGTCATAGTTGGCTATCGACAATGGCGGAACCCTCCGGCCTTGCTACTATTCGCTAAGTTCTCAGGAGCATTAAGCGTTGACGCGGTTCACCTGCTTGCCAACCGGTTCACCTATCCGCTGCGGATCAGTGCACACTGACCAACATCGCACGGGCCATCGTCGCGCCATGGAGGGACGTATGCGCAGACTCCTCTGTAAATATGCGTTCTTTTTGTCGCTGTTGCCAGGACTATGGTTCAGTGGCGTGGCGGTGGCAGAATCAGCCCGCCAATTCGATCGTGACATTGGTCGATATGCCGAAGTTATGGTGACGGGCCCGTATTTGGACCTGCATACCGGTCCAGGCCGACGCTACCCTGTGTTTAATTCGGTGCCGCGGGGCGCGCACGTTCAAATTATTTTGCGTCGCACGGACTGGTTTAAAGTTCGAGATGAACGCGATCGCGAGGGGTGGGTTCGGCGCGAGGACATCGAACAAACTCAGATGGCTGACGGCGCACCCCTGCCGCTAGAAGATCCTGATCATCGGGACACCGACGCTCTACCCTGGATTGCGGGCGCGGCCAGCGGACGGTTGGGCCACAGTTGGGATAATTCGGTTTTCGTCGGCTACTCGCCCACTCCCCGCCTGACGTTCCAGTTGGAGGGTAGCCACCAACCTACCCGCTCCTATGATCGGCTGATGGTTCTTGCTGGGATTCACCACATGCCAAAACCGGAGTGGAGGATCACGCCCTTTTTTGAAGCTGGTGCCGGCATCACGCGGGTCCATGCGAATATCGGATACTCGGGCACCCCCACTTTGGGCAAAAGGTCTGTCGGGTATTACGGTGCTGGCCTGCGTTGGGAAATCAACAATCGCTTCGAATTCCGTCTTCAAGAAAGGGCTTATCTCCTTTCAAAAGTCTCTCACCCGAATCAGCCGAACGAGGCACTCAACGAATGGAAAGCCGGTTTCGCCTTCTACTTCTAACGGCCGCTTCCGCTGCTCTGAGCGGTTGTGCCCACCTTCCCCACCTGTGGCCATTTCATCGTCACGGGCACGCCTCCGTGGCGGCGGTAGGACCGACTAGCGCGACGGATAATGCACCGATTGTCGAGCCGGATATCGTCCGACCGCAAGTCAAAGTGCCGAAAATCAGAACCTCTAATTTTGAGATTACGACCTCGCTAGGGTTGCTGAACGTCGAACAATACGGCACCTACCCGACCGTCGACTTCCGCGGTACCTACCACATCAAAGAAAATTTCTTTGCGGAGGCCAGTTTTGGTGTCTCCAAATTGAGATCGTTGAGTTATGTGGATTCGACGGGGGCGACGAAGCGCTTTCCGAGCCGGCCTCACGTCTACAACTACGCACTCGACTTAGGGTACGACGTGCTACCCGGAGAAGCCTTCTTTGGTGGCAAGAAGGCATTCACAACGGCGGTCTACGTCGTTGGCGGGATAGGATCGTTACACTATGCAACAGACAGTTTTTATGCGGCCAATGCCGGTATCGGTTATCGCATATTGCTGTCCGATCGCTTTGCAGCCCACATCGATGTGCGAGATTCAGTCACCCAGAGATCCTTGTCTGGGGCGAGACATATCGCAAACAACATCGAAAGCACGATGGGATTATCGGTCTACTTCTGATGCCACTTGGATTCACTGCAGTACGAAGACGCATGCATGCTGCAGTGGTTCTGCTCACTTACTGCTGCACAGTTCTGAGCGCAGAGGTCAGCGTAGCGCCACAGGTGTCGCTACCGTTGGCGACTGGCGGACAGATCTCCATCGAACAGTTACGCGGCCAAGTTGTACTGCTTAACTTCTGGTCGTCGTGGTGTGGCCCGTGTCGTGATGAGTTTCCTCTGCTCGAGCGACTTTATCGCGCTGACCATGAACGCGGCCTCGTCCTGATAGGGGTAGACATTGATACCTATCCTGAAGATGGGAAAGCGTTTCTTAACAAACACCCGGTGACCTTTCCCATCGCCACAGACCCAGCGAGCCTCGTCTCTTCCAGATTCGTGTTAGACGATATGCCTATGAGTATTCTGATCGATCGACGCGGCGGCATCCGCTGGATTCACCGTGGTTACGCCGTCGGCGAAGACACCGAATACGCCCAGCAAGTTGACGTTCTGTTGAGGGAGATCTAATTGTGCCACTCTTGAATCGTGCTCTGCTGATGGCGTTATGCCTCGCAGGTCTTGCGGGATGCGGACTACATGCGGTTCGTCCTTATGAACGCGCACACCTCAATGATCCTTCGATGCGGACGAATCGCGACGAAGTTCTTGTGGCGCAAAGAAATCGCAGCCTTACCTTGCGCGAGGCCATACGAGATGGTCGCAGTGACGACACTGCGTCGCGCCGCTAATCGGAGTCGCCATGCGAATCTCTAAGTTTACATTGCCATTGCTTTTGCTATCCACGCTGGCCTTTGCCCAGAGTGCTCTTGCGGATAACCTGCCTGAACAGCGAGCTGATTTTTCTTACGCTTTTTCAAATGCGGGCGGAGATCAAGTATCAGGCCCGGAATTTTCGATCTCCAAACACCTGAATCGGGTTTTCTCGCTCACCGGTCGCTATGAAGCTGACCAGGTTAGAGCCCCAGACGTGGACTTGGCAGCCCCGAGGGCGCGGCGCCTAGATGAAACGCGACAGTTGGGGAATTTCTCGCTGGATTACCGAGACGACTCGACCCGATATTCCGTGGGTACGTCGCGTACGTCCGGAACGTCTTATGAAACCTCATTAGTTCGTGCCTCAATCACTCAGGGACTTTTTCACGATCTGACCAGTTTGACCGGCGGCGCGTCAAAGAGTTGGAGTAGCAGCTATTTAGTCTTGTCGGACACGGGCGCACGTGACCCTAATGTCAGAAGACGCATCGATCAGCGCAGTTGGTGGGTTTCGGTCGATCAGATCGTTACGCCGAACTTGCGCCTCACCTACGACGGCGGCATGGTGGATCAATATGGTGAGCTCGCCAATCCTGATATCGGCACTCGTTATTTGCAGGGTAACGGCATTGTCACCGTCGGCGAGGAAGTCACCCCTCACTCACGTTCGCGATACAACTCATCACTGCACGCGAAGTACTTTATGGGTGAGCGCGGCACATTGACCTTAGGTGGCTCGTACTACTACGACTCATGGTCGATCCGTGCCCGCTCGTACGATATTGGATGGGTGCGCAAATTCCGCCAAGACCGACTCGCTGTTGATGTCCACGGTCGCTGGTATGGGCAAGGTCGAGCCAAGTTTTACTCCGACCTTGTATCCCACGTGCCCACAGGTGAAATCAGCCGCGATCGCTCGCTCGCGCGCCATTCATCAATAACGTTGGGAACCGGTTTAACGTGGCAAGTACCTTGGCATCCACATTTCGGCATTCAACACTGGACCACGGGCTTGAACCTCGATTTGATTCACGATCAATACGATGATTTCAGGGACACTCGAGTATCCAATGCCCTCGCCGGCACCGAACCGCTCTATCGAGTCAACGGCTTTTTAGCCCAAGTGCACGTGACCGGTTGGTTTTAAGGCGCTGGCCCTAATCAGCGACAGGCCGATTCGATCCTTGGGCGATCGGGTTGGGTATGATTGCTGTCATGGAACCGCAGCGACCCGCTGCGGTCAAATGGACTTACATCACTTAAGGGTTTACCCATGCTGATCCGACGTTTGACTATTCTTGCATTGGCGTTGTTTAGCGTCTCTACGACGGCCTTTGCCGGCAAAAAAGAAGACGCCACCATTCTCAAGGCCACCCAAGTCTTAGAGGAAACCATGGGTATGCCAGATCAGCGGGCGCCAGACTGGCTCCTTGATCGGGCCTATGGCATCGCGATCATCCCAGGCGTCATCAAGGTAGGACTGGGTATCGGCGGTAAGGGTGGTAAAGGCGTCCTTCTGGTCCGTGATGCCAATGGCCATTGGTATAACCCGTCCTTCGTCTACATGGGCGGTGGCAGCATCGGCTGGCAGTTTGGCATCCAGTCCAGCGACATCATTCTCGTGTTCGCCAGTCGCCGCAGCATCGAGGGCGTCACCGGCGGCAAGTTAACCCTGGGCGCAGAGGCGGGTATCGCAGCTGGCCCGGTGGGCCGTCAGGCGTCAGGCGCGACAGATATCGGTGGTGCCGAAATTTACTCTTACTCTCGTTCACAGGGCTTCTTCGGGGGCATCGCCTTGGATGGATCTGTGCTCGGCATCGACGATTCAGCGAATCGATCCTTCTATCAAAAGGCAGGTGTATATGCGTCCGATATCTTCGGGCCTAACCCGCCACCGGCTCCAGAGCTGGCCCATAAGCTCCTAGAGACCATGCGCCGATTCCCGGGTTTGAATGACAAGGCACCGACTGCAACCGCCGCACCAATCAGCAAGTCATCGAGCGCCTCGCCAACGACATCGCAGCCGGCCGCGCCAAGCGGTTCGGGTCTGGAGTCCGCGACCACCTATCCGGTTGAACCAAAGTAAGTGATGGTCCGGGATGAGCTGCCTACGGTTGCTCATCCCGTCACGACCTTGCGTCCGGCCGGCGGTAGGGCCAATGATCCGTCGATTGACGATCGACCGGCTAGTGCAAATTCCACGGAAAGCCAGTGGATAAAGTAACCGGGCCGGCTACCGGGTAATTCCTCGGATAAAAGCCTTTGGCAGGGGTGGAACCTGCCGCCCGCTCTCGCAGGGCGTCACTCAATGACTGCAGATCCTGCCGATGCAGTAACGGAGCTGCGGGAATCGCTGGTGGTTCCTGCATGTGAGCGGCATATAGGCTGACCTGTGACGGCAGCCAACTGAGTAATTGCGTTGTCGTCGCCGCATAGGCTGATAATGAGGCCCCCGGTAGAAACGCGTAAAGCTCGCCGGGGTAAAGAAAATCACCCACGAACAATCTAGCGTTGGCCGCATCCCAGACTGATACTGATGTGGGGGTATGCCCGGGCGTCTTTAGGATCTGCACGACTCGCCCACCGAGATCGATGTGCTGTCCATCTACCCACCAGTCGCTGACCCGGAAAGTGGGCGGAGTGAGCCGGTCCAACGCGCCCAAATACTCATAACGGGTCAGGGTCAGTTGGCCGTTGACCACGCGCGCCCACAGTCCCGGATCATCCGGCAAGGCGGTCCGCTCGAAGCGCCCGAGCGCCCCGACGTGATCGAAGTGCAAATGTGATGGCAGGACAGTCACCGGTAGCGAAGTCAGCGCTCGGACCACTGGAACCATATCCCGCAGGCCGGACCCGGCATCAAAGAGCAGCGCGCGACGCGTGCCCAAGATCAGATAACTGTAGTTGCCTTGGTAATAACGTGGCTCCCCGATGGCGAATGTCGATGCATCAATTTGCTGGATGAGGAAATAGTCGTCGAACCATTGGCCCGCGACGTCTTTGGGTATCGGACCCGCTGATGGTGTGGCAGCCGAACGGAGAACGAGTTGTTCGAAGTAGAGGTGCGGTGCATATAGAGCTCCGACAACTACGATTAGCCCGATGAATGCACCCAGCAACCCTATTCTCTTCACAGTACCCCCCCCAGTCGCGGACCACTATTTCTGATCCGAGAATCTAGAACATCCCTTGACCCGTTTGAGAACGGCGAGCAGTCATCGGGCTGCGAAGTCTCAACAGTCGATCACAGACGTCGCCGCAAAGTTTCCTAGGAGCAGATCACTGGTAGAGTCCCGGTAGACGTCGACGGTCGCGAGCAGCTGGCGTTTTCTGCAGAACTACGCGGGTATTCTGCATCGCTAGCCGCTAACCCCCTGGTTTCACGCGAGGACCCTCGGCGAAGCAGCCTCTACGCCTTCTCCCCCACCGGTAACTCCGCGAGTTTGAAGGGAACTCCACACCCGCCAATGCCGCAGTACCCATTTGGATTCTTCGCGAGGTACTGCTGGTGGTAGTCGGCGCGGAAGTCGGAATCGGCGTGTAAACCGGAGAGTTATATTGTCGCTCGTACTCGACCGGTCGACTTTCGGTAGATGTTGACGTCGTTCGGCCGGTAGACCGAGACGCGCTTCGGCCGTTTACTTGAACCGGTAGTCGTCGATTCCTACTCATTTCAGAATGCTCGCGCGCTCGACTTCACTGATGTGTCTGGCGCGATTTACGGCAAGCTTACCGGGCAAAATGTTTCGGCCTCCGATCCAGTCCAACCCAATGAAAACGACGAGGTTGATGTTGACCCTATCGTTCACGACAATCGCATGGGTCGGCGTTGGAAAAGTGCCGTTCGGAATTGCCATGCCACGGTTTAGGTCCCGAATCCTGCCAAGGATGGCGCTGATCTACGCATGATCTTCGACATGCACGGCACCGCGATAGCTCTTTGTGTCAGGGTTGTAGGAATTCGAAATCGTCGCATCTATGGAGACGACCTCGTCAGGCTTTGGTATCACGAGAGGAGCGGCGGATGAGGCGCAAGCGGACGCCACGCAGAGCAGCGGCCAGATAGCCAACATTCGGCGCAATCCGCTCACTTGCCGCATTTCACTTGCAAGCCCGTGCGATGCGCAGAGAAAGATTATGCAGCATTGCCGTGAGACCAGCCGAGGTCGAGCTAGGTCCCGATCTCAATAATCTGATTTAACGTCTCGCAGGCGCGCGCATAGGACTCTTCAGGGACTTTCCTCAGCGGATGGGGCTTCGCATTTCTGGCACGCCAATCGAACGACTTCGGTTGATGGCCAAGGATGTAGCTGGCGACGCCTTTCGGTCCAGTGAACTTCACCGCGAACGGATTGGTTTCATTGTAGGGAGCCGTGGTCATCGGCAAACCGATCACTATCCCTGTTCGTGCATTGAATTCTCGCGGAGACAGAACAACCAGCGGATGGATATCCTTCATTTCGCGGCCGGCCTGAGGATTGCAGTCGATCCAAATCATGTCTCGCCGGTCGGGGCACCATGATTTCCGGGCGGCCACTAGAGCACCTCGTTGCCAACCAGCCCGGTGGCCATAACCTCGCCACTGTGCACTGCTGGGTCAAATGCTGCGAGCTTCTGCGCGAGCGTCAGCTTGGGCTCACCAAGCGCCTTGACCAGGATGTTCGAATCCTGAGCTGATACTTCGACGGGCTGGCCGACCCTGAATCGGGCGGACCGAGCCACAGCTGCGGGGATCCGTACAGCAAGGCTGTTTCCCCACTGCTGAACGGTCAACGTCGCACTCTTTGTCATGATCGCTCTCCAATGTATAAACAAGTTTATACATTGGATTACAGATGTCAACTTGACCCGTCTGAGAAAAGCTCGCAGGTAACAGGCTGCGCAGGCTCAACGGTCGGTGACGCCCTTCGCCGCGGACTTTCCTAAGATCAGACAGCGGTAGACTTCCGGTAGACGTTGACGTCTAAATCAGTCGGCGTTTTGCTGCAGAAACACGCGGGGTCTTGGACAAGACGGATGGTAACCCTCTGGTTCCACGAGAGAACCCTCGGCTAACCGGAAATCACACCTTCTCCCCGATCGGTAACTCCGCGAGTTTGAAGGGAACTCCGCAGCCCCCGATCCCGCAGTAGCCGTTCGGATTCTTCGCCAGGTACTGCTGGTGGTAGTGCGCCCGAGGGCCGGAATTGCTACGAAATCCCAGCGGTTACAGCCGCTGCTGGACTCTAGCGGTCGACTTTCGGTAGACCTCGGCGTCAGTCCGTCGGTAGACCTCATTCGGGTGACTTTCGGCAAGAAGCGGACGGTCGCTTGGCCGAAGTCTCAACGGGAAATCTCACGCCGCAAGAGTTCCTTTACGCGGCAGCCTTCGACCCTCCGAGTGGCGAGAAGCTCGCGCGCTAGCTCCCGCATCCCCGAAAAGTACACGTCGAGTATTGGTACCACGCCGCCCCGGCCGTCGGGCCCTATCGCGTGGTTCATAAACTCCCTGGTTTCCGCCTCGTCAAACCCTTCGCTACTGTACTCGCGCCCGAAAAAGGCATGGCCGTTCATTGATGCGTTGTTTAGCACCACCTGATTGATGTCTCGTTTGTCGTCAGGAGCCTGCGCGGCGTAGCCTCTATCTAAGAGATAGAACTCAACGGCGAACCCGCCACACGCCACGCTCCTTTCGATATCCGATGTAACTACGCAGCGAGCGCGCGCGTGACCTCGTGCATCGTCGTCGAGCAGTTCGATGCAGTCGACGTTACCGCCTAGATGCAAGCAAACAGTCGCGTGGCCGACCTCATGCCAGCACTTGTACTCGAAACTATCGACCAAAATCTTCATGAAGACGGCACTTTTCTAATACTTTCGGCCACTTCAACCCGAGGCTCGTCTTGCCTGCTGGAGTTCAGTTTCGATGGACATCGAAGTTGTTCAATCTCAATGAGCCGTTGTTCCCTGCAAATGTGAAAGTCGCCCACTCATACGGGATCTCGCCGTATTCCCAAGTCGTGCAAGTCCACGGCTTTCCAACGGACGCACCACAGACTGCCTGGCTAACGTTCTTCGGGGCACCGAACATTGCTAGGATCTTTTCGGAGCTGATCCCCTGATGGATTTTCATGACGTTTTCAGTCGTGAATCTGCTCATTGGATTAATGGGACGCTCAGCTGCCGTCACCCCGATACTCGATTCGACTGACTTTGTCCCGCTACTTGGTGTAGTGGTGGCCACCGTTTGTCGCGGCTCGCTGCCATCACCGGCTACTTGGGCGACTACGGGCGAGCCTTGTAGCGAAGCGATTTGCTGATTCAGGCATACCGCATAGGGGGCCGGCCCCTTCGTCTTTTGCGAGATGCACGCAAGCTCCATCGACTGGCGTGTATCGCTGTCGTACCGGTTCAGACTAGGGATCGCAGGCGACCGCTTCAGCGAATCAATTTGCTGATTCAGGCACACCGTGTAAGCAGCTGGCCCCCTTGTCTTCTGCGAGATGCATGCAAGCTCTATCGACTGCCGAGTATCGCTGTCGTATCCGTTCAGGTTGGGGACACCAGGCAACCCTTGTAGGGAAGCAATCTGCTGATTCAGGCACGCCGCATAAGCGGCCGGCCCCCTCATCTTTTGAGAAATGCACGCAAGCTCCATCGATTGCCGTGTATCGCTGTCGTAGCCACCCAAATTGGGAACCGCCGCAGGTGAGTCCTGTTGCGCTTCGGCGGCGAGCGAAGCACCTAAGGCAATTGACGCGACGAGCGCGGCGCGTAGCCAGGCCATAGTTGGCAACTCACATGTAGAACCCACGGACACCCCCTCTGCTCATAGTCGGCATTCGACCATCGCAATTTCGTCAATTCGATTCGACCACCGGCCACCGGCCACCGGCCACCGGCCTCTGCAGGACCTCTGCCGGGAAAGCGGGCACGTCTACCGAATCTCTACCGGGCGTGGCTACTATACAATCTGATCAAATTTGTCGGTAAGTATTGGTCCGATCGACCGGAATTGCGGAAGACAAGACGTGAGGATGTCCTTGAATCGCTCGGTGTGAAACCAATCTATATTGGGTATCAGCAACAATTGATGTTAACGGCAAAAGGTGCTGAGACTCTGCTTGCCAACAAATCACTTTTTCAAGATACGCGGTACGAGAAAGCTGGTTAATGGGCGCAGCGCGTGAATGTGCCGATCCCTTCCCCGAGGACTTTCCTAGGTCCAAATCCCCGGTAGAGTTCCGGTAGACGTTGGCGTCGAAATCACACGTCAAAATCCCGCAGAAAACTGCGGGATTTCGGACTTCACCATCTATAACCCATTGTCTCTGCGAAAGAAATGGGTATCTCTTTCGGATCAGGCCCGCTGTGACGGCTCTAACTCCGCGAGTTTGAAGGGAACCCCGCACCCCCCAATGCCGCAGTAGCCATTGGGATTCTTCGCGAGGTACTGCTGGTGGTAATCCTCAGCGTAATAAAACGTTGGCGCCGTCCGAATTTCAGTCGTGATCGGTCCATGTCCAGCCGCTTTCAAAGCGGCGCCGTAACG
>CAIRLC010000045.1 GCA_903879335.1 uncultured Pseudomonadota bacterium
GACCGCCGTGATAACAAGAGCTACGGATCCCCCTGTCCGTGGCAGTCACAATGACCGCGCCGGCAACCCCCGCGCATCGCGTGCGGACCCGACGTGCGCGCACTGGCCAGCAGCGACCTGACAGACACCGACCAGCTAGCGGTAGTAGCGGTGCCGCGGCGTGGTTGCTTGGCGACCTGTGGCCGTGCGCTGCGCGGCCTGCTACCCGTCGGCGTGCGCTCACCAGCCGCGGTTGCCGCAGCGTCGTGCCGCGTCACGAGACGAATATCTGGTGGGGCGGGTGGGGTTCGAACCCACGACCAATCGGTTAAAAGCCGAATGCTCTACCGCTGAGCTACCGCCCCATTGCACGGTCGTCTAACGCGTCGGTTGGCCGTCCGACGGGCCGCGATTCTAGCAGGGGATCGGGCAACTTGCCTCGCTCTTGGCGCGAAATCGGTGCAGAAAATTCGCCCTCAGCGCTGGTAGCGAGTGGGATCCACAATAGCCGCTTCAGCAAAGCCGGCCCGGCGCAGTCGGCAGGAATCGCAGACCCCGCAGGCCCGCCCCTCCTCGTCCGCCTGGTAACACGAGACGGTCCAACCGAAGTCGACCCCGAGGGCAACCCCGGCTGTGATGATCCCGGACTTGCTGAGTTCAATCAGCGGCGCCACGATCTGGAAGGACTCCCCTTCTACCCCGGCTTTGGTCGCTAGATTCGCGACCCGCTCAAATGCAGCAATAAAGTCCGGCCGACAATCCGGATAGCCGGAATAGTCGATCGCATTCACGCCAATGTGGATCTCGCGGGCACCAAGCACTTCCGCCCAACCTAGGGCGAGGGAGAGAAACACCGTGTTTCGTGCAGGCACATAGGTCACCGGAATGCCAGAGGTCCCGCCCTCGGGGACTGGAATCGCTGTATCGGTTAAGGCCGAGCCGCCAAAACCGCCGAGACCGATCGACACAGTTCGGTGCTCCACCGCCCCGAGTCCTTCGGCCACCCGTTTGGCGGCGATTAACTCTGCGCGATGACGCTGACCGTAATCAAAACTGAGGGCATAAGACTCACGCCCGGCAGCCCGGGCCATGGCCAACACGGTTGCAGAATCGAGACCGCCGGAGACCAGAACCACAGCCTTCGGTGCGCTCATCGTCCCTTCTCCTCGCCCCACAAGAACTTATGCAACTGCATCTGAAACCGAACGTTCAGGCGATCCTCGAGGATCCATTCCGCTAATTGCCGCGGCTCAATCTCGCCGTGCGCCGGCGAGTAAAGCACCTGAACCTGTTCCGGCAGGCGGAAATCGGCGCAAAAACGACCACTCCACTCGTAGTCGGCTCGGCTCGTGATCACAAACTTCACGAGGTCGGATGGTCGGAGGTTGCGAAAGTTCTCCAACAGATTGCGGTCCACTTCGCCTGAGCCCGGCGTCTTGACGTCCAGCACCCTGACAACCCGTGGGTCCACGTCGGATGCATTGAGCGATCCGCTGGTCTCCAGCGAAACGGTGAAGCCCTCATCACAGAGCCGCCGCATCAAGCGGTGCACATTCGGTTGCGCCAAGGGCTCCCCACCGGTCACACAGACCCGCTGAGGGCCGAGTGCCCGCACCGAGGCGACGACCGCATCGATGGCATGCCATTCACCGCCGTAAAACGAATAGGTCGTGTCGCAGTAGTGACAGCGCAGCGGGCATCCCGTCAGCCGCACGAAAACGGTGGGCCAACCCACCGTATCCGCCTCACCTTGCAGCGAGGCGAAGATTTCGGTCAGCCGCAGCCGGTCAGCGGCCGGAATCGCGTCCCGCGGCGAGGCCGCCATCTCAGTGTCGCCCAGCGATCTGCTTCAAGCGCTCACGCGCATCCGCCGTCGCCGGCGCGTCGGGATACGCTTTAATCAATCGAGCCAACGCTTCACGTGCTTCCCGGAACCGTTTCAGCTCCTGATAGGAATAACCCACCTTCAAGAGCGCATCCGGCACCTTGCGAGAATCGGGGTGTTCCTTGAGCAACTTCTGGAACGCACCCAGCGCATCCTGAAAACGATGCTCAACGTAATACGACTCGCCGAGCCAGTACTGCGCATTGTCGGCCAGCGTACTTTGCGGATAGGCCAACAAAAAATCCTGGAAAGCCTTTTCTGCGACGCCGTATTCCTTCGCCTTGAGGTGTTCAAGCGCAGACTGATAGACGTCCTTATCGGTGATCTGCGGCACCGTCGGTGCGATCGGTGCCGGCACCAGGGGCGCCGCCGCGGCTGCAGCCGGCGCGGCTTGCTGGGCTGCCTGCAACTCACGCACTTTTGCATCGAGCGCCGTGATCCGATCGGATAGATCGCGATACAAATCCCGTTCCCGGCGCTCGCCATTGGCAAGCGCGTGCTGCAGTTCTTCGACCTGCCCTTTCAACGCGCGTTGGTCGGCTTGCGCCGACTCTAACTGCCGCTGCACCTCAAGAAAGGCGCCGTTTTGACGCTCAATGACGTCCACCCGGGACTCGACCGATGTGGCCTTGATGAACGCCGGATCCAGTTCTGGATGCGGCGTTTCACAGCCTGCGAGGCCGAGGCTTGCGGTCACCGCGAGCGCTAGGGCGAGGGATGAACGCATATCAGCGCGCGGTGACCACGATGTCGACGCGACGGTTCTGCCCCCAAGCGGCGTCATCGTGACCATCGGCGACCGGACGCTCTTCGCCATAGCTGACGGTCGTGAGCTGGTTGTCGTTCGCACCGAGTAACAGCAGCGCCTTCTTCACGGCCTGCGCACGACGTTCGCCGAGCGCAATGTTGTATTCGGCCGAACCACGCTCGTCCGTGTTGCCTTCAAGGCGCAACTGCAGATGACGGTTGCTGCTCAATTGCTTGGCTTCTGAGCTGATGATCGGCTGATATTCCGCCTTGATCTCGGAGCTATCGTACTCAAAGCGAATGGTCGCGCCCAATTCACCGTCACCGGCGGGCACGCCGCCACGCGTATCGGTCAATGGGCGAACGCCATTGTTGTCCGAGCCGTTCGCACGGCCGGTATTGGCGTTACTGTCCACGGTCGTCGCGACCGACTGGGATCCCGCGTCCGAGGCCTTCACGATGGGCTTCTTTGGGCAGCCGGCAAGCGTCAAGCTCACCAATACAAGAGCGGCGGTTGCAAACAACTGGTTCTGGCGATTCATGCGCGGATTAACTCCATGTGAGTGTGGGTCGAGCGGCCAACCCGGATAGATCTATTTTGCCACAGGCAACCCCGTGGGACATCGTCACAGCCGAGGCGACCAAGCGGGATCGCGAATGTCTCCGGATGGGGCCGTAATCTTGGCCACGACGCCGCTGTCGATGGCGACCGAAGCCAAGACCCCACGACCACGCTCGCGCGCCGAATAAATAATCGTCTGGCCATTGGGCGCGAAGGTCGGGCTCTCATCCAAGCGTCCCGTGGTCAGGATAACGGACTGGCCGGTGGCCACATCGACCCGGGCGATGCGATAGGCGCCCTGGTCCTGGGTCACGACGGCAAGCGTCTTGCCATCTGGCGATAGGCGCGGCCGAGCGTTATAGGAGCCTTCAAAGGTGACCCGCTTGGGCCGTTCACCGGCGGCCAATCGAATCTGGTAGACCTGAGGCCGTCCAGCCCGATCGGAGGTGAAGTAAATTGACTGCCCATCCGCGCCAAAACACGGCTCGGTATCTATCGCCGGATCGTCAGTGACGCGCAGCAGCGCCCTCGTCTCGAGATCAAGAACGAAGACATCGACATTGCCATCAGGCTGAGACAGTGCCAATGCAAGGCGGTGTCCGTCGGGAGCCCACGCCGGAGCGCCGTTGATCCCGGCGCGTCCAGAAACACGTTCACGGACGCCCGTTTGAATGGACTGAACAAACACAGACGAGACTCGACCCTCGAACGACACGTAGGCGAGCTTCGTGCCGTCCGGTGACCAGACCGGCGACATCAAGGGTTCCTTGGAATCGACGATCGTGATGGGGTTTTCACCGTCCGAGTCCGACACGACGAGGCGCCAACGGCGAGCGGCCACAGGGCCCTCCACCGCGACATAGGCGATGCGAGTGGCAAAAGCCCCCGGCACGCCAATAATCTTCTCGTAAATCATATCCGCGATTCGATGGGCGGTAAGCCGCAAGCCCCCTGCCGTTGACGTCAGGGCAACGCCGAGCACGCGCTCCCCGGAGAGGACGCTATGCAGCTCCACTTCGACGACGTAGCCGGCACCCTCTGGTCGCACCCGCCCGATCGTCAAATAATCGGACTTCACCAGTCGCCACTGCGGCAGATCGATTTGCGTGGCGAGGGTCGGCCGTTGCGGCATCGACGAGCGACCGAGCGGCGCCAATCGACCACTGCGCGTCAAATCACCATCGATGACCTGCGCCACGTCCACCGGTATGCCGTCACCCCCAAAGGGAACCACCGCGATCGGAATCGGACTGGTATTACCTTTCGTAATATCCACGGTGAGTTGCGCGTGCGCACTCAACGGCGCGCCAAGCACAAGCACTAGAGCAACGACGAGTCGACGGAACACATTAATCATCAGGGCTAAACACCAGGTGTAGGGTTCGCTGGAAAAGGTCGGCGTTCTTCGGCACGGGCAACGGAGACGCCCGCAAGGCCGCGTCCCGAATCGAGGTACGGACGGCGTCATCGCCATTACAGGGATTGATCACGCGCGCCTGCAAAACGGTACCGGTGGGCGCCTGATCAACCTCAAGCGTACATTGTACGCCCTTCTTTGCCGAAGCCGGCCGACTCCACGCATGCTCAACCCGGGCTTTGACCTCCGCCAAATACTGGCTGGTTTCACCCGCGGCTTGCTGCTGTCGCAATGCGTCGGCCTTCTGTCGGGCGAGTGCATCGGCGCGAGCTTGTGCCTCGATACGCTGGCGCGC
The DNA here is from genome assembly GCA_903879335.1 of uncultured Pseudomonadota bacterium. Classification (GTDB taxonomy): domain Bacteria; phylum Pseudomonadota; class Gammaproteobacteria; order Steroidobacterales; family Steroidobacteraceae; genus CAIKZZ01. Next base: position 4,886 of record CAIRLC010000045.1, read on the forward strand.
GGCTTCTTGTTCGCGCGACTGAGCCTCTGACTTGATGGCCTTCTGGTTCTCATGCATCTCGCGCTCGAGCGCAGAATCCTCGGCCTTCGACAACCCCCGTTCCTTAGCCTTGAGCTCCGGTTTGGGGTCGAGCTTGGGTTCGGTCTTCGGCCTCGCTTCGGTCTTGGGCGCGGCCTTCTCGGTCACCCCGGGCGTCATCTTGACCGGCTTCACGGGCTGAACCTTGGGCACCGGTGCCGGCGGCAAGGGCTTCGGGGGCGCCACCCGAGGTGCCGGCTTAGGCGTCGGCGCCGGTTCCGGCTGATGCACCTCGGGCGGTGTAGGCGTGACGTACTGACGCTGCTGCGGTGTCACTAAGGTCGCTTCAATCACAGCCGGGGAAACGACCCGCGTCGTCGGCGTATAGGCGGCAATCCACCAGGCCACCACGACCAAGAGCCCATGAAGGACGATCGACCCGATCAGCGAACCGGCATGGTCGCGAAAAAAATGCGGATGCGCCGCCGTCACGGCACCTTCTCGGGTGGCAGAGGGTCTGTCAGGAACCCCACTTTCGTGGCGCCGACACGCTGCATCAGCACCATGGTCCTCATCACATCGCCATAAGGGATGGCCGCATCGGCCTTGAGCAGTACCTGTGTCTCTGGCTCGCGGCTCAGGACCAGCCGCACTCGATCCGCCAAGGCCTGTTCGTCGACCGGTGCACTCTTGTCATCGCCGATATTGATATATCGAAGACCCGCTTTATCGATGCTGATGACGAGTGGATCCTTTTGATCCGGTATAGGCCGAGCGCCCGCTTTGGGCAATTCCACTTTGACGCCCTGGGTCAGCAAGGGTGCCGTCACCATAAAAATCACCAGGAGCACCAACATCACGTCGATGTACGGCACGACATTGATCTCACCGACCAGTCGTCGACGACCCCTTCCACCACCCACCGAAGCCATCGCTCAGCCTCGAGGCGCTGCAGCGTGCCGCTGCAAAATGGTCGAAAACTCTTCCGCGAAGGTATCAAGCCTATTTTCGAGGCGGAACACCTGATCTGAGAATCGGTTGTAAGCAACCACTGCAGGAATCGCCGCAAAGAGACCAATCGCCGTTGCGATCAGCGCTTCCGCAATCGCGGGAGCGACCGCCTGAAGCGTGGCTTGCTGCACGTTACCAAGGCCGATGAACGCATGCATGATGCCCCAGACCGTACCGAACAAGCCGACGTAGGGACTGATCGAGCCTACCGTGGCTAGCATTTCTAAATTCGCCTCGAGCCGCTCCATCTCGCGCAAGCGTGCGGCCTTCATGGCGCGGCCCGCGCCTTCCATCAGTTGCGCGGCATCAATACCCGCCTGCTTACGTAGCCGCGAGAACTCTCTAAATCCAGCCTCAAAGAGACTCTCCATCCCAACCGTTGGTTCTTTACGCGCCTCGAGCGATCGAAACAGCGCGCCGAGATCAGCGCTTGCCCAAAAGGTGGCTTCGAAGGCTTCAGCCTGCCGTCGCGTACCGACAATCATGCTGCGCTTTTTGAGAATGATGGCCCAGGAGGAGATCGAGGCCGCCATTAGGATGGCCATGACCAGCTTCACGACAAAGCTGGCATTCAGCACCATCGATACGATTGAAAACTCTGTCACCGATGAATTCATGCGCCCAACTGTTCGAGTAATGCCGGCGACAAACGCCGAGGTTTTAAGGAATCTGCATCGATCGCGGCGGCACGTACGCGCGCCTCCACCATCAACTCATCGCCACGCCGCACCTGCTGCAGAAAGGTAAAGCTCGCGCCGCGAATCTCCAAGAGTTCGGATGAGACATTAAGTAAATCGTCATGTCGCGCCGCTCGCTTCCACGCGATTTGCATATCGACCACGGCGAACTGGATTCGTTCCTGATCCCGCAAGGCTCCTTGATCGATACCGCAGGCGCGCAACCACTCGGAACGCGCCCGCTCCATGAACCGAATGTAGGAGGCATGATAAACAATGCCGCCGGCATCCGTGTCCTCCCAATAGACTCGAACGGGGATGTTCACGGATCTCACAGCGTTGTCTCGGGAAAAAGGCCGAAGGAGGACATTAAGGCACTCGGCGTCGTGAGTCCGAAATGAGCGTAGGCATTCGGGGTCGCGATGCGTCCGCGTGCGGTGCGCATCAAATATCCCTGTTGGATGAGGTACGGCTCAAGCACGTCCTCAATCGTGCCGCGCTCTTCACCAATCGCGGCGGCCAGGCTGTCCACACCCACAGGTCCACCGCCGAACTTCTCGATCAGCGTCAGCAACAAGCGTCGATCCATCACATCAAAACCCAATCGGTCTACATCGAGGAGATCCAAGGCCTCGGCGGCGACTGGGCCTGTGATCACGCCATCGGCCTTCACCTCCGCGAAATCGCGCACGCGGCGTAACAGTCGATTGGCGATACGTGGCGTGCCGCGAGAGCGCTCGGCAATTTGTTGTGCCCCGGAGGTCTCAACGGAGAGGCCGAGCAAGCGGCCCGAACGGGACACGATAGAGACGAGATCGGCCACCGAATAAAACTCTAGACGTTGGACAATGCCAAACCGATCCCGCAGCGGTGAAGTCAGCAAGCCGGCCCGCGTGGTGGCGCCGACCAGCGTAAATTGCGGGAGATCGATTTTGATCGAGCGAGCGGCAGGCCCCTCGCCGATCATGATGTCGAGCTGAAAATCCTCGAGCGCTGGATAGAGAATTTCTTCAACCACCGGGCTTAGTCGATGGATCTCATCCACAAACAGCACATCCCGGGGCTGCAGATTCGTCAGCAATGCCGCGAGATCCCCGGGGCGCTCCAACACGGGCCCAGAGGTCTGCTTCAAACCGACCCCCAATTCGTTGGCCACAATATGGGCGAGCGTAGTCTTACCGAGTCCCGGCGGGCCGAAAATCAACAGATGATCGAGCGCCTCAGATCGCCGGCGGGCCGCTTCAATAAAAATTTCCATCTGCGCACGGACCGCGGGTTGACCCACGTAATCCGCCAGCTGACGCGGTCGCACCGCACGATCAAGACTGTCGTCCTCTCGCGTTCCTTGCGCCGCCACGATACGGTCCGATTCGATCATCGTATCCCCTGCCCCACATCAACTCGCCGCAGCACGCAATGCACGGCGGATCAATTCTTCGGTCGTTTCGGCGTCGTCGCCCGCGGCTTTGAGCAGCTTGACGACCTCCTGCGGACGATACCCTAATGCCACGAGCGCGGTAGTGGCTTCCTGATGGGCGCTGGCTACCCCCGTGAGAGCCTGCGGCACGAATGCAGCGCCTGCCGCCCCAAAGTCGCCCGTCTTATCCCGCAAATCAATCAGGATCCGTTCCGCCGTTTTCCGTCCAACGCCCGGAATTCGGACTAGCGCCGCCGTGTCTTCCTGCTCAATCACGCGCAAGAAGTCAGCGACCGACAGCCCAGACAGCACACCGAGCGCAATCTTCGGCCCTACCCCCGAGACCTTGAGCAGCGCTCGGAACAGACGCCGTTCGTCCTCTGTCGCGAAGGCATACAGGATGTGCGCGTCCTCGCGCACCACCAGATGGGTGCGCAGCGTCAGTTCGGTCCCGGTGTCGGGAAGTCCGAAAAAGGTCGACATCGGTGCTTCGCACTCGTAGCCGACGCCGTTGACGTCAAGGACCAGCGTCGGGGGCATTTTCGCAGCCAAGCGTCCACGCAACCATCCAATCATGTCTGATCTCCCACCTGACCCATGAGACGGCGTGATGCTTCCCCATGGATATGACACAAGGCAATGGCCAACGCATCGGCCGCGTCCGCCGCCATTCGGCCTCGCAGCGCCAAAAGGACCGTCACCATCTTTTGCACCTGAACCTTTTCGGCTGATCCTGTGCCGACGACAGCCAATTTAACCTCGCGGGGCGCGTATTCGTAGACTGGCACCGGGTGCGCGAAGGTCGCCGCCAAGGCAGCGCCTCGAGCCTGACCCAGTTTTAAGGCCGAATCGACGTTTCGATTGACGAAAACACGCTCAATGGCCAGTTCGTCTGGACGATATTCAGCGACCACGCCGGCAACACCGGCATAAATTTCCCGCAATCGGGCTGCAAAATCCTGGCCTGACGCACGGATCGTCCCGCTGGACACATAGTGGGGTCCGCCAGCGCCATATTCGATGACGCCATAACCCGTTGCTCTGGACCCCGGATCAAGCCCGAGGACACGTCGCGTTACACTCGAGACCAGCCGGCCAGGTAGCGCAGGCGCGGCGACGACGGCCGGTGTGCCCGGCTTATAGGAGCGCCAGGCGCGGGATCGAGACATCGGTCGGATTAGGGGGTTGGCGCATAACCCGTATGATACCGGTACCGCGTCGCTTAGCCATGCCAGTCCTTGGTGATTTGAACCGTGGAAACAGTTTCATTCGACTCCGATGAACAAGCGCTGGGGATTGCGCGAGAGGTCCTGCAATCCCTCGCGCCCGTGACGACAACGGCGACGCCCACCGCAGTCACGCGGGCGATCGCGATCGCTCGTGTCGTCGCCCATTTCGATCCCGATCCCGTCGCCGTCGCCGGCACGCTGCTGCAGTCGCTCAAGACCAGCGGCACCGATTGGAGTGAGGCCGCGTACGACACCCTACCGTCCCCCGTCTTGGCCTTTACCCAGGCGCTCGCCCGCCTCAGCCGTACGGACCTGCCAGTGCGCGGCATTGGGCATCGCTACACGGCGGCACAAGCTGAGGGCCTGCGCCGCATGCTCCTCGCGATTGTCGCCGATCCGCGTTTGGTGTTGGCGCGGGTCTCCGAGCAATTATGGCGCCTACGCGACGCGCGAATCGGCACCTTTGATGAGAAGGCGCAATTAGGCCGAGAGACACTCGACCTCTACGCGCCCTTGGCTAATCGCCTTGGTTTGGCGTCTCTGAAATGGGAACTGGAAGATTTTGCCTTTCGATACCTCGAACCGATCGAATACAAGCGTATCGCCGAAGCCTTGGCTGAAAAGCGCGTTGATCGGGAGCGATATATCGAGGAGCTGAAGGCGAGTCTTGAGACAGACCTGCGGCAGGCAGGACTCGCGGCTGAGGTCCAAGGCCGACCCAAACACCTTTACAGCATCTTTCGAAAGATGCAGAAAAAGAATCTCCGCTTTGATGAACTGTATGACGTGCGCGCCGTTCGCATCCTTGTGAACACGGTGGCTGAGTGCTACGCCGCGCTCGGCGCCGTGCACAGTCAGTATCCGTACCTCGCGGGCGAGTTTGACGACTACATCGCAACACCAAAGCCCAACGGCTACCGCTCTATCCACACCGCAGTCATCGGCCCGGGCGGCAAGACGGTCGAGGTGCAGATCCGTACCCGGGACATGCATGAGCGCGCTGAGTTAGGCGTTGCCGCCCACTGGCGCTATAAAGAAGGCGGTCGTCGCGATACCGGCCTTGAGCGCAAAGTGGAGGATTTGCGTCGATTACTCCAACCAGGGGCGACTGAGGATGACCCCTTGGCGAGCGTCGGCCGAGAACTGTTTCGCGAGCGGGTCTACGTGTTCAGCCCTAAAGGCGACGTGGTCGAACTCACGGAGGGCTCAACGCCGCTCGATTTTGCCTATCAAGTCCATACAAACCTTGGCCACCGTTGCCGCGGCGCGAAGGTCGATGGACGGATGGTGCCTCTCGATCATGTGCTCAGTAATGGCGTCACGGTCGACATTATCACCGCGAAAGAGTCCCAGCCGAGTCGTGACTGGATGGTCGAGAGTCTAGGCTTTCTGGCGACGAAGTCGGCAAAAGCCAAAGTCCGGGCATGGTTCCGCACACACGACCGGGATGAGCACTTAAAAGCCGGCCGCGCCATGGCCGACCGGGAAATGGGCAAGCGTGCCACGCTCGCTGACTACGAGGCGCTCGGCGCCATGCTCGGCGTAGAGAGCGCCGAGGACCTCTTCATTGCCTTAGGTGCGGGTGATTTGTCGGCCGCGCAATTAACCGCAGCACAGGCACGGCGCGAGAAGGCACTCGCTCTCGAGGCACCGGAGGCTGCGATCGCGCAATCACCCGCAGCGGGTGCAAACGACCCTGAGTCTGCGGCTGGCATCCATGTGATGGGCGTCGGCGACTTACTGTCACATTACGCGCGCTGCTGCAAACCCGTGCCGCCAGAGGCGATCACCGGCTATGTCACCCTCGGTCGCGGGGTCACCATACATCGCTCAGGGTGCAGTAACTTGGTGCGCCTCGCCGCGCAGGAACCCGATCGACTGGTGGCGGTCACCTGGGGCGCTAACCGCGAACAACTCTATTCGGTCGAATTCCAAGTGCGCGCCTTCGACCGGCGGGGATTGGTTCGCGACATCAGCGCGATCCTGGCGGATGCCAAGCTCAGTATTCAACACATGACGTCGACGATCAGCCGCGACGGCATCGCCCTCATGCGCGTCGGCACTCGGGTGTCCGATCTAGACGGGTTGGAACAGACGCTGGCGCGAATCCGGGGGCTACCCGATGTGATACTCGCGCAGCGTCGTTAATCAACGATTCGGATAATCGATCGCCCGTTTGTCCACCGCCAAGGCGGCCTCGTGCAAGGCTTCCGACAAGGTGGGATGTGCATGAATCGTGCGTTGTAAGTCTTCGGCAGTGGCCGAATACTCCAGCGCCAGTACCGCCTCAGCGATCAGTTCACCGGCCATCGGCCCGATGATATGGACGCCGAGCAATGCATCGTCATCCTGCGCGGCGATCACCTTCACAAAGCCACTCGCGGCTTCCATCGCGCGCGCCCGGCCGCTCGCGAGAAACGGGAACGAACCGATTTTGTACGCGCGACCGGACGCCTTCACTTGCGCCTCGGTCTGACCGACCCACGCCATCTCAGGTGCGGTGTAGATCACGGACGGGACTGCCGCGTAATTGACGTGGCCCCAGCGACCCGCGATCAAGTCGGCGACCATCACCCCTTCATCTTTAGCCTTATGGGCTAACATGGGTCCACGGACACAGTCGCCAACGGAGTATACGCCATCAACGGCCGTCTTGCAGTGATCATCGACTTCGATGAAACCACGCGCATCCAGACTGACTCCCGTACCGTCGGCGAGCAACCCTTCGGTTAACGGACGCCGGCCGATCGCCACCACCACGCGATCAAACTCGAGCGTGTGGCTGCCTTTGGCATCGTCATAAGTCACGCTGACACCGGAAGCGCCCACAGAAGCCCCCGAAACCTTTGCGCCCAAACGGATATCGAGTCCTTGCTTCTTGAATTGCTTCTGCGCTTCCTTGGCGACGGCCTCATCGGCCATGGGCAGAAAGGCGTCCATCGCCTCAAGCACCGTGACCTCAGCACCCAACCGACGCCAGACACTGCCCAACTCAAGCCCAATGACGCCGGCGCCAATGACGCCGAGTCGTGCGGGAACGGCCGTAAAATCCAGCGCGCCCCAGCTATCCACCACGTGCACGCCATCGATCGGTGCCGTCTTCAAGGGTGTGGGTACCGAACCGCTGGCGAGAATGACGCTGCCCGCACTGAGCACGCGAACCGATCCATCCACCGCCGTGTACTCCACCTGCTTGCCCGCGAGCAAGCGACCGTGGCCTTGCAACGCCGTCACCTTCGCGGCCTTGAAGAGGCCTAGGATCCCTTGGGTCGAGGCCTTCACGATGCCATCCTTACGGGACTGCATCTTTGCCACATCCATCGCAACGGCGCCGGTTGAAATACCGTGCTCGCTGAATTCCACTTTGGCGCGGTGATAGAGCTCGCTCGACTCGAGCAGCGCCTTGGACGGGATACATCCGGCATTCAGGCAGGTGCCGCCGAAAGCATAGCTGCCGTCACGATTTTTCCAGCCATCAATACACGCGACCGTGAGGCCGTTTTGGGCCGCACGTATCGCCGCCGGGTAACCGGCCGGGCCGCCACCAATCACGACAACATCGTAGTGATCACTCATGGTCTCGTCCTTAAATCTGCAACAACAGGCGCGCTGGGTCTTCGAGGCAATCCTTGATCGTGACCAAGAACTGCACCGCGTCACGGCCGTCGATAATGCGGTGATCGTACGTCAAGGCCAGATACATCATCGGACGAATCACGATCTGACCATCGACGACGACCGGGCGATCTTGAACCTTATGCATCCCTAAGATTGCGCTTTGCGGCGCATTCACGATCGGTGTCGACATCAGCGAACCGAACACACCACCATTGGTGATTGAGAAGGTGCCACCGGTCAACTCATCGATGGTGATCGTGCCCTCACGGCCCTTCTTCGCAAAGTTGCCGATGGTGCGCTCAACGTCGGCGCAACTCATGAGGTCCGCATCCCGCAAGACCGGTACGATAAGTCCGCGCTCGGTGGACACGGCGACGCCGATGTCGTAGTAGTCGTGATACACGATGTCGGTGCCATCAACATAGGCATTGACGATCGGGAAGCGACGCAACGCTTCAACCGTGGCTTTGACGAAGAACGACATAAAGCCGAGTCGAGCGCCGTGTGCCTTTTCGAAGCGATCCTTGTAGCGGGCGCGCGCCGCATTTAAGGCTGACATATCCACTTCATTGAAGGTGGTGAGGAGTGCCTGCGTCGATTGCGCCTCGACGAGGCGTGCGGCGATCTTCGAGCGCAGTCGCGACATCGGGACCCGCTGCTCGCTACGCCCTGCGCGCGCGCCGAGCACTGGGGCGCTCGTGGGCGCCGCGGCGGCTACAGGAGCTGCCGAGGCGGCCTTCACCACGTCCTGCTTGGTGACACGGCCTTCGCGACCCGTGCCGACCAACACGGAAGGATCAACCTTCTCATCGGCAACGGCGCGTTTGGCTGCTGGACTCAACTTGGGCTCAACGGACTCGGCAGCAACAGGCGTCCCCGCAGCACTGGCTGACTTCGGTGCGGCCACAGCGGCCTGCCCCGTCTCGTCAATCACCGCCAGCAAAATGCCGCCAGTCACGGTGCTCCCCGCTTCGACCTTGACTTCGACCAAGACGCCAGCAACCGGTGCTGGAACCTCAAGCACCACCTTGTCGGTCTCAAGATCCGCGAGATTTTCGTCGCGGGAGACGGTATCACCGGGCCGCTTGTGCCAGGTGACTAGGGTGGCATCGGCAACCGACTCGGGCAGTTGGGGAACGCGAACTTCGATCGTCATGACGGATTCCTAGGAATTCTGCTGTCGTAATTAGGGATTAGCGTGGCGCACGCGCGCTGCGTCGAGGGACGGGTGCCCGACCGGTCAGGGCCGTACGCACCAACTTCTGTTGTTCTTCGACGTGCATCTGATAAATACCCGCCGCTGGCGCCGCAGCACCGGCGCGACCGGCATAGAACAGGGTATCGATGTCCACCAGCGGCTCCTGCAAGCGATGGCGAATCTGATACCACGCGCCTTGGTTTTGCGGCTCTTCCTGACACCACACGATTTCGTGGGCGTTGGGGTAGCGCGCAAGTACCGCTTCGTAGCCTTCTGTCGGGAAGGGATAGAGTTGCTCAATGCGAACAATCGCCACCTGCGACAATTGGTCAGCGCGCCGTTGCTCAAGCAGGTCGTAATAGACCTTGCCGCTGCAAAACACGACGCGCGTGACTTGCTTGGCATCGACCGGGTCGATTTCATCGATGATCGTTTGAAAGCGACCGCGGGCCAATTCGTCGAGATTCGAAACCGCCAACTTGTGGCGCAATAGACTCTTCGGCGTCATCACGATCAACGGTTTGCGTAAGGCCCGCAACATCTGACGCCGCAACATATGAAAGACCTGTGCAGGCGTAGATGGCACGCAGACCTGCATATTGGCTTCAGCGCACAGCTGCAAGAATCGTTCAAGCCGAGCTGACGAATGCTCAGGCCCCTGCCCTTCATAACCATGCGGCAGCAGCAAGGTCAGGCCACAGATGCGCCCCCACTTGGACTCACCGGAACTGATGAACTGATCGATGATGACCTGGGCACCGTTCGCGAAATCGCCAAACTGAGCCTCCCAAAGCACCAAAGTATCGGGCGTGGTCGTCGAATAGCCATATTCGAATCCAAGTACCGCCTCTTCGGAGAGCACCGAATCCGTGACTCGAAACCGCGGGGTGCGCGTCACCGCCTCTAATGGTACATGCACGCGGTCACTGTTCTGATCGTGCAAGGCCGCGTGGCGGTGGAAGAAGGTTCCACGCCCGCTATCCTGGCCGGTCAAACGCACGTAGTACCCGTGATCCACCAGCGTCGCATAGGCTAGCGTCTCGGCAGCACCCCAGTCGAGTGGTTGCTCTCCCGCGAGCATCCGGGTGCGATCTTCGTAAATCTTGGCGACCCGCGGATGCAAGGTGACATCGGCCGGGATCTTGACCATGCGACTCCCGAGCGCTTTCAGATGCTCGATGTCGAGTGTCTCTTGAACTGTCTCATAGGGGTCAGCTGCCAGGTGCCGCGACCAATCTACGGTGTATTTGTTGCCGATCAGACCCAGCGCCGCGCGAGCCAGCGGCTTACCGGAATCCAGTGCCTCACGGTACTTCGTCACCAAGCCGTCCGCTTCCCCGGTCTGGAGCACCTGGGCGACCCCCAGTCGCTGCGCATATAACTGCCGAGTGGTGGGGTGCTTGCGTACAACCTGATACATGAGCGGCTGTGTCGCTGCCGGTTCATCGGCCTCGTTATGCCCGTGGCGTCGATAGCAGACGAGATCAATCACGACATCTTTTTTGAATCGAGCGCGGTAATCGAGCGCGAGTCGCGTCACGAACACGCATGCTTCCGGATCATCACCATTCACGTGGAAAATGGGCGCTTCGACCATCTTCGCCACGTCTGAACAGTACAAGGTGGAACGCGTATCGCGAGGATCGGAGGTGGTAAAGCCCACCTGATTGTTGATGACGATGTGAATCGTGCCGCCGGTGTAGAAGCCGCGTGCTTGCGACAACTGCAGAGTCTCCATGACGACCCCTTGACCGCCGAACGCCGAATCGCCGTGGATGACGATGGGCAAGACCCGCTCACCGGCCAGGTCACCGCGACGTTCTTGGCGCGCCCGGACCGAGCCTTCCACGACCGGATTCACCACCTCGAGATGCGATGGATTAAAGGCGAGGACCACGTGAACGTTGCCAGCCGGGGTGCGCAAATCCGACGAGAAGCCCTTGTGGTACTTCACATCGCCCGAGCCACGCAGATGCGACAAGTCGTAGTTGCCTTCGAATTCGGAAAACAAATCTCTAGGCGATTTACCGAGAAGGTTCACCAACACGTTTAGACGGCCACGATGGGCCATACCAATGACGCATTCCTCGACACCGTTGCGGCCGCTGTATTGAACGAGATCGTCCAACATCGGAATCAGCGAATCGCCGCCTTCCAGCGAGAATCGCTTTTGCCCGACGTACTTCGTATGCAGATAGCGCTCAAGCCCCTCAGCACAGGTCAATTGCCAGAGAATGTTGCGTTGCTCGTCGACCGAGAAACGGTGCCGCAGACGCAAATCTTGATACGTCTGTTGCAACCACAAACGCTCATCGCTAGACGACACGTGCGCAAATTCAGCGCCGATCGAGTCGCAGTACAGGAACTTCAGTTGGGCGAGCATGTCGCGCAACTTCATGCGGGTTGGGATCGACTCTGTTTTAGAGCCGGTAAAAAACTCGGTATCGAGGTCCGAATCGCCCAAACCGAAATAGCCTAACGAGAGCACTTTAGGCTGCTCGCGCACCATCATGCCGAGTGGGTCGATCCGCGCCATGAGGTGACCGCGGTTCGCATAGACCTGCACCATACGAGACACGACGCCCTGTTTGGCGGCCGCATCGGCGCTCGCGGAGGTCGGGGCGTTACCGACCCGTGGACCCTTTGCACGCGCGGCAAACTCGGCCAATACCGGACCGTGTGCCACATCTCGTCCGGCGGGCCCGGGGGTCTGCGCGATCGTCTGAAAATAATTCCGCCACTCGGCAGGCACTTTCAGAGGGTCATCCAGGTAAAGCTCATAGAGCTCTTCTACAAACGTCGCATTCGCACCGGACAGTGGTGTCGAGGCGAACCATTCGGTCAATCTTGCGCTCACTTACCTACTCGCCGTGGGGACCGTGGCGTATGAGTCTAAGGGAAAGAAAAACTCCGTCAACGGTTAATATTTCATTAAACCGATCGGTCGTGCTAATTCATAAGTCCTTGGTGTGACGAGGTTCACGGACGGAATACCCGCAGCGACAGGCTCACCACCAAGACCACGATACCCACCAGGAAACCAACCCGGAAGAGCAAGACCAATACGGCCCAGGCCAAGCGGATAAACGCCCCCACGAGCGCGACCAAAGCCCCGAACAGGCCGACCGACGCCGGAGCGACCTCGGCATGCGACTCCTCGATGGGCGACTCGACGTGGGTGCGTGGTTGATAGGTGGAATAACTGATGCCCGTACCCGGGATCCCGAGCGTCGTGCGCCGCCCTTTCGCGCTGAAATTCACGGTAGCGCCGCGACCGCCCAAGGACAGCGATGCGCCCTTTTTGCCCAGATTGATTTTCACGCCTGGCAAGAGTCGGATTGACCGACGAAACCGAAAACCCATGTCTCCCCTCCGTGCTGAGCCTATCGCCGATCCAATCCCTGAACCTCGGCCTGCGTGAGTCGATCGCCGTCCACCGCCGGTGCAGGCTGGGCGCAAGCCCGGCATGGGACGGGCGGCACACCGGGCATGCGCCGTGACTTCCTCAGACCGCGTGGCACCTAACAAACGCAAACCGTCAGATACGGCGCTCCCGACCGATCCAAAATGGATCGCGTAATCGACGCTTAAAGATTTTACCCGAGTCTTCGCGCGGCAAATTCGCATGATATTCAATGCGCTTTGGGATCTTGAACCCAGCCAACAAGGGCCGCAGCTGAGCACGAACGGCGGCTGGGTCTTGCACAGTCCCTGGCGTGGGTTGAATGCAGGCACAGATGGATTCGCCAAACTCGTCATCGGGGATGCCGAACACGGCACAGTCGGCCACGCTATCGAGTTGCAACAAGGCCGCTTCGATCTCGGCGGGGAAAATATTCACTCCGCCGGAAATGATCATGTCTTTCTTGCGGTCGCTCAAATACAGATAGCCATCGGCATCAAGCCAACCCACATCCCCAACCGTCACAAAGCCGTCGACTGACTGCTGCGGCAAAGCGCCGACTGCATTGGTGTAGGAAAACGGACCGAATCGGGGTTGGTGGATATAGACCGTGCCGGTCTCACCGGCCGGGCATGCACGCAGCTCATCATCGAGAATACGCAACTGGGTCCCGTTGATAGGCCGACCGACTGAGCCGGGCTTACGGCGCGACTCTTCGGGCCGGATATAGGTCATGAAACTGGTCTCACTGGCTCCATAAGCCTCGTGCAAGATGGGACCCATCCAGTCATTAATCGCGTTTTTAACCACCCGTGAGCACGGCGCTCCTGTGGATATCGCGAAACGCAGTGACGAGAGGTCATAGCGCCGGCGGACATCTTCCGGCAGTTTCAACAGTCGAACCATCATCGTCGGCACGAGGTACACATGCGTGATGCGCTCTCGTTCCACAGTGGCCAGAAATTGCTCCGCATCAAATTTCGCACCGATCAGAAGCTCAGCCTCACCGCCTGCAAGGGCAAACTGTGAAATGCCGTTGGGGGCGGTGTGATACAGGGGTGCACAGACGTATAGACGATCCCCAGGCCGTAGGTCTAAGAAGGTTTTGGATAGATCGCTGTAGATATCCCACACGTCACCGGCGACCCGCTTGAACCCGCGCAGGATACCTTTGGGTAAGCCGGTGCTACCCGAGGTGTACGGGAAAATGCCGCGCAAAGGCGCTGCGCGTCCCGTCATTGGGGGATGCGCGGCAATCAAATGCTCAAGGCAGGTTCCCGGGGCTGCAGAATCTGAATGATCGACGGGCAAAGTGACGGTAGGCAAGATCGGAGGCAATGCCGAGGCGGCGACCTCTAACAAATCGCTGTGGCCGAAGATCATCTCCGCGCGGCTATCCTCCAAGATCGCCCGAATTTCCGGAGCCGGCGCGTGCCAGTTCAGTACGACGAAGCGAGCACCCACGTAGCGACACGCTTCCGTAATCGTAAAATAGCGGATGTCATTGCGCATGAGGATGGCAACGACCTGATCTGCACCGATGGCGTACTGATGCAAAACGTTCGCCAGACGACGCGCGTCATGCTCGAGCCGAATGGGATCCAGACGCTCGATCTGGCGGTCTACAACAATCATCAAAGTAAGCCTAAAGGGCACTAATCCGGTGAGGTGCTAACAATACCTCTTTTAGCCTGCGGGTTCAGCGCACCTGAAGACCGTTACAGCCCTACGTTAAGCTGGCGCCCCGACCAAGCGTCGAACTCGAGACTCCGCTCTTAGGACAACTTCGTCTGTGGCTTTTTTTGGAAAAAACGTTGGCGCTGTGAACATGAAACCGAGACTCCCGATCTGACCGGGTTCACTCTGGAGCGCTTCGAAGCATCGCTGGCAAGACCAGACTCGGCGACCTTCAGACAGTCGCCTTGCTGGAGCGATGGCATCAGCTCATCGCCGAGCGCGCGATTGCGAGCCTCGAGGAAACTGCTCGAACTTCAGTTCAGTTGCTCAAAAATCCCTGTTTTTTTCCCGGATTTTGAAACGCTTGAGGCACACAGATCGGCGCTGCGATTAGCGTTACCGGATACCCTCGCATACTGTCGAAGTGAACGATTTCGCAGCGCCGTTTTGAGTGCCCCTTTAGGAAGTGAGGTCGCCCTAAAGGGGAAGCAATCCGGGAGGGTGTCAAACCACCCCATCGAACCAGGCGCTTAGTGGAACTGCCCCTCTTCGGTCGATCCTTTCATAGCGGTCGTCGACGAGGTGCCACCGGTGCACACCTGCGTGACCTCATCGAAATAGCCAGCGCCGACTTCCCGCTGATGCCGCGTAGCGGTGTAGCCGACGCTCTCCGCCGCAAATTCCGCCTCCTGCAGTTCCACATAGGCTGCCATCTGGCTGTCCTTGTAGCCTCGTGCCAACTGGAACATGCTGAAGTTGAGCGCGTGAAAGCCAGCCAGCGTGATGAACTGGAACTTGTAGCCCATGGCGCCGAGTTCGCGCTGGAACTTAGCGATCGTGGCGTCATCAAGTTTCTTGCGCCAGTTAAAGGACGGCGAGCAATTGTAGGCCAGCTGCTTGCCGGGAAACTGGGCGTGGATCGCCTCGGCAAAGCGTTTGGCTTCCGCAAGATCCGGCTTGCCGGTTTCGCACCAGATCAAATCCGCAAACGGCGCGTACGCCAATCCCCGCGCGATCGCCTGATCGAGTCCCGCGTTGACATAGAAAAAGCCTTCGGCCGTGCGCTCCTTGGAGCTAATAAACGGCACATCGCGCTCATCGATGTCAGAGGTAATCAAGTTCGCAGACTCCGCATCCGTACGCGCGACAAGCACCGTCGGCACGCCCGCGCAGTCTGCGGCCAAACGAGCCGCAATCAGCTTGCTGACGGCTTCCTGCGTCGGCACCAACACCTTGCCACCCATGTGTCCGCACTTTTTAGCCGAGGACAATTGGTCTTCGAAATGCACGCCTGCCGCACCGGCCGCGATCATCGCCTTCATCAATTCAAAGGCATTGAGCACGCCACCAAAGCCCGCCTCGGCATCCGCCACGATCGGCTGCAGCCAGTCGATGCTGTGATTGCCTTCGGCGTGGTGCAGTTGGTCGGCGCGCAGCAAGGTGTTGTTGATCTTGCGCACCACTTCAGGCACCGAGTTGGCCGGATACAGCGACTGATCCGGATACATTTCGCCGGCCAAATTGGCATCGCCCGCAACCTGCCAGCCCGACAGGTAGATGGCATTCAAGCCTGCTTTGACTTGCTGCATGGCTTGGTTGCCGGTGAGCGCGCCCAGTGCGTTGACGAAAGGCTTCTCCTGCATGTAGCGCCACAGCTTTTGCGCGCCCAGATCGGCCAATGAGTGCTCGACGGCCACGGAGCCGCGTAGGCGCACCACGTCGGCGGCGGTATAGCCGCGCTGGATGCCGTGCCAGCGGGGGTTGGTCGCCCAGTCGTGGGCCAATTGTTCAGCGGTCAGGAAGCTCATAGCGATCTCCAAGCGGTCATCGAATAACTGTGAAATTAGCGTAGGTTAATTTCATCTGTAATGTTCACAATAGAAAATTCACAATGTAAAATTCACATCCCGACACGACGAGACCGACCATGGCTGCCTTACCCAAGCAGGCGCATTTCCTGGGCGCCAAGCTCAAATCCCTGCGCAAACGGCACGGCTTTACCTTGGATGAACTGTCCGCCCGCTGCGTGCAACTGGAGGTCGCGACCGCTCCCTCGACCTCGTACCTGAGCATGGTTGAAAACGGTAAGCGCACTCCCTCCGCGGCTGTTTTAGCGCTGCTCGCGCAGGTGTTTGGCAAGGACTCCGCATGGTTCTTAAACGACTCGCTAGACGTACCCGGCGCCGCACCGCCGCCAGCCTCACCCATACCAGCGACTGCCACGGGACTGGCCTCGGGCATGCCCCTGGAGCCTGCCTTTCTATTTTCGAAAGGATTGCTGCAGGCCGCGCTGCCGGAACTGTTGGCCCAAACCGGGACCAGTGGGCGCCACTTCGCCCAACTGTTGATTCGGGTCTGGCAAGAAACCCGTCAGAATGATTTTCCGGAAATCGAACGCGCCGCCGAAGCTGCCGGCGGGCGGCGTATGCCGCTCTCCGTCGAGGAACTGCTTGAGATCTGTAAGGCGCACGGCTTGAGACTGCAGTGGTCGCAAGCCGAGCGTGCACCGGACGGCCAGACGCTGCTACGGGCCCGCTACGAAGCACCCGGCACGCTAGTGGTCAATCGGCGCATGAATCAGCGCCCGGAGCGACTCAAGTACGAACTGGCCTTTTTCCTCGGCCACCAGCTACTGCACGGTGGCGATGGAATGATCTCACCGCACACCGCGTCAGGGATCTTAGGCGATGACATGGCCGGCCCTGAGCGTCCAGGCATGGCCGCGCAGGATGTGCTGTATGCGTGGCGCGACTTCGAGTGCAGCATGTTTGCCGGCGCCCTGCTCTGCCCGCGCCAACCGTTCCGGCAGTTTCTACTGCGCGAAGCGCACAGCGTGCTCGCGTGTCACAAATTGGGGGTCACGCCCGCGGTGGTGATGCGACGCATGACGGCGGTCTCACCCTATCGACATTGGCATTTCTTCGACGGCTATCCGCCGGGCTATTTGCGCGCTGTCTATCGCGGCAATGGCATCGCCTTACCGTGGGGCAATATGAGCCTCGTTCCCGATCCCTGTCCACGTTGGGCAGTGTTCAAGCTTCTGAATGAAGGTCCGCCCAGTCGCAAAGCAGACAACACTCCCACGTCACAGATATCAGTCATGGACGCCGGTGCAGGCCCGCGGTTGTATTGCTGTCACTCCTTGCACACCGAAGACGCCGGGCACGCGCCGCACGTGCTCTCCGTCGGCATCGATTTGGCGCCCGCGCTCGAAGCGCAGGGCTTGCCGGCTGCGGACCTGATCGCATCGGTCGCCTCGGCTTGCCGACTGGGCAAGGGTCAGGCGCAACTGTCACCCGAGGTACAACGCGCACTGCGCACCGTGGCGCAAGTGCAGAACATCGCCTGGCTTGCCGACGCCGCCGCAAGGCCCGCGACGCTCATTTGTCCGCGCAGCGGCGGTTGTCCACTGCCCTCGCCGTGCCCTGGCCATCGCTAAGCCTGTGCTACGCAGGCTTAGCGACCGTGTGTCTCGCCGGGTCGTACGGTAATCCCGCCATTTCCCGCTTGGTTTAGTGTGGCGCCCCGAACAGGAGTCGAACCTGTGACCTCGCCCTTAGGAGGGGCGCGCTCTATCCAGCTGAGCTACCGGGGCCGCAGGCGCATCCTAACGGTTCGCCGCTCGACACTGAAGCCTGCCGATCGTATTTCATGTTTCCGTGCAGAGTCGGGGCCTTAGACGAACCATAAGGACTTATGGTTGCGCCAACGACCCCCACTGATAAGGCTCACCCTTACTTGACCGGTGCGCCTTCAGTTGCGATGGCCAGCACCCCGAAGGTGGCCGGAAGCATCGGCTTGCGCCCCCCCGAGGTAGGCGCCGGTCCAAACTGGACCGTCGGCACGTAAACGGTACCTGTTGCCGCGTCAAAAGCGCTCGTGCGGGCGCCGGGGCCCGTTGCCACGACCTGAACGCGAACGTACTGATCACTCGTCACCTGACGGATCACATCGAGCGTGCCGTCGCTATTGGACACAAACAGCAGATGGCGCTCTTGATCCATCACCATGCCGTCGGGGCCGTCTCCGATCATCACTTCCGTGACCAAGCGACCGGTGTCGGTATCGAGCACTGCCATCACCTTGTTGCCACACACCGAATGCAAACGATGATGGAGAGCATCCACAGCCATGCCGGTCGGCTCTTCACAGCGACCCAGCTTCCATTCACCGATCTTCGCAAGCGTCGCCGTATCAAAGACGAACACCATCGACTTTGCTTCGTCATTCACGAAGCCACGACCGCGCCCATCGAATCCAATCTCCTCAAGCTTGCTCGCGCCCAAGGTCACCGTCCCTTTGATGGTATCGGTGACTGGATCGATCACGGTCAGCGTACCGTCCCCTGTTCCGCCGTTCACGATGAAAAGTTGGCGGGAGTGACTGTCATACTGCAACGCGTCGGGTTTCAATCCCGTCGGCTGGATTTTCTTCAACACTTTGAGTGACTCGCGATCAAACACCGTGACGGTCTGATCCTTCCCATCCGTGGTGTAACCCTTGCCGAGATCCGCAATGACCTCAATCCCGTGTACACCATGGGTGCCCTCAATGTCACCGCGCTTTTTTCCGCTGGGTAAATCAAGCACCTCAACACGGTTGCCGTGCGCGACGTACAGGCTGTGCCCTGCGGAATCCACCCGTAGATAGTCATAGCCGGTATCGGTGCCACCGATGTCGAAATGACTCACAATCGAGAAGCTCCGTTCCGTTTTGCCAGCCACTGGCTTTTTGCCAGCCAAGGCAGGCGTCAGCGCCAAAACGCTCATAATGACGGACGGGAAAATCGTATGACGCACGCGCATTGAGCAACTCCTTCAGATCGAAACGACCACGATGCAAAGACAGCCTCGAAGCAGTACGCCACGGCGCTTGCCTCGACCGCGTGAGCCGCGGGCATCGTGAGATCAGTCGGCAGTGTGCCATAGAAAATGACTGCGATTGATGCGTAAATTCAATCGACACAGCGGGCAATCAATACCCGTTCTGTCACAATCTGAAGGTACCGTGAGTCTTGAAAAAAACTTCACAATCTCTCATTCCATCCGAAGATATGAGCGACTACAGTGGCGCATAGCGACACTGATGAGCGATATCCCCGATGCGCGACCGACGAATCCTGCGGCCGAACATGGCCCCACTGCGATCAAAACGCGGTGCATGGGTCAAATGAATCAGCCGACTCTTCCTTCGATCAGCGCAGCCCTACTGCTTGCAGCTTCACTGACCGCCCAGGCTGGGACTTCGGAACCTGAGACGACTGTATCGGTTCCCCCGAATTACACCGGCATGAGCGTCGACACGGCCACATCGGTCGTTAACCGCTCATGGTCTGAACAATTTCGGTCAGAAGAGCTCAACACCCTCCTCCGTGAGTGTGACCGAGGCAATCTCGACCTCAATGCGGCGACCCTGCGGGTACGGGAGGCTCTGGCTAGAGGCCAGGCCGCCCGATCGGTCTTATGGCCTCACCTCGATGGCAGCGCCAACGTGGCTCAATATGCCGGTCGATCGGGGAGCAACTCAGCGCGCGAAACGGACAGCGGACTGCTCCTAAACGCGAGCTATGAAATCGACTTTTGGGGCCGAAACCGCGCCGCACTGCAAGCCAGCGATGCACTCATCACACTCAGCCGGGCCGATCGAGCGGCCCTAGCGCTCACCACTCGCTCAGCCGTGATCTCTGCGTATTTCAATGTGCTGGCCTTGCGAGAACGGATCGCGCTGGCCCAAGTGGACCTCCGCAGCGCCGAACAGGCGCTCGGGGCGGTGCTCGCACGGCAGACCGCCGGCACCGCTAACGTGACCGAGGTCGCGCTAGAACGGTCCTCGGTCGCCACCGCGCGCCTCGTGATCCCAGATTTACAGGAACAGGCCGCATCCGCCTTAGTGGCATTGGCCGTGTTAGTCGGTCGAGATCCTGAGGGTTTCGACATACAGGCTCAGGACCTCAGCGGCGTCGCCGAGCCCGAAATTGCCGCAAGCCTTCCGTCTGAGTTGCTCAAGCGCCGACCGGATGTCGCCAGCGCCGCGGCCGCACTCGCCGCTGCAGCAGCCGACCTACGCGGTGCCGAGGCGTCGCTCTTTCCGTCCTTGTCCCTGACACTGAGCGGGGGTGTTCAAAATCCCGCCGTGCAAGCGGCAGTGACCACGCTGAGCGGCACCGGGGCTGCAATCACGCTAGGCGGACAAATCACCCAAACGCTATTTGATGCGGGGCGCCGTAAAGCTGTTCGGGAAGAAGCAAGGTTACGTCATTATGAGCTCACACTTGCCTACCGCCGCGCAGTTCGCAACGCCCTCTTGGACGTTGAATTGGCGCTCAGTCACCGTCAATCCCTGCTGACTCAAGACGCCGAACGCAAAGCCTCGCGCCAGCAAACCCGTCTCGCGCTGGAAGCAGCTCAGTCGCGTTATCGCGCGGGAAGCGGTGATTTCCTCAGCCTCCTGGAGTCCGAACGCGGCGCACACAGTGCGCAGGATCAAGACGTTCAATACCGTTTAGCTCGACTGCAAAGTCTAATCAGCCTCGCCAAAGCTCTAGGCGGCGGCTGGGATGTCGGCGCGCTGTCCGACCGCGAGCCTTGAATGCAAGCACACCTCACGAGATTTTCCGCCATGTCTATCCGCGCCGCTGCCTTACTCACTGTGCTATGCGCGCTCTCGGGCTGCGCCCGTGAGGCCAGTCCAGACGCCCCCCGCTCAGAACCAGCCAAGACAGACCAGAGCGAGGCCGGAGCCCCAAACTCAGCCACGAACACCGTGACGCTGAGTGCGGAGCAAGTGGAGAAGTTGGGGCTGCGCGTGAAGCCGGCGACGGAAATCTCCTTCCATGCGCAAGCGGAAGGATATGCGCAGGTGTGGTCCCACGAGCCGATCGCCCAACTGTTGAGCGATCTGGCAACGGCAACCGCGGCTCAACGTCAAAGTGCCGCCGCGCTGAAGCGCTTGCAGTCACTGTCGCAGTCACCCGGCGCCTACACCGCTGATGCCGTAGAGTCCGCCGAGCAGAGGGCTGCCGCTGATGAGTCGGCGGTGATGCTCGCCAAAAATCGTCTGTCCGCCTTCTTCGGCGCCGACCATTCGAACAGCCTTGATGGCGTGATTTTGGACCATTTGGCCAGCGGACACCTGAAGCTGGTTCGCGTGACCTTTCCAATCGCCGCAGAAGTGCATGCAGTCCCGACCACGCTGCGGTTACAACCCGCGTTTGGTAGCACCCATCAGTCGCCAGTCATCCACGCTCGATTTGAGGCCCCTGCTGATCCCGCTGTGCCAGGCTACAGTATTTGGGTGGTCGCATCGGGCAGCGGTCTGGCGGAAGGCACGCGCTTAACAGCGCTGGCACCGACAGGACCCGCGCTGCACGGTGCGTTGGTGCCTAGCAGCGCCGTGGTCGTCAGTGATGACCGATACTGGTGCTTGGTCGAAGGCCCTCAAGGCACCTTTACGCGCATTGCCATGACCACCGATTACCCGGTCGCCGATGGCTATGGCGTCAGTGGGTCCATCAAGGCCGGTGCGGCCATCGTGGTGAGCGGCGCAGGTGAACTGCTCGCACAGATGACCGGCGGCGGCGCGGATTCCGGGCCATGATCCAGCGTTTGATTGATGTATGCGTGCGCCGGGCAGGCGCCGTGGCTGCCCTGTCGCTACTCGCGCTCGTGTTAGGCGCCTGGGGCGCGCTGCGGACGCCGTTGGACGTCTTCCCCGAGTTCGCACCCTCGCAGGTCGAGATCCAAACCGAAGCACCCGGCTTTGCGCCACAGCAAGTCGAAGAATTGGTGACCAAACAAGTCGAGAACGCCGTCAACGGCGCGTCTGGACTCGCCACTTTAAGATCGGAGTCAACGCCCGGTCTGTCCGTCGTCATCGTGACCTTTAAAGACAACATCGATCTGCATGTTGCGCGTCAAGGGATATCCGAAAGATTGTCGGAGATCGGTAGCAGCCTGCCGGCCGGAGTCGGTGTCCCGAAACTGTCACCCCTCGTTTCGAGCACCATGGATTTGCTCAAGATCGGGCTGCTCTCTGATCGGGTTGACGCATTCACCCTAAGAGATACCGCGGATTGGATCATTAAGCCAAGACTGCTCGCAGTGCCAGGAGTCGCGCACACCATCGTCTTCGGCGGCGAGGTGCGCCAATTACAGATCTTGCCGGACACACGTCTCCTGACCGAGTACGGTCTGACCATCTCGGATGTCGCCGATGCCGCTCGGAGCGCGCTCGCCCTGCGCGGCGCAGGATTCGTGGATCTGGACGCGCAGCGCGTGCTGATCAAAACACCCACACCCGCGGCGAAGGTTGAGACGCTGTCAGATACACTCGTGACCACGCGAGGGTCGGTGCCGATTCGGATTCGGGATGTGGCCCAAGTGCTTGAGGCGCCGGCGCTGAAGTTCGGTGATGCTCTCATCATGGGCAAACCGGGCGTATTGCTCTCTCTCGCCAGCCAATATGGCGCCAATACGCTTGAAACGACTCGAGCCGTGGAGCGCGCCCTTGCGGACTTGCAGCCGTCTCTGGAGGCGCAAGGCATACACCTGATCGTCGGCCTGCACCGCCCGGCGAATTTCATTGAACGCGCGCTCAGCGACCTGAAAGATTCCTTATTGATCGCCGCGTTGCTGATTCTTGCGGTGCTCTATCTGTTCCTGCGAGATCTGCGCTCCGCCTTGATTGCATTTTCCGCCATACCCTTATCCTTGCTCGCAGCGGTACTGGTGCTGGCCCATCTGGGACAGACGCTCAATACCATGACGCTCGGCGGATTTGCGGTTGCGCTTGGCGTACTCGTCGACGATGCCATCATCGGCATCGAAAACATTGTGCGTCGACTGCGCGCAAACACCGAATTAGCGACCCCGAAACCTCGGCTTGAGGTGATCACCGCAGCGGCGATCGAAGTGCGTGGCCCCGTGATTTACGCCACGGCCGTGGTGATTGCCGTCTTCCTACCCGAGTTGTTTACGAGCAGCGTTCAAGGGCATTTCGTGGGGCCGCTGGCGCTGTCATTCATTTTGGCAGTCCTGGCGTCACTGGCCGTAGCGATGACGACGACGCCCGCGCTGTGCATGTTGCTGTTGCCGCGAGACCGGGCGCACGAGGACGCTTCATGGATCCGCGTCATCAAACACTGGCAAACCAATGCCATTTCCGCCGTCCAGCGGCATTTCAGGCTCGTGGCCTGGGTACTGGCCGGACTGGTGGCTGTGGCGTCAGCCGCGCTTCCGTTTCTCGGCGGCACCTTCATGCCGGACTTTAGGGAAGGCCATTTCGTGATCCAGGCTTCAAGCATGGTGACCGGAACTTCGCTGGAGTCCATGCGCAACATGGGCGCCCGCTTGAGCGCGGATTTACTGGCATTGCCCTACGTAAAAACGGTGGAGCAGCAGATCGGTCGGGCTGAACTCAGTGAGGACACCTGGGGTCCGCACCGCAGTGAGTTCCATGTTGAGTTGAAGGCCAACGCTGGGATTGATGAGGCGCTGGCGCAAGAAGAAATTCGTGCCGTCGTACAAAAATACCCAGGTCTACAAACTGAAGTCGTCACTTTCCTCGGCGACCGCATCAGCGAGAGCCTGAACGGTGAAGCGGCACAGGTCGCGATCAAGGTTTACGGTGGCGACCTGGAGACCTTGGACCAGACCGGTGAAGCCATTCGTCAGGCGCTGAGCGGTATCCGCGGCATTACGGATCTTAAGTTCGCCCGACAGGATGGAACGCCGGCGCTCAGTATCGAATTGTTGCCGGGCCCTTTGGCGGCTGCGGGCTTGCGCGCGCAAACCGTGTTGGAAGCGATTGAGACCGCCTACGCGGGCGCGACCGTGGGCCAAACCTATGCGGGCATTCGCACCGTCGATGCAGTCGTCATTCTACCGAGCGCACAACGCAATCGCGTCGATGAAGTACAACGCCTCATGATCACCGGACCCTACGGGCCGGTCCCACTGTCGCAAGTCGCACGTATCCGCTTGGCGCAGGATCGCTACAGCATCGAGCATGACGGCGGGCAACGGCGGATCAGCGTCACCTTCAACGTCCAAGGACGCCCTCTTCAGTCGGTGGTGGATGAAGCGAAGGCCCATATCGCGGCGCTTGGCGCTTTGGCGCCCGGAGTGTTCATCGAGTTCACCGGAGCGGCTGAAGCTGAGCGACAAACCCGCAATGAGTTGGTGCTCTATTCGGCGCTGGGATTAGGACTCATTTTCCTCATCCTAGGCATGGCTTTCCGCTGGCGCGGCAATCCTTGGCTCGTGCTGGTGAACCTGCCATTCAGTCTGATTGGTAGCGTCGCCGCCATCGCCGTGAGTGGCATCGGACTCTCACTCGGTGCTGTCGTTGGGTTAGTGACCGTCTTTGGGGTCAGCGCCCGTAACTCGATTTTACAACTCGCCCACTACGAACATCTGGTCGACAAGGAACACCAACTCTGGGGGGACGCCCTCATGCAGCGCGGTGCCAACGAACGATTGATCCCTATACTGATGACCGCAGTCGTGACCGCACTGGGTCTTGCGCCGCTGGCCTTCGGCTTACACCAGCCTGGCCAGGAGATTGAAGGACCCATGGCCGTCGTCGTGCTCGGCGGATTACTGTCGTCGACGGTTCTCAATCTCACCGTCCTGCCCGTTTTAGCGCGGAGATTTGGGCGGCCTCCTCGCGAATAATCGCATCGACGACTGCCCGCCTATCACGATGTGCGTGTGCTACGGCGAAAAAGTTTGCGGAGATTTACAGATAACAGAGGGCAGAAAAGGGTCGAACCAGCCACCACGGGAACCGGTTCTGACCACCCCCTGGCACACGCAGAATGCGCGTGAACCCCGCGTACCGTGTGGGATCTGGAAGTAAAAACGCCCAACCGAGAACGGTTGGGCGTTAAATGGTGGTGGAGCGGAAGGGGATCGAACCCTCGACCTTCGCGATGCGAACGCGACGCTCTCCCAGCTGAGCTACCGCCCCATACACGGGCCGCATGATAGCACCGGACCCGTCACTTGCAACCAACAATCCACTCACCAAAGCCCTAACATAGGGGCTTCTGAGCGAGAACCACGATGCCCATCACGATTCGTCCCGCAAACCCTACTGACCGCGATTTCATAGCCGCCGGTAATATCAGTCTGGCCGTTGAAACAGAGGGGCGAGCCCCGCCGCTTGAACTCGTCACCGCAGGCGTGGCGAACGCCCTCGCCGATCCGTCCAAAGGACGTTTTTACATCGCCGAGAACGAGGGTACGGCGGTGGGACAAGTCCTCGTTCAACGAGAATGGAGCGACTGGCGTAATGGCTGGTTCTGGTGGCTGGCGTCGGTTCACGTACTGCCCGCCTATCGCGGCCACGGGATCTTCCGGGCGCTTTATGAGCACATCCGCGCCTTGGCTCGAGCCGATGAGTCGGTTTGCGGTCTTCGCCTCTACGTCGAAGACCACAATCACCGGGCCCTGGCCGTGTACGCCGCGCTCGGCATGCACGATGGCCATTACCGGGTTTACGAAGAGGACTTTAGGCCACCGCCCGAGTCTGCTTAAGCACGCTTAGGGCAGCGTCAGTTTCAGCACAGTGGCCTGCCCCTGTTTGGGCACCGCGATGACGTATGCCTGCTCCGAATTCGGATCTGAAGTCTCGGTAGCCGTCACTCTCGGCGCCAAACCGTGTACGAGGGTCGGCACCATCGCCCGCGGGCTGACAACCAGCACGCGATGGCCCCGGTCTCTACGCAGAATGGATTCAACGACTGCGCTCGGTTGCATCGATGGCATCCGGGTCACGGTGCCGCCACGCCGTTCGAGCAAGGGCGCAATCGTGGTCAGCGCCGATGGCTCTGCGCTGCTATAGATGTCATCGAAGCCAAAGCCATCCACCACCGCACTGGCGCGTTCAGCGAGTGCCTGAGCCCGAGTTCGCTCCTCAGGACTGAGCGCCCCATCCGCCTCGCGCATCACCACTACGATCGTAGTCGGCGCGGAGCGAATCCGCGCGGCATGCCACCACGCACCCAGCATGGCCATCAACACAACGACGGTGCCTGCGCCAAGGAAGGGTAAGAAAAACGTCTTCCGACGCAAGCTCGCGTATTCTTTACCCATGCCTCGCATCCTAACGCCGCCAAATGACAATTCGCACCTTAATCCAGACGACGTTGCCCCCACGCGAGCCGCAACCCCGGTGACTGATCCACTCGTGAACTCTTCATCAGCGCTGCAATTTCGCCGATCGGCGACGCGCCGGCTCGCGACCGCGGGCTTAGTCGCGCTCATGACCGGCTTCGCGCTCCCTCCGTGCGCGGCTGCAGAATTCAGTCGATGGTACCGCATTGAATTGGACGGCCAAGCGGCCGGTCGCTTGCATGAATGGAGCGAGGACACCGCATCGGGATTGCGCTGGCACGCGCAACTGCAGATCGTTTTAGACCGCGCAGGTCACCGCGTCGAATTTAATCAACACACTGAAACGTTAGAGAACGCGGACGGCCTCGTGGAAAAAATCGTCGACGGCGACGTGGCTGGAGAGCGAGTCCACTTGGAGGCCCACGTCATCGACCATCACGTGCGCGTACAGGTGGCGACCGCTGGCGGTCACTCGGAACATGACTACCCCACGCCTCGGCTCATGGGGCCCGAGGCGGTGCGTCGGCAGACGCTCGAAAAAATGCGCGTCGCCCGCGACACGATCGCCTACCACGACGTTTCGGAGGCAACGGGCGAGCCGACCACCGTCGTCCGGGAGCTTACGACCAGCCTCACGCCCGACTCACCGATCCACATCATAGAGCGCACGGAGCAGGACAGCACCGCGACGGAATTGACGCTCGACGCCGATGGGTACGTGATCGAAAGCCTGGAAGAGTCCCCGCTCGGTCACTTGACGATTCGGGTGGCTTCGGCCGCTATCGCCGAAGAAACCTGGCGCGGTGCACCGATACCACTCGCCGGCGAATTGCCATCGGCTGTCATGCTGCCTGACCCGCGCCGCATTGAGTCGCTGGAACTTCTCATCACGCCGCACCACGCGACATTACGCTCGTCTGACTTCGAAGGTCCCGGTCAACACGTACAGCCAGGTGCCGGGGCTACGTTTAGGCTTCGTACCGACCGGCCTGGAACGGATCCACTCAGTCATCAACGCCCCGTCATCGACGAGCAGCAAGCCAATGCCTTGTTCACCAGCGAATCTGCCGAGGTGCGGGAGCTTGCTCAACGACTCACGGTTGGGCACACAACGGATAGCGCTCGCATCGAGGCGCTGGTCTCGTGGGTGCATCAGACCCTGCAATTTGATCCAGGCTTCGCGATCGCTGATGCGCTGGATGTGTTGCACCGGCGTCGCGGGACCTGCGTCGCGTACGCCACGCTCACAGCGACCCTACTGCGAGCCGCCGGCTTCCCGTCGCGAATGGTCTACGGCTACGCCTACGCGGACGGTAATTTTATCGGCCACGCTTGGACCGAGGTGTGGACTAACCAACGCTGGCGGGCCGTGGATGCGGCCCTCCATCAAGAATCGCTGGCGGACGCCGCGCGTATTGCGCTGGCCCGCAGCGACGGTGCATCTGGCCCAGCGTCAGGTTTAGATCGCCTGTTGCGCACCTTTGGCGCCTTCGATGTTGCGGTGAACGCCTACGTGCTCGACGGGCAACGGACAGAGCTCAACCGCCAGCCGCGTTGACAGCCGGTTCGTAACCCGCTACCTTTATTAAACAAGGTAGCATTATGAATACAGAATCCAAGCTTGCTCCACTGCGCAAAGGCCTCCTCGAGTTCGTCGTGCTCAAATTGCTCGCCGGTCCGTCGCTCTACGTGGCGGAGCTGCTGAAGAGGTTGTCGGGCACCGACTTTGCCACTCAGGAGGGAACGCTGTACCCGCTCCTCAGTCGCCTGCGCCGCGAGGGCCTCGTCGACTACGAATGGCGCGAGTCGGACCTCGGCCCTCCCCGTAAGTACTACCGCCTCACCGATTCCGGTCGCCAGCAACTGAGCGAACTGCAAAGTTACTGGGACCAACTCAACCAGACCCTTCTCGCTTTGGAGAGCGCCCCATGCGCCGAGTAATCACGATCAGTCTGAATGGCAACGCGTATGCCCTTGAGGACGATGCCGCCGATGCGTTGGGCACTTACCTCGATCAGGCCCGCCGAGCGCTGGATCACAATGCAGACCGCGTCGAGATTTTGAGTGACCTCGAACAAGCCATTGCCGATAAAAGCCAGCGTTTTTTGGGATCGCACAAGACCGTACTGAATCGCACAGAGATCGAGCAAATTTTGGCCGAGATGGGTCCCGTCGATGGCGGCAGTACAACTGAGGCGGATGCGGTGACCTCGGGTGCTGCATCGGGTCCGTCAAGCCCGCGGCGCCACACGCTATACAGAATCCGCCAGGAGCAAAAAATCGGCGGCGTCTGTAACGGCCTTGCGGCGTACTTCGGTTGGGATGTCACCTGGGTTCGCTTGGCCTTTCTGGTCTTCGGGTTGGTCTGGGGTATCACCGGGGTGCTGTACCTCGCCCTCATGATCATTGTGCCGGTCGCCGAAACGCCCGAGGAGTTAGCGGCCGCCTATGGCGAGCCCTTCAATGCCCGCGAACTCATCGAACGCGCCAGACAGGATGCGGAAGATCTCGCTCGGCGTGACTGGCGACCGGAAAAGGCCCAGTTAAAAGCAGGCTGGGAGCGATCAAAATCTTTCGTCAGGACCGAGTTGCGGGAATCGCTGTCGGTTTGGCGGCAGAAGCGGTTGGATGCACGCCGCCGCCGCCGACAAACGGCGCAGGGTGCCGCTCAAAACGCGGGCCCAGCGGCGGCCAGTGCTGCCTCGACCAACAGCCGATCCAGTCATCGCCCAGGCCCCATTCAGCAGGTGCTCGCCCTCATGCTGCTGGTGCCCTTGATCGCTGTCTTCGGCGCTTTGGCGCTCGCCTGGATCGGCGTCCTCTTCGTATTGGTCACGACGGGCACTATTTTCGGCATTTTATTGCCCTTGTCATGGCCGATCTGGCTCGTCATCTTGGTGCTGTTGCTCGGCTTCAGTCTGGTGACTTGGCCGTTTCGTCTGCTTCGGCAAATGTTAGCGCCCGTAAGCCAACCGGCGGCCGCCAGCAGTGCCTTTTCCTTCATTGAATCCTTAGTGGCGATCGTGGCCTGCATGGCCTTGGTCAGCTGGGCCTACCATCACCTGCCTGCCATCACGGACATGGTCGACCAGCTCACGGCGCAGATCTCGTTATGGCTTGAGGAATGGCGCGCCCATGGCCAGATCCACGTGGAGACTTAAGCTGTCTAATGCCGCGGCCACGGTGGCATGATGGTGACCCCTCCTAGGCTTGGGCACCTCTCATGCGGAACCTTGGACAGACTACGGTCAAGCTCGCTCTGCTTTGCCTTGCAGCCCTTGCGGGCACGGTCACATTAGCCGCGAGCGTACCCTTGCCCGCGCCTCCCGGAACCGCAATCTGCAGCGCGGCCGGTGGCAGTCTCGAACTCATGAACGATGCCCTGCGCTATCGGTTGGGCGTTCGCGCTCAGTCCGTAGGCCGAGATGAACTGGAAAATCTCTGGACCGGCTCGACCCAATCACTGGATGGCGCATTACTGCGCCTCACGCTGGCCGATCGCAGCGTCATCGACTCCGACACGCTGCAGGTCATCGGCAAACCCACGTGCGAGCCATCACCGATCAGCGCTGAGGCCGCACGCGCCGCCGATCGGCTTCACGGCGCGGATCTGCACGTGGTCCTCGCCTCAACGGATGGATCCCTACGGATCGATTACCGTGCGCGGCTGCGCGACGGCACGGGCTACATCCGGGAGCTGTACGAGATCAAATCCAGCACAGACCTGGCCGTGACGAAGGTGCAGTTGTTAGACATCCACGCGAATCAGGCGAGCGTAGCCGGCATGGCCAGTGGCTCACCGATACTCGCCGCTGACCGATACTTCGGCTTCGAGCATCCCATGAGCGAAGCGATCGTGGTGGGTGGTCGTGCCAGCGCCCTAGTGCGCCGCGTCTTGCCCTTGCGCGCCGAGGTACCCTTGCAGGTATCGACGGTGATCGGTGTAACCGGGCTGGAATCTCCCCGGCGCGGCTTTCAGGCCTATCTAGAGTCTGAGCGGGCACACCCCTTCAGAACCTTCCTGCATTACAACTCGTGGTACGACATCGGTTACTTCACGCCGTACACGGAGAACGAAGCTTTAGCGGTCGTCAAACGCTACAGCGACGAACTCGTGCAGCGTCGCGGGGTCAAGCTCGACTCATTTTTATTTGACGACGGTTGGGACGATCACCACCGACTCTGGCAATTCCATGACGGCTTCCCGCAAGGGTTTGCCAACCTTCGCGACGCCACGCAGGCCATCGGCGCCGGGCCTGGAATCTGGCTGTCACCGTGGGGTGGTTATGGCCCACCGCGGCAAGAGCGTCTCGCCACCGCCAAGTCGGCCGGCTACGAGGTGGATGATCAGGGCCTTGCGCTGAGCGGTCCGCGCTACTACCCGCTCTTCCATGACACCGTCATTGATCTGGTCAAACGCTACGGCGTCAACCAATTCAAGCTGGATGGCACGGGCAGTCCCGACAAGGTGACCCCAGGTAGCGCCTTTGATAGTGATTTCGCGGCGGCCTTAGACCTCATCCATGACTTGCGCGTTGCGAGCCCCTCGCTGTACATCAACCTGACGACGGGCACGTGGCCATCACCCTTCTGGCTTGCGAGCGCCGATTCGATTTGGCGCGGCGGTGAGGATCACGCCTTCCTTGGGAGCGGCACGGATCGACAGCGGTGGATCACCTATCGCGATGCAGATACCTATGGCGGCATCGTTCGCCAAGGACCGCTCTTCCCATTGAACTCGTTAATGCTGCACGGCGTGATTTACGCCAAACACGCCCGCGGACTCAACGTGGATCCCGGACATGATCTCGCCGATGAGGTGTGGAGTTACTTTGCCTCGGGGACGGGCTTGCAAGAACTCTACATCTCACCCGACTTACCGAGTGCGCAGGAGTGGGATGCACTCGCTGAAGCCGCGCGCTGGGCGCGCGATCGTGCCGAGGTCTTGCGCGACGCACATTGGATTGGTGGTGATCCGGCGCGGGGTGAGGTGTACGGATGGGCCTCGTGGTCACCCAGCGCTGCGGTGATCGCACTACGCAATCCTTCGAACCATCCGCAGCACTACAGCCTCGACGTCGCCAGCGCCTTAGAACTCCCCAAGGCGGCTGCGCACCATTTCCGCATCACCCGTCGCCATGGACCTAGCCTTGAGGGCGTTGCGCCCTTGAGTGGGATACGCACGGTGGAACTGCCCGCGCATGCGGTCGTTGTCTGGGATCTCATGCCCCTGCATTGAATCCTTGCGCATGCATCACTATTTCGATAATTTTCGAAATATGTGGGACGACGTGTATCGCGCATTGGCCGACCCGCAACGGCGTGCCATCTTGAAATTCCTCCGGCAGCGACCGCGGCCTGCCGGAGATGTCGCGCTCGCACTGGATCTGGGTGCGAGCACGCTGTCCCATCATCTGAAACGGCTGCGCGAAGCTGACCTCGTCCGCTGTGAAAAACGCGGGATGCACCGTATATATTCGCTCAATTTCTCCGTCCTTGAAGATCTGGCCACTGATCTGCTCGACCTGCGGATCACGGAAAAAACATGACGTTGAAATTCTCGACCTTCCGCCACGCGTGGGTGACGCTACTCTCCATGCTCATCGTTCAGGGCTTGGCTTATACCCACCTCCCCGACTCAATGCCGATCCATTGGAATGCGAGCGGTGAGATCGA
Organism: uncultured Pseudomonadota bacterium; assembly: GCA_903879335.1. GTDB lineage: Bacteria > Pseudomonadota > Gammaproteobacteria > Steroidobacterales > Steroidobacteraceae > CAIKZZ01. The sequence continues at coordinate 36,926 of CAIRLC010000045.1, forward strand.
CGGCCATGGGTCTAAGCCGTGGGGCGCCTGGCTGACACCGATCATCTTCTGGCTGTTCACCATCCTCATGATGGCCGTGCCACGTTTATCACCACACCGTTTCTCGATGGAGCCTTTCGCTCGACTGTACGGAACCTTCGTCGCCGTGTTCGCGTGCTTCGGTTTTTGGTTGATGCTGCTGCAAGATGCGGTCGCACTCGGCTGGCCGGTATCCCTGCCGCGCCAGGCCTTATTTGCGGTCGGCATCGTGTACATGATCCTCGGTCACCGGCTCGGCAAGATCACGCGCAACTTCTATTTCGGTATCCGGACCCCCTGGACCATGGCCGATGCCGATGTGTGGGATCGCACGCACCGCTTGGCTGCACCGCTCGTGATGTTGACCGGGCTCGGCGTGGCCATCAGTGCCCAGTGGGATCCACGTGCCGGACTTGCCGCACTCTTGGGCGGTAGTACCGTAGGCTTTGGGGTGCCGACCCTGTACTCGTGGTGGATATCCCGACAGCCCACTGCCCCTGACCCGCAAGACACACCATGACCGCAGTCGACTACCTCAATCCCGATTTGCCGGACGGTCTCGCCACCGTCGATATGCCGGTGGTTGATGCCACGGAAGCAACGCTCCGCGGTTTTGGCCATCTAGTTGATGATTCGGACTCCTATCCGATCGAAATCGTCCGATGGCCGGCGCAAGGGTGGCGCCCGGTGGATGAAGGAACGGGCGACGAAGCGGGAACGACGAGCGGAATCTTCACCAGCGAATGGCAGGGCGACGTGCTGTACGGCCGCAACGAGGCCGTGGGCGGGCATTATGTGCTCGCGTACGCTACGACGCCCGCACAGGCCTCAGTAGACCACGCGCGAGCACCGCAACAGATGTTGCTGTGGCATGCCAACTATCACCCGGATGGCGGACAATTATTCTATCCGCTCGACCGCAAGCCCTTCTACGTGCCCTTAGCCTTACCCGGTGATGGTGTACAGCCCGACGATTTCATCTGCTTTCGCTTCGATGGCTCGCAAGGTCTCTACATACACCCGAACATCTGGCATGAAGGCGTCTTCACACTCAGCGGCGCACAACGCTTCCACGATCGACAGGGACGCGTGCATGCGCGCGTCTCCATCGACTTCGCGCGTGAGTTCGGCTGCTTGCTGCGCGCACCGATCCTGAGCGTCGATTAAGCCTCAATCCACTAAGGTGTCCGCGCGACGACCGGCCCGTTCGTAGTGCAGCGGCAGCACGCGCCCGTACAGTTGTCGCGTGCGCTCGGGACTCCCAATCATGTCGGGCAACTCAGCAAAACTGTAAATGGCCACATAGCGCGGACGACCACCGACCAAGGGCGCGACGCGGTGCAGCGAATAGCGTCCGCGAAAGATTTGTAAATCACCCGGCTCCAACACCAGCCGTCGGACTGAGGACGGATCGCCGTCGAGCACCCGGGCAACCCCGTCGTAATTCTCATCGGTGGCGTCTCGTAAATTGGGGCTGTACTCAAACTCGCCGCCGCGCTCGGCGTTTTGAATCGCCAGCGTCACCGTGTAATTGTTGGTATCGAAATGCCACGGGAAACCATTACCGGCCTCTGCCATGTTCACAATCACATCCGCTAAAGGATCACCGTAGCGGTGAAATTCCTTTTCCTGCAACGCCGCTTGGATAAAGGGCGCAAAGGGCGGCCACTCGTAAATCGCGCGAATGGCGCTGTCGCCAGCAAAATGGTCAGCCGGTATGAACGCATTCGAACGGTCGAAAAACCGGCGTGATGGGTGACTGGCCGGTAGACCGTCAGGGTCTTGGGTGAAATACGGGTTCGTTCGATTGAAATTGCGGTGCGCGTAGGCCCGCACGCGTTCGCACTCCGCCACCAAGCCCGGCAAGCTCGAGGGACGCAAAAAACCCTTCAGCACCGCGCAGCCCGCCTCGGCGAGATCGTCCCGAATCTGCTGCAACAAGTCCGCCCATGCCTCTCCGGCTTGGTCGATGGGGTAACGCTCTAGATCAACGATGGCTTTAGGGTCCGGCCTTTGGTCGTTCGTATGCATGTAGAGCACCCGCGATCGCTGCGACAGTTCGGATAATTATCAATACTTTCAGGTGTATTAGCCTGCTAAAAATCGGATGCTAGAATGCGCCCAATGCATACTTCTAGACTCCCCGCCTTCGCCGGCTTGCTCGCGTTCGATGCGGTTGCCCGTCATGGCACCGTAGGCCGAGCCGCAGAGGCCTTGGGATTATCCCAGCCAGCCACCAGTCGGCGGATCCTAGGCTTAGAAGCAGATTTAGGCGTGCCGCTGTTTGACCGTCGCAAACGACCGATTGAACTCACGCGCGACGGACAAGATCTGTATGAGGCGCTGCGCAGTGGACTTAGCCGGATCGAGCAAACCGTCGCCCGTCTCCGCCGTGAGCCCGAGCGCGCGCTGACCATCAGTGCCGGAGCCGGATTTTCCACCTACTGGCTCATCCCGCGCCTCGCACGGATGCAGGCGCTTTTTCCCACGCAGGCGCTACAGATCGTCAGTCAGTCCCACGACCGTGAGGCAGACTCGAGCGGTGACCTTCAGATCCGCTTCGGTGACGGCGATTGGCCGGACTGTGCCGCAACGCCGCTCTTTCCCGAACGGGTATTTCCCGTGGCGAGTCCCTTGCTCCTGAAGGGTGCCCGTGCGCAGCGGACGCAGGCCATACTGGAATCGCACCCACTGCTCGACATGCGGGTCCGCCAGCAGCCGTGGTTCGACTGGCCGCAGTGGCTTGCCGCGACCGCAACGCCAATGACAAAACGGGCGCAAATTCTGTACTTCGACAGCTATCCACTGGTCGTGTCGGCCACCTTGGCTGGCCAAGGCATTTGCCTGTGCTGGGACGGACTCCTGGACGAATTTCTCAAAAGCGGCGCCTTGTTGCGCATCGGTACGACCGACGCCCGTAGCGCTCGGGGTTATTACATCACCCACCGCCTCCACCTTCCGAGTGAGCACCCAGCCCGACGGATGGCGACATGGCTCATCGAGGACGCAGGACTCGGACGCTGAGCGACGCGCATCCCAAGGCGGACGGATGACTGCTCAGTTTCTGTGGCGGGATCGGTTGGAAAGCGGAGCGATTGGGGTTTTCCCCGGCGGCAGCGACGGCAATTAGTGCGATAATCGCGCCGCCGAAAGGCTCAAATTCTGGAACTTCTGAGGATTGATGCATGAGCAGCGAACCAACCATCATTTACACGCTCACGGACGAAGCACCCTTGCTGGCGACTTACTCGTTCCTGCCCCTCATCCGAGCCTTCACACAACCGGCTGGCGTGCACCTCGCGTCCAGCGACATATCAGTGGCTGCGCGCATCTTGGGTAACTTCCCAGAATTCCTGACCGAAGCCCAACGCGTCCCAGACACTCTGGCCACCTTAGGTCAGAAGACCCTGGAGCCTGACGCCAACATCATCAAGTTGCCGAACATCAGCGCCTCGGTGCCGCAACTACTGGCCGCGATCAAAGAACTCCAGAGCAAAGGCTACGCGATTCCAGATTATCCGAGCGACCCGAAGACCGATGAAGAAAAGGCCGTGAAGGCACGCTACGCCAAGTGCATTGGCTCATCGGTGAATCCAGTGCTGCGTGAAGGCAATTCCGACCGCCGCGCACCACGCGCAGTCAAAGAATATGCGCGCAAGAACCCACACTCGATGGGCGTCTGGTCGCAGGCGTCGCGCACGCACGTATCGCACATGCATGCCGGTGACTTCTATCACGGCGAGAAGTCGATGACGCTCGACCGCGCCCGCGACGTGCGGATGGAACTGGTCACGACGAACGGTGAGACGACTGTGCTCAAGCCGAAGGTCTCGCTGCAGGCCGGCGAAATCATTGATTCGATGTTCATGTCGAAGAAAGCGCTGCTCGACTTCTACGAACGTGAAATCGATGACGCCCATAAATCCGGCGTCATGTTCTCGCTGCACGTCAAAGCTACCATGATGAAAGTCTCGCACCCGATCGTCTTCGGACACTGCGTGCGCACCTTCTACCGGGAAGCCTTCGAAAAGCACGGCGCGATGTTCGACGAGCTGGGCATCAACGTCAATAACGGCATGAGTGATCTGTACGCCAAGATCGCCACGCTGCCGAGCTCGCAACGTGAAGAAGTCGTTCGCGACTTGCATGCCTGCCAGGAGCACCGGCCAGAACTGGCGATGGTCGATTCCGCCAAGGGCATCACGAACTTCCACTCACCGAGCGACGTCATTGTCGACGCCTCCATGCCGGCCATGATCCGCGCGGGTGGAAAAATGTACGGCGCCGACGGCCGTCTGAAAGAGGTCAAGGCCGTCATTCCGGAAAGCACCTTTGCTCGCATCTATCAGGAGATGATCAACTTCTGTAAGTGGCATGGTGCTTTTGATCCTCGCACCATGGGCACTGTCCCGAACGTCGGACTGATGGCACAGCAGGCTGAGGAATACGGCTCGCATGACAAGACCTTCGAGATCCCGTCCGATGGCATCGCCAACATCACCGACATCGACACCGGCGAAGTGTTGCTCAGCCAAACCGTCGAGGCCGGCGATATTTTCCGGATGTGTCAGGTCAAGGACGCACCGATCCGCGATTGGGTCAAACTCGCGGTCAATCGCTGCCGCAATTCCGGCATGCCCACCGTGTTCTGGCTGGATCCTTACCGACCCCACGAAGCTGAACTGATCAAGAAAGTGCAGACCTATCTCAAGGATCACGACACTGCAGGGCTCGATATTCAGATCATGTCCCAGGTTCGGGCGATGCGGTATACGCTGGAGCGCGTCATCCGCGGTCTGGACACGATCTCGGTGACCGGCAATATCCTGCGCGACTACCTCACTGATCTCTTCCCGATCATGGAACTGGGCACCAGCGCCAAGATGCTCTCAATCGTGCCGCTCATGGCCGGCGGCGGCATGTATGAGACCGGTGCGGGAGGCTCAGCGCCGAAGCACGTGCAGCAGTTGGTTGAGGAAAATCACCTGCGCTGGGACTCACTGGGTGAGTTCTTAGCCTTAGCCGTCAGTTTGGAAGACCTCGGGCTCAAGACGGGCAATCAGAAGGCCAAGGTTCTAGCGACCACCCTCGACATGGCGACCGGCAAATTGTTGGACAACCGCAAGTCGCCGTCCCCCAAGACCGGCGAATTGGACAATCGCGGCAGCCAGTTCTATCTCGTGATGTACTGGGCTGAAGCGCTCGCCGCGCAAAGCGAGGACGCTGAACTGGCCCGGCACTTCGCGCCCCTGGCGACGTCCTTAGCCCAGAATGAAGCCACCATCGTGGCTGAACTGGCGGCCGTTCAAGGGAAGCCGGCGGACATTGGCGGTTATTACTGGGCAGATCCAGCCAAGATCGGCGCGGTCATGCGCCCGAGTGCAACACTGAATGCGATTATCGACAGCGCCAGTGCTGCGTAATTGAGGCGAAAACAGCTCTGTTGCCTGACCTAGGCTCAGTCAACAGAGCGCTTTTCGGAGGCTCGTCATCAGGTCACCGTGGCGTGATGGTGCCTGGCCCCGCAGATCTCCCGCGCTTAGGACTTGGGTGGGATCGCCGGTAAGAAGTCGATCATCTCGATCTCGAACACGAGCGTCGCGTTCGGCGGAATCGCCTTCGCCGAGCCTTTTTCACCACTGCCCTTATCACCGAAACCGAGCGATGGCGGGATCACCAACCGGCGCTTACCGCCGGTCCGCATGCCCACGATGCCGGCATCCCATCCCATAATCACGCGTTGCTTCCCCAACTGAAACACGAAGGGCTCACCGCGGTCGACGGAACTGTCGAATTGCTCGCCTTTGCCATCGGGTGCGGCCGGGTCATAGAACCAGCCCACAAAATTAAACCGGACCCACGCCCCAGTCTCAGCCTGCTCGCCATAGCCGCGCTCCAGGTCGATCACCTTATAGCCATTGGCGACCATCATCCCCGAGACGCCCTTACCTTGCGCTAAGGAGAGCGCGATGGGGTTATCCTTCGGGTCGGCGAACGCCTGAGTAGCGCCAAGCACGAGTACAACGACACTCATCGCGCGAACAAGCATTTGAGTCATGTTGATCATCCTTCCAGCAACGATTGACTGTCTTTGACCGAAGTGTAGCGATTTTTAGGGTTCGCGTAGTTGCCATGCGCGCATGAGCGCTAGTCATCAGACAGCTCGGGCCGCAGCCGATAGCCCGCAGGGTTGAGACAAATCTTTTCGCAATGCGCACGCAACTCAGCCACGAAAGTTCCGGCGCGAATCGGATTGTCTTGTGCAATGTAGTCGCCGATCTCCTCAAGATCGAACGCCGCCAAAGGCGTGATCAGCAATTGCATTAGCGAGCTTGGCGAGTCGCCTGCTGTGCGTATTTGGCTTGTAATCGTTCAAAAACCGGCTCCGCAGCAAGTGCTTCGCCGCTGGCCTTGCCTGCGGCGATATCATTTCTTAGTGCTTGGAGTTGGATGGCCTGCTGGCGCTCGGCGTCCTCAAGCAAGCGCAGTCCCGCACGGACGACTTCACTGACGTTGTTGTAGCGGCCGCTTTCGACTTGGTCGCGGATGAAGGTCTCAAAATGGGGGCTCAGGGCAACGCTGGTGGGCATGATGCTCTCCTAACAGTTAATAACTATTAATATTCACCGGCCAATAAGCCTTGTCAAGATTGACCGGATGACAGCAGCAAAGACTCAGCCTCCTTCCTGATCACCAACCCAGGTAGCACTCGCCCTGCGCCGTAAACCCACCGCCGTAACTCCTGCGCCACAGCTGGCCAGTCACGCTGATTGACCCGCCGCCTAAGCGTCGACGTCTGCAACCGACCGGCCCCGAGGTTGAATGTGAAATCCACACTGGCCGCAAGCCGCGTTTCCGGCTCGGTGGCAAGCACCGGACAGTAGCGCAGCGAGGCCTTCAGTGCATCGGCCAGGTCGCAGTCAGGAGCCCAAAGCAAAAAGCCCCGCGTGGTGCGGGGCCTGAGGCTACCTCAAGGCCTGCTGAGCAGGTTTGAGGTCTTTGTACTGGCGGGCCAGAAGACACCAGATCACAAACCGCCTAAGTTTTCCAAGGGCAAGTAGATCAAGCTCTTGGGGCCCGGTTCATCATTCTAAATGTTGAGACAGCTATTCGATACGGCGATGTAACCCGAGAGGTCAGATCGACTTGATAGTTCTTCGGGATCGAAGCAAACATTCGGCTTCATCAAACCAAAGGAGCCCGCATCATGCAATCTCACCCCCAAGAACCAATCTACTCAAAGCCCGAGCCAAGTCCCATGGCCATCGTAGGTGCAATCCTTGCCCAAGGCGCAATTCGATGTCTTGATCGGCAGAAAAAGGAACAAAGAGTTGCTCAAAAAAGTAGCGAAACCTCCGCCTCGCGCCTGAGAACCAACCCTGGCAGTACTCTGCCGCCACCGTAAACCCACCGCCGTAACTCCTGCCCCGCACCTGGCCAGTCCCGCTGATTGACACGCCGTCGAAGCGTTGACACCTGCAACCTACCGGCTCCAAGGTTGAACGTGAAATCCACAATGGCCGCAAGCCGCGTTTCCGGCTCGGTGGCAAGCACCGGACAGTAGCGCAGCGCGGCCTTCAGTGCGTCGGCCATGTCAGTAGCAAGATAAGCCTCGCCCTCTTCCATAGTGATCGGCACCTTACCACGCATCTTGTCCTTGGCGTTGTTGCCGTAGTCCACGTTGTAGGGTGGATCGGTGAAGGCCATGTCGGCGAGTTGACCGTTCATCAGGCGCTCGACATCGGAGAGCACAGTGGAGTCGCCGCACAGCAAACGGTGCTGACCCAGGACCCACACATCGCCTGTTTTGGAGACAGGGTCCGCTGGCACATCGGGTACTGCATCGTCTTCGGTCAGACCCGTGGTGTCGCCGTCGCCATTGAGCAAACGCTCGAGTTCTTCGTCACCAAAGCCCATCAGATCCAGATTGAAGTCAGCCTCATCGAGTTCGGCAATCTCAAGCTTGAGCAACTCTTCGTCCCAGCCAGCGTTGGCAGCGATGCGGTTGTCGGCCAGGATGTAGGCTTTCTTTTGTATTGCGGTGAGGTGGCCCAACTCGATCACGGGCACTTGTGTCAGTGCAAGTTTGCGCGCCGCAGCCAGACGTCCGTGACCAGCGATCACGCCTTTGTCGCCGTCGGTGAGGATCGGATTGGTAAAGCCAAACTCGGAGATCGAGGCGGCAATCTGTGCCACCTGGTCTTCGCTGTGGGTGCGGGCGTTTCGCGCATACGGGATGAGCGAATCCACCGCGACCATTCGGATCTCGGGTGTCATAGGAAAGCTTTCGGGTTGGGACGCAGCGTGCAGGTCAACCAGCGAGGGTTGCTTGCAAGCGCGATAGATGCGGGGAAGTCAAGACCCAAACAAAACGCCCACAAGGCGCGAACCGTGTGGGCGTAATTTGAGTGATTAGCAGAATGCTACCTCTTCGATATATACCGCGTCAATAGGTTATTTGATGATTTATCGCGAGTACCCGTAATGCACCGCCAACACCCCCAAAGCGCCAACCAAAATGCCCTTGGCCTCGTACTGGTTGAGCGTGCGTCCGTTCCACCCCTCTTGGGCAGACCAC
>CAIRLC010000046.1 GCA_903879335.1 uncultured Pseudomonadota bacterium
CATCACCGAACACTGGCGCTGGCACTACAACCGGATCCGGCCCCACAGCGCGCTCGGCTACCGGCCGCCCGCACCGGAGACGACTGTGGCTGATTTGACGGTTAGGAAGATAATCGGAGAGACTCGGAACGTTGCATAACAGACATCAGAACTGGATCAGTTAATGCAGGCCGGTCAGCCGGGTCATCCGGTGAATTCGCTTAGAGGTCCAGTTTAAGGCTGGATGTGGGTTGGCTGCAGCACAGCAATATTTCATCTGCCGCCAGATCCCACAAGGGTTCCGTCGTATACGTCACCGTGCCGTCGATTAAGCGAGTGACGCAGGTGCCGCAAAACCCCGAGCGACAGGCGAACGGAGCATCAATGCCGGCGCTCTCGGCGGCGCTGAGCAGCGAGTCCGTCTCCGCTACCCAAGTTGTCGCCCGCTCACTCTTGCAGAAGATGATCGGATGCTCAGGTGCGGTCATGGGGGTCTCTTTTGGCGGTCTGTGCCCAACGACGGGCCACATACTGGATCATGTCTTCAATCGTGCCCTCGAAGGCGTCCGGTGCCAGCGGACCCGGTTCGTACAGGGCGCTGTGCAGCCCGCGCCAGAGAACCTCGAGTTCTTGGCGGTCTTCGGCGCTGAACTCCGCGCATAAGGCGACATAGTCGGTGACCACCGGATCATCCGGCGTCAGTTGCGCGGACCCGGTCACGCCCCAGCGGATGCCGACATGACCGACATCGGTTGGGCGCAGGCACATGTACAGCGTGAAGTGCGGGCAGATGCCGATCACGAAGCCTGGGAAGATCCAGTAAAAGGCATCGGAGCGCCTTTCGAGATCGGTAAGGGTCGGTGGATAGGGTCCGCGTTCCGGACAGCTCGGCGCGAAGTTGGCGCGGTAACCGGTGTAATCGTCCGAGGGCGTGAGTTTTTCGCACAGATGGGTGGGCGTGACCGCATGGAGCGTTTTGGCATGTAGCGGAGAGAGGTGATAACCCTCCATGAAGTTTTCCGCGAGGCATTTCCAGTTGGTGGCCCAGACTTCATCGGCGCCGTACAAGAATCGTCGCGACGCGTCTTGGTAATTAGCAACCACCGACTCGATTCCGCTGAGGCGAGGCAACAGTGGGGCTGCGTCGCCGCTGAGATTCACGAAGATGTAGCCATGCCAAAGCGTGCAGGCGATGCTCGGTAAGCGACAGGTTCGCTTATCAAGACTCGTTCCGTTCATGAGCGGCGCAGCAGCGAGTGCACCATCCAAGCCATATGTCCACGCGTGATATGGGCAGGTAAAGCGGACGGCATGACCGCGATCGCGCGCCACCAGAGAGCCGCGATGGCGACAGACATTGGAGTGCACCTGCACCCCCTCGTTGGTCCGCACCACTAAGAGCGGTTCACCGACGAGCTCGGTCGTGTAATAGTCCCCGACGCTGGGTATTTCACCCTCGTGTCCGATGGCGATCCACTCACGACGAAACAGTTCGCTCTTTTCCCATTCGAGCCAGGCTTCGGACGTGTAGAACTCGCCCGGCATCGCGCGTGCCGCCGAGCGTGGCTGACCCTGACGTTCATTCAGCGCTGCCACGATACGCTTCGTTGAATCGGCTCTCATGGGGTCGCTTCCGCCGCGAGGCGTTCCTTTACGCGACGTCGGAACAATAACTGCGCACGATCGATGGCAAGATCAATTTTCGGGGTTCGTTGGTCTTTGAAGCCACGGTGAACGGCTTCCAACACCACGCGGTCTTCCGCGAACGCATTGCGCACGGCCACATCCATCTCTTCCGAGAGCGCGGCATTGTGGGGTTCGAAATTGCGCGTCTGGAACCAGTAGTAACGGGTCGTGTCCGCATCCACCGGCGTCATGAAGTTGTATGAGTCCATGATCATCGCCAGCGGATGGTTCGCGCCTTCCTGCTCGGCTGCACCGGTTGGGACGAAGACGGCGCGGATGAAGGCGTGACTGGGGTAGCGTACTTCGTAGTGCTGCAACCGGTCGCAGTGGCCGGTGAAGCGCACCAGCGATTGATAGAAGGGCGCCACGGGGACATTGCGCATCCAGCGCCAGGCCGTCACGCCGCTGGCCGCTTCCGTGGTCTGAATCGGGGTGTCGGCACAGGCATCGTTGCCGAAGGAGGACTGATGGACCCACGCCACGTGCGAGGGGTCGAGGAGGTTGTCGGTGATATAGAGAACATGGCAGGCCACGGTCATCGAACCGCCCGCATTACGACCCCAGGCCGGATTGTCGGCCTCAGCGATCTGAAAGATCTCGTCAGGGTTCGCTTTGGCCTCATCGCCCATCCACACCCAAACCAGTCCATAACGCGAGACGGTGGGATACCGACGCACACGGGCACTGGTCGGAATGCGATCCATGCCCGGCACATGGGTGCACCGTCCGGATCCGTCGTAGACCATTCCGTGGTAGCCACATTCGATCGTATCGTCGCGCAGGCGTCCCATCGACAAGGGGAGCTTGCGGTGCACACAGGCGTCTTCGAGGGCAATCGCCTCACCGGCGCGGGTGCGGTACAGCACGATGCGTTCACCGATCACAGTGACGGCTTGGAGCTTGCGCGTCACCTCGGCATCCGTCGCCGCCACGTACCAAGCATTCTGAATGAACACGACTTAGCCCCCCGATCGATCGTTGGCAGAGAGACTAGGGGGCCCACGCCCGGTAGTCACCCCATGTTCTCTGCAGTTTGTTTAAGATAAACTAAACAGTCGAGCGATGCAGGCGTCGCCTCGAATCGGAGAGATGCGCCATGCTCAAACTACCGCCCCTGCGGTCCATCGAAGTCTTCGAAGTCGTCGGCCGCACCGGCAGCGTCAGTCGCGCCGCCGAGGAACTGGGCGTGTCGCCTAGCGCCGTGACCCAGCAGATCCACATTCTCGAGAAGCATCTGGGCGTCCGGCTGGTGCAACGGAACGGACGCGGCATCGAGATCACCAGTTGGGGTTCGATGTACTGGAGTCGAATCACGACAGGGTTTCAACAACTGCGTCGCGCCCAAGAGGACGTCGATCGCGCACAGCGATCGCGGCACCTCATCGTGAGCGCGCTACCGTCGCTCGCGACGAAGTGGTTAGGGCCGTTGCTGTTTGATTGGAAGCAACGTGAGCCGTTGGCGAGTGTGCTTGTCAAAGGCCTAGATAACGAATCGAAACTGGATGGCGTGGAAGCGGACTTTCGCATCAGCTACGGGCAGCGCAGACGCGGCTATTCTCGGTCGTCGCATCTCTTCACCGACCACGTCATCGTCGTGGCAAGTCCGTCACTACTTGAGCGTGCTGGTCCGATTCGACAGCCGCGCGATCTGCGCAAGCAAACCCTCTTATGGATTGACTGGGGCGTGGACCATCAGTCACCGCCAACCTGGCGGGATTGGTTCCCGTCGGTCGGTGTCTCGGGTGATCGCTTAAAGAGCGAACTGACTTTTTCCTTATCGGGTGCCGCCATCGATGCGGCTATCGAAGGCCGTGGCTTTGCTTTGGCGCAATACTCAATGGTGGCGAGCGCATTGGCGCAGGGCCATTTGCAACGCGTCTTTGCTGAGGGCTTGCCGCTGCCGGAGTCCTACTTCCTCGCCTGGAACGGGGCGGCCTTGGACACCCCCACCGGCGCCGCGTTTCACGCCTGGTTACTCGCGGAGGGACGTCGCTTTGATGTCCCCGAGGCGGCCTCGGCACGGGGCCCTTTGCCCGCCATCCGGCCGACTCTCCCTGCCTAAATCACCCCGTTCGGGAGTCGGTACCGCTTGACGCTTAGCGATTCTCCCCGCACAAAGACCCTACGTGGTTTCCGAAAGGATCGGTGGCGAGGCCTGAAGGTCCGTCCGGCCGATCGAAACCGCCCGGATAGGGACCGTTAACGAAAGGGGAAGGGTATGACTCGGATCGCACGTAATGCCGTACAACACGCAATAGCAATCGCGCTGAGGGTCGGTACTCCGGCGCTTGGATTATTGTCGGCGGGAACCGTCTTTGCGACGGACGCAGCAAACGTCGGCGGGCTCGAAGAAGTGGTCGTGACTGCCCAAAAGCGATCGGAGAGTCTGCAGACCGTGCCCTTGTCGCTGGTGGCGATTGGGACGGCGAAGCTCGAGGAGCTCAAAGTCCAGAGTTTCGATGATTATGTTAAATACATGCCATCGGTCTCTTACGAAAGCACCTCACCGGGCTTTGCGCGCGTGTTCATGCGTGGCGTCGCCAGCGGTGAAAACGGCAACCACTCAGGGCCCCAGCCGAGCGTGGGTACCTACCTCGACGAGCAGCCGATCACGACGATCCAGGGCGCCGTCGACGTGCACATCTACGACATCGAGCGGGTCGAAGCGCTGTCCGGCCCACAGGGCACGCTCTACGGCGCCAGTTCCCAGGCGGGCACGATCCGCATCATCACGAACAAGCCGGATCCGACGGCCTTCAAGGCCGGCTACAACCTCGAAGTGAATACCGTCGCGCACGGGGCACAGGGGTATTTGGGGGAAGGGTTCGTTAACCTTCCGCTCTCGCCGACCGCCGCTGTCCGCCTCGTCGGTTGGACCGAGCATGACTCGGGCTTTATCGACAACGTGCCGGGGACCCGGACCTACCCGACCTCTGGGATCACGATCTCCAATACCGCGGTGGCGAAAAAGCACTACAACGACGTCACGAAGACGGGTGCCCGCGCAAGCCTCAAGCTACAACTGGGTGATCAATGGACGGTGACGCCCACCCTCATGGCGCAGCGCGAGGACGCCAACGGTGTCTTTGCCTACGACCCGAACGTTGGCACGCTCGCCGTGACCCACTTCGAACCGGAATACGCCAAGGACAACTGGGTGGATGCCGCCCTCACGGTGCAAGGCAAAATAGCGGACGTCGACGTCACCTACGCCGGCGCCTTCTTGAAGCGCAACGACCACACCTCCTCGGACTATACGGACTACTCGTTTTTCTACGACCAGCACTATGGTTCGGGTAACTACTACCGGGATAACGCCGATAACTTGATTGACCCCTCCCAGCGGACGCTGGGCAATGACCGATATAAGAAGTCCAGTCACGAACTGCGCTTTTCGACGCCTAAGGACCGCAGTGTGCGCTTCGTGGGCGGTATCTTCCTGCAACGGCAGGAGCACGGTATCGAGCAGCGCTACGTGATCGATAACCTCGCTCAGAGCAGCTGGGTGACCGGTTGGGATCACACCTGGTGGCTGACTGAACAGTTGCGCACGGATCGCGACTCAGCGGTCTTTGGTGAGCTGACCTGGGATGTGAACCAGAAGCTCAACCTGACCGTTGGACTGCGTGAGTTCCATTACAAGAACACGCTGGCCGGGTTCTTCGGCTATGGTCTCACCTCGCCGTTTGCCAGCTACTGGGGTGAGGCGACCTGCTTCTCGACGGTCAGCATCAACGGTGCGCCGTGCATGAACCTCGATAAAACGGTCAGTGGCAGCGGATCGACGCCGAAGGTTAATGCGACTTACAAGTTCGACGATCGTCATATGGTCTACGCCACTTTCTCCAAGGGTTTCCGTCCGGGTGGCGTGAACCGCAACGGTAGTTTCGGGCCCTATAAGTCTGACTTCCTCACGAACTACGAGATCGGTTGGAAGACTTCGTCGGCGGACAATCGCGTTCGTTTCAACGGTGCGCTGTTTATCGAAGACTGGAAGGACTTCCAGTTCGCCTTCCTCGGCACACAGTCGCTCACTGTGATCCGCAATGCCGGTCAGGCGCAGATCAAAGGTGTGGAGTCGCAGTTGGAATGGATGCCCACACCTGGGTTGACGATCTCGGCCGCGATGACGCTCGTCGATGCGAAGCTCACACAGAACTACTGCGCGCATCCGGATGCGAACGGCAACCTCGTGACCGATTGCCCCAACCCCGAGGCGCCATCCGGCACGCAATTGCCGGTCACGCCGAAGTTCAAGGCGGATGGGATCGCCCGCTACGAATGGTCCTTTGGTAATTACGACGCGCACGTGCAAGGCGCGCTCGTGTATCAGACGGCCAGTCGGTCAGCGTTGCGGTTGGTCGATCAGGCGATCTTGGGGGATCAAGAAGCGTATGCGACGCTCGACCTGCTGGCCGGCGTCAAGAAGGATGCGACCTCGGTCGAGGTCTTCGTCACCAACGCGACTGACAAGCAGGCGGATCTCTATCGCTATTCGGAATGTAAGCCGACCACCTGCGGCGCGACGACGTACATTGGCGTCAATCGTCCGCGCACGATCGGGGTGCGATTCGGTCAGAGGTTCTAAGCGCTGCTCAACCGGAGGGGGGAGGAAAACTCCCCCTTCGGGTCAGCGACCGGTATCCTCGTACGCAGTCCCGTCCCGGTGACGGCGCGATCCCTCTGCAACTGATAAGGAACGAGCCTATGTTTTCACACGTCATGATTGGCACCAACGATCTTGATCGCGCCAAGGCGTTTTACGACACCCTCTTGGGTACGCTGGGCGTGGCCCCTGCCTTCGTCGACGGGCATCGTATTTTCTACCGAACCAGTGGCGGTGTGTTCTCCGTGACACGCCCGATCAATGGTGAACCGGCGACCGCTGCCAACGGTTCGACGCTGGGCTTCGCGGCCACGTCCCCTGAGCAATGTGATGCATGGCACGCCGCGGGCCTTGCGGCGGGTGGCACCAATTGCGAAGGTCCTCCGGGCGTTCGCGAGGGCAGCGTGGGGAAGTTGTATCTTGCCTACCTGCGCGATCCGGATGGTCACAAGCTGTGCGTGCTGCACCGTATGTAAGGCCGCTTCGTAGCCAAAGCTTGCACGTCCGGACGGACGACTCACGCTGACACAGGATGATCTTATGCGTTTGGGGACTCAGTTCGGCTTGGTGTTGCTTGTGGCTGCAATCACGCTCACCGGTGCTGCGAGCGCAGCACCGAGTGATGCGCTGAATACCCAATTGGATCATCTGGCGAGTGCGCTTCACTCATCGGTCATTGAGACTCGTCGGCACATTCACGCGCACCCGGAATTGGGCAATCGCGAAGTGGAAACGGCTGAGTATGTGGCCAATCGCTTGCGCCAGCTCGGCTACGAGGTCACCACCGGTATTGCCGAGACCGGTGTTGTTGGTGTGCTTCAAGGTGGTCGTCCGGGCCCGGTGGTCGCCTTGCGGTCGGAGCTCGATGCGCTGCCGGTAACGGAAGAGGTCAATCTGCCGTTTCGTTCGACGGTAACCACGCAGTACGCGGGTCAGACCACCGGTGTGATGCATGCCTGCGGGCACGACGCTCATATGGCGATTCTTCTCGGGGCTGCCGAAGTGTTGGCGCGCTCCCGCCAGGATTGGCCGGGTACCGTCAAAATCATCTTTCAACCGGCCGAAGAAGGCGCTCCTGACGGTGAAGACTACGGCGCGCGCCGGATGGTGAAGGAGGGCGTGCTCTCCACCGACCCGAAACCGTCCGCCATTTTTGGGTTGCACGTCATGAGTTTCGCTGACGTGGGGACCATCGCGTATCGCGCTGGCGGTCTCATGGCCGGTTCGGACGACTTCAAGATCACGATTCACGGTCGTCAGACCCATGGCGCCATGCCCTGGGACGGCGTGGATCCCATCGTCATTGCAGCCCAAGTGGTCTCCGCGATCCAGACGATTCCCAGTCGCATGATGGACGTGACGCAAGCGCCCATCGTCGTCACGGTCGGATCCATCCACGGCGGTATCAAGTCGAACATTATTCCCGACACGGTCACGCTGATCGGGACGATCCGGGCCCTGGATCCGCATATGTTGGTCGCCGCCCGCCAGAAGCTTCACGCTTTGGTGGAAGCAACCGCACAAGCCTCGGGTGCCACTGCGACCGTAGAGATCGATCCGCTTTTGCACTACGACGTGACGTACAACGACCCTGCCTTGGTGCAACGGATGTTACCGACGTTGCGCCATGTTGCGGGGGACGCGAACGTGGTGGAAGCGAAACCGACCACCGGCGGTGAAGATTTCTCGGCGTTTCAGCACGAGATCCCTGGCCTGTTTGTGATCTTAGGTGCTCGCACGCCGGGTGCGCCTGCCGATGCGTTCCCGCCGAATCACTCACCGCGCTTTCACATCGACGAAGCCGTGCTCGATGTGGGCGTTAGCACGCTGGTGCATCTGGCGGTCGATTATCTATCCGGGTCGGCCGCTGTCGCGCCATCGGCCTCGCGTTGACGGCAGGGATTGGACCCTAAACTTCGGGTGAGGCGAACGGTGATGGTCAGTGAAGAGGATATTGACAGTTTCCAGCGCGATGGCGTGGTGGTGTTGCGGGGCGTGTTTAGCGATTGGGTGGAGCCACTGCGCGAGGGGATGGCGGCGGTCCATGCCGCGCCGAGTGCGCTCGAGCGTACCTATCGGCCGCAAGACGGTTCTGCGGCCTTTTTCCAGGACTTTTGTCGTTGGTCCGACATCCCTGCATTTCAACGCTACGTCTACGAATCGCCCGCGGCGGCTATCGCGGCGCAGTTAATGCAGTCGAACTCCGCGCGCTTTTTTCATGACCACACGCTGATCAAGTGGCCGGGCAATAGCACCGTCACACCGTGGCATCAGGACGAGCCGTACTACTGCGTGCGCGGTGAACAGTCGGTCAGTTTCTGGACGCCGCTGGATCCGGTGGAGCAGGCCATTTCGTTGCAATGTGTGGCCACCTCGCACCGGTGGAGCGAGAAGGGTTTTCGTCCGGATCGCTTTGACGGGTCGGCACTGTATGCGCAGGGCGGGGATTTCGATGCGCCGCGGGACATTGAGGCAAATCGTGACGCCTATCGCATCCTCTCGTGAGACGAAGCAGACGGCATTCTTTGCGTCGTTCGACTACGACATCATCCCGAAGAAGCTGACGGCGACGGTCGGCACGCGTCACTTCCGCTTTAGTAACAAGTTTGTCGGTAGCGTCGGCGGCAGCTTCGGCTGCTACGAGCAGGGTGCTCAGCCGGGCGGCTGTCCAAACTACCCGACCTACGCCTACAGCCTTGACGAGCAAAATCTCGTCGACACGGAGTCCGGTTGGAAGAGTCGTGCGAATCTGACATGGCACGTGACGACGGATGCGATGGTGTACTACACCTGGTCGCAGGGCTTTCGTCCGGGTGGCTTTAATCAGAACGGTCTCTCGGCGCACGCCACGGGCCCTGATGGGTTGCCGCAATACCTCATTCCGCGTGCGTACAGTTCAGACAAGTTGACCAACAATGAACTCGGCTGGAAGACCACATTCTGGAACCACCACCTGCAGTGGAACGGAGCGGTCTACCGCGAAGATTGGAACGACGTGCAGATTGCGTTCTTCAATCCGGGTCTCGTCGGCAACCTCTTCTACAACACCAACGGACAGAACTTCGTCGTTAAGGGTGTCGAGACGTCGATTATTCTGCAGCCGTTCGCAGGATTGGTGCTGCAGGCGGCGGGTTCGTGGAATCAGAGCCGGCAGACCAACTCGCCGGCGCTCGTCAATAACAATCCTGCCAGCGCGAATTACGGACAGCCGATTACGCAGCTGTGCAATACGGATCCGTGCACACCGGTCGATAACCCGTTCGGTCCGGTCGGCGCGCCGAGTGCAAACTCACCGCCGATGCAGATGAGCTTCCGTGCACGGTATGACTGGGGCTTCGGCGATAGTTACACCGCCTACGTGCAGTTCGGCGCCCATCATCAGGGGCACTCCTACACGCAAGCCGGTGCAAATCCGAACTACGCGATCGGCGGCGCCATCAGTTCGTCACGCGGCCGCTTTGAGAACCCTGCCTATACGACGATGGAAGCGTCCATTGGCGTGGCTAAGGACAACTGGACGGTGACGCTGAATGCGGAGAACTTGGCGAATTCGACCAAGAGCACCTTCATCAGTACTGGCCAGTTCATCGTCGCGCAGACGCCATTGCGTCCGCGCGTCATTGGGGTATCGGTCGGATACACGTTCTAAGCGATAAGTGCCATTCTGACGGCGGCGCGGATCAGTAGGTCCGGGCCGCCGTTGTTTTTTTCGAGTGTGTACTACTGACCATCCCGCGGGATGGTCGAACGCCACGATCGCTCGCGCTTCAGTGTCCCGTTTTCATACAGTTCGCGACGCAACGTGACGTAGAAGTGGTCATGATCGCTGGTCGTATCGAGGATGGCGCGCCAAAGTAATTCGCGGTCCTTCAGCTTCACGACCGTTTCAGAGACGCCGTGGACGGCACTCTTCTCAGGGTGTAGGTCGTCCGCTTCATAGGTCATGGTTTCATGGACGTCTTCATGACCCCATTCAAAGTCTGTTGAGCTACCGCCGCGCCATTCCACTTTCGCGGTTTGTGCGCCGGGATCGCGACTGACCGTCCACTTGAGTCCCGGCACGTTGGAACTGACATTGAGGCCCTCATCGGCGTCCGTTGATGGAGTTGCGTCGATAACCGGTGCGAAAGTCGGCGCTGGCAGCGTTGCCACCGCAGGAATCACGGGCAGGTCAATTCTGGAGCCGAGAGCGCCGCCAAAGCGCAGCGTTGTGCTCATCAGATCGGGCGTCGGCCAAACCATGGGCCACATCGCGTTAGAGACAGCGACCCGCAAATGATGCCCCTGCGGGAACACCCACGACGTGAGGTGCAGATCGATACACAGCGCGTACTCGTGACCGGGCTCAAGCGGTTTGGGGTCGCGGTCCGAATCACGGTGCGCACCGGCTAAGCCGGCACCCGCGACGAGTGTTGTCGTGCCATCTGGCGCGACATCTGAGAGTCGTGCGAACCAGTGCGCCGTTGGTGCCGAAGCGGATGCCGCGAGGCAGACACGCGGGCGACCGAGGATCGATAGGTCCTCTTTGAGTGCTGGGCTGTCGTAGGTGAGGCTGTAGGCATCGACCGCGCGCTGATCACCCCAAATGTCACCCCACCAGAAGTCTGGCCCGCCGCTCTCTTGAGTTGCCGCCGGATGATAGGCGAGGGTGTGGATACCGCTGGGAGTGGGGGCTTCATGCAGGCTATGGTCGGGTCCTAGGTAGAGCGTTTCATGGCGCAGCCCTGCCGGTGGCCAGCTGGCTTCTGCCCGCCATTCGCCCGGAATATTGCGTAATTGAAGATTGGGCGGGTAGCTGTGGTTCATGTACACCGACAAGGCAGGTCGTTCCATGGCACCGTTCGCTTCTCCCTTGAGCCAGTGTGCCCACCATTCGACGGCGATGTCTCGCCATTCGATGGCGGGACCTGGGACCGCATCATGGGGCTCGCTATGGTTCCAGGGACCGAGGAGCGCGCGGATGGGGGCCTGCACCTGCTCCAACATGCGGGGGATGCTGTCTCGGTAGCCATCAAGCATGCCGCCGATCAGATACATCGGGATTTTGATGGACGACAGTGAGCGGACCGGCTTGTCCCAGAACTCACCATTTCGAGGATGCTCCTTGTACGCGATGTACCAAGGGGGCGTATCGAAACGCTCGGACAGGCTTGCTTCGTCGGTTGGGAAATCGGGTGAGCGCGTCATCGAGCTCAACATGTCGACGTTCAGCTCGTATTCATCTGTATGCATCATGCCGTCCAGAAAATGAACGTCTTCTCGAAACAGTTGCTCGGTCGCGTCGATGGCGATGATGGCCTTGAGGGCTGGCGGTTGACGCATGGCTAACTGGATTGAGTTGAATCCGCCCCACGAGATGCCAAACATGCCGACATTGCCATTTGACCAAGGTTGATGAGCAAGCCACGCGATCACAGCTTCTGCATCGGTCTGTTCACGTTCCGTATATTCCCGTGCGATCAATTGACCTTGGCTGCGGCCGGTACCGCGAATATCGACGTGTGCCGAGACAAAGCCATGCTCTGCAAAGTAGCGGTGTACGGGCGCATGGTTGGTGGATTCATCCTTGCGGTAGGGTAAGTATTCGAGGATCACCGGAAACTTTTCGCGCGATGTCTTTGCAGTCGGCGCGTAGATCGTGGCGGACAGCTTCACGCCATCCGGTAGCGTGATCCACTCTTCCCGCACGCTGACCGGATAGCTCGCGTCGATAGTCGCGGGAGAGGCGATCGCGGTCGAGAGGCATGACAGAAGCCCCACCAGAACCATTGTCGAGATCCATGCGTATCGAATGTTCATCGGTGCTCCCCCCTCTCGTGGCCCATGACGTTTAGTTCGGCTTTATTGTAAGGAAACAATAGAGTTTCGCGCCGGGCCTGAACACTCTCTTTTGGGTATCACAGCGTGCGCGAAGGATCGGTGAGGCGTACAGTCATCGTCAGGCTTAGGCAGGTCAGTGGAACTGTCATGATGGATTTCCAAGGACATGACCGGCCTGCATTAACTGATCCAGTTCTGATGTCTGTTATGCAACGTTCCGAGTCTCTCCGATTATCTTCCTAACCGTCAAATCCGCCACCGTCGTCTCCGGTGCGGGCGGCCGGTAGCCGAGCGCACTGTGTGGCCGG